>CAWKKK010000037.1:0-54487 GCA_963850165.1 uncultured Acidobacteriaceae bacterium | reverse complement strand
TCCATCCTTTGCCGGTCTCCTCAATGATCTGAACGTCCGAGTACCCGGCATTCGCGAAGAGTTCGCGATGCTCATTCACACTCAGGAGTGCCATACCCGATAATGGGAGGTATTTTTCGACCATCTTCGCAGTCTTGGTCTTCGCTCCCCGATAGACTTCCGCGATGATGATGAGCCTGCCACCCGGCTTCAGGACTCTTAGAACTTCGCGCATATCAGCCGGCAAGTCAGGCCACCAGAAGTGTGTTTCCACTGCCGTGACCAGGTCGAACACGTCCTCCGGGAACGGCAACTGAGACACAGACCCTTCGCGAATCTCGACGCGGGCCTTATCGATCCATTGTCTATTTATTCGTTTGGCCGAAGCGACGCTCTCCTTGGAGAAATCGAGGCCGTAGACCTTTCCCTGAGTCGCGACGGCGGCTAACTTACTCACCGTTCTGCCTCCGCCACAGCCTGCATCGAGGACGGTGTAGTGCTTTTCTATCGATATGTTGGATAGGCCCCAATCCGTGACCTTGGAATGCCGCGAATTCATGTTCCACAAAACGAATCGACCCAGCCATCCTGTGGGCTTTTGGCATTGATTTGTTCGTGTGCTTCTGCTGGTCACCGTCGTCCCCTTGATCCGCCTCCTTAATCCGACCAGCGTTGCGGCTTGCGGTCCCAGCGATGCTTCTTCAATTCGGCGAGTAAGACAGCGTCGAGCGGGCCAGCGTCACTGGCGGCGACATTTTGACGCACGTGCTCCGGGCTGCGCATGCCCACGATCGTCGTGCTGACCGCGGGATGAGACAGGATGAAGCGCAGCGACATTTCTGGAAGCGTCATGCCTGCGGGCAGGATTTTCTTAAGCTTGTCGACGCGCTGAATCGTCTTCGCCAGATTCTCCGGCCCAAAATAGCCGGAGCGCCAATCGCTCTTCGGAAAGCGGGTTTCGAGCGTCATCTTGCCGCCCAGGCTGCCTTCGTCGAGAGGCACGCGCGCAATCACGCCCACGTTGAGTTCCTGACAGAGGGGAAACAGCTTGTCCTCGGGCGCCTGATCGAAGATGTTATAGATCACCTGCACCACGTCGACTAATCCCGTGTGCAGCGCCTTGATACCATTCTCCGGCTCCCAGCGGTTCAGGCTGAGGCCGAAGTGGCGAATCCAGCCGCCGTCTTTCAACTTCTCCACCGTCGAGCGAAATTCCGGTTCATCCGCCCAACTGTCATCCCAGACATGGAACTGCAGCAGGTCGATCGAGTCAACGCGGAGTTTCTTGCGGATCAGGTCGGCGTACTTGATCACGTGATCGGCGGAAAATACGTCGTGGTATTTGTATTTCGGAAGCGCGGGCCACTTGCCGTTGGCGGGAGGAATCTTTGACGCGGCGTAGAGCCGCTTGCCGGAGTTGCGCGCCAATGTTTCGCCGAGCAAGCCGTCGCTCTTGCCCTCGCCGTAAGCCCACGCACTGTCGAAGAAGTTGCAGCCCGAGTCGACGGCAAGTTGCAGGGAAGCGAGCGACTGCTGGTCATCGGAACCGCTCCAGCCACTCATTCCCCAGAGTCCATAGGCGATGTCGCTGACATCGAATCCGGTTCGGCCCAGCTTGCGGTATTTCACGAAGTTTCCTCAAGAATGCGGTTTTGAATTTCGGGCATTGCCCAATCTGGCATCCTAGCAGTTTTGCCGGGCGCTCGAAAATGGTGCTCCGACGGCGGAACGTTGCAGCTGATTTTTCGATGCGAGGCATCAAGATTTTGCGGCTTTCGAATCGCCATCCCGGTGTTTCAATGAATCTAGATCATAAATACCGTGGAGGTTCCCCGATGAAATCAGAATATCCCTGTTCCCCGACGCCATCCTACTGCCCGGAAGAGCTTCATGCACCTTCGTCTCGTTTGACCGACGAGAAAATCTCGGACGATTCCGGCGCGGAAACGAAGATCGACAGCGCCCTCAAGCCTGCAGGGTTGAAGAATCCTTTCTGGAAGTAAGAGTTCGCAAGATAACGTCGACTCACACAAGCTTGCCATCAGACTGAGGCTTGTCATCCTTCGCTTCGCTCGGGATGACGTCGCGGCTTAGCGCAGGATCGGCAAGCAGAGGCACGGGCGAAGCGCGAAGGGCAGCGCGGACATTTCCTGCAGCGCAGGGTGCAATTGCGCGTCGCGGCAAGGTTCGAGCGTGATCACGAAGGGCAGAGCGCTTTTGTCGAATCCCGGTTTTTGCAGCACGGCATCGATGTTCAGGTGGTGAGCCGAGAGGATCGCGGCCAGCCCCGCGATAATGCCGGGCTGATCTTTCACCACCAGGCGCAGATACCAGGGCGTCTCAAAGTCGCAGCTTACTTTTGGCGATGCGAACTGCAGCGCACGCCGTGGGCGGGGACCAGCCGCGTAGCTTTCCGCTATCGCCATCAAGTCTGAGACCACCGCAACCGCGGTGGGATCTCCTCCCGCGCCCGCGCCCAGAAAGGCCATGTCGCCGCCGTATTCTCCCGAAGTCAAAACCAGATTCAGATTTCTCTGCACGCGTCCAAAGGGCGACGATACGGGAACCAGGCTGGGGCCAACGTCCGCAAATAAGGTGGTGCCTTTCAAATCGGCGCGGGAGATTTGGCGAATCGTGCAGCCCAGTTCGGCGGCGTAATCGAAGTCGACCGCGTCGACGGGGCGAATGGTGCGGGCGCGAATGTCTCCCGGAGAAACGCGAACCTGCAGGCCGGCCAGCGCCAGGATGGAAAGTTTGGCGCGGGCGTCGCCGCCGTCGAGGTCTTCGCTGGCGTCGGCTTCGGCATATCCGCGGGCCTGCGCTTCTTCGAGAGCCTCGCTGAAGGGAATGCGGGCGGTCTCGATGCGGCTGAGAATGTAGTTGCAGGTGCCGTTCAGAATGCCGGCAATGCCGTGCAGTCGATCTCCGCAAAGCCCGGTGCGCAGCGCAGGAAGAACGGGAACGCCGCCGGCGACGGACGCTCCAAACTCAAGCTGGCAGCCGTTCGCACTCGCAAGCTGCAGCAAGTCCGGGCCGTGGCGGGCGATGAGTTGCTTGTTGGCCGTCACCACAGACTTGCCTGCGTTCAGCGAGCCGCGCACCAAGTCCTCTGCGGGGTGGAGGCCACCGATCAATTCAATAACGATGTCGGCGTCGGAGTGGAGAATCGTGTGAAAGTCTTCCGTCCAGACTACGTCGCTCGGAATCGATAGCTCGGTCCCCAAGCACTGCTTCTTGCGCTCGACGTTGCGATTGCAGATGTGCGTCAGGCGGAGCAAGCCGTCAGTGCGTTCGCAGAGAATCTTGGCCACGGCGCGGCCCACAGTTCCAAAGCCCACCAGCGCAACCCGGCACGCGGGAGTGTGATCCCGTGAAATGGCGGCGGGATTGGCGTCCAATGCCTGCTCTGGCGGAGTCTTGTGCAAAGGTTGCTCTCGAAGCGGAAACTAACTTTTATCATACGTGGGACTTGCGACGCCGCGAAATGGAAAGCGCACAGGCAGCGCCGGGCGGCTTGCCAGGCAGAATCAGCATCAAAGTTGGTACTATAATGCGATCCCGCCGCAACCAAGGCAAATGCCTGCCTGCGAGGAATCACAAGCGGAACCTTGATCAACGGCGCCTCTCGCCTCTTCATGCCGAGGGCTACGGTCCGCCACCACGCCCGGTTATGGGAGGAGAATGGATGATGGGAAAGTTCGCGAGTCTGAGTGCGCTGGCGGTGCTGGTTCTGACAATTCTGCTGGGAGCGCCGGAGCGAGGCTTCGCCCAGAGCACGCCGGCGGGACAGACTCCCGCAACCCCGCCAGCGACGCAGGCGCCTCAGGCGCAACAACCCGCCGCGCCAACTCCGGCAGCCCAGAAGCCCGACAGCAGCCAGGAACCCGCGGAGGAGGAATCTACTTCGCACCGGAAACGCATTCACGACTACAAGAACTGGGTCTACAACGTGGGCGCTGGCGCCAACCTCGACAGCGGCGCGACGCGCACCTGGGTGAGGCAGGGAGGCTTTGCGGCGACGGCCGGCGTGGCTCGCAACGCGAACAAATACCTCGGGCTGCGCGCGGACTTTATTTTTGCGAACCTGCCGCTGCGCGACTCCACACAGCAACTGGCGCTGGCAACGGGAGCCACAACCCATGTCTACGCCCTCACGCTGGATCCCATCATCAACATTCCCGTGACCAAGCGATATGGGGCGGATACGTCCTCATCGGCGCGAGTTTTAACCATCGTTCCGGAAGTCTGAACGGCGACACCACAGTTCCAGGTGCGCCGTGCAATGCGTTCTGGAATTGGTGGGGCGCTTGCCAGACTTCGAATTTCAGTATTCCTCTCAGCGGCAGCTTTGTTAATTCCACCGTGAACGAATTCGGATACAACGTTGGGGCAGGCGTAGCGCGCAAGATGCCGAGCGGCGTCGAAATCTACGGAGAGTTCCGTCTTGTGCACGGATCGCACAATGGCATCACCACCGACTATCGTCCGATCACGATCGGGTTTCGCTGGTAGGAAGCGTTGGCTCTGCTCAGTTATTCGAGACTGCTTAACTCAGGATTAGTTCGGTAACTCCAGAGACTTCCTGCGCGCTGTTGCAACTGCACGAATGATGCGGCGGGAACGGGCTGCGAAACCGCGGCGCTGGCATTGGCTTCGGCCAGCGCTGCCTCGACGATGTGGTGCGCGGGGGCCAGCGAGCAGGCAGGATCGGTGGCGGTGGCATTGCCGGTGAGCAACAGGGCCTGGCAACGGCATCCGCCGAAATCTTCGGTGCGCTGGTCGCAACTGCGGCAGGGTTCCGGCATCCATTCTTCTCCGCGAAAGCGCTGGAACGAGGACGACTGCTGCCAGATGAACTCCAGAGTTTGCTCGCGCACGTTTTCGAATTCGAGTCCGGGAATTACTTCCGCGGCGTGACAGGGAAGAACCTTGCCCGCGGGATTGATGAGCATCAATCTACGTCCCCATCCTCCCATGCAGGCTTTGGGAAAGCGCGCGTAGTAGTCGGGAACCACGAAATCGATGCGGATGCGTCCGGCGAGGCGTTTTTCCGCGGCAGCCACGGCTCTCAGTAGCTTTTTCAAGCTGCGCTCGAGTGGGCAGCAGCGCGGCTGCGGTTCTTTAATGCCCAGCCGTAGTACTGGGTGTGGGCGATTTCCATACGCTCGGGCGCGAGCTGCTCGATGAAAGCGATCATCTCATCGAGGTGATCGATATTCTGCCGATGCACCACCAGATTTACGGTGAAGGCGATCTTGTGGCGGCGGATGATGCGCGACAACTCAATCTTGTGCGCGTGCGCTTTGGCTCCCGCGATCCAGTTGGCAGCGTCTTCGCGCGAATCCTGAAAGCTGAGTTGGATGTGGTCGAGTCCGGCATCGACCAGCGCCTTTAATCGTGTTTCAGCAAGACCGATGCCGGAAGTGATGAGGTTAGTGTAGAGGCCTGCGGCGCGAGCGGCCGCGATGAGTTCGGTCAGATCGGGACGCGCCAGCGGTTCGCCTCCGGTGAAGTGCGCGTGCAGCATGCCCAGCTTGCCCGATTGCTGGAAGACGTCGATCCATTCTGCGGTGGAAAGCTCCGAACTTACCGCGGCCAGCTCAAGCGGATTCGAGCAATAGACGCAGTGCAGCGGGCAGCGGTGCGTGATCTCGGCGATGAGGGCTAGCGGGTTGGGAATCGTCATTGATGTTGACGAAGAATCATTATCAGTAATCCACGATCCGCTTGTGCCGCAGTTGCTCGAGAAACTGGCTGATGTCGGCTGCGAATTTTGGCGGGATCCGCATCGTCGAACTGAGCCTGCAATTCTGCGATGATCTGGCCGAAGGTGCGCTGGCCGTCGCAACGTTCCAACACTTGCCGTCCTGTGCCTTGCAACTTGATTGCGCCTTCCGGGAACAGGATCACCCTCGCATCTTCAGTGCCGCCCCAGCGGCAACCGGTGGCCAGGCGCGGCTGGCTGGTATCTTCGGGAGGGGGCATGCTAGCTTCCCTCGATTTGGAACGCGCCGGGCGGCGGCCATCCTGGCTGCACGTAGGCGAAGTAGAGCGCGTCGAGCTGCGCCCACAGAATGTCGCACTTGTCGCGCAGGGCCTGAATTGCCAACTCCTGCTCGGCCGCGGTCTTCGCGTTGTCGTAGACATAGTTCACGGCGAACTGCGAATCTTCCGGCGCCTGATAAAGTCTGGCCTCGAAATAATCCAGACCCGATGAGAGCCAGGGATAGTACTGGCGCAATTTTTCCACGCGCAAGGTGATCAGCTTGGTGGAAAACAATTCCGTCAGCGAGGAAGCGACCGCTTCCAACAGACTCCGGCTGCGAACGATGTTCAGATATTCGTTCACCGCGAAGCGGGTTGCGGGAAGAATGCCTTTTCCGGCGCGAACCTGTTCGGGATTAAGGCCTGTAGCTTCCGCCAACTTTATCCAGCGCTTGATGCCGCCTTCACTGGTGGCGTCGCCATCGTGATCGACGATGCGCTTGCGCCACGCGCGGCGGAAGACCGGGTCAGGACCGCGCGAGAGGATAATCGAATCTTTGATCGGGATGATCGCTTTGATAGTAATAGCGATTCAGCGCCCAGGCCTGCAGTTGTCCGCGGCTGAGTTTGCCTTCGTGCATCAACAGATGAAAAGGATGCTTGTGATGGTAGCGCTCTTCACCCGTGGCCTGTAGCCGCGCGCGCAACTCGTCGAGAGAAAGCAGGCGGGCTTGCGATGCGGTGTGCGTGTCTACAGGTTGAACTGCCATCCATCCTCCGCAATTTCCCAGCCCGCGTCGCGCACCTGGCGATGTTGGGGGCTTGCCTCGTCCAGCATGGGATTGGTGTTGTTGATGTGTAGAAATATTTTACGCGGGCGGCGCAGTCCCGCCAACTTGACGAGCGAGTTTTCGACCGGGATGTGGCCCATCTGCCGCGCGGTTTGTCCGCTGCCCTGCACGCGAATGAGTTCGTCGTCGCTCCAGAAGGTGCCGTCGAAAAGCAAGAGGTCGCAAGCGTCGAGTTGTTCGAGAAGCGCATCGTCCAATTCGGGAACGGCGGGCAGGTAGGCGAATCGCGAGCCAGAAACAGAAGCGATGATGAATCCCAGGGAAGCTTCGCCAGGCGCGAGTTGAGATTGGCGTTCCGCGGTGACGTACGCGGGATAGTGCGCGCTCAGCGACCACGCCTGGCAGCGCAGGCCGGAGTCTTCGCCTTGGGCATTGCACAAATTGAATTGCGTTCCTGGTGCAAACTCGGTCCACACGGCTTGATTCGGGACGCGCTCCAGCATTCCGAACACTGAATTGTCTTCGCGGAGAATGCGGCGAACGGAAGTCGTGGCGTATATGCGAAGCGGTTGGAGTTCGCGCAGCAGGAGCAGTCCAAGAACGTGATCGAGATCGGCATTGGCCAGCACCACGCCCGCGATGGGCGATTGGCGCACGCCCTCGCGCGGATGCAATTCAGGTGTGGCTTCGATTTGCGCTCGCAGATCCGGAGACGCGCCCAGCAGGAACCACGAGCGGCCGTCCTCGGTGAGCGCAAGCTGCGTCTGGGTGCGCGGCTTGCCGTGGAAGGCGCCGGCTCTCACGGCGCGACAATTTGCGCAGGCGCAGTTCCACTGCGGAAACGCGCCTCCGGCTGCTGATCCAAGAATCTTTACTTGCATCTCTGGTGAGTTTACAGCTCTTTCGCGAGGACCTCAGTTAATCACGAAGGACACCAAGGTTCACGAAGGAGAATCTCTCTCAAGCGGGGCAGGATGACAAAACTTGCAAGGTTCCAACGAATTGAGTGCGGCTAGTGTGAAAGATCCTGCAACTTTGAGCGAGTATTCCCGTCCACGCTCTGCTTTCTTCTTGCCTTTGCACTGCTCCCGCCGCATACTGCGATGGCCCGTGCGGTGCGGGTTTTCGGCCTTCCCCCGGCCCTCCCTTCTTTCTTACACAACAATCCTCAAGACTGGCCTGCGGCGGCCGTGCAGCGCAGCGGGTCTATATCCCAAAACTTGGCGTCAACGGAAATATTTTCGACTCCGACTTCCCCCGCCATTTCGGTTCCGGGTTTTCCGCACCACACGATGCGGAATTGCGCTCTTGTGCCGAGGTAGAGAACATCGACAATGTCTCCCGGCTTCAATTGAGCGTCTACGCACTGCAGGGTTGCGCCACTTCCGCTGATGGTGCGCAGGCTGGCGGGCTGGGTGAAGGGGCGGGAATGAGCGTCCATGCCCCAGATCTGGACGGGAAGGTCAACGAAAACACGGGACTGGCGGCGCCGATCCATGCGATGCTCCTGGTTTCGAGGTGGGGGACAAGGCATCGTAGGTGGGCGGCGCGGGGAAACATAGGTAACCTCAGTCACAGGCGAAGCTGTGCCGAAAGTTTGGTTACTGGTTGGCGAAGAGGGGGAGCCGAGGCGCTAGTCGAGGTCGCCGAGTGAGCAGGCGCCCGGACCCCGGGGATCGCCGCAGGAGCCGCAGGCGCCAGCGGGACCCGACCCACTCGTGGAGCTCCTGGTGGACATGCCTTTGGACGACATGGCAAAGACGCTAAGCTGTGGGCTTAGCTTCTGGCTTTGGCACTTCGGGCATTTGGCCTTGTCGCGGCCGAAGACCAGTGTTTCAAATTCGTGCTGGCATTCCTGGCAGACGTATTCAAAAATCGGCATGAGGATGGCTCCCTGGATCGGACTGTTCCTATTAGAATCAATTCGCGCCAACTTCGCAAACAGGATCGTGACGCCTGGGCCTTTCGAGTGCAAGAGCTGAGTTCGAGGACGACGTGACGGAGAAGCCCGCGTTTGCGCCCACGGTCTTCCGGCCGCGTCGCTGGCTGCGGGGTGGGCACGCGCAGACGCTTGCTGCGTTTTTTCTCCCGCGCCGAATCGAGCTGGCGCCTGCCGAGCAGCGTTTGATCGAAGTGGAACCCGGCGTTCCGGTGCTCTGCCACTGTCACTGGCAGAAAGACCGGAGGGCACTGACGCTGATTGTGGTGCATGGCCTTGAGGGATCGAGCGAATCGCAGTACATGCTGGGAATCGCGCGGAACGGCCTGGCCGCGGGCATGAACGTGGTGCGCATGAATCAGCGCAACTGCGGCGGCATGGACCACTGTGCGCCCACGCTCTACAACTCAAGCCGTTCCGGGGATGTGGCGGCGGTGGCGCGCAATCTCGTCGAGCGCGACGGAATTTCCGGTTTCGTGCTCATTGGCTTTTCCATGGGCGGCAATCTGGTTCTGAAGCTGGCCGGAGAGTGGGGAAGTGACGGTCCGGCGGAGTTTCGCGGAGTGGCGGCGGTTTGTCCGGCGATCAATCTGGCAGCAGGGGCCGACGCGCTGCACGAGCCTGCCAACCGGATTTACGAATACTATTTTCTGCTGCAGTTGTTCCAGAGATTTCGCCGCAAGGTGCGGCTGTTCCCCTCGAGCTTTGACGCGTCCCGCATGCGGGGAGTTAAAACGCTGCGAGACTTCGACGACCGCATAACCGCTCACTATTGCGGATTCACCGGCGCCGATGATTATTACGCCCGGGCCGCAGCCGCCAACGTGATCCTGCGCATCGCGCGGCCCGCGCTGGTGATCCACGCAGCAAACGATCCTTTCATTCGTATTTTGCCGGAGACGCGCCGTGCACTTCTCTCGAATCGCAACATTACTTACATCGAAACCGACGACGGCGGCCACTGCGCCTTCGTCGGCGAACGCGACGGCGATCCGGCCTACGACGGCCGCTGGGCAGAGCGCGAAGTGGTGGAGTTCGCGAAACAGTTCCGGTAGCGCATTCAGTTTGCGCGGGCTGGACTGCGAAACCAGGCCAGCATCTCGGCACCACGCCCTTTCATCCGCGTCCGCAGGAACGCGAGAATGAGCATCGCGAGGAAAATCGTCAGCAATCCCAGGGATGCAGTTCCGATGCTTTGGCTGTGTTTGGGCAGGATGGAGACGCGCCCGTAGACGAACTCGATGTGGACCCAGTAGACGAGCAGGGAAGCCTGGCCTAATTGAATGAGCGGACTGAAGCCCCACTGCCCGGCGGGCCGTTGTCCGAAACCCCAGCGGCACCAGGTATAACTCGCCGTTAAAATCACGAGCAGCATGCCCACACGAATCAAGAAAAAGTTTGGGCTGGTGTGCCAGTAGTCGTAGACCGAATAAAGCTGGCGCGGTTGGGCATCGAGCCAGCGGGAAACTTCTACGAACAATAGGCCGGCCACTCCCACCAGAAAGAAAGTCAGGGCTTCGCGCTGGCGAGCCCACTGGCTCTGCAAAATAAATCCGGCGGCGAGTCCGGCGAAGGCGAAGGCGGTCCAGGGAAAGATTGGGAAGAGCCAAGCTTGCGGCGTCCCTAGATTGTGAACGCCGTTGATGTAGGACTCCAGTGGCCACGGCAGCCAGTTCGGGCGCCAGGTTGTCCACAACGGCGGCGTCAACAGAGAAATCAGCAAAGCCGTTCCAGCCGAGGCAAGAACGAGGGCCAACCGGGCTAGCGCTCCGCGGTGAATCGACAGCACGAGCCAGCATACGAGACCCATCAGCATCATCGAGGCCCCGATGGTGTTGAGCACATCTACGCGCAACAGGTCGCTGAGCGGAGCCCAACCCCAGGCGATGAGATATTCCTGCAGGCGAAAGAGCAGGCCGAAGGCAAATATCTCCCCGCCGCGGCGGATGGTGGCGCGAGCGATTTGCGTGGGCGGCAGATTCTTCTTCCACAGCTTTTCCGTTACCAACGCGAACGAAATGCCCGCCAGAAACAGAAACAAAGGCGCAGGGAAGGTGCCTAACAGTTGCGAATACATGAAGAATTTGCTCTGGCGCGCACTCGGGCTGAGCCAGGCGTCGTAGCAATGGGTTTGGAACATCAGCACGCAGGCCAGACCTCGCATCCAGTCGATGTAGGCGAGGCGGGATGGAGCGGTAGAGGTCAATGCGACAACGCATGATACTCCACCCAGAGCTTATGATAAATTTTGCTAGGCGGGCGCGTAGCTCAATTGGATAGAGCACCGGTTTTCTAAACCGGTGGTTGCAGGTTCGATCCCTGCCGCGCCTACCAGAAATGCAGTGGTCAGTGGCCAGTTATGCGGTTGGCGGCGGCACGGGCACTGCGCTTTTGATTTTACTGACCACTAGCCACTGATCACTGACCACTGTCTTTCCTGTGTTCGCACGTCGCCGTGTTCAGGCAGCCGTCGGCCAGCCTCAGACGCTCGACTGGTTTGCCGCCGATGATGTGGGACTCGATGATTTCGTCGACGTCAGCCTCGGTGACGTGTCCATACCAGACGGCTTCGGGATAAACAACGATGATTCGGACCGTGCTCGCATTGATCGAGGCAGCCCGACTGGTTGGCCCGCACCTTGCCCTTGAGGCCGCGCTCCGCAAGTTTCTGCTTGAATAGTTTCTGCAACTTTGCCTGACCGGTAGGATCGCAGCATCCCCGGGGATTTTCTGGAGGACGCTGGTTGCCGCATACGAAAACGTGTCTTTCAAACTTGGGCATAGAGTCACTGAAGGAATTCTAGACCTTCTGAATGATGGCCAATAATCTTGTGCGCGCCGCTTTGATCGTCCCACAGCCTTCCTGCAGGATGCAAGGTCGCGGAAGTGAAGGCCTGTGATACCCTGCTTCCGAAACGAGGTGCTAACATGCACGGGCGCATCCAAAAGAGCAGGCTTACGACTTTATTTCTCCTGATTTCTTTTGCAGCAGTCCTGAACGCGCAGCAGCCGCCGAGCCCGCTGCCTACCCCTAAGGAAGGCGACTACGTTTCCGGCGATTTCCATTTCAAATCGGGCGAAACAATGCCCGCGGTTCGAATACACTACGCGACCCTTGGAACCCCTACGCGCAACGCCAACGGAAACGTAACCAATGCCGTGCTGCTTTTGCACGGCACCAGCGGTTCCGGCCGGCAGTTCCTTGCCCCGCAGTTTGCCGGGGTGTTATTTGGGCCGGGGCAACTCCTCGATATCACGCGTTATTACGTCGTTCTTCCGGATAACATCGGCCACGGAAAATCCAGCAAGCCGAGCGATGGCATGCACGCGCATTTTCCACAGTATGACTACGACGATATGGTCGCGTTGCAGCACGAGTTGTTGGAGAAAGGCCTGGGTGTGAACCACCTGCAGCTGATTCTGGGGACTTCGATGGGTTGCATGCATGCCTGGGTTTGGGGTGAGACGTACCCCGACTTCGCGGACGCGCTCATGCCTCTAGCCTGTCAGCCGGTGCAGATCGCGGGACGGAATCGAATGTGGCGAAAAATGGTGATCGACGGCATTCGCGACGATCCGGATTGGAAGAATGGAGAGTATGCTTCCCAGCCTTTGAGCGCGCTCGAAATTGCCGCGGACATGTTCTACATTGCCGGAGGCGCACCTTTGCAGTTGCAGAAAAACTTTCCCACGCGCGACGCGGCCGATGCGGCGGTTCAGGACTTCTCGAAGCATTTCATTGCGGAGCACGACGCCAACGATCTGCTTTACGCGGTCAACGCCTCGCGGAACTACGACCCCTCTGGGCAACTGGAGAAAATCACTGTGCCCGTGATGCTCGTGAATTCAGCCGACGATTTCATCAATCCTCCGGAACTCGGGATTGCCGAACGAGAAATCACACGGGTGAAAAAAGGCCGTTTCGTGCTGATACCCATCTCAGACCAAACCCGTGGTCACGGCACTCACACCTGGGCCGCGCTGTGGCAGCAGCATCTAAAGGAACTGCTGGACGCTTCGCAATAGGCGGCGGTGGTGCAGTTTGAGTGAGGAAGTGAGCCAAACGCGCGATTATTCCGTCGCGCGGCTCGCCCAGATTCCCCCGGCAAGCTCGGGACCGGGTCTTCGCCGCGCAGTGCCGAGCGGGCCATTCCTAGCCATTCGTTGCCATTGGTTGCGTGGGCGCGATAAGATACGTCGTACACATCTTCTCCCGCTTTCATTCCAGTAAGCCATTAGAGTATTTCTGCGGCAAGGCGTGTGCGACCCCTGGGTGGAGCACGTCTTTTCGCCTGCAAATCTGTGTGACGGAGTCAGCATTGAAACGAGGCAAGACCGCGGTCATTGTCGGCGCCCAGTGGGGCGACGAGGGCAAAGGGAAAATTGTCGATGTGCTGTCGGAGAACTTTTCCGTTGTGGCCCGCTACGCTGGCGGCCACAACGCCGGCCACACCGTCATCATCAATGGCAAGAAGTTCGTTCTGCAACTGGTTCCTTGCGGAGTGTTGCGGACAGCTTGCCGGAGCGTGATCGGCAACGGTGTGGTTCTCGACCCCATGGCGTTTCTGAAGGAAGTGGGCGCGCTGCGCGAGGCAGGCGTGAAGGTTGATGGAAATCTTTTTGTCTCGAATCGCGCCCAGGTGATTCTGCCCTACCATCGAATGATTGAGCTGGCGGCGGAGAATGCTCCCGGACGCGTGAAGATTGGCACAACCTCACGCGGGATCGGTCCGGCCTATGAAGACAAGATGGGACGCCGCGGGCTTCGGGTAGCGGATCTGCTCGATTTGCAGCTCTTGAAAAAGCACATCGAAAATGCAGTGCGCGAGAAGAATATGATCGCACACGCGCTGTTCAACTCCGAACCGCTCGACGCCGACAAAATGTATGCGGAATACGCCGCGGCAGCCGGGAAAATTGCGCCGTTTGTATGTGACACGGCAGTCCTGCTGAACCAGGCGCTGGCCGGCGGTGAGGCCATCTTGTTCGAAGGCGCGCAGGGTACCATGCTCGACATCGACCACGGC
Source organism: uncultured Acidobacteriaceae bacterium (assembly GCA_963850165.1). Lineage (GTDB taxonomy): Bacteria > Acidobacteriota > Terriglobia > Terriglobales > Acidobacteriaceae > Sulfotelmatobacter. Next base: position 40,766 of record CAWKKK010000037.1, on the reverse strand, counting down.
ACCTATCCTTTCGTGACTTCATCGAGTGCGACTTCGGGAGGCGCGGCGACCGGTACGGGCGTTGCTCCCAATGCGATCGATTCGGTGATCGGACTCACCAAAGCCTATTGCACGCGGGTCGGCGAAGGTCCGTTTCCGAGCGAGGAGAAGGGAGAACTCGGCGACCAGTTGCGAAAACGCGGCAATGAATTCGGCGCGGTTACGGGACGCCCGCGCCGCACCGGCTGGCTCGACTTGCCTCTGCTGCGCTACGCTGGCATGATTAACGGAATCTCCTGGCTGGTGGTGACCAAGCTGGACGTGCTCGACGAACTGGCGGAGATTCCGGTGTGCGTGGGCTATGCCGTCGATGGAAAGAAGACGATGGAAATCCCAGCGCAAGCCAGCGGTTACGACAAGCTGGAGTGCATTTATCACAAGATGCCGGGCTGGCGGGCGTCCACGCAAGGCATAACGACGTTCGACAAGTTACCCAAGCTGGCTCGCGAATACATGACGTTCGTGGAGAAAGAGACAGGGGCGAAGATCGGCATGATTTCGACGGGCCCTGACCGGGATCAGATCATCTTCATGGACGAATTTGCGGCGGAGATGAAGACAGCCTCATCCCGAAAAGTCTAGTCTTGACTTCCCCTTAGTCAGGCGGCGAGACTACTTAACCACACCTAGTCTACGTAAGGAGCGCACGATGGTGGTTTTGGCAGTAACGTGGATGGCGAAAGCTGGGCACGATGCCGATGTGCCCCCAATTTTTGCGAAGCTGACCGAAGAATCGCGCAAGGAGCCCGGCGTCCTGATGTTCCAGGTACACCGGCATAAGACCGAGCCGAGGCGGTTTTTCATCTACGAACAATACCAGGATGACGCCGCGCTTGAAGCCCACCGTGCGACCACTCACTTCCTGCAATACGCCCGCAAAGAGTTGCCCAAGGTTGCGGACCGCGTGGAAGGCAATTTGTTCGAGCCGCTGGGGTAGCTCGTGTGGCGCGCGCAGCGACTCGCCCGCGTCTTTCCACGAAGACGATGCACAGACGCACCACTCGTGCCACTTCCCCAACAACAGCGAGGGATCCTTCACTCCGTTCAGAGCTTGCCCTGAGCTTGCCGAAGGGATGACGGCTGCGGGCTCCCGCTTCGCTCACGCCCGCAAAGCGCCGTCACTTCGCCAGTTCGTAGCCCGCGAAGAAGAAACTCAATTCGAAGCGGGCCGTATCCTCGGCATCGGAGCCGTGAATCGCGTTGTGCTCGATGCTCGACGCCCATTTTTTGCGGATGGTGCCTTCTTCGGCGTTGGCCGGATTCGTTGCGCCCATCAGCGCGCGCAGGTCGGCGATGGCGTTTTCCTTTTCCAGGGCCAGAGCGACGACCGGTCCGCTCGACATGAAATCGGTGAGCGAGTTGTAGAATGGCCGGCTCGCATGTACGGCGTAAAACTGCTCTGCCTGATACTTGGAGATTTCCAGCATCTTCATGGCGAGAATGTGGAAGCCGTTCTTCTCGAATTGTTCAATGATGTCGCCAACCGCATTCTTGGCGACGGCGTCAGGTTTCACGATGGTAAGAGTGCGTTGCAGAGTTTTCATATTGGTCGTTGGTCGTCGGTCGTCAGCTTTCTTTTTCTAGATACTCGGTACACGGTTTTAGACTTTCACTCCCAGCGCCGCCACGAGCGTTTCCCCGATGGCTGCTGGAGATTTTGCCACGCGGATGCCGGCCGCTTCCATAACCTTGATTTTTTCCGCGGCCGTTCCTTTGCCGCCCGAAATAATCGCTCCCGCGTGGCCCATGCGGCGTCCCGGAGGCGCGGTCTGCCCGGCGATGAAGCCGACTACCGGCTTCTTCATGTGAGTCTTCACAAATTCCGCCGCAGTTTCCTCGGCGTCGCCGCCGATTTCGCCAATCATGATCACGGCCTCAGTTTCAGGATCGCGATTGAACAGGTCGAGCGCATCCAGAAAAGTGGTTCCGATAATCGGATCGCCGCCGATACCGATCGCGGTCGATTGCCCAATGCCGCGCTGCGTGAGCTGATGCACCGCCTCGTAAGTCAGCGTGCCCGAGCGCGACACGATGCCGATCGAACCTTCCTTATGAATCGACCCCGGCATGATTCCAATTTTGCATTTGCCGGGCGAGATAATGCCGGGACAATTTGGGCCGATAAGCCGCGAGCGCCGGTTCTGCAGAAACTCCCAGGCCTTTACCATGTCGAGCGTAGGAATGCCTTCCGTGATGCAGACGATGAGGTCGAGTTCGGCGTCGGCTGCTTCCATGATGGCGTCGGCGGCGAACGGCGGAGGAACAAAAATTACGGTTGCATCGGCGCCTGTTTTCTCGACAGCCTCCTGCACGGTGTTGAAAATCGGCCAGCCTTCATGCGTGGTGCCGCCCTTGCCCGGCGTCACTCCGCCCATCACCTGCGTTCCGTAAGCCGCGCAGGCCTTGGCATGGAAAGTGCCTTCGCGTCCGGTCAGGCCCTGCACGATCAAGCGCGTCTTCTTGTCAACCAGGATTGCCATAATATGATTCCTCGTCCGCGGCCTAAACTCCGCGCGCCGCGGCCACGACTTTGTCTGCCGCATCCTTCATGGTCTCGGCCACGACGAAGTTGAAGCCGGAATTCATCAGAATCTTCTTGCCCTCGTCCACGTTCGTACCCTCCAGCCGCAACACCACTGGAAGCTTGATGTTGGTTTTCTTCGCCGCTTCCACTACGCCCGTGGCCAAAGTATCGACGCGCAGAATGCCGCCAAAAATGTTGATCAGCACCGCCTTTACACTTTTATCGCTGAGCAGGATTTCAAACGCGTGCGCGACCTGCTCGGCATTCGCGCCGCCGCCCACGTCGAGAAAGTTCGCGGGCATGCCGCCAGCGTATTTGATGATATCCATCGTCGCCATGGCCAGGCCCGCGCCATTGACCATGCAGCCTACGTTGCCATCGAGCTTGATGTAGTTCAGGCTGTATTTCGAAGCCTCGACCTCGAGCGGATCTTCCTCGGTGATGTCGCGCAGTTCGCGAATATCAGGATGGCGGAAAAGCGCGTTGTCGTCGAAGGTCAGCTTGGCATCGAGCGCGAACAGCCGGCCGTCGGTGGTGGTAATGAAGGGATTGATTTCGAGGAGCGATGCATCGGTGTCGAGAAACGCCTTATAAAGGTTCGAAAGAAATTGCACCGCGGGATTAATCTGCCTGGCGTTCAGTCCAAGCTTGAAAGCCATTTTGCGCGCCTGAAACGCTTCCAGGCCCATGCCGGGGTCGATGTGCTGCTTCAGAATGGCATCAGGATTTTCCGCTGCCACCTGCTCGATTTCCATTCCTCCGGCAGCCGAAGCCATGAACACGGGCTTGCCTTCCGCGCGATCCACGAGAATTCCCAGGTACAGTTCTTTTTCGATGGGCAGAGTTTCTTCGATCAGCAATCGCCGCACGATGCGGCCTTCCGGGCCCGTCTGATGCGTGACCAACCGCATCCCCAGCATCTTTTCGGCGATGTCTCCCGCTTCACTGACGGACTTGGCAATCTTTACGCCTCCGCCCTTGCCGCGCCCGCCCGCGTGAATCTGAGCCTTGACCACCACTCCGGTCGCGCCCGAGCTGAACAGTTCCCTGGCAGCGGCTTCAGCCTCTTCGCGCGAGGTCGCCATCGTCCCGCGCGGCACGGTCACACCATACTTCTTAAGAATCCCTTTTCCCTGGTACTCATGGATTTTCATAATGACGCTCTGCGCTCGTTAGCTAAGAATCGGAAGGAACCTGCTTGCGGCTATCGACTGAGGGCAGCAAACCCTTAATTTTATAGAAGGGGAACGGATTAGGGCAAACGCTCGGCTCGCGTCCTTTCCATATGCGGCACATCTAAGCGTGCATTGAGAAGCAGATGTCTGACCGAACCGAGACCAACTGCGCGCGGAGGACACGAATCGTGAAATTGATTTCGCTGAACGTCGCAAGGCCGCGTCTGACGATCTACAAAGGAGCGACCATCAACACTGGCATCTTCAAGAAGCCAGTGTCCGGCCGCATAGCGCTGCGCACGTTGAACCTGGATGGCGACCAGCAAGCGGACCTCAGCGTCCACGGAGGGCCCTACAAGGCGGTCTACGCTTACCCTTCCGAGCACTATGGATTCTGGCGGCAGGAGCTGCCGGGGATGGATTTGCCGTGGGGCGCGTTCGGCGAAAACTTTACGACGCGAAGGTCTTGGCGAAGACAACTTCACGTTGGAGACCGCTTTCGGATCGGGTCGGCAATGTTAATGGTCCGTCAGCCGCGCATGCCCTGTTACAAGCTCGCGGCCAAGTTTCAGCGGGACGACATGATCGAGCGATTCCTGGTCAGTGGACGCAGCGGGTTTTATTTTTCCGTGGAACAGGAAGGCGAAGTCGCGAACGAAGATATTTTCGATCTTATCTCGCAGAATCACGACGGTATTACGATCGCCGAGGTGAACCGGCTGTTTGTCCGGGAGAAATACAATCGCGATCTGTTGCGGAAGGCAATTGCCACGGCCGCGCTGCCAGAAAGCTGGCGCGAATACTTCTTGCCCAGACTGAAAGACTCCACGGTAAGCGCTTAGCTGCTTCGTCATTCTCATTGCGGGAGCGGTTATACCTTACAATTCCGAGTGAGATGATCCTCGACGCCCTCCATCGCATCGCCAATCACGGCCAATCGCTGGCACGCGCGGAAGCGCGCGAAGTGATGGCGGAAGTGCTCGCGGGAAACTGCACCGACGCGCAGATCGCGGCGCTGCTCGTGGCCTTGCGCATGAAAGGCGAAACGGTCGAAGAGATTGTCGGCTTCGCTGAAGCCATCCGCGCCGCGGCCACGCCTTTGCCCATTGCGTCGCCCGTGACAGGCGCTTCCGAAGCCAGTGCGCTTGACTTGAGCGGTACAGGCCGCGACGCGCTGGTCGAGTCATCCATTGAAAGCAGTCTCGTTGACACCAGCGGCACCGGCGGCGATGCCAGCGGAACCTTCAACATTTCAACCGCCACGGCATTCGTGACCGCGGGAGCGGGAGTACGCGTAGCCAAACACGGCAACCGCAGCATCAGTTCGAAATGCGGCTCGGCCGACGTGATGGAGGCCCTGGGAGTGAACATCCAACTGACTCCCCAGCACGCCGCGCAGTGCTTGCGCGAAGTCGGAATCTGTTTCCTGTACGCGCCCGATCTTCACGCGTCGATGAAGCAGGTGCAGAAGGTTCGGCGCGAGCTGCGCCTGCGCACCATGTTTAATCTGCTCGGCCCGCTCACCAATCCAGCGCACGCTTCAGGACAAGTCGTGGGTGTGTACGCGCTCGAGATGGTCGAAAAGCTGGCAGAGGCGCTCAGCATGCTGGGACTGCATCGCGCGCTCGTGGTGCACGGGCTCGACGGACTCGACGAGATCACCATCACCGGAGCGACGCGCGTGGCCGAAGCTCGCGACGGATCGGTGCGAACTTATGAGGTCGATCCGGAAGAGTTCGGCATGAAGCGCGGTACGCTCGCCGACATTTCCGGCGGCGATGCGGCCGAAAATGCAGCGATTGTTCGCGAGGTGTTAAGCGGAAAGAAATCTCCACGCCGCGATGTGGTGTTGTTGAACTCCGCCGCCGCGCTGGTAGCGGCCGGACGCGTCGATCACGTGGCAGACGGAATTCCACTGGCGGCACAGTCGATCGATTCCGGCGCAGCGGCGGCTAAGTTGGAAGCGCTGGCAAGCTTTACAAAAAGAAGTGGTCCAGTCGGATCAACGCTGATCCAGTGGCCAGCTCGATCTTGAACACGTTGTTCGTCGTATCGCTTTCGGGCACGCTGCCGTCGTTGACCACGATTTCCTGCGGCGGTTTCGAAACCTCCACGCGAAGCACGCTATTACTCTTGCCCCGCACCACAAGACGTTGCGTAACCTCTCCGCCATCGAACTTCACCGTCAGAGGAACCTCCGCTCCCGCTGCGCCCAGGTTGTCCACGGTGATCGTGAGCAGGTAAACCTCGGGCGATGTCTGGCGCGTAAATGCGGATGCCACTTTGAAGTCAGGCAGGCCGCGGTCGCGATAAACCCAGTCGTCGAAGAACCAACCCAGATCGCGCTGGGTCTGCGCCTGGATCAGTCGCTGCATGTAGGTGGGTTCAGTGTCCTGCTCCGCATGGTACGAAGCTAAAGCGTTTTTCAGAGCCTGCTCGCCGACCATGTCGCGCAGCATCCACCAAACAGACATCGCTTTGCTGCGGTAAAGTCCTTCGTCGGCGGTGTTGACTAAAGACTGGTTCACCTCATCTTCCGATCTGGGCACGGTCGTTTGCTTTTCCTTCCCGGCCGTGTCCATGACGGAGCGGTGCAATCCCATGTAGTCGAGCGCAGCCTGGCGTCCACTCTGATGTTCCAGATAGAGCGCCTGGGCGAAGTGAGCGAGGCCTTCGTCGATCCAGGGGCGCGGCGAAGAAAACGCCGCGTGAGCGAGTTGGTGAGCGGCCTCGAGTCCTGCCAGTTTGGGATCGCTGCTGGTCAGCGGCGTCAACAACAGAGCCCCGCTTTCAAAGGGCGCCGCGCTCGGGTCGGCCAGATCGACCGTTTTCACTTTTGAACGCAACGCTCCGAACCACTCGGTGATGAACGGGATCACCTTCTCCGCAGCTTCAGCGTAAGTTGTCGCGGCCACATCGTGACCATTGAAGTAATGAACTTCGATAGCGGATCGGTCTGCCAGACCTCATAGTTCGCCATCGCGAATGTCGGCACGACGAGCCCCAGCGGCTGGTAGGCGCAATCGGCGCTGACATATTGGGCGCGCGCCCATCGTCTTCATACATCGCAAGAGCACGACGCCTCGTTGACCAAAAGCTCTGGCGGCGGTTCACCATCGTCTCTGCAACACTGCTAATCTTGCAGGTGCATTTTCGAGGCTGCCTCTCGCGCCTTCCACCGGCCCACAACCTCGAACAGGTTCTTGCCGTTCGGACAGGTCGGCGGCTTCGGTCGCCATCGGATACCAGGCCACGTATCCCACTCCGCGCACGGCTGTGAATTTCGTACTGATCTGGTCCCAATCGCTGCTGTGGGCTGTGGTTTCCGGCGCACCAAGCCGCGTGAGCCGCGTCGCGTCCAGCACGATCACGCCTTCGTAGGCGATCTCCAGATCGACGGTGCCCTTGGGCGCGACGGCCTCCGGCAGAGTCACGATCGCCTCGGAAAGCGCTCCGGTGTGATCGATGTCTGAGGTGTAGGGTTGCGAGACAAACTGCAACTGCTTGCCGCCGGCCTTGATCGAGCGCCAGTCCAGCGAAGATGAAATCTGCAGCACTGCGATCTTCTGTGGAGTTGGCGGAATCGTTGCGCAGAGTAATCTTGCCGCGAACGCCGAGCCGCTGCTGCTCGGGCTCGACGCGGACGTCAAGATCGTATTTCGTGAAAGTAAACGCCTCGCGGTCGAGAGAAAGGGCGTTCGCGGCAGAGGCGTAAAGAATAAAGAGGACAACAAGCGCGCATGCCACGCAACTTCATTTTGCACCTGCGGACGCCTCGTTGTTTTGCGTGGTCTCTTGCGCGCGTCTCTGCCGCACAATTTCGTACATTACGACCGCTCCCGCCACCGAGACATTCAGCGAAGGCACTTTGCCCAGCATCGGAATCGAAACCAGAAAGTCGCACTTCTTCTTCACCAGGTCGTGCAGTCCTTTGCCTTCCGCGCCCAGAACCAACGCGCAATCCATGTTGTAATCGAGGGCGTCATAGGTCTGCCTGCCGCGCTCGTCAAGACCGACCGTCCAGATGTTTCGTTCCTTCAATTCTTCCACCGTGCGGGCGATGTTCGTCACCTTGGCAATCGGCAAATGTTCGCTGGCTCCGGCCGAGGCTTTGGTGACCGTTCCCGTAACGGCTGCGGCGCGGCGTTCCGGAATGACTACACCATCGGCGCCGGCTGCATCGGCGGTGCGCAAGAGCGCGCCCAGATTGTGAGGATCTTCGACGCCGTCGAGCACGATGACAAAAGAATACCGGCCGCGCTTGGCGCCGACGACATCATCCAGATCGCTGTATTGCTTGGCCGAGGTAACGGCGACCACTCCCTGATGCGCGGCGTTGCCAGCCATGCGGTCGAGTTCAACGCGAGTGAGAAAACGCACGGGCACGCCGAGCTTGCGGCAGTCTTCGATCATCCGTTGCAGGCGGATGTCGTGACGCTCCTTCGCCATGCCGACCCACTGGAAAGCCCGTCCGCGGGCCTTGAGCGCCTCGGTGACCGCGTTGATGCCGTAGATATAGTTCATGAAGTATTAAGTGTAACGGAAGCCGAGGTGTGGCGCGGGCGCCCCCGCCAGCGTGCCTGCAAGCACCAGATCAGATGGCGAGGAAACGCACAATCTCCGCTGGCTCCGGGCGCTCCGTGTAATCCTCATTAGCGGAAGCGTAGAGCACCGTGCCGTCGCGGTCGATGATGTAAGTCGCGGGAATCGGCAACTCCCAACTGTCATCCCCATTTACGAAAGGCAGGTTGACGAAGGCGCGTTGATAGACTGCCCGCTGTTCGTCGGGGATGCGGTAGGTAAGTCCGAACTGCCGCGCCACTTTGTTTCCGGCATCGGAGAGCAGCGGGAAGCGCAGCTTGTGCTGGTCGCGCATGAAGTACGATTGCTTCACGGTCTGTGGAGAAACGGCCGCGAGCGTTGCACCTGCCTGCTCGATCTCTGGCAGGACGAGGTTCATTGCCTCCATCTGACCAACGCAGAACGGGCACCAGCGGCCGCGAATGAAGCAGAGCACGAGGCGTCCTTTCGCGAGCAAGTCGGAGGAAGCGATGGTCTTGCCGTCGTGATCGGGAAGTTGGAATTCCGGAATCTTCGAGCCGACAGGCAGAATGTTCGCGGCTATGCGCTGTTGCTTCAAGCTCCGCAACGGCGCGAGCATGAATCGCCTGCGTCTCCGCTGGAACATACTTCGCAATCAGTTCCTTGCGCTCGGCGAAGATTTCGCGCAGCGGACGAATGTCCGTGCTGGGAGCCGACTCTTCGAGAGAACGCCATTTCATAGAGGCAGCTGCCGTTGCCAGCGGTCAGTTGCCAGAAAGTCAAAACCGCTGGCGGTTCCAGTTCTTGCTGGCAACTGGCAGCCGGTAACTGACAACTGACTTTCCCTACATTCCTGGTAATTTCATCCCCGCCATCCTGCGCGCGAAGCTGGGCTTGCCCATCTGCTTGAACATCTTTTTCATCTGCGCGTATTGGCGGAGCAGGTTGTTCACTTCCTGCACGGTGGTGCCGGAGCCGCGGGAGATGCGTTTGCGGCGGCTGCCGTTGATCACTTCGTGATGATTGCGCTCGTGCGCCGTCATCGAGTTGATGATGGCCTCGACGCGGTTGATCTGTTTTTCGTCCACGTTGTCGGCGGCCTTCTGCAGGCCGGAGAACGGACCGATGCTGGGCATCATGCCGATCAGGCTCTTGATCGAGCCCATCTTCTTTACTTGCCGCAACTGGTCGCGAAAGTCTTCCAGCGAGAAGCCGTCGCCGGTGAGGGCTTTGGTGGCCATCTCCTGCGCTTTCTTCTTGTCGATCTGCGATTCGGCGCGCTCGATCAGCGAAAGGATGTCGCCCATGCCGAGAATGCGCGACACGATGCGGTCGGGATGAAACGGCTCCAGCGCATCGTACTTCTCGCCCACGCCGATGAACTTGATGGGCTGGCCCGTAACCTGGCGAATGGAAAGCGCCGCGCCGCCGCGAGCGTCGCCATCCATCTTGGTGAGGATGACGCCGGTGAGCGAAAGCTTTTTGTGGAACTCATCGGCGGAGCGCACCGCGTCCTGCCCGGTCATGGCGTCGGCGACGAACAAAATCTCTGATGGATTCAGCAGCTTCTTCAGCGACTGCATCTCGTTCATCAGTTCGTCGTCGATGTGCAGACGGCCGGCGGTGTCGACGATCAGCACGTCGCAGCCGGAGACGATAGCCTCGCGCCGCGCTTCCTTCACTAGCCGCTCGACCGCTTGCGTGAGCTGCGCGGGCGTGTTTGCTTCGCCGACCTCGCCTTCGTAAATCTGGGCCTTGACCGCCTGCGCCACAACTTTCAACTGCTCGCGCGCCGCCGGACGGTAGACGTCCACCGAAACCAGCAGCGGACGATGCCCGCCCGTCTTGAACCAGTTCGCGAGCTTGCCCGAGGTTGTGGTCTTGCCCGAACCTTGCAGTCCGGCCATGAGCACGACCGTGGGCGGCTGCGATGCGAACTTCATGCGCGCCGTGTCCTTGCCCAGAGTCTCGACCAGTTCGTCGCGCACGATCTTGATGACCTGCTCGCCGGGCGAAAGCGCGGTCAGCACTTCCTGGCCCACGGCCTTGGCCTGGATGCGGTCGATCAGCTCTTTGACCACTTTGAAGTTGACGTCGGCTTCGAGCAGCGCCAGGCGGATTTCGCGCAGCGCCTCGCGCGATGTTTTCTTCGGTGAGCCGGGCCTGGCCGCGAAGGCGACTTGAATGCGCGCTGAAGTTTTTCCTGAAGATTCTCGAACATAGATTGAATGAACTATTTTAGCAGCGGGATGACCAATCAATGATTCTAGCAGCCGCGCGGCGCATCCCGTAACTTCTACTCCACCTTCGGCCGCACCATCTCGAATCGCTGCGTCGTCCTCGTGTACTGAATCCCGCCCATGCGGCCGATCAGATCCAGCGAGTTCCGGTCCAACCTGCCATCTTTGAGATGCGCATCGTTCATGTGAATCGAAACAATCTTGCCGATCACCAGGCTGCCGCTGGTGGGCGCGGGAGAGAAGTCGAGAATCTGATGAAGCCTGCACTCAAAGCTGACGGGAGATTCGGCGACTCTGGGCGGACGCACGATCGTCGACGGCCGCGGAGTAAGCTTTGCCAACTCGAATTCGTTCACCGACGCGTCGTATTCGCCGCTGGTCAGATTCATCGCCTCAGCCAGTTCGTAGGTGACGACATTGACCACGAATTCCCTGGTCTCACGAATATTGCGCAACGTGTCTTTGGCTTCGCCATCGGCTGGCTTCCGCTTGCTTGGGTCGCCGAAGTCCGGGCGCAAACGCCAGCAACGGAGGGTCGACGCATACCGCATTAAAAAAAGAAAACGGCGCGAGATTGAGTTGTCCCGATGCGCTGACTGTCGACACCCACGCGATCGGCCGCGGCGCTACGGAATTGAGCAGGATGTTGTAAAGCTCGCTGTGCGATAGGTCCGACGGGCTGACGATCATTCCATCGAGTATATCTTTTGGACGCGGTTACTCAGTTCCTTGCCGGCGAACACTTCCTTCGCCGCGATCACCGTGTTGCAGTGAATGGTCACGGTGTCTTCCACCTTCTGCGCGTAACCGCCGGCGAAAGTCACCATCACGGGAATGTTCCGCGCGCGGGCCACGCGAAACACAAGTTCGTCGCGCTTCTTCAACCCCTCAATCGTCAAATTAAGCCCGCCCAGTTGGTCTTCGCGGTACGGGTCGGCGCCGGCGATATAGCACAGCAGATCAGGCTCGAACTGCCGCAGCCCGGAACTCAGCGCGTTGTCAAGCCAGGCCAGGTAATCGTCGTCTCCGATGCCATCGGGCAGGTCCACGTCAATGGATGAAGGCGGCTTCCACAGCGGATAGTTGTTGTGCTGATGCAGCGAAATGGTGAAGACCTCGCCGGCGTGTGCTCCGCGCATCTTGCCCGGGAAGCACTGAATGTCGGGATAGACGAATCCAGCGTCGAAGGCCCCGCCGAAGGCAACGGCTCGCTCGCAGTTCGCGTCGCCGGCAAAAATCGCCGCCGTGCCGTTGCCCTGGTGCACATCGCAATCCACGGTCATCGCGGTGCGGATCTTGCCGTCGCGCTGCATTCGCCGGATGGCGACGGCCACATCGTGAATCATGCAGAATCCCTCGCCGTGGTCGGGGAAGGCATGATGAAATCCGCCGCCAATGTTGATCCCGACGCCATCGCTCAAAGCATGCCGCGCCGCCAGAATCGATCCCCCGGCCGCCAGCCAGAACGCGCTCACCAGTTCGCGCGAGTAGCGGATCTCCATTTCCATCTCCTCGCGCGGGCTGAGCGTGCCGGTCTTCAGCTTGTGCACGTACTCCGGCGTGTGAACCAGCAGAATGTCCTGATCGCTAGCCGGCTTAGGCTCGAGAAAGTCAGTTCGCGTCGGCGACCCCGTTCGCCAGCAGCCGGTCGCGGATGCGCCGGTATTTCTCGGCAGGAAAGACGTGTTCGCCGATGGGCAGGTAGTAGCCGTCGCTGTAGATGAGCTTGAAGGGAAGCATGGAAGCTACCAGAGACTAGCAATCTAGCAATTAGCGATTAGCCGACATCGACAACGCGTGACTCTAATTGCAAATTGCCAATTGCTTGGCTGCTCGTCACCGTTTCTTTCGCCCGGCTGCACCGCCGGCACCACCATCGGCCTTCGCACCGGCACGATCGCGCCTTTCGCCGGATCAGCCGCCGCATTGGCGCGGGTGAGTACTTCCTGCTGGATATACTGCACGAACTCCTGAATCTGGCGCTGCATCTCTTCCATGCGCTCCCGCATTTGCAGGATGATCGCCATGCCGCTGATGTTCACGCCCAGGTCGCGCGCCAGCGACAGGATGAACTCCAGCCGCTGCAAGTCTTCGTCGGTGTAAAGGCGAGTGTTGCCCTCGGTGCGCGACGGCTTGAGCAGTCCCTCGCGCTCATAAAGGCGCAACGTCTGAGGATGAATGCCATACATCTCGGCCACGGCCGAGATCATGTACGCGCCTTTGGATTTACGTTTCATCGGATCGGATCAGGGATTCGGAGCAGAACTCTCGCCGTCACCAATTTACAACAAAAACAAGTCGGCCACGGATCATCACAGATTCCCACGGATCAAGAAAGCCATATCCGTGTTCATCCGTGCGAATCCGTGGCCGGGATTTTGCCTAAGCGGCCGGTTCAGCTTTCTGTTGCGCTGGCGCCCATCCATGCGGCTTTAACAAATGATTGACGGCATACGCCACAAAGCCCGCCGCGATCAGAATCATGCCGAAGGCGAACGAACTCATGTTCCACACCTGCTCATGCTCGCTGCGGATGATGGAGAAACCCAGCAGCAGCATGGGCGGGATGCCGATCGCAATCGCCCCAAACAATCCGCCGGGAACGCGGAACGGGCGCGCCAAATCCGGCTCGCGGAACCGCAGCACCGCCAGCGCCACAAATTCCAGCAGCAGGCTGAAGCCGTAAAGCAGAATGTCGAGCGTCACCAGCCGGGCAAAGCCCAGGCCGAGGCACATTGCCCATCCCATGGCCAGCGCGATAATCGCAACCCAGGGCGCGCGCGACTTCTTCTGCAGCTTGGCAAAGATTCCCGGCAGCATGCCGTCCTGCGCCATCGCCAGCGGGAGCCGCGAGTAGCTCATCACCAGCGCATTGAACATTCCAAAGGCGCTGATTACTCCGCCGAGCACCACGCCGATGCGCAGCAGCGGTCCGCCCAGCAAGCCGGCGACGTCCGCCCACGATCCTGTTTCCCACGCGGCTGGAGTCAACCCGGTCATCCACATGGCAGCGAAGGGAAGCACGTAGCTCAAAGCCACAATCGCCACCGCAACCAGCATGGCCCGCGGATAGGTCCGCTGCGGCTTCTCAACTTCGGTGGCAATGGTCGAGGCGTTGTCCCAGCCCATGTAGTTCCACATGCAGATGAGCAGCCCGCCGAGAATATCGACGCTGGAAGTTGTCGGCTTGGTCACGGCGTTGGCCAGCGCGCCGATCTTGAACGGAGCGATGAGAACGATCGCCACAAACGGCGCCGACAGCGCGAAGAAAAGCCACAGCGAAGTCAGCGAAACCACTTTCACGCCCGCAATATTCAACACCGCACACGCAATCACCACCGCCAGCGCAACCCACCATCCCCGATTTCCCTGCTGGAACCACGGGAACATGCGGGTCAGGTAGGCCACGAACAGCGTGGGATAAATCGCCATATCGAAAATCGACGCGACCAGCGAGAGCCAGGCTTCCTGAAATCCCCAGAAGTTTCCCATGGCGCGGCGTACCCATGCGTAGTAACCGCCTTCGTAGGGCAGCGCGCTCGAAAGCTCGCCGATCATGAAAGCTGTAGGCAGGCTCCAGAGCAGCGGGGTAAGCAGCAGAATAAGGATGGCGCGTCCGTACCCGGCGCCATGCACAATTTCTTCCGTGCCATAGGTTCCACCCGACACCATAAAGAAGGTGGCGGCGACCAGAGGCCACAGCGTGAGGCGGACGAACTTCTTCGGGGCAATCGGGTTCCGGTTGGGTGCGGCGGCGAGAGGCTGGGGATTCTCTATTTGTTGACGCGGGGCGCTAGCTGTTGCCAATTTCGATGGCTTCCTCCTCAAGCGACTCACTCTCAGCAGCTCCGCAGCGGGCTGGTCGTTCTTCGAAATCGTCTTTCAAAAGCGTGCTCGAGCTTTCCGGTTTGGTTAGATTCCAGAAATCACGCTGGAGTTAGTTCGCATTCATGAGATTACGGGATTTTTCCACAGATGCAAGAAAAATGTGGAATTTTCTGAAAAGTTTTGTCACGTAGGTCAGCGACGGAGGTAACGGAAATCCAAGCCCAGCCGCACCGTTCACTCGCGCCTCGTCTCTGTGACCTGAGGAATCTCTTGCGGGGACGACCCCGGACTGTCTATCATTCGGCTCCATCAGGAGGCTTCCATGAAACTACCGTTTCTCGTTGTAGCTCTACTCGTGGTTGCGGCTGCGATTTTCGGAGCGCAGCCTTCGCCGGCGCAGAACGCCTTCACTCCCGATCAAGTGAAGTTCGGCCCAGCTCCGCCATTCCTGCCGCCTGGCGCTCAACTCGCCGTTCTGGAAGGCGACCCCATGGCTTCGTCCGGCGACTTCACCATTCGCCTGAAAATGCCGGACGGTTACAAGATCGCGCCGCACACCCATCCCAGCCGGGAGAACGTCACGGTACTGTCGGGCACTCTCAAAGTCGGCATGGGAGATCAGTTCGATGCCGGCAAGATGATGAGCTTCGGGGCAGGCAGCTTCGCCTACCTCGATCCCAGCATGCATCACTACGCCGCGGCCTCGGGAGAGACTGTGATTCAGATCCACGGTATGTCGCCGCTCAAGGTCAACTACATCAACCCAGCGGACGACCCCAGGCAAGTGAAGAATTAAAAGGGCCCGGTTTTCAGGCCGGGCCTTCTTGATGCGCGTAGACGCAGGTGGAAGGCAAACCTTTAACACAGGGGACACGGGGGAACACAGAGTAGATCTACTTCTCCCAACCCTTGCCGTCGACCATGCGCTTGATGCCGTCTCTCAGGTGCGTCACGTAGAAATTGATGAGCAACCCGACTCCGATACCGCTCAGTCGCATATACGACGGAAGCTGAGCCTGATGGACGGGATGAATTGAGTCAACGCTTTTTACTTCCACGATCACCCGATTTTCAACTACCAGATCAATCCGGTAGCCAAGCTCGATCATTTCCCCGTCGAAGACCACCGGCAGACCGACCTGGCTAGCCACTTGAAAGCCTCGCTTTTTGAGTTCATGGGCGAGACAACCTTGGTAAGCGCTCTCAAGCAAGCCAGGCCCAAGAACTGAGTGGACGTGCATTGCTGAGGAGATGATTGCGCCCGAAACTTGATTGACCCGAAGCGGAGGAAAAGAAGATGCTGAAGCAGTCATCCAACCTGCATATCACATGCAGGTAGGTTTTTCCCGTGATCCCCAGCGTCCCCTGTGTTAAAGATTTTGGCTTCGGTTCCGATTTGAAACGCTAGACTTTCTTCCAAAGCTCTTCCCGAGGATCTTCCGGGTTAAGCTTGGCCAACTCCCGCAGCAACTCTTTAGTGCGCTCGTCCCGTGGCATTGGCACGGTTACCGTAATTTCGACGATCTCATCCCCGCGCACGCCGTCCTTGGTTGCCGAAGGCACGCCCTTTTCGCGCAGGCGCAACTTCTGTCCTGACTGCGTCCCCGGAGGAATCTTCAGCAGCGCCCGCCCGTCGATAGTAGGCACCTCAATCTTCGCGCCCAGAGCAGCCTCGGTAGCGTTAACCGGGACGGTCAGGTAGATGTCATCTCCATCGCGCCGGAAGATAGGATGCTCGCCGGTCCGGATGATTACGTACAGGTCTCCGGCTACACCGCCGTGCGATCCGGCATTGCCCTTGCCTGCCAGTCTGATGCGTTGCCCATCGCGAGTTCCCGCCTTGATGCGCACCTCCAGCGGCTCAGTGCGGCTAACCGTGCCCTCGCCGTGGCAAGTGGGACAGGTGGAAATATTCTTGCCCGTCCCCTGGCAGTTCGGGCACGGCACATTGAATTTCATGCGCCCGCCCGTCTGCGTAACCTGTCCCGTGCCGTCGCACTCCGAACACTTTCCCGGAGCTTCGATGTAACCCTCCCCGTGGCAAGTCGGGCAGACGTCCTGCCGCGTGATGTTGAGCCGCATCACGCCGCCGCGGATCGCCGTCCAGAACGGCACGTTGACTTGATATTCCAGGTCAGCGCCCGCTTCGGGTCCAGTCTCTGCCGGCGCAGCACCACGCCCGCCGCCGAAAATGCCCGAAAAGATGTCGCGGAAACCGCCGCCCCCACCGCTGCGTCGGCTTCGGCCCACGCTGTCGGCCAAATCCGAAAAATCGAACCCACTGAAATCGAAGGGAACGCCCTGGCCGCCGGCTTGCCCAGAACCACCGGCGGGAAATCCTGCGGAAGAACCTCCGCCTCCGCCGCCGCCCGCCCGCGCATAAGCCTCCGCCGTCGCGGGATCAATGTTGTCGGAATAAAACCCGACCTGGTCGTAAATCTTCCGCTTCTTGGGATCGCTGAGAACGTCATTCGCCTCAGAGAGCGTCTTAAACTTCTCCTCCGCCGACTTGTCTCCAGGATTAACGTCAGGATGGTACTTACGCGCCAGCTTGCGAAACGCCTTGCGAATGTCCTCCGCCGAGGCAGACTTTTTCACCCCGAGGATTTCGTAATAGTCTTTCTTGGAGGTGGTTGCCATTAGAAACGATCAGTGTTCGGTCGTCTTCGAACTTTTTAATTCGGTACTCTGTGTTTTTCTTCTTGCAACACGACCAGCGGTCTACCCTCCGCCGCGTCCTCGTAAACCGGAATCGACAGCGCGCCCGACGGCGTGGAAACAAAAAACAGCCACCGCTTTTCGTCCTCGGCAAGACTCAGAAAATAAGTCTGCTCATTCACCTGAAAATCCATTTCAATTTCTCCGGGACCCTAAACAATGCAACGCACAAACGTGATGACGCGGGCAAAAGCCCGCGCCACCCGGTTCAATCTAACAGCAGATCCCTCGCAATGCTCGGGATGATCGCAGCGTGGCTCGGCTCTTAGCTTGCCCTGAGGAACTGAGCCAGAGCGAAGTTACCGAACGGGCCCCGCTAAGCGCGATCACTTCTTGTCTTCCACGTCCACGTACTCAGCGTCGATCACGCCTTCATCTTTCTTCTGACCGCCGCCGTTCGCCCCCGGAGCCGCTCCGTCCGCCGGAGCCGCTCCGCCCGAAGCGCCCGCCCCCGGAGCTTTCGCCTGCGCTGACTTGTACATCTCCTCGGCCAGCTTGTGCGAAGCCTTGGTCAGCGTCTCGCGAGCCTTATCCATCTGCGCCTTGTCGTTCGACTCCAGCGCCTTCTTGGCGTCGGCCACAGCGTTCTCCACCTCGCCACGCTCCGAGCCGGAGATCTTGTCCCCGTTCTCGCGCAGCATCTTCTCGACGTTGTAGACCATGCTGTCGAGCTGGTTCTTGGCTTCGATCGCGTCGCGCTGCGCCTTGTCTTCGGCCGCGTGCGCGTCGGCTTCCTTGGCCATGCGCTCGACTTCTTCCTTCGACAATCCCGAAGACGACGTGATCGTAATCTTCTGGTCCTTTTGCGTGGCCGTATCTTTCGCGGTCACGTTCAGGATGCCGTTGGCGTCAATGTCGAACGTCACTTCAATCTGCGGCACGCCCCGCGGAGCCGTCGGAATCCCGGTCAAATGGAACTTGCCCAGAGTCCGGTTCTGCGCCGCCATCGGACGCTCCCCTTGCAGCACATGCACCTCAACCGAGGTCTGGTTGTCCGCCGCGGTCGAGAACGTTTCCGTCTTCTTGGTAGGAATCGTCGTGTTGCGCGGAATCATCGGAGTAGCCACGCCGCCCAGCGTCTCAATCGCCAGCGACAGCGGAGTCACGTCCAACAGCAGCAGGTCTTTCACTTCGCCGCCGAGCACGCCACCCTGAATCGCCGCGCCGATCGCTACGACTTCGTCAGGATTCACTCCCTTGTGGCCTTCCTTGCCGAACAACTCCTTCACCAGCGCCTGAATCCGCGGCATACGAGTCTGCCCGCCGACCAGCACCACTTCCTGGATCTTGCTGGCATCCACGCCCGCATCTTTCATGCACTGCTTGCAAGGACCCACCGACCGCTGAATGATGTCTTCCACCATCGACTCCGAGCTTCGCCCGCGTCAGCTTCTTCACCAGATGCTTCGGCCCGCCCGCATCCGCCGTAATGAACGGCAGATTGATCTCGGTCTCCATCGTGGTCGAAAGCTCAATCTTCGCCCGCTCAGCCGCGTCGCGCAGCCGCTGCAAAGCCATCTCGTTCCCCTTGCCGCGCAGGTCAAGCCCTTCATCCTTCTTGAATTCATCAATCAGCCAGTCAACCAGCCGCTGATCCAGGTTGTCGCCGCCCAGGTGCGTGTCGCCGTTGGTGGCCTTCACCTCGATCACGCCCTCGCCGACTTCCAGCACCGAAATGTCGAACGTTCCGCCGCCAAAGTCGTACACGGCGATCATCTCGTCTTTAGTTTTGTCGAGCCCATAAGCCAGCGCCGCCGCCGTAGGCTCGTTGATAATGCGCTTCACTTCGAGCCCGGCAATCTGCCCGGCATCTTTCGTGGCCTGCCGCTGCGCGTCGTTAAAGTAGGCCGGCACGGTGATGACCGCCTCGGTCACTTTCTCGCCGAGATAGTCTTCCGCCGCCTTCTTCAGCTTCTGCAAAATCAGCGCCGAAATCTGCGGAGGCGTGTACTCCTTGCCCTGCGCCAGCACCGCCACATGGTCGCCCGACTGCACCACCTTATAGGGCACCATCTTGATCTCTTCCGTAACTTCGTTGAAGCGCCGCCCCATAAAGCGCTTGATCGAATAAACCGTGTTCTCCGGATTGGTGATCGCCTGCCGCTTCGCCACCTGCCCCACCAACCGCTCTCCAGTCTTGGTAAACCCAACCACGGAAGGCGTAGTCCGCCCTCCTTCTTCATTAGGGATCACTTTGGGCTCGCCGCCCTCCATCACCGCCACGCAAGAATTGGTGGTTCCAAGGTCAATTCCAATAATCTTGGCCATAAATCGTCTCCTCTACCTTACTCTAGAATCAAATAAGTGCTTTGTAATCAATGCGCTTATGATTGCCAACGCTCCCATGCTAAGACCTGAGTGGGATGTTGTCAAGGTTTAGATGCTATTGGAAGGAAGGAAGTTGCGGGAAGAAGGAACGTGTGGGGATGGCCGTCCTCGGCCGTCCATGCCGAGCAACGCTCGATTAAGAGCGAAAGGGGCTGGCCCACCTTTGATTTTTTCTAGCACCGGCACAACCAACACTGAGGCTGCCCCCGCCCCACCTTTCGCGGTTTTCGAAAGGTGGGCGGCAGTGCAGCCTGCGGCTAGAAGGCGCTGCCCATTGTGCCCAGCGGGAATGTCTCTTGCTAGCATGTTGGGGACGCAGTCAGTGCCCGCAACTGCCTGACCGTTTCCGCGGGCTCAGAACGGATCGTATAGTCCGCATTCACGTCGGCTGCCCGGATGATGCCCTGCTTGTCGATGATGTACCGCGCAGGCATGGGCAGCCGGTATTCCGATTCGTCGTGGAATCTATCTAGAGTGCTGCCGAACGACTTGTAAAGCTCGCGCAAGTAGTCTGGCAGTGTGAAGATAAGCCGAAACTCCTCCGCGGTCTTCAGATGAAGATCCGTCAGGATGTCGAATGTCAGGTTCAACTTCTTGTGCAGAGCGCGGGTATACCGTTCGAGTTCGGGAGTCAGCACGACGATCTGCGCTCCCAATGCTCTGACTTCAGAATGAATTCCTTGTAGAGCCTCCAGCTCCATATTGCAGTACGTCACCAGTGTCCTCGGAAGAAACTGACCACAAGCGGTCCTTGACGGAGAAGATCGGCCGAGGTCACCTGGATGTGATCCTGGTTGAATAACGTGAAACTCGGAGCGCGGTCGCCGACCTTTAAAGCTCGCTCTTCAATACCGGTGGCCTTGAGTTCGGCTGTCGCTCGATGCATCGTTTCGATTACTTCGTGCGGCGCGTTGTACGGTGGCGCTCCCGATTCGAATGATTTCTTAAACTCGTCCAGCCGTTCCTGAAGACTTGCCATTGCCTCTACCCCTTCTGGATTCCACTAAAACTCCCGCTCTTATTCTCGATGGCAAGGCGTCGGCTGGACCAGCCTTTCGGCAGAAAAAGGCAGCTATAATCGAACGCTGCTATCGATCAGAGGAGTCCATGGTCTTTGCCAAGCGTCTTCGCGAAGGTGTGGTTCGCGGCGACATAACTTGCAGCGTCAGGATTTGGACCAGGCCCCATGTCACGGAAGGCCGCCGCTATCGCATGGGAGACGGCGAGATAGAAATCGAGTCGGTCACGCCAATCGGGTTTCCTGATATTACTCCGGAACTAGCGCGGGAATCCGGCTTCCGCGGAGTACTCGATCTGCTAAAGGTTGCCAAGCACGGCAAGGGCAATAACATATATCTGATTCGATTTCACTATATTCCGCCTCGCAGGAAACGCAGAGGCGGCCTCGACCCGGAACCAGACTCCACATCGCTGACCGATGCGCAACGGGAGGAGCTTGATCACCGCATTGCCCGGCACGAGCCGAACCCCTCCGAAGTCATCCCGTGGGGTCGAAGCGCACTTCGCAAAGAGAAGAAAAGCGCGGCACGCAAGATCAAATAATCGTGCCGCTGGAACTTCCGCGCGCCCACCGTTCTACCCCGTGTCCCTCTGTGTCCCCTGTGTTAAAGATTTTCTTCGCCTTGAGATCTCAGTCTGTTTTCCACAGCCAACCCATGTGACATCTGACCTTGTGCCCTAATTCAAACCCTGCAATGATGGCTGAGGACATGACGGTAGCGAGAATCAGTTTCTTGCATCTCTAAGTCCTTTGTTTCAAAGATTTTGATACTTAAGCTCTTTGACATGAAGATTTTGCGGGGAAAAACACCGTAACGTGATGATTCCAGAGATTGAGGGGGGAGGGGGGATACCCTCATTTTGCGGCGATTAGGTAATGACTTCCCCGCGTCGGCAAGAATTATTTTTCAAGGCGCAAGCCCTCGCTCTTCAATCGACCCGCTCATACTTCTGATTGCCCAGATGTCTCCAACGAACGCCGTCAGCATCGCGGAATACGCCGAGTGGCTTATCCTCCTCTGGATCAGACCCGATGCGCAGCACGTTCCCATCAAGGTCTTCGACCTGCATCTCCAGCGCCCACTGGAAATTGTTAGGCGGATTCCGGATCTTCGCGCCCGATGTCACGTACTGTGCGGTGCAGCACCCGGACATTCTGCACGCCGATCCATATCCACATGCGCGCCTGGCTCTGATTGTCATTGGTGAGGAAGATGGAGCACTCCTCCCGCGCGACGCAGGCAAATCCCTCGTTCGCCCGCCATCGCAGCTCGAAGCCAAGAGCGTTCAGGTAGTAGGTGATGCTGGCGCTCACGTCCTTGACGCGAAACACCGGCACCGGCGCACCAAAGCTGTTAGTCGAAGTTTCCGGCACAAGGCCCTCCTGCATGGAAAAAGTCTCGGACGACCACTGACCACTGACCACTGACCACTGACAACTGACTCACTGCTACTCGATCTCCGGCCGCCACACCGGCTCGCCGCCGAGTGAGTGATAGAAGCCCCAGCCCGCCAGCGCCACCACGCTCAGCAGCGCCAGGATCGACGTCGGCATATACCACGCCGAAAAATCGGCGGAGAAAGGCACGTTGGCCATAAGGTTGATCGTGAAGACCGCGCAGGCCAGAGGCACAAACCCGAAGCGCAGCACGATCAGCACGGCAATGGCGTAAACCAGAATCTGCGCCGGGATCTCGACCGCCATGTAAGTGCTGCTCAAGCCCGCGCGGCAGCGCGAAGATCGCGACCAGCACAATGGCCGCGATCCACTCCTTGCGCAGCAGAACCTTCAGCCCAAACAGCAGAAAGAAAAAAACCAGCGTGGTTTGGATCGATGCGGGCCATTGGTATCAGCCATGCGCCCAGCGCCTGCGGCCGCCCATCAGAGCGTTCGGTGGAGAACAGCGCGGGCGCAGCCCCCATGCGCATCATGGGGATGTAGCGAATCTGGAAGATGAGAATCCAGACCACTCCCAGATCACGCCGAAAAGAATGTCGCGGCCCACCAGCGGATCGCGCGCTTGCCCCGACAGCAGCCGGCTCCAGGAGATCATGGTCTTCGGCCAGTGACGCCTCACCCACGGTTCGACCGCCATATAGAGCATCCAGGTCACGCCCGAAATGAACAGCGCGGTGCTGACCGCGAGAATAAAAAGTCCGATGGCATCGCCGATGGCTCGCGAAGTGGCCAGCGGCACAGCCACAAACCCATCTCCAGCAGAAACATCACCGCAGCCAGGCGGAGCGCTCCTGTCCGGTCGCCTCGGCCCTGGCGGTAGTTTCTGCGCGCAAGAAAACAGAGCCCGCCAGCAGCGCAACACAGCAACGAACCAGACCTGAGAAATTTGCCCGCCTGTTGTCCGATGGATTTCTTCTCGGTGCTCTTCATCCTGTTCGGTTTGGTCCAGTCGCCGATGAGAGAGAAGAAAACTGGCTTGCCCTGAAACGCCGCCGCTTCCACGCGCAGCGGACGCGTCGTTCCCGGCCAGGTTCCAGTCCATGCCATGCGCGACGTCGGAATGCGGCCAGCGAGTTCCAGCTCGGGTTGCGCCGCTTGTGGAATTTCGACGGATCCAGCCGGCCGCGGTGAAAAGCATGTTCCAGTCAAACGGCGCAGCGGAGCGCGCAGCGGTCCTTTCTTTCTTCTTGCTTCTGTGGCGGGATCGCCTGGAAATACGTCAATCGCCCCTGCGGATCGAGCTCCAGATTAATCATGCCCGAAAGCACGGTCGGAGGATCGCTGTTGGTCACGATCCCGGGAGTCAGCGAATTGTCGCGGAAATCCTGACGCCACCAAAGCATCGGGACTTTGCCGGTACCAGTATTGCAGCAGGGAAGGCCGCGCGGCGAGCACCGCATCCCAGTGCGGAGCGGCTTGTCGTTTTTCTCCACATAGTCCTGAAAGTCGCCGTCGTAGTCGAAGGCCGAAGGCGCTGTCGGCGGGACGGCCCCATAGCCAAGCGTGGCGATGATTTCGCGCGCCTTCTGGGTCAAGAACTTCCGGAGTCTGCTCCAGCCCCATCTTCTCCAGTGCGCTGTAGTGGACGGACGAAATAAGTGACACAGACGCCAAGCCAAGCAGCACCCCGGCCAGGCAGACCACCGCGACTCGCGGACGCAGGCCGGCCGATTCGCCCGACGCCGCCACCAACTGCGGAGAAGGTGTTTCGCCCGCGGCCAGCGCCGCGGCCAGCGGATCTCCGCCGGGCAGAGCGGCGGCCACGCTGAAAACGTTTGCGGGACGAGCCGATGGTTCATTCTCCAGGCAGCGAAGGATGACGCGCTCGACAACCGGGTTCAGATCTTTGACCACGGAGGAAGGCCGGCTGGGAGTTCTGTCGCCTTGCGCTCGCCCGGCTGGTTTTTCGGAGAAGGCGCGCTTGCCGGTAAAAACTTCGTAGAGCACCAGTCCCAGAGAATAAATGTCGCTGCGTGTGCTGACTTCCTTCCCCGCCAGTTGTTCGGGCGCCATGTAGGCCGGAGTTCCACTGCGCACCTCGGCGCCGTGAATCTGATCGGCGACTCCCGCCAGACCGAAATCGGTGATCACGACCTGGCCGCGTCCGTCGAGCATGATGTTTGCCGGTTTCAAGTCGCGGTGGAGAACTCCCTTGGCGTGAGCGGCGGCTAGTCCGGCGCAGAGCTGGCGCGCGATGTCGAGCGCCTTATCCTCGGGCAGACGGCCGATGCGCCGCAGCAGCGAAGCCAGGTCTTCTCCATCGACGTACTCCATGGTGAAGAAGGTATGGCCCTCCACATCTCCCACGTCGTACACGCGGCAGACGTTGGGGTGGGATACGCGGCGTGCAATCCGCACTTCATTCTTGAAGCGCTCCAGCAGTGCCTGATCGCGCGCCGCTTCGTCGGGAAGAAACTTTAGAGCCACAGGCTGGCCAAGGGTGAGGTCGTCGGCGCGATACACCTCGCCCATGCCGCCTCTTCCGAGCAGAGCAATGATGCGGTAACGGCTGGCGATCAGGCGGCCCGGAAGAAAACGGCCTTCGCTGAGATATTCGGCAGAACTGCTGGGACGGGACGAGGATCCGGAAGCGGGGCGCGGCGGCAGCGGTGAAGTTGCCGTAGCGAAGTCGAGCGTGGGAACGTCGTCCGTATTGCAGGGCGTGCCGCAGGCGGAGCAGAAGCGTCCGGTTGCCGGAACGTCAGTACCACAGGATGAGCACGGGGGCATGAATTTTCCCGATACAGTCTAACGCTTCGGAGGAAGAATGTGCTGTAGGAGTATGCTCCGCGGGATGTGCGCTGCGATCGAAAAGTGAAAGGCCCCACTTCTCGTAAAGAACGCGAGAAATGGGGCACCCAGGTTTCTCAGTCAGGTTTTGTAATTCGGTTTCGTGTCTTCGATCGGCAGAAGCGGGCCGCGTCGCTGCTTACGATTGTTTTTCCATCGTAAACGACATTGTTGTCCCGTGCTGTTTGTCGTTGTACTCGGCATGGATCGACTTGCCATCGCTGGAAATCGTCATGCGGTACACGCCAACGACTTTCCCGTCGCGCTTGTCGGTCTCTTCAATCGTGTCGTTTCCGATCCGTTTCAGCGTGACCATGGTGTGGCCCGGGTCTCCGTTGATGGGATAGTCTTTACCGTCGAACTTCGCGTCGTAACTGTTGCCATTCAGGTCCGACATTTTCAGTCCGTCCGCGGTGCCTTGGTATTTCACAATAAGCCCGTTGTCGGACATGCTGTTGAGCTTCGAGGCGCGCCACGATCCAGAGATCGCGTGCGAGCCGGCCGGTCCCGCACTCACGCGCGTGGACGTGGCCTCTCCGGTCACGACCTGAGTTCCGGTGTTATCCGTGAACTTTTCGTTCAGGGTTTTTCCATCGGCCGAGACGGTTTCCTTATCCGTGTACATGACCTTGCCGTCTTTCTTCTCGATGATCTCGACCGAACTGGCGTCTACGACATGAACGGCAACGGTGTCGTAGTAGGGATGTCCCGTGACCTTCTGATCAGTTCCGTCGGCCTTCGCTTCGACCTTGGGAACGCAAGTCAGGCACTCGTACTTGTTGTTGGTCAACGTGTATTTATCGGGCTTGGTGGGAAGCTTCGCGGTATCCAGCTTCATCACCCAGGTTCCATCGAATGGGGTTTGGGCAAACAAGGTTGCGGATGCGAGCAGCACCAGCGCCAGCAGCAATTTTTTCATGTAACACCTCTCCGAAAGAGATTGGGCAGCCCAGCAGAAAGGATTCGGCCCCGGTCGGATGGTTAGTGTTGGGCTGTCGTTTGAGACGGAGCATTGTAGCGCAGCCGCTGGCTCTTTGTCTCTGCCGCCCCCGGCAAGGGTTTGCAAGAAATTGCACACTCGCCGTCACCTACCGAATATTTCATGAAATCGAAAAAGATTTCTTGTTTGTAGAACGGAGGAACGAGTAGTATTCCCGAGCAAAAGAAATCTCAAACGGAATTCCCATTACTCCCTGCGAACCAAGAAACGGAACTCCGGCAAATCCCAAAGGAGAACTCGTGATTCGAAAACTTGTGTTGTTGCTCACGATCGTCGCGATCGTGTCCGGCGCGACTATCGTTTCCCAGGCCCAGCCGCAGGCTCCAGTCACACGTCATACCCGTGATGTTGTTGTCAGTGGGCAGGCGCCTTTGGCCGGACACCTCCCCGCAAACCAGTCCCTGAACATCGTCCTTGTTCTACAGCATCGCAATCAGACAGAACTGGATCAGTTCTTGAAAGATCTCTACGATCGTTCTAGTCCCTCTTACCGCCAGTTCCTCACGGTGGAACAGTTCACCGAAAAGTTTGGTCCCAGCCGCGCGGATTACGAAACCGTGAAGAGCTTTGCGAGAGCCAACGGACTCCAAGTACGAGCCACTTCCCGCAATCGCATGGTCCTGCAAGTCAGTGGTTCGGTAGCGAATATTGAGAAAGCCTTGAATGTGACCATGGGAGTCTATCAACACCCCACGGAAAACCGTACGTTCTTCGCTCCAGACCGGGAGCCCACGCCGGAACTGGGAGTTCAGCTATGGCATATCTCGGGATTGGACAACTATTCGATCCCAAAACCGGCGCTCGTGCGTCGCGATGCGAACGCGGTCGAGGGGTCGAACGCCACTACCGGCTCCGGCCCTGATGCTTCTTTTCTGGGCAGTGACATGAGGGCGGCGTACTACGGCGGAACAGCGCTGACCGGCTCCGGCCAATCGCTTGGCCTGCTCGAGTATGTGGGTACGGATTTGGCGGACCTGAATACCTACTATTCGCCAACGTGGGACAAACCCTCAGTGTCCCGATCACGCTCCTGTCCACTGACGGAACCAGTGCGAGTTGCAACGCTTCCGAATGTGATGACACCGAACAAACCCTTGACATGACGCAGGCACTCGGCATGGCCCCGGGCATGTCCAGCCTGGTGATGTATGTCGGATCCACCGATTCGGCCATCTTTAACTCCATGGCCACGGCCAGTCCGCTGAATGCGCAATTGAGTTCTTCGTGGACCTGGACTCCGGCGGACCCCAGCACCGACAACCCCTTTTTCGAGGAGTTCGCGGCGCAGGGTCAGAATCTGTTTCAAGCGTCTGGTGACGGCGGTGCGTGGACGCCTTCCTCCACGATTTACCCCGCGGATGATGCCTTTCTCACGTCGGTCGGCGGGACGGACTTGGAGACAAGCAGCGCGGGCGGCCCGTGGAGTTCGGAAACCGTCTGGGTCGATGGTGGCGGCGGCGTTGGACCGGACAAGTTCGCGATTCCGTTCTGGCAGACGACAACGGCCAGCGGCTGCTCCAAGTGTTCCAACACCTATCGCAACGGCCCGGATGTTTCGGCAAATGCGAATTTCACCTTCTACGTTTGTGCCGACCAAACTACCTGCTCTGCCAACCTATATGGCGGGACCAGCTTTGCGGCACCCATGTGGGCCGGCTATCTGGCTCTAGTCAATGAACAGGCCGTGACTGACAGTCAGCCCACGCTCGGCTTTATCAATCCAGCACTTTATGACATTGGTTTAAGCTCGAGCTATGACACGGATTTCCACGACATCACCAGCGGGAGCAACGGCTATTCGGCAACCGTCGGCTACGATTTGGGGAGCGGGTGGGGCAGTCCGAACGGGAGCGGCCTGATCAGCGGCCTGCTCAACACAATTCACACACCTGGCTTCGGCCTTACGTCCACTCCGGTCTCGTTGGTTCAAGGCGGGTCGGGAACGTCCACGATTACCAGCACGGTGATAAACGGCTTTGGGGCGGCCATTTCATTGTCTGCGACGGGCCAGCCCACGGGCGTGACCGTAGGCTTTAGCCCAAACTCGATTACCGGGGCTGGAACTTCAACCATGACGATCACCGTAGGCGCATCTACAGCCACCGGCACGTACGGTATCAAGGTCACGGGAGCTTCCGGCAGCATCACCGAAGTTGTTACGGTCTCCCTGACGGTGAGCAAAGCTCCTGCTAACTACACCATCAGCGCATCGCCCACAACGATTAACGTTGCCAGGGGTAGCTCAGGCACCTCCACGATCACCACGACTGTTTCTGGCGGCTTCGACTCGGCCGTTTCCTTATCTGCAACTGGCTACCCAGGGGGCGTGAGCGTAAGCTTCAGTCCTCGCACCATTGCGAAGCCGGGCGCAGGGAAGTCGACCATGACCGTGAAGGTGAGTAACAAGGTTGCGCTGGGAAACCACACAATCATCATAAACGCCACAGGCGGAGGCATCCCGCACTCGACTGTGGTCACACTCGACGTCCTCAACTAGTAAGGAGTTCGCTCACTTGGTTCAGGGGAGGAAAGGGGTTAGCCAGGCAAAGCGAACTTGAACTGTTCCAGAATGCCGCCCCGGCCGTAGGCCGGGGCGGAATCCCAAACCAACACTCAGATGCAAGTTGCCTTGGTACCAAAAGACTTCAAAAAAATCTCAAGGAGGATTCAACCAATGATGACCAAGACGTTTTGTTCGATGGCGCTGGTTGCAGCGCTAATCCAGTTCGTTCAGCCGGCGGCGGCGCAGAACTACAAAGGGACGCCTAAGCAAACGATTCAACAGTATGGGCCGTTTAAGAATGACAAGCCTAAGAACGCCCCCTCGAGACCTGCCAGCGGGACGTGCGGTAATCCGGCCGGCCCGTGCCTGTTCTACGGCGGGGACTTTGTGGATAACTCGGTCGCTCCCCCCTTCCTGCCCAATGGTTTGGCGAACGAGAATACGCTGCTCGTACCCGGAACCCCGTACGGAGCTGCGACCTGGGTTCCGTTCAACGTGCCGGCGGGCCAGACTTGGCACGTGACAGGACTCTTCACGAACAACCAGTCGACGTATGGCGTCCTTGACCAAGGAACCGAACCTTTGTCTGTGGCCTACTGGTCGATCAATGAAGGTGTTTTTGCAGGTAACGCTGGAACCGTTGTCGATTCGGGTACTTCCCCGGCCACGAGCACTCCGACGGGTCGTGGGGCCTTCTTCTTGAACGAGTACACGGTGGAGGTAAAAGGACTAAGTGTCGTCCTTACGTCCGGTTCATACTGGATGACCGTGGTGCCCGTATGCACGAACGCAGCCAACCCGTTCTGCGACGGAATATTTTTCTTGTCGGACGTCGAATACGTGAATACAACGCCGACAAACGCTTTCGGTCCGGCCGAACCGGCTGATGCGGCGTTCTTCGACTCGCCGGCCTTCTTCTTGACCTTCGATCCCGCCAATGGTGGGGTCGGCGCTTGCGCCGGAGACGGTTGCGACGCGTTCTCGGCAGGCGTGCTTGGTCAATCGAAGTCGGGGAGTTAACACGGGTTGCGTCTGCAGACCGTTATTTGCTGTAACGTTAAACACCGAAAGGCCCGGATCATTTAATCCGGGCCTTTCCATGTTTTGCAGGGTACTTGTTAGCCGCTACACCGGTGGACTGCCCTATTATAAGAGCCGGAAAACTATTCCACGGTTACTGACTTCGCCAGGTTCCTCGGCTGATCCACGTCGCATCCCCTTCTGACCGCGATGTGATAAGCCAGCAACTGCAACGGAACGATTTCGAGAATGGGCGAGAGTTCTTCCGGCGCCGCGGGCACATACAGGACGTGGTCGGCGGCTTCTTTGATCTCCTCGTCACCTTCGGTAGCCAGCGCAATGACAACGCCGGAGCGCGCCTTGACTTCCTTTAGATTCGACATCGTCTTCTCGTAGCGCACCATTGATCCGGGATTGTTAGCATCCCGCGTGGCGACGATGACCACGGGGAGATTCTCGTCGATGAGGGCGTTGGGGCCGTGTTTCATTTCGCCGGCGGGGTATCCTTCAGCGTGGATGTAGGAGATTTCTTTCAGCTTCAGCGCGCCTTCGAGGGCGATGGGATAGTGAATGCCGCGGCCGAGGAAGAGAAAATCCTGGGCGCGCTGGAATCGTTTGGCTAGGTCTTCACAGGCTTCGTCGTGGGTGAGGATGGTTTCGAGCTTGCCGGGGATGAGCGTAAGTTCCTGCGCCGCGGTGCGGATCTCTTCAGCGGTCATGGCGCCGCGAACCTGCGCGAGATAAAGAGCGAACAGATAAAGCGCGGTGAGCTGGCAGGTGAAAGCCTTGGTGGACGCTACGCCGATCTCGGGGCCGGCGTGGGTGTAGATGGTTCCAGCAGCTTCGCGAGTGATCATGGAGCCGACCACGTTGCAGATAGCCAGCGTGTGCGAGCCTTTGGATTTGGCCTCGCGCTGGGCGGCGATGGTATCGGCAGTTTCGCCGGACTGCGAAATCACGAGGGTGATGGTGTCGGGGCTGACGATGGGGTCGCGATAGCGCCACTCGCTGGCGTAATCGACTTCGACCGGGACGCGCGCGAGACTCTCGATCATGAACTTGCCGGCTTGTCCGGCATGCCAACTGGTGCCGCAGGCCACGATGTTGATTTTTTTGGTGGCGCGGAATTCAGCCGCGCTGATTTGCATCTCATCGAGAAAGATGTGACCAGTGTCGAGCGAAACACGTCCTAAGGTGGTGTCGCGGACGGCGCGCGGCTGCTCGTAAATTTCCTTGAGCATGAAGTGCTTGAAGCCGCCCTTTTCCGCCATGATGGGGTCCCAGGTCACATGCTGCACCTGGCGCTGAATGGCCTTTCCGTCGAAATCAGTGAGTTGCACCCCGTTGGCGGTGACCACGGCGAGGTCGCCATCGGCCAGAAAGAAAATATCGCGCGTGTGGTAGAGAATGGCGGGAACGTCGGAGGCGACGAAGTATTCGTCGTTGCCCAAGCCAACCACAAGAGGAGGTCCGTTGCGCGCGGCCACGATCTTGTTGGGCTCGTCGACGGAAATCACTCCCAGAGCAAACACGCCGCTGAGTTCCTTCACGGTGCGGCGCACCGATTCTTCGAGCGTAGGACGGTGACCGTTGCCAGTCTTGAGAAGATGTTTCTCGATCAAGTGAGCGATGACTTCGGTATCGGTTTCAGTCGAGAAGGTGTGGCCTTCCTCGATAAGCTTTTTTTTCAGGCTGAGATAGTTTTCGACAATGCCGTTGTGTACGACGACGATCTTTCCCGTGCAGTCGCGGTGAGGATGAGCGTTTTCTTCGGTGGGACGCCCGTGAGTAGCCCAACGGGTATGGCCGATGCCGTAGGTGCCGTCGAGCGGCTTGAGACGGATGGCCTCTTCCAGGTTGCGCAGCTTGCCTTCCGCGCGGCGAAGCTGCAGTTTATCGCCATTGCCGGCGACGGCGATTCCAGCCGAGTCGTAACCGCGGTACTCAAGCCGCCTCAGTCCCTCGATGATGATCGGAACCACTTCCTTCTTACCGACATAGCCGACAATGCCACACATGCGGGAACTCCAGAAATTCAGTCTGCGAGGGAGCAGCGAAACTCTTCAATCACCGGGTTGGTAAGCACTTCGCGCGCAATACGCTCCACTTCGGTCTGCGCTTCTTCACGGCTTAACCCGCCATCCAAGGTAAGTTCGAAGTACTTTCCCTGGCGGACGTCTTCCAGACCCTTATAGCCCATCTTCTTGAGCGCGCCCTCGATGGTCTTGCCTTGGGGATCAAGGACACTTTTCTTCAGCGAAACGTAAACGTAGGCTTTCATGGGGATAAAGGCATTATACGGCAGGAGGATTGTGGGCCGAACGCACTCGGGCTCGGGAACCTAACTTTCGTAACCATGACAGATTTTCTGACTCAGATTTCCGTAGACCCAGATTCCGTAACCCAGATTCCGTAACCCAGGCTTCCCCAATTCAGTCTCAGCCCAGTCGAGCGATTTGCTCGTCGAGAACTGCGAGAGCTTGCTCAAGTATTTTCCCGTAACGTGGGTTTTCCGTCGACTGGAGCTGCTCTAAAATCCGGCTGCGCGAGAGCTTGAATCCTTCCTTGCGGGATTCGATTTCTCTCTGTTCGGGCGTAAGGTGACGTTTGGGTTCTCCCGCCGCCGAACCGGCGTCGTCTTGCTGCAGTTCAACCGACTTGCTCTCCCACCCGCGCGCCACACCAAGATTATACCCGGTTAGGTTCCGCGGAGGGACTTCTGTTGTAGCGACTTCCGCTGGAGCGAACGACCGATTTCATCTTAGTTGCCTGGTGCTGGATATGAGGCTACCCGGCCATAAGTGGTGTTCGACTTTAAAGCGCGAACTGGCAGAGACCATCCCGATTCCCATCACCTCTTATTACAGCCCATGGTGATGTCCCGATGGCCGTGTGCGCTATGAAGGCGGGAGCAGTTGAATTTCTCATCAAGCCATTTCGTCGTCAGGATCTGCGGGACGCCATTCAACAAGTGCTGAAGCGAGACCGCATCAGAGGTTCCAACCTACTAACCTTAGTAAAGGCTCCGTTGCAAAGGTAGATACATCGGCATCAAGCGCATAGTAGATTTGGCCGCTATCCCCGTGTATCTTTGACTTATGGGAGAGTTAGAGGGCCCGCGCTAGTCCCATCTTGGGAAGAGTTTGTTCCAAAAACCGAACTTGGCGGGAAAACGATTTTCCTGCTTGAGGTATTTAGTTATAATCGCACGGTTATTCTGGCCAGGTTGAGCGGTGCGCTTTTGAGGGGGAGCGGCCGCCAGGAGCTCCATTGTAGTGTGTCCCTCAAGCGCGCCACGCTTAGAATTCGACGCGCAGCGCTACGCTGCGCTGTTTGAAATGGCGGATGTCGTGTCTCAACGCCGGGACCCGGCGGAAGCTCTCCTCGAATCGGAAGAATTACTAGGCGCTTACTTCAACGCGTCCAGGGTGGGTTTTTGCATTCTGGATACTGACTTCCGCTATCTCGCGATCAACCACACGCTGGCCGAGATGAACGGCATCCCGGCGGAAGCGCATTTGGGGAAGAGTGTCCGCGAGATGCTGGGGGATTTTGCCGAACTGTTAGAACCGCACTTCAGGCGCGTGTTGGAAACCCAGCAGCCAATCCTGGACCTCGAAATCAGCACCACGCTGCACAACCGGACCGAACCCGGTCATTGGATAGAGCATTACGTTCCCATCAAGGACACGACCGGGAAAGTGACGCAAATTGGCGTGGTTGCGGTCGAGGTTACGGAGCAGAAGAAACTTGAAGAATCGCTTCGGGGCGTTTCCGAGACGTTGCGGGAGGAGAAGAAGCGGCAGCAGGTGATGCTGGAAGTGAGTCGTGCGCTGGCCGCAAAGTCGGATGTGCGGCAGGTTTTTCCGCAGATCTCCGCCTATCTGCGCCGGGTTCTGCGGCAAGAATACGCAGCCCTCGCCTTGCACGACGAAAAAAGCGGGGAATTGGTGCGGCATGCGATGGATTTTCCCCTGCGGAAGGGGCCGGCCGCCGCCGCCGAAATCAATCCCGCAAAGGATCCGGGAGGCAAGGCTCTGCTGGAACGCCAACCGTTGATTTTCACTAAAGAGGAGATGCAAGGCTTCCCCGCTGGAACCACGGACCACCTGCTGGCCGAGGGGCTGAAGTCGCTTTGTTGTGTCCCGCTGCTGCGTCCCAAGGGGCCTCTGGGGGTTCTAGTACTCGGCAGCACCCGGGCAGACGCCTTCACGACTGACGATCTGACGCTGTTGAACCAGGTCGCCGCTCAACTCGCGATTGCTTTAGAGAACGCGCGGTCTGCCCGCGAGGTCGAGCTGCTGCGGAGCCGTCTGGTGCAGGACCGACGCCACCTGGAAGGCGAAACCCGCACCCAGCTTCATTTTGAGGAGATCATTGGGGAGAGTTCGGCTCTCCGGCAAGTGCTGGATGAGGTTGCAATTGTCGCGGCCAGCGATGCGACCGTGCTGATCCTGGGAGAAACCGGAACCGGCAAAGGGCTGATCGCCCGCTCCATCCATCGCGCCAGCAAACGTAAAGAACGAAGCTTTATCACCTTGCACTGCGCCGCGATTCCCACCGGGCTGCTGGAAAGCGAATTGTTTGGACACGAGAAGGGCGCCTTCACCGGGGCGGTCAGCCAGAAGATTGGGCGCCTGGAATTGGCGGACAAGGGCACTCTTTTCCTCGACGAGATCGGTGAAATCCCCCTCGAGTTGCAGCCCAAGCTGCTCCGCGTTTTGCAGGATCACGAGTTCGAACGGCTGGGAGGGACGCGGACGATCAAGGTCGATTTGCGCCTGATCGCGGCCACCAATCGCGATTTGGCGAAGAGCGTGGCCGAGAAAGAGTTTCGCAGCGACCTGTTCTACCGCTTGAACGTGTTTCCGATTCGCACGCCCTCGCTGCGCGAGCGGCGCGAGGATATTCCGCTGCTGGTCCGGTACTTTGTTCTGAAATTTGCCCGCGAGATGAATCGCGGCATCGAAAGCATTCCAACCGAGACCATGAACGCCTTCGTCAATTGGCATTGGCCGGGCAACGTACGAGAGCTGGAAAACTTCATTGAGCGATCCGTCATTCTCACGGACGGAACCGCCTTGCGAGCGCCGCTGGCCGACCTGCACGCAGAGACCTCCAGTTCTGCAGAACACTCGCTGGAGGGAACGGAGCGCGAACTCATCCTTCGTGTGCTGCGAGAGAGCGCTGGAACGATCTCAGGACCCACGGGGGCAGCCCGGCGGCTCGGCTTGAAGCGCACCACCTTGCAGTCGAAGATGCAGCGCCTAGGAATCGACCGCAAAGACTATTCCGGTCGAGAGTCGGACTAGAATTCATCGCTCATCTCGCCGGCAGGCCACGCTGCGCAGTCAAGCTGCCGGTTAGCGGGGCGGTCTCTTGACCCGGGGGACTCTTACCCGGTGATCGAGAATCACCCAGCGCACGGAGGAGTGAAATATCGGCGGGCCGCCCAGTCTCACTGCGGGAAAGTGAAACTGCACGTTAATGAAAACCTCCTGCTGAAATCCGGAGGGGTCGAATGATGTGCTCCTCACCAGATCGACCGCGGAGCGGCTCAAATCCTGATCGGAATTCTGCAGCGCTTCTGCGTCGAGTGTGCTGCCATCTTGCGCGTCCAGAATCGCGTGAACGATGACTGGCTGGAAGAAACGTGAAGTCGGCGCGTCGGAAGGATCGACGCGCAGCTGAAGACGTTTGGTCCCCGCCAGCGCGAATGATTCGCCCGCGTCCACCATTTCCGGCGTCGGTTTAAGCAGAATCGGATCGAGATTGGGGGCGTCTTCCAGACGTTCGACGCGCACCTGAACCGCGAGGCGTCCGTCTTCGAATATGGAAATTTGCCGCGGGAGAGTGTGGCCGTGAAATTCCGCAGCGCCACTGTAATCGTAGACCGCGTAAATTCCCGGAGCTTCGGACCACATCTGCAAGAGGCCGGTAGCGGGATCAATGCAGTCTTCTCTCTCCACCCAGGAGCGTGGCGCGGGATCCGGCGGGAGCGAATGGCTGAGCAGCAGGCACGACATCGCCTTGCCGTCACGCTGCACATCCGCGGCCCGAATCTCAAGCCCGCCCAAGTCGCGCATGATGGGCCTCAGCAGAACGGAACGGACCAACTGGACGCGCAAGGGAACGGGTTCGGAAGGATCCGTGCCATAAATGTGCTCAGCGTCGCCGACGCGAATCACGTGCGAATCCCCCAATTGAGCCGTCCAGCGCCAGTGCGCCACGCCGTCGGACAGCTCTTCCATTGTCCCTTCGCCCTCGGTTTGCGCCGCCCCGTTGGTTTCGAACGAAACCTTGAGTGCGTAGGGCGTGGAGATTGAATGGAGATCGGCATTTCGTCGCGCACGATCCAAAATCTCGAGGGCGGCGGAACGCTCGGCCGGCTTCGCGAGAATGCGCGGCTGATGCGTTACCATCTCGTGTGGGTCTGGAGGTGGAGGATTCGTCTGCGCAAAGATTGCAGGAATGCAAAACAGGCAAGAGGCGATTAATCCAAAGAACCGCGTGGTGGTCCGCATGGGAACCTCCTCAAATCCGCCAAACTCCAGCCGGAGACCGCTGACGATTCTACCTAAACTTCGCGATCGGTTGCAAAGCCAAGCGGGCCATGCACGTGTTTGCTGGCCTCGATTTCACCTTCGCCGTTCGTGAGAAGGTTCAAGTGCCGACGCTGGCTCCAGTTGCCGAAGGGTCGGCAGGCCGGTTGTTTGTCAGGCTGACACCGCCCCCCGAATGAGCTTTTCTTTCCGCGAGTTAGGCCGCTTTCGCCATTGAGCCATTCTGGAACTACAAGTGCACAGCATTCCTTGATCGGGAACAAAGATGGGCGATTTTTCCCGAACGCAGACGGACGAGTTGCACCCTGTCAACAACCGACTCCATCCGGGTCAGGAGTGAACCGTGTTAGCAGCCAGTAACTACCAGCCGGGCAATCTAGTTCGCCTGCTGCCGGCGCCCGTCAGGGCTTCAGCTCAGCCTGAGGCGATTTCCAGAAGTGAGGCTTGGCGCGGCACGCCACGTGGCCGCGCAGATGCCTGGGCGGCGATTCCGCCCGAGTTCCCGGCAGTGCCGCAACAGCGGCGCGATCAGGTTCTCGGCGCGGCCAATCCGGAAGTGAACGATCTTCTTTATCTGCTTGCCTGCCAGGTGGAATGGGAGCGGCGCGCCGATCCCAGTGCGGCGTGGGAAGTCATTTGCTGCCGCGCGCGGCCCGCAAGCCGACACCCGCGCCCATGCCCGGTCCTTACTCGAACATTCGCAGCAGATCGAGCAACAAACTCCGGAGGATGTTCCCGCGGATTGGGAAGACCGGGGAAGTTCAACAATGGAGGCAAGTATGAGAACTCCCTATGGTCTTGAAATCATCGAGAGCTGCATGAACTGCAAAGCGAGCCGGGATGGCTTCTTCTGCCGCTTTTCCCCGACCGTATTGCGATCCGTCGACGAAGCCAGCCACCACACCGTTATGCCCGCCGGCGCTTTGCTGTTCGTGGAAGGACAGACACCGCGGGGCGTGTTTGTTCTTTGCTCCGGAAAGGTGAAGCTGTACACGACTTCGAAAGAAGGCAAAGTGCTGATCCTGAAACAGGCGGAAGCCGGGGAGGTGTTGGGGTTGAGCGCTGCCATCTCCGGGACGAACTACGAAATGACCGCCGAAACCGCCGTACCATGCCAGTTGGATTTTATCGGCCGCCAGGACTTCATGGCCATCCTGCAGAAGGAGAGTGAAGTAGGTGTGCACGCCGCCCTGTTGCTAAGCCGTGACTTCCAGGGTGCGTATCGCGATATCCATGATCTCGTGTTGGCCCGTTCTTCGTCAGGAAAGCTGGCGAGGCTGCTCTTGTCATCGTGCGCTCCGCCGGCGTTGCGGGAGTCAGAGGAACTGCGCCTGCGTTCCGCCATGACCCACGAGGAGATGGCGCAGCGGATCGGCTCCTCGCGGGAGACGGTTACGCGGCTGCTCAGCGATCTAAAGAAAAAGCGCCTGATCCGGCTGGAAGGAGCGAACCTGGTAATTCGCAACCGGAGCGGCCTGGAAGCGCTGGCAGTTTGATACTTCCCCGAGTGTATTAACTACCGAGTACCGAGTCGCGAGAGCGTGTGCTTCTTTCAGGTACTCGGTACCAGGTACCAGGTACTCACAGCCCGAACAGTTCCCGCAGCCGTTTGGTCTGCGCTCGGCTGACTGGAATTTCGCTCTGCTTCTTATCGTCCATGCGTAACTGATACGAACTCTTGAACCACGGCACGACTTCGCGAATGCGATTGATGTTCACGAGGTAGGAGCGGTGAGCACGCCAGAACAAGCCCGGATCCAGGCTGCCGAGAAGTTCTTCCAAAGTGCGGCAGTTCGAATGCCCCTCCATGCCTGAGGGTCCGGCCGTCACCACCGTAATCACGCCGTCCTCGATGGAGGCATAGCAGATCTCCCTCTGATCCACCAGAAACATTCGCCCCAAGGCCTTGAGCAGGATTTTCGAGGTTTGAGGTTTCGGCGCCTGCAGCATCCGGACCAGGGTATCGATTTTTTCCGCCGGCAAGCCTTCCGCTCCCTGCTGGGCACGGGCTTTCTGCACCGACAGCGCCACGCGTTTCTTATCGAAAGGCTTCAGCAGGTAATCCACGGCGTTAACCTCGAACGCCTTGACCGCATACTGGTCGAAAGCCGTGGCGAAGACGATTTTGGGCAGATGAAATTTTCTTGTCGAGAAGCTTCTTGATGACGCCGAAGCCGTCGAGTCCGGGCATCTGGACGTCGAGAAAGACGAGATCAGGCGTGTGTTCCTTGATGAGGCTGATGGCCTCAAGACCGTTCTTCCCCTGCGCTACCACGTTGACGTCGCCAATGCTTTTGAGCAGATAGGCGAGTTCATCGCGGGCGAGTTGCTCATCGTCCACGATCACGGCGGAAAGGGGCATTCCATCTCCAATGCCAGAAGTCTGGTTCGAGTATAGTGGCCGCGTTTTGGCAGCGTCAACGCAGGACGCGACGCCGAGTTACCGCTGCTTCATCATGCCGCCCATATCAAACTTGGTGTAGCCCGCCGGGACCTCAAACAGACTAGACGGCTGTGAACCTTCTTGAATATTGCGGAGCTCGAATCCACCTTCATCGGTCTTCACGACAACATGCAGTTTCGTGTCCACCCACACATGCATCTTCTCGCCCTTTTTGGAGACGCCCTCATACTTGACGGTATTGCGTCCATTCAGAGTGTCGTTGCCTATCTTTGTGCAGCTACCCCAGTTTTTGTCAGTCCCAGCTTCTTCTGACATTTTCTTCCAGGCCGGGCAGGCATCATTTACGTCCTGCACGCGCCAGTAATTCGTAATTATGTACTTGACCGTCGGCGTAGGCACGTCCATATACATGTGCCGGTCCGCCATTACCAGGGTGTGGGTATGTCGCGCGTCATCAAAGATGACGGCACTCGGGCCCATTGCCGGATTGTCACTCGTTACTTCGAATCGCACTTTGTCCTTGGCCGCGTAGACCTTGCTCAGTTGCCCACGGCTGCCGGGTTTTGTATTCACCACGTCCGCGGAAAACTCCTGTGCCAACACCACCTGTGTGATTAGCAGCAATGCAACGAAACACGAACCACGTAGGATCCATCGATTCACGGTATCCTCCTTAATATGGTCGCCGACAGTTCCCGACCAACGTCAGCCTCAGAGTGAGGAGCGGGAAAAGCATAGCAGAAGCCGGGTTCGGGGCAAAGTTAGGATTCGTCGGGCGGGGCCAGTTGTGCGCTCAGCGGCACGAAAGGCCTCTCGGCCGTCAAGCCACATTCTCGAGCGCCAGCGCCATCCCCAATCCGCCGCTGACGCAAAGAGTAGCCACGCCGCGCCGGGTGTTGCGCTTCAGCATCTCGTGCAACAACGTGACCGTGATGCGCGTCCCGGTGCAGCCGATCGGGTGCCCGATGGCGATGGCTCCGCCATTTACGTTGAGCCGGTCGCGG
Organism: uncultured Acidobacteriaceae bacterium; assembly: GCA_963850165.1. GTDB lineage: Bacteria > Acidobacteriota > Terriglobia > Terriglobales > Acidobacteriaceae > Sulfotelmatobacter. The sequence continues at coordinate 1,609 of CAWKKK010000037.1, read as the reverse complement.
TTGAAATTCAATTCGCGGTCGCAGGCCAGTACCTGGGCGGCGAAGGCTTCGTTCAGTTCGATCAAGTCCGAAATCGTGCAGCTTGAGGTTGTGCTTCTCTTCCAGTTTGCGCAACGCCGGGACTGGCCCAATCCCCATTGTGCGGGGATCAACTCCCGCTGAAGTCACGGCCGAAATTCGCACCAGCGGTTTCAGGTTGTTCTGCTTCACGAAATGTTCGCTCGCCACAATCACGGCGGCAGCGCCATCGGTGATTCCCGAAGAATTGCCCGCCGTAACCGTTCCGGTTTTTGAAAACACAGGCGGCAGCCTTGCCCAGCTTTTCCATGCTCGCGTCCGGGAAGGGATGTTCATCGCGGCTGAATGTGGTCGAGCCTTTTTTACCTTCGACCGTGACCGGGGCAAGCTCGGCATCAAATCGTCCAGCCGCAATTGCACGTCCGGCACGGGTTTGCGACATCAGCGCATATTCATCCTGCTCTTCGCGCGAAATCTTGTAATGCTCGGCCAGCACTTCGGCGGTTTCGCCCATCACCATCTTCGCCATGGGACAGAAAAATCCGTCGCGATACATGCCGTCGACCAGTTCCTGATTGCCCAGGCGGTATCCCCAGCGGGCTTCGAGATAGTAAGGAACCCGCGACATCGATTCGGTGCCGCCCGCCAGAATGCAAGTCGCATCGCCCAGAAGAATCGCCTGATAAGCCAGCGCAATCGACTTCAATCCCGAAGCGCAGGCTTTGTTAACCGTAAACGCCGGCGCTTCCTGCGGCACGCCGCTGCGGATGGAAATCTGCCGCGCCACGTTCGGTCCGCCACCCGCCTGGCGCGCGTTGCCGAAGATGGTTTCTTCCAACTGCTCGAGCTGGATTCCGGCGCGCTCGATCGCAGCCTTGGCGGCCACCACGCCCATGTCAGCGGCGGTTAAAGAGGCCAGCGATCCGCCAAACTTCCCGATAGGCGTGCGCACCGCGGAGAGAATGTAGACTGCCTGCAATTTGTCGCCTCCGAAACATTTGAGTTTAGCAGGGCGCGGAAGGATGCGGAGGCAGGGATCAAAGTAACTCGACATCAGCATCGCCGTTGCCGATAATCGTTATGTAACTGGACAGGTTAACGCCCCGGGCTGAATGTGGCCCGGGGGTTTTGTTTTTCCGGCATGACCAGTCGTTGCCTCCTTGCCATTCCCGCTAACCTCCGGCATAATAAGTGTTTGTCTTGACCTCGCCGGACTCTTCCGGAACAAGGATATACATCAGTGTTAATGATTCGACTGTCGCGCATGGGTGCGCGCAAGCAACCGCATTACCGCATTGTGGTGATTGAGAAGGCGCGCGCGCGCAACGGCCGGCCGGTGGAAGTTGTCGGGACGTACAATCCTCGAACCAACCCCGCCAGTGTCGAGTTCAAGCGCGATCGCGTGGACTATTGGGTGTCGAAGGGCGCGCAAATGTCTGAGCGGGTGGGCAAGCTCTACTCCAAACCCCCGGCCGCCCCGGCAGTTCCCGCGGCATAAGCGAACACCATGACGGAACCCACTGGAGATGTGCGCGCTCTCGTCGAGCAGATAGCGAAGTGGATCGTCGATGCTCCCGACCAGGTTTTCGTG
>CAWKKK010000036.1:0-41494 GCA_963850165.1 uncultured Acidobacteriaceae bacterium | reverse complement strand
GGGGCTTTGAGTGTAATCACGCTGTCTGATCCCTACCCAGTCGAAGGTTTGAAGCGCCGTAACCGACACTCAAATAAAGACTCGGGTTTTCAAATCGCGCTCTGCTTGCACCACATTCTCCGGTCGGCCGAGGTCGCGCCAATAATAGCTATCGGCGCGAAATGCGAGGATATTCTCGCCCTGAGCAGCGAGCCGCAAGTAGGTAGTGATGATGGAGAAAGCGCCTTCTTCCGTGATCATCGACAAAAGGCGGGGCGAAACGACGTGGATGCCGGAAAACGCCCACGCTTGCACCTGCTGGGCAGGTCGAACCGATTCTGGTTCTTGATCAGCGCCGGCGCGGCGGCCACAAAGCCGCCGTTGCTCATCGAACAAAAGATAGCGGGAAGTTTCGCGCTCTTGCACTGCCAGTGTGGCCAGAGCATCAGTTTCATGGTGCGATTGCATCATGCGCGCGAGATCGATCGTGCTCAGAACATCGACGTTGTGAAGAATGAACGGCGCTTTCCCGGAATGCCCACCGGAATCCTTCAAAAAACCAGGCAGCTTTTTTCAACCCCCCGCCAGTGTCGAGCAACTCTTCCTCGCGCGAGACTTCAACGTACATGCCGAAGTTATTGTTAGCCTTCAGATAGTCGACGATCATGTCGGCGAAGTGATGCGCGTTAATGATCGCCTGGCGGACCCCAAACGAACGCAGGCGCGTAATCGTGATTTCGAGCAGCGTACGTCCGCCGACCTCCACGAGTGCCTTGGGACGATCATCCGTGAGTGGCCGCAAGCGCGTTCCCAGGCCCGCGGCGAGAATCATGGCTTTCATGGAGCCGGCGTCTCCAACTCGCGATGCCGCACCACCACCTCCACTCCATTCCTGCCGCGCAGGCGCTTCGCCAACTGCTCCGCCAGATAGACCGAGCGATGCTGGCCGCCGGTGCAGCCAAACGACACCATCAAGTGTTTGAAGCGGCGTCGCTGAAACTCATTCACGTGAGCATCTACAATCGACATGACGTTGGCCAGAAACTGATGCACGCTCTCCTGCTGATTCAGATAATCGATTACCGGCGCGTCTTTGCCGGTGAGAGTTTTGAAGCGCTCCTCGCGGCCGGGATTCGGCAGTAAGCGGCCATCGAACACGGGTCCGCCACCATTGCCGCTCTCGTCTTTCGGCCAGCCCCGGTGATAGGAAAAACTCATAATGCGCACCGTCAAATTCTCCGCCTCGGAAGCCAGGCCCTGCAGTTTCTCCGAGGCCAGCATGCTGTTGAAGGCTTCCATCAGCGTGGGCAGCGCGATGGGCAACGTGACGTTGTGCAGCAGCCAGCGCAGATTCTTCAGCGCGTAGGGCACACTCTGCAGGAAATGCGGTTTGCGCTCATAAAACCCGCGAAAGCCATAAGCGCCCAGCGCCTGCAGGATGCGAACGTAAACGTAGCTGTAGTAGTGATGCAGGAATGTTTCGCGATCCAGTTGGATGTGATCGCCAACCCTTTCGATATAGAGATCGAGCAACTGCTGGCGCAACTCCGGCGGCAGATCAGCCTTCGCGTCATACAGAAGAGAGGCGATGTCGTATTGCAGCGCGCCTTTGCGCCCGCCTTGATAATCCAGAAAAAACGGCTGCCCGCCTTTCAGCATGATGTTACGGGATTGGAAATCGCGATAGAGGAAATAGTCGCATTTGGCGCTCAACAGAAAATTGGTCAGGCTGTCGAAATCGTCTTCCAGGGACTGCTCGTTGAAGGGAATGCCCGCGAGCCGGAGGAAATAATATTTGAAATAATTCAGATCCCAGGAGATTGACTGGCGATCGAAGCTGCCCCGCGGATAGCAGACCTTGTAATTCAAATCGCGTCCGGCTTCGATCTGAAAGCATGGCAACTCGGCCACAACCTTGCGATAAGCCTCCACAGCTTGCGGAGCAATGTTCTCACCGGCACGATTCTTCGAGAGAAACTCGAAAAGTGTCGTGTCTCCCAGGTCTTCTTCTAGGTAAGCGCCTTGACTCAGATCTTCCGCATAAATCTCGGGCACGGGCAGACCGTGCCGGCGAAAATGCCGGGAGAACTCTAGAAAACCGACGTTCTCTTCGCGTACGCCATATAGAATCCCGATCGCGCTGACTTTATCGCTGGTGAGCCGAATGATGTTGCGTCCTGACCCGCCGAGCTGGCCCTGCAGCGGCTGTACCCGCGCAGCCGCGGTGTGGAAATGCCGCTCAAAGAGCTCTCGGAGAACGTCCATAATCTAAAGATGCTTGTCAGCGCAACGACTAACGACTAACGACTAAGGACTAACGACTAAGGACTAACGACTAAGGACTAACGACTAAAGATAACATCGAACGCCCGATCCCAAGCGGGGCAGGACCACTGATCGCAACCACTTGATAACCGTCAGTTCGATGCCTATGCTGAAGGAAGCATGACCGACCGCCTCTATTACCAAGACTCTTTTCTGTACAACTTTGACGCCGCAGTCCATTCGGTGGTCGAAACCCCGCGCCCGGCGGTCATTCTCGACCGCACCGCCTTCTACCCCACCAGCGGCGGGCAGACGCACGATACCGGCTGGTTAGTCTCGGCAGATGCGAAGTTCCGCGTCACCGAAGTCGCCGACACCGAAGACGGCCACGTTGTCCACTACCTCGAAGCGCCGCTCAAAGACGTGCAGCCTGGAGCCCACATCCGCGGCGAAATCGACGCTGGCCGCCGTCGCGATCACATGCAGCAACACTCGGCCCAGCATGTGCTCTCCGCCGCCTTCGTGCGTCTTTTTAATATGCCCACCGTTTCTTTCCACATGGCCGACGAGTACTGCTCCATTGATCTTGATGCGCCCACGCTGAGCAAAGAGCAAGGCGAATCTGCCGAACGCTTGGCGAACGAAATTGTCCTGGGGAACCGGTCGGTCGATGTCCGGTTTGTAACTCGCGACGAGGCGGCAACCCTCGGCCTGCGCAAGCTTCCCCCCACTGAGCGCGACCAACTGCGCCTGATCGACATCCGCGACTTCGACCTAACCGCATGCGGGGGCACGCATGTGAACCAGACTGGACAGATTGGCGGCATCTTCCTGCGCAAGACCGAGAAGGTTCGCCAGGGATACCGCGTCGAATTCGTCGCCGGCCAGCGCGCCGTCGCCACCGCGCGCCGCGACTTCAACGCGCTGACCGAAACCGCCGCGTTGTTTTCCGCCCACATCTACGACGTTCCGCAACAGGCCCGCAAGTCTCTGGATGAAATCAGGTCGCTGCGCAAGCAACTCGAACAATCGCAGGACGAACTCGCCACGGCGCAGGCGGCAACCCTGCTGGCGGAAACTCCCGAGAGCCACGGCCGCAAGCTGGTGGTACGAACTTTTTCCGACCGCGATCTCGGCTTCCTCAAGCTGCTGGCCCAGAAGCTCACGCGGCAATTTCCCGCTGTGGTCGCGCTCCTCGCCACCGAGTCTCCGCAGCCCGCGCTTGTCTTCGCCCAATCCCCCGGCCAGCCCCATGACATGGGAGCGCTCCTAAAAGAAACCATGGCCAAGCTCGGCGGACGCGGCGGCGGCAGCAGGGATCTGGCCCAGGGTGGAGTGCCCCAGTCCGCAGGATTCGCCGCCGCCATAGCCGCAGCCGCCCAAAAGCTCACGCCGTGAACAGCCCCAAAATAAAAGCCCCCAACAGAACCGGAGTCCCGTGGGGGCGTTTTCGCCCAAAACCATTTAAATGCAGAGTTCCGGCCGCCCTTAAGCGATGCGGCTTCGCCGACCGCCCTTTTCCCACCAGACGGCCGGATCCTCGGGCCGGTTGAGCATCTGCGAAAGCTCCTTTTTGATCTCCACTAGGCGGTTGGCGCGCATTTCCACCGCCGATTGGTCGATCTGGCTGTCCGCGGTCCTGGCCGCGGAACGGGCGTTCATGTTGCGTAAATCCGTGATTTCCTGACGAAGGCTGGTGAGGTGTTCGAGGATATAAGGCATGTCTTGATCATACCCCATATTCCCCAAACCGCCGCTTTATTAATCGCCCATTTCCGGGCCGAATTCCCATTTAAAATTGGTCTGCCGGAGGGTCCGCCGCATCCAGCGGCCACTTCCGGGCATCGAACCAAACGCTGAGTTTTGCAGGCAGGAAGTGAGACAATTAAGCAGCGAGGAGATAATTGTTTATGGCCAAGAAAGATCGCAACCCGCAACCCCCCGCCGAGCGCGGGACCCTGAGCGCCCAGCCGCGTCTTCACCAGAAAGCGCCTGAAATTCAGGCGTATGGCACCGTTTCGCACATGCTGCCTCTCGACCTTGAAGAGCCGGTTCGCCTGGAAATGACCGAACAACTCAACCTATTGCTAGCCGACACGATGACCCTGCGTGATCTCTATAAGAAATCGCATTGGCAAGTCGCGGGACCAACCTTCTACCAGCTCCATCTCCTGTTCGACAAACATTATGGAGAACAATCGGAGATCGTCGATACCATCGCCGAACGCATACAACTTCTCGGCGGCGTCTCTATTGCCATGGCTGCCGACGTAGCCGAAACCACGCGCATTGAGCGTCCGCCGCGGGGCAGGGAAGAAGTCCCAGTGCAGATTTCCCGCCTGCTGGATGCCCACCAGATCATCATTGGCCATTGCCGGGTATTGGCCGAGCGTGCGGACACACTGGGCGACGATGGCACCAACGATCTGGCCGTCAGCGACGTACTGCGGACCAATGAATTACAAGTCTGGTTCCTCAGCGAACATCTCGTGGATGCGCCCCTTGTGCACGCCGAACAGCCGCGTTTGCGAAGCGCCAGCTAATTCAGCGGCAAACTGATCGAGCAGGCTCGCTCGAGCCTGCTCGTCATTAACCTTGCACCATTAACTCGTCTCTAGTTCGTTTAGTTTCTTGTCGCCGGCAAAACAGATAGATAGTATTGAACTCCACGGCAAGAAACCTCAGAACATGCAACCTTCCATCGAGCAGATCCTCTCCAGTTACGACGACCGCGCCCCGTTGTCGCAGGCATCAACCATTCCCGCAGCCTGGTACGTCGACCCCCGCATCGCCGAACTCGAACGTCTGAGCGTGTTCAGCAAGACCTGGCAACTGGTCGCGCGTACCGACCAGGTGAAAACGCCAGGACAGTTCGTTCGCGCTACTGTTGCCGGTGAGCCTGTTGTTGTCGTGCGCGGCAACGACGGCATTCTGCGCGCCTTCTACAATGTTTGCCGCCACCATGCCGCCGCCGTTGTAACCGAACCCTGCGGACAGGCCTCGCTCCTGCACTGTCCGTATCACGGCTGGAACTACGGCCTCGACGGCTCCTTGAAGGGTATGCCCGAGTTCGAAGGAGTCGAGAATTTCGACCGCGCTAAGAACGGCCTTGTCCCCGTTCGAGTCGAAACCTGGGAGTGCTTTGTCTTCGTCAACCTCAATGACCATGCAATCCCTCTGGCTGAATTTCTCGGCGGCCTGGTCCAGCGCGTGGCACCGCTCGGCATCGGCAAGCTGCACTACTTCGATCGCCGAACGTACGACATCCATTGCAACTGGAAAGTTTTTGTCGATAACTACCTCGACGGCGGCTACCACGTCCCGCATCTTCACAAAGGCCTGAATTCTGTTCTCGATTACAAGCAGTACACCATCGAAAACGAAGACCGTTACTGCCTGCAATCGAGCCCCATGGTCGTTTCCGGCGAAGATGCCGCCACCGGAGCCGCGCGCAAGGGCGACCGCGCCTGGTATTTCTGGCAGCACCCCAACTTCATGATGAACTGCTACGAGGGATACATGGACACAAATCTAGTGATCCCCGTCGACGTCGATCACTGCGCCGTGATCTTCGATTTCTATTTCGCGGACATCAGCGAAGCAAGCCGCGAATACAACGAGGAGTCAGTAAGCGTGGGCAATCGAGTGCAGGAAGAGGATCTCGGCATCTGCGAGGACGTGCAGCGTGGACTGAAGTCGCGAGCCTATCGCGCCGGACGTCTTTCCGTGCGCCGCGAAGCCGGCGAGCAATTGTTTCATCGTCTGCTCGCCGCCGATCTCAAACGCGGCTTGGACTCAAGTTCCCTCGCCGCTGATTAGCTCGCGGAAACTCATTCTTGCGAGCCTTGTTCCCTTCGCATCGCCCGCAGATCGATTCCCAACTGCTCCGCTTTCTTGTAAAGATGGCTGCGTTCCAGCCCCAGCGACTTCGCCGCCAGGCTCACATTCGAATGACTGCGCTTCAACTCCGCCAGGATGACTTCCCGCTCAAAGGCGTCCACCCGCTCAGCCAGCGCTCCCGAGGAGAATGCAGAAGGCGCGGCAACGCTTCCGCCTTTTGGCAAAGCCAGCTCCACCGTCTCAAGATCAACCTGACCGCCGGTCGCCAGCAGCATCAGCCGCTCGACCATGTTGCGCAGCTCCCGGACATTCCCCGGCCACGCGTACGACTGCAAAACAGCCATCGCCTCCGTGGTAAACGGGATCGGCTTCCAGCCATTCTGCGTGCTAACTTGCGCCGCAAAATGCCCAACCAGCGCCGGAACGTCCTCCCGCCGTTCCCGCAATGGCGGTAACACCAGCGGGAAAACATAAATCCGATGAAACAAGTCCTGGCGGAACTTGTCCTCACGCACGCGCGCCTCCAGATCGCGATGCGTTGCCACCACCACGCGCACATTGACGCTCACCGGCTTATCGCCGCCAATGCGCTCTACTTCTCCTTCTTCCAGCACACGCAGCAGCTTGGCCTGCATGGCCAGCGGCATATCGCCAATCTCGTCCAGAAAAATCGTGCCGTGATCCGCCTGCTCGAACTTTCCAATATGCCGTCCCGCAGCCCCGGTGAACGATCCTTTCTCGTGTCCGAAGAGTTCCGACTCAATCAGTTCCGCCGGAACTGCCGCACAATTCAACGTGACAAACGCTCCGCCGGCGCGCGCGCTGCGTTCGTGAATCGTCCGCGCCACAAGTTCTTTTCCCGTACCCGTTTCTCCCAGGATGCAGACCCGCGTCTCGCTCGCGGCCACGCGATCCAGTTGCGCCATCACGCGCTGCATGGCCGCGCCCTCCCAAACAATCTCGTGTCTGCCCAGCCGCTGCTTGAGTTGCCGATTTTCGCTTTCCAGCCGCCGCAGCTTTAGCGCATTTTCCACGGTCAGCAAGAGCTTTTCGGTGGAAATCGGCTTCTCCAGAAAATCCAGTGCGCCCAGCCGCGTCGCTCGCACCGCCATTTCAATATCTGCCTGTCCTGACATCATCACCACCGCCGCCGCCACTCCCTGCGCCTTCAAATCTTCGAGCAGCGCCAGTCCCCCTTTTCCCGGCATTACTACATCCGAAAGGATCACATCGAAGCTCTGCGCCTTGGCAAGTTCCAACGCCTTGCCGGCGTTGTCGCACACCGTAGCCTCGTGCCCAGCCAGCCGGAACGCCCGCGCCAGCGATGCCAACGTGTTCGCTTCATCGTCCACAATCAGCAAATGTGCTTTCGTTGCCAAACATCCTCCCAATTTCTGGCGCACTTCACCCGGCGTTCCGCACCGGATCACGCGGCAGCTCGATCACAAATGTCGTGCCTTTTCCCGGCTCACTCTGCACTCGGACTCTTCCTCCATGATCGCTCACCACGGACTGAACGATGGCTAGCCCCAGCCCTGTGCCGTTCTGCTTGCTCGTGTAATAAGGAGTAAAGATCCGCGCACACTCCTCCGGCGTCAGCCCCGAACCAGTGTCCGCCACCTCAATCAGCACTTTGCCGTCTTCATCCCGGGTGCGCAATGTCAGCGTCCCACCTCGCGGCATGGCGTCCATGGCGTTCAGCACCAGATTTGAAATTGCCCGATGCAACAACTCCGCATCCGCCGCCACCGGTTCAAGGTGCGGATCCAGTTGCAACTCCAAACTGATCTTCGGGCGCCCCGGTGCTTCCAGTTGCACCTGAAAAAGCTGCACCACGCCCCGAATCACCTCATTCACCTGCACCCGCTGCAACTGCGGCTGCGGCATCTTCGAGAACTCGCTGAATCGTCCAATGATTCCCTTCAGATTCGCGATCTCCGCCAGCAGCGTCCGAGAGCTCTCCCGGAAGACTTCATCGAACTGCTCCGGATTCTGCTGCCGCGCCCGAACCAGATTTTCCACCGTAAGCTGCAGTGGAAACAGCGGATTCTTCAATTCATGGGCCAGCCGCCGCGCCAGCTCCCGCCACGCCGCTACCCGCTCGGCCTGCAATAGCCGTTCCCGCTGCCCCAGCAACTCGGTCGTCATCCGATTGAAAGAATCCGCCAGTTGTCCCAATTCATCGTCACCAGTTACGTCTACCCGCACATTCCAATTTCCCGCCGCGACCTCCTGCGCGGCGCGCGCCAATTGCACGACTGGACGCGTCACTCGCGCCGCCGCCCAACTGCTAAGCAGAATCGCCAGCAGAATTCCTCCGCCGCCCACCAGCAACGCCGCCGAACCAATGTGCCGCTTCAACTCAACATACGTCTGCCGCGAGTTGCCGATCAGCAGAATCGCCAGCAGCGGACGATCTTTGTTCGTGCCCGCGCCCGCTCCCAGCAGCGGGATCGCATGAAAGACTTCATCCTCGGCCTGATCGCCAGACCACCGCACCACTGCCGTGATTTCCTGCCCATACTCCCGCACCGCATCGACCAGAGGCTCCAGCTTTTCCGGAGAACGTGCCTTGTCAGGAGAAGGCATAGAAGGATCAATCAACAACTTCCCCGAGAAATGATCCCCGCGATTCTCATACAGCAAAGCCCGCATGCCCACCGGCATGTCCAACCCGGCGAGAAAAGTCTTATCCAAACGGCGCCCGCCAATCACATAGACGGGATGCTCCCCCACTCGCGTCGCCCGCACCACGAACAAACCCAGCGCCGTTCCATCCTGCAGTTCTTCCTGCTTCAAGAACGCTTCCTGGTCAGCCGCTACGGGAAAGCTGCCAGCCGCACTGTCCGGATATCCAAACTTGGCCGGCCACTGCGCCGAAGAAACAATGGTTCCATCGCTTTTCACAAACTCCAGAAAGTCGAGCTGACGATTCTCCGCTGTCGTTTTCGCCAGTTCGAAATACGGACCCGAATCCGCCTGCGGCTGGTTCAACTTCAACGTCATGCGGTTAGCTTCTTCCGATGCCGCAATCGCCGCCACTCGCCGCGCCACATCCTCACCCTGCCGGTTGAACTCGCGCCGAAACTGCGTCACTAGCGCTGCCGTTCGTTCATCTTCGCTGCGATCAAATGCCCGGCGCGTCACGGCCAATACCAGCAAGGCCACCGCCGCCACCGACAGAAATACCGTCAGCGCGAACACCCCCAGCAGCTTGCGACGAAACATCATTCGCTTTCTTTTCTCACCCGAAGCAGTTCCATCCGAATCAGCTCCATCCGGATCAGGTTCCGTAGGATGCCACGGAATCGTCTGCATGATATCTCACCCTTCAGTTTCGCCGCTGTGAAAACCGTTGCCGGAGTGATCAAGTTTCGGTGGGATCTGTGCGGTTGCGATCAGATTTTCACTTCGAGGGAGCGTTTCCATATTTGCGGATCAGGCAACCGGGCGTTCCTGTGTATGAATAAAGCTCGTCAGCTTGCTCGGGCGGCCCGCCGCGGGGATTTCCCTTGGCAGGCCGCCCGCCCCCTTGCCGGCGCAAATTACCTCGTTTGTCGTTCCGGCTGCCTGCTCTGGCTAGCCAAATCCATGCCGCGCAAAACGTCGTTGGCGAAAAAGAATTTCCCATCCGCCGGCACCATCATGATTTGCAGCTTGTCAGAGAGTCGCTCCGCCACAATCTTGTTAATGAGCAGTGGATTGTCTTTCAAAATCGCCGCCTCGCCGTGCAGCCGTTCCGAATCCGCCGCCGCCGTCACCCGGATGCGATTCGCCTCCGCGTCGGCCAGCAACCGCCGCCGCTCGCCTTCAGCTTTGCTGTCCATCACTTTAGCCTGCGCCTCCGCATCCGCCAGCAATTTCCTTCGTTCCCCTTCAGCTTTGCTGTCAATCTCCTTGGCCTGGGCCTCGGCCTCGGCATTTTGAATGGAGGCTTCCTTGCGCGCCTGCGCCTCCAGCCGGCTCTGCTGAATCTGCTTCTCCTTCAGCGGCAGCGTGTATTGCATCGCGTCCGCTTCGCCCTTCGCCTGCAGCACATGCACCTGCGCTTCGCCCTCCGCCTGTTTGACTTGCTGCACCTTCGCCGCCTCGGCTTCCAGTTCGGCAATCCGCACCTGCTTAGTCTTCAACTCCGTCTCCACGCCCATGCGGTCGTTCTCTTGCTCCTTCAACAGCAGTGCCTCCAATCCTTTCGCATATTCCGGCGGCAACTGGATATCCCGCAGCATCACCTCTTTCACCACAATCCCATCAGCCGCCAGCTTCTGGGTGATCAGTCCCGCCGCCCGCTGCCGCACTTCCTCGCGCTTCGCCGAAAATACATCGCGCACCGTGTAGTTCGGCACGATCTCCCGCCAAACGCTAGCCACGGTAGGCGGTACGATTTCCTTTTCCACCGGACGCGGCAAATTCCCCTGGATATAATCCAGCCTCTTCGAATCCAATCGGTACCGCACCGTGATCGCCAAGCCAAGCGTCAGCCCCTCCTTGGCCTGCACGTCGAGAAGTTGCGGCTTCGGAGGAAGACCGCCTGCCGAGGGTTTTGGAATTTCCGAATCTCCCGTCGTAAACACCTGATCCCGCGTATCGAACAGCGCCACGTCCTCGACGAGTGGCATCACCATGTGCGCCCCGGGATAAAGCGTCCCCGGTACAGTGCCGCTCAACTCACTCACGCGCACGCCCGCCATCCCGCTCGGCACAACAACAATGCTGAAGGCTATGAGCAGCGGTCCCCACGCCAGCATCGCCAGCGCCAGCGAAGTCCGCCAGCGGACCACCACTGGTGCCGCGCCCACAGCCCCTCCCGGTGTTTCCAGCGCACGCCGGTACAACATTTCGCGATACAGATCATAGGTGAGAATGCACACGGCCGCGATCATCATCGCCACGCCGCCCGCGATCAGCAAATACCTCAACGCCAGCATCGAAGTTCTCCTTTGCGCCTCAGCGCTTCTGCCCATTCTTCAGCGCCGCCGTCTGCTGTGAAAAGAACAGCCGAAACACCTGCCCGAAAATCAGTTCCTCCGCCAGCAACGCCACCGCCACCGAAAAAATCAGGCCTGCCACCACCGCCATAAATGTGATCGCCATCTGCATAACGCCTCCCGCATGCCGCGTAACTCCTATCGCAATACAAGCACCAATCTTCATGATTGACAGATAAGGACTTACCGCGAATCAAGCGATGCTGAAGAGTGGCGATTAAAGGTCAGTGTGTCAGTCCCAACACGCGCTTAGCCAGAGCAGCGCAGGAATGCAGCCCACGGCGCAAGCCGTGGGCCGAAAGTGCAAACTGAAAAAGTGCCGAAGGGACGAAAGCGAAGTGACGGGCTTTAAGGCGCCCGGCCCCTGCCGTCTGGGGAAACGGCTCTGTGGGGTTCTGTGGGTTGGAGCCGGGCGATCTTCAACTAGTAAGGACTAGTTCAATGCTCGACATTCTGACATGACCTACTATTCATTTCCGTGACCGCTGTCACGGTTCAATGTGATTCCCATCATAAAACCCGCTTTCTCCGTGTCTCCGCGCCTCCGTGGTGAAGGTCTCCCGTCCATTTGACTTCCCATTCCCACGCCGCTATCGTTGCCCGCATGAATGTCGTCAAAGCGACCCGCCAGTTTGAAATCTGGCTCGCCCAACGCACTCGCATCGATCAAAAGGACCTTCGCCTCAAACACTCCAACATGAAGGCGGACGTCTTCATGTTTCTCCGCGCCATTTATTACCGCTGGGCGCAACTCTGGTTTGAAGTCTGTCCCGACCTCGCCTGTGCGCCGCAAGTCCTCGCCGTAGGCGATCTTCACGTCGAAAATTTCGGAACCTGGCGCGACATCGAGGGCCGCCTCATCTGGGGCGTTAACGATTTCGACGAAGCCTGGCCCATGGCCTACACCATCGATCTGGTACGTCTCGCCGTTAGCGCCCATCTCGCCGTCGAGGCCGGACGTCTTCCGCTCAAGCGCGAGGACATCTGCACTACCATGCTCGAAGGCTATCGCCAAGCCATAGAGGAAAAAGGTTGCGCCTTCGTGCTCGGCGAAAAACATCAGTGGCTCCGCCGCATCGCCGAAGGCGAACTCCGCGATCCTGTACGTTTCTGGCAAAAGATGGATGCTCTCCCTACCCTCAAAACCGAAGCCCCGGTCAGCGCCATTGACGCTATCGAGCATCTAATGCCTGCGCCCGGCATCCCGTATCGCCTCGCCCACCGCACTGCCGGACTCGGCAGTCTGGGCCACGCCCGCTATGTAGCCATTGCGGACTGGCACGGCGGCCGCATCGCCCGCGAAGCCAAGGCGCTGGTCCCGTCCTCATCACACTGGGCTCAGACCGTCGAGGCGGAGAAGAACGGCGCTCACAAGAACGATGGCCCCGGCGAAATCCTTTATCAGACCATCATCAACCGCGCCGTCCGTTGTCCCGATCCTTTCGTCCAGTTGCGCGGACGCTGGATCGTCCGCCGCCTCGGTCCGCATTGCTCCCGCATCGAACTAGCATCCCTGCGTGCTCCCGACACCGAACTCCGGCTCCTCCACGCCATGGGATACGAAACCGCCAACATCCATCTCGGCACGCCATCCGCCCGCAAACTCATCCTCCGCCATCTCGACAAACAGAAGCCCAAGTGGCTGCACCACACCTCCGAAGCTATGCTCCAGGCAGTCCGCTCCGACTGGGAAGTCTGGAAGAAGAAAGGTTACGTCTGATTACGAGTAGCGCCGGCGTCCCGTCGGCTGTCGCGGGGGCATCTTGCCCTCGCACCCTCAAGCTCAACTGCACCAATTGTCGCGAAGAAGTCTACACTCTTAATCGCCACCGTCACCCTGTCCACCTGCGCTACACTATCTCGCTGCCATGCCGACACGCTCCCACCCTCCCAACCAACTCCTAACCCAACTCGAAGTCGCCAAGAGCCGCTTCGCCTCCAACTATGCTGCCCTCATCACCAAACTCCTCTCCCAACTCTCAAAGCTCCAACTGAGCGATCCTCACCAACTCGTCCGCTTCCACGAAGCCCTGCTCTTCCTCCGGGCCTTCCCCGCCGCGCCGTCGATAATTCCGCGTGTCGAACATCTGCTTAATGCTTTCCACCAGCGAATCGAGAAACTTCAAGCCCTCCATGCCGACATGGCACTGTTCGACGACTTCGACACCTCCGGCATCGCGGGCACCACCATGCAGGACACCCTCTCCCTCGACGTCGCTCCCTGGCTCGTACACCTCATCCCCCGCAATGTCGAGATCGCCTGGAACGATTACTGGGACGACTACCAAGCCGAGCGCGCGCGCGGCAGCACCTGGCCACGCTTCATTCCGCTGCTCGAAGAAGACGCGGACGTCGAAGCGAACATCCCTTGGACGCGTTGGCTCGATGCCGCCCGAGGCCGCCAAAACGCGCTCCCCTGGCTCCTGAGCCGCTTCCAGCAACTCCCGCGCCCCGCCCGCCAGAAAGCCGAACTCTACGACTCGCTCCATCTCCCAATTCGCTGGAGACTTGAAAACTTAAAACTTTCCCGCACCCGCAACTGGACGCGTCCACGCCGCTTCTTCTTCCACAACGCCCCGCTCATCCAGCGCAGCGAAGTTTCTCTCGCGTACGAACTGATCCGCCCCGCGCCGAAGCTGGAAAAACTCTCCATCGCAGCCGGAGAATCCGCGATGAACGCCATCCGCGAAATCATGGTCGTGCGCTATCGCGAACTCTACGGCACCACGCTCGGCGATCCACGCACCGTCGTCCGCGCCGACCTGGGCCGAGGCGTGGTCATGCATTTCTGGGGACTGCCGCCCGCGCGCCGTCTCCCACTGCGCGCCTATCTCGCCGCCTACACCTTGAAGAACGGCGTTCCTATCAACTACGTCGAAGCCATTGGACTCTGCGAATGGATCGAGATCGGCTTCAACACCTTCTACACCTACCGCCAGGGAGAAACCGCCTGGATCTATGCCCAAGCTCTGCGCTGCCTCCGCGCCCTCACCGATGCGAAATGCATCTCGATTTATCCCTATCAGATCGGGCAGAACAACGACGAAGCCATCGACTCGGGGGCGTTCTGGTTCTATCGCAAGCTGGGCTTCCGCCCGGGGCGCGCGGACCTGCAGGCATTGTGTGAACGAGAAGAGAAAAGAATTTCTGCCAACCCGAAATACCGGACTCCGCCTCGAACCCTGAAGCGGCTTGCGGAAGCTCATATGTTCTACGAATTAGCGGGAGATACTGGTGACGGCAGACTCGGGAAGACCACGAGTTCCAGTCGTGCTCTAAACGCCACTAAATTGTCGCCGGCTTTAGCCGCTGATGAAAAGCCCGGCGCCTGGGACACTTTCTCCACGCGCACTCTGGGACTCCGAGTCAACCGCCGCATGGCGCAAGCCTTCAGCGGAGACAGCCAAAAGATTCGCGAAGCTTCAACCGCCGCCATTACGCGGGCTCTCGAGGTTGACGCCTCGCGCTGGACTCCCGCGCAGCAGCAAGCGCTCGAGAATTGGTCGCTGGTTCTGGCGCTGATCCCAGGCTTGGCCCGCTGGTCAGCGAACGAAAAGCGTCAACTCGTCAAAATCATTCGCGCCAAACCCGCGCCCAACGAAATGACCTACCTCCGCCAAACCCAACATCACCCGCGCCTGCGCGACGAACTGCTTCGGCTGGGTTCGCAATAATTGTTCCCGTCGATTTCTGCCAGTAGTGTGCCGTTCGCGGATTTTCGCGGCACTGGAAGGAGAAAGCTGCTGGAGTCAGCGGAGAGGCGATCGCTCACATCGTTCTGCATAGCTGTTCTTCAGAAAATTATCGGCAGCTTTGCTTCCTTTCATCGATGCCGCATATAGAAGCATGTGTGCCTGTTCACAGTTCTGGGGGACTGCCTCTCCCTCCAGGTAAAGGTTGGCTAGAGCGACTTCCGCGTTCACGCTTCCTCGCTTGACCGCTTTCCACAACTCAGCCGGATCAGCCTCTTTCACCGCGATTGTCTCCGCAGTTCTAAGCTTCCCGGCGACGAACTGCTGAACTCCTCTGACCGGGTTGTGGACGACAGGTTTTTCAGCGGCGTTTTCTCGCTTCGGCTGCACTGTTTCCGTAAGTTCGGCTGCTGCGCCGGATTCTTTAGGCAGGTTGCCTTTGCGGACCTCGTAGAGACCCGATATAGCCGCCATCAGTGCTATCGAGACGACGACCGGAATCAATCGCCTGATCCCCGACTTGGGAGGTCTCTGTTGACTATAGGAATGCGATGGTTTGACTTTTGGGTTGGCTCGGCGGAATTTGTTGGAAAAAACCAAAAGTGGCCGGAGGGGTTCAGTCCCGCACATCGCGCAAATTCCTTCACTCCGAGGATAGCGATGTTCGCACGAAGCGCAAGTGATTGGTTCGTCGCTGGCAGTCTCGAACACGGTTATCCTCCTCGGGCGGGAGTATTGTCGTCGTGGCAGCTAGATTATACTCAGACTTGTCGAAGAGTATGAGTAACGGAAGTAATTTCTGGGCGGGCTAGACGAATTTTCTTGACGAAGTTACCCTGTAGCGTGCACTCGAAAAACTCTGAAGTCTCCCATCTGGGAGTCGCCGATGACATTACCGATTTGGTCGGCGGCACTCCCATGCTGCGACTGAAACGGCTGGTTCCTGCGGGATCGGCCGACGTCTTCGCCAAACTTGAATATCTGAATCCGGGTGGGAGCGTGAAGGACCGCGCCGCCATCGGGATCATTCGCAGGGCGGAGCAGGAAGAAAAGCTCGCGCCCGGAGGGACGATTGTCGAAGCGACGGCTGGGAACACCGGAATCGGGCTGGCGCTGATTGGAGTGAATCGCGGCTACAAGGTGAAGCTGTTTGTCCCGGAAAATTTTTCGCAGGAAAAAGTGATCATCATGCGCGCGTTGGGGGCAGAGGTGGAGCGAACGCCGGACGAGGAAGGCATGCAGGGGGCGATCCGCCGCGCTAAAGAGGTTGTGGCCAGCGAGAGCGGTGCGTTCATGGCGGGGCAGTTTGAGAATCAGGCCAATCCCGACTACCACTACGAAACGACCGCGGTGGAAATGTTCGAACAGATGGATGGAAAATTGGATGCTGTGGTTCTGGGCTGTGGCACCTGCGGGACTTTTACCGGCGTCGCGCGCTACATGAAGCAGCATGTGCCCGGAGTGCGGGCGTTCGCGGTGGAGACGCAAGGCTCGATTCTGGCCGGGGGACAGCCGGGTCCGCACAAAGTGGAAGGGATTGGAGTGAGCTTTATCCCCAAGACATTCGATGCGTCGGTGTGCGATGGAGTGATCATGGTGACCGACGAAGATGCCTTTGCGACGGTGAAACGGTTGGCGGCACGGGAAGGCGTGCTGGCGGGGTCGAGCGGCGGAGCCGCGGTGTTCGCCGCGCTGAACGTGGCACGGAGCCTGGGCGCAGGGGCAAGGGTGGCGACGATCATTCCGGATTCGGCGGAGCGGTATCTGTCGAAGAAGATATTCGAGGGCGGGATTTGAACAGCAAAATCTGGCGCCTTGGTCAATTGACCTTGACTTGGCTCCCTGACTGAACGATCCTTTTGCTGTGGCGTGAATCGCGCCGTCGAATTAAGAAGTAGAGAACCTGAATCATGAAGTGAAGTTTAAGTAGTCGGCAATCAATATTTTGCAAAGAAAACTGAAAGTAGCGTACTGATTCTAAACAACTTATATCTGCGGCGGTTGCATAACTCCTTGAGGTTCAAGATTTTGCCCGTAAGCTATTGAGCCGCTTGGATCTTTTTTCATTTTCCCGCTAAGTTCATCATTCTTGAGATACGAGGGGGAGGGGGGAGGTACCTCAATCCCGCCAATTCCCGAATTGGTGCTCAAAGATGAAAGTCATGAAACCTGGTTTCGCCACCCGCGCCATTCACGCCGGACAAGAGCCTGATCCTCTGACTGGCTCGGTCACAGTCCCAATCTATCCAACGTCGACTTACGTACAGCAAGGCATCGGCGAGAACAAGGGTTACGAATACTCGCGAGTCTCGAACCCCACGCGGACTCGCCTGGAGGAGAACCTGGCAGCGCTCGAGGGCGGAGTTGCAGCGCCGGTGTTCGCCAGCGGCATGGCGGCCATCAACGCGGTCGCGAGCATGCTGAAGTCGGGTGATCACGTAGTGTGCGGGAACGATTTATATGGCGGGACGCCGCGGCTGTTTAACCAGGTGCTGACCGGGTTTGGGCTGGAGTTTTCCTATGTCGATACGTCAGAAGCGGAAAATGTCGAGCGGGCGATCCGCAAGAACACGCGCATGGTATACGTCGAGACGCCGACCAATCCACTAATGCAGTTAAGTGATCTGGCCGCGATCAGCCAGATTTGCCGCCGCAAGAAAGCTGAGTTGGTGGTCGACAACACCTTCATGTCTCCGTACTTTCAGCAGCCCCTGGCGCTCGGTGCGGACATGGTGGTGCACTCGACCACGAAATTTCTTAACGGGCACAGCGATGGGCTGGGTGGCGTGGTCGTATGCCGCAAGCCGGAGCAGGCTGAGATGCTGGCCTTTCTGCAGAAGGCGGCAGGGGCAATACTTTCTCCGTTTGAATGCTGGCTGGTGCTGCGCGGGGTGAAGACGCTGGCCGCGCGCATGGAGATCCACGACCGCAACGGGCGCGTGGTGGCGGATTTTCTGGCGAAGCATAAGAAGGTAAGCAAAGTTTTCTATCCGGGATTGAACGATCATCCGCAGCACGAACTGGCGAAGCGGCAGATGAGCGGCTTTGGGTCGATGATCACGTTTGAGACGGGATCGCTGAAGAACGCCAACAAAATGTTGAAGAAACTGCGCGTGTGTTCGTTGGCGGAGTCGCTGGGAGGAGTGGAGACGCTGATCTCGCATCCGGCAACGATGACGCACGCGGGACTGGGCGAGAAGGGGCGAAAGGCGATTGGCATTACCGACGGGATGGTGCGCATCTCGGTCGGGATCGAGGATATCGAGGATATTCTGGAGGATCTAGACCAGGCACTGGCGAAGATTTAAAGAAATGAATCGGCGATTGTCCTGTATGACACTCGGACCGGCTGGAGTTCACGTGACTACGAAACCCATCCTTTTCTACAAGGCTGTTGGTTTTCTTGGGTTCTGCTGCTGGGCGACGATTTCCACATCGCAGCAATTCGCCTCCTTCGAACGTGACCAAGCCCAGACTATGCTTCGAGACGTGGCATCCGACATTAAAAAGCACTACTACGATCCCAGTTTCCACGGCGTTAATTGGGACGCGAAGGTTCGCGAGATGAAGGGTGAAATCGATAAGGCAGACTCGACGAGTATGGCCATCGCCGACGTGGCCGCAGCCTTGGACAGCCTTCACGATTCTCATACTTTCTTCGTGCCGCCGGCCCGGTACTACAGGTACGAATATGGCTTCAAGATGCAAATGATCGGAGATCGCTGCTACATCATACTGGTTCGGCCCGGCACCGATGCGCAGACTAAGGGTTTGAAGCCGGGCGACGAGGTAACAAAGGTCAGCGATGTAGTGCCAACTCGCGACAACTTTCCAAAGCTCCTCTACATTCTTAACCTCCTGTGGCCGCAACAGGAGCTCCGGCTAAGCCTTCGAGGACCGGATGGCGCCGATCGCCAGATTGCCGTAGCGGCGAAGACTCGCGAGCTGCCCCATGTGAAAGACCAGGCCGCAAGCGGCTTACTGGGACCCGGGATATACGACACAATTCGTGATAGGGACAACCGGGAGCTGTTTAGGCATGTCCGTTACTCTGAAAAGGACGATGAGTTGCTGATCGTAAAGCTACCTGTATTTGCGTTGAATTCCTCCGAAGTAGATTCGATCATCGGGAAAATGCGGAAGCACGCCGGCGTTGTGCTCGACGTTCGGGGCAATCCCGGAGGAAGCGAGGAGACGCTGCAGGCTCTGCTCGGCGGCATCTTCGAAAATGATGTCAAGATTGGCGACCGCGTAGGTAGAGGCTCGACCAAACTCCTCGAGGCCAAGTCCCAGCACCATGGATTTACAGGCAAGTTGATCGTTCTGGTCGACAGCCAATCGGGCTCCGCGTCTGAGTTGCTTGCCAGGGTGATTCAGATCGAAAAACGGGGGTCGGTCGTCGGTGATCGTAGCTCGGGGATGGTCATGGAGGCCCAGTTCTATCCCTACCGGGCGGGATTGGGGAGAGTTATCTTCTACGGCGTGTCAATCACTGAAGCGGACATCAAAATGACAGATGGCCAGAGCCTCGAACGCAGGGGAGTGTATCCCGACACGCTGATCTTGCCGACGCCGTCTGATCTCGGGAGTGGGCGCGACTCCGCGCTCGCCCAAGCCGCAGAAATGCTGAATGTGAAAATCAGCCCGGAAGAAGCGGGAACACTGTTTCCATATGAGTGGCCGAAGGAATAGTGCGTTTGACCGACCTCCTCCAGGATGGAGGGTGGAAGCGGCGTTCACAACGAAGGCGGGCGGCATGAAGCGGTCCGTTATTCACTTCCAGGAAATCTATTCCTCAAGTTACTCGCCAGGAACAGCGTCCGCGACCCACTGCAGGTAACTATCAGATCCGTCTTCGATCGTCAGGCAGATGCATTCCGGGACTTCGTAGGAGTGGAGTTCTGCGATCGCTTGGCGGACCTGGCCGAAAGCCGCGGCAGTTGTCTTTACGATTAAGAGCCATTCGCGGGTTTCTTCCACCTTTTCTTGCCAGCGGTAGATGGACGTGATTTGTGGGACGATATTGACGCAGGCGGCGAGACGGCGGTCGACTAGACGGCGGGCGATTTTGCGGGCTTCTCCTTCCGAGGAAGCGGTAGTGAGAACGATTCGTTTGTCGGTCATATGAAATCAGGCGGCGGAGGCGTCGGCTACCAGCAAATGTAGCAGGTGTGTGGCGTGGCGCGGGAAGCTGCTGGGCGACCGATTGCGCCCCTTATGTAACCAAGTTGGTTCGCATTGTCCGCGGCGAGAGAACTTCCGCTTGACGGCGAGGGTGAAGAGAAGTTCACTGGGAAGCTAAGGTTTGATACGCAAGAGTTCTGTGTTGGCAGGTCACAAGTTGAGGCAGGCAGTCAGGCAATGGATTTTCGACTAAAGGATATTTCAAGAATGCGGCAATTTCCCACTCCGCAAGAAGGGTTGCGCGCGATGGCCGCGAGGGTGCCACAGGCCCAGGTTCTGGCTGCATCGTGGGTGGAGAGTTTGCGTCCGCTGGCGAGCCGATTGTATGCCTTGCGGCGGCGCATCGCGACGATCACGGTCACGGCGCTTGCGTGCCTGCTGTTTGTGCACGTGATGTTTGGCGCGAATGGCATGATTGTGTACAAACAGAAGCGCATGGAATACGAATCGCTAAAGAAGCGGATCGGGCTGGAACAGAAGGAAAACGAACTCTACACTCAGAGAATTCAGGGATTGAAGACGGACGAAAAAGCGATCGAGAAGGAAGCGCGCGAGCAGTTGCGCTATTTGCGTCCCGGCGAGTACGTGTACGTTCCCGCGATTGCGCCGAATCCGGCGCCACCGGCCAATCACTCGGCGAAAAAATGAGCTTGTCTCACGATGGGTTCTGAAAATCCCCCTCTTGGAATGGTACCAAGTGCGTGACATTCGTGGAGTTCCTATGTGGTATAGTTCGGGACGTTAATCGGCGGTCGGATTGGTTGATTTGCTGCCGGACGCACGATTAGAATTCCTGCCACTCCTGCGATCTTGGGGACGCGACCGGAACATCAAAAAAGGAGACAACGGCAATGAGAAAAGCTCTAGTAGTTTGTCTTGCGATCTGCGTTGTGTTTGCCCTGACAGCCTTGGCGTTTGACGATATGGGGAAGAGCACGACCGTCAAGGGATGGGTAACTGACGCGAAATGCGGCGCCAAGGGCGCCAACGCTGGCGGCGAGGCATGCACCAAGAAATGCGTGGCCGCCGGAGAGAAGATGGTGATCGTGACTGATGGCGATTCAAAGGTTCTGGCCGTGGATAACCAGGACGCTCTGAAGGGTCATGAGGGACACCATGTAGCCGTGACCGGAACTGTGACCGGCGATTCCGTGCACGTGAATGGCGTGAAGATGCTCTGAGGGAGATTTGGTTGTGATTGGGGCGGCTGCGGCCGCCCTTTTTATTTTGCGTTGTTTTCTGGTCGAGGCCGGCGGCGAGGACGCCGGCGCTACCGAACTACGCCTTCCAGCGGGGAACTGGCCGTGGCGTATAACTTCTTCGGCATGCGGCCCGCGAGATAGGCTTGGCGTCCGGCGAGTACGCCGTGGTGCATGGCTTCGGCCATCAGGACGGGATCTTGCGCGTTGGCGATGCCGGTGTTCATGAGGACGGCGTCGGCGCCGAGTTCCATGGCGATGGCGGCATCGGAGGCGGTGCCCACGCCTGCGTCCACGATCAGCGGAACGCCGGTGATCATTTCGCGCAGGATGCGAATGTGGGCCTGGTTCTGAATGCCCATGCCGCTGCCGATGGGCGCGCCCAGCGGCATCACGGCGGCTGCGCCGGCATCGATCAGGCGCTTGGCGAAGACAATGTCGTCAGAAGTGTAGGGCAGAACGGTGAAGCCTTCGCTGACCAGAACGCGCGTGGCTTCGAGCGTAGCTTGCACGTCGGGGTAAAGCGTGGCCTGGTCGCCGATCACCTCGAGCTTTACCCAGTCGGAGAGGCCCACTTCGCGGCCGAGGCGTGCCGCGCGGATGGCTTCGTCGGCGGTGTAGCAGCCGGCGGTGTTGGGCAGCAGGAAATATTTCTTGGGATCGATGTAATCGAGCAAAGATTCCTTGCTGCGATCGAGGTTGACGCGGCGGACGGCGACCGTGACCATGTCGGCTCCGCTGGCTTCGAGGGCGCGGGCAGTTTCCTGGAAGGACTTGTATTTTCCCGTGCCAACGATCAGGCGGGAACGGAAGGAGCGGCCGGCGATGATAAGGGGATCGGTCATGGAGATATTGTAAACCCGACTGCTTGGCACATCACGATGTGGTGAGGGCGCCGTGGCGGACAGGAAAGCAGATTCCGCTGCGGCTGCGCCGCTTCGGAATGACAAAGGTTTAAAGG
Organism: uncultured Acidobacteriaceae bacterium; assembly: GCA_963850165.1. GTDB lineage: Bacteria > Acidobacteriota > Terriglobia > Terriglobales > Acidobacteriaceae > Sulfotelmatobacter. Next base: position 19,386 of record CAWKKK010000036.1, on the reverse strand, counting down.
TTAGCCGCTTCGGAATGACAAAGATTTACAGGTAAGCCGCTTCGGAATGACAAGATCATGAAGGCGTTGTCGCTTCGGCTTCGACGTAGAATTCGTCGATCTGCCTGCGGTAGCGGTCTTCGATTACGCGGCGGCGCAGTTTGAGCGTGGGCGTGAGAGCGCCGTTGTCGGGGGTGAATTCGTCGGGGACGAGCAACACGCGCTTCAATCTTTCGAATCGCGCAAGATTCTGGTTTACCTCTTCCGCAATTCCCTCGTAAAGCGCTCGTACTCTCGAGTTGGCGACAAGTTCCGCGCGGGAGGAGAAAACAACGCCATTGCTTCGGGCCCACTCTTCGAGAAGAGCAAAGTTCGGAGAGATGAGAGCGCAAGCGAACTTGCGCTTATCGCCGAGGATGGCGGCGGTTCCGACCAGAGGATTCAGCTTGAGGGAGTTCTCGATGGGTTGCGGAGCGATGAACTTGCCGCCTGAGGTTTTTATGAGTTCTTTCTTGCGGTCGGTGACGGAGAGATATCCATCGGCGTCGATGTTGCCGATGTCTCCGGTCTTGAACCAGCCATCCTGGAAGGCGTTCTGGTTTCTTCGGGGCGGTTCCAGTAGGCCTTGAAGACGGAGGGACCGCGCACGAGAATTTCGCCGTCATCGGCGATGCGAACTTCCAGGTTAGGCAGAATTTTGCCGACCGTGCCGATGCGATGGTTGACGGGCGTGTTGACGGCGATGACCGGAGAAGTTTCGGTCAAGCCGTAGCCTTCGTGAATGCGGATGCCGACGGTGGCGTACCATTCGGCGAGTTCGCGGCCTAAGGGCGCGCCGCCGGAAATGAAAGTCTCGACATTGCCGCCCACACCAGCGCGTATTTTCGAGAAAACCAGTTTGTTGGCAAGCTTCCAACTGGGTGAGGTAGGAGTTTTTCCGGCGAGAATTGCCGGCTTGTGGGCGCGGCCGACGGAAAGCGCCCAGCGGTAAATAGCGCGCTTGGGAAAGCCCCTGGCTGCCATTTCAGTCTTGGCGTAGATTTTTTCGTAGACCCTGGGTACGGATACGCACACACTGGGGCGCACTTCCAGCAGAGTTTCGGAAAGCTTCTCGATAAAAGGGCAGTAGGCGAGGGTGACGCCATGGTAGAGCAGAGAGAAATCCACGTGGCGCGCGGTGACGTGCGAAAGGGGAAGAAACGAAATGCTAGTCAGCCCAGGGTGCATTTCGAAGCCGAGCAGAGAGCAGTTGATGTTGGACGCGATGTTGCCATGGGTCAGCATGGCGCCTTTGGAGGTTCCAGTGGTGCCGGAGGTGTAGATGATGGTGGCGAGATCGTCGGGTTGGATGGAGCGAGCGATGGATTCGATCTGCGGGTCGAGGGCGCTCGAGCCCTGGGTCATGAACTGGGACATGAGCACGCAGGTTGCGGCCAGATCGCTGGGGATTTGGACGTCATCCATGACCACGATTCTCTGAATTTGCGTCTGCGGGAGAATGGTCTGGATCTTGCGGAGTTGATGTTCGGTGGAAACGAAAACCACGCTAGCGCCGGAGTCGCGCAGAGTGTAGGCGGTTTGTTCAGGGGTCAGCGTGGCGTAGACGGGGACGGTGACGGCGCCGAGCAGCAGGATGGCGAAGTCGGCGGTCGACCACTCGGGCCGGTTCTCGCTGAGAATGGCGACGCGGTCGCCTTTGCGGATGCCCCATTCCTGCAACGCGTGGGCGGTTGCCGCGACGTTGCGGCGAAGATCGGAAGAAGAAATAGGCAGCCACTTTCCGGAGGCGCGGGAGAGCATCACGCGGTCGAGATTCCGTTCGGTGGCGGCGAAGAAGATGTCGTTCAGCGTGGCTGAGAGTCATTGCATGATCGTCCGGTGTGGAAGCGGGCCTGAACAGCAATGTACTGTTTTGCGACTCCCTTCGGCAATGCGAAAGGTGCGAGGGTGGGGTACTGATTGGCGTCTCGACCGGACGTTGTGCAACTCAAAATTACAATGTCTCCGCAGGTGAGTGGGCTATTATCGAACAGGAGGTTCGTGATGCAGAAGAGACTACCGAATGTGCTGGCAGCTTCGCTGCTGGCGGGAGTGCTGGCGATTAGCAGCGTGGGATCGATCGCCGCGCAGACTAAGCCGGGAGCCGGCGACACGCCTGCGCAAATGCCGAAGGTGGGTGATGCGGCGCCGGATTTCACGCTGAAGTATTTCGACGGCAACGAATTGAAGAGCGTTTCTTTGAGCCAGTACCGCGGAAAGAAAAACGTGGTGGTGGGATTTTTTATCTTCGCTTTCACCGGTGGTTGAACGGCGCAGATGAAGGCTCTCCAGCAGGATTTGAAACGGCTGGAAGCTACCGACACCCAGGTCCTGGGTGTGAGCATGGATAGTGCCTTTGCCAACAAAGCCTTCGCCGACCAAATTGGAGTTACCTTTCCCTTGCTGAGCGATTGGGGTGGAGACGTTACACATCAGTACGGAATCTACCTGGATAAGTACAAAGCCGCACGCCGGGTGAACTTTCTGATTGGGAAAGATGGAAAGATCCTGGAAGAGCAGGTGGATAAGGACGCGATCGATCCGACGAAGATTGTGGATACCTGCGAGCGGCCGAAGATGAAGAACTGAATACGTCGGGGCTAAAGCCCTCATCCGGCGGGATTCTGATCGCAGCGCTGGAAGCGTTGCGCCATCCAAGAACCGGCGGATGAGCGGGTGCCAGCGAAACCAAGATCCCTCACTTCGTTCGGGATGACAAGGTGTGATTCGGGATGACAACCTTAGAGGGGGCGGGACGACCTTTAGGGAGATGGGACGACCTTCACGCCGCGGGCAAGTCGAAGGAGAATACGGAGCCGCGGCCTAGTTGGCTGGTGACGCTGACCGATCCGTTGTGGGCTTCGACGATGGCTTTGGCGATGGCCAGGCCCATGCCAGTGCCTTGCACGCTGTAGCGCTGGTCGCGGCCGCGGTAGAACTTGTCGAAGACCATCGCTAGCTCGAAGTCGTCGATGCCGGGGCCGTGATCGGTGACGCTGGTGACGATGCGGTCTCCCTTGCGCTCGGCGGTGATGGTAATGGGCGCAGTGGGCGGGGAATATTTGGCGGCGTTTTCCAGCAACTGCTTGAGCACTTCCGCGATGCGGTCGGAATCCACTCGCACCTTGGGCAGGGAGGGAGCCACGCGTATGTCGAGTGGATGCTGGCCGAGAACCGTTCTGGAACCTTCCACGGCGGACTCGATCACCGCTGCGATATCTACTGGCGCCATGTGGAGTTCGACCTTGTGGGCATCGAGCTGGGCCATTTCCGTGGCTTCGCCAACCAGGCGGTCGAGACGATCGGTTTCCTCGTTGATTACCGTCAGCAATTCCTTCCGCTGCGCTTCGTCGAGGTTGTAATCGGAGAGCAGACTGGTGACTGCAGCCTTGATGCCGGTGAGAGGCGTGCGCAGTTCGTGAGTTACGGAATCGAGCAGGACGGCGCGCAGGTTTTCGCTCTGATGCGCGGCTTCGGTTTGGGAAAGTTTCTCCATGGCGCCGGCGCGCTCGATGGCGATGCCGATCATGCTGCCCAGAGCCTCCAGAGTGGCGCGGGAGAGCGCCGGTCCGGCGATGCCGACGGCCCCGGTGGTGCGCGTGCCCAGATGCAATGGGGTGAGAGAAATTCCACGCTGCGAATCGATTACCGGCTCGCCGCGCGAACTGACCATTTGAAGATCCTGCAGAGCAAGCCAGGTGGCTTCGGGGTCGGTGCGATAGACCTGGCGGGAACTGAGCAAGTAGATGGCCGCGACCTTGGCGCCGAATCCGTCACATACGTAGGCGGGAATCGCATTCAGCAATTCGGCTACGTTGTCGGTGGCGAGCAGGCGCTGGCTGAAGGCGTAAAGGCGCTCCACGTCGCGGCGGCGCTGATTGGCGTCGGCAGTTTGACGGCGGGCACGGTCGGCGAGTTGGCTGGCGATGCCGGCGGTCACGAGAAAGGCGAAGAGAGCCACCCAGTTCTGCGGGTCGGCGACAGTGAAGGTTCCGATCGGAGGAAGAAAATAATAATTGAAGGCGAGAGTGGCCAGGATGGCGAGAAAGACGGAAAAGCGAAATCCCCAGTACGCCGCCACCCACAGCACCATCAGCAGGAAAGTCAAGGCAACGGTGGTCGGGTTTACGTGGACGACGTGCCGGTAGACTTGTGCCACCAACTCGGCGGCCACGACGCAGGCGGCGTAGCGGAGCAGGTGTTGTGGCCAGCGAGCTTTCACGGGCACGATTGTAACTGAAGAAAGGTTTTTCACCACGGAGGCACGGAGACACAGAGAAGACAAAAGGAAAAACAAGAATGTTTAAGGATCTTCTTCGTGTCTCTGTGTCTCCGTGGTGAGGCAGATTCGACAATTTTCGCTCTGGCGTGGAGAATAGCGGCGATGGCCAAGACTCCTGAAGAATGGCTGAAGGAAGTGGATACGGCCAAGCGGCCGGCGGTGTTCAAGCTGTTTCTGGGCTACGCCCCCGGCGTCGGGAAAACCTATGCCATGCTGAGTGAAGGCGTCCGGCGAGCCAGCCGCGGCGAAGAAGTCGTGATCGGCGTCGTGGAAACCCACGGCCGCAAACCGATTGTGGAACTCTCTTCGCGCCTGGAGACAGTTCCGCGCAAAAAACTGGAATACAAGGCGACCATCTTCGAAGAGATGGATGTGGACGCCATTCTGGCGCGCAAGCCGCATGTGGTGCTGGTGGATGAACTGGCGCACACCAACATTGAAGGCAGCAAACACGCGAAGCGCTATGAAGATGTGTTTGAGTTGCTGGATGCGGGGATCGATGTTCTTTCCACGCTGAACGTGCAGCACATCGAGAGCCTGTCGCCGACGATCCGCGGGTTGACCGGAGTGCAGGTGCGGGAGACGGTACCGGATTGGGTGATCCGGCGGGCGGGCGAAATTGTAATGGCGGACCTTACTCCTCAAGCATTGCAGACGCGCATGAAGCGTGGAGATATTTATCCGCTGGAACGGGTGGAGCGGGCGCTCGCGAATTTCTTCCGGAACACAAATCTGGTGGCATTGCGTGAACTGGCGCTGCGGCAGGTGACGCAGGCGGTCGACCGCACGCTTTCCGAACTCAAAAACGAAGACGGCCAACTGCTTGCAGGTGCGGGAACGGATTGCAGTGTGCATCAGTTCGAATCCAGCGGCGCAGTATTTGATTGCGCGCGGAGCGCGCATGGCCCAGGCGATGGATGGCGATCTGTATGTGCTTTACGTCGACACGGGCGCGGATGAGAGCGACGAGAACCAGCGAACGCTGGCCGACAATGTACGTTTCGCCGAGAGTGTGGGCGCGAAGGTGGTGAAGACCGAGGGCAAGGTGGTGGCGGAGAAGGTTGCGGAATTCGTGCGCGAGAATCACATTACGCAGGTGGTCTTCGGGCGGTCGGCGACCAAGGGATGGAAGAGATATTTCTATCTGTCGGCGATTCATAAGTTCTTGCGCGATACTCCCGCGGTGGATGTGCACATCGTGACCCAGGAAATGCGGTGAGCAGGAAGTGACGAACGAGCATAAGCGAATCCTGGTGGTGGATGACGAACCGCAGATTACGCGGGTGCTGCGCACGACGCTTTCGGCGCAAGGCTACGACATCCGCGTGGCCAACGACGGCGAGATGGCGCTGGAGTTGATGAAGAACTGGACGCCGCACGTTGTGGTGACGGACCTGGCGATGCCGAATCTGGATGGTGTAGAGCTGTGCCGGACGGTGCGGAAGATGTCGCAAGTGCCGATCATCGTGCTCTCGGTGCGCGGACAAGATCGCTCGAAAGTGGAAGCGCTGGATGCCGGCGCCGACGACTACGTCACCAAGCCGTTCAGCATGAACGAATTGCTGGCGCGGATCCGGGCGCAATTGCGCCGGACACCGGCGACTGAGGAACAGCCCAGTGCAATTACGACGGGAGATTTTTCCATTGATCTGGACGCGCGCTCCGTCAAGGTGACGGGGCACGAAGTTCATCTCACGCCGAAAGAATTCGATCTGCTGGTTTATCTGGCACGGCGTCCCGGCAAAGTGGTGACGCATCGAACGCTATTGGCTGCCGTCTGGGGGCCGAACAGCACGGAACAGCCGGAATACCTGCGCGTCTTCGTGGGGCAGTTGCGCAAAAAGATTGAAACTGATCCTTCCGCGCCGAAGTACCTGCTTACCGAACCCTGGGTTGGGTACAGGTTCGAACCTGGTTCATAAGAGCCTGGTTCATAAAAGCCTGGTTCATAAATCCTGCCTTTCGCTGGCCTTTGTGTCTTTACGAACATTTTATGGAGCCTTTATCCGGTCTTTTCGCCGTCATGTATCCAATCGATTGTGGCGGGCTAAAAAGCCGCTCGATAACTGCACTCATGGAGACAAACAGTATGTGGACTCACGATGTGACGCCGGAACGGTTGGCAGAACTCTTCCATCACTATCACCAGGCCTTGACGCCGGAGATATCGGGTAAAGGCAGCGAAGGCCATGGGTCGTGGAAAGAAGTTTCCCCGCAGGTAAAGAGCCGGCTGGTGGCAGCGGCGCGACTGGCGTTGCTTGAACTGGAATCGATGAGCAGCGAACGAGCAGAGTCGCGGCAGTATTTTGCCCAGCCGGGCGAAGCCGAGTGGGGCTGCTAGGTCTCGTCGAGTAAGCATGCGCCGTATTCTCTGATGTAGGAGTTCTCCCTGCGGAAAATGAGACGTATGCCTTTACGAATTCTTTAGGAATTTATTACCCCCTTCTTATACCTGGAATGTTTTACTGAAACGTTTGCGCGCGGGTCTGCGCGAAGTTGCAGGAGGCAGGAGTATGTGGGCAGCCTGGATAGTTGCAGCCATCGCTTTGGCAGGGGCCGCGTTCATGCTCAGGTTTCTGATTGCCTTGCTGGGTGAGGGTGCGCCGTCGGTTTGCTACGAGGTCGTGCCAGTGCGCACGGAGCCGGAGAAAAACGGACACCTTGGAGTTCTGTGCGGCATCTACTCCGATGGCGATTGCCGCGCGATAGAAAGCGGCCGCGGCGACTCCCGCTTGGAATTAGTGGAGAACGAAAATTATGCGAAGGAAGAGTGCTCAGGTCTTATTGCTATCGATGTTCGTCCTGTTTCTAACCGCGTGGGCTGGCGCTCAATCCACCCGGGGCGAGGCTACGTCTTCCGCGGGCACCGGCTCTAGTTCGGCTGCATCCACTGAGCAGCAGGAAATGCGGGATGAGTTGAAGGCATTGCGCGCCGAAGTAGAACGCCTGCGCGCGGAGGTGGAGCAGCAGAAGGGACCGGCGCCGGCCCAGGGTCGCATCGAGGCGCCGCCGGCATTGGCGACCGCGAAGACCGGCGGTGGGCCAAACGCTCCGGCCGTGACGGCGGCGAATTTTGCCGGCCCGCCTGCCGTAGCTAGCGCTGCTCCCTCAACTCTCGCGCTGAGCGGGTGGATGGCGCAAATCCCGAGTCCGTCTTCCGATGCCGCGTCGGCGAAAAAGGAAAAGATCGTGCCATTCTCGGACTGGGACTGGACCTGGCTGAATGGCAATCCCCGCACCAAAGATGCAGCCTTTGATTCAAAATTCTTTACGCCGGAGATTCGGGCCGATATTTCTTACACCTACGATTTCAACAAGCCGGTCGACAACTCGATGGGCGGGTCAAGCGAAATTTTTCGCTCCAACGAGATTCAGTTGGAGCAACTCGGCGTTGGCGGCGACTTCCATTATGACAATGTTCGCGCGCGATTAATGACCCAGTTCGGCATGTATTCCGAAACGACGCCGCGCAATGATCCCAGTCCGGCAAAAGGCCAGTGGGACCTCGACACCGCCTATCGCTATCTGGCAGAGGCCTACGGCGGCTACCACATTAACGTGTTGAACGGAATCAACATCGATGCCGGAATCTTCATGTCGTACATTGGCCTGTTCAGCTACTACAACTTCGACAACTGGGCCTATCAACCTTCGTATGTTTCCTCCAACACGCCCTGGTTCTTCAATGGTTTGAGAGTTCAGATTTTCCCCAATCCGCACTTGAAGATTGAGCCGTGGTTCATCAATGGATGGCAGTCGTACGGCTCAGCCAATTCGAGGAAAGGATTAGGCGGACAGATCAAGTGGACTCCGCGACCGTGGGTGAACATCATCTCCAACAACTACGGCCTGGGCCATGACGACCTTTACATACCGAACCGCGGCCGTGTCCACACCGATGACAGCATCGAGATAAAGTATTTCGACAAGCCGGGAAAAACTCTCGACAAGATGGCTTTTACCTTCACTGGCGATATGGGCTGCGAGTTTGGACCCAGCACCACCACCTCGGCGGGCGTATATCTACAAGGGGTCGGCTGCCATGGTGACAAGAAGGATGCGAAGTCGGTCGGGGGCGACTATTTTAGTGCAGGAATCAATCCCAAGCAGAGCTTTATCGGCTACATGCTCTACAACCGGATGTGGTTCAAGAAAGACCGGTACGCGTTGACAGTCGGCGGAGGCCAGATCAACAATCCCGGACGTTATCTGGTTCTGGCGCCTCCCATCAACGGAGAGACGGCAGAATCGGCGGCGATCAGCGCGCCGTACTTTACCGGAAATCCCTCGGACCCATTCAAGGCCTGGGATTCTTCGGTCACGTTTGACTACATGCCCAGCCAGTACGTAACGTTCCGCTGGGAATACGATTACCGGCATGCCAGTGTGCCGTACTGGTCGGGGCCGGGAGGAATCACGCCGCCGGGTTCGGGCGGAGTGCCTTATACCAACAACGGATATCCCCAATTCTTTGCTTGCAGCGATGGGAATACGTCCGGGTCATTGACGCTGAGCGGCGCGCAGGCGGCTTGCGGAGCACAGGCCAGCACCGTATGGTTCCCCGATCTGCGGCGCGATGAGCAGTTCTTCGACATTGATATCATGGTTAAGTTTTAGTGGCTGAGGGGGTTGGCGATGCAGGACGCGATTTTCCTGGGGGTGACGGTTGTATTTTTTGCGATGTCGCTTGCTTATGTGATTTTTTGCGAGCGCGTGCGATGAGGCGGATATGAATTCTGGACCAATCATCATGCTCATCATCTGCGCGGGGCTGCTGGTGTATCTGGTATACGCGATGTTGCGGCCGGAGAAATTCTGATGACGGCAAATGGATGGCTGCAAATCTTTTTTCTGCTGTTGGTGGTGTTACTGATCACCAAGCCGCTGGGCGGGTTCATGGCGCGGGTGTTCGGCCGCGAGCGGACCCGGCTTGATCCGGTGATGCGGCCGGTCGAGCGGATTCTCTACCGGCTTACCGGCGTCGACGAAAGTCACGAGATGGACTGGAAGGAATACGCGCTGGCGCTGCTTTTGTTCAGCGGTGCTTCGATGATCCTGCTTTATGTGCTGGAGCGGGCGCAATTGTGGCTGCCGTGGAATCCGCAAAAGCTGGCGGGCGTGCCTCCGGCGCTGGCGTTTAACACCGCAGCGTCGTTCACCACGAACACGAATTGGCAGAACTACGTGCCCGAGACCACCATGAGCTACCTGACGCAGATGGTGGCTCTCGCCTATCACAATTGGGTTTCGGCGGCGGCGGGCATTGCGCTCGCGATCGCGTTCATTCGCGGGATTGCGCGGCGCGAGCAAAAGACTATCGGGAACTTCTGGGTAGATCTGGTTCGCGGGACGTTGTGGATACTGGCTCCGCTGTGCCTGGTAGGGGCGCTGGTGCTGGTGTCGCAGGGCGTGGTGCAGAACCTGAAGCCCTATGACACGGCGCAGGTGCTTGATCCGTATCTGACGCCGCAACTGGGCGCTGATGGCAAGCCCGTGAACGGACCTGACGGTAAACCGCTGATGCAGACGGTGAGTCAGCAGGTGATTGCGCAAGGGCCTACTGCCTCGCAGGAGATTATCAAAGAGCTGGGCACAAATGGCGGCGGCTTCTTCAATACGAACAGCGCACATCCATTTGAGAATCCCACGCCGTTCACGAACTTCTTGGAGATGGTCTGCATCCTGGCGATTCCTTCCGCCTTCACTTACACCCTGGGGAAGATGACCGGGTCGGCGCGGCATGGATGGGCAGTGTGGGCAGCGATGGCTTTGCTGTTTCTCGCTGGAGTCACTACGGCGTATTGGGCCGAAGCGCGGGGCAATCCCCTGGTAGCGTCTGCGGCGCAGCATAGCTCGCAGCATCCAGCTGCGGTTCAAGCCACCGGCAATCTCGAAGGGAAAGAGGTGCGATTCGGAGTGGCGAACTCGGCGTTGTTTGCGACCGTGACTACTGATACGAGTTGCGGCGCGGTCAACTCCATGCATGACTCATTCACGCCGCTCGGTGGAATGGTTCCATTGATCAACCTCATGTTGAGCGAAGTGATCTTCGGCGGAGTGGGTGCGGGGATGTATGGAATGCTGGTCTTCGTCATTCTTTCCGTTTTTATAGCGGGATTGATGGTGGGGCGCACGCCGGAATACTTGGGCAAGAAAATCGAAGCTTACGACGTGAAGATGGCGATGCTGGTGATACTGATCTTTCCTTTGGTGATTCTCGTGTTCACTGCGATTTCAGTTTTGTACAGCTTTGGCACCTCTGCCATAACGAATCCGGGGCCGCACGGATTCAGCCAGGTGCTTTATGCCTTCACTTCTTCGGTGGCCAACAACGGCTCGGCATTCGGCGGCCTTAGCGGGAACACACCCTGGTACAACACGTCGCTGGGCCTGGCAATGCTGCTGGGGCGCTTCATGATGATTCTGCCGATGCTGGCGATTGCAGGCAATCTGGCGGGGAAGAAACAGACTCCGGCAACGCTGGGCACTTTCCCGGTGACTGGACCGTTGTTTACGGTGCTGCTGATCGGAGTGGTGGTGATTGTGGGCGCGCTGACGTTTTTCCCGGCGCTCAGCCTGGGGCCGATTCTCGAACATCTGCTGATGATGGCGGGCAAAACTTTTTAAGGCACGCTTTCTTAGGAAAGCCTTCTTAGGCAAATATGGCAAGCAAGAAATCAAAACGCAGCTTGTGGGATATGAAGATTGTGCGCCGCGCGGCGTGGGATTCGCTGGTAAAGCTGCATCCCGTGACCATGATGCGCAATCCCGTGATGTTCGTGGTGGAAGTAGGGAGTGTGGTGACCACTGTGCTGCTCTTTCTGGAGCGAGCGCACGGCGGATTCGGATTCAATCTGCAGATCACGCTATGGCTGTGGTTCACGGTGTTGTTTGCGAACTTTGCCGAGGCCATGGCAGAGGGCCGCGGCAAGGCGCAGGCTGACGCCTTGCGGCGCGCTAAAGCGGAGACCATGGCGAACCGCCTGCTCCCGGACGGGAAGACCGAGATGGTGGCGGGATCAAAACTACGATGCGGAGATTTGGTGCTCGTCGAGGCGGGTGAGTTTGTTCCCGGCGACGGCGAGATCGTGGAAGGCGTGGCGTCGGTGGACGAGTCGGCGATTACTGGCGAGTCCGCGCCGGTGATTCGCGAAGCGGGTGGCGACCGCTCGGCGGTGACCGGTGGAACGCGCGTGCTGTCGGATTGGATAAAGGTGAAGATTACGTCTAATCCCGGCGAAACATTTTTGGATCGCATGATCGCGCTGGTGGAAGGCGCGGAGCGGCAAAAGACTCCGAATGAAATTGCGCTGAACATCCTGCTGGCGGGGCTGACGATTGTGTTCTTGCTGGCAGTGGTTACCTTGCAGCCTTTTGCTATCTACGCGGGAGCGCCGCAGACGGTGTTCGTGCTGGTGTCCTTGTTAGTGTGCCTGATTCCCACGACCATTGGCGGATTGCTTTCGGCGATTGGCATTGCGGGTATGGATCGCCTGGTGCAGCACAATGTGCTGGCGATGTCGGGACGCGCGGTGGAAGCCGCCGGCGACGTGAACACCTTGCTCCTCGACAAGACTGGAACCATCACGCTGGGCAACCGCCAGGCCACGGAGTTCGTGACCGCGCCGGGCGTGACCGAAGCGATGCTGGCGGATTCGGCGCAACTCTCTTCACTAGCAGATGAAACTCCCGAGGGCCGCTCGATTGTCGTGCTGGCGAAAGAGAAATACGGATTGCGCGGGCGCGAAATGAGTTCGCACGATGCCGAGTTTATTCCCTTCAGTGCGATGACACGCATGTCAGGCGTAAATCTGGATGGGCGCGCCATCCGCAAAGGCGCCACGGATGCGGTTGCCAAATATCTCGAAGAGCAGGGCAGTTCGCTTCCCGCGGAGGTGCGCGCCGCAGTGGAGGCGATCTCGCGCTCCGGGGGAACTCCGCTGGTGGTGGCCGAGAATGGCCGCGCAATGGGAGTGATTCAACTCAAAGACATCGTGAAGGGCGGCATGCGGCAGCGTTTCGATCAACTGCGCGCGATGGGGATCAAGACGGTGATGATCACGGGGGATAATCCGTTGACCGCGGCGGCGATTGCGACCGAGGCTGGCGTGGACGACTTTCTGGCGCAGGCTACGCCGAAAGACAAGCTGGACTTGATCCGACGCGAACAGGGGCAAGGCAAACTGGTTGCCATGACAGGTGATGGCACGAACGATGCTCCGGCGCTGGCGCAGGCCGATGTCGGCGTGGCTATGAACACCGGCACGCAGGCGGCGAAAGAAGCCGGCAACATGGTGGACCTGGATTCGAATCCGACGAAGCTGATTGAGATCGTGGAAATCGGCAAGCAGTTGCTGATGACGCGAGGCGCTCTAACCACGTTCTCGATTGCCAATGACGTGGCCAAATACTTCGCCATCATTCCCGCAATGTTTGCCGGGACGTTTCCGGTTTTGCAGGCGCTCAATGTGATGCGACTGGCGACACCGCAGTCCGCGATCTTATCGGCCGTCATCTTTAATGCGCTAATCATCGTGGCGCTGATTCCGCTGGCGCTGCGCGGCGTGAAATATGTACCCCAGGGAGCAGCCATCCTACTGCGCCGAAATCTGCTGGTATACGGCGTGGGCGGAGTGGTCGTGCCATTCATTGGGATCAAGCTGATCGACCTGTTGATTGTGCGGGCTGGTTTGGCTTAAGGACGACTGGCGTAAGGAAGGCCGGCCTAGGGCGACTGGCGTAGAGGCAATTATGAAAAAGAATCTGATCACTGCCGTGCTGATGACGCTGGTGACGACCGTTTTGTTTGGTCTACTATTTCCGCTCTTGATTACTGGACTGGCGCAGGTCTTGTTTCCGAAGCAAGCCAACGGAGAGTTGCTGACGCGGAATGGCACGGTAGTGGGTTCGCGATTGATTGGGCAGTCATTTTCCTCGCCGGGTTATTTTCACTCGCGGCCATCCAGCGCTGGAACTGGCTATGACGCGGGCAACTCCAGCGGGTCGAATCTCGGACCGACCAATCAATCGCTCATCGCGCGGGTGCAGGGAGATGCCGACCGATTGCAGGCAGAGAATCCCGGGGCTGCAATCCCAATGGATTTGCTGACGACGTCGGGCTCGGGGCTTGATCCTCATATTTCTCCGGAGGCGGCGGAGTTTCAAGTGCCGCGCATCGCAAAAGAGCGCAAGCTGAGTGAAGATGTGGTTCGCGAGGCAGTTCGCCAGCATATGGAGTCGCGCCAGTTCGGATTTCTGGGTGAGCCGCGGGTCAACGTCCTCGAATTGAATCTTACGTTGGACGAGATCTCGGCGAAGCCAATGGCACACTGATTCAGAATTCTTATCCGCTTAGGACCTGTCAGGAAATGCTCCCAAGAAAGGACATTGACGCGAACTGCTTGAGTGCGGTCTGATAGGTTTGCGTGCGATGCGATTTGCAAGCGGACCGACCTGAGAATAGAAAGACGACAATAGCGCCGGGAAGGCTGGGAACGAGCCCGCTCCCGGCGCATTCGTTTGTCGCGATTCTGCCATGAGCGAACAGAAACGGCCCGCGATCAACTGGATGGATGTTCTCTGGCTGCTGTTTCTAGCCGGGCTGGCGGCGCTGCCGCCGGTAAGGGAGATCCATAAGCAGCTCACGCTGTTGGCGATTGGAGTAGTGCAGCTTAGCGAGGGTTGGCTTCTGGCGCGGGCTCCGCGGCGGGGCGCGGCATACATCGTTCTGCTCAAGATTGCACTCGCGACTTTGCTGATCGATCACACGGGCGAAGTCGGAATCAACAGCAGCTACTATCCGATTTTCTACGTTCCGATTGTCACGGCGGCTGAATATTTCAGTCCGTTGGGGACCTTGCTGTGGACGGCGCTCGCCTCGGCGGCCTACTGCTCTTATCTTTATCCGGCGCTGCAGGAATATGAAATCACGCCAGAGAACTACGGCTTGCTTGCGATCCGCATCGTCTTCTTTTTTCTCGCAGCGATGGTGGTGAACCGCTTCGTGGTGGAAAACCGGCGCCAGACCAAGCTTTATCAGGAGTTGGCGGAGACTTTGGCCGAAACCAACCGCAAGTTGGAGCAGGCACAGGCGGAGGCAAGGCGATCGGAGCGACTGGCGGCGTTAGGGCAAATGTCAGCGGGGCTGGCGCATGAGATTCGCAATCCGCTGGGAGTAATCAAGGGTTCGGCGGAAATGCTTCACCAAAAGCTGGGAGAATCGAACCCCCTGGCCAGCGAATTGGCAGGTTATATTTCGAGTGAGACCAACCGCTTGAGCGCGCTGGTGACACGGTTTCTCGATTTTGCCCGGCCGCTACATACTGAGTTAGCTCCGGCTGAAATTACCGCAGTGCTGGATCGTTCGCTGCACTCGGTCGCGTTAACGCAGAAAGACAGCCCGGTGCGCGTGGAACGGCAGTTCGAGGCCAACCTGCCGCTGGTTCCGTTGGACGAGAGTCTCTCCGAGCAGGCGTTCGTGAATCTGATTCAGAATGCTTATGATGCGATGGGCAGCAGCGGCGGAACAGTGCGTGTGACGGCGGCCAGGGCAAGCAGCGCGGGCCGGGATGGAGTGGAGGTGCGAGTCGAAGACACGGGACCGGGAATTCCGGCGGAGCTGCGAGAGCAGATCTTCAATCCGTTTGTAACCACCAAGAAAACGGGTGTGGGGCTCGGGCTCTCGATTGTCTCCCGGATTATTGACGGGCATCATGGGATCATTCGAGTGGAGGATGGTGGAAGCGATCAGCCGGGGGCCCGTTTCGTAATCTTTTTTCCCGCGAGAGACGAAGCTGCTGCCACGCAAGCATCATAGTGGATGTACTGTTCTGATGAGTAGCGTTGACGTCGTGCTAGAGAAGCGCGAAGTACCGAGCAACTGCCAACTAGTATGCCAACAATTTTAATCGTCGAAGACGAAGCGAAGATGCGCCGGCTGCTCGAGTTGAATCTCGAGGAGGACGGTTTCGCGACGCTTTCCGCAGGAGACGCCGAGGCCGGGCTGAAACTTCTGCGCGAGAACGCGGTTGATCTTGTCGTTACAGATTTGAAGCTGCCGGGGATGAACGGCCTGGAATTCTTGCACGCGATCAAACGCCAGAATGCCGTGCTGCCGGTGGTGGTAATGACTGCCTTCGGCACGGTGGAAACGGCGGTGGAAGCCATGAAGGCCGGAGCCAGCGACTATGTCTTGAAGCCGTTCTCGCTAGGCGAGATGCGCATGGTGATCCGGAAGGAACTGGATGTCCACAACTTGCGCGAAGAGAACAGATCGTTGCGCGAGGCGCTAGGCAAGCGCTATGTACATCCCAACGTGGTGGCGCGCAGCCCCAAGATGCAGGAAGTGCTGGCGACGGTGGAGCGCGTGGCGCCCACCAATTCGACCGTGCTGTTGGGCGGGGAAAGTGGCGTCGGCAAAGATTTGATCGCGCGCGCGATTCATGAAAAGTCGCGTCGGGCGTCGGGACCATTTATCAAGATCAATAGCACAGCGATTCCCGAGAATCTTCTGGAGAGCGAACTGTTTGGCTATGAGAAGGGCGCGTTCACGGGCGCGACCGGAAGCAAGCCGGGCAAGTTCGAGTTGGCCGACAAGGGAACGCTGTTCCTCGATGAGATTGGCGATGTGCCGCCGGCGACTCAGGTAAAGCTGCTGCGCGTACTGCAGGAGCGCGAGTTCGAGCGGCTGGGCGGCACGCGCACGGTGAAAGTGGATGTGCGGCTGATCGCGGCCACCAACCGCGATCTGCGCGAGGCGCTGGAACAGGGAACGTTTCGCGAGGACCTTTACTATCGTTTGAACGTCGTCCCCATCGATATTGCGCCGCTGCGCCAGCGTAAGGAAGACATCCCGGATCTGGTGAATCTTTTTATTTCGCGCTTCGCTGTGGATTCTGGCAAACCAGTGAAGAGCATTACTCCCGAGGCGATGCAGATTCTGGTCAACTATCACTGGCCGGGAAACGTACGCGAGTTGCAGAACATCATCGAGCGGGCATGCGCACTCGCGAAGGGCACGGTGCTGGAGGCAGCGGATATTCATCTGGATGTGCGTCCGGCCAAGGCAGCCAACGGTGCAAATGGATTTCTTCCCGAGGGTATGACGCTGGAACACTGGGAGGACGAGATGATCCGCGAGGCGCTGCGGCGCGCAAATGGGAATAAGAGCCAGGCGGCAAGGCTGCTGGGGTTGTCGCGGAATGCGCTGCGCTATCGGCTGTCGAAGATTGGGATCGCGGATGAAGGGGAGAAAGAAACGTAGACGCCTATTGGCTGAAAACCACCACCTTGGCTCAGAGCGGCCACCGACCTCGAAATCCATCTCTCGACTCTTCGGCGGACAAGCGTATTTCGCTTGAAAACAAATGAGTTAGTGAACTTCCTGCTGCTCCACTTTTGGCATGGCAGTTGCTTCGTATCATAGCGGCATAAATCCTTCAGACTCAGTTTCAGTCACACACGTGCAGCAGGTTCGGATGAGGTGGTTATGAGAAGTAAATTCATGTCAAGTTTCGCCGTCTTAGCACTTGTGCTGGCGGGCGCGCTGTCGATGAACGTGCAGGCGCAAACTACGCAGGAGGGTCCTGGACCCTCGGAGCAACGGAGCGCGCCGATGGAAATTGGACAGCCTCAGTCCGCGCCGCAATCTCAACCGGAGCAACCTCAGCAACCTGGGCAACCTCAAACCGGTCGACCGCCCCAACTCGGCGAAGCGCAGCCGGGTGGACCGTCGGGCGAAGGCCCGGCCAAGACTGACCAGGGTGTGGGCCGCGTCAGCATGATTCATGGCGATGTGTCGACGCAGCGAGGAGACGCGGGCACGTGGTCGGCCGCTGTGTTGAATCAGCCCGTGATGAACGGCGACAAAGTTTCCACTGGAGCAGGCGGGCGCGCCGAGGTGCAACTCGATTTCGCCAACATTCTTCGCCTAGGAACGAACTCGCAAGGCACCATCGCGAACTTTACGCACAAATACATTCAGATTCAGGTGGGACAGGGCTTGGCCAATTACTCCGTGTTTGGCGAGAGCGAGGCCGAGCCGGAGATCGATACTCCTAACGTAGCGGTTCATCCCGCACATAAAGATGGCGTGTTCCGCATTGAAGTACGGCCCGATGGCGACTCAATTGTGATCGTGCGCAAGGGTGAGGCTGAGATCTCAACTCCCCAGGGCATTGGCTCGGTGAAGCAGGGCGAGATGGCGACGGTCCGCGGCTCCGGAGCCGATGCGAAGTACAAGATCACCCCCGCTCCCGAACGCGACGATTGGGACCGCTGGAATACCGATCGCGACCGCATGATTCACGAAGCGGCTGCGTGGAAGCACACCAACAAATATTACGTTGGCGCCGAAGACCTGGACGCGAATGGAACCTGGGAAGACGCGCCGGAGTACGGTCAGGTCTGGGTGCCGAATGAACCGGAAGGCTGGGCTCCGTATCGCGACGGCAACTGGGTGTGGGAGCCTTACTACGGTTGGACCTGGGTTGGCTTTGAGCCTTGGGGCTGGGCGCCTTATCACTATGGGCGGTGGATGTGGTACGGGGGAGCGTGGGCTTGGTGGCCGGGGCCGGTGTGGGGCGTTGGGTTCTATCGTCCGTTCTGGGCGCCGGCGTATGTGTCGTTCTTCGGATTCGGGGGTGGGTGGGGCCTTGGTTTCGGTTTTGGCTGGGGCGGATGGGGCGGCTTTGGATGGTTGCCGATTGGGCCTTGTGACCGCTTCTTCCCGTGGTGGGGCGGATATGGCGGGCGCTTCGGCGTGGTGGGCATCAACCGAGTCGGCACGCTCAACCGCTTCGGTGGGATCGCGCCGCTGCATGGGGGAACGCAGTTCTCGAACCTGGCGCACATCAACGACGCGCACGTCGGCGGTGCGCTCTCGACCGTGGGAGCGGGTAAATTCGGAGCAGGCCGAACGACCGCGGTGGCGGCTACTCACGCGCAGTTAAGTGGCGCTCGCATGATGACCGGCAACATGCCTGTGGTACCGACGCGCGCCAGCTTATCGGCCAGCGGGCGGGCTGCTGCGCCTTCCACCATTCACAATACCGGGACGCAGCATTTCTTTGGCACGCAAAACACGGGCACGCAGAGCGCGTCGCATCCGGAATCGTTCCAGCAGCAGACGGCGCATTTGCAGCAGTCCATGCAGCAGAACCACTTCTCGCCGGTGACGGCTGGCGTGCGCGGGACCAGTGCGGGCTCTGCGGAGTCCCGGGGCCCGACGGCGAGTGAGAACGGAAATCGTGGCGGCTCGGCGAGTCCGGCGTCTACCGCGAACCGTGCGGAGTCGGCGTCTGCTACTCGTGGCGAATCGAACGGCAGCGAGTGGAAGGCGTTCACGCCATCGTCGCGCAGCAACGAATCTGCGGGTCGCAGTGATGTCGCGGGCGGCACTGAATCCGCCGGCAGGGGCGAGAGCCGGAGCTACTGGAATCGTTCGAGTTCGAGCTCCAGCGAAGCGCACGGATCTGGCTCGACCGGCTATGGGAGCAGCGGCAGTTCACGCCCGCAGCTCAACATGAAGCAGCCCATCGCGCAGCCCCGGTCTTCGGGAGGCGCAGGCTACGGTGGCTCTCGTGGCGGTTATAGCGGCGGTTCGCATAGTGCGCCGAGCGGTGGCGGTGGTCATTCCTCCGGTGGAGGGGGTGGACATTCGGGCGGAGGCCACCACTAAGTCGTGAAGATGTTGACGATCTAAATAAAGTGAAGGTCAGAGGCGGGAAGGGCGTGCTAAACGGCACGCCCTTCTCATTTAATTCCTGTTCGAAAATAAATCTTCGGCGAGAGCGTCGGAACGGCATAGCCGGCGCTGTTTCGCTTTATCTTCGGGAGTACCCCCTTACCCCCTCAATCTTTGGAATCATCGGGTTAGGCATGTTTTTCCCCGCAAAATCTAGATGTCAAAGAACTTGGGTACTAAAATATAGACAACAAAGGACTTCGGAGCGCGGTGAATTGGCTTCTGCCAACCGTCACGGCCTCGACCATGATTGCGCAAGTGATGGGCTGTGCACAAGGTCAGATGTCACAATGAGGCTGTGGAAATTCTTGGGCCGGTGAAGAAACTTTCTGAGGGTGGGGGT
>CAWKKK010000035.1:0-52416 GCA_963850165.1 uncultured Acidobacteriaceae bacterium | reverse complement strand
CTTGAGGTCCATTATGAGGAAAGCTTACAACATGAACTGTCATCGCGAGGGAAGCGAGGGATCTTGGTGTCTGCCCGCAGCGGCGACACTCGTGGCGCAAGCAAGAACCAAGATCCCTCGCGTCGCTCGGGATGACAAGAGGGCTCGGGATGACAAGGTGGAATTGGGAAAGAAAAACGGGGAGCCTGCAGTCTGAAATGATGCCAGAAGCGCATTCCAACTGCCGGTTCCCCAATCGCATGACGCTTACCCAGGGAGCGTCATGCTGCTGACACCGCCCAAAACGCGAACGAAACTTAAGCCCGCGCGGCGCGCGCCGACTGGTCCGCGACTCCCTCCGACGCCGGCGGATGCGGCGCCCAGACTGCTTCTTCGTGCTCCAGCAAGGCCGCGCTGGAACGTACGTCGATCACATCCACGATCCCATACCACTCCCGGTAAAGCTGTCCGGTCTGCTTGTGTGTGACTTCCAGCAGCAGGGTAACGGCGTGATCCTGCCCGGCATACTCTGCGTGCACCGAGGTGAGATCGAGCCCGCGGCGTGAAACCGCGTTCAGGATGCGCATCAATGCGCCTTGCGCGTTGCGATAGCGGATGTGAAAAACCTGCATGTTAGTTTCCTCGTAGCCACTAGCGTTTGTAGCAATTTGTAATTCGGTAATTTTGTAATTTGGTAATCTGAAAACCGCTGCCGTATCCGTGAGGTTTCAAATCAAAAATTACCCAATTACAAAATTACTCAATGTCTTCATAAACCATTTCAGAAAGCGCCGCTCCCGCCGGAACCATGGGATAAACGTTTGCTTCGGGATGACAATCAAACACCAGCAACTCCGCATTCGGCGAGCGCAGGAAGTTCTCGATGAGATCCCCCGTTTCCGCCGACACCGGATACTCCACCATGGCGGTCTCGTTCAGCCGCCACCCGTGAATCTTGTAAGCCTTCGCAATCTCGACGAAATCCGGATTGTCGCTTAAATCGGTTTCCGCATAGTTGCGCGCATAAAAAAGCTGCTGCCACTGCCGCACCATGCCCAGATATTTGTTGTCGACGATCACCATTTTTATGGGAAGGCCGAGGCGGTGCACGGTGGCCAGTTCCTGGATGTTCATCTGGAATCCGCCATCGCCGGAAACGCAGAGCACGCAAGTCTCCGGCTTGGCCAGTTGCACGCCGACGGCAGCGGGCAGGGCGAAACCCATCGCTCCCAGGCCGCCCGAAGTAATAAAGCCGCGCGGCGACGAAGAGCGGTAGCGTTGCGCCGCCCACATCTGGTGCTGGCCTACATCGGCGATGACCACGTTGTCTTCAGGCAGGTGGCTGAAAAGTTCATCCAGAAAACGAATCGTGGGCTGCGCCAGTCCCCGGGGATCAAGCTCTGCGCGCTCGGCTCCGCACGCGATTGCGCGCCAGCCGCTCCAGTCGGGCAGGGAAGCGTGACGCAACTCCGCGTGAAATGCCGGAATCGTGTCCGCGAGATTTCCGATTACCGGCAACTCACAAGCCCGCACGCGGTCCAGCTGCGCCGGATCAATTTCAAAGTGGATAATCTTGGCGTGAGGCGCAAAGCGCGTGGGATCGCCGGTCACGCGATCATCCAGCCGCGCTCCGAACACCATGAGCAAATCGGTCTCGTGCAGGGCAGTATTGGCGGCGCGCGTGCCATGCATGCCCACCATGCCCAGGTAGTACGGCGATTGCGGCGGGACCGCGCCCAATCCGTGTACGGTCGCGAACGTGGGAACATTCAAGTCGTCAAGCAGCCGCCGCAACTCGGGAATCGCTCCCGAAAGCTTTGCTCCCGCGCCCACCAGCGCTACTGGCCTGGTGGCGCGTTGCAGCAAGGCCACAATCGTGTCGCTGAACGCGCCATCCGCCTTCGCATCGGCCGGCCGCGCGTGCGGAGTGAACTTCGCCGGCCCGGAGAACTCCTTCTTGGCTTTCAAAACGTCGGTCGGAATGTCGATGACCACGGGCCCCGGCCGTCCGCTGCGCGCCCAGTGGAATCCTTCGGCGATGACCTCCGGGATTTCGTCAATCGTGCGCACCAGCCGGCTCCATTTGGTCAAGGAAAGCGTCACGCCGAAAACATCGGTTTCCTGAAACGCATCAGTCCCGATCATCGCCGTCCGCACCTGCCCCGTGATGCAGACCAGGGGGACCGAATCCATTTTGGCGTCGGCAATGCCGGTGACCAGGTTGGTCGCCCCCGGCCCGCTGGTAGCCATGGCTACGCCAACTTTTCCCGTAACCCGCGCATAACCTTCCGCGGCAAACGCCGCGCCCTGCTCATGCCGCGTCAGGACATGCCGTATTCCGCTGCCCTCGAGCGCGTCATACAACGGCATGATCGCGCCCCCGGGATAGCCGAACACAAGGTCCACCCCTTCGGCACGAATGCACTGCAGAACGATTTCGGCGCCTTTAAGCATTCACTGCAACCTTCTTGGCCTCAGCCTTCGGCGCCTCGGCCGGTTTCTTCGGCTGCTGGCCGGGCAGCCAGCTCATCATGCCGCGCAACTGCGCGCCCACGATCTCGATCGGATGCTGCTGTTCTTTTTCTCGCAACGCGGCAAAGTTGTAGCCGCCGTCTTTGTTCTCCTTGATCCACTCGCGAGCGAACGTTCCGTCCTGAATGTCGGCCAGAGTCTTCTTCATGGCAGCCCGTGTGGCGTCACCCACAACTTTCTCGCCCCGCGTCAGGTCGCCATACTCGGCGGTATTCGAGACGGAGTAACGCATGCGCGCCAAACCGCCTTCGTAGATCAGGTCGACGATCAGCTTTACCTCATGCAGGCACTCGAAGTAAGCAATCTCCGGTGCATAGCCGGCCTCGACCAGCGTCTCGAATCCCTTCTTGATCAGGGAGGTCAGACCGCCGCACAGCACCGCCTGCTCGCCGAACAGATCGCTCTCGGTTTCTTCCTTGAAAGTGGTCTGGAGCACGCCCGCGCGGGTCGAACCGATGCCATGGGCGTAGGCCAGTGCATACTCGTGCGCCCGCTGGCTCGAATCCTGCTGAATCGCGATCAGCGACGGCACCCCGCGTCCTTCGGCGTAAACCCGCCGCAGCAGATGGCCGGGGCTTTTGGGCGCGATCATCACCACGTCCACATCGCTCGGCGGGACGATGGTCTTGAAATGAATGCTGAAGCCGTGCGAGAAGCCCAG
This sequence comes from uncultured Acidobacteriaceae bacterium, assembly GCA_963850165.1. Taxonomy (GTDB): domain Bacteria; phylum Acidobacteriota; class Terriglobia; order Terriglobales; family Acidobacteriaceae; genus Sulfotelmatobacter. The sequence continues at coordinate 49,244 of CAWKKK010000035.1, read as the reverse complement.
GATTTTGCCGGGATGCAGATAAGGCTGGACGTACTGCTCATACACGGCCGCCTGGGTCTCATCCGGCGTGAGCAGGTGGATCCAGTCGGCGCGCTTGGCGGCCTCATCCGGAGCCACCACCACCATTCCATCGGCGCGGGCCTGCTGCGCGCTGTGGCGATTCGGCTCGAGGCCAACGATTACTTTGTAGCCACTGTCGCGCAAGTTCTGCGCCTGCGCGTGTCCCTGGCTGCCGTAGCCCAGGATGGCGATGGTTTTGCTCTTCAGGGCCTCGGGATTCGCGTCGTGTTCGTAAAAGATAGTAGCCACTGGGGGATCTCCTTTGTGCGGACCGACCGGTCGGTCGGTTTATTTATGCTATCGGAGGGGAATTAGGGTGTCAAGGGGGAAGTTCTCAAGCCGTAACTATGCCTGGACGAGCCCCAGGTCTTTCAGGAATTGTCCCGGATGGTGCCGAGGGGGGATTAAGAGTTTTTCCACAACTCGTCTGTGACATCTGACCTTGCGCCCTCTCCTGGTTCGTTCCATCATTGCCCCGGCAAAGGCGGTGCGTGCCGAATCGAGCGGCCCACTAGAAATCGCGAGGCAACTCTATAGGACTCAAGATTTTGCCCGCAAGTGAGCCCCATAGATCAAATCGCATTTTGGCTCCAAGACGCTGATTCCAAGAGACCGGAGGGGGAGGGGTATCGGGAAAATAACTAAAGGTATGCGAGAGTCTTCATCCCCCAGAGCCGCGCCGAAATCGCGCCTCAGAAGATTTTTATCGGCAGATTCCCAGACCGGAAACTGGGACTTGGTCGAGGTGATTGGACCCACGGCTCCGAAGGTTTTCAAATCTCTCAATGGCTCAATCTCTCAATTTGCTCCATGCCGTTGGCATTTCCCACTCTCTCCCGTTACCATGTCACCCGATGGCTCGCGAGACCTTAGTGGACTCCCGACAGGAAATCCTGCGCACCGCCGCCCGCCTGTTTCAGCAGCGGGGCTACGACGCAACGTCTATGAACGACGTTGCCGCCGCGCTCAAGCTCAGCAAGGGCGGTCTTTACCACCACTTCCAGAGCAAGGACGAAATCCTCTACGAGATCATGAACCACGCCATGGAGATCACGCAAGAGCGCGTGCTCAATCCGGTCCGCGGCATTGCCGATCCCGAGGAGCGCCTGCGCGCCCTGATCCGGCTGCACATCGAGGTCGTGCTCAGTCCGCGCGACCGCGAAATTACTGTAATGCTGCACGAAAACCATCCTTTGCCGCCGGCGCTGCGCAAGCGCATCAACGCCCGCAAGAAGGAATACATTCACTTCCTCGAAAACCTGATGGTTGAAGTGCAGGAGAAAGTGCAAAAACAAGCGCAACAATCTCATCCCGCCAAAGGCAAGGTCAGCCCGCGCGCCGCCGCCTTCGCCCTGCTCGGCATGATCAACTGGATTTATCAGTGGCACAAACCAGAAGGTGAACTCCAGGCGCAAAACCTGATTCCGCAGTTCACAGACCTGATCCTCGGCGGCATCTTCGCGTGAAAACGACTTTCGCCAGCCTTCGGGAGATCGAGGAACAGCGCGCTCAGAGCCGCAAGCCGTACCGCGAGTTTCTCCGCGTGCCGGCCATGAGCGCAGGCCTTTACGTGCTGCCCGCCGGAGCAACCGACCGGCAAAAGCCGCATCGCGAAGATGAGATCTATTACGTCGTTCGCGGGCGCGCCCGCTTCAAAGCTGGCTCCGAAGACCGTGAAGTTTCCGCAGGCAACGTGATCTTCGTCGCCGCCGAAGTCGGCCATCGCTTCTACGATATTTCGGAAGAACTGGCGGTCCTGGTATTCTTCGCGCCCGCCGAAACCTGATCTCCTCCGAGCTTGCTATGAGTTGCCACATCACACCCATGCGGCCTGAGGACTGGCCGGCAATTCGCGAGATCTACGCCGAAGGCATCGCCACCGGAAACGCCACTTTTGAAACCGAGCTTCCAGACTGGGAAAAGTGGGATAGCGCTCATCGTCAGGACTGCCGGCTGATCGCGCGCAAGGGAGAGCAAATACTCGGGTGGGCCGCTCTCAGCCCGGTCTCAGCTCGCCGCGTCTACGCCGGAGTTGCCGAGGTCTCCGTCTATGTAACCGCGGCGGCACGGGGCATCGGCATCGGCAAAGCGCTTCTAAGAATGCTGATCGAGGAATCCGAACGCCACGAGATCTGGACCCTGCAAGCCGGCATCTTTCCCGAAAACGCCGCCAGCATCGCGCTGCACAGGTCCTGCGGATTCCGCGAGGTCGGCGTGAGGCGTCGCATCGGCAAGCTGGGTGAGACCCTGGAGAGATGTGCTGCTAATGGAGCGCCGCAGCCAGGTAGCAGGAAAGTAGCCCCGTGCGGGCGAACACTCCCTTCGGCTTCCCCCCTCGGCTTCGCTCAGGGCTCGGCAAAACAGGGCAGGCTTTGTCCTCCTCAAGCCACGAGGTAATCCATGAGATGTTCTGAGGAATCCTAGCCAGAAAAGGGCGAGCCGCAAAGGCTCGCCCTAATTGACAGCTTTCCATTTCGCCGAGCTCAGGCCAGGTCGTAGCGATCAAGGTTCATCACCTTGTTCCACGCAGCCGCGAAGTCCTTCACAAACGCCTGCTTCGCGTCGTTAGAGCCATAGACTTCTGCGAGTGCCCGGAGCTGGGAGTGCGAACCGAAGACGAGATCGACGCGCGTGCCGGTCCACTTGAGTTTGCCTGTATCCCGATCGCGTCCCTCATACACGCCTTCGGACGAAGAGGGCTCCCACTTCGTGTTCATGTCGAGCAGGTTGACGAAGAAATCATTCGTCAGCGTTTCCGGCCGGTTGGTGAAGACGCCGTGTTTAGCCTGTCCGAAGTTCGCATTCAGAGCGCGCAAGCCGCCGATGAGAACCGTCATCTCGGGGTCAGTCAGGGTCAGCAACTGCGCCCGATCCACCAGAAACTCCTCGGCCGACAGGACCTGCCCGCTGCGGAGATAGTTGCGGAATCCGTCCGCGACGGGCTCCATTACGGCGAAGGAATGAACGTCGGTCTGCTTCTGCGAAGCATCCGTGCGCCCCGGCGAAAAGGGAATCTTTACTTTGTGCCCGGCCTTTTTTGCAGCTTCCTCGACGGCTGCGCAGCCGCCGAGCACGATCAGGTCAGCGAGCGAGACCTTCTTACCTTTCCCATTGGACTTGTTTCCGTTGGATCGGGGGCCGTTGAAATCCTTTTGGATCGCCTCCAGCTTCTTGAGAACCTTTGCCAATGCGGCTGGCTGGTTGACTTCCCAATCCTTTTGCGGCGCGAGACGAATGCGGGCACCGTTTGCTCCACCGCGCTTATCGGAGCCGCGGAACGAGGCCGCCGACGCCCAGGCAGTGGTGACCAGTTGAGAGATCGACAACCCGGATGCGAGGATCTTCGCCTTGAGAGCGGCAATGTCCTTCTCCCCGACCAATTTATGATCCACGGCGGGAACAGGGTCTTGCCACACCAGAGTCTCGTTTGGAACGAGCGGGCCAAGGTAGCGCGCGATCGGCCCCATGTCGCGGTGCGTCAGCTTGAACCAAGCCCGCGCAAAGGCGTCCGCCAACTGATCCGGATGTTCGTAGAAGCGCCGTGAAATCTTTTCGTAAGCAGGATCGAACCGCAAGGAAAGGTCCGTGGTCAGCATGGAGGGCGCATGGCGCTTTGAGGGATTGTGCGCATCCGGCACCGTAGCTTTGCCTGCGCCATTTTTCGGTGTCCACTGATGCGCACCGGCCGGACTCTTGGTCAGTTCCCATTCGTAGCTGAAGAGGTTCGTGAAGAAGTTGTTGCTCCAGTTCGTAGGCGTCGTGGTCCAAGTGACTTCCAAGCCGCTACCGATCGTGTCGCCGCCATGACCTTTGCCGAGTTTATTCTTCCATCCGAAGCCTTGATCCTCGATGTTGGCACCTTCTGGTTCGTTGCCTACATATTGAGAGGGAACGCCAGCACCGTGGGTTTTGCCGAAGGTGTGACCGCCGGCAATGAGCGCGACGGTCTCTTCGTCATTCATCGCCATGCGCGCAAAGGTCTCTCGAATGTCTCGTGCCGCAGCGATTGGATCGGGCTTTCCATTCGGCCCTTCCGGATTCACATAGATCAGACCCATCTGCACCGCGCCGAGAGGATTCTCGAGGTTACGATCCCCGGAGTAGCGCTCGTCCGCCAGCCATGTGCTCTCAGGGCCCCAGTTCAACTCTTCAGGCTCCCACACGTCCTCGCGCCCGCCGCCAAAACCGAATGTCTTGAAGCCCATAGACTCGAGGGCAACGTTGCCGGCGAGAATCATGAGGTCGGCCCAGGAAATTTTCCTGCCATACTTCTGCTTGATCGGCCACAGCAGGCGACGCGCCTTGTCGAGGTTCACGTTGTCGGGCCAGCTGTTGAGCGGCGCAAAGCGCTGCTGACCGGCTCCGGCGCCGCCGCGGCCGTCGCCAATGCGGTATGTGCCCGCGCTGTGCCATGCCATGCGAATGAAGAGCGGCCCATAGTGGCCAAAGTCGGCGGGCCACCACTCCTGCGAATCCGTCATCAAGGCATGCAGGTCCTTGACCACGGCATTCAGGTCGAGCGTCTTGAACTCTTTCGCGTAGTTGAACGCCTTGCCCATCGGATCGGACTTTGGGGAATGCTGGTGCAGGACATTCACGTTGACCTGATTCGGCCACCAATCAGCATTCGTGTGGGATTTGCGAGCGCCGTGCGCTACTGGGCACTTCGATTCGGATGCGGTGTTTTTTTCCTTGGCTTCGGGGACAACACTCCCCGATGAAGTCGCGAGTGTATTTTCCATATGTTTTCTTCCTTCTAATATTGATTGCGTACTGCGTGAAAACTACTTTTTGGCGCCGCACCGGCGGCAAAGTCCAAACACTTCTACCAGCGGCTGCGCCAGATCGAAGCCGCGCGGCGCATGCCGCGACAGCTTTTTATAGTTGATGAAATCACCTTCAATATCCTGCACAGCCTTGCAGCGCGTGCACACCAGGTGATGATGCGGTTCAAGATTGCCTTCCACCAGCAACGTGGAAGCGTGAGGGCTGACTTCCCGCAGCAATCCGTGCTCCACGAACAGCCGCAGGTTCTTGTAGACGGTAGCCAAAGAGATAGATGGCGTTCGCCGCCGAACAGCTACATAAATAGTTTCCGGGGAGTGGTGCCCAGGACTGGCCACAACAGCCTCATATATGACCTGCCGCTGATGCGTGGCCGCCAGGCCACACTTCCAAGCCAGACCGCGAAATGTTTCGTGAGCCGAAAGCATGGGGGAGACTTAGTGTTAGATGAGAATAATTATAATCCAAGAATCATTGGCAAAGAAGAGAATCTTCGAGGACGGGCTCCCATGGGGGTGCAGTTTGGCAAGGAAGCGAGCCAAACGCGCGATTATTGTGTCGCAAAGAACGCGACACATCGCGCGGCTCGCCTAGATCCTTCGCTACGCAAAGAACGTTTGCTCAGGATGACAATCAAACTGCACCACCACCATCCCTAAGCGCATTCTTCCGACGTTCGAACATCAGCAGTGGGTGCAACGGTAGTGGGTGCAACCGTCTGCGGGCCCTTGACGGCGACCGCCCGCTCTCCTCGGCGGATCAGCACAATCGCTCCCAGGATCGCTGTTGACGCCAGCACCACCCGCAGGCTCAAAGGCTCGTGGGCCAGCAGCCATCCCAGAATCACCGCGACCACCGGATTGGCATAGGTATGTGTCGCCACCAGCGCTGGCGGAACGCGCTGCAGCAGCCAGGTGTAAGCCGTGAAGGCCACGACTGAGCCGAACGTGATCAGATAACCGAGGCCAAAGATGGAGCGCAACGTGATGCTCGACCAGTGCGTCTGCTGAAATTCGCCCGTAACTCCCGCCGCGATCAGCAGCATGAATGCGCCGCAAAGAGTAGGCAGCGCGGTTCGACCCAGCGCGTCAGAAGGAAGCCTGAGCCGCGGCGAAACGACAACTCCCAACGACCATGATAAAGAACCTAGCAGCACTGCCAGCAATCCCCAGAGGCTCGAGCCCTTTACCGTAAGTTCCGCGCCGGTCAGCATGGCCACGCCTACCACGCCGAGACCCAAGCCCAGAGCGCTGATCAGGCTGATCTTTTGCCGCCCGACCATCCAGCCCAGCACCAGAATGAACATTGGCTCGGTCGCGATCAGCAGAGCCGCCAGCCCCGATCCCACGTATTGCTCCGCCCAGTGCAGTGAGCCGTGCCCGATCAGGAAGAAGAGTGCGCCCAGGGCAAATCCCGCGATCCATTGTTGCCGCGTCGGGCGAAATCCGCGCCACCAGGCCCAGGCCAGCATGATGCCACCCGCAATCGAATGCCGTATTCCCGCCGTCACCAGGGGTGGAATGGTCTCTACCGCGTAGCGGATCGCGAGATACGTCGATCCCCAGATGACGTAGATCGCCACAAAGGCCAGCGCCAGCTTGATGGCGTCAGTCTTGTCTTTATTCCGCGAATCTTGATTCCGCGAACTTGCGGGTTTGGGCTGAGGGACGATCACTGGTCTACCTCCAATGTGTATCATCTTGCCGCTCCGGAGCATGGCCATAATCTGACAGGGCTGATCGAGAATCATGGAAATTGACCTCCGAAATGAATAACCTGTTAAACTATTGTTACAGGTTATAAACGATAATAGGGGCTCCGATATAACTTGTCAATACTATTTTGATGGTTATATGATCTGGGAAGGAGACTTTACTATTTCGGATGATTGAAACCAAGCCAGAGAGAGGGCGTCCACCCAAGTTCGAACTGATCGGGGGAAACATCTGCCTCGATTTCATCAATACGCTCGACGATCGTCCGAGTGCCCAGCCCAAAGAGTTGCTCAGGAACTACTACGACCTGGCGCGTTTCGGCGAAGACACCGGCCTGCTCCCGCCGAAGCTGGTTGATTTTTTCTTCGAGAACGTTCACACCATGCCTGCTGATGCCGCGGACGCGTTGCGCCGCGCCATCAATCTGCGCGAAGCCATGCATGCTGTCTTTTCGGCTTTGATGAACCGGCAGACTGTGCCGCAGATGGAGATGGATACGCTCAATGCCTACATCCAGGATGCGGCGCTGCATTCGCGGCTGGTGCCAGGTGAGGGACGCTGCGAGTGGCGGTTCGACGACATGGGGTCGGCGCTCGATGCGATGCTGTGGCCGATCGCGCGGGCGGCCGCCGACCTGCTGGTTTCAAGCGATCTCGCGCTGATTCGCGCCTGCTCCTCGCCCACCTGCCAGTGGCTGTTTCTCGACACCAGCAAGAATCACCACCGCCGCTGGTGCAGCATGAAGCAGTGCGGCAACCGCGCCAAGGCACGGAAGTTTTATGCGAAGAAGAAGACTGCCTAGCTCACTTCAACTCCGTGATGATGGCGCGCTGTTTTCCGCGGACTAGCGTTTCGGTGTGAGTTCGGTCGCGGGCGTTAAATCTGACTGTGCCGGACGTGTACGAATTCGTGGTGACTTTCCCGTTGCTCCACCCTGATCAGGCGTGGTGTTAGTATTCTCTGATTCCAAGCCGAGGTTCCGCTATGGCCGCGCTCCCTTACAGCTTGAATCATGGTTCCTGGCCCGAATTGCCGCTGGCTGCATGGCAGGATACTTATGCCACGCTGCACATGTGGACGCAGATTGTGGGCAAGGTGAGATTGGCGCTCAGTCCGCTGATCAACCACTGGTGGGAGGTTGCGCTCTATGTCAGCGCGCGGGGACTGACGACTTCTCCGATTCCTTATGGAGACGGAATTTTCGAAGTTCAGTTCGATTTTATTGAGCATGAGTTGATCATTCAGACGAGCTGGGGCGCCTCGAAGATGATGACGCTTGAGCCGCGATCCGTTGCTGACTTCTACGCTGAGTTCATGTCAGCCTTGCGGTCGCTGGGCATAGAAGTGAAAATCTGGACGATGCCCTGCGAGGTGCCGAATCCGGTGCGCTTCGAGAGCGATACGCAGCATGCCTCCTACGATCGAGAGTATGCGCATTGCTTCTGGGAGATATTGGTTTTGTGCGACACCATTTTCAAGGAATTTCGTGCGGGCTTTATTGGCAAAGATAGTCCCGTGCACTTTTTCTGGGGGAGCTTTGATCTTTGCGTGACACGCTTTTCGGGGCGGCGGGCGCCGGAACGTCCGGGAGCCGATGCGGTTACGCGGGAGGCGTATTCGCACGAAGTGATCAGCGCGGGGTTCTGGCCGGGCGGCGGCGACATCAAAGAGGCGGCTTTTTATGTCTATGCCGCGCCTGAACCGGCGGGCTTTGGCGAGCAGAAAGTAAAACCGGCGTCGGCTTTCTACCATCCCGTGATGAAAGAGTTTCTGCTGATGTACGACGATGTGCGCGGAGCTGCTTCGCCCCGCGAGGCGCTGCTCAGCTTTCTGCAGAGCACTTACGAGGCGGGAGCGAATCTGGCGAAGTGGGAGCGGAAGGAACTGGAAAGAGCTAGTCGTGGCATTGAATAGACGCGAGCAACAATGGACAACGATTGTGGAAACGCCTTGTCAGGCCGACGGTAGCGCAGGACGGCGAGGGGTCCCCTCGGCTTCGCTCGGGGCAGGCTCTTCGACTGCGGTTGTGCTTCGCTTTCGAGAAGCACAACCTTCGCTCAGGATGACAGGGTTTAGGGGGAGATGAGAATGGCGAAGAAATGCAAGCATCTGGATCAAATCAAGATCACGACCACGAACATACACGTCTGTGAAGAGTGCGTGAAGATGGGCGACACCTGGGTTCACCTGCGCCTGTGCATGGTATGCGGGAATGTGGGCTGTTGCGATTCGTCGAAGAACAAGCACGCTACGAAGCATTTTCGGCACAGCGGGCATCCAGTGATGCGCTCTATCGAGCCGGGAGAAGAGTGGATCTGGTGCTATGTGGATGACATGATTGCCGGCGAAGTAGCCGCCTGACGCTGCGCGTTTACAACGGGGGAACTTATGCCTTGGGGGCGCATGGCTTTGGCGGTATTGGCTAGTGGCATCGTGACGTCGCTGACGGACTGGCTATTCATGGGCGACTGGCTTTACAAGCGCTATGACCGGCATCCGGAGATCTGGCGATACCGGGGCGGCCAGGGAGAAAACAAAGCGATCCTGTGGTCCAGCTTGCTGCCGTTTCTCACCTGTGGTGTTTTCGTTCTAGTCTGCGGAGGCCTGCATCTCTATTCATACCGGGGAACTCTCAAGTTGGCTCTGGCGATCTGGCTCATTGGACCCTTGCCGCTTACCATCACCAATGCGCTGTGGATGAAACTCGCGCCCGCGATTGCGACGTCCTACTCTTTGGGGTGGCTGGTCAAACTCAGCCTATCTGCACTTGCGGTGGCGCTGATTCTAAGTTGAATGGGATGTGCTGGTGACGCGGGTATTTCGGTTCAGCGCGAGAAAACAACTCCGTGGGGCACGCCTGATCCCTTCCATCCATGGGGCCAATCCCGGTCGGAGAAGTTGAAGCCGGATTTTCCGTCGGCGTCGTGAAAAGCCTCATCAATGGAAATGGCGCCGCTTGAGGAATCGAATTTCAGCATGTAAAGGCGAGGATCGCCGGACCCGCCCGTCGTCACTACAACGCGATTCGTTTTTGCATCCCACCCGGTCCAGTGAGGATAGACCTTGTCGTCGAGCTTGACCCTCGAGACCTCCACCGGCTTAGCTCCATTTGCAATGTCGAGCACGATTACCGTGTGCAGGTATGAGACGCTCTGCAGCAAATAGTGACCCACAATAGTGGGCACGCCGCAGAACCCTGCTGGAAACGAATAGACCAACTGTGACTTGGGTTCGTCCTGGTCAACGCCTGTGATGCGCTCGAGGCCGCACGCCAGGGTTTGCACGTAGATGGCTCCGTCGGGCCCAAGTCGCGGCTCTTCGGGGCTGATTTGGCCGTAGTGATTGCCGCCCTCATCGAAGTACACAGTCTTTATCAGCTTAAGGTCGGAAAGCCGCCAGATCTGGTAGGTCGATCCGCGGAACACATCTTCATCGTCCATTGCGGAGTTCGTTGAAACGACGCGGTCGAACTGGGGCAGAACAACGAGGCTGTAGGAAGTGAGCAGTGCATCAGGAAATGCAGGATCGGCGCTGCTGGCAGAGCGGATGAGCTTACCGGTGTCGTCGATTTCGACCAGACCACCGTGCTTGCCGAGAGATTCGGGATTCATACTGTCATGCGCATGTTGAAACGTAGCCAGCACGTGGCCGTTGGGCAGCCGCAGGTACGAGTGCGGGTGCATGTAACCCGCCATGTCGGTGAACGAGGTTGCGATCTTAGGATGCAGCGGGTCCCGCACATCGAAAATGAAAGTGCGTCCGGCATCGTGATCGTTGGCGAAGAGCATGCCACTGGCTGGCATGATGTATTCCGTGTGATGGACGAGCTTGGTTTGCTGATCAGTGGCGAGAGTGGTCACGAGACGGCCATAGGACGGCGAGGATGGGTCGGCATCGATCACCGCGAGAAAGTCATTACCCTTTTTCGCCTTGTCGCCGGTCCAGGCAAACAGGTAGTGGCCTGGCGCGGTGGTTTTTTCCTCCTGGCAGGACGCAGGCAGGCAAGTGACACAGAGGGCGAGGACCGCAGCGATAACGAGACGAGGCATTTCTGGTTTCATTTGTGTGCGGAGAGGATATCAGCTCGACCGGAGAATTTCTCTAAGACTTTTCGTTGGGAGGCTCGGGAAAAAGGAAGGAAAAAATTGAAAGGGCCGTGACATTGGTTATGCTCTAGCTGCCAACTCCTGCGAGGGAGCCAACAGCGTGGACGCATGTACCGTCACAGCCCCTTGATGCGATCACTGTTTTCACAGTCCCAAACCCCAACTGCACCTCGCAGCGCCGTCGGTTTTTTCAGGTTCGGCTGTCTTGCAGGTTGCCCCGCCCGACTGATCACCCAGTCTACTTCGGGTCAGCAAGTTTTATTTCGCTGTCCCTTTCGACCGTCGACGGGAGCAACCTTAACAGAACGTTCACAAATGTCAACGCAAACTATTGGTGCAGTGCTCCGGATTCGTCCTGTGAATAACAGAAATTGCAACTTATTGCATGGGAAGAGCTTACGAAAATGCGATTCCAATTCGGGACTGCTTTTACACAAAACTTTCACAACGCTCCAGAACGGGAGAAATCCACAGTCCGCACCAAAGATTCATCTTGACGCAGAAACGTTCCCGGCGCATCTTGCTAACAGGGCAAAAGAATTAGTGATGTCAGAACTCGTGGCCTATGTGGACGGTGGTTCCCTGGGCAACCCAGGGCCATCGGGTATTGGGGTGGTGATCGACGGCTGCGAAAGCGGTCCAATCCGCATCTCCCGGTGGATTGGTCACCAGGATAACAACGTTGCGGAGTACGTGGCGCTGATGGAAGCCCTACAGTGCGCGGTTTCTCTGAAGGCCAAGGCGCTGCACGTTTACTCCGATTCCGAAGTGGTGGTCCGCCAGATGCGCGGCGAGTACATCTGCCGCAGTTCGCGCCTTTACTCCCTGCATTGGACTTGCCGCAAGCTGGCTCGCGCCCTGAGTTTCTCCATCTCCCACGTGCCGCGCAAGGATAATGCCGAGGCGAACCAGTTGGCTAACACGGCGGTGCGGGAGCGGGCGGTTTAGCGGGCGGCATTCAAGTCTGAGTGCGCAACCCCGCGGCGGTCCGGCTAAGTGCCGGTGGCTAAGTGCCGGTGGCTAACTGCTAACTGCCGTCGCTTGACAGCATTCCCTCTCCGAGCGAGACTCCAATTACTGACGCGCGCCAAATGGATCATCATTCGATTGTCAACCAGAATTCCGAATCAGTACAGGGAGACATTCCGATAACCGGCGCGCACCAATCCGCGCCCGCTAGCGTATCGGCGGGGATTGCGGCAGCCAATGCGCATCCGCCGTCGCTCGAAACCGAGCCGCGTTTTCCGGGGGAGGATGGCGGACGGTCGCTGGCCAAAATGGCTCAGATCGATCTCGATGCCGCGCTGCAACTGCTGGCCGAGCGCGCCCAATACATTACCGGAGCCAGTGGCGCCGCAATTGCGTTGCGCCGCGGCGAACACGCGGACATGTTATGCCGGGCCAGCGCCGGATCGAACGCGCCCGAGTTGGGCGCACTGCTCTCCATGGAATATGGGCTTTCGGGGGAAAGCGTGCGCACGCGCCAGGCGCTGCGTTGTGACGACACTGAGGTCGATCCGCGGGTGAACCGCGAAGGCTGCCGGCAGTTGGGCATTGCGTCGGTAGTGGTGATGCCGATCGTGAGCGAGCAGCAGGTGCTCGGAGTCTTTGAGCTGTTCTCGGGCCAGCCGCGTGCCTTCGAAGAGCGTGATCTCTCTGCCTTGCAGCGCTTGAGCGAGATGGTGGAAACCGCGGTGAGGCATGCGGTGGCGGCGCAGAGTATGGCAGCAGTCCAGGAACCGGGCGGAGCGGGAGTTCCACTGTCCGAGGAAGTGATCGCGGCCGAGAGCCTGCCAGTTGAATCTGCCGGGACTGTGCCTGGCGCGGACTTGGCGCCTCTGCCGCCGGTGGCAGAAAAGACGGTGCCGAAAAAGGCAGAACTGGAAAAGGCAGAGCCTGAGCCGGCCCCGAAGAATCCGCTTTTCTGGTCGGCCGCCATGCAGATTTCAGCCGGCATCGCCGGCCATGCCGATGCCATCGCTGAGTCGATCCCGGTGCCTTTGGAGTTGAGAAACTTGCAGAAGTGCAAGGCTTGCGGCTTTCCGGTATCGCAGGGGCGAATCTTCTGCGTGGAATGCGAAGAAAAGCAATGGCGCGGCCAGCGCCTTCCGCAGCCGGCTGCCGGCGCCGGCGCGATGGCGAATCCGCAGCCGCAGCAGGAACCGCAAGGCATGCGGGCAACGGGTGATGCGCTGGATGTTTCTGTTTCGAAGGATAGTTCTTCGATGCAGACTCCGGGGGCTCAAACCGCTGTCCTGGAGGATGTGTCAAACTCCGACATCTCCCCTCTGTCCTTGAGTTCGGCCGCTCCGTCGGAATCATGGTTTGCGGCCAACAAGTACATCCTTGGTGCATTGCTGGCCGTCGCCGTTGTCATTGCTGCGATTGTCTGGCTGCGCTGACGTTTCCAGGAGCCGCGGATCCTTCTCCTTCTCTCTCATTCTTTTCTGTGAGTGCTGTACCCGCGACAGATTACAATTTCTTTCCTGACTCAAAGGTTGATCGGGAGGATGATTTGGGAAGGTTGACGGTGCCAAAGACCATGCGAACGAGGTTGCGCCATGGCTTGCTGGTTCTGCTGCTGACCGGTTTGGCGGCTGGTCAGAGTGCGGAGCAGCGCACGGCCCACTACCTGGAGTCGGTGCGCAAGCAGCCGCCGTTGCTGCTGGCCTTTGTGCGCGACTTGCCGAAGGGTGGAGATCTGCACAATCATCTGGACGGCGCGATTTATGCCGAAGACCTGGTGGATTTCGCGGCGGATGGGGGGCTGTGCGTGGACCGCACGTCTTCGCGGCTGTTGGCGCCGCCTTGCGACTCCTGCGAGAACTACACAGCGAAGCCGGCGGCGCGGTGCAGCTATGGCGATCACGTGCTCTACAATCAGATAATTGACGCCTGGTCGATGCGCAACTGGAGGCCGGGTGACGAATCGGGCCACGATCATTTCTTTGCCGCGTTCGACAAATTCGGGCTGGCCTCGCACACGCACGCGGCCGAGGGGATTGCCGCGTCCACGAATCGCGCAGGCAGGGATCATCTGCAATATGTTGAGTTCATGCACACCGCCGATGGTGGCGCAGCGGCGCAGGTGGCGGGGAAAGTTGAATGGAATCAGGATTTCGCCAAGATGCGCGATGCCCTGCTAAGCGCCGGGTTGAAAGACTTGGCGAGCGATACGGCCAAGCGCCTCGCGGCTGACGACGCAAAAGCCAGAGAGATTCTTAAGTGCGGAACGGCCGATGCGGCTCCCGGCTGCGACGTGACCGTGCGCTATCTTTATCAGGTGCTGCGCGGGCGGCCGCATGAAATTGTGTTTGCGCAGATTCTGCTGGGATTTGAACTGGCGTCCTCCGATCCGCGATTTGTCGGGCTGAATCTGGTGATGCCCGAGGATTGGTATGTGCCGCTCCACGATTTCAACGAGCATATGGCGATGCTCGATTATCTGCACGGCGTCTATCCCAAGGTGCATATCACGCTGCATGCGGGCGAACTTGCCATGGGACTGGTGCCGCCGGAGGATCTGACATTTCATATTCGCGCCTCGGTGGAACGCGGACATGCTGAGCGCATCGGCCACGGGGTTGACGTAATGAACGAAAAAGATCCGATCGGATTGCTGCATGAAATGGCGGAGCGCAATGTGCTGGTGGAAATCGCCCTGACATCGAATGACATGATTCTGGGCGTGAGCGGGGATGACCATCCACTGCCGACTTATATGAAGTATGGCGTTCCGGTGGCGCTGGCGACCGACGACGAGGGTGTGGCGCGTTCGGACATGACGCATGAATACTTGCGCGCGATCGAGAGTTACGACTTGTCCTACGCGGACTTGAAGCGCATGGCGCGGCAGAGTTTGGAGCACAGTTTTCTGCCGGGCCAGAGTTTGTGGACCGATACGAAGCTGGTGTTTCGCATGGCTTCGGCGTGCGTGGGCGATGCTGCGGGCACGGAGAAGCCGTCGTTAGGATGCGAACAGTTTCTCGCGGGCAACGAACGCGCCCGCTTGCAGTGGAAGCTCGAAGGCGAGTTCGCAAAGTTTGAGAAAAAGTACTGACGGCTTTCTGCATGACAGACGATACTTACAGCGCTGCCGAATCCGCCGCGCAATTCATCTTCGGACAAACTCGCCTGCGGCCGCGAATCGGTCTAGTGCTAGGTTCCGGGCTTGGCGGTTTTGCTGATTCGTTGAGCGAGGCCGCCCGAATTCCTTTTGCCGACATCCCTGCGTTCCCCCGATCGACGGCGATCGGCCACGCTGGACAGATGGTGATCGGGAAGGCGGGCACCGTGCCCGTGGCTGTAATGCAGGGTCGCGTGCATCTTTATGAAGGATATTCGGCGCAGGAAGTCGCGTTTCCCATGCGCGTGTTTGGACGCATGGGAATTCGCGCGGTCATCCTGACCAATGCGGCTGGCGGGATTAATCTGAATTATCAGCAGGGCGCGCTGGTGTTGATCCGCGACCACATCAACCTGCAGGGAGGGAATCCACTGACCGGGCCGAATGACGACCGCTTCGGCGTGCGCTTTCCTGACATGACGCACGCCTACGAGAAATCCTATCGGGGGCTGGCGCGGGAAGAAGCGGGCAAGCTGGGGATGGCGCTGCACGAAGGAGTTTACGCGGCGCTGCTTGGGCCAAGCTACGAGACACCTGCAGAGATTCAATATCTGCGAACCATCGGCGCGGACCTGGTTGGCATGTCGACCGCCTTCGAGGTGATTGCGGCGCGTCACATGGGAATCAAGGTGCTAGCCATCTCGTGCGTCACCAACATGGCGGCCGGGATCGTCGATCAGCCGCTCTCCCACCAGGAAGTGATGGAAACCGGAGAGCGCGTCAAGACCAGCTTTGAGGCTCTGCTGCGCGCCGTGCTGCCGCGGGTTCAGAACGACAACAACCCAGTGTAATTGTCACAACTGACCAGCCAAGTGATCTGCGCAAATCCAGGTTCTGATTTTCCTCCTCCCATCCTCTACCGAGCGTGCGACGCGGCTTCTTCGATCACAGCTGCAACCTCTTTTGGCCTTGAGACGTATACCGAGTGACTAGCGCCCGAGACTTCGACTTTGTGGCTGTTGGCCCGCGTGGCATACCAGCGTTCGAGGTCAGGGTTGATAGTGCGATCTGATCCCGCCACCAACATCCAGCTCGGCTTGGTTTTCCACGCAGGGGTGGTGATGACTGCTTTGAAGTTGTCAGCTTTGTTCAAGACCTGCGATCGCGCCATGAAGGCGGCCTGTTCAGCAGACAGGTCGGCTGCGAAGTACTCGTGAAACTGTGCAGCGTCAAGGTAGGTGAATCCGTCTGCCGTCTTCTTTATTGCGGTTGACTTGCCGAGGTCGCTGGGGAAGCGCTTTCCGTCATCAGCTTCGTTCTCTCCAGCATCTGGCATGTGGGCGGCGACGTACACCAAACCGGCGACGGACGGGTCTGTCCCCGCTTCGGTAATTACTGCTCCCCCATAGCTGTGAGCGACAAGAATGCACGGTCCATCTTGTAGAGCAAGGACGCGCTTCGTAGCGGTGACATCTTCTTGAAATGACGTCTCCGGCTCTTGCACGATACTGACGTTGTAGCCGTCCTTAACAAGAATGTCGTAAACGCCTTTCCAGCCAGAACCGTCTGCCCAGGCACCGTGAACTAGGACAATATTCTGAACGCGACTCCCCTGTTTCTGCGCTGAGAGCGCGCAGCAGGTCAACAGCGACAATACGATACAGAGGGACTGAGACACTCCTCGTACTACTGGCGGGGCCTTCGTTGAATTGCTCATTTTGTTGCTCCTCCTTGCAAACTGATCTGCACATCGGACGCCAGGTGCGGCAATGCTTACTTTCCAGAGCTGGGAATAAACAATTCCGCCGGCGGAGTCACGCCGTAGGCTGCGGAAAAGCTTCCCTGATTCACGGCCAGCGCGAGATGTCCGCGCGAATCTATGTACAGCAGCGGCTGTTTCAACGGCACATCACTGAAGGTACGAACGAATTTGATTTTCATCTCCTTGCCGCCGATCTTTACGGGAACTTCCTGGCCACGCTGGTAGCCGAGCTTCAGAAAATCTTCGGCATCGAGGTTTGTCACCAGATTGCCGAACGGACCGTCGGTGGCAATCACATCGGCCATGACTCCGCGATCATCGAGCCGCGGGGCCCTCAATTCCAGCCGTACCAGCGCCGCGACCGGCATCTCCGGACCGACCTTCGTCCAATCGTCGCCGCGGGCTACGTGAGCTCCCACGGGAGAAAAAATGTCGCGGCCGTGGAAGGTCGAGGAGAGCTTGGTGCCGATCATCCAATCCGGGTTGGTGATCTCGTGCGCGCCTTCGATGCCGTCGCGCTGCTCGACCAGCGTGAGCAGGCCGTTATCGGGCAGCACAAAATATTGTCCGCGTTTCGACTTGGCAACGATGGCTTTGCGCATGCTGCCCACCGTTGGATCGATGACCACGACGAAGACCGTGCCGGTGGGATAGTAGGGCGTGGCGCCATAAAGAAAACGCGCGCCATCGAGAATGGAAAATGGCGTCACTTGGTGGGTGAGGTCGACGATGCGCACCTCGGGCATGATCGAATACATCACACCGCGGCAGATGGCGACGGAATCGTCAACTACGCCGAAGTCGGTCATGAAGACGATGGTCTGCGGATATTTACTGGTTTGCGCACCGGCCAGCGCGGGAAGTAGAAGCATCAGCCAAAGCAGCACAAACATTCCCCGACGAATTGAGGCGCTCGTGCGAGCCGGACTCTTCCGATTTGTGGTGATCATGGTCTGAAAGAATACTGGGGATGATCGCTAGGCGGCAAATCAAACGCGGACCAGGTAGGCCTCAACTTGCCAGCCTCACCGGAGAATCCGCCTCGCTCGCTCGGCGGGACCGCCGAGGCGGCCTTCTCCACATGAGCGCCGCTCCGCTCTGTTGCCCTTCGATCTATAATGTTCTGTCAATTCATTGCACGACCGCAAGGAGGCTTTATGCCGGCAGTCATTCCTGAGAAGTACCGCGATCTGTTTGAGAAGCGCGCATTCGCCAACCTGGGCACGCTGATGCCCGACGGCCGGCCGCAAGTCACACCGGTGTGGTGCGACTTTGATGGCGAACACGTTATTTTCAACTCCGCCAAAGGACGCCAGAAAGATAAGAACGTCCGCCGCGATCCGCGCGTGGCCTTGACTTTGGTGGATCCGGAGAATCCCTACCGCTATCTTGAGATTCGGGGCCGTGTGGTCGAGATTACCGAAGACGGCGCCAGCGCTCACATCGACAAGATGGCCAAGAAGTATCTTGGTGTTGATAAGTATCCCTACGGTCAGCCGGGTGAGGTTCGCGTGATGTACAAGATTAAGCCAGAGCACACGACCGTGATGGGGTAGGCGAACAATCCCCGATCGAAACGCCGGGCAAGCTCCCGGCAGCCGGCGGGACCCTTCGACTCCGCTCAGGGGAGGCTGTCGGCGCTACAGTTTGGGAGAACCTTCATCCTTCATGCCGATTACTGAAACAGCCTCATACTCCCTCCTCGACATCTCCCATGTGCGCTCCCAGTTCCCCGCGCTAGCGCAAACTGTCAACGGACATCCCGCCGTGTTCCTCGATGGCCCTGGCGGAACGCAAGTTCCGCAGCGCGTGATTGATGCTATCTCCGACTACCTGCGCCGCGACAACGCCAACACCTTCGGCGCCTATGCGACCAGCCGCCGCACCAACGCCATGCTTGCCGCGGCGCGCGCCGCGATGGCCGACTTCCTCAACTGCGGCGCTGATGAAATCGTCTTTGGCCAGAACATGACGATGCTGACCTATGCCATGTCACGCGCGATTGGCCGCGACCTTGGCCCCGGCGACGAAATTCTGCGTGACGCGCCTCGATCACGACGCCAACGTTTCACCCTGGCTCGCGCTCGAAGAAAAGGGCGTGACCATTCGCTGGGCTGAAATCCACGCCGAAGACTGCACTCTTGATGTCGAAGATCTCGCTGCGAAGATCAATTCCAAAACCAGGCTCGTCGCCATCGGCTACGCCTCGAATGCGGTGGGAACGATTAATCCGGTGAAGGAAATCGTCCGCCTCGCTCACACTGTCGGGGCGCTAGCCTACGTTGACGCCGTACACTATGCCCCGCACGGCCTGATCGACGTTGCTGCGCTTGACTGCGATTTTCTGGTCTGCTCCACTTACAAGTTCTATGGCCCGCACATGGGCGTGCTGTACGGCAAGCGCGAGCATCTGGCGCGGCTGCGCCCTTACAAAATTCGCCCGCTCACCGACGCCGTTCCGCTTCGCTGGGAGTGGGGCACGCTCAATCACGAGTGCATCGCCGGCATTACCGCGTGCGTGGATTACATCGCCGATCTCGGGCGCCGCACAGATCCTGAAGCCGCCACCCGCCGCGCTGCCATCATTGCAGCTTTCGAATCGATTCATCGCCATGAACATGCGCTGATGAATCGCTTGATTGGGGGGCTTTCCGAAATTCCGCAGCTAAGAATCTACGGCATTACCGATCCCTCCTGCTTCGCCTGGAGATGCCCCACGCTTGCGGTGCGCGTCGCTAATCAGACTGCTGACCAGACTCCGCTAGCGCTGGCCACCAAACTTGGGGATCGCGGCTTCTTCACTTGGGATGGAAACTATTACGCTCTGAACCTCACCGAGCGGCTTGACGTGGAAAAATCCGGAGGGTTCTTGCGTATCGGTCTTGTGCACTACAACACGATCGAGGAAGTCGATCGCCTGGTGGGAGCATTGAGAGAAATCGTGGCGGCGGACTGACGCACTTTGCGCTGGGCACTGCAGAAGTTGGCCTAGACATTTCCTAGAAAAATTGTGCCCCCGCCAGCCAGCTTGAGAGAAAATCCGTCTCGGACGGATCGACTTGCTCGATTCCAGCCTTATGAAGGGCCTGAATTATCGGCGAAGTCGGTCCGGCTGGGCTTACCAGAGAAAACTTTGTCCAGAAGGCTCATGGCGTTCTCAAGCTGCTCGCGCTAGGAGGAGAGAGAAAACAAGATCCCGTCCGCAGTTCAGGGCAGGCGGCTGCGACGCTGGAAAATGGAAAGGCGGCGGGAGCGAGCGGGAGCGAGAGAGGCGAAGGCCGTTGCGAACCGCCTACGGCCAGCGCTTGGCAGTATCGTCCCAACCGGCTGCGCGCACGGGCTGCGCCGACGGTACAACCGGAGGCGCCGGGATGCGGATCGGCTGCTGCGGTCCGTTCACAGCGGTAGCCAGTGCCGGTTTCACCATGTCCGAGTTCATTTCCGCTCCTTCGGATAGCAAGGGAGCCACCAGCCGCAGCGCTTCCACTTCCTTCTCCAGCCGGGTCAGCTCCATTTCTTTCTGCCTCAAAACCTCGTAAACATTCTTCATAGACAGGGCACCTGTGGATCAGTTGTAGGGTCGAGCAGCTTTTCTCGAACTTTAGCAGACTTACCCGTGTTGTCAAGGAATTAAGCCTTGGCGATTAAGATTCAGGTGAGCCTGGCCGATTTCACGCCCCGCGGTGGGAAATGCCGAAGGCCGCCGAATTACTGAGATCCCCTGCCCAATGCGGCTTTCACCGGATTTTCACAGCCGCTGAAGGTCTGCAAGAAGCCGCCGCACTCGTTGCCGGCTCGATCTGCGTTGCGAAAACCCTCGTCCCGTCTGCCTTCTACGCGAAATGGCTTCGGCAACTGCACAAAATCCGGTCACCCGGCTGTGGATGGCTTGCACTCGATTGAAAATGAATCAGATAAAGGCGCACACTTTTCATTGACTCCACAATTAGAAAGAGTACAACAAGATCGTTCTTTGACAGTTTCTTAAGTTTTTCCGGTTGGTGCGGCGTCCGGGGCTCAAGCTGAGTCACCCTCAACATTGCAAAATGCTAAGGGAAGGCAAGTAAGGGTCTATAGCAAAGCGCTGGTCGAGAAGAACGGGAAACCCAGTCGAAGGCAAGACAGAGTTCCGAGGCGTTGGGTAGGTTTGTCCGGTTGGCGGTAAGCCCGGAGCCCGAGCAAGATCGCGCGCAGCGGCCCCGCAAGGGAAGCAGCGAGAGCAGGTCAAGTAAGGGTCTAACGCGAGCTACTGGCTGAGACGAATGGATCCAACACCACCTCGGAACTCTTTATTTTTTTGAAGACAGTTTCTAGTTTCCGGTTTCTAGTTTCCACTCCCCGCTACAAGCCGCTCTCCTCACACGGGTTTATAGAAACTAGAAACTGAGGCTACGCTTGCTTTCTAGAAACGATGATCCACACCGTGCCGCGGCCTTCGCAAAAGCGGCAGTGGTCCCCCCAATGATTTTCCCGTTCCGTGGCATTCCAGGCAGGTGGCGATGATGTGCAGTTCCTGCAGGGAACTCTCCGGAAGCTTGGCTGGATCCTTGAAGGTTTCGGCGTGATGGTAATCGCGCAGCCAGAAGACCAGCTTGCCTTCGAGGTTTTCGCGTTCTTTGCTGGTGAGTTGTGCGCAGCGCTGCGGCCACCATTCGTGAATGCAGCCGTAGCAGATCAGTTCGCCGGCATCGAAGAGGGCGCCGGGATCAGTGCGGCGAAGGAACTTCCTGCACCAGGAGCAGGCATTGACGCCAAGTAAGGCGAAAGCGTCCTTCAGCCGGTCAAGGTCGAGCTGTTGGCGCGCCAGGACTTCTTCGAAGCTTTCAGATTTTTCGGGCATCGGTGGGTTCCGCGGGACAAGGTCTATGCTTTCAGAATACACAATCCTGCGCCCGCCGTGCGGTTAATCCACGTGCTCGCCCACTTCAAAGCCTCCCTCGGCAGCGGGGAGCACGTCGCGTTCGCCTGCGACCCACACATACAGCGTCGGCAGCAGGAAGATGCTCATCACCAGGGCGGCGATCAGTCCGCCTACGATGACGATGGCGAAGGGGCGCTGCGAGTCGGAGCCAATGGCGTGCGAGAGAGCGGCCGGCAGCAATCCTAAAGTCGCCACCAGCATCGTCATCATGATGGGACGCAGCCTCAACACCGCGCCTTCGACCGCGGCGTCCTCGATGGTATAGCGCCGGGCGCGAAGCTGATTGATGTATTCCAGCATGATGACTCCGGTCTGCACCGACACGCCGAACAGCGCCAGAAAGCCCACGCCGGAGGAAACGCTGAAATTTGTGCCGGTGACCAGAAGAGCCAGCAGGCCGCCGATGCGAGCGATGGCAACGTTGGCCAGGATCAGCAGCGCCCATTTGAAGGACTTGAACATCGTGTAGAGGATGACGAAGATGATGAGGATGGTGATGGGGAGCACGATGAGCAGGCGCTCGTCCGCCCGCTTCTGGCTCTCGTATTCTCCCTCCCAATCGATGTGATATCCGGTCGGCAGTTTGACCTGTTCGTTGACCTTCTTCATCGCCTCTTCGACCGTGCTGCCCAGGTCGCGGCCGCGGACGCTGTACTTGATGGCGACATAACGCTGATTGCCTTCGCGATAAATTTCGGAACCGCCGTCGGCCTCGCTAATCTTGCAGAGTTGCGCCAGCGATACGCGTTCTCCGGAGGGCGATAGCAGACGAATGTTCTCGATCGCTTCCTCGTGTACTCCGGTATTGCGGCAGATAGCGCAGCGTAAGGTCGTATCGCGCCTCGCCCTTCAGGACCTGGGTGAGCGCGTTCCCTCCCACCGCGGTCTGAACCGCATCCTGCACGTCGGCGACGTTGATCTGGTAACGAGCGGCCGCATCGCGGTCCACCGTCACGTTCAGATTGGGCTGGCCCAGCACGTGAAACACTCCAAGATCTTCGACTCCCTTGACCGTTCCCATGATGCTGGCGATCTGGTCGCTCTTTTCTTCCAGCGTCTTCAAGTCATCGCCGTAGACCTTGGTGGCCAGCTCGCCTTTCACTCCACTGACCGCCTCTTCCATGTTGTCTTCGATGGGCTGAGAAAAACCCCAGACCACGCCGGGAATCTTGTCGTAGTTCGCGATTCATGGCGGCGATCAATTCGTCTTTGTTCTCGTGAAAAACCGGCCGCCATTCTTCTTTCGGCTTGAGATCGACGAAGTATTCGGTATTGAAAAAGCTGGTGGTATCCGTGCCGTCATCCGGACGTCCCGTTTGACTGGTGCATTGCGGGACTTCGGGGAAAGAGCAAAGTATGATGCGCGCCTGATTCGACACGCGGATACCCTCGTCCGGCCCGGTGCTGGGCGCAAGCGTGCCGCGCACCCAGAGCGCGCCTTCATCCAGGTGAGGCAGAAATTCGGAACCGATGACGCCGCTGAAGGCGAGGAAAAGCGCAAAGCAAAATGCCGAGCAACGCCTATCGCCGACAGTGAGTCGCACGATGGCGAATGGCCCAGCGAACCGCGCTCCGGTAGCGCTTGACGCAGGAACTCCATGACCGGGTTGTGCCATTCCTTTGCTCCCTTCGCGAAGGCGAAACTGGCCAGCACGGGCGCGATCAAAATCGAGAACAGCAATGCCCCGAGCAGCGCGAAGGCAACGGTCCAGGCCATGGGATGAAAGAGCCGGCCTTCGACGCGCTGCAGAGTAAAGATCGGCAAGTAAGCGGTAATGATGATGGCGATCGCGTAGAAGACCGGGCGCTGCACTTCGTGCGAGGCTTCGCTGATTTTTTCGCTTGGAGTCTTGATGTCCCCGTTCTTGTGGCCCAGGTGGCGCACGATGTTTTCGATCATCACCACCGCGCCGTCGACCACCATGCCAAAATCCAGCGCACCCAGAGACAGAAGGTTGGCGGGAATGTGCCGCAAGTCCAGACAAATCGACGCAAACAGCAGCGAAAACGGAATGGTCGCCGCAACGATGAGCGCGCCCCGGACGTTGCCGAGAAATAAGAACAGAATGATCGATACCAGGATCATTCCTTCCGTCAGGTTGTGCAGCACGGTGTGGCTGGTGAAGTGAACCAGATCGCTGCGATCGATGAACGGAACAATCTTCACGCCCGGAGGCAGAATATGATCGTTCAGTTCCTCCACTTTCTTGTGGATGCCTTGCAGCGCCGTGTCCGCCGCCGCGCCTTTCCGTAACAGCACGATGCCGGACACGACATCGTCGTTGTCGATGATCTTTCCGTCCTCGCGGTGAATGCGCTTTAGGACAAACTGGCCCAGCCGAATCTTCGGACCTTGCGAAACCACCGCAATGTCCTTCACGCGGAGCGGCGTGCCATTCTTGGTCATGATGACCGTCTGTTCGATGTCCTGGACGCGGTCGACCAGTCCGACGGAGCGCACGTTGATCTGCTGCAGACCTTCCTGGATGAAGCTTCCGCCGGCGTTGGCGTTGTTGTTGGTGAGTTGCTGCTCGACCTGGGCCAGGCTCAGGCCGTAGGCGACCAGTTTGTTGGGGTCGACGCGCACCTGATATTCGCGGGTGGGGCCGCCGAAGCTGGAAACGTCGACGATATCGGGCACGGCTTTGAAATTCTTTTCGACGACCCAGTCTTCGATGGACTTCAGCTCCATCGGGTCATAGGCGGGATTGGTGCTGTGCAGGGTGAAGAAATAAATCTGGCCGACCGGGCTCCAGTCGGTGCCCATTTGCGGGTTAACGCCCGGCGGCAGAGTGACCTGGCTCAGCCGCTCCAGCACCCGCTCCCGGTTCCAGTCGTTGTCCGATTCGTCGTCGAAGATCAGCTTCAGGTCGGAGAGTCCGAAGAGCGAGAACGAACGCAGATGCACGACGTGCGGGATGCCGTTCATGACGACTTCGAGCGGAATCGTGACCTGCTGCTCGATTTGCTCCGCCGAAATCCCCGGCCATTGCGTAATGATCTCGACGTAGTTGTCGGCTACGTCGGGATAGGCCTCGATGGGCAGATCGCTTGAACGAAACGATGCCCCCGGCAAAAAGGATCAGCGCCAGCGCCAGCACGAGCAGGCGGTTGTTCAGACGCGAAATCGACGACGCGGCGAATCATCTATTGCTCCACCTTTATTGCTCCACCGTGTTTTGCAGCGCCAAAGCGTTCGAAACCACTTGGTCTCCGGGCTTGATGCCGGAAACAACCTCCTGCATGTTGCCGGGAAGCATGTTTCCCGTGACTACTTCCAGGCGCTTGAAATGGCCGGCGCTGAGCGGCGCGTAAACCCACTCGCGATCATGCAAGTGCAGAATGGCGGCTGCGGGAACCGCAGCCCGCGTTTCCGCCTGCTTGCCGTAGAAGGTGGCGGTAACGAACATGCCCACGCGCATCATTCCGGGGTTGGCGACTTCGAGCCGAACCTTTGCGGTGCGGATATTGGGATCGAGAACCGGCAGGATGTTGTCGATCCGTCCCTTGAAGAGTCTGTTGGGATAGGCGTTCAGGCGGATGTCGGCGTACTCGCCGACGTGCACGGCGTCGAGATCATTTTCGTAAACGTCGCAGACGATCCAGACATAAGAAAGATCGGAGATGGTGAAAGGATTGGGAGAACCTAATCCTTGCACGCCCGACGCGTTGGTGACTTGCTGGTCGGTGATCACGCCCGAGATGGGAGCGGTGATGTCGACGATGCCCGAAGGATGATCTTTGTCGATGCCGAGAAGCCGCAACTGTTCGGTTGCGGCATTCAGATCGGCTTTGGCATCGCTCCTCGGCATCCTCCGCTTGTTCCAGAGCGCTCTTGGCGATCGCGCCCTTGTCGTAAAGAATCTGCGCCCGTTCGAGTTGCACACGCGCCAGACGCTCATCGTTCTCCGCTTTTCAATAGATCTGGTAAGCTCCGGAGACATCGTTGCTCCGGACCCTCAGCAACAACTGGCCCTTCTTCACCACATCGCCCAGCCGGGCCTTGATCTCGACAACTCGTCCCGCGGCCAGCGAGATCACGGGCACGGCGCGGTTGATATCGGGCTGCACCACGCCAGTCACATTCAGCGCGGGCGCCGCTTTATGCTCGATTGCCGTCACCAGGGGAAACTGTTCCGGATGGTCCACCTTGAAATTGTTGGCGTCCAGGTCAGGCTCGACGGTTGCCGCAGGCGGAGCCTCGGCCTTGGGGTCTGGCCTTGCTTTCGTTGCAGCCAAGGAGAAGCAAACTCAAAGGCAGGCAAAGAGCTGCCACCACGATCAGGCCAACAGATTTGGTTTTCATTGAATCACCTCCCGGCCCACGGCCTGATTCAACTGCGCCGCAGCCGTCAAGTAAGAGCCAACCAGGTTCACGTAATTCAATTGCACGCTGCGGTACTCCGCCTGCGCGTTCAGGAAATCAAGCAGCGACGCCCCGCCGTGCTGATAGGAGAAAGTAATCGTGTCGCGCACCCGGACAGCCTGCTGCAGATATTTCGCCTTGTAAGGCCGCAGCAGAATCACGTTGCTGCTCAAGCGTGGCGTAGCCGGAATCGACATCGCTGAAGACCTGCGCCTCGGCCGCATCGCGCAATCTCTCGTTGCGCGTGATATCCAGTTGCGTGCGCAGCTTCTCTCCCTGGTTGCGGTCGAAGATGCGGAACGGGATGCTGACGCTGACGCCGATGGTATTTGTGCCAAACGGGTTATTGGTGGATGAATTGTGCGTGTACCATGCGCCCAAAGTCGGATCGGTTGAGCCGTTGGCAACCGCCAGCTTGTGGTCGGTCTGAGCTTTGTCCACGGCCTGGACGGCGGCTTTCAAGTCGGGCCGCGCATCCAGAGCGATTTTCCGGAATTCGTCTCGGGGCAGGAGTTGGTCGATGAAATCGTAGGGCCCGGTCACGTCAAATTGATCGAGGGGAGTCCGGGCATTCAGAAGCGTGAGCAGTTGGATCTTTGCGCTTTCCAGGTTCTCCTCGGCAGTTTGCAAATCCGATTCATACTGCACCCGCTGCAGCTCCAGCCGGTCGAGATCGATCTGCGCAATGTCGCCGGCGCTGAAGCGGGTCCTGCTGATATCGAGCACGTGGTCGTAGTAGGCAAGGTTGTCCTTTGCCAACTGCAGCACCGCTTTCGCCTGCAGCGTTGACACAAAGGCGCTGCGCAAGTTGAAGAGCATGGTTCTTTCCAGGTCGGCGTGGCTCGACTCGGCAATCAGAGTTGCCTTTTTTGCGCTCTCCAGGCGTAACTCCCGTCTTGTGCCGCCGCTCATGCAGATAGCTGATGCCGGGGGTTTCAAAAGTGCCCGCGAACGGGCGCCAGACGCCTTGACTAGGAGCGATTTGGGTGCCGTCAACCGACAGAGTGAAATCCGGGTTCGGACGCAAGAACGCGGTGATCTCCTGCGCCTTCGACTCGTCGATGTTCAGCTTGTCTGCCAGCAGTGTGGGATTGTTCAGCTCGAAGCGGTCCTTCACCTGCTCCCAAGTCCAGGCTTGAGGCGGAGATTGCCACGAGGGCGGCGCGGCCTGCGGGGCGGTCTGCGCCGTACCCGAGCCTGCGCCCAACGCCACCAGTAGCAACAACCGCCAAAATCTTTTTCGCATCAAGTGCTCCATCCAAAACTTCCTGCCGTCACATTCGGCGCCACGAATGCGGGTTTACTCAGTATCTGGTTTCCCTCGTAAGGATTCTCTAAAGGCGACGGACAATCGCTGCGGATTTATTGCTGCAACCCATCAACGACAGGCGAAAAAAGCCTTAACAAGGATGATTCGGCGAACTACCCGAGGAGGGAAAAAGGAGGCGCCCGGCCGCCATGGAAAACGCACGACCTCGCCAGAGGCGATACACAGGTAACAGAAACTTCAAGCAGTCCAACATCTGGAGTAACCAGCCGAATCGCAGTTGCTACTGTGGCCGGAGGGCCTTGCAGCCGGTTGACCCAGGCCGAATTTTTATCGCTTCCCGCCTGCCGCACGGTGCGCTTGCTGAGGGAGGAGTCTTCCATCTCGGCCCGCATCGCGTGTAGATCGTCCGAAGCCGAAATCACCGGAAACAGCAGAACCAGCACGCATCCGAGAGCGAGCAAGCATTGCAGCGAGGTGACCCTGCGCGTCAACCGCGTTTCCGCGCCCCGGCGCCACAGCCAGTACGCCGGCAGCGCCAGCAGCAGCCACGCGAGATTGAGCAATAATTCCATTTCAGTTTCTAGTTTCCAGTCTCTGCGGAAACCGTTCGCTCAAGCACGAATAAGAGCTTCTCGACACAAACGAGTATGGGTAGTTTTTCAGAAATCCCTGAGTCAAGTCAATGTGACCACGGTACTGCTGTTGAGTCGACGAGAACCAGAAACTAGAAACTGGAAACTGCCCTAAGGACCCACGACAACTTGCAGCGCCGTCGGCGTCTGCATTCGTTGCCGGTAGATCGCGTTCCGCTTGGCCACCTCACCTACCAGGTTCACGTAGACCAAATAGGCTCCGTGCGGCAGGGTCTCGCCAAACGGCAACGCCATTGCAATTGTGCCCTTCTTCAAAGGAAAGTGCTGGTAGCCGATCTCGGTGGCGCGACCGTCCTCGGCTACCGCTTTCACGTCGAAGGTCAAGTCCATGTCATCCGCCGTTATGTTCGAGACCTCGACGCTGCCATCGATGCGGTTTCCCGTGACGTGCGCCGGAACCTTCCATGTCAGCGTCATGCCCTCCTCCACCTTGATCACAAATCTTCGCTGCACCGCCTGTTGGGGATTGCCGCCGTCGCGCACCGCGACGACAAACTGAAATTCGCCCGCGCGCTCCGCCTCTCCTTGCAGCGCACCGTTGTCTTCAAGTTTGAGCCCCGGCGGCAACGCGCCACTCTCCACACGCCAGTGCAGTACGGGCACGTAATTGCCGCGCGCATGAAAATTTATCTGATATGTGCCGTGGAGATACGTCGCCGGCAACTCTGCCGGTTCAATCACCAGCCCTTCGTCCTTGTCCCTGTCTTTATTCTGCGAAGTTCCGTCGTGGGAGGTCTTGTCCTGTGCGGCGGTCGCGCCCATGGCCATTACCAGCGTGCACGCGATTGCCGCGAAATATCCTGCCCAATGGAATCTCAGTTGCCACTTCATCTTTAAATCCTTCAACCTCCACTGAGAATCACACGAACGCTTCCTCCACCATGCTACCGAATTCTCCCTTCCCTCGCACCATTCCGCCGATCCGAAGGTCACGGTGTTGTGCCGAATTGGATGCAGAAATCTGGAGACGAGGACTCCGCTCTCTGCGCACAACGCCTGAATGTAAAGATATGTATAACTTGCGCTTGCGACGGAGTTTTCTTTTTTCCTCGCGCTACTTGCTTCCGTGGTTCGGGTTTAACGAAAGTGAATTCACCTGTGCTAACCTCGAAATTAAAGGTGACCAGCTCCACGATTTACGCCCCGGAGGAAGTTATGTCAGTACGCAACGCAATCGGTCTGTTCCTCGCACTTTGCACACTTGCACTTCTAGTCGGCTGCGGCAGCAGCTCTCCTAGCGCCGTAGCGCCCCCGAGTGGCGCTTTCAGCGCCAGCAGCCTGAATGGCACTTACGTATTTTCGTCTACGGGAGTGGACTCCACCAGCAATGGGCTGTTCCTGGGCATCGCTGGCACGGTCGTCGCCAACGGAAGTGGCGGCATTACTGGAGGTACGATTGACGTCGTCGGCCCAGATGTCCCTCAGGTGGCGCCGGTCGCCCAACCGATCACCGGTGGTACCTACACCGTCAGCGCCGATGGCCGTGGACAGATTAAGCTGGCAACCGTTACCCTGGACTTCGTTCTGACCTCCAGTGCGCACGGGTTGATCACCGAATTCGACGGAAACGGTTCGGGCAGCGGCACGATTGATTTGCAGAGTACGGCGACTCTGGCTCAACTAGCGGGCTCCTACGCTTTCAGTCTTGGAGGACTTGACCTCAGTGGCTTTCCTACCGCCACGGCTGGATCGTTCGCGCTCAATAGCAGCGGCGGTGTCACCGGGGGCGTTCAGGATTTTAATGACAACCTCGTTGTTGAGCCCGCTCTGCCCATCCTTCCTGGCACCGCAACCTTTGGAACGGGAACGGGTCCGGGGTCAATCACTCTTACCACCGCAACCTTCGGCACGCTCACTTTTGACTACTACCCAATTGACACTACACACCTGAAGCTCATCGAAACTGACTACATCCAATTCCTTGCAGGCGATGCCTTCAGCCAAACCGGCGCATCCATCCCCACCGGCCCCATGGTATTCACGGTGGCGGGCCTTGACACCGCAGGCAGCGTCGCAGCTGGCGGCCTGGTGACTTCGGTTGACGGAGCCGGCACCTTTACAGGGGGACAAGAGGACCTGAACAATGGCGGGGACTTTTTGCCGCAATTGAGTTTCTCCGGCGCCCCTGGCGCGGGCGGCTCGGTCGGCGGCCGGGTTATAGTCAATCTTAGTGGTTTTACCCCCGCGAGCCAGTACGTCCTCTATCCTTCCAGCGGCGGAGTTCTGATGCTGGAAACGGATTCCGCAGCCATCACCAGCGGTGCCGCCTTCGCTCAGACCAGTCAAACCCTTCCCGCCTCACAGGGCTACGGGTTGAATCTAAGCGCCTTCAATACTATGGGTTTCGAGGAGGACGATATCGCCGAGTTCACCGCAACCAGCAGCTCGTTCACCGGCATCGTTGATATAAATGATGAGGGGACCACATCCTTCGACCAGGCGTTCAGCAGCAGCACATACAATCCCCCTGACAGCACTGGCAGGGGATCAGCGAGCACCATCGAACACGGCAACCCCTACATCAGCTTTAACCTCTACGTCGTAAACAGCTCCACCGTCCTCGTTCTTGAAACCGACAGCAATCAGATCGGGGCGGGGACGATCGAGCTGCAGAGTGGTTCCGCGTCTCCGGGCGCGGCGCAAGCGCGCGCAGCCGTTGTTGTGCACCCCCTCATACGGGCCCACACGGCTTCGCGGCGTAAATAAATGGTCGACGATGACTTGGGCGATTTAGCCCAAACAACCACGGGCGCGGCTCAAAGGCCGCGCCCTTTTCTTCCACAGTGTTTCCCTGAACCCATCCGGCGGATTCGAAGACCGGCTCACCCCCCTCTTCGTGACCTTGGTTACCTTTAATGAATGTCTAATGTTCAAGCACAATGACAGTGAGCCTTGGACCGCATGCGGAGACGAAGAGTGCTCTACCGAAGCTTTCTGCGTGTTTCGATATTCGTGATTATCAGCGCCTCGCTGGCGTCGGCGCGGGATCTTGCCCTGGTTTCCAACAAAACCAATGCGGTCGGCGGCATCACTCTCGCGGACCTGGTCAAGGTTTGCAAGGCCCAGACCAACCATTGGCCGGATGGCAAGCCGGTGACGTTCGTGATGCGCTCCCCGTCTGTGCCCGCGATGAAGGTGGTCCTGGAAAAGATTTATGGCATGTCTGAACGAGAGGTCGACGGACTCATCGTCACCTCCAATCACGGACGCCCGAACCATCCCGCCATCGTGGTCGCCACTTCCGACGAAGAACTGGTGAATAAGGTGGCGTCCGTTCCCGGAGCCATTGGTGTCGTGGATGTGTACTCCATCAACAGCAGTGTCGCGGTGGTCAAGATCGCAGGCAAACTTCCCCTGGAGCCGGGCTACCTGTTGCACGGCAACTAGCAGTGGTCAGTGATCAGTGGTCAGTGGCCAGTGGCCAGTAAACGACATCACCGCTGGGCTAATATCTTAGGTTTCTGGGCGGGGCGTCGTGCTCTTCCCGAAACGATTTATGACGCCTGATAAGTTCTAGTAAAAGCAGGTTTGCTGGTCACTGACCGCTGGCCACTGACCATTGGTTTTGAAGATGGCAGCTCCAGGCAAAAAGCTTGCGACCAATAAGCCGACTTCGGCCTATGCTCGCCGTTTCCCGCGCTTTGCCGTCGATACCCGCATGCAGGTCCGCATGTTTCAGGCTGGCGAATTCCGGAGTTGTTGGGGCCGCTCCACTGAACTTGGTCAGGACGGCATCGGCGCCACTCTTACTGGCGACCTCGAAACCGGGGAAATCGTTTCCCTCGAGATTCCTCTGCCCCTCAGTCCCTTATCCCTTGAAAGTCCGAGCCATTGTGCGCTACCGCCAGGGTTTACGCTACGGCTTTGAGTTCCTCACCCTCAACGACACGCAGAACGACATGATCCGCCGGGTCTGCGAAATCCTCGCCACCAAGTCCTGAACCGCAGTTCTGGCGATGCGATAAGCATTCAGCAGACGCGAGGGCAGTAGACCCTTACCCGCCCGGATGAGGGGTCTAAGGGACCGCGAGACAGTGAGAGTGCGGGCTAACGAGGCACGGGCATGTTGCTGCTCCAGCAATCGGCGACGATGAGCCATGCGCCGAGACGGCGCCAGGCCTTCAAGTACTTGCCGCGGTCAGCGAGGATTGTGCCCTCGGGCTGGCGGATGGCCACGGTGTAGCGGCCGATCTCCATGGCGAGGTCGCCAGCAGATTCGACGCGGATGGTTTCGAGGCGGAGGTCTTCGTATCCCATCTCGCCGATCTGGCGGAGCAGGCGTTCCACGGCCTTAGGACCGTAGGCAGGGTCGTGATGCGGCGCCATGAACACGCCGTCCTCGGCGAAGAGAGCGGCGACCTGGTCGTAGTTGCCAGTGTTGAAAGAGGTGACGAAATCCTGAGCCAGATTGCGGATCATGGACTGAACGTCCAAGAACGGACGGGAGTCCGCCAAAGAACTGGAATAGGGCCGATACATCAACTACCTCCTGGGGGAAGGCCAAGAGCAGATCCATGGCCAGATGGAAGCCGCTCTCAATGCAGAAGCATTCTAGCGCAAAAGGGTCTGTGGAAAGATGAACATTTTTGAGGAGACAAAGAAAAAATTCGGCGCGCCGGAATGCCGGTGGAGAGGAAGATGAATTTCCAAGGGTGCGCTTGCGCACGTTGGATTATGTTTTGCGGATGGGTGCGGGTCCTATTTCGAGTTGCCCGGATTTTCGTTGAGTGTGAAAAGTTTTGCGTCCGCATGCCCACCTGACATGCTGGGGTATCTCCGTCTACAATGTGCAGGGACTAAATTCTTCCTGGTCATGATGAGGAGAGAGCGATGGAACGCAAGGCAAGCGCAGTTTGGAAGGGCGGACTGAAGGACGGGAAGGGAACGATTTCCGCGCCGGGCGGAGTGCTGAAAGACACGCAGTACTCATTTACCTCGCGGTTTGAGAATGGGCCGGGGACGAATCCGGAGGAGTTGATTGCGGCGGCGCACGCGGCGTGCTTTTCGATGGCGCTTTCGGCGCAATTGGGAGGAGCCAATCTGACGCCGGAGAGCATCAGCACGAACGTCACCCTCACCATGGAAAAGCTGGATTCGGGGTGGACCATTACG
Organism: uncultured Acidobacteriaceae bacterium; assembly: GCA_963850165.1. Lineage (GTDB taxonomy): Bacteria > Acidobacteriota > Terriglobia > Terriglobales > Acidobacteriaceae > Sulfotelmatobacter. The sequence continues at coordinate 16,428 of CAWKKK010000035.1, read as the reverse complement.
TCGAGCCACATTGATGTAGTCGGAAAGGTCCCGGGAGCGGATGCGGCCGCTTTCCAGAAGTATGCCGAGGCGGCGGAGAAGGGCTGTCCGGTATCGAAGGTGCTGAACGCGAAGATCTCGATGACTGCGAAGCTGGGGTAAGGCGATCTCGGGCTTCGGCTTTCGGCGACCGCGTCGGGTTTGACAGGCTGATAGCGGGCTGCAAAAATAGAGTCGTTGGTCTTCCTGACACGGCGGCCTTAGGGCCGCCGCTGCCTTGCAATTCAGATTGCCATCGTGGCGGAATTGGCAGACGCGCATGGTTCAGGTCCATGTACCGGCAACGGTGTGGGGGTTCGAGTCCCTTCGATGGCACCATGTTTTCCCGGAATAACTAAGCGTTGACGGGGAGGGAGATCGATGAATCTCTCGTCCCGGACACGCCGACTGCTCCGCCAGTCGGCATGGCAGGTCATTCCTTCCCGTATAATTCAGGCACTCGTTATGCCTGTTTCCCTTGATCGGATCGTTGGCTCTACGCGCCGAAAAGTCGGCGAGAGCAAGAAAACGGCTGATTTGCGGGAGTTGGAGCGGCGGGCGGAACAGCATGTTCCGCGCGGGTTTCGGCGGGCGCTGGAGGAGAAGAGCAGAGCCGGCGTGGCGGTGATTGCGGAGTTGAAGAAGGCGTCGCCGTCGAAGGGATTGATCCGGGCGAAGTTTTGTGTGGAGGAGTTGGCGAAGGAACTGGAAGCGGCGGGGGCAGCGGCGCTTTCGGTGCTGACCGATGCGGAGTTCTTTCAGGGCGCGCTGGAGAATCTGCGCATGGCGTCGGCAGCGGTGAAGGTTCCGTGCCTGCGCAAGGATTTTATTGTGGATGAATTTCAGTTGCTGGAGGCGCGGGCGCATTCGGCGGATGCGGTGTTGCTGATTGTGGCGGCTTTGACGAGTGCAGAACTGAATAGAGCTGGCGTTGGGCGCGCGATTGCGCGGGCTGGATGTTTTGTGCGAAGTGCATGATGAAGCGGAGTTGCAGCGGGCTGTGGATGCCGGGTGCGATCTGATCGGCGTGAACACGCGTGATCTGCGAACGTTCAAGGTGGATGTGGAGACGGCGTTCCGGCTGGCGGAGTCGCTTCCGAAGAATGTGGTTCGGGTGGCGGAAAGCGGGATTCGGTCGGGTGAGGATATTGCGCGGCTGCGGGCGGCGGGGTATCAGGCGTTTCTGATTGGTGAGTCGCTGATGCGGGCGGAGCGGCCGGGTGAGGCGCTGCGGGCTCTAGTGGCTAGTACCGAGTATCGGGTCCCGAGTGGGTGTTGACTGGGGCTGGGTGAATCTTTTTACCTCTAGCGGACAACTTTGTATATGACTTGGGTGAAAATTTGTGGGATGACGAATTTGGAGGATGCGCTGACCGCGGTTGAGGCCGGGGCGGATGCGGTGGGATTTGTGTTTTATGAGAAGAGTCCGCGGAACATCAGTGTTGAGGCGGCGCGGGAGATTGTGGAGAAGTTGCCGGAGGGCGTGGAGAAGGTGGGAGTGTTTGTGACGGGCAGCGAGCCTGAACCGTTCGAGGTTGTATTCCGTGCTGGGTTGACCGGAATTCAAAGTTACTTGCCATCAGAGGATAGCGGAGCGAGTCGGGAGCACGAAGGCGACAGGCCGTTCTCTCTTTCCGGAGCGCACAAGATTTCTCATGGCGCTGCCCGATGAGATTTTTCGAGGAGGGCGAGGGGATTCGGAGACTGGCTTCGACTTTCGCCAATTGGAAGAAGAATATGCCTCGAGGGCGTTTCGCTTCCAGAAGGGTTGATGGATACGATCGTGCTGGATTCAGGCGACTTGCGGCAGCCGGGGGGGACGGGCAATACCTTTGACTGGAAGAAGGCCGTTCCTATCGCGGAAGGGATGCGGCAGGGCGGTGTGAAACTTATCGTAGCCGGCGGGTTGACGGCGGAGAATGTGGCCGAGGCGATCGGGATTCTGAAGCCTTGGGGAGTCGATGTGGCTTCGGGGGTGGAGGCTGACGCCGGGGAAGAAAGATCCTGAGAAGGTGCGGGCGTTTGTGAAAGCCGTGCGGGATGCGGATAGGAAGACGGGTTAAGAAGACGAGTCAAAAATGGCGACGGTTCCACATACCACGAGAGTCAAAATCCCCACCCTAGCCGCAAAGAACGCGGCTAGGATGGGGCACCCTCGCGCGTTTTTCTCGGAGAGCGAGCCTGGGCGGTTTGGAGTTTATGGTGGGCGGTACGTGCCGGAAACTCTGATGGCCGCGCTGGAGGAGTTGGAGCGGGAGTATGAGAAGGCGAAGCGAGATCCGAAATTTCAGCGACGGTTGGACGAGTTGCTGCGGACTTATGCGGGGCGACCTACGGCACTTTCGTTTGCACGGCGGCTTACGCAGAAGCTGGGCGGTGCGAAGATTTATTTGAAGCGCGAAGATTTGCTGCACACCGGGGCGCACAAGATCAATAACTGTCTGGGTCAGGCGCTTCTCGTAGAGCGCATGGGCAAGCGGCGCGTGATCGCGGAGACTGGTGCGGGACAGCATGGCGTGGCTACAGCGACGGTCTGCGCGCTGCTGGGATTTGAATGTGTGGTGTACATGGGCACCGAGGACATGCGGCGGCAGGAGTTGAATGTGTTCCGCATGCGGTTGCTGGGAGCGGAGGTGCGCGGCGTGGAGTCGGGATCGCGAACTCTGAAGGATGCGATCAACGAGGCAATGCGCGACTGGGTCACGAATGTGCGGACCACACACTATTTGTTAGGGAGCGTGCTGGGGGCGCATCCCTATCCGACGATGGTTCGTGATTTTCACCGCGTGATTGGACGCGAGGCGCGGGCGCAGATTCTGAAAGCCGAGGGAAAACTTCCGGCAGCGGTGATTGCCTGCGTGGGCGGAGGATCGAATGCGATTGGAATTTTCTACGAGTTTATAAAGGACAGGAAGGTTCGCTTGATTGGAGTGGAAGCGGGCGGGCGCGGCGAAGCGCTCGGCGAACATGCAGCGCGGTTTCGTGGAGGATCGCCCGGGGTTTTGCAAGGAACCTATTCTTACGTGCTGCAGGATTCCGCGGGGCAGATTGCCAACACGCATTCGGTTTCGGCGGGGCTGGACTATCCGTCGATTGGTCCGGAGCATGCGGCGTTGCGAGATGCGGGGCGGGCGGAGTATGTTCCGGCGTCGGATACTGAGGCGCTGGAGGCTACTACTTTGCTGGCGCGGACGGAAGGAATTATTCCGGCGCTGGAGTCGGCGCATGCGGTGGCGGAAGTTTTGAAGCGGGCGCCCAAGATGAAAAGGTCGGATGTGGTGATTGTGAATATTTCCGGTCGCGGGGATAAGGATATCGGGATTATGCGGGAATCACTTTCGCTGGAATGAAAAAGTCACAATCTTTAACACTGAGGCCACAGAGGGTCACGGGGTAAATCTCTTACTGATTTCTATTATGCCTTTGTCCTTTTATAGAAAGCCGGGGCTGGTGGTGTATGTAACTTGCGGTGACCCGGATCTCGCGACTACGCGGGCGGTGGTGCTGGCTGCGATTGAGGCGGGAGCGGATGTGATTGAGCTGGGTGTGCCGTTCAGCGATCCGGTGGCGGACGGGCCAGTGATTCAGCGGGCTAGCGAGCGGGCCCTGAAGCATGGCACATCGTTGGCGCAGGTGTTGATGCTGGCGGCGGAGGTGCGGCAGCATGCGCAGTCTACGGGGCTGGTTGTGTTTTCGTATTTGAATCCGATTCTGCGGATGGGGATGGAAAAGTTCTGCACGGTGGCGCGGCATGCGGGGGTGGACGGCGTGCTGGTCACGGATTTGCCGGTGGAGGAAGCAGGCGAATACTTGCGCGCGGTGAACGCGCACGACCTGGCGCCGGTCTTCCTGGCGGCGCCGACCAGCCCGGATGCGCGGTTAAAGCGAATTGCGGCGGCCTCGCGAGGATTTGTGTACGCGGTATCGCGGACGGGAGTGACGGGAACACGTCAGCAGTTGGCCGGAGATGCGCAAAAACTGGTGCGGCGGTTGCGACGCGTCACGAAGCTGCCGGTCGCAGTCGGATTTGGGATTTCGAATGCGGATCAGTTTGCCGAGGTGGGCAGATTTGCGGATGCGGTGGTGGTGGGAAGCGCGATCGTGGAAACCATCGAGCGGAATCAGGGACGGGAAGCGGCTGCTGTGGGAGAATTTGTCAGGAAGCTTTCAGCCGTCAGTCATCAGCCGTCAGGCAAGGCGTCATGATCCGCGCCGATGCAGATCATCGTGCCTGCGGGTGATTAGTAAATGTCGCATTAAGCAGGATGCGAATTTGCTGACGGCTGAAAGCTGACAGCTGAGGGCTGAGCTTCATGGACATCGCAGATTGGCGAAAGAAGATTGATGAGCTTGATCGGCGGCTGGTGGAACTGCTGAGCGAGCGGGCGCGAGCGGCGATTGAGATTGGCCGGCTGAAGCGGGACACCAATTTGCCCGTCTACGAGCCGGAGCGGGAGCGGGTTGTGTTTGAGAATGTGCAGGAGATGAATCGGGGTCCGCTGCCGGGGCGGGATCTGGTGCGAATTTTTGAACGGATCATGGATGTTATGAGGAATATTCAGAAGGAAGGGATCGGGGCGAAGGCCGATGCAGCTAAGGCAGAGACGGAGTTGGATTCGGGCGTGAACGATTGAAGCAGCGTTGACGGACGGGAAAGCAGGTTCCTCACCGGCTGACGCCGGTTCGGAATGACAAACATTTCGGGGAACTCAAGAGCGAACAATCATGATCGTGGCGATGCAGGACATGGCGGATGAGGCGCAGATTCAGCATGTGATCGAGCACCTGGTGAAGATGGGGTTTGAGGTGCACCGATCGACTGGGGCGCGGCAAACTGTGCTGGGAGCGGTGGGAGCGGGGATTGATTTTGACATTCGCATCATGGAACTGATGCCGGGTGTGCAGGAAGTTCATCGCATCAGCTCTCCGTACAAGCTGGCGGGGAAAAGCTTTCGTCCGGAAGGGACGATTGTGAAACTGGCGAATGGGGTGGAGATTGGCGGGAATGAAGTGGTGGTGATGGCGGGACCCTGCTCGGTGGAGACGCGGGAACAACTCTTTGCAACGGCGGAAGCGGTGGCTAAGGCGGGAGCGCGAGGGCTGCGGGGCGGGGCGTTCAAGCCGCGGAGTTCTCCTTATTCTTTCCAGGGGCATGGCGAAGATGCGCTGAAATTGCTGCGCGAGGCGGGAGACAAGTTCAAGCTGCTGGTGATCAGCGAGGTGATGGAGATCTCGCAGATTCCGATGATGCTGCCTTATGTCGACATTCTGCAGGTGGGGGCGCGCAACATGCAGAATTTTAATCTGCTGCGTGAACTGGGGAAGGTTCGCAAGCCAGTGCTGCTGAAACGCGGGATTGCGGCGACTCTGGAAGAGCTGCTGCTGTCGGCGGAATACATTATGGCGGGCGGAAATTATGAAGTAATTTTGTGCGAGCGCGGGATCCGCACGTTTGAGACTTACACGCGAAACACGATGGATATTTCGGCGATTCCGATTATCCACAAGCTGTCGCATTTGCCGATGACAGCGGATCCGTCGCATGGGACGGGGCGGCGCGACAAGGTTGCGCCGATGGCGCGGGCGTCAGTGGCGGCGGGTGCGGATGCGCTGCTGATCGAAGTGCATTCCGATCCGAACAAGGCGTGGTCCGATGGGGCGCAGTCGCTGTTTCCCGAACAATTCGCGAAGCTGATGGATGAGTTGCGGATGATTGCGCCGGCGGTGGGACGAACCATCGGGTAATTGGGCAATTGTGTAATTGGGTAATTGAAAATCTCCAGCGCTCTTTCTGCGTTCAATATTATCACAATCGCAAAATTGCCCAATTACTCAATTCTTTCTATGGCGATCCGGCAAATCACGATTATCGGCACGGGGCTGATCGGCGGATCGTTTGCGCTGGCGCTGCGGAAACGGGGGTTCGCCGGGCGGATTGTGGGGTGCGACCGGCAGCCGGCGTTGAAGCGGGCGAAGATGCGCGGAGTGATCGACGCCGGATTTGTCGAGCCTGTGGAGGCGGTGCGCGGCAGCCAGTTGGTGGTGCTGGCGACGCCAGTTCTGGCGATCGTGGATTTGATTGGACGGCTGGCGCCGGGGCTGCCGCCGAACACACTGCTGACCGATGTGGGAAGCACGAAGGCGGCAGTGGCGGAGCGGGCGCTGAACGTGTTTGGGAAGAATGCGGGCAAGCGGTTTCTGGCCGGGCATCCGATGGCGGGTAAGGAGCATAGCGGCGTGGATTATGCGGATGCCGACTTGTTCCAGAATGCGATGTGGTTCTTGACGCCGCTGCCGGGACAGAATCTGCATGAAGGAAAATTCGCGGAGTTTGCGGGTTGGATTGGTAAGATCGGCGCGCACATCGCCATGCTGCCGCCCGGAGGATCACGACCGGCTGTGCGCGTGGATCAGCCATCTGCCGCAGATGATTTCGACGGCGCTGGCGGCGGCCCTGGTGGAGGAGTTTGGAGAAGAGGCGCCGTTGCTTTCGGCGGGCGGGCGGGCGCTGCAAGAGATGACGCGGATTTCGGCGAGTCCGTATTCGATGTGGCGGGATATCGCGATCAGCAACAAGAAAAATCTGGAGGATGCGCTGTTCAAGGTGGAGCAGCGGCTGGCGCACATCCGGGAGAATCTGGCGACGCGGGCGCTCGCGGAAGAATTTGAGCTGGCGCATGGGCTGAAGAAGAGTGCGGGAAGAAGTAGAGCTACGCAAGCCACTGAGGACACGGAGGACAAGTGAGTGAATTCCTCAGTCAATCAGCAATCAACAATCACAATCAACAATGTCCTGGTGAATTTCATTTAGAATGCGGACGCTATGAATAAGGTTGTGGGCAGTGCGGATGAGGCGATTCGCGATGTGGGGGACGGCTCCGTCATCATGCTCGGAGGATTCGGGCTTTGCGGGATTCCAGAGAATCTGATTCGCGCGCTGATGCGGAAGGGATCGAAGAATCTCACCACCATCAGCAATAACGCGGGAGTGGACGGATTTGGGGTTGGGTTGCTGCTCGCGGCGGGGCAGATTCGGCGGCACATTGGAACCTACGTGGGAGAGAACAAGCTGCTGGAATCGATGGTGCTGGCGGGGAAGGTTGAGCTTGATCTGGTGCCGCAGGGGACATTCTCCGAGCGGATTCGCGCTGCCGGCGCGGGGATTCCGGCGTTTTTTACACCCACGGGCGTGGGGACTGTCGTAGCTGAGGGAAAAGAAACGCGCGAGTTCGACGGCCGGACCTACGTGATGGAGCGCTGGTTGAAGGCGGACTTCGCGTTCGTGAAAGCGTGGAAGGGCGACCGGATGGGAAATCTTGTGTACCGGAAAACGGCGCGGAATTTTAATCCCGATCATGGCGACGGCGGCGAAGGTTACGATTGCGGAAGTGGAGCAGTTGGTGGAAGCGGGAGAGTTGGATGGGGATTCGGTGCATACGCCTTCGGTATACGTGAAGCGAATTTTTCAAGGGGAGTTGTATGAGCGGCGAATTGAGAAGCGAACGGTGAGGAAAGTCAGTAGCTAATACCGAGTACCTAGTACCGAGAACAAGCTAATGAACAAGCCTGGAAAAGACATCGAGAAGCGCGAGCGGATTGTGAATCGGATTGCGCGCGAGCTGCGCGATGGGTTCTATGTGAACCTGGGCATCGGGATGCCTACGCTGGTCGCGAATCATGTTCCGGCGGGGATGGAAGTCGTTCTTCAATCGGAGAATGGGATGCTGGGGATTGGGCCCTATCCGTTAGAGGGTCAGGAAGACGCCGACCTGATCAACGCGGGCAAGGAGACAGTGAGCGAGATGGCGGGGACGTCTTATTTTTCGAGCGCCGATTCGTTTGCCATGATCCGCGGCGGGCACGTTGATTTGAGCGTGCTGGGAGCGATGGAAGTGGATGAGTCGGGCAACCTGGCGAACTGGATGATCCCGGGGAAAATGGTGAAGGGGATGGGCGGGGCGATGGATCTGGTCGCCGGCGCGCGGCGCACGGTGGTGGCGATGGAGCATACGACGCGGGAAGGCGCTCCGAAGATTTTGAAGAAGTGCACGCTGCCGCTTACCGGCGTGAAAGTTGTGGATACGATTGTGACGGAGATGGCTTACATCCGGGTGACGGAGCGGGGGTTGGTGCTGGAGGAAGTGGCTCCGGGGTTGACGGCGGAGGATGTGCAGCGGGCGACCGAGGCGAGGCTGATCGTCAGCGAGAGTTTGAAGGTGATGGAGAGTTAGGGGAATCCTGGTCCGCGACGTTCAAATCCCCTGTTGTCTCAGATTCTAACGGCGCTGCCAGCAGCCGGAACGGCAGTGTGATCGCGAGGAAGATAATCTCGAGCACTCCGTGGACCGCGACGCCGACGATGCGGAATGGCAACAACAGCAGCCAGATGAACGGGTAGGCGACGAGCGCCAGCAGAGCCAGCGGCCAGCAGATTACGAAGAGTATGCACCACAGGAGGAAAGTGAACATGATGACCCTCCTTCTTTCCCTTTTAATTGTACGTCTGCAGCTGAGAGAAAGTTCCCCGGAAAAGCTTATTCGTAGCGCAGCGATTCCGCAGGGAGAATCCTGCCGGCCGACCATGAGGGGTAGAGGGTCGCCACGAACGAAATCCCGATAGCCACCAGCGCTACCAACACGCCATCCATCAGGCGCGGGGCGAAAGGCACGTAGTCGATGGAGTAGACCTCGGGCGAGAGCGAAATGATGTGGTAGTGGCCTCCGGCGTAGGAGATGGCATAGCCGAGCAGCAGGCCAATGGCGGTGCCGATCACTCCGATCAGGACTCCCTGAGCGATGAAGACGTTTCGCACTTGCGATTTGCGCGTACCCATCGACATCAGCACGGCGATGTCTTTAGTTTTTTCCATGACCATCATGATCAGGGAAATCAGAATGTTCAGAGCAGCCACGAAGACGATCAGTCCGGTGGTGATGTAGGTGACCAGACGCTCCATGTTCAGGGCGTGAAACAGGGCTTTGTTTTGCTCCTTCCAATTAGTGGTCATGAAACCCTTGCCAGCCGCGTCTTCGAGTTGGCGGGCGACTATGTCAGCCTTGTCAATGTCATCGACCTTGAATTCAATCACTGAAATCAGATCGCCGAGGCCGAACAGTCGTTGTGCATCGGAGAGCCGCGTGAATGCCCACGACGAGTCGTAGTCGAAGAAGCCGGAGTTGAAGATTCCTACGACGCGAAAGCGGCTGTATTTTGGCACCATGCCGAACGGCGTCAATTCGCCCTGCGGGCTGGTAACCAAGACTACGGAACCGACCGTTGCGCCGAGATTGTCGGCCATGTCTTTGCCGAGGATGATTGGGGGCATGGCTGCGACGCGCGCGTGCACGCTGGCGAGAGAATCGGGAGAGTCTTCGGTCGGCTGGTGCTTCCTGAGCAGGCGAGGCGGCTGCTCCCACACGATCTTTTTCCGGCTCGGGAGTAGATTCTTCCAGGGCAGCGGCCGAACCTTCTTTTATGGTGTTGAGCAGATCGCCGACTCTGCGCTCATCGGCCGGAATCATGCCCTTGAGGACGGCGCCGCGGGCGCGGGGTCCGCGGGAAATCAGCACCTGCTCAAAAATCGCGGGAGCGGCGGCGACCACATGCGGCTGTTTGGAAAGGCGCTCGAGCAGAGGCGGCCAATCCTTGATGCCGTCGTCGGCTATGCGCAGCAGGCTGACGTGCGAAGTGGATCCGATGAGGCGCTCCTGCAAGTCCTGGCGAAAGCCGTTGTTGATGGCCAGCGCGACGATGAGCGAAGCCACGCCCGCCGCTACTCCGACAATCGAGATGCCGGTGATGATGCCGATGAAAGCCTGGCGGCGCTTGGCGCGCAGGTAGCGGGTCGCGATGAAGAGTTCAAAGCGCATGCGGAAAACAGCGTCAGCAATTAGCAGTTAACATTCAGCCAGATCGGATTATAGCTGCCGCTCATATGGATCCACTCATATCCTGATTCTTGGCAAAACCGCAGGCACTCTGGATCGATACTGGCGATATTCTTCGCCGAACCTCTTCTCCAATTCCTTATCCTCCATCCTGATCATTACTGCTCCGGTCACGATCGCGAATGCTGTCAGCGCCCAACAAACTGCCAGGCCCGTGCCCACGCTCCAGGCCAGCATCTCGCAGAGATGGCCCAGATAGACGGGATGGCGCACGTGGGCGCGAATGCCCGTGGTCACCAGATGCTGCTGGTTATGGTTACGCAGGATCTCGGGCAATCCGCCGAGTTGAGCAAGGCTGAACCCGCTGTGAGAGAGTTTGTAGAGCACAAGGCCGGCGAAGAATAAAGCGCCGGCGGGAATCCATGTCCATTTGTTTTCATAGAGCGAGACGCCGCGCCAGGGAGCCGTGATCGCGGCCACGAGCGCCCACATTCCGATCCAGACAGGCAGGAGAATCCGGTACGGTGATCGCCGGCGCGAACGCCAAAACTCTGCTCGCGGATGGATCAGCAGCCAGAACGCCGGGATGGTTGAGTAGACGACGCAGGCGATCCACCCGGCGGTTCGCAGCACCGTCATCATGAGTCGATTTTACCTGCTCGATATAACGCGCCATGCAGGTCTTCTCGTTCTATGGCACATTAGAAGATCACATTGGAAGATCAATGCCCGCACCCGCCGACTCCAGAGCTGGACGCATCGCCTTCACGCATCCGGATTTCGTGCTGTTTCAGATTGCGCGCTTCCTGATTGTGGCTGCCGTCGAAATGCAGGCGGTCGCCGTAGGATGGCAGGTTTACGACATCACCAAGCGCGCCCTCGATCTTGGCCTGGTGGGGCTGGCGCAGTTTCTTCCGGGCATTCTGCTGTTTCTGGTTTCCGGCCATGCCTCTGACCGCTTCGACCGGCGCAAGGTGCTGGGGACGTGCTATGCGGGGTATGCGCTCTGCTCGGGGCTTTTGCTGGTGATCGCGGAGCGCGGAGCGCATTCGGTTCATCCGATCTATGCGGTGCTGATTCTGCTGGGCGTAGTGCGTTCGTTCAACGGCACGGCCAGCCGCTCGATTCTGCCGCAATTGGTCCCCGAAGAACACTTCGCCAACGCGGTGGCGTGGAACGCTACCACATTCCAGGCCGCCACGATTCTTGGGCCATCTCTCGGCGGAATTCTTTACGCGCTTTTCCGCGGGCCTTCGGCAGTTTACGCGGCGGCCATGCTGACCGCAGTGGGGGCGCTGGTTTCGACTTTCCGCATCAAGACGCGTCCGCAAGCGCGGCGGCGCGAGCCCACGACGCTGAAGACTATCCTGGCCGGATTGCACTTCATCTGGCGCGAGAAACTGGTTCTGGGCGCGATTTCGCTGGACCTGTTTGCAGTGCTGCTGGGCGGCGCCGTGGCGCTGCTTCCGGTTTATGCCCGCGAGATTCTGCACACCGGGCCATGGGGTCTGGGACTGTTGCGGACCGCTCCGGGAGTAGGCGCGGCCATGATGGCTATGGCTCTGGCGCATCGTCCGCTACGCGGCCGGGCCGGGCCGACGCTGCTGTGGTCGGTGGCCGGATTTGGAATCTGCACCATTCTTTTTGGCGTCTCGACCAGCCTGGTGCTCTCGCTGCTTTCGCTGATCTTCCTCGGCGCATCCGACATGATCAGCGTGATCATTCGCGCGACCCTGGTGCAATTGCGCACGCCCGATGAAATGCGAGGGCGCGTGATGGCCGTCGATATGGTTTTTATCGGCGCATCCAATGAACTGGGGCAGTTCGAATCGGGATTGACGGCGCAGTGGTTTGGCACGGTTCCCGCCGTCTTGCTGGGTGGAATAGGAACGCTGGTGGTGATTGCCCTCTGGGCATGGAGATTCCCTGAACTGCGCCGTGCCGGGGAACTCAGAGCGATGAAGAGCGTTTCGGAAGATCATCTTTCGGAAGATCAAGCGGACGCCGGAATTGCCCCCACTGTTTGAAAACTCACTTGCCGCGGATCAACGTCTTGGCGGCGCCCATGTTTTCGTAGCGATCGTAGACGCGCACGACCACGACGTGCTCAGACGAAGGCGTGCCGTCTTTCGCAGTTTCCGGCGTGACCTTGAAATCGTAGCTTTCCGCCTTGGCATCGGAGAGCTGGCCGATCGGCTCCACGTATTTCCACTCGCCAGCATCCACTGAATATTCCGCGCGCTTGATGGGAGAAAACCCATCGATCGCTCGGAACGTGACATGAAGCTGCCCGCTCTCGATCGACGCCGCCAGATTCTCGATTCGCGGCGGGGTCGTATCCACTTCAAAGCGGCGGCTTTCCTTCGATGCCGTCAACCCCTCACCCGGCGAGTGCGACGGGCATCCGAGGCAACCACTTTCACCGTGTAACCTCCATCTGGCAGCAGGCTGGCGTCGAATGAATATGCCTTGTCGGTGAGATTGTCCTTGAGCAGCAGCCAGCGCGTCTCGTCGTCGCCGCGGTAGTAGACGGAGTAAATCAGTTGGTCGTCGTTCTCATCGTGCGCGCTCCATTTCACTCCGATGGAATCACGATCGCGAGAACTGGGAGTTGGAGTTTCGAAATGTGTCCCGGAAGATCCGAAAGAAGACCCGCCGAAAGAAGTTCCGCTGGAATCCGATCCCCCCTGGCCCGGCATTTTCGGCAGGGGCTGGTACTTGACGCCAACCTGGACCGTGACGTCGTCGATCTCGGGAGCGGCGTTCTTGGGCAGATAATTCAGCGCTACGCTGTCCACGCCGGGCGCCGATGTTCCCGCGTGCAGCACCGCCTTCCACTGGGCATAGCGCGCCGCCGGAATTCCGGTTTCTCCGTTCTTCGTGAGGTCATCCTTACTTAAGTCGATCTTCTTCCACGGACTCCAGTTGCGGTCGGGATTGTCGACGTTGCCGCTGCGCGCATAAAGATCCACGCTGCCTGCGCCGCGAAACTCAGCGCGTCCCCAACGCGAGAAAATCTTGGCGTCAAACACATCGCTTTCGTATGTACCCTCGGCTTCCGGGCGCGGTCCCAGGACAAACACTTTTCCCAGATTGCTGGTCGCGGTGTAAAGACCGCCGCCGGGAGCCTTGGCAAAGGCGGTTACCTGCGAAGCCGGCGCTTTCAGCAGATCGGAGAACTCATCGCGCCCGGTGATGGCAAAAATATGTCCGCGATTGCCCGTGCCGGCCAGCAGGCGCCCCTCGGAATCGAAGGCCAGCGCGTAGACAATATCCTCGTGCGAGGTCCAAACTCTTGCGGGCGAACCATCCGGCGCAATGCGATACACATCCGATCCGCCGCTTGCTCCACCACCAGGGAATGGAAACGGTCCCGCCGTCTGAGGCGCGCTGGGGGCGGGCGTAATCGTGATGCCCGGAGCAGGTGTTGTCGTATTGACCGCGGGCGCGGTTGTTCCCAGGCCGAGAAGGGATGCGGCCAGGCCGGATGCGCTCGTCCCGCCGCTGCGCTTTTCGCCGACCGCCGCCGCGTAGATGTTCCCTGATCGATCGAGCGCCGAGCGCCGTGATCTCTTTCTTGGGGGCGCTGTACAGCACGAATCCTTCGCCAGCCGGAGAAATGCGATAGATGAGCCCGCTGCCGTCGGAGCCGGCAATCAGATTGTCTTGCGCATCGAAGGCCAGAACGCGGATGTGGGTCTCATCGCTCTTGAAGAAGACCGAATGCTCGCCCTTCGCCGTAACCCGATAAATCTCCCCGTGGTCGCCGGTAGCCACGTAGAGATTGCCGGACTTGTCCAGGGCCAGGTCCCAGATATATTTCGTACCCGGCTCGAAGTAGACGGACGAACTCCACGAGGGATCGGCAGCCGGCTTGGCCGCGTCTTTGTCTTTGTCTTCTCTGCCTTTGCCCGAAGCCGCGTCCTGGGGAGGGTCGGCTTTTGCCGGTTGCCCCTTGCCGCGCGGCGTGTGTTCGAGCTTGTATACCTTGCCATCGGGAGCGGTGGCGGCGTAGATCGCGCCTCCGGGACCAGTCCGAAGCGCCTGCACCTGAAGTTCCTTGGGCTCAAAAATGATCGTTGCCTTGCCGTCGGGCGTAAGGCGGTACACCCGGGCGGGCGCGCCCGCCGCCACATAGACGTCGCCTGCATCGTCGGCTGCAATCGCCCAGATGTAAGTGGAAGGCGTGGCATACAGACTCTTGAACGTGGGCGCCAGCTCCAGGCCGCCCGCGCTGCGAATCGCCACGCCGGTAGCCGTGCCCTTGGTTAGTTCGTCAAATTTCGACTGCTCCCAGGTGCGCGTACCCTCGGCGAACACCGTCGAAACCAGCCCTGCACCGCTCAAGTTTACGAGAAAGAAACCGGCAAGAAGGAAGAAGAAAAGCTTTCGCGCACTCTGCAATTTCATACCTCGAAGCGTCGTTGTGGAAGAATATTCAGGTTACCACGCCCGATGGATGAGAAGCTGAAGACCGAAGGCCGGCGTGCCCGGACGGACTCCCATTCTCCGTGGTATCGTAAGATTTGATGTCTTCCCCGCGCCAGGATCTGCTGCGCCTGCTCGCCTCCAAGTCCTTCCGGCTGGGCGAGTTCAAGCTCTCTTCCGGCGGCACCAGCGACTACTACATCGACTGCCGCACCACCACTCTTGATGCCAAGGGCGCGCGGCTGACCGGCGAAGTGTTTTCCGACGAAATCCGGCAGCGGGGATGGAAGCCGCAGGCCATCGGCGGCCTTACCATGGGAGCCGATCCCATCGTGACGGCGGTTTCGGTGGTGAGCGGCGAGTTGCATGGCTTCCTGGTGCGCAAGGCCGAAAAGCAACACGGAACCGGACAGCGCATCGAAGGCTTTCGCGAGAAGGGCTGCGCGCGTGGTAATCGTCGACGATGTCTGCACGACCGGCGCGTCCACGGTGCAAGCGATCGAAGCAGCGCGCGAATTCGGATTTGAGATTGTGGGCGCGATGTGCCTGGTGGAGCGCGAAGAAGCAAAAGGACGGCCAAGCGTAGAGAAGGCCGCGGCCCCGGCGCCGTTCGTCTCCATCTTTACCGCCCGCGACGTCCGCACCGAGCATGTTATGCAGATGGACGACACGGCACCCATGATTTTTGCAGTCGCAGCCAGTTGCGAAGTCTGCGGCCGCCCGGCAGTAACGAATGTCCCAGGGAACAGATGTGCAGCCCATAAAGCCTGAGTGCTCTAACGACTAACGACCAACGACCGCCCATGATTCAAACTCTCGAATGGACTGACCAAGGTGTACGCTTCATCGACCAGACGAAGCTGCCCACAGAAGAAACCTATGTCACCTGCAAAACGCACGAGCAGGTTGCCGACGTCATCCGGACCATGGTGGTGCGCGGAGCGCCCGCCATCGGCGTGGCCGCGGCCATGGGGATTGCGTTGGCCGTCAAGAATTCCAAAGCCGAATCCACAGCCGACCTGAAACGCGACCTCGACCAGGCCTGCGACGTAATCGGTAAGACCCGCCCAACCGCGGTCAACCTCTTCTGGGCTATCCGCCGCATGCAGGAAAAATTCGAGCGCATCCGCATTCGGCCCATCGCGCAAATCAAACAGGATCTCATCGAAGAATCGCAGCGCATGCACGCCGAAGACATCGCCGCCAACCAGGCCATGGGACGCCACGGCGCCACGCTGATGCCAAGCGAAGGCGGAGTGCTTACCCACTGCAACGCCGGCGCGCTGGCCACGGCTGGATACGGCACCGCGCTGGGCGTGATCCGCGCCGCCGTCGAGCAGGGCAAGAAGATTCACGTCTATGCCGACGAAACTCGCCCCTTCCTGCAAGGTTCGCGGCTTACTGCCTGGGAGCTGATGAAAGACGGCATCCCAACAACCGTCATCTCCGACAACATGGCTGGCGCCATGATGAAGCAGGGCAAGATCGGGCGATCGTGGTGGGTGCGGATCGCATCGCGGCCAACGGCGACGTGGCCAACAAAATCGGCACCTACACCGTCGCCGTTCTCGCGAAAGAGCACGGCATCCCGTTCTATGTAGCAGCGCCTATTTCGACCATCGACCTCGGCTGCCCTGACGGCAGCAAGATTCCTATCGAGCAGCGCAACGTCAAAGAAGTCACGCACATCGCCGGGAAACAGATGACGCCGGACGGCGTGTCCATTGAGAACCCCGCCTTCGACGTGACTCCGGCCAAGTATGTGACCGCGATCATCACCGAGCGCGGCATTGCCCGCCCGCCTTATGAGGAGTCGCTGCGCAGTCTGGCGGCAGCGGAAACCAAGGTCGAGGTCTAGACACGAGAAAATTGTTCGGCAGTGACACGTGTCACATCGCGGCAGCAATACCCCGGAGTATCGTTTTCCATAGGTATTCTCGATTCAGGTTCATATGGTTCGAACGTGCCATAGCGGTGCTTGGGCCTCGGTATGAGAAGATAGCCTCCTACTGTTCGAGCCCCAGGCGGCCTAAAGCCGGGACAGGATGGACCCCAGGAGAGGCAGCGTGCATCTAACGGAACAGGTAGCGGAAC
>CAWKKK010000034.1:0-122455 GCA_963850165.1 uncultured Acidobacteriaceae bacterium | reverse complement strand
GGTCAAACCAGCATTGTGTTCGAGAGCAGCGATGGCGGCAGCACCTGGCAGCGTGGGCCGGATTCCGGCTTCCCGCTGCGCCGCATCAGCGTGGTCCATGGCCACTATGTGGCGGCGACTCCGTTTGACGGTGTGATCGCGCAGCCGGAAAACGAAACGCAGAGCGCCAGCGGCGGTTCCAACTAGCTCGTGGTTTTCAATCCGAACCTTTTCGCGGAGAGCGGCAACGCTCTCCGCGATTTGTTTTGCGTCCTTCGCAACTGCCTACTTGTGAACCGGAGCCTGCCCTGAGCAAAGCCGAAGGGTGACCCCTGGGGGTAGGCTTTTCGCTGGAAGCACAACACAATCACGTCAGTTTTCATAAGCCCTCACAGGAGGGGGTCAGGGGTGATTTGCCTTCCCGCTCGGTTCTAGAGAGTTCATAGAAGAGCAAGACACGACCGCTAACCGGAATCTCTTCCCGGCTTGCATACTTAAATCCGAATTTACGCAAAATGTGTTCTGACGCCGCATTACGCTCCTCCACGTCCGCCAGAAGGCGCGGCAAGTGCAAGCGGGCAAAAGCGAAGTCAATAAAGGCCCCGGAGGCCTCCGAGGCAAATCCTTGCCGCCAGTAAGGCCGGGCGAAATAGTATCCGAGATGCGCCGACTTCCCGTCCGGGGCTGCCCGCAGGCCACAACACCCTATGTATCTTTGTTCATTTTTAAGATGTTCTGCTTTAAGAATTGCAGCCCATAAGCCGTAAGTTTCGGTCGGCCGGCCGAGATATTCATTGCGGAAACGATGCCGCGCCTTCTCCAGGGACCAAGCTGGCCCTCCGACGTAACGCCGGACTTCGGCGTCCGTGTGCATGTTCACAAAATCGGCCTCATCCCTTGCTTCGTGCGTCCTGAAAAGCAGCCGCTCCGTCTCGAGAAAGATCATGGCTTGCCTCGCACTCTATCACCACTCAAGTCTCAGGGCCGTGAAGGTCTCGACAGCGAGCACGCAACTTCTACACTGATGGTTTTCCTCTTAACCCGCATCTGCTTGATTCCCTTAGTACTGATCTGGTACTTCACTTGCCACTATGACAGACTGGAAAGCCGCGCGACGATATAGACGATGACGCATTTACTTCGATTCCGGCACGTCTTTGGGGTGGTTTGCCTTGCTCTCGGCCTCAGCCTGACTCAAGGATGTGCGCACTCCGAGCCTTTGCACCGGAGCGACACTGGTTCTTCCTCCGGTGAACAAAAGCTTCCATTTCATTCAGACGCTGATCTAGCCTCAGCCAGCGAAGGGGCGCATCCCGCTGTTTCGGCCGATCCAAGAGTGACCACTGCTCTGCCCTTCCGGGCCGGATCGCAATCGTATATTTTGCCCTCTGGAACTCTTCTCACCGTTCAACTGGAAGACGCGCTTTCCGCCGCCAAAGTTCGCGCCGGCGACACCTTCTTAGCGTCCATCGCCGCTCCCCTTGCGATCGACGGGGATCCGCTCATCGAGCGTGGAGCTATGGCAACTGGGCACATCGAGGCCGTGCGTGCGGACGCGCGTTCGGGCTATTTTCAGCTGACCCTGACGGCTCTCACCATCGATAGCAGACAACTTGCTCTTCAGACCTCGAGCCTGTTTGCCCGGGGAACCCCCCAGCAGCCCGGCGGGATTCGAGTGCAGAAAGGCCGCCGTTTGACCTTCCGTTTGACGTCTCCGGTATTACTCGACGAACCGAAATCGGTAGCTGATCGGCGATCAAACAGCCCGGCTACCGAATAAACGGTCCGCATTTCTTTCGGACTCCCGTCATCCCGCATCTATTCCTTGCTTATTATTTTCCCCGATACTGCAGAAAATAAACCCCTTACCGAGTTTTCCACAGGCATTTCCCGATTTTGAGTGACATCTGCAGTGGGTGTTGAAAAAGTCTGTGATCGGAATGTACTCTCGGCTGCGATTATCGCTGCCATCGAGGTTTTCCTCTCACCTCCACTAAGTGGCAGCTTCCATAGTAGAGGTTGTCGGTTGGCTGAGGAATCGCACTAGCCGCTTGATGTTCTGGGCCACGGCCGCCAGGAAGAACTGCTCCCGCACGAACTTCAGTCTGCGCAGGCGCAGGCGACGCAATCCGATCTGATTCTTCAGTTCCGCAAACAGGGCTTCCACCTTCTTTCTTTCCCGCTGTGCCTTCGCAAACTCTGGTGTGTTGACCAACTCGCGAGCGCGTTGCCGGGCCGTCTCATCCCTATGAATGGCGAGATACTTATAACGCCCACTGGTGCATTGCGCTTTTTGCGAACACGCCCCACAACGTTTGCCGCTCCCGATATAGGCGTGAGCGCGGTTGCGAACATTCAGGCCGACATAGTTGAGCTGTTCCCCCGCAGGACAGCGATAGCTGTTACTTTCGGGTTGATACGTGAACCGCTCGGGACCATAGAACGGACTGTTCCTTCTGTGGATACTGTCGCGGGTTCGCATATAGGGTGTGATGTTCCGATCCGCCAACCACTGCAAGAACACCCCATTTCCGTAGGTGGTGTCGGCCGCTACCGATTCTGGCTCTCGTCTTTGCCATTGCGTGAAGCGAGTGAGCATGTCCTGTGCGGCCACCGTTTCCTGACTCATCCGTGCTGCCGTCGCTTGTACTCCCACGATTACGCAACTGTGGTTGTCGACCAGATAGTTGTCGTAGTAACCCAGTCGGGCCGGAGTCCCACCCTTGGTGGCGTAAGTAGAATCGGGATCGGTGGTCGACACCTGGTCTTGCTCATGCACCGGCTCTTCTACCGGGTTCTGCTGTTCTAGTTCCTGCATATACTGACGCACGGTGTGATTGACCTGTGCTACTTCCGCCAACTGCTCGCGCGGAATGCGGCTCTCCTTGGCGGCATTGGCTTCCACGAAACTGCCATCGACAGACAGGTGCTTGCCCTGCACCATTCCCACCTCCACACACTGGCGCACGATCTGTTCAAACAACTCCTCGAACAGCTTCGACTCCTGAAACCGCCCATGACGGTTCTTGGAAAATGTAGAGTGATGGGGAATCTCCTGATCAAAACCCAAACCCGTGAACCAGCGCCACGCCAGGTGCATACGCAGTTCCTCCACCAGTTTCCGTTCGCTGGTGATGCCATACAGATAGCCGATCAACAGAATGCGCAACAGAAGCTCGGGATCAATCGAGGGCCGCCCCGTCTCGCTGTAACTCTCCTTCAACCTCTCGCGCACAAAGGCAAAGCTGATGTGCTTTTCAATGAGCCGCAGCAGATGAGTTTCTGGAACCTGATCTTCCAGGCGGAAGTAGTAGAACAACGCTTCAGAGCGGTCGTGTTGCCCCATCATGATCAGCAGGCCTCCGACAATGAGAATCAAACAGAGCATGGCAGGATCACTTTCTTCTAACATGCTTCTGCTGAATCTCATCCTGCTAATCGACGTGACTTTTTCAACACCCACTGCACTTCGCAACGGTAGATCGCCCCTCCTATAGTGGGCTCGATGCCGGAAAACGGGCGCCCGCGCTAGCTACTTGCTCCCGTTTTGGGAACACGGAGGTATCGGATACCCAGTCGTGGGCTTCCTTCCGGGAATCGTCCCGCGCCACACTAAGTGTGATGAATACCGCAACCCCATTTCCGTGGCCAGATTCTCCGGCGGGAGAGAACTCAAGCACGACGTTCCGCGCCGCCTTCGAACACGCCCCCATCGCCGTAGCCCGCTGCAACCCGCAAGGGGTGATTGTCGAGATGAATCCAGCCTTCGAGCGGACTCTCGACCGCGGCGTGGCCAGCCGGCGCAGGTTGCGGCTCGGCGAATTGGTTCGTCCCCAGGACCGCGACCAAACTGAGTTGCTGCTGCGCGACCTGCTCGATTCCCGGCGTGAGAGCATCGGCATCGAAACCCGGGGCGCGGGCCATGGACAAACCAGCGCGAAGTGGACCGCATGGCGCCAACCCGGCCGCGCGGGAGAGGCCGACCACGCCTTGCTCATGGCCGAGCCCGCCAACGACGCGGTTCCTGCGGAGGAAAGCCCGCTTCAAACGCAGCGCTGGGAAGCGGTCGGCCGCCTGACCGGCGGTGTGGTCCATGACTTCAACAATCTGCTGACCGGCGTCATGCTGTATTGCGATCTGTTGCTCTCCAGTCTGGACGGGAAAGACCGCCGGAGGCGCTATGCCGATGAGATTCGCTCCGCCATCGTGCAAGCTACCGGTCTGGTGCGCCAGTTGCTCGTGTTTGCCCGGCCGCAACGTGCGCCCGCTCGTGTCTTCTGCCTCAACGAAATTGCCCGCGCCATGCTCGGTTTGTTGACTCGCCTGATTGGCGAAAACATTGTGCTCGACCTGCGTCTCGATCCGGATCTGGGCGCCGTCAAGATCGACCGGGCCCAGGCCCAGCAGATCTTGCTGAACCTGGTCCTGAATGCTCGCGACGCATTGCCCAACGGCGGCCGGATTACCGTCGAAACCAGCAACTGCAAGTTCCAGCCCGTGGCCGCGACTGCGCCCACCGGCCCGCCTGCTTTTCCCTGTGTCCTGCTCGTCGTGGGCGACAACGGCCACGGCATGGACGCCGAAACCCGCCAACGTCTCTTCGAGCCATTTTTCACCACCAAGAATGCCGGCCAGGGCACCGGCTTGGGATTGACGACGGTCCGCGGCATCGTTACCACCAATGGCGGACTCATCCACTTCGAAAGCGAACCCGGCCACGGCACTCGCGTGATGATCTTGCTTCCCCAAGCATCTCGGCCTGCCGACACAGATCTTTCCGACACGGATCTTCCCAGCAAAGATCTTCTGGACCCGGCCAATCCAGAGCGACCAACAACATTTCAAGAAATTAAGAAGGAATCACTTTTATGACGTCAGCCGCCGTAACTCACTCCATCGCCACTCCTCAAATCATGGCCGCCAATTTTCTCAACCTTCTCATCGTCGACGACGAACGCTCCATCCGCGATGCTTGCCGCGAGGTCGCCCTATCGCTGGGCTTCATCGCCCATGTCGCCGATTCCGCCGAGCATGCCTACCGCCTGCTGCAGAACCAGACCATCGACGCCGTTCTGCTCGATCTGCGGCTGCCCGGCGCGGGCGGCCTGGAGGCTCTCCGCCATATCAAGTCTCAACGTCCCGAAGCTCTGGTGATCGTGGTGACAGGCTACGGCACAGTGCAGTCGGCCGTGCAGGCCATGAAGAATGGCGCGTACGAATACGTGACCAAACCTTTCAGCATCGACGAACTCAAGCTTTTGCTGGAGCGCGTCTCCAACCACCTCAAGCTCAAAAGTGAAAACCGCATGCTGCGCGAGAAGCTCAAGTCCAAGCAGGGCTACGCGGCATCGTCGGCCGCGCTCCGGAGATGGAGAAGCTCTACCGCATCATCGCCAAAGCAGCAAACAGCTCTCACCCTGTGCTGATTCTCGGCGAGAGCGGCACTGGCAAGGAAATGGTCGCGCGCTCCATTCATTACTCCGGGCCTTTTCACGACAAGCCGTTCATCCCGGTCGACTGCGGCTCGCTCGTGCCCACGTTGATCGAGAGCGAACTGTTCGGCTACGTCAAAGGCGCGTTCACCGGCGCCAATCAGGCCAAGGACGGACTACTCGCCATCGCCGAGGGTGGAACCGTGGTTCTCGACGAAGTGGGCGAGTTGCCTGTAGACCTTCAGGCCAAACTCCTGCGCGCCATTCAGGAGAAGGAGATTCGCCCGGTCGGCAGCACCCGCCGCATTCCCATCAACGTGCGCATCCTCGCCGCCACCAATCGCGTGCTGGAACAGGCTGTGACCGAAGGCGCTTTCCGCCGCGACCTGTATTTCCGGCTCAACGTTCTCTGCCTGCGCATCCCACCGTTGCGCGAACGCCGCGAGGATATTCCCCTATTGATCGCGCACTTCATGGAGCGCACTACGCGCGCCTCCGGCCAGGAAAAAATCCTCACCGATGAAGCCATCAAAGTCATGTTGGCCTATGACTGGCCGGGCAATGTCCGCGAGTTGGAAAACTGTCTGGAGCGCACTTGTGCCTTTACCAGCGGTCCCCTGATCCATGTGCCCGATTTGCCTCCGGCCATTGCCGGCGCGCAGATCACGGTTCCCTCCAATGGCAATGGGCACAGCCTGAACAAAATCGTTTCCATGGCGGAGCTGGAACGGCAGACCATCCTCAACGCGATCGCGGAACTCAATGGCGACAAGTTGCAGGCCGCGCGCCTGCTAGGCATAGGCAAAACAACTCTATACCGCAAGCTGAAGGACTACGCAGTCCAGACTTAGTAGTGATGCGCTTAGTAGCGCCGCAGTCGGACGGTAGCGCCCCCTCCCGGCGGCTGTCCCTTCGGCAAGCTCAGGGCAGGCAGTGGGGGCGTCCTCGCCCCCAGCGGCGAGGACTAGATGCGAGCCGGGCGGCTTCCACAGCAGGCGCGAACATGCAAGTTCACTTATGAACCGACTTCGACCTAAATCGTTCCACAATGGGAAGACCGCTCACAACGACTTTCTCTAAGCCTAGTCTTTTCAATGTCAACGTCGTTGGTGCTCAGCGGGTACTGATCAGATCAGTACCGCTCAGCGTGCAATGAAAACAGCATGATTCTACTCATAACCCCTTCGGCACGCGGCCAAGAGTGTGCTGCCACTCTAAAAGAAGCCACCGGCGAAGAAACTCACTGGGCCGAGAACCTTCCGCAAGCCGTGGCCCGTCTGCGCGAACAGCCTTACTCGGCAGTGGTTCTCGATCAGTTCCTCTTAGAGAACGAACCCGCCGAAAGCGACCAGGTGCTTGAGCATCTGGGCACCGCCTTTCCCGTGTATCTCAACTTCGCCGTCAGCGGCATGGAACGTCTGTTGCGCGAGGTCCGCTCCGCGCTCCACCGCCGCAAGCGCGAAGAAACTCAAGCCCGCCGCTCCGTCGAGCAACAAATTCGCAGCGAAATGTGCGAGTCGCTAACGGTAATGCTGCTCTCCTGCGAACTAGCCATGGCCGTCCCCGGCGTCCCCACCCCCGCCGCCGAAAAAATCCGCATGATCGACAATCTCGCCCGCGACATGCGTCTAAGGCTAACCGTGAACTGAAATTCTCTATTTATCGACGTCTCGTCATCCCAGCCTCCTCCGCACTTAAGCCACAACCCATTCCTG
Organism: uncultured Acidobacteriaceae bacterium; assembly: GCA_963850165.1. Classification (GTDB taxonomy): domain Bacteria; phylum Acidobacteriota; class Terriglobia; order Terriglobales; family Acidobacteriaceae; genus Sulfotelmatobacter. Next base: position 115,329 of record CAWKKK010000034.1, on the reverse strand, counting down.
TGCAAGGCTTTGCAGATGTCCCGTCCAGCGCAAAAAACTTTTCGACTCCTCACCCGATTGGCACTAGAATAGGCCAGCGCAACACGCCGGATGCCGCATCCACTGCGGCATCCTGCAGACTCCCGGAGGCACTGTGCACGTTCTGGTCACAGGCGACACCATGTCCGGCTCCTGGACCTACACCCGCGAACTGGTCACAGGGCTGGTCACGCGCGGGGTCCGGGTTACGCTGGTCAGCTTCGGCGAGATCCCGCTACCCGACCAGACCGCATGGATGGACCTTCTCCACGGCCTCGAGTACCGGCCCACCGCCTTCCGCCTGGAGTGGATGGACGACGCGCCAAACGACCTGCCCGAATCGTCTCAGTATCTCGCAAACCTGGTGCGCGAAGTTCGTCCTGACCTGCTCCACCTCCACCAGTTCTGCCACGGCAATCTTCCCGTCGACATTCCGCGCGTGGTGATGGCCCACGGCGATCTCATCAGTTGGACTGAAGCCGTGCAGGGCTGCAGCCCGCGCCCCACGCGCTGGTTGAAGTGGTATCGCGATACGATCGTCCGCGGCATAGCCGCCGCCGATGCCGTGGTTGCGCCCTCGGCTTGCATGCTCGACACTCTGATCTCCACCTACACGCGGCCGCGCCGCGCGGTCATAATCTATCCCGGACGCAACCCTATCTTCTTCAATCCCTACGTCAGCAAAGACGATTCCGTGCTCTCGGTTGGCCGCCTGCTCGATGCCGGCAAGCAGGTTTTCCTGCTTACGCAGCATGCCCATCCCTTCTCGGTCTGCATCGTGGGCGCAGAGCAAACCGTTCCCCTGCCGCGCATTCCGATCCGCGCGGACGTAAAAGTTTCGACCGACCAAAGTTGCGTCGCCATTCGCGGTCCGCAGACTGAGGCTCAATTGCGCGCGCTCTATAGCCGGGCTGCCGTCTATGCCGCCACTTCGCGCTACGAGCCGCTCGGCATGGCCCCGCTGGACGCCGCCTTCTCGCGTTGCGCCATCGTCGCCAACGACATCCCGAGCTTCCGCGAGGTCTGGGGCGACGCCGCCCTTTATTTCCGCACCAACGACGCCCGCAGTCTGGCTGAAACCCTTCTCCAGCTCGACGCCGACCGTGCTCTGCGCCACGCCTATGCCGATCGCGCCTACGCTCGTGCCCGCGAACGCTTCACCACCAAGCGCATGATCAACGATTACCTCGAACTCTACCGCAACCTGGTCTCGGCAGATTCCCTGGCTGCCTAGCAACGATTGATCCGGTGCGGCATTGTGAATCGCTCTCCCATTGACGGCATCTCACACAGGATAGGAGAAATTATGTCTGCGAAAAAGAAGCACGGCCGCGATGAACTTGGACCGGATTCCGCCGGGCAGTCTGGCGACATTCAGCAAATATCGGACACAGCCGATGCGGATTCCGAAAGCTCAGAGGAATTACTCGAAGAAGGAAACGCGTTCGAAGCCGGCGTGGTTCGGGGAGTGGAGAACGCCAAGGATGCAGACGTGTCTGAGGTAAGGACGCATGAGGTTCCAGAAGACGACGTCCCGGAAGAGTACTTGGACGACGACCGCAACTAAGGCCGCAACCGCGCGCCGGAACAGCATCCAACCGGAAAAGAGATACGCCATGCCACAAAGCTCGAATGCTCGAGCCGCAGAACTCCATAACCTTGCGGCCCACGCCCACGCCGCTGCGGCCGTTGCCCACGGCAAGGGAGATCATCTCACCGCTCACGAACTCAGCAAGCAGGCGCACGAACAATCCATGAACGCCCTCAAGCTCGCCGAAGAGCTTGCCAGAGAAGGCAAGAAGTCCACGAAACTCTAAAGCGCGGCAATTCGCTTAGTTGAAAGTGGCCTGGGTGATTTTCCATCACACTCCGGTTCTCCAGAAAGAAATCTGTTGACATTCATTACTGTGTGATATACAGTGTACGCCATACACTATATGTCGCCTAGCATAAATGCCGACACCCACAACGATGACCGCTTCGAAAATCTCCGGCAGGAACTCCGCCGCGGGAGTCTTCCGCTCGCGGTCCTGGCGGCGTTGCGCACCGAACACTATGGCTACACCCTGCGCAAAACCCTGGCCGATCACGGCATGGCCATCGACGAAGGCACTCTGTATCCGTTGCTTCGCCGCCTGGAGACTCAGGGCCTGCTAGTCAGCCAGTGGCGCGAAGAAGACAAACGTAACAAGCGCTTCTACCGCCTTTCTCCCGACGGCAAGCTGATCCTCAAACAGTTGTTGGTCGAGTGGAAAAGCATTCGCGCATCTCTGGAAGACATCTTTTAGTCGCACGAATTTTAATTGCACGAATCTTAGCCGTACGAATTTGGTCGCACCAGGAGCAAAGTCATGGCACTCGTAGATCGTTACCTGCAAGCCGTCAAATTCTGGCTGCCCCGCAATCAGAAGGATGACATCATCGCGGAACTCTCCGAAGATCTTCGCTCACAGATCGAGGAAAAAGAAACCGAACTCGGCCGCAAACTCACCGACGCGGAAGTCGAGCCTATCCTCAAACGCTGCGGTTCTCCCATGGCGGTAGCCGAACGCTATATGCCGCAGCGATACTTGATCGGCCCAGCGCTGTTTCCCATCTATAGCGTTGTCATCCGGGCGCTGATCTTCTACTTTCTGCTACCGTGGCTGCTTCTCTTGATCGGCATCGCTATCTTCTCTCCTGACTTTCGCGCAGATCATCCCGGCGCTGCGCTGTTCGCGCCCCTCGAGCCCTGGTGGCTTGCCTGCATCTGGTCGCTGTTTATCAATACGCTGATCTTTGCCGTGCTGGATCGCTCGCAGGCGCGCTCGCACCTGGTAAACGATTGGAACCCTCGCGCGCTTCCTGCCGAGCGCGATCACAACCGCATCTCTCGCAGCTCGACCATCTTCGAGTTGACCGTCGTCGTCGCAACCCTTGTCGTTTGGCTCCAGTTCGACGCCTTCCACCGCGTGTTCCACTTCTTCGGATTGACCGTCACGCTTTCCTTCCGCTGGCCGTATTTCTTCTGGGGATTGGTAGCGCTCAGCCTGGCTGGCATCGTCGTCTCCTGTATGCATCTTTCGAACGCGCGTTGGACGCGCCTGAGCGCCAGTCTCCGCCTCGCCCTCGATTGCTGTGCCTGGGGGTTGATCTTCTGCCTGTGCCGAGCCAACCTCCTGCAAGCGCTGAGCGGAAACGACGTCTCTTCCACCGAAGCCGTCAGACTCGTCAGCTCCCTCAACCACTGGATGGCAAGCTCAGCCGTCTGGGTGCTGATAATCGGCGTGATCGTCCTCGTGTTTGATATCCGCCGCATCCTGCGCGTCGCGCCTACAGCTTCATCGACGTATCAGGGAAACAGCGGCGTGTAAATGGTGCCGCAGAAGTCATGAAAGCGCCGTAGGGTGCCGACTTTAAGGGGCAGGATCTCGTTCAGATTCACGGTTCTACCGTGGTCTTGGCCGGCCCCAGCAATTACTCGAAGCCTAGTTTTTCTCGCCGGTCAAGAATCTTGTTCCATTTCGGAACTCAAGGCGATCCCCGAAACTCGCTCGTGTGACCGGCATCACATCTGCTTCGTTCCGCCGCCAGAGAATTTGAACCATGGGGCGCTACTCCTGAAAAGCTACCGAACGGCGGTACTCAAGGGCGCGCGGACTGCTCCATTTTCGGAAAGTGTGCAATGTTGCACAGTCCCGGCACGTTGAGCTGTCCTAGGATTGACGCTGTCCAGGGAAATACTAATGACAACCGCTGAACTCGAACGTTCCACCGCGAGTGCCGCTGCTCCGAGTACCACCATGAAAGCTCTGGTCTATCACGGTCCGGGCAATCGCGCATGGGAGGACAAACCGCGCCCCACCATCCAAGAGCCGGGGGACGCTATCGTGCGCGTCACCACGTCGACTATCTGCGGAACCGATCTTCACATTCTCAAGGGTGATCTCCCCGCCGTGACCGATGGACGCATTTTCGGCCACGAAGCTATCGGTGTGATCGAGCAAATAGGAGCCGGCGTCTCGGAGTTTCACGTCGGAGAGAAGGTCATCGTCTCATGCGTGACTGCCTGCCTGAAGTGCGACTTCTGCAAACGAGGCATGTATTCCCATTGCCGGCACGGCGGCTGGATTCTGGGCTACACCATCGACGGAACGCAGGCTGAGTACGTCCGCATCCCCCAGGCCGATGGCAGTCTCTACCGCTTCCCGGCCGGCGCCGATGAAGAAGCCATGGTAATGCTCAGCGATATTTTGCCGACAGGCTTTGAGTGCGGCGTTCTGAACGGCCAGGTCAAGCCCGGAGACGCCATCGCCATTGTAGGCGCCGGACCCGTGGGGCTCGCCGTTCTGCTGACGGCGCAATTCTATTCCCCAGCGGCAATCTTCATGATCGACCTGGACGACAAGCGCCTCGCCGTGGCCAAGAAGTTCGGCGCCACCACATTAATCAACAGTTCCGACGGACACGCCGCCCATCAGGTGATGGAACTGACCGAGGGAGCCGGCGTCGACGTGGCCATCGAGGCCGTCGGCCTTCCCGCTACCTTCGCCATCTGCCAGGAAATCGTCGCATCCGGAGGACGCATCGCCAATGTCGGCGTCCACGGCAAGCCGGTGGAACTCCACATGGAAAAACTCTGGGATCGCAACATTTCAATCACTACGCGGCTGGTCGACACAGTAACCACGCCGATGCTCCTGAGGGTCGTAAGCTCCGGTAAGCTGCAGCCGAACAAACTCGTGACTCATCGCTTTGCCATGAACGACATCATGAAGGCATACGACACTTTTGGAAATGCGGCAAAAGAGGGCGCGCTCAAGGTGGTTCTCACCAACGGCTAGCCTAGTCACCGAGAAGAGTTCGTGAACCGGATCACGGTCAACTTCAAACTGTGAGGGTGCTGAGGGACGTGCCAATGCCAACCAACAACAGAAGCTCCCGATCTTTTCTCTTCTCGGTCCTGTTTCTTCTCGGCGTCACGTTTGCTCCCGCCCAGGCCAGCCCGCCAGGCGCTAAGAACGCTCAGTCTGCCCCACCAGCCAGCGCACCCGCGGCCAGCGCGCCTTCCCCCGAAGGCTCTAAGTATGTAGGAGCCGAAACCTGCAAGACCTGTCACGCCGACGTTTTCAGCTCCTGGGAAAAAACTCCGCACTGGAAGACCACACTGAACATCAAAGGCGGTCCCTCAAAGCAAGGTTGCGAGGGTTGCCATGGTCCCGGCGCCGACCATGTGGCCGGCGGCGGCGACAAAACCAAGATATTCGTATTCGAGGGAAAGTCGCGACAGGAAACCAGCGCTCGCTGCCTGAGCTGCCACGGCGAAGCTCATGAGCAATCGCATTTCACGGAATCTGCCCACGCCAGCAGCGATGTCGGCTGTCTCGACTGCCACTCTCCACACCACGCCAAAGACCCGGAGCGCCTGCTGGTCCAGGACCAGCCGCAGCTGTGCTATGGCTGCCATACGTCGGCCAAAGCAGATTTCGCCAAACCCTATCACCACCGCGTCAACGAAGGCCTGGTGCAATGCGCCGACTGCCACAACCCGCACGGGACGGCGACGGTGCGGCAGCTGCGGAGCCTGCCCAGCGGCGATGCCGTCTGCTACAAGTGCCACGCCGACAAACAGGGGCCCTTCGTCTACGAGCATGTGCCGGTAAAGACCGAGGGCTGCAGCAGTTGCCACACGCCCCACGGTTCCACGAATCCCCGGCTCCTCAAAGTGATGCCGGTGAACATGCTCTGCCTGCAGTGCCACACTTTCTCGTCCACGTTGACGGCCGGCGGGCCATCCGGTCCTGCGCACAATCAGTCGGCAAAGTATCAGGCCTGCACCATGTGCCACAACCAGATTCATGGGTCCAACTTCAGCAATGTGTTTTTCAAGTAGGGAGTGCCAATGGAGCCGCCCACGAAATTCGTCCTCGTCCTACAGCTTTTGTGTGCGATGGTTGTATCGTTACCAGAAATAGCCGTCGCCCAGGCTCCGACCGCGAGTCCGACCCCGGCCCCGCCCGCCGAATCCGATGGTGTGACCCGCGGCGGGTATCAGATTCACTCCTCAATCGAGTTCGGCTACCGCTCCAACGATGTGACCGGCAGCGGCGATATGTACGACACACTGGTGAACCTGCAGTCTGGGCCGCGAATACTTGACCAGACGCTTTCCATGCAATCGGTCGATCACCAGGGCCTGCTGTTCGACGGCCTCTACCTCAACAGCTTCGGATGGGGAGGTGACCCCAACAACGCAGTGCGCCTGCGTGCGGACAAGAACAAGTGGTACAACCTGCAAAGCAGTTTCCGTCGCGATCAGAGTTTCTCTGACTACGACTTGCTCGCGAATCCCCTGAATCCCCCAACTTCTACTCCATCGGTTCCGATACTGACCTCACCCCACTTGTTCGCCACGACGCGACGCATGAGCGACTTCGACCTCGCCCTGCTTCCCCAGTCGAGGGTCAGCTTTCGCCTGGGATTCTCGCACAACAATATGACCGGGCCTTCCTACAGCAGCATCCATGAGGGTACCGAAGCCCTGCTCCTGCAGGACTGGAATACAACCATGAACTCCTACCGCTTGGGCGTGGACTTTAGAATAGCGCCGCGAACCGTGCTCAGCTACGACCAATTCCTCGACTACTACAAGGGAGATACAGATTACCAGCTGGATCCCATCAATGAAGCGCTCGTGCCCACAGCGCCGGTAAGTTCCGTCTCGTTGGGCTTGTCCATCGACACAGTGAACAAGGAACCTTGCGCCGTAGTGCCGCCGGCCACCAGTCTGATTGTCGCTGGGACCCTGACTAATGTCATCTGCAGCGCATACTCCAGCTACGCCCGCAACCAGCGCATCCGTACTTCCACTCCCACCGAGCGCATCAGCCTGCGCAGCAATTACTTCCAGAAGTTGGACGTGCTCGGCTCGTTTTCCTATAGTTCCGCCACTTCCAGCACGCCGTTGGACGAGTCTTTTGCCGGTCTGATCACGCGTACCAACACCATCGCCTTCGCCGGGACTGGGACTGCCGCCGCGAACCGCATTTCCGACGTGCTCGATCTCGAGGCTACGCTGCACTTGACCCAGCATCTGCGCCTGATCGAGAAATTTTATTTCTGGGCCTACCGCATTCCGCAGAGTGCCAATTTCACCGAAATCGACAGCGATTGTCCCACGGTGACCCCGCCAGCGCCGTGCACACTGCTGACTCCACTGAGCGCGACCGCGCCGGCGACGATAAGCACCCTGACCCAGTCCTCCTTCAATCAGACCTGGACAAGAAATTAGGCCGAACTCGCCTGGGACATTTCGAAAAAAGCCGGCGCGCGCATTGGTTACCGCTGGGGCGACGTGAATTCAACCACTTCAACGATTTTCTGCCCGGAGACGAAGACCATTTCGTGGGCATCGAGAAAACGGCACTCCTCGGGCTCTGGGCACGGCCCAGCCATAACTTGCGGCTGAATTTCGATCTGGAGCACACCAACTACAACGCTGTCTTCGTTCGTTTGTCGCCACGCAAGGAAGCACGCTACCGCTTCCAGACCACCTACCAACCGCGATCGTGGGCGACACTGGGCGGCTCCATCAACATCCTGCAGGAATCAAACGCCGACTCACAAACCCAGTACGTGGCCCACAACCAAAACTACGGGCTGACTGCGTCGCTCGCGCCCCGCCAGCGCTTCGGACTGGACCTGACGTACACCTTCAACAACGTCATCCAGAATGCCCTGATCTGCTTCAACGACACGGCGCCCACCGGCGTGATCCTTCCCTTCGTGGCAAATGCCGCCAACAATGACTGCGCAGGGAACGATACCGCCAATCCACTGTTGGCCAACTCGTTCTACACCAACCACACTAATTTCGGAATGACCACAGTCAGGTTCAAGCCCACGAGGCGGGTAACGGCCAACGTCGGCTACAGCATCACCAGTGTTGACGGCAGCGTGCCGCAGTTCAACATTCTGCAGCCTCTCGGCTCTTTGCAGTACAAGTACCAGCAGCCGGTAGCCAACCTGAGCGTGGACATTGGCCATAAGCTCTCCTACAACATGGGCTGGAATTACTACCAGTACGGTGAAGGTTCATTTGTCGGCCCCACCGCGCCACGCTACTTTCACGCCAACTCGCTGACCGAGTCCCTGCGCTACGCGTTCTGAGTTGCTGATGTGGGGACGGCAGCCTGGGCTGTCCAGCCGAGCGCAGCGAGGTGTTCCGGCGCCCTCCCCGCGACACCCGCCCCTGCATGGTGGTATCGTTTTGGCTTACTAGAAACCCGTAAGGTTGGAGGAATCAAAGTCATGGCTCAGGTAAAGATCACAGTCCGTCCCAAGGGTCCCTACCACGTGGAGGCGCCCGAGGGTTCGATTGAACTTGTCGACGTGAATGGAACCCAGTACGACCTCACCGGCAAGCCCGCCTTTTCTCTCTGCCGCTGCGGCGGTTCGGTGAACAAACCTTTTTGCGATGGCACGCACAGCCGCATCGGATTCCAGGGCGCGGAATTGGCCGTTAAAAAGGCCGAGGGATAGCGACCAGCGTCCTCGCAGGATTGTTTTCGGGAAGGTTCGCGGAGCGTTCGTAATTGACTCGTCCGAAGCGAAGTGGAATGCCGTAATGATGGGTAGCCCCGATCGCGCCGCCGGCTAGTGCAAGAATCACGACAACGAAGATTGCTGCCCGGAGGGGGGCCTGATCCTGCTGCGGAGCGATCAGGGCGACCAGCGCGCCGACGATTAATCCGGTGACGAGGCCGCCGATGTGAGCTGTGTTGTCGATGCCCGGAATGATGGCTCCGAAGATAAGGTTGTAGACCACAAATGCACCCAGGCTCCGCAAAGTGCCCGAGAGCGCGGAGCGCGGCACCGAGAACTCTCCTAACTTGAAAGCGGCGATGAGCGCGCCGGCCAGTCCAAAGATGGCTCCGGAGGCTCCGACGCTGGGCACGTAGGGATGCCATGCCGCGCTGGCGAGACTGGCTCCCACCCCGCAGATGAGATAGATGGCGGCATAGGTCCAGCGTCCGTAGAGCGATTCGCACAGTGCTCCCAGATTCCACAGGCACCACATGTTGAAAGCGATGTGGATGATTCCGCCGTGAACGAACACGCAGGTCACCAGCCGCCACCATTCTCCGGAGAACGTGAGCGCCCCTACATTGGCGCCCCAATGGATAGACTCTGTAATTGGGAAGTCCATGATGGTAGAGCCGCTGAGCGCCATGCCCAGAAATACAGCCACATTGATGCCGAGGATTATCTGGGTGACGCCGATGCTGGCTTCACGGCGGACCCAGGGCATGGGCATCACAACCTGGGGCGCGTCGTCGGCGAGTTCGCCGCGCTGCGCGGCTTCGTGCTGCACGCACCACTGGCAGATCTTCTTGCCAAAGGTTAAACCGGGAAGCTGACGGCCACATCGAATGCAATTTGCCATGAAATATAAAGAGTATCAGCAGGAGCGAGAAAAATCTTCACCACAGGGGACACAGGGGAACACAGGGTAATGCATGCGCTGTCAAGATATAGGATCAGTGAATCGTCTTTGTCTTCCGCGACATGTAATCCATCAGCAGGTATTGCCCCAGGGTATAGGGCGTAGTGAAGTAGGCTTTGCCGCGGCACATCTCGGTTACTTTCTGGACGAATTGCACCAGCCCATAATCTGACGCGAGCATGAACGTGTTGATGAGGACGCCGGCGCGCTTGCACTTCGAAACTTCTTCAAGCGTCTGGCTCACGACCAGCGGATCCAGGCCGAATGCGTTCTTGTAAATGCGTCCGTCTTCGAGGGTGAGGGCGGAGGGTTTGCCGTCGGTAATCATGACGATCTGCTTCATGTCTTTTCTCTGCCGCTGCAAGATTCGCTGGGCCAGGCGCAAGCCTTCGCGCGTGTTGGTGTAGTAGGGGCCGACCTTGACGCGCGCGAGCTGCGAGAGCGGAATTTCTTCGGCGGAGTCGTGGAAGAGCACAAGCGAGAGCGAATCTCCGGGATACTGCGTGCGGATTAGATGGGAGAGCGCCATGGCAACTTTCTTCGCGGGGGTGAAGCGGTCTTCGCCGTAGAGAATCATCGAGTGCGAGCAGTCGAGCATGAGGACCGTAGCGCAGGAAGATTGATACTCGCACTGGTGAACTTGCAGGTCGCGGTATTCGATGTTGAGCGGCAGGGTGAGGCCCTCGTGCTGGATGGCGCTGGAGAGCGTGGCCGTGATGTCAAGGTTGAGCGTGTCGCCGAACTCGTAGGTTCTGGACGCGCCGCTGGCTTCGATGCCGGTGGCGAGGTCGCGAGTGTCGTGGCGTCCAAAGCTGGATTTACCGAGCGAGCCGAGCAGGTTGCGCAGAGATTTGAAGCCGAGGAAGTCGAGACTCTTGTCGGTGATTTCGAATTTGGCTTGCTGCAGGTTTTCGCCGAGCTGTCCGCCCACGCCGGATGGGCGCGACGGGTCGGGGGGCTGGTCTTCGTATGGACGATCGATGGAGATGTAATCTTCCTGCTGCATGCGCTCGATCAGTTTTTCGATGAGTTCGTCGAGTTCTCCCTCGGCTGCCATTTGCTGCAGGCGTTCGCGCATGTCTTCGTCGAACTGATCGCCTTCCATCAAGGCTTGCTCGATGGCGCGGCGAAGGTTGTCGAGGGTCTGCTCACCCTCGGGCATCTCGTACCATATGTCGCTCTGGAAGCCGCTCTGCAGCAGGTAGTCGGAGAGCGCGCTGAGTAGGTCTTCCATGCTCATTTCGCCTGCCGGGTCGGGGACGTATTTCGAGTAGCGGATGCGCTTCATGGTCGTAGAGACGTAGCTTGCTACGTCTTTTTTGCCACCGCCTAGACGTTGCAAGCAACGTCTCTACACTAGTTAAACTGCCTTCTTTGCCGGTACGGTGGTTCTTCTTTCTCGAAACTCTTTTCGCGTTGCGGCTCGGGGTTTTTTTCTCCGGCCTTGAATACTCGTTCTTCGTTGCGGCCGATTCGCTTGTGCGCGTGCAAGCCCTCCAAGATGAATTCAGCCGCCGAGACCTGCTGCTCGGGGCTTTCTCTCTGCGAAACGCCGAGCGGGCCTAGCTTGTCGATGAGGCCCTGAATCTCTTTCAAATTTTCCAGCGCTTCAAGGGCTGAGACGGAATCCGACAACTGGATTTCGCCGCCCAGATCGAACCATTGCACGATCTGCTGCACGTTGGCGCCAGTGAAATATTCGTCGTAAGTCTTGGCGATGGCGGAGCGGATCAACTCGCGGCCAACAAAGTCAGCGCCTTTCATCTCGCCTTCATATTCGAGTTCGAGCTTGCCGGTGATGGCGGGCAGCGCGGCGTAGACGTCGCTGACGCGTGGCACCACCAGCTTTTCGTCGTTGCGCAGGGCGCGGCGCTCGGCGTTCGAGATTACGTTTTCCATCGCGGAGATCGGCAGGCGCTGGCTGACGCCGGAGCGCTTGTCGATTTTCTTGTCTTCGCGGGCGGCGAAGGCGATGCGCTCGATCACCTCCTGAATGTAGGTGGGCAGGTGCATCGCGTGGCTGTTGCGGCTGGTCCAGGCCTCTTGCGCGGTGATGGCGATGCCTTCATCCACGGTGGCTGGGTAGTGGGTGCGAATCTCAGAGCCGATGCGGTCTTTGAGCGGTGTGATGATCTTTCCACGGGCAGTGTAGTCTTCGGGATTCGCGCTGAAGACGATCGCAACGTCGAGCGGCAAGCGGATGGGGTATCCCTTAATCTGCACGTCGCCTTCCTGCATGATGTTGAAGAGGCCAACCTGAATTTTTCCGGCGAGGTCGGGAAGTTCGTTGATGGCAAAGATGCCGCGATTGGCACGGGGCAGCAGGCCATAGTGAACGGTGAACTCGCTGGAGAGTTCGTGGCCGCCGCGGGCGGCCTTGATGGGATCGATGTCGCCGATGAGGTCGGCGATGGTCACGTCGGGCGTGGCTAGCTTCTCCACGTAGCGGTCGTCGGGAGTCAGATATGAGATCGGAGCGGCATCGCCTAGGCGCGCGATTTCTTCGCGGCAGCGGCGGCAGATGGGAGCGTAGGGGTTGTCGCGAATCTCGCATCCGGCGAGGTAGGGCATGTGAGGATCGAGTAGCGTCGTTAAGGCGCGCAGGATGCGGCTTTTGGCTTGGCCGCGCAGGCCGAGCAGAATGAAATTGTGACGCGAGAGAACGGCGTTCACGATTTGGGGAACGACGGTGTCGTCGTAGCCGACGATGCCGGGGAAGATGCCGGAGTCATCGTGCTGACGCAAGCGGGTGATGAGATTGTCGCGGAGTTCGTCTTTCACGCGGCGGGCGCGCAGGCGCTCCTCGGGAAAAGCACTGCGGCGCAGTTCGCCTAGTGTGCGCGGAAGACTCATGAGGGAACCCCCGAATACTTTCTTGGATTATACGCGGAAGAAAGGGCTTCGGGCGGAGCCTGCCCTGAGCGAAGTCGAAGGGGCTGTCGGGCTTCGGCAAAACATAAGCGACGTTGCCGCTTCCGGGTCTGCCGAAGCCCGAAGGCCGAAGCCCCTTCAGTGGACGTTGCCGTTGCCGCCCGCCTTTTCGCGGGCCGTCGCCGCGCGTCGAAGATTGGGGATGATGGTCTCGAGATAACTGATAAGCAGGGATAGACGCTCCGGTTCGGAGCGCAGAGAGAGGAGTTTCTGTTTGAAGTCCAGATCAAGGGGCAGGGAGCCGGCTAAATAGAAGGAGAGCAACTTAGGGTTGGCAGCGGATAAATCTTGTTTTGTGCCTGCTATCGCCAGCAGTTCGGAGTGCAACTGCACCGCGCGCGAGGTCTGTTCCGGAGGCGCACTGCCGGGTTCGTCGTCGATCAAGAGAACCTCGGCTTGCAGGAAGGAACGCTCCTGATTGACGCGCACCACTTCGAAGCGCGTGTGGCCTTCAGTGACGAGGTCGAGGCGGCCGTCGGGATACTCTTTCACGACGGTGACGATTTCGGCAGTGCAGCCCACGTCGGCGAGACCCTGCTCGATGGCGCGCACGACGCCGAAGGCCCGACGCTCGGCAAGACATTCGCCAATCATTTCCTTGTAGCGTGGTTCGAAGATGTGCAAGGGCAGGGGAGTGCCGGGAAACAGGACGACATCGAGCGGGAACAGGGGTAGAAGGGCGTCCAAATCGTCTCCGGTGGCGAGCGCGGGATGAGTTGCGAAAACGAGCGCGAAAACCAATACTCCGTCCTGATTGTACCGCAGCCCTTGACTTCACAAGTTGCATAGGAATAAAAGCGCGCTATGGAACTTTCAGGGAAAGTTGTGGTGGTGACGGGCGCTTCCATGGGAATTGGGGAAGCGATTGCGAAGATTTTTGCCGATCGCGGAGCGAGCGTGGTGATGCTGTCACGCGATGCGGGCCGCGTGGAAGCGGCGCGCGGACGCGTGGGGCGTGGCGAGCGAACGCTGGCGATGGCTTGCGACGTCCGGCACCGGGAGGATGTTGACCGCGTGATCGGGTTGACCCTGCATCATTTCAAGAGGATCGATATTTGGGTGAACAATGCGGGGCATGGACTGCTCGATTCCGTGGCCCAGATGGAGATGGCGGTGTGCCGGGAAATGTTCGACACGAATTTGTTTGGAGCGGTGGGCGCGATGCAGGCGGTGATTCCGGTAATGCGGCAGCAGGGCGGGGGGACGATCATCAATATATCGAGTGTGGCGGGGCACATTCCGATCCCGTTTCATGCGGCTTACAGCGCAACCAAGTTTGCGCTGAATGCGATGGGCAAAGGTGCGGGGATGGAATTGAAGAAGGAGGGGGTCCACGTGTTGACGGTTTGTCCGGGCCGGGTGCGGACACCGTTCAGCGAGAACGCAGTGCGTGGCAATGAGGTGAAGCAACTGGGGTCAGGGCGCGGAATCGGCGCTGATCGCGTGGCGCGGGCCACGCTGCGGGGATATTTGAAGGGGAAGCGGGAGGTGATTGTGCCCTGGACGATGAATATTCCGGTGAGAATCTATCAACATTTTCCAGGGCTGGTAGAGTGGGCGATGGGGAGGATGGCTGGGTGAACGATTGCCGACTTTCAATTGTTAATTGCCGAGCCTGCGGGAAACTGGCAATTGGCGGCTGGCGGTCGCTCATCCCAGTTCGGCGAGCATGGCTTCCATCTCGCCCTGGGCATGCAGGTTGCCGGTGCGGCGGGCGGAGGCGATGCCGTCGGTGAGCATGCTCTTGGCTTCGGCGATTCGATCGGCGCGGGCGAGCGTCTGCGCGGCCATGAAATAGCCGGGAGTGTAGTCAGGACTGCCTTTGAGCAGGATGGAGAATTCGGCGAGCGATCGATCGAAGTCGCCCTGCTTGGAATATTCCATTGCCAGGCCGTAGCGGGCGAAAGTGTCATTAGGATTCTGGGTAAGGACGTCGTTGAGCGCGGCGATGCGGTCCATAGGCAGTTCTCGGTTCTCAATTCTCAATTCTCAGTTCTCAGTTCTCAGTTCTCAGTTCTCAGTTCTCAGTTCTCAGTTCTCAGTTCTCAGTTCTCAGTTCTCAGTTCTCAGTTCTCAGTTCTCAGTTCTCAGTTCTCAGTTCTCAGTTCTCAGTTCTCAGTTCTCAGTTCTCAGTTCTCAGTTCTCAGTTCTCAGTTCTCAGTGAGATGAGCGTACTACAAATGGTTGCATTGGTTGCAGATTGTTGTGGCAGTGGCATTGGTGTTCATTTGGTGAGTAGAATGGGCGATCATCAAAGTTTGGAGAACTGAACGAGTGGCGTGTCCATTTTTCATGCCGGTGGAGAGGTTGGGGAATGGGACCTGGCTGCATGCCGGACGCCTTCCTCTGGGATGCGGCTGGAGCGGGCAATGCACTGCGCCTGGGCATGTGGGCGAGGCTCCATCCCAGGAAGAGTTGCGGGACTTCTGCAACCTTGGATATGCGGAGGGCTGCGGACGGTTGCCGCGGGAGCGGGCGTGGGATTCCGTGCGGTTTGCCGCTCGTACCGTGGGGGGTGAGAACGGGACTGGCGTGCGCATTCAGGTTCGCTATGTATGCGAGCGCGGGCATCGTCCGGCGGAGCACGGAATGCTGGAGTTCGATCCGGTGGGGGCGCGGTGGGAACAAAGCCATCGCGACCGCCGCGTGCAGCGGATGGCGGAGTGTTTTCTGGAGTCCTACGTGGAGAAGAACAGAAGGCGGGAAATTGTGCGAGCGAGTTAGAGGTGATCGCGGCAACTGTCGGGCTTCACCCGGCGGACAGCCGAGGGCGGCTGCCCCCACGTAAGAGTTACGATCGACTGGAAAGAGGGAACACGACTATGAGCGAAGCGATGCTTATGCCGAGGCCGGTGAGGGACTCGCAATCGGAGATGACGGAAATTGTTCTGCCCAATGATGCCAACCCGCTGGGCGCGCTGCTTGGAGGCCGGTTGATGCATTGGATCGACTTGGCGGGCGCAATGGCCGCTCATCGCCACGCGCGCAGTCACGTGGTGACGGCTTCCGTGGACCACATTGATTTCCTGGTGCCGGTCAGGGTCGGCGATCTGGCAATTCTCCGCTCGTCGGTGAACCGGGTTTTTCAGACCTCGATGGAAACCGGAGTGAAGGTTTTTGTGGAGAACTATATCGCCGACACCGCGCAGCATGTTGCTTCGGCCTACCTGACGTTTGTGGCAGTTGATACGAAGGGGAACCGCTTGAAAGTCGCGCCAGTGATTCCCGAGACCGCAGATCAGCAGAGGCGCTACGATGACGCTGGGCGACGGCGCGAGATCCGGCGGGCGGAACTGGAGCGGCGCCGCAAGGCGAAACGGTAATCCACAAGCGATGTGATCGGCGTCACAGCCCACGCTCCGCGAAACAGGTAGCCTGCACCGTGCACCTGAGGGATTTTCATGGATAGTGCGCTTCTGGTTCATCGCATTCACTTCGCCTTCACTATTACCTTCCACTATCTTTTCCCACAGCTCACGATGGGTCTCGCGCCGCTGATCGTGGTGCTCAAGACGCTCGCTCTGCGCCGCAAAGATGGCGATGAGACCTACCGCGAGGCGGCGCGATTCTGGGCACGGATTTTCGGTATCAACTTCGTCCTGGGTGTTGTGACCGGAATCCCCATGGAATTTCAATTTGGCACGAACTGGTCGCACTTCTCGCGTTTCGCCGGGGGCGTGATCGGGCAGACGCTGGCCATGGAGGGAGTGTTCGCTTTCTTCCTGGAGTCGGCATTCCTGGGCCTGTTTCTCTACGGAGAGAAACGGCTCAGCCCGTGGGCCCACTGGTGGTCGGCGGTCGCGGTGTTTCTGGGATCGTGGCTGTCGGGCTTCTTCATCATCGCAACCGATGCGTGGATGCAGCATCCCGTGGGCTTCGTTGGGGCTGCCGATGGCTCGGTGCAGCTGTCGAGCTTCTGGGAACTGGTGCTCAATCCGTGGGCATGGTGGCAGTATGCGCACAACATGAGCGGAGCCGTGATCACGGGCGCGCTTGTGATGGCGTCGGTGGGTGCGTTCTATCTGCTGTGGGGAAAGTTCGAGGCGCACGCCAGGATTTTCGTGCGAGTGGGCGTAGTGGCCGGATTGGTCTTCAGCGTTTTGCAATTATTCCCCACCGGCGACGGCCAGGGGCGAATGATCGCCGAGAATCAACCGGTCACGTTGGCCGCCATGGAAGCGCTGTTCGTGAGCCAACCGGGAGCGCCTCTGGTCATCCTCGGCCAGCCGAATGTCGATGAGCGCAAGATCGATAATGCGATCGAGGTTCCCGACGCGCTCAGCTTCTTGACCTATCGCGCGTGGAAGGCCAACGTGCAGGGGCTCGACGCATTCCCGCAAAATCTGTGGCCGGACAACATTGCGCTTCTGTATTACGGCTACCACATCATGGTCGGGCTGGGAACGATCTTCATCGCCATCACGCTGGTAGCGGCGTTCCTGTTGTGGCGCGACAAGTTGTTTTCCGCGCGGTGGATGCTCTGGATCCTGATGCTAGCGTTGCCGTTCCCTTACATCGCCAATACCGCGGGATGGATCACGGCGGAGTTGGGGCGGCAGCCGTGGCTGGTCTACGGCTTGATGCGCACGGCGGACGGATATTCGAAGATGGTTTCGGCGGGCAACGGGATGTTCACCCTGCTGGGTTTTTTAGGTATGTACACGGTGCTGGGGATTCTGTTCCTGTTCCTGGTGCGGCGGGAAATCGAACAAGGCCCGGCGGCGGAAATGAGTTCGCATCACTAGAAGGTGGAGCAGGCCTTCCGGGCCTGCGTCAAGAGACTTAAATGAGAGGGCTTTAGCCCCTGAGGGACGTGATGGAGACCTTGTGGTTCATGATCATTGCCGTGATGATTGCGGCTTACGTGGTGCTGGACGGTTTCGATCTCGGCGCCGGCGCGATTTACCTGAGTGCGGCCCGGACGAGCGACGAGCGGCGAAAGATCCTCCGCGCCATCGGTCCGGTGTGGGATGGCAATGAAGTCTGGCTGCTCGCAGCCGGCGGAACGCTCTACTTCGCCTTCCCGTTGCTCTATGCCTCGAGTTTCAGCGGCTTCTACCTGCCGCTGATGATGGTGCTGTGGCTGCTGATGCTGCGCGGCATCGGCATCGAACTGCGCGCGCACATGCAGAATCCGGTCTGGGTGGGTTTCTTCGATCTGATCTTCTGTGTATCGAGCGTGCTGCTGGCGATCTTTTTCGGCGCAGCTCTGGGCAACGTGGTCCGCGGCGTGCCTCTCGGAGCCGATGGTTATTTCTTCGAGCCGCTGTTTACGAATTTCCGGGTGGGGACGAACACCGGAATCCTCGACTGGTACACGGTGCTGACCGGCGTGATCGCGTTGGTTACGCTGACCGCGCACGGGTCTTTGTATGTCGCGGTCAAGACGGACGGTGAGCTGAATCAGCGTACCCGCAGCATCGCGCAGCGGGCGTGGCCGCTGCAGCTGATCTTGACCATCGTGGGACTGGTGGCGACGTGTCACGTGCAACCGAGAGTTCTCGACAACTATAAGCATCATGTAGTCGGATTTCTGATTCCCGTGATCGTGTTTGGCAGTCTGAGCGTGATGATCTTCGCCATCCGCAAAGGACTGGACAAACTGGCTTTCGTAGGCTCGGCGCTTTACATCGTGGGGATGCTGGTGGGCGCGGCGTTTGCGCTGTATCCCATGGTGCTACCGGCGAGCACGAATCCGGCCTACAGTCTGACGATCTATAACGCTGCCGCGGGCCGGCACGGTCTAGTGGTCGGCCTGACGTGGTGGATTCTGGGCATAATTCTGGCGCTGGGATACTTCTTCTTGCTGTTCCGCATGTTCCGGGGCAAGGTGCGGCTGGAAGGTGAAGGCTACTAAGGTTTCTCTGCTGCTCCGCGGTCGTTCTCCGCGCTTGCCGCCTTTAGGGCTCTACGCTGACTACTGCGCAAAGAGCACAAGCGCGTAGTTCGCCGAGAAGTGCCGCGGAGAGCGCTGAGACAGTTCTGATCCTGTCACCGGCCTGTATAATCTTAAGTGTTTGATCCATCCTGATTGATTCTTGGAGTGTGATCCTTTGAGTGCACATATGCCGTCTCATCCCGGGCAAGCCGCGCCGGGGCCGCAACCGTTGCCGGGAGTCGATGCCATCATTGCCGTAGGTTCGGGCAAAGGCGGAGTGGGAAAGACCACGCTGTCAGTGAACCTGGCCGTTGCGCTGGCGAAGATGGGGCACAAAGTCGGCCTGCTCGACGCCGATGTCTACGGGCCGAACGTCCCGCTGATGCTGGGCGTGAGCGGGCAGCCGAAGATGGTTGGCGAGAACCGCATCGAGCCGCTGGAGGCGTTTGGGCTGAAAGTGATTTCGGTGGGATTTCTGAATCCCGGTGACAAGCCCATCATCTGGCGCGGTCCCATGCTGCACCAGATCGTCAAGCAGTTTCTGGGCATGGTCGAGTGGGGACATCTCGATTACATGGTGGTGGACCTGCCGCCGGGGACGGGCGACATTGCGCTGTCGCTGGTACAGTCGGTGCCGCTGACGGGCGCGGTGGTGGTTTCAACTCCCTCCGATGTTTCGTTGCAGGACGCGCGCAAAGCCATCGAAATGTTCCGGCAGATGAAGGTGGATCTGGTGGGTGTTGTCGAGAACATGAGCTTTTTTACGTGTCCGCATTGCAACCATGAGATCGATATCTTCTCGCGCGGTGGCGCGGAGAAAATGGCCGCGCATTTTGGCGTCCCGTTTCTCGGAAGCATCGAACTTGACCCCGAGGTGCGCAAGTCTGGCGACGGCGGCAAGCCAATCGTGCTCGAGGGCGAGAATTCCCCGCACGCCAAGTCGATCTTCGGGTTTGCGCGCCGGGTGGAGGCGCGCGTAGGAGAGATCAAGGCGGGCGAGTCGGCCAGCGTGATTCAGATTCAGTAGCGAAAATCTCTAACACACAGGTCACGGAGGAACACACGGTGAAACTCACGCGATTTACCCTGTGTTCCTCCGTGACCTCTGTGGTGAAGATTTTCGCCGTTCGCTAAGAGAAACGCGACAATCGCCATCTCGCGTTCGGTTCAAGGTTCCTCAGGATCAGTCCGGCCATCGTTTCCCCGATTGCCGGCCCGTGCTTAAACCCGTGCCCCGAGCCGCCGCCCAGCAGCCAGACGTTATCCATCCGGGGATGGCGATCCACAATGAAGTTGCTGTCCCGAGTCTGCTCGTATTGGCATACGCGCGTCTCGATCAGCGGAGCGTTCTTCATCGCGGGAAAGCGGAACGCCAGATATTCGCGGGCACGCTTCAGCGTTGCCTGGCTGACGACTCGCTCGCCGCACGTAGGATCGAACGTAGGACCACGCGTGTCGTCGGCCACCTTGAACCCGCGACAGTCGCTGCCGGGAATGCCGTAGATAAATCGTCCGCCGTGATCGCCCCACACCGGAAGATGGGCGTCGGTGAAGCGGGAATCTCCCGCGGGTGGACCGAAGAAGAAGACATCCTGTTTGGTGGGGCGGATCACTCTGCCCAGAGTTTTAGGGAAGAGCCTGCCCAGCCAAGGCCCGCAGGCAAAGACATAGTGATCGGCCTTGAGCCGTGAGCCGTCGGAGAGTGTCAAGCCACGCAGAGTTTCACTCTCTAGTCCATGAGCCGTTACTGCGAGCTGCCGATATGCGCCGCCTTCGTCAATGAATGCATCGACCACTGCCTGACAGCTGGCCCGGGCGTCGAGGTATCCGCACTCGGGTTCGAAAATTCCCCAGCGAACGCCCGCAAAGTTGACCTGCGGCCAGCGCTTTTTCATCTCGGGCGTAGAGAGTTCCTGAAATTTGATCCGGGCCTGGCGAAGCAGTGCGAGCGAACCGCGTTCGAATGAGTCATCGCGGCTGCTCGCCATCCAGAGCACGCCGGTACGATGCAGAAACTGCCGTTTCCAGCGCCGTTCATATTTCTGCCAGAGCTTAAGGGCGCGAGCTGCCATCTCCGTGTAGGGCTGGTCAGGGCCGTAGGTGCCACGCATGATGCGAGTCTCGCCACCAGAAGACGCGCGCGAGTTACCCGGTCCCCAGGCGTCAAGCAAGGTGACGCGGGCGCCTTGTTCCAGAAGATGAAGTGCAGTCCAGCCGCCGAAGGCTCCCGCTCCGACTACGGCGATGTGAGGTTTGGATTTCATCTCGCCATCTTCAGTTCTTCGACCAGGGCGGGACGACGCCGGTCATGCGCGCGTACGCGATCAGTTGACCCATGTGCTCGTTGGCGTGAACGATGATACGGAGATACATCCCATCCACGGTCGCATCTCTGTCGGCGATGTGGACTTTGTGCGCAAGGTCGTCGGGCTTTATCGCTAAGTGAGCCTCTTTAACCGCGTTCAGGGAACGTTTCAGCCAGTCGATGACCTCGGCTTTGGACGTAACCGTTTTCTCCATGTTCTCTTTGAGATCCGCAGGCATCTTGGGACCGGTTACGCTCAACAGATAGAAATTCGCCATCGCAATGTGCATGTACACTTCGCTGGTGGAGCGGACTCCCGCCCCCGGACGCCATGCGAATTTGTCCGCCGGCGTCGCCTCGGCCAGGGCAATCAACTGCCGGGAAACATGTCTCCACTCCCCATCGTATCCCTGCCAAATCCCCTCCGGCAGGGCCTGCGCAAACGACATCGGTGCGCTCAACAAAAGCCCCAGCAAGAATGCTTTCACAAGGTATTGTTTTCACGATGCAGCTCCTCAGTCAGTGTTGGCCAGGAACATTCGACGTGGTGCACAAGGCCAGCATGGAGTTTACAGCAAGGGTCAGGCCCAATCGCTATCCCCTGCGGTCCTTGACAGGACGGTGGTGCGTTCCTAGAATCCAAGCAGGACGCGCTCCTTGCGTCCTAAGGTAAGTTTCTGCATCTAAAATACTTAGCTGGATGGAGTTGGCCGCGGGCCTGATCGATCCCCACAATACGAAATGCCATCTGATCCCAATATCGGCAAGCGGGAGCGCGAGGTTCTAACCGCGATCGTGGAGACGTTTATTACCACGGGCGAGCCCGTCGGTTCGCGTACGCTGTCACGGTCCAGTCGCGAGGGTTTGAGTCCGGCAACGATTCGTAACGTCATGGCCGACCTGTCGGAGGCCGGTTTTCTCGAGCAGACACATTCCTCGTCGGGGCGTATCCCGACCACCGATGCATACCGCTACTACGTCGAGCAGATCACGGGAACGGCGAAGCTGGCGCCACAGGAAGAAAGCATGATTTCGGACTCGCTGGCGGGAATCAGCGACGTGCAGGAGTTCATGGAGCGCACCTCGCATGTGTTGTCGCTGATTTCGCGGAACGTGGGCGTGACCGTGGCCACCGGCGGTGCCAAGAATGCGCTGGAACATGTGTACTTCTCGCGCCTCGGCGATCAGAAGGTGCTGGCGGTGTTGGTCACTCGGTCTGGATTAGTGCGCGACCGCGTGTTGAGGCTCGATCTGCCGCAGTCGGAACTCGATCTGGCCGCGCGCTACATCAACGAGAACTTTCGCGGTTGGACGATGGAATCCATGCGCGCCGAACTCGGGCGGAGAATCGAGCAGGAACGCAGCGAGTACGACCGTCTGATGAATTCCATCGAGCAACTCTACAAGCAGGGAGCGCTGGCCGCCGAAGCCGGCACGCAGGTAGTTTTCGTGGAAGGCGCGGCCAATCTGGTGACCGGGCAGGAAGACCGCCAGCGTCTGCAGGAGATGCTGAAGACGCTGGAGGAAAAGGAAAAAGTCGCGCAGCTGCTCGGAGCTTATCTCGACGTGAAGCAAGAGGCCGTGAGGGTGGTGATTGGGCTGGATGACGCCCTGCCATCGATGCAGAACTTCGTGCTCATCGGAGCCCCGGCGCGCTCAGGGACCGATATGGTCGGGTCGCTGGCGGTGATCGGCCCGACGCGCATGGATTATCAGCACACCATCACAGCGGTTTCCTACATTGCGCGCCTCTTTGACAGAATTCTGAATGAATCGGAGTAATCATAAGTTTCTATGGGCAAAGTGAACGGAAAGTCGGAACCCAAGAATGCGGGGCTGGATTTAGATCACGAGTTGCCACCAGGCGATGGGGATGAGATCACCGCCGAGACGGCAACCAGGGAGTCCTCTGCTCCGGAATCGGAATTGCAAAAGCTAAAGGCGGAGCGCGACGAACTGCGCGACCGGCTGGCGCGGGCTCAGGCGGAATTCGACAACGCGCGCAAGCGGTCTATCAAGGAGCAGCAGGAGTATCGCGATTACGCCGCGGCGGACGCAATCAAGTCCCTGTTGCCGGCGATGGATAGCCTGGAGCGCGCCTTGCAGGTGAAAGCGGACGCGGCGGAATTGCGCAACGGCGTCGAACTGATTTACAAGCAACTCCTCGCCGCTCTAGCCAAGCTGTCGGTGCATCCAATTGTGTCGAAGGGCCAAGCTTTTGATCCCCGGTATCACGAGGCCATCGAAATGGTGGATACCACCGACGCCCCCGATCATCAGGTACTGGAGGAGTTGCAGCGCGGCTACAAATTAAAGGACCGCCTGCTGCGGCCCGCGATGGTAAAAGTTGCCAGGAATCCCGGAAAGTAAGTTTCCGAAAACTCATTGTCTTCTTAATCAGGAAAGGCGCCTATTCTGGCCACTAACGCAAAACGCGATTATTACGAAGTATTGGCGGTAAGCCGTACGGCAAGCGAAGGCGAGCTGAAGAGTGCCTATCGAAAGCTCGCCATGCAATACCATCCCGATCGAAACCCGAACAATCCCGATGCGGAAGAACGCTTCAAGGAAGTGACCGAGGCTTACGCGATCCTGGCTGATTCGGAGAAGCGGTCTCTCTACGACCGCTTCGGCCATGCCGGCGTGGGCAGTGCTGCCAGTCCAAGCGGGGGTTTTGATGCCACGACGTTCCAGGACTTCGGCGAAATCTTCGGCGAGTTTTTCGGTTTTGGCGATGCCTTCGGAGGCGGCGGTCGTCGCCGCACCCGGGTTCAGCGCGGCGCGGATTTGCGCGAAGACTTAACCATCGAGTTCGAAGAGGCCGCGTTTGGCGCCGAAACGCGAGTGATGGTGCGCCGTCACGAAGCGTGCGAGGATTGCCGCGGCTCGGGAACCGCGCCGGGTAAAGGGCCTACAACCTGCCGCGCGTGCAATGGCCGCGGGCAGGTGCGCTATCAGCAGGGTTTCTTCAGCATCGCGCGCACTTGCTCTTCCTGTCAGGGAACGGGCAGCGTGATTACCGATCCGTGCCCGAAGTGCAAAGGCGAAGGCCGGCTTCTGCGACAACGCGCCGTGGACACGAAAATTCCGGCCGGCGTGGAAGACGGCACGCGCATTCGCTTTACCGGCGGCGGCGAGGCCGGACCCTTCGGCGGACCGGCGGGCGATCTTTACGTCGTGCTGCACGTGAAGGAGCATCCATTCTTTGTGCGGGAAGGGAACGACCTGCACTGCGCCGTCCCGCTGTCGGTGGCGCAAGCGGCGATGGGCGCTGAGATTCGCGTGCCCACCCTCGACGGCGAGCACACGCTGAAGATTCCCGATGGCACGCAACCCGGCACCACGTTTCGGATCCGCAACAAGGGCGTACCCGTGTTGAATGGACACGGCAAGGGCGATCTCTACGTGGAAGTGCGGGTGCAGATTCCAACCAAGCTGAACAAGCGCCAGAAAGAGCTGCTGCAAGAACTGGAAACTACGGCGAAGGTCGACAATCAGCCGATGATGCGTTCGCTGCTGGGCAAAGTAAAAGATATGTTCGGTTAAAGCAGTTGCCAGTTACCGGTTGCCAGTCTTCCAGACGAAGCTCCGTGCCTTACCATCCTTATCGAGAGCGCTAGTGTTTTGATATGGCTTTTACTGGGAGCTGGCAACTGGCTACTGACACCTGAAGTTAATGACCCGCCGCCGCTTCATCGCCGACGAAGTCTCGGGTGATCGCGCTGCGTTAGTAGGCGAGCATGCCGATCATCTGTCGCGTGTGCTCCGCGCCCGCGTCGGGCAGGATTTCGACATCGCCACCGGCAAAACCGTGCGCCGCGGACGAGTTATATCGATAACAGGCGCTCGGGTCGAATTTGATCTAGGCGAAGAAATATCCCAAGCCAGCGTCTCCGAAATCACTCTAATTCTCGCGGTGTTCAAGTTCGATCGCATGGAATGGGCAATCGAAAAATGCACGGAGCTGGGCGTCTCGCGGATTGTGCCGGTGATCGCGCGGCGGACGGACTCGCATCTCGCCGCGGTCGCAGCCAAACGGGTCGAGCGCTGGCAGCGGATCGCACGGCAAGCCTCGGAGCAATCGCGCCGCTCCGCTCCGCCGGAGATTGCCGCGCCCATTAAGTTTTCCGAAGCCGTGAACTTGCCGGGAGTGTTGCGCATCGTGCTGGCCGAATCCGAGGAACAAAGTTTGCTCCGCGACGTTGTGAAACCGCAGACCACAAAAGACGGAGTCCTTCTAGCGGTTGGCCCAGAAGGCGGCTGGACCACGGACGAATTGCAATCGTTTCAGCAAGCCCGATGGACTTCCGCCTCGCTAGGCAATACCATCCTCCGCGCTGAAACGGCCGCAATGGCCGCGACGGCGATTGCAGCTTCCGCGCTGAACTCGCTCTGACTTTCTTTTCGTTTCCGGCACGCCACTGATCATGGTGGTATTCTGGGCCGCGATGGCTGTCTCTAAATCACAATCTCCCGCGCCGTTTGTTCCCGACGATCACCAGCGCGAAGCGATTGAGCATGTCCACGGCCCCATGCTCGTGGTCGCGGGCGCGGGCACGGGGAAGACCTCGGTCCTGATCCGTCGCATTGCCCGTCTTGTAGAGCAGGGGCACGCGAAGCCGGAGGACGTGCTCGCCCTTACCTACACGGTAGCGGCTGCCGCAGAGATGCGTGATCGCGTTCGCGCTCTCCTCGGCAAGCCGATTCATTCGTCGACGTTCCATGACTATTGCTTCGACCTGCTGAAGCGCGCCGGGAAAAACTTCGGCGTACTCGACGAAAAAGATCTCTGGATCTACCTGCGCAAGAGAATTCATGAACTTCATTTGGAACACTACGTTCGGGCGGCAAATGTAGGACAGTTTCTCAGCGATTTACTCAGCTTTCTGACCCGCTGTCACGACGAACTGGTCACCCCGGAAAAGTACGCGGAGTACGTTGCGCGCCTGGAGCGCGGTGAATCATCAATCCCCCGGGTCGCCAAATCCAAAGATCAACTGAGCGACGACGAAGTGATCGCCCGCTGCGAGGAAATTGCCCGCGTATTTGCCACGACGGAAAAGTGGCTGCGCGAGGAAAATCTGGGCACGTTCGGCCACATGATCACGCGCGCCCACGAGTTGCTAGCCAACGATGAAAAGCTGCTGGCCGCGGAGCGCGCTCGCAGCCCCTTCATCCTGGTCGATGAATTTCAGGACGCCAACTTCGCTCAGATCGAAATCCTGGCTCTGCTGGCGGGCGCTGGCGGAAACGTCTTCGGGGTTGGAGATCCCGATCAGGCTATCTACCATTTTCGCGGAGCATCTAGCGCGGCGTTTCATCTGTTCCGCCGCCACTTTCCGCAGACCAAGCTGGTTGTCCTGGGTAAGAACCGGCGCTCGACCACCCCGATCTTGCAGTCAGCCTTCGCCGTAGTCGACAAGAACCCTCCGGTCTTTGCCGCGAGCGAGCGCGCATTTTCCTACCGCCGCACTCCCCTGCAATCCGCGCGCGAAGAGGAAGCAAGGAAAGAGGGAAAAACTCTGCCCACGTTCCCCGTGGAGGCGATTTCATTTGCCGGCAAGGATGCGGAGGCGCCCGACGTGGTCAGCTTAATCGAGGACACGCGGCGTCGCGCGCATTGCAAATGGAAGGACTTCGGCGTCCTGTACCGCTCTCACCCCCACCGCGATGAAGTAGTAC
The DNA here is from genome assembly GCA_963850165.1 of uncultured Acidobacteriaceae bacterium. Lineage (GTDB taxonomy): Bacteria > Acidobacteriota > Terriglobia > Terriglobales > Acidobacteriaceae > Sulfotelmatobacter. The sequence continues at coordinate 89,031 of CAWKKK010000034.1, read as the reverse complement.
AGCGGTTGGCGGAACGAGAGATCCCTTTCTCGATAGAAAACATGGACGTGAGTGATACGCCCGAAGTGCGAGATTTGTTTGCCTGCGTCGCCGTCGTCGTAGACCTGGGATCCGACGCCAGTCTTTTTCGCGTGGCGGCGTTGCCGCAGTTCGATGTGGATCCGTTACAACTGCGAGCGGCGCTGCGTGCAATCGCCAAGGATTCGAAGGAGGGAACAGTGACTCCGCTGGCTTCGGTGTTGGACACGGTAGCCGGCGGTAGGGCTGTGCTCGACTCTGTGCGCCAGGCACGCGATGAAGTGAACCGGAAGCAAGCGAAAACGCACGCGGCTCTACGACTGATTGCAAAACAGTTCCAGCTCGACCTCAATTCCGCCATCCTGCAGGCCGCGCTAAAGTTTGCTGCTGTCTGGGAGGAGAAGCCGAAAACCGAGACCAAGGAACTCGGCGAATGGATCGAATACCTGAATTACTTTCGCGAGGCCAGCGGCGTAATCCCGCTCACTTCCAACGACGACGAGGATGCCGTGCGTCTGATGACGGCGCACGGAGTCAAAGGCCTCGAGTTCCCCCATGTCTTTATCCTGCGCGCCACCAGCCCGTCATTCCCCGCCAGCTACAAAGAAAGACTGGTGGAGCTTCCTCCGGAGTTGCGCGACCCCGACTCAGCCGCAGGCGGCGATGACAAAACGCTCCACGATCAAGAGGAGCGCCGCCTTTTTTACGTGGCCATGACGCGGGCCAAAGATTCTCTGCACATCTATGGCAAGCAGGGGACCGGGCGAGACAAGGCCCCGCCTGGATTCATGCGCGAACTGATCGGCAATCCGGGGTTGCATCCCTGGCTCAGAGCCCGGCCTGCGCTGCCTTCGCAGCCCGAGTTGATTGAGATCGCCGCGGCAGCGGACCCGGCGTATCCCGAGGGCTCCCGCTTACCGGCGTGGCTTGAGCTTGCGCCTATCGAAGGGCTCGGCGCAAGGTTGAGTGCCTCGGCCGTTGAAGCGTACGAGACTTGTCCCCTGCAGTTCAAGTTTGAACGCGAGTGGAAGCTGTCGCGCCAGGTGCACGCCGCCATGCAGAACGGTGCAGCCATGCACCGCGTCCTTCGCACCTACTATGATTCCGTGCGCCTGGGCAGGCCGAAGACCGATGAGGAATTGATCCAGCTTTTCCGGGATGACTTGTCCGCGTCCGGGATCCAGGACGAATATCAGTGCCACTTGTATATGGAGCAAGGCGTGGAGCAGTTGCAGGATTTCCTGGCCGCCACGCGCTCAAACCCCGCACCCGAGGTTCTGCACACTGAAGAATGGTTTGACGTGCAGATTGCCGGGACCAAGGTCGCGGGACGAATCGACCGCATGGACCGCGCGCCCGATGGCAGCGTGAACATCGTCGACTACAAGACCGGAAAAGCCCGATCGCAGGAGGACGCGGACGAGAGCCTGCAGCTTTCCATTTACGCCATGGCCGCCCGCGAGAAGTGGGGATACCGGGTGGGCGCGTTGTTGTTTCACAATCTCGAAGGCAACGTTCCTGTCTTCACCAGGCGTACAGAATTTCAGTTGGAACAAGCGCGGGAACGAGTGCTGGCTGTGGCGCGCGGCATTGCCGAGGGGGACTTCAAGCCCAAGCCTGATTTCTACTGCAACTTCTGCGCGTTTCGCGGCCTGTGCCCGGCTCGTGAAAAGCGCGTTCCGAATCTTTCCCGCAGTCCCGAGAAGGATGAAGGGAAGCCGGACTGACGAAACGATCGGTCAGCCGCGCTCGACTTCCCCACAAAAACTTAGGGGACGCTTTCGGCGTCCCCCTTTTTTCGACTTCGTACTGACCTTCTTAATGCTTCTTTTTCTTTTTTGCCTTTTTCTTGGTTGCCATTGGTTCTATTCTCCCTTCCATTGTTCATGGAAAAATCTGCAACGATCATTTGTTGCAACTAATTGATTGTATAGAGTTAATGAAAAATGAAGTCAAGAAAAAAATGCACGACGTGAACGAGCGGTGTTGTACCAAAGTTACTGAGAGACGAGCGCGAACAAGAAAAACTCCGACCTCGCGCACGAAAACGCGTTGCGAGCATGCCATCACAACAGATGAGAAGGCGGCAGAGAAAGCAGCGGCGATCCAACGCGGCGGTGGCAAACATTTCGCGCGGAGGATCGAATGCCGACCCAGCCGATTCGCAGAAGTTGATCATTTTCGCCCTCCCATGCATCTATAATGAAGTTGCGAAATCTTCGCGGGAGCATGATCAATGGCGGCTTTCGATGATGTTGTCATCATTTCCGGTTGTCGTACGGCCGTAGGAAAATTCCAGGGCAGTCTCACTGACTTCAGCGCTCCGCAACTCGGTGCGATCGTTGTCCGTGAAGCCGTGAAGCGCGCTGGCTTGCCCTCCGATCAGGTCGACGAATGCATCATGGGCAACGTTCTTCCCGCCGGACTGGGACAAAATCCCGCGCGCCAGGCCGCAATCTTCGCTGGATTGTCCCCGGCCACAGGTGCCATGACAATCAACAAGGTTTGTGGCTCCGGATTGAAAGCGGTGGCTCTCGCGGCGCAAGCGGTGCAGACCGGAAACAGTTCCATCGTGGTCGCCGGCGGCATGGAATCGATGACCAATGCTCCCTATCTACTCCCGCAAGCCCGCAAGGGATATCGCCTGGGCAACGGCAAAGTCATCGATTCCATGGTGCATGACGGCCTCTGGGATATTTACAACGACTACCACATGGGCATCACCGGCGAGAACGTAGCCGAGAAGTACGGCATCACCCGCGAAGAGCAGGATGAATTCGCCGTCCACTCGCACCGCAAAGCGATCGCGGCCTGGAAAGAATGCCGGTTCAAATCTCAGATCGTGCCCGTAGAAATTCCCGCGAAGAAGAAGGGCGAAGCCCCGGTACTTTTCGAAAAAGACGAATCCCCGCGCGAAGATACGACCATCGAAACTCTCCGCTCGCTGAAGCCCGCCTTCAAGAAAGACGGCACCGTGACCGCCGGCAATGCTCCGGGAGTGAATGACGGAGCCGCCGCCGTGGTCGTGACCGGCGCCCAGCGCGCGAAGGAACTCGGTGCGCAGCCCATCGTCCGAATCGTAGCGCAGGCAACCAGCGGAGTCGAACCAAAATGGGTGATGATGGCCCCGGTCGATGCAGTAAGAAAGATCTGGCAGAAGACCGGCTGGAAAAGCGACGACGTCGATCTCTACGAACTCAACGAAGCATTCTCAGTGCAGGCCCTCGGCGTGATGCGTGAACTCGGGCTCGATCCCAACAAAGTCAATGTGAACGGAGGCGCCGTCGCCATCGGACACCCCATAGGAGCCAGCGGCGCGCGCGTCCTGGTCACTTTGATCTACGAGATGACGCGCCGTAACGCCAAGCGCGGCATCGCCGCCCTCTGCTTAGGTGGGGGCAACGCGGTAGCCATGGCTGTCGAAAGAGATTAGCTAAACACTCGCGCTTGAGGCGACCGCCCGCAACGTAACCGTGAAGACCGCGCCTCCGCCCGGCGCGTTAGCGGCCTCAATGCTCCCGTTGTGTTCCTTCATCACCGACTTGCAGATGCTCAGGCCAAGCCCGGTTCCGCGCCCCGGCCGCTTCGTCGTATAGAACGGATCAAAGATGCTGGCCAGCGTATCCGCCGGAATTCCCGGCCCGTCGTCCTGAAAGCTGGCCCAAACCGACTCCCCGGCATTCCCCAGCCGGATGCGCAAGGTTCCCTTGTCGCGTGCCTCGCGGATGGCCTGCTCCGCGTTCAAAATCAAGTTCAGGAAGACTTGCATCAACTGGTGCGGATCGCCTTCCACGTAGGGCAGCCCTGGCTCGCGCAGAAAGTCAACGGTAATGCTGTTTTTCCGCAGCGAGTATGCATGCAGATTAAGCGTGCGCTCGACAACCTCCCCAAGATTGACCGGAGTCTTCCCCGGCGCCGGCGGCCTGGAGAAATATGTCAGGTTGTGAACAATTTCTGCCGCGCGGCGGGCCTGTTGCTGCAGTATGGCAATCTGCTTGCGCGCCGCGTCCGTAGTCTGACTGTCCTGCAAGAGTTCGCTGACTCCCAGAATGCTGGTCAGCGGATTGTTGAGTTCGTGCGCCACGCCCCCGATCATCGCCCCCATGGCAGCCAGGCGCTCGCTTTGAACGATCTGTTGCTCCAGCTTCTTTTCCATGGTGATGTCGCGCACGGAAACGATCACGCCGCCCAGCTTGGCATCGGCGTCAAAGAGCTGGCTCGCAGAAGCTCGCATGGTACGCCAGCTTCCATCGCGATGACGGGCGCCGTATTCCGCGGATCCAAAAATTCTGATTCCCGAAGCCACGTCGTGGTAAAGCGCCGCTAGTTCCGGCGAGTGATCCTCGATTCCCGAAATCTTTTTCCCCATCAGATCCTCGGGCTGGTATCCCAGCAAGTCCCGCACCCGGGAGCTCACGAAGGTGTAGCGCTCCTCGAGATCCACCACAAGAATCAGGTCCGGGAAGCTCTCCAGCAAGCGCCGCCGGAATTCCTCCTGCTGCAGCAGTTGCCGCTCCAGCTTTCGCCTATCCGTCACGTCGACCAACGTGCCCTGGTAACGAATCAGCTTGCCCGTCGCATCCCAAACCGCGCGCGAGGACTCAAGGAAAACCGCGGCGCTCCCATCCTTCTTGCGGAGCGTGATCTCGCGCGCCCGTACGCCACCGCGATCATCGGCAGCCCGGCCGAGCACGGGTGATTCCGCGGCATCCACGTTCAGCTTGCCGGGCTCAAGCGCCAGCAACTCCTCCTTCGTGGCGTAGCCCAGAATGCTCACCAGCGCGGGATTGGCGTCCAGCAGTTTGCCCTCCGGCGTGCTGAAATAGGCGCCTTCCTGCAGGGTCTCGAACAGTTCGGTGAAGCGCAGCTCTTTTTCGTGCTGTCCGGTCACATCCCGTCCCAGCACGCTGGCCCCAACCACCTCGTCGCTCTTGACAATCGCACTGAGGACGCATTCGAAGTAGAGAGGCCGCGCGTCGCCCTTCAAACGCAGGCGAACGGTGCCCGCCCAGTGTCGCTTCTCCAGAAAACGCGCCAGTCCGGCTTCTACGCTCGCGCGGGTTGGTTCGTCGACAAAGTCAAAAAACTTCTTCCCTACGATCTCGGGGTAGGGAAGCCCCACAAGTTCGCTGACGCTTCTGTTGACCGTGCGCAAAGTGCCGTCCAGGGACACGGCGCAAGCGGCGTCCTCAAAGGAATCAATCAGTTCCTTGAAGCTGCGGTTGGAGCGCGCGATCACGTCGGAAAGTTGATCGAGTTGCGCCTCCGAGGGAGCGGCGCCCACATGTTCCTGCAAACCCTGCAGCAGCACTTTCAGTTCGCTGACTTCCTTCCGCCGCCCGTAGGCATACACCGCCAGAAGAACGGATAAGACCAGCACCCCCAACGCCATCGGGCCTAAATGGTAAGGCAGCGTTTCCAGTCGCTCCCAGGCCAGCGCGGCGAAGCCCGCCGCCAAAAGAACCATAAACAAAAGAATCCATCGCCAAAGCTGCGATTCTTCGCGCTCAAGCTTATGCGGCTGGCGGGAAAGCTGCGGTGCGCCGGGAGAGACAGGGGCCATGGGGGAAGTCACCTGGTTTCGCGTTCGCAGAATGAAGAACGGGAAAACCGAACACTACAAGCATCGTAATCATACTAACCGGGCCGAACAACCGTTGTTGTTGGAGAATCTGGTACGTCGGCAATGATTTGACAAGACGGTGGAATGGAAATGGAAAGTCTTGCCCCCAGCAACTCAAGCGAGGCTTCTTGGGGCGAACGGACGTGAAGAATCAAAACCCTGTCAATTTGAGCAATCGCCTGTTCCCGACGGTTATCTGGCGAAAGCCGATTTCGTCATCCTTGCCAGATGGGCCGCCCCAAGTTGTTGAAAGCTAAGAAGCAAGAAGGGGCACGTTAGTTACCTTGCCCCTCACCCCCTGCTCAATCATGCTGGGAAGGATGGGGGAAATCGAACAACTTGCGGGCGTGGACACGATGGACACAACGCCGGAGGCAATTTGCGCCGGCGTGGCCAAAATGTTCCTGGTAAGCGAGACGGAAGTCGCGCTGTTGGAGCTTAGTGGAAGGCTGCTGAACTTCCTATACCCGGCTGAGTTGAAAACAGCCGGGGCGATCCCCCTTTCCAGTTCAGCGGTGGCGGCCCGCACAGCGCGGACCAAACAGACCGAGGTCTTCAATAGCTTCGCCCAGGTAAAGCACTTCAGCGTTTTTGAACTGGTCAGACTGGGCGACACTGGACTCGACGATCAAGTAATTCAGAAACTCATGTCTGCGCCCGTTCTTGCCAAAAATGGAGAAGTAATTGGCGTGATTCAAATCTCCCGAAAGGCCCCGCGCCCAGCCGCAGCGGGACCGGACTTCACTCCCGACGATCTACGGAGACTGGAATCGGTGGCTCGCTTTGTGGGAACACTGATGGCCAAGGGGAGGGGCGGCGCCCAAACAAGTTCAGGCTAGATGGACTTGCGGACAGCTGCTGCAACGTTCGCCACGGCACTCACTGACTGGGTTTTGAGTGTTAACGCCTGTGGTGTTGAAAAACTCGATCTCTCAAAACTGGTCGAAAAAACTTTGCGCTAGGAAGCCCTACAAACGACTTTCTTGGTTTTTCTGGACATTTTCTATCCCCCAAATTTTCGGCGTTTTGAGAAAAAATGGAGTTTTTCAACAGCCACGCCTGTTAGCGTCAGTTGATATTCGATTGCGGCTAAGATACGTATGGCAGAGTCGGCGAATGAACGAGGTAACTCCATATCCTGCAATCAACACTGTACTGACCGAGTGGGTAGAGGGACTGAAGCGCTTGCTCGGCAAGAAGATTGTCGGGCTGTATCTGTTTGGCTCGCTGGCCTATGGAGATTTCGTGGTTGAAAGAAGCGATATAGATTTGCAGGCAGTCGTTCGGAGTCCACTGACGGAAGATGAACTCGGATCGATTGAACAGTTGCATAGAAAGATAGAGGGACGCTGTCCCCTATGGGCAAACCGGATCGAGTGCTCCTATGTTCCTCTCGAACTCATGCGTGAATTGACGCCTCCTGCAACCCCGCGACCGTGGTGGGGATTTGGCACTTTGTATGCCGAGGCACCAGCCGGGAATGAATGGATCATCAATCATTACCTTCTCTCCAAGCATGGCATCGCGCTTGAGGGGCCTGATTTCAACGAGCTGATACCACCGATTGACATCCACACCGTGCGACAAGCCAGTGCCAGAGATTTGTTTCAGGAATGGATGCCGAAAATTGATGACGGCGCGTGGCTCTCGAATAGCCATTATCAGTCGTATCTGGTTTTGAATCTGTGCCGCATCTTGCACACGGTTATTCATGGCCAGCCGGGTTCTAAAAAGGCTGCTGGTCAGTGGGCCAAAGCAACGTATCCGCAGTGGAAAAACTTGATAGAAGAAGCCGAGCGATGGGCGTATGGTGGCGAGATGAAGCGGCAAAATGATGCGGTGGCGTTCCTACGATTTGTAGTCGAACGGGTGAATGAAGCGGAATCGCTGTGAGCCGAATCGCAATTGGTGAAACATCCCCATAGCACGCAATATAAAAAGGCGCCCACTTTTGCGATAGGTTGTGATTGTCCGCACCACCAACCTAGCGAAAAGGAGCGCCTTTATGAGTCAAGAAAAGTATATCGGCATGGACGTTCATCAGGCCACCATTTCGGTTGCCGTGATGGATGCTCAAGGCAAGCTGATCATGGAATGCCTGCTGGAGACCAAAGCAGCCACGATCGTTGAGTTCATCCAAGGACTGCAGGGAACTCTGTCGCTGACCTTCGAGGAAGGAACATCCGCTGCCTGGTTGCATGACCTTGTGAAGCCCCACGTCAGCCGATTGGTGGTCTGCGATCCGCGAAAGGCTGCCCTGTTAAAGGATGGCAACAAGAGTGACCGGATCGACGCGCGCAAGCTGGCTGAGCTGTTACGCACCAACCAACTGAAGCCGGTCTACCACGGAGAGCATGGGGTACGCACCTTGAAGGAACTGGGGCGCAGCTATCTGACCATCACGAAAGATGTCACGCGGGTGATGAATCGGATCAAAGCCCTCTATCGCAGCTGGGCCATTCCCTGTAACGGTACGATGGTGTACGCTCCACGGCATCGTGCCGAGTGGTTGGCCAAGATCGTGGAACCAGGAGTTCGGGTTCGAGCCGAGCGTTTGTATCAGCAACTCGAAAGTCTGCAACCGGTGCGTCTGCAAGCGCGCCGCGAACTCCTGGTGGAGAGCCACCAGCATCCGGCCGTGAAGTTACTGCGTCAGATTCCTTCGATCGGTCCGATTCGCGCCGCCCTGCTGGTGGCCTTGCTGCAGACCCCGCATCGTTTCCGTACCAAGCGACAGCTGTGGGCCTACAGCGGTTTCGCGGTCGAGACTCACGACAGTGGCGAGTACCGCTGTGTACGAGGCAAACTGCAGCGCAACCGAGAGCGCATCACGGTGCGCGGTCTGAATGACAACCACAATAAAGATGTGAAGAACCTTTTCAAAAGTGCTGCTATCTCTGCCAGCACGCGTCCTGGCCCGCTGCACGATTTCTATGCTGCTCGGATTGCCAAAGGGATACGGCCGACGATGGCTCGTCTCACTCTGGCGCGAAAGATTGCCGCAATCGTTTTGACGATGTAGAAGAAAGGAGTGGGTTTCGATCCCCAACAGTTGCATCGGCAAGCCGCTTGAGCCTCTCCGGTGAAGAGGGCTTCCCATCTCAGGATTTTCTCGGGTGATTGGTCGCTCCGGTTCGGAGAGCTCGGTTCGAGGGTGAGTATCAGTCAATGAGGTCGGCCGCGTGTGCTTCGGCACCGAGTCACTCATAGCACGTTATGCCTCCTCGGATAACCAGAAATAGCCATAGGCCACGAGCCTCGGATAGAACCATGGTTGACCTTGAGTCGCAGTCAGGCTTGCCGCTCTCTCGAACTCGACGGCATCGCCACCATCCGCGGAGGAAACTTATGAGCGTGGGCAATCGGCCAAGCTTCTCCAGAGAAGTGAAACTTCAGTGGGCTGGATCTCGAGAAAGAAATCTCGCCTCCGGTCGAGGCAGAACTTTTTTCTTGACATCCCTTTTTATAGAACTCATTGGCAGCCCAGGGCTTCCCGAGAATCGATCTCCCCTCTTATCCACAGCCCAACCCTGTGACATCCGTCACAGCCAACCCCACCTCCCCACGCGTACCCTAACTAAATTCCGGCCTTAGGCCTTGGTGTGCCGACGGCGGCACGAAACAGAAAGGAAATGTCGCCCGGAGCACCCATGCTCTACAAGACCCTCAGCGCCGCGGTCTACGGCATCGACGCCAACATTATTCAGGTGGAGGTCGACTGTTCCGGCATCAAGACCGACCAGGATCACTTCCACACCGTCGGCCTGCCCGACGCCGCCGTGCGCGAAAGCCGCGACCGCGTCCGCGCCGCCCTGAAAAACTGCGGCTACGACATTCCGCCCACACACATCACCATCAACCTAGCCCCCGCCGACATAAAAAAAGAAGGCTCGGGATTCGATCTCCCAATGGCGCTAGGCATCGTAGGCGCCTACGGCGGTCTCACCCAGAAGGCCATCGAAGATTGCCTGTTCGTAGGAGAGCTATCCCTCGATGGCGGAGTGCGCGGCATTCGCGGCACTCCCCATCGCCCTCGAAGCCCGCTCTCGGAAGATTTCCAAGCTGGTAGTTCCTGAAGCCAACGCCCGCGAAGCCGCCATGGTCGGCGGAGTCGATGTCTACCCCGTCCGCTCCCTGCTCGACGTAATCCACTTCGTGAACTCCGGAAACGGAATCCTCCCGCTGAAAGCCGATGGCGATGCCCTCCTGAAAGAATCGCAGGAATTCCTGGTCGACTTCAAAGACGTTCGAGGCCAGCAGACCGCCAAGCGCGCCATCGAAATCTCCTGCGCCGGAGGCCACAACATCCTCATGATCGGCCCGCCCGGCTCCGGCAAAACCATGTTAGCCAAGCGCATGCCCACCATCCTGCCGCCGCTGACATTCGAAGAAGCGCTCGAGACCACCAAGATTCACAGCGTAGCCGGAGTCCTCGACGCCGGCAGCGGCCTCGTAGGCAAGCGCCCCTATCGCTCGCCGCATCACACCATCTCCGATGCCGGACTCATCGGTGGAGGCGTTATCCCCCGCCCCGGCGAAGTCTCGCTCTCGCACAACGGTCTGCTCTTCCTCGACGAACTCCCCGAGTTCCCCCGCAATGTCCTCGAAGTCCTGCGCCAGCCGCTCGAAGACGGCTCCGTCACCATCGCCCGCGCTGCCATGGCGCTGACTTTCCCCGTGCGCTTCATGCTCGCCGCTGCCATGAATCCCTGCCCGTGCGGCTTCCGCAACGACCGCACTCGCGAGTGGCAGTGCACCACGCCCATGATCCAGCGCTACATCTCGAAAATCTCCGGCCCGCTCATGGACCGTATCGACATCCACATCGACGTCCCCGCGGTCAACTACAAAGAAATGCGCTCCACCAACGAACCGGAAAGCTCGGCGAAGATTCGCGAGCGCGTCATGCGCACCCGCCAAAAGCAGCTCGAGCGTTTCGCTTCTTCCCGCGAGAAAATCTATTGCAACGCGCAGATGTCCTCCCGCCACATCCGCACCCACTGCGAACTCTCCGCCGACTGCGAACGCCTGCTCGAGCGCGCCATGACCCAGCAGGGCCTCAGCGCCCGCGCCCACGACCGCATCTTGAAAGTCGCCCGCACCATCGCCGACATCGAAGAAACTCCCCAGATCGAGCCCAAGCACATCGCCGAAGCCATCCAATACCGCTCCCTCGACCGCACCTACTGGACCTGAGAAGACGTAAGAAATGAGGTGGAGCGGGCATTAGGGTTCTTGCCGATCACTATGAAAACAAACGACCCAGGCCGGAAGCCATAAGCCGGAAGTCGCCCTCCTGCCAGATCGGGACTGTTAACACTTAAGGCACGTAAAGATCCGTAAAAACTATTGACCTTCCTTCCTTTTCCGGGTACATTGTGTTGTTCCACGGATAGTCCGGAGCCTCTAGGTCTTATTCTTAGATACCTCGACCTGTGAGCCCAAATCAGGAAAAACGAGCATCTTCGGACCCCGGTCACGCATCTACTCTTGGGTAGGAATTGCGCTAACTCCTTTACAATCTTAATGGAATCAATGGCTTAGGACGACCTGTGGGGTTCCGGCCAGTTTCCTGGGACTAAGGATTAAGACAAGGGCGAAGGCGAAAATGCCCATATTATTAAGGAAGGAGTCATACAGACATGCGCTCTGACCGTGTGTTTGACGCTTTACAGACATTGCGGAATCGTTATATGCTTTGCCAGCTCGCCTCCAAGGCCACGAGGAAGTTCCATCGGCCCAGCACCAGAATCCAGGAAACCATGAACGGCGTGTTGGACCGGATCGCTGGCAAGGAGCGGCAGGAAGTTCTGTCGGAGCCCGAGAATTTTGCCGAGGCACAACGAAGGGCTGCTTAACGCAGCCCTGTCCGCCTGCCTCCTGATACTCTTGATCTGATAACTCTTGATCTAGTAACTCTTGGATTCTTACTCTTGGATTTGCATTCTTGGATCTAGTATTTTTGGATTTTGTCTTCCCTGAATACCCTCCTTTGAAAATCTCCCGCAGTCACTAAACGAATACGTCTTAGTGCACGGGTTTAGGTGAATCATGACCATTGCTGAACTGAAAGAAAAAAACATTACCGAGCTCACCAAGATCGCAAGGACCTTGGAGCTGCCCGGCGCCAGCGGACTCCGCAAGCAGGATCTAATCTTCAAAATCCTCCAGGCCCAGAGTGAAAAAGAAGGCCACATCTTCGCCGAAGGCGTCCTCGAAATCCTGCCCGACGGCTACGGCTTCCTGCGCTCGCCCGATTACAACTACCTGCCCGGTCCCGACGACATTTATGTCTCGCCCTCGCAAATCCGCAAGTTCGATCTGAAAACCGGCGACACCATCAGCGGACAAGTCCGCCCGCCCCACGAAGGCGAAAAGTATTTCGCCCTCGTCAAGATCGAAGCCGTCAACTTCGAATCGCCCGACGAAGCCCGCAACAAAATCCTCTTCGACAATCTGACCCCGCTCTACCCGCAAGAGCGCCTCAAACTCGAAACCACCCGCGAAAACTCCAGCGCCCGCGTAATGGATCTCCTGACCCCGCTAGGCAAGGGACAACGCGGCCTCATCGTTTCTCCGCCCCGCGCCGGCAAAACCATGCTGCTGCAAAACGTCGCCAACTCCATCACCACCAACCATCCCGAAGTAGTCCTGATGGTTCTCCTGATCGACGAGCGCCCCGAAGAAGTCACCGACATGCAGCGGTCAGTGAAAGGCGAAGTAATTTCCTCCACCTTCGATGAACCCGCTGCCCGCCACGTGCAGGTCGCGGAAATGGTAATCGAAAAAGCCAAGAGATTAGTCGAGCACAAACGCGACGTAGTCATCCTGCTCGATTCCATCACGCGCCTCGCCCGCGCCTACAACACAATCGTTCCGCCCTCGGGCAAGGTCCTTTCCGGCGGCGTCGATTCCAACGCCCTGCAACGCCCCAAGCGCTTCTTCGGCTCAGCCCGCAACATTGAAGAAGGCGGCTCGCTCACCATCATCGCCACCGCGCTAATCGACACCGGCTCCCGCATGGACGATGTGATCTTCGAGGAATTCAAAGGCACCGGCAACTCCGAAATCATCCTGGAGCGCAAACTAGTCGACAAGCGCGTATTCCCCGCCATCGACATTCAGCGCAGCGGCACGCGTAAAGAAGAATTGCTGATTCCCCGCGAAGACCTCAGCAGAATCTGGGTCCTACGCAAAGTCCTGAACCCGCTATCGCCGGTAGAAGCGATGGAACTCCTGATCGACAAGCTAAGCAAAACCAAAGGAAACGCCGAGTTCCTATCCAACATGAGTTCCCTGTAGAGCTGGGTTTTGAAAGCAGATAGAAAAATGAAGGTGGGGTGCCCCATCTTTCGCGTCCTTTGCGAAAGGTGGGAACCTGAGACGTCTTAACCGCCGACTTTGACGTTGCTTTTGACGCTGCCCTTGATGTTGCTTTTTGACTTTGACCTCATTCGTGAAGCCAGCACGACCGTGGAAGAGCGGCGCTTCAGCGCCGCGTAGCACCACCCTAAATTAACCTTTGTCATTCCGAACGGGGCCAAAGGCCCAGTGAGGAACCTGCTGTTGACTCTTGCGTCGACGCGTTGCTTCAGCCCCGTGGCCGCACTTTCTATCCCGCGAAATCCCCCGACACTTTCCGTACGATTCCAAAAAATGTCATACTTTCCACACCGGGCAACCATATTCATGCCCGTCCCGAGGACACCGTGCGACTCCAACCCGGCATCTGGATACTCTCCATCTGTTTGCTCTTCGCGATTTCCGCCCACGCGCAAGGCCGAAACCCGCCGCCCGCGACGGCGGATCCCTCACGGGCCAACGGTGGCGCAGACGAGGCCCAGCAGCGCCTCGCTATCGACATGGCCAAGAAAGCCAACCTGCAGCGCCAGGCCGCGCTCAAGGCTGATACCGACAAACTGCTCAAGCTGGCGGTCGAACTGAAAGACTCAGTGGACAAGTCCAGTGAGAACGTTCTGTCCCTCGACGTACTCAAAAAGGCCGAAGAAATCGAAAAGCTGGCCCACAGCGTAAAAGACAAAATGAAGGGCCCAAACTAGCCCGCAGAAAATAAGCAATGTGGAAGCGAGCGACTCCCCCGCTTGCCTTTGGCTCAGCGCAGCCATCCCGACTTCCTAACACAAGAACCCAGTTTTACCCCGTGATCCGCCGTGTCCTCTGCCTGCCCTGAGCGAAGTCGAAGGGTGTTAAAGACCTTGAAGTTGGTTCCAATCTGAAAAACGCCATCCGGCAAAGCCGGATGGCGTTTCCCTAACCATCGACCAACCCCTACCCCCCGCTCCGAATCCGCATCCCATAAAACGACCGGTAAACAAAGAAAAACGAAACCAGAAAGAAAGCCAAAGCCAGCACATTCGTGATCATCGGCCCCTGATCGCGAGTAAGCGTAACTGCCAACTCCACCGCCAGCAATCCAAACAGGGTAGTGAACTTGATCACCGGATTCAAAGCCACCGACGAAGTATCCTTGAACGGATCGCCCACCGTATCCCCGATCACAGTAGCATCATGCAGCGGAGTCCCTTTCTGCTTCATCTCCACTTCCACAATCTTCTTGGCGTTGTCCCAGGCCGCGCCGGCATTCGCCATAAAGATTGCCTGGTAAAGCCCGAAAATGGCAATCGAGATCAGATAGCCGACAAAGAAGAAGGGCTCCACGAACGCGAAAGCCAAAGTCCCGAAGAACACCGCAATAAAGATGTTCAACATCCCCTTCTGCGCATACTTCGTGCAGATCTCGACCACCTTCTTGCTGTCCGCAACCGAGGCCTTCACCACGCCGTCCAGCTTGATGTTCGCCTTGATGAACTCAACCGCGCGGTAAGCCCCAGTTGTAACCGCCTGCGTGGACGCGCCGGTGAACCAGTAAATCATGGCCCCACCAGTAATCAGTCCAAGAAAGAAAGGCGCATGCAGCAGCGAAAGCTTTTCCACGTCCGCTGTAAGCCCGCTGGTCAACGCCATGATGATCGAAAAAATCATCGTAGTAGCGCCCACCACGGCCGTGCCGATCAGCACCGGCTTAGCCGTAGCCTTGAACGTGTTTCCCGCGCCATCATTGGCTTCCAGCAAATGCTTGGCGCGCTCGAAGTTCACGCCCATGTTGAAGTCCTTCTTAATCTCAGCTTCAACGTTCGGCACCTGCTCGATCAAAGAAAGTTCATACACTGATTGAGCGTTGTCAGTAACGGGACCGTAAGAATCCACAGCGATGGTCACCGGCCCCATCCCCAGAAATCCAAAAGCCACAAGTCCAAAAGCAAACACAGCCGGAGCCAGCATGGTAGCGGCGCCCGCCAATCCCATCGTGCTGAAGTAATAAGCAATCGACATCAGCAAAACCATCGACAGCCCAAGGTAGTACCCCGAGAAATTTCCCGCCACAAAGCCAGAGAGAATTCCCAGCGATGCCCCGCCCTCTTCCGCGGAAGTAACCACTTCCTTAACGTGCCGCGATTCGGTCGAGGTAAACGACTTCACCAACTCCGGAATCAGCGCCCCCGCCAGTGTTCCGCACGAAATAATCGCTGCCAGCTTCCACCACTGCGAAATGTCCCCGCCCAGTTCAGGAATAATGTAGTAAGACACCAAAAACGTTAGCCCGATCGAAACGATCGAAGTGAGCCACACCAGCGTCGTAAGCGGCGTCTCGAAATTCATTTCATCCGCGCTCCCAAAGCGCCCCTTGGCGATCGCTGCATTCAGGAAGTAAGAAACCGCGCTGGCCACCAGCATCATCACGCGCATCACGAAGATCCACACCAGCAACTGCACCTGCACCGTAGGACTCTTCACCCCCAGCAGAATAAAAGTAATCAGCGCCACGCCCGTAACGCCGTAAGTTTCAAATCCGTCCGCGGACGGCCCCACCGAATCCCCCGCGTTGTCGCCCGTGCAATCGGCAATCACCCCAGGATTCCGCGCGTCGTCTTCTTTAATCTTAAAAACAATCTTCATCAAGTCCGACCCAATATCGGCAATCTTCGTAAAAATCCCGCCCGCAATACGCAGCGCAGCCGCCCCCAGCGACTCACCGATAGCAAACCCAATGAAGCAAGGCCCCGCATAATCCCCCGGAACAAACAACAGAATGATCAGCATGATCAGCAGCTCTACGCTGATCAGCATCATCCCAATACTCATCCCAGCCTCGAGCGGAATCTGATAAACCGGAAACGGCTTCCCCGGCAAAGCCGCAAAAGCAGTCCGCGAATTCGCGAACGTGTTCACGCGAATGCCAAACCACGCCACGCCGTAACTCCCGCCAATCCCCACCAGGCTGAATCCCAAAATAATCGCAACCCGCATCGCCTCCATATGCTGCAGCACGCCAAAGTAGAGCAAAATGATGACCGCAATAAACACCCACAGCAGCAAAATGAACTTCCCCTGCGTCACCAGATAAGTCTTGCAAGTCTCATAGATCAACTCCGAGATCTCCCGCATCGAGCGATGCACCGGAAGATCCTTGAGCCGCATATAAATGACCAGGCCAAACCCCAGCCCGAAGATGCAAAACAGAATCCCAACCATCAGCAGCCGATGCCCGTCGATCGCCCCATTCAAAAAAGACACCGAAGAAAGATCAGGCAATTTCAGCGAAGCCTCGCCGCCAGCCTCGCCAGCCGGTTGAGCCCAAGCCCGCCCCGCGCCTAATCCCGCCAGCCCCGCCAATCCCAAAATCCTACCCACAACTCCGGACGCCGCACGGCATCCTTCAAACGCAGCACTAGCCACCCAGGTACGCATAATGAGTCCTCCAAATGATTCGGTTTTCAGGAATACAAACGTGTTTAGGCGCCGCCTCCCGGCGACCTCCCGCGCCCGAGCACGCCCAGTGCACATCGCAGGATTCACTCACCGGAATTCCGAACACGCTTCCACCGCAAAACCTGTAACGGAGTGTTGGAGCTTGGCCGCGTCGGAGTCACCGCCCGATCCGGAAAATAAACCATCCGCCCGGACGCCACCGTAAAACGGGCATTTATAACACGTTGCAACAAAAGGGTCAATCGCAGAAACAGAGGCCAGTGGCCAGAGTTCTTGTGGTCAGCGACCAGTAGAAAAATCCGGAGGGTGCCCCATCCTAGTCGCGTTCTTTGCGACTAGAGCCTGCCCCGAGCGAAGTCGAAGGAGTGGGGATTTTGACGTCAAGTTCCGCCAAGAAATCCCTATCAGAGACTAACCGCCGCCTACTTTCACTGACCACCAATCACTGCCCACTGCCACCCAAGCGGGTGGAGCAGCCCTTCCAGGCCTGCGTCGAAGGCGGTCGTATTGAATTGGTCTTAGCCCCTGCCCACTAACCACTGACCACTGCTACTCCGGCCGCACCAGCACCGCCACATCCAACCCCGAATAATATTTCTTAACATCCCCAGCCCCATACTTCTCCCGAAACTTCTCCACCACCGCCTTCACCGCCTTAGCCCCAGTCACCGGGACAGCCCGGAACTCCCCCGCCGCGTCCCGCGCTTGAATTCCAATCGAAGCATTCTTCCGCACGTTCTTGTACCACTGCGTCTCCGACCCGGCCACCGGCAGCAGGTGCAACTCGTCGCCTTCCAGCACAAACCACACCGGAATCGAAATCCTCCGCCCCGACTTCCTCCCAACCACGCTGATCTTGATCTCCCGATACCGCCCCAACCGCTCCTTAAGAATCTTCGTCGACGTAGCCACGTCACCCCTCCTGTAGTTCAGCCCAACATTCTATTCCGGGCCAATGTAGAACGGACACTCCTGGTCCGTTGCCTTCGACGCTGATTGTGACCCTGCCCGCACCTTCCCCAGACGAGGCTGCCCCAACTAACCGTTCACCGTTCAAGAAACGCGCGGTACGATCTTCAAACGGCGAAAAGGAGGCCATGTGGAAGAGCAGAGTATTCCGAATCCGTTTCAGGCCCCCGAACTCGAAAGAATGGCCGCTGTCCTGCGCAAGAGAGCCGGGCAGGCAAAAGTAACGCTCCCAAAGGATGTGGCCTCCTATCTTGCGCAGAATATCCGGTCAAGTACAAGAGCGTTGGAAGGTGCGCTCCTCCATCTCATTGCCCATGCCTCGATGACCGGCACGGCGATCACCCTGACCTACACTCGACAGGTGTTGAAGCATTTGATCGAAGCGCAGTCGGAAGAGCTCCTCGTCGATTCTTTTAAGAAGACGCTCTCTGAACAAAGCGGCACTATAGAAGCCAACATCCGACGCCAGGATCGGGTCGCGTCAGATCACGACGCTTTCTGGTTGCAAACACGGGATGGAAGAAACAACCGCCGAGTCAGACACGCTCTGGAAGTGAACATGCGCGAGAGCGAACGTGATCGGCTGGCACGCTGGGACGCATACGAGCGGGCAGTGGAACGCCGTGCGAAAACGCGAAAACAAGCGTAAACCTCCGGTAATGAGCACGCCTTCTCTGAGGGTTGGCGAACTGAAGGCTTTCCCGACCAGAATCGCTAACGAAACAGGCGACGTACACTTATTGAGAATTGGCCAACCCTCGGTCACTGGGTGTAATCGCGATGCTTCGCCATCTCCCTCAGCACGACGCCTGGGTGACCTGCAGCAGGGCATTTCTCTCTTCCCCTGGCGTAGAATGTCCATTGCCGTATCTGGGTTCGCGTGGTTAATGGCTGAGAGCGAAAAGCTCTAAGAAAGTAGAGATATTGAAGTGGCAAGAAGACCTAAGGTTCTAGCCGCAGCCGCGCTCTGGGGAGCGTGCGCTTGGTTCCTCAGCTTGGATGTAGATTACCTTGTGACCAATCTCCGCCGCGCTCCCCATTGGCTGCTTCAGGGTTCCCGTGCTCTATTCATGGGAGTGAGCGTCGCCATCGGCTATGCGATCTATAGGAAGTATCTGCTGGAAATACGCACCCGTAGCGAGAAGTATGCTGAGATTCGAGAGGAGATTCGCCGACTTCTTGCCGCTCTGCTCACCACTCCCGATGAAGACTTGATCCGCCAACTGCACCGCACCATCAAGCGCATCGAGCAAGTGCTCAAACGTCACGACCCCCAGGCCGCTCAAATGGGTGGGGAACGGAAAAAGCCAAAGGTTGCGTGAAGCACTGGTTGCTTATGCTCCGTCCGCCACAGATAAATGACTCAACAGATCAACTCAATAAGAAATTCACTTCACCCCTAGCCACTCCCAAGCCTCCCGATACCCCTCCCACCGCGGATTCCTACTCTTCAAATCCGGAAAGAACCTCAAACTCTTAACCCCGACAAAAGCCGCGATCGGCAGCAAGTACCAAACCTCTATCCCTCCGGCGATCACATGCGCCGCCAGCACATCAATATCGTCAGCCGTATAAGTCTTCTTCCCGCCACGCCGCGTAGAATAAACCGGCTGCACATCATATCCCCCGCGATACAACCGCCCAGTCCCCTTAACCTGCACCCGCAAAAGCCGCCCGCCCGGCCGAGCCCAAACAATAAAGTCGCACTTCTCGCTATCTCCCCAAGGCAAAGCCAGCCCAAATCCCAACCGCTGCGCCCGCACCAAAAACGCCGCCTGCGACAACTCCCCCATCCGCTTAGGATTCCCCCCAGCCCGCTCCCACCAGGACTCGCGAGCATCATCCGCCACAGCCATAATCCAAGGCAAAAATCCCGGCACCGCGCCATCCCCAAAGTCATCCCGCTCCATATCACTATCACTCGATATTCCGCATCTCCTCGTTGATCTACCGACACTCCCAGAATAAGGCCTTCCCATTTCGGAACCATGTGACATCCAACCATCCCACCCCTGTGGAAATCAGAACGCCAGCCGACAGAAAAATAGT
This sequence comes from uncultured Acidobacteriaceae bacterium, assembly GCA_963850165.1. Classification (GTDB taxonomy): domain Bacteria; phylum Acidobacteriota; class Terriglobia; order Terriglobales; family Acidobacteriaceae; genus Sulfotelmatobacter. The sequence goes on along the minus strand of CAWKKK010000034.1, from coordinate 69,581 downwards.
TCATGTGGAAGCGGGCGTCTCGCCCGCTGCCTTTGACCTTTGCCGGTTGACCCCGAAAGGCGTCATCCCGAGCGCAGCCGTTCTTCAGGCGGAGCGAGGGATCTCCCGCGCCACCGGAGTCCGTGTGGAACGGACACTACTGCCCGTTGCTTTTGACTTTGGGTTTGATTCTGACTTCGACTTCCTGTCCCCAAAAAACCGAGGGTGCCCCATCCTTGCGCGTTCTGTGCGCAAGGGTGGGAAACTGAGACGCCTGCAGCGCCGTTCTTGCAGTTGATGTTGATTTTGCCCGTGTGGAACGGACACTACTGCCCATTGCTTTTTGACCTTGGGTTTGATTCTGACTTCGTCTTCCCGTCCCCCAAAAAGCCGAGGGTGCCCCATCCTTGCGCGTTCTGTGCGCAAGGGTGGGAATTACAAACGCCCGCAGCGCTCGCCTTTGACGTTGATTTTGGTCTTGCCTTTGACTCTGACTATGAAAGGAGACAAACCGGGAAGGGCACGACGCTCAGCTCTTGAGCCTGCCCTGAGCAAGCGAAGCGCGCCGAAGGGTGTCGCAAAGCCGACACCACCGTGGAAGACCAGCGCTTCAGCGCCGCGCAAGGACTCCCTAAATGGGAACAAGGGAGCGAAACATCATGGCCCCGGTGAACCGAGAACGGGATAAGTCCATCAAACAACCGGACCGCCCGTCCGCACCTCAGACACCATATTTACATTGTGTAAATACACTGCATGCGCCTGGCGATCGACTTCGCTGGGCACCGCCCCGTTTTCCTCTTCACCGAGAAAGCGCCCAACGATGGACAGGTCATTGTACGCACCGAAGTTGACGCCGACAATAACCGAGAAGGATGGACCAAGGCAGCAGGCACGGTTCTACCCCCGATATTGGACGCTATTTCATTTTCGACAGGAACGCCATTACTGCTCCGCGATTGCGAACTCTTACTAAAAGCAGAGCCCGGTGAGAGCAAGAGACGAGCGTTATACGTCGGCCACAGGCATCTCCAGTCGCACGCCGCCCTGAAACCCATCGAAATCGAGGAGGCAAAGAAAATTCTCGCTGCGGGGGACGAATTACGGCTGGCACTTTGCTGGCACCGCTATGCTTTAGACAGGCAATTAGCGCATGAACAGTTCGTTTTCAATTGGCTTGCATTTGAGGCCCTTGCGGGTGACGCTACCATCCCGAGCCGCTGTCCGGAGTGCAATGAGGAACTACACCACTGCGGCCACCCAATAGTCCACAGAGGTTCCAGCAAGACAGAGGCTCGGCAAATCTTCCAGACAGCACATCCCGGCACGACCGACCGCGAATTCAATGACAAGATTTGGAACAAATCCAGAAATTATGTCTTCCATGGAAGACGATACCCGGATCCTCAATATCTTTCCGAACTAAATGAGCACTCCAAGAATATCCACACCGCAGTTGATATGCGTGTCGACGAGTTGCTGGGCCTTGGCCACCGCTACCGGCGGCATCAGGGATATGAGACGTGGTTCCGACGATTTATATACGTTGAATGGACAACCAAAGCTCCATCAGATGAATTTGCGCAGGACTGGCCTGCGTCACACCTTGCGCGGATGGCAGAGGAGGAGGACGCAAACGGCATGGCGCACCAAGCCGCAATAGCAAGTGGGATCGCCTTGCTAGGCCATCGGGAATTCGAAAATTGGTAGTCGTGCAACTGGGCAGCGCGCCAACGAAGCGCGACTACTCACCTAACCCCCAACTGCCAAAACACAAACGAATAAACATCCGTCAACTCCTCAATCCGCTTCCCCACAGGTGCCCCCACCCCATGCCCAGCCTTGCTCTCAACCCGCAACAAAACCACCCGCTTCGAAACCCCCTGCATCGCCGCCGCCATCTTAAAAGCATGCATAGGATCAACCCGTGAATCCGAATCCGCCGTAGTAAACAAAACCGCCGGATATTCCACCCCAGCCCGAACATGGTGATAAGGCGAATAAGCATAAAGCCACTTAAACTGCTCCGGATTCTCCGCCGTCCCATACTCCGGAATCCAAAGCCGCGCAATCTGAAAATTCTGGTAGCGCAGCATGTCCAGCAAAGGAACCTCGCAAACCACAGCCCGAAACAACCCCGGACGCTGCGTAATCATCGCCCCCATCAACAACCCGCCATTCGACCCACCCTCAATCGCCAGATGATTAGCGTCGGTATATTTCTCAGAAAGCAGAAACTCTGCAGCGGCAATCATGTCGTCAAAAACATTCTGTTTCTTATCCAGCATCCCAGCCCGATGCCAATCCTCCCCAAACTCCGCCCCGCCCCGCAAATTCGCCACGGCATAAACCCCGCCATGCTCCAGCCATAAATAAATGTCACTCTCGAACGAAGGCGTAAGGCTGATGTCGAACCCTCCATACCCAGTCAAAAGAGTAGGATTCAGCCCATCCTTCTTCAATCCCTTCTTGTGTACAAGAAACATCGGCACGCGAGTCCCATCTTTCGAGTGATACCACTCCTGCTCAACCATGTAAGCCGCAGGATCGATAGCAGGCGCTTCCACCTTCGCCCACAAAGAAGTAGACACTCCCTCCACGTCGTAACGGTAAATCGAGGGCGGAACAGTAAAAGACTCGAACTCATAAAAAATCTCGTCATGGTCCCACTTGCCCCCAATGCCGAAAACCGAGCCGATCCCAGGCAAAGCAAGATTGCGGACGTTCTGTCCTTGCAGATCGAAGACTTTAAGTTCCGAACTCGCATTCTGTTCGTACTGCGCAAAAATCTTCCCGCCCCAAAGTTGAGCATCCTTCAACACCCCGCCAGTCTGCGGAATAAGTTCTTTCCAGTCGTCGCGGTCGTACTCACCGGCCTCCGTCACAAACATCCGAAAGCGCGGAGCGTCTTCGTTAGTAACGATGTAAACCCGGCCGTTGTAAACCGACCCGCTATATAGAAAATTCTTTCCGGTAGTAATGCGAGTAGGCGGCGTCCCTTTCTTCAAATCCATCAGAAACAGCTCGGTCTTGGTCCAGCCCTGCGCCTCCGTGATCAGCAGCATCCGCCCGTCGTTGTCGAGACTAACCTCCGGCCAGTCCTCCGCATCCCTCCCTTCCCCAAAGATCAACTCATCCTTCTCCGGATCAGTTCCCAGCTCGTGATAAAAAACATGCCGGTTGTACCGCTCCTGTCCCTCAGGAACGTCGCCCTTCTTCGGATAACGCGTGTAATAAAACCCCGAGTTGTTGTGCGACCACGCGATGCTCGCAGCGCGGGTGCGCTCAATCGTGTCCGGCAAAAGACTTCCAGTCTTGGTCTCGATAATGTGCAGAGTGCTCATCTCCGACCCGCTCGAAGAAGTCCCGTAGGCAACGTATTTTCCGTGCTCGGCAGGCCAGAACCAGTCCAGCGCGACAGTCCCGTCGGCGGCCAGCAGGTTCACATCGACCAGAACGCGATCTTTTCCATCCACTCCCTCCCGCACATAAAGCACGGGCTGATTCTGCAATCTGTCCCGCCGCGTATAGAAATAATATTTTCCCCCAATCTGCGGCACCCCAATTTCGCCAATACGAAGCAGCTCTGTAAGCCGCGCATGAACCGCCTCCCGCCCCGGCAGCGGATCAAGCACCGCACGCGTATAAGCCATCTCCCCAGCAACCCACTTCCGAGTCTCCGGAAGACTCGAATCCTCCAGCCACCGATACTTATCAACAATCTTGTTCCCATAAAAAGTTTCCGTCAGCAGCCGCACCTCAGCCACAGGAGGCCCACCCACCGCCGGCCCCTGACCACCAGCTCCACCCCAAACCGCCACAACAAAAAGCAGCGAAGCCAACCAACAACCCCCTCCACCCATAACCACCTCGCAAGAAACCAGGCAAGAAACCAGCAGGAAACCAAGCGCGCGCGCTTCGCGCGCCCGCCAGAACCGAACCCGCCCCCACCACTGCAGCGTACACAATATTTTCAGACCGCGCAGCAGGATGCTATGATTAACCAGCTAAAATGTCGCGCGCGGGAACATGACTGCGCCAACACTCCTCAGTAGCTCAATGGCAGAGCATCCGGCTGTTAACCGGAGGGTTGTAGGTTCGAGTCCTACCTGAGGAGCCATTCTTTTCAAGGGGCGCGACTTTTGCGTCGGCGCTTTGATTTTCGAACCGCTTCCGCTGAATCCCAAGACTTTTGTATTGCTCTGTTTCCGGGTAGTTTCCCGCGCAGGCGGTATTTGACAGCGAGAGGGGAATTTAGCTGTGGTGGTGACGGTCTGCACGGGGCACTCGAAAAAGTGCGCGGAAAGGCAGGAAGCAAAGTCCGGCGGTACAAGGGGTGCAAATGCCTAAAGTGTGGTGGAAGCGGCGGCTAGTGTTTTCCCGCGAAGGAAGCTTTTCCTAGCTTCGCCGGAGGCTGGTTCTCCTGAGCCAGAAAGCTGGAGAGCCGGTCGCGCCAGATGATGATGCTGTCTTTTGCGGCCTGGGTATCGGGGGAGTCGGGAACCAATTCCAGATACTCCTTCATGTGCAGGATTGCGGTGCCGAAGTCCTTTTGCTCACCTGCCAGCGTTGCCAGATTGAACTGGCCTTCGGGCCAGGTGGGGAAAACATCGAGCGCGGACTTGTATTCCCGCACCGCTTTTTCCGTCTCCCGTTGCTTGAATGCGTATTCGGCGAGAACCTGGTGCTCGCGCGCCGCTTCCGGCATGACCGGCTTGGAAGGAGCCTCACGCCAGGCTTTGGCCTGAGCCCGAAACTGCTGGAGGGTCGACTCCTGCTGGGCTTCCGCCTCCTGGCGGGCCAGGCCAGCTAAATACGTGAGCGCCGCCGCAAATGATTCTGCCTTGCCTCGGGTGAAGAACTTCAGGTAGTCAACGTTGTTGTGCGTGTAGTCCTGCCAGGTCGTGACGTAATATCCGTCCTGGATACCCCCGCCCTGAATGGAAGCAATACGCGCCAGCGCGATGCCAAAGCGGTACTGCTCGTTGCGGTTTCTCGACGACAGCATCAGGTATTGGGAGTTCAACTCATCGATTTCGTAAAGCGGCCGGATGGAGCCCGTAATCCACTTCTCGGCCTCGGCTTTGTCCGCCGGAGTTTTACCATTTTCACGGCTCACCGCAAAACTCAATGGGAGCAATAACGACCAGGCCAGCACTGTTGTTGCAGTTCGAACAAACGGACTCAGACGGCGCATATGGATCGATCTCCGTGGCTCAAAAGTCGCAGTGATGAGCCTCAAGTCTTGACTCAGGCTGGCGGGAATGCAATCAAAACCGAATCGCGGGCGTTCCTTTCGTAACGTAACCTGAACGCCGGCCCGACCGACCGGGCTGCGCCGATATCTCATCTCTTAGGTAACTTGCTCGCCTTCTGTCTCTGCCCAATACTCGGAATTCCTCACGTGCGCGCCGGTGGCGCACGCACACGGCCGGTAGGTTAATGGCGGCTTCGAGGCGAAACATTCGAGGCGGAACATTCTAGGCAGAACATGAGAAAACGCACACTGATTATCGCCGCGGTTTTCACGGCAGCTTTCGCCGGTTTTGCCAGGGCGCAGCAAGATATACCCACGCCGCAAGGAGTTGCGGTGGGGCCGTGGAGAATCGGTCGGCCGGTTCATTGCGGTGACGGCAGAACCTTCCCCGTGGGCACGCCGATTGCAGACCCATATGGAGGGCCGGAGCAACTATGCGGGACGGGATCGTCTTCTTCGACTACATCCACCTCCGGCGCCATGATTTCCAATACCGGCAATTTCACGCAGGACACGCTGACCAACAGCGTCAACCTGGCGATCGTGATGAATACCAAGAATCTCATGGTGAGCAGCATGATGCAGGGGGCTGCAACTTCATTTATCAGCTCCTTGTTCGCCGACAACAGCGAGGCTCTACGCCAGCAGCAAGCCATGGCTGAAGAAACTGCCCGTCGCACGCAAGAACAGGAGCGGCAGCGACGGATCGCCGAGCAGCAGCGGATCGACGCCATGTTCGCCCGCCTGAACCGCGAATTGAAGCTGGAAGGTGTGCCGTTTGCTTTGTCGTTAAAAGGCATGAATTCGACGGACCCGCAAGCTCTGCAACTGAAAGGCGTAAACTCCTCGTCCGGTCCGGAAGCGCTTACGCTCAAGCTGAGTCAGAGCAGCCCAACCAGTTATGGGCTCAAAGGATTGCCGGGCATTTACGTTGGTGGCCCAGCGGGCTCTGACGACTCGACTGCCGCCGGCGGCGGCGAGAACCCAAATCTGGTGAACGGGCCGGGCACCGGCACCACTGGGCCGGGAATTCCGGGCCTACCTGGAATTTACCTCGACGGGCCGAAGCCCGAGCAAGCCGCCGAATTCGCCCAGGCGGCCAACAATCTTTCCGGCCCCGACAAGGCCGTGGCGCAGGACGCCGCGCTGGAGGCGGCCCAGCGGAATCCCGCGCTGAGCCAGCCTTCTCAGGATCCAAAGGTGCAAGCCTTCCAGCAAACGGCGCAAGAATACGACCAGGCCGCAGACACCGTGAAAACCACACAGCAGCAATACAACGACGCGCAGTCCCGTGCCGACGCCGATAAAACCATGATTGATGTGGCGCGCAGCAAGATGGAGGCGGTGAGCCCCACGCCCACGCAGCAGCAGGCATTCAATCAAATGCTAAGCGCGGCCAAGACAGATGAGGATGCGGCTGAGACGGTGCGGAAAATCTTTGAGAACACGAACGTCACGCTCTCGGTGAGCCGCTCGAACGCGGCGACTGCACTGTCGGCGCTCGCCCCCGCATCCTCCGCTTCGACGGTTGACCTGAGGGGGGCGAGGCAGATGACGGTAGCGAACCTGAAGACGCCCGACAAGACAGGCACACCGGTCTACGTTCCGATGCGCGCGGCTGTGATCTCTGCGCCTGCGCCGGCGGCCAAACCGATTCCCACCGCGACCCAGCTTCGCGCTCGCGTTGAAGGCTTGCAGGAAGCTTTGCGCCGCCTGGCCGAGGATGAGAAGAAGCGCGGAGAAGCGCGCGCCGAAGCTGCCAAGGACGTAGATGAAGCAGTTGGAGATGCCGAAGACCGAGGGCTTGGCATGGCGATGGACCTGCTGACCACGGGCTGGGACAACTGCGCTCCGCTTGCCAAGGGCGGCGTTGCGGGAAAGTTCACACGGGATGCGGAGAAGATCCCAGGTGAGATTGAAGAGGTCTACCGCGAAGCAGCAGCGGCAAAAGACGTGAACACGCTGGGTTCGTTCAACGAAAAGAAAGAGGCGCTCGATCGAACGAAAATATGGCTGGAGAGCTACGTGGGCCAAATTAACGATTACAACGATCGCATGGCGCAAGTCAATGCCGCACTGAACGCCAAGAACGCCGCGTTCCACGCAAAAGACGCCGTCGGGAAATCGAGCGCTAATTGGGAAAGCGTCCTGGAAGATCTGCACGACACCATCGAGACCGGACTGGACGACAAGCGGGTCGCCGATTATCTTAAGTCGTTTGGGGATTGCAACGTCGTAGGCATCAAGGCCACATCGTCCATCATCGATTCCGTCTACGACATCTTCAAAGAAGGCGATGCGGCGGTGGAGCTGCGCCAGATGGACGATAACACGATGAAGTTCCTGACCGCGCAAAAGGCGCTCGACGCCAAACTCAAGGCGACGACGGCGCAGTTGAATTGCTATAAGCTGCCGAACGCTGCGAACGTGGTGAGGTGTGTGCAAGCAGCAGGCAGTACTGCCGGGCGCTGAATCTTCGGGAATCCAACTCTTTCTGAATTGCTTAGATTCTGGATTGCTTAGACTAGCGATGCGGGGCGCAACTCGCGCAGGCGGGTAGCGAGAAATTCCAGATAGTCTTCCATTCCCTCGCCGGTCTTGGCGGAGAGTTTAAAGACGGGCATGCCCGGGCGCACGGCCTGGATATTGGTGTAGGCAGTCTGCCAATCGAATTCGACGGCTGCCGCCAAGTCAAGCTTGGTGACGACTGCCACGTCGGCGCTGTTGAAGATGGTGGGATACTTCAGCGGCTTGTCCTCGCCCTCGGTTACCGAAATCAGCACCAGGCGGAGGTCTTCGCCCAGGTCATACGAAGAAGGACAGACCAGGTTGCCGACGTTTTCGATGAAAAGGAAATCCAAATGGTTGAGATCCCATTGCTCTTCTTCTAGAGCGTTTTGGACCATGGCGGCTTCGAGGTGACAGAGAGTGCCGGTGGTGATTTGCCTGACCGGGGCCTGGCTGCGGGCCAGCCGGAGCGCGTCATTTTCGGTGGCAAGATCGCCGACCAGAGCGGCTACGCGATAGTTTGGGCGAAGCAGAGTTAGAGTTTTTTCGAGGAATGCAGTCTTGCCGGAGCCGGGGCTGGAGACCAGGCTCACAACGAAAACTCCGGCGGCGTGAAAACGGTCGCGCAGAGCGCGGGCCACGACATCGTTCTGCTTCAGAACATTCTTGCGGACTTCGATTAAACGGGGTTCGGGGCGCATTCTTTTATCTCCAACGCAACCACTTCGAGTTCCTTGCCGTGCACGATTTCAGAGCAGGGAGTGCCGCATTCCGGGCAGCAAAATAACTGGATCGAGCTGAGAGGCCGTTGGGCGCGGCAACTGGGACAAAAGATTACTACGGGAACTTCGTCAATTACCAAGCGTGAACCTTGCAGTGGCGTGTTCTCACAGGCCATTTCGTAGCAAGAGAGCAGAGCCTCTTTTACGACTCCGGAGAGAGCGCCGAGCTTGAGGTGCACGGCCTCGACTTGAACGCCGCGGCGGTCGGCTTCTTCTTCGGCGAGTTCGACGATGCTCATCGCGATGGAAAGTTCATGCATGGGTTGACTCGTGGACGTTCTCGCTGGGCCGCTGAAGATGTCGAAGCGGCCGAATGCAGCCAGGGCGGCTTGTCCGAGGCTGATTCCTCCGTCGTTGGGCGGGACCGCATGATTTGTCCACACCTGCAGCGATTCGTTTGGCTAGAAGAAACTTCAGATCTTCCAGCAGCAACTCGTTCTGGAAGACTCCGCCGGAGAGAACGACTGTATCCAAGCCGTGAGTGCGAGAGATCCCGTTCACGGCATCGCATAAGCCCTGAGCTATTCCGAGCTGGAAGGATCGAGCAATTTCGCGAACATTGCGGCGGCGAACCCGGTCTTGCGCCACGGCCAGGAGCAGCGGGCGAAAATCGAGTTCGCCGCCGGCGACGGGGAAAGGATAGGGCTTCGGCTTTGTGATTGGAGCGCAGCGGGCGAGTTGTTCGAGCCAGATGGCGGCTTGTCCTTCGAAAGTGACCTCGCGGGTGAAGCCGAGAAGAGCTGCGGCGGTATCAAACAGACGGCCCACGGAGGTCGTCGGAAACGTGCGGACGTTTTTGCGCACCAACTCCATCGCGCTGGAGTAGCGCTGGGGAAAATTGAAGGGCTCGGCAAGCACGTCGGGCAGGCCATCCACCTGGGCGAGAAAGCCAGCGGCCGCCTGCACGGGATGGTGCGCGGCGGCATCGCCGCCAGCGAGGGCCGCCGGACGTAGGTGAGCTACGCGGGTGAATCCGTCTTGCATGCCGCCTACGAAAATTTCGCCACCCCAGATGGTTCCGTCGTCGCCATATCCGGTGCCGTCGAAGCTCACGCCGATTACTTGCTTCGTCCACTCCTGGCGCTCGGCAAGGGCGGATGCTATGTGGGCGCGGTGATGCTGGACCGCGTGAGTCTGCGGTAATTCCGAGGGCTGCGGCGTGAGCGGTTGAGAAATATTCCGGGTGAAGGTCGTGCACGAGAAGGAGTTCGTCGCGGCGAACTTCGTACATGGAGAGAAGGTCGTCGATGGTTTCGTGAAATGCGCGGAGCGATTGGTAATGGTCCAGGTCGCCGATGTGCTGGCTGACGAAGGCCTGTCTGTTCACGACCAGGGTGATTGCATTTTTCAGATCTGCGCCTAGCGCGAGAATTGGGCGCGCGGCGGGAAGCGATGCTACCGCGCCGGGAGCGTAACCGCGGGCGCGGCGGAGGACGACCGGACCGAAGGCGCCGACTGCGGGCGACGGAGTCATCGACCCGGCGCGCGATGGGGCGCTGGCCGATCAGAAACGAGTCGGCGATTCCGGCGAGGCGGTCCAGCGCGTCTTCGTCCTCGTAAGCGATGGGCTCGCTTGAACGATTGGCGCTGGTCATGACCAGGACTTGCGGCGCGCCGGCGGCGAAGAGGAGGTGATGCAACGGCGTGTAGGGGAGCATTACGCCGAGTTCGTTATTTTCAGGGGCGACTTCGGGGAGTTCCGCTTTTGCCTGGGCGAGGACGATGGGACGGGCGGCGGAGGTGAGCAGGGCTTCCGCTTCGGAAGAAAGTTCGACAAGAGTGCGGGCGGTGTCGATATCCTTCGCCATGAGGGCGAAGGGTTTTTCTTTGCGGTACTTGCGATCGCGGAGAGCGGCTACGGTCGTGGGATTGCGGGCGTCGCATGCCAGGTGATATCCTCCGAGGCCTTTCAGCGCGAGGATTGCGCCGGCATTGAGAAGCTGGGCTGCGCGGCGGATGCTGGGTTCATTTCCGGTTGGACGTCATCGCGGGGGTGAAGATAATAATTGGGACCGCAAGTGGGGCAGGCTACGGGCTGCGCGTGAAAACGGCGGTTGCGTGGGTCGGAATATTCCGCAGCGCAGTAGTCATCGAGCGGCCATGGTTTCATGGTGGTGTTGGGCCGGTCGTAAGGCAAGCCGAGCACGACGCTGTAGCGCGGACCGCAGTTGGTGCAGTTGATATATGGATATAGATAGCGCGGATTGGCCGGGTCGAAGAGTTCTCTTAAGCATTCGTCGCAGACTGGAAGGTCGGGCGAAATGCGGACTGTGGGGCGCTGGCGACGCTGGCTTTCCCGGATGGTGAATTCGTGCAAGCCTTCTGGCTTCGCGGGGAGCACATCGATTTCCGCGATGCTGGCCGCGGGCGGCGGTTGCGCTTTCAAGTCGCGAACAAAGGCTTCCAGGGCGGTCTCAGCGCCTTCCAGATGAATTTCAACTCCCTCTTCGCCGTTCAGCACCCATCCATTCAGGGTATTGGCGCGGGCCAGGCGATAGACGAAGGGGCGGAATCCTACGCCCTGCACCACTCCTCGGACTCGGATGGAACAAGCGGCGGCCATTTGACCTATGTTATCTACTCCGTTATCTATGTATATCTATTCATCAACGAAGCAGCCGTGACCTTGCCATCCGACTTGAACTACTCTGCCGTCCTCGACCAGGATGGGCACGGTGCGCTGGCCGGCCGCAAGTTCGCGCATGCGCCTGCGGGCTGCGGGATCGGCTTCCACGTCATACTCGACAAACTCGCTGCGCTTCCACTCCAGCCAGTCGCGCATTTCGCCGGTGTGGGGACAGCGGGCGGTCCCGAAAAGTTCAAGCCTGGCCACGATTCGGTACCTCCTGATTCAGAATCTGCAACGATTCGCGGATCACGTGGTAGATGGAGGCCTGCACTTCCTGAATGCGGGGAATGTAGTCGCAGTTCACGACCACGGGAAAATCGGCGAGGCGCTTGCGCTTGATCTCGCCGCCGTCGTAGCCGAGCAGCGCCACGGTCAACAGATTGCGTTTGCGAGCCTCCTCCAGAGCCATGATGATGTTGCGCGATCCGCCGCTGGTGGAGATGCCGATCGCTATATCTTCCGGGCGGGCTTGCGCGATCAGCTGGCGAAGAAAAATTGCGTCGGTGCCGATGTCGTTGGCGACCGCCGTGATGTTCGCCGGCTCGAGGGAAAGCGAAACCGCGGGAATCGATTGATAGCCGGGCGGCGGGAGCACGCAATCGATGGCGAAGTCGTTGGCGTCGGTGGCGGAGCCTCCGTTGCCGAAGATGATGAGTTTGCCGCCGCGGCGCAGACGTTCATGAATGGCAACGGCGGTGTTGCCGATCTGCTCGGCTTCTTCCTGCGCCAACTGTTCGCGCAGTTTGGCGTCGTCGTGGGCTTTCATCAAGATGGAAGATGCGACTTCCGCCACCAGGCTGGCGGTCCCTTGCTTTTCAGTTCCTAGAAACGGATAGAGAAATCCCGACGCTCCAACTTCGTGGCCGAGTTCGCGGTGCTCGAAAAAGACATGCACCGTCTCCCACAGCGTGTGATAGAGAACCTCGATCATTTCCTGGTGCATGAAGGGATCTTCGGTAGCGGCTTCGACCGCGTAGGAGCCTTCGATGCCGGGCAGGGCGAAGGTCATCGCATCTTTGAGGCGCGCTTCCTGGAGCGTGGCCCAAACTTCGGGATCGCCTTCGGGCGGGCCGAATCCCATGACGATGTCTTCGGGATGAAGAATAGCTTCGAGCCATGGCCGAAAGAGAACCGAGAGATCGAGCGCGGGTAGAGCGCGCTTGCCGACAATCACCGGATGAACGAATTCTACCGAGACGTGCTGCGCGTCGGTGGCGTAGGGGCCGCGTCCGAAGGCGAGCAGGCGTCCTCCACGGAGAAAGCGTTCGGACATTTCGCGGCAGGCTTCGGCGAGGCGCGGGGCTTCGCGGGAGAAAAAACGCTCGAAGAGTTGGTTTCGCTCGAGCAAGCGGGTCTCGACATGGCCTTCGAGTTATGCGCCGTTGCCACGGAGGTGGTCTCGGATACATTCATCTTCATCATCTATATCCACGGCCTAGCAAATACGCGGCAGCGGATCGCCGACGAGCATATCTACGATTCGACTGCCCCCGTAAAGGGTTGTCACGAGCACGGTTCCGGCGGGCTGTTCGCGAACTTCGCCGATCACTTGCGCTTCGCTGCCGCCCGGCGCCAGGCTGAGTGCGTTGATCGCGGCGTCGGCATACTCAGGGGAGACGACCGCGAGGAACTGGCCTTCGTTCGCGATGTGGAGCGGATCGAGTCCGAGCAACTCGCAGGCGCCGCGCACGGTATCGCGGACTGGAATCTGATCTTCAAAAAGAACCATCCCCAGGCCGCAATCGCGGGCTAACTCATTTAGAGATGTCGCAGCGCCGCCGCGGGTTGGATCGCGCATCCAGCGGATGCCGGGGCCGGCGGCGCGAATCAGGGTTTCGACCAGAGGGAATACGGACCGAGTGTCAGAACGAAGATTGGCTTCGAGATCGAGTTCGCCGCGCGCCAGCAGGATGGTGATGCCGTGATCGCCGATGGGACCGGAGAGCAGAATTCTGTCGCCGACGCGGACCGAGCGAGGGTCGATGGTGACTCCAGGAAGCAGGCGGCCGATGCCGGTGGTGGTGACGTACATCTGGTCGGCCTTGCCATGTTCGACGACCTTTGTATCGCCAGCAGCTATACGGACACCCGCATTGCGCGCGGCTTTGGCCATGGCGCGAACTTCGGCTTCGAGGACTGGCGTAGGCAGTCCGGCTTCGAGCACATAGCTGACTACGAGGGCTTCGGCTTTTGCTCCCGAGACTGCGAGGTCGTTCACGGTGCCGTTGACGGCGAGTTCGCCGATGGAACCTCCGGGAAAAGTCAACGGCTTGACTACGAAGCTGTCGGTGGTGATGGCAACTTTTGTGCCGTTGATGTCGACGTGGGCGGCATCGCCGAGCGGGCCGGGAGCGGCGCCGAAGAGCAGCGGAGCGAAAAGTCCTTCGACGAGCTTGCGGCTGGCTTTGCCTCCGGCTCCGTGCGCCATCTCGATCTGCGGATCGCGGAAGCGCGTGAGCGCGGATTCGGCTGGCAAGGGGTCCGGAGCGATCGAGCTTTCAAGCCTCAGGCGATCGAGCCCAGACTTACCATTGCTACCTTGCGGTGTTCGTAGTTGTAATACGCGGCGCATGATCCTTCCGTTGAGACCATGAGTGCGCCGATAGGATGCTCCGGCGTGCACTCGCGTCCAAAAAGTTTACATTGATGCGGCTTGAGGACGCCTTTCAGCACTTCTCCACACTGCGCGGCTTTGGGATCGGTGACGCGAATGCCGGGAACTTCGAAGCGCTGTTCGGCGTCAAACTCGGCGTACTTATCGTTGATGCGGAGCGCGGATTGCGAGATGAAGCCGAGGCCGCGCCATTCGAAGTAGGGACGCAACTCGAAAACTTCGGCCATGGCCTTGAGCGCGGCGCGATTACCTTCCCAGGGAACGACGCGCTTGTATTGATTCTCGACCTTGGCCTCGCCCGCTTTCAATTGACGCAGGAGCATTACGATGGACTGCAGCATGTCGAGGGGCTCGAAGCCGGAAACCACGATGGGCTTGCGTTCGTTGCGTGCGATCCATTCGTAGGGGCGGCAGCCGATGACGGTGGAGACGTGGCCGGGGCCGATGAAGGCGTCGAGGCGCATGTCGGGAGAATCGAGGATGGCGCGGATGGCGGGGATGATGGTGACGTGGTTGCAGAACACGGAGAAATTGCGGATGCCTTCGGCGCTGGCGCGCATCATGGTGAGCGCAGTGGAGGGCGCGGTGGTTTCAAAACCGATGGCGAAAAACATTACATGCTTTTCGGGATTGAGGCGGGCGAGCTTCAGCGCATCGGAGGGCGAATAGACGATGCGAACGTCCATGCCGCGAGCTTTGTGTTCGAGCGGACTGCCTTGCGTGCCGGGGACGCGCATCATGTCGCCGAAGGCGGCGAAGATGACGTCGGGTTCGTGCGCGATGGCGAGGCCGTCGTCGATTCTTCCCATGGGAAGCACGCAGACCGGGCAGCCGGGACCGTGAATCAGTTCAATGTTTTCCGGAAGTATATCTTTCAGGCCGAAGCGGTAGATGGCATGAGTGTGTCCGCCGCAGACTTCCATCATGCGGTAGTGGCGTTCGGTGCCGGCGAGGCGGCGAATTTCTTCGGCCGTCTTCGAAATCAGTTCGGGTTCGCGGAACTCATCAACGAATCTCATGCCGATCTCTCCTTCTGCACGCTGGACGCGGCCGAGGATCAATTCACGTCCTCCAGTCCGTATCCTTTGACTTCCTGCATGGCGCCGTCGATTTCTCCGAGCATTCTGAGCGTGTTCATTTGGTCGGCGGCATCGACGGGGCCGGGAGTCAAGGCTACGGTCTGGGGCGGAGCGCTGCACCCACAGCCGCCCGCCGGGGCGGGCGTGCGAGTTCCGCGACCCGACTGGCCGAGAACGCCGCCTCAACGCCACTACCCGCAGAGGAAGTCTGCCGTGGCTGTTCGGTGCCAGCGAGGCGGCGAATTTCTCGCCGTCTCGAATCAGTCGGTCGCGAACTCGTCACGATCTCAGCCGATCCCTTCTGGCGGCTGGCGCGTCAATCACGTCCTCCAGACCGTAGCCTTGACTCCGCATGGCGCCGTCGATTCGCCGACCAGAGAACACCCGGAAGCTCAGCGAAATAGACAGCGCCAGCAGAAGTCAAAGGCTACTCTAACGTGAGACGCGCGCCCGCAGCCAGAAAGGACCGCATGAGATCGAGACGATTCCCCCGAACTGATCGAAGACGGCCGAAGAAATCCGCCTACACTCACGCCAACGCCACTACCGCAGAAAGTCGCGCGACACACTCAGCCATCTACCGCTTCACCATTTTTGTCGAAAACATGAACACGTCCTCTTCCCATGGAAGAACGCAACGGCAGCCCGGACCGTGATCAGTTCAATGTTTTCCGGAAGTATATCTTTCAGGCCGAAGCGGTAGATGGCATGAGTGTGTCCGCCGCAGACTTCCATCATGCGGTAGTGGCGTTCGGTGCCAGCGAGGCGGCGAATTTCTTCGGCCGTCTTCGAAATCAGTTCGGGTTCGCGGAACTCGTCTACGAATCTCATGCCGATCCCTTTCTGGCGGGCTGGATGCGGGCGAGCGTCAATTCACGTCCTCCAGACCGTAGCCTTTGACTTCCTGCATGGCGCCGTCGATTTCGCCGAGCATTCTCAGGGTGTTCATCTGGTCGGCGGCATCCTGCTCGCTGATCTTGCTCATGGCGAAGCCGACATGGACGAGCACCCAGTCGCCGGGTGCTGGTTTGTCATCCTGCAACAGGCCGAGATCAATTCTGCGGCGCACGCCGACCACGTCGACCAACGCAGAATCCTGGTTGTCGGAAGAAATCTCGACGATCTTCCCTGGTATGGCTAGGCACATTCGGCATCCTCCCGCGACGTCATGATTGTCTTCATCCCGATCCATCTTCGGATTCCCCTGCCCTGCCAACAACTCATGCCTGCTTGCGGGCGGAAATATCAAATGACAATTTGAGTTCATCTTTGAGCTTGATGGTTCCGCCTACAGCGGAAACCGGGCGAATTTCATAATCGCTTTGGCGAACGGAAAAATCTCCCGCGGCCCGGAGTTTATCAGCGTTGAGCGAAACGCGCGCGGAGACCGGCTGCGTGCGGGTAACTCCGTGCAGCGTGAGCTCTCCGTTCAACGCCACCCAATATTGGCCTTCCCCGGTTTTGCTGGCAGTGAGGCTGGAACACTCGTAGACAATATCCGGATAGGAATCGGACTCGAGAACTTCCTGGTGCATGGCGCGATTGATCTCGTTGCGATCTTTGTCGCTGATGTCATCGGTGTCATTCAGCGAAGCCGCATGGATCGCCAGGCGCAGGGAACTTTGTTCCACTGCCTCAGGGTTCAGCAAGATCTCGCCCTCGAAATCGGGGATGGCGATGGTCGGGTTATGACCGAATACCGAAAGCAGTCCGGTGGCGAACGCCCGGACGACAAAACTACCTCCCTTGGTTTCAATTAAGTAGCGAACCGTGGCAGCCTCCGGTGTATTTGTAAGTTCTAAGGCGTAATGCACTAGATAAACCTCCTGGCAATTAGACGTCTCCCGCTCATAAAATTGACTGCTCTCAATCCGGTTTGCGAGCCACCACGTAGAAAGAGAACTTCAACTCGTCCTGTAGTTTCAAGGTGCCGCCGGCGATCGATGCAATGCGGATATCGTAGTCAGTCTGGCGCAATGTAAAGGCTCCGTAAGCGCGAATGCTGTCAACCCCGAAGGCCACTTGAGCTCCAAATGCATGATCGTTGGTGATGCCGTGAAGCTTCAGCCTTCCTGCCACATGGACGCGATAAAGATCGTCCTTTAGCTTCTCGGCCTTTACTTGCGCGCTTTCGAAGACGATCTCTGGATACTCAACTGTCTGCAGTACGTCGTTGTTCATCACCCGATGAATCTCCCGGCGATCGTCGTCGCGGAGTTCATCCAGCACCTCCAGTGAACCTGCGTGCACCCGGACTTGAAGCGATGCACTCTCCAGCGTGCCCGAGGAAACATGGATTGCTCCCGTCCAATCGCGAATCGCGATCTTTGGACTGTGAGCGATGGCTTTCATCAAACCATCGGCAAAAGCCTGCACTGTAAACTGGCTGGCTCGCGTATCAATCACATAATGAACTGCAGCAGCGCTCGTCGTCATCGAAGTCATTCTCCGATATCGGGCCGACAGCACGCGGTCACGGTCCCCGCTACCACTCCGAAAATGTGAAACCGTTTTCGGCAGCGTTCCTACATGGATCGCAATTTCAAATACCGGTCCAGATCCGGCAAGGCACCCTGGGCGATATTTCCCAGGCCGAACTGGCCGAGATAGCGTCTCGCAATCGGATTGGAAAGAATCAGGCCCGCCCCGAAAACGATAAGCGCCACACCACTGAGCATGAACAGCGTGTCTTTGTCGTTGAAGCTTCCGTTACCATTTTCCGTTGCCACGGCAGTCTCCTTTTTATTGCAGGATATTTACTGGGTTGAATTGCGGCCTACGTTTTCCTGAGCTTTTTCATTCACTCTGTCGATCAGCGACAAAACAAGTTTGACTGCGTCATCCACGGCGGCCTCGACGGGAGCGCTCAATCCCATCTGACCTTCTTCGCCTCCGAGAGTTTCGGGCTCGCAGCCTACGAGGAGAATGTTTTTCAACTCGATATTCATGGCTCGAGCTGTGCGCAGCACGGTCACCGGGTTCATGGCGTGGGCCTCGATGGCGGCTTGGGGAGCTTCTCCGGCGTGCGCAGGTTCGTCCAACGCTTTTAGGTCGGGCTCGATGACGTAGAGGGTGCCGGGAGCCTGACCGTGCGGACAGGCGTCGACGAGGATTGTGGTTTCATAGCCGTCCTGCAGGGCATAGGCGAGATCGAAGCCGCGGATGCCGAAATCGGCTACGCGGACGCTTTGCGGCAGTTGCAGGCTGGCCATGCGGCGAACTACTTCCACACCGAAGGCGTCATCGCCGAGGAAGATGTTGCCGATGCCGGCGACGAGGATGGTCGGCTTCTGCACGGCAGCGGCTTGCGGGAAATCATGGGGCGAGAGTGGTTCGACTTCTTCCGCGTCGAAAAAGAAGCGATGACCGGGCTGGCGAAGCAGGCCCATATCCTTGCCGGGATCGTCGTCGAGAACGACGCAGACGTGCTGCTTGCCTTCGTAATCCTGTTCGATGCATTCGACGGTGGCGATCTGGCCGGCTAGCGCGATATCCATCACGTCGCCGCCGATGCGGGGACGCAGGCGCACGCGGGTTCCGGGCCGCACTTCGACTCCGGAAATTTCCAGATGATCGAGAGGAGTTTTTTCTTCGAGGAGCTGCCATTCCCACTCGTTCATTGAGTTTCCTCCTGGGGCGAAGGCGGATCGAGTGGGCGCAGGTGGCGGAGGACGCCGTGCAACTTCATCAACTGTTCGACGGGCATGGTTTCAGTGCGCTCGAGCATCTGGCGGGCGCGCTCGTCGGACTGGCTCATCTCGCGCTTTTCTTCGACGGTCAGGGTCATGATGCGCAGGGAGAGAATCTCGTCAATCTCGGTGCCGTCGAACAAGTCTCCGGCGCTTTCGGGAGCGATCTGGGGATAATCGTAGAGAATGATGGGCGAGGAGAGGACGGTGTCGCATTGTCCTTCTTCGCCGACGAGGACGGGCCAGGCGCCGACGTTCTTACAGTTCGCCGCCAGTTCACTGAGGCGCTCCGGAGGCGCGGTCAGTGAGATACCCTTTCCATCTTGGACGCCGAGAACGGTATGGGTTGAAGCCATGGAACTCAGCAAGGCTTCGTCGCGCCTGGAATCCTGCACGGCTTCAAAAGGTGTGGTATTGCGAACTAGTACACTTACCCGGAATATTCCGTCGTCAGCTCGTTCGGCAGCGACTTCGATGGCGCCGCAGATCGCTCTCCGTTCGCGCACGATAACTCCGGCGATTTGCCCATCGCCTTCGTGCAAATATTCGACATGCTTCTCCGCGGAGAAAAGGAAGGCATCGGCGACCGGTTTGCGGCTCAACGCTTCTACGTTGTATGCCGGCAGAGACAAGTCCCGCTCGATGGCTTCCTGCCATGGCTGGTAGACGCGGCCGTTCAGGGCAAGCCTTTCCACTGGTCGAAACTCCGGCGTTTCGCCGGGCGACAACTCGCTGACGGGCTTACTGAGTTCGCCGACCGAGCGCGCCACCAACTGAAGAAACCGCACGCGGACTTCGAGTTGGGTCAGCGAGTTGGTTTCTACCAGGCACTCCGTCTGCATGGTCCAGGCTTCGCTGCCTTTCTGCGCTTCGCTGTAGGACTGCGGGCAGAGGACGCCGAAATTCCAGCGTTGCTGATTCTTCACCGACGAGGGGCGGTAGGGATAGAGCATATATCCCTCGTAAAGCACGGCTTTCGCGATCTTGTCGACCGTCGCGAGATTCTTCACATGACCCTCTCTGGGATTTCTTCCACCGGAATAATGTCTTCAAGCACTTCTTCCCAGGTGGGAATGCCGTGGCGCACTTTGTACTGATGCAAGCGGTCGAAGGCATCCTTGTGGAGGCAGAGCCAGGCGCTGTTGGGATAGTAGGCGTCCATCATGTCGCCCCAGATCTTTACCGGGAGCTTGAACCGGGTTTCCTTGTCCCAGGAAATGGGCGCGACCTGCAAGCTGCCTTGCGGACTCGCGTAGAAAACTGTGCCGCTGAACTGAAGGCAGATGGGAACTTCGCCGTCAGCCAGACCGTCGAAATATTTCGTGGCGGCAATATTGAAATCGAAAGTGCAGGGCACGGGAAGGTCGACGACCGTTGCTCCTTGGAATGAAGGCACGACTATGCTGGCGTGGGTCCAGAGCAGATTTTTCAGGGTCTGGCCCCAGCGGCTGGGTTCGTCGAAGAGGTCGCGAAGGCGTGCCTGATCCTCGGGTGTGTACTTGCGGCGCGTGGTTTCGATCTGAATCTGACAGCGCAGCGCGACCGAGTGCATGGTCTCTTCTGGATTGGAATTCGTCAGCCGGAGCTTAAAGGCGAGCAGCGGCGACGCGGCGTTCGAAACTACCTCGGCGCGCTCGACCTGAAAACTCAAATCAGGCATGAGACCCCTCTTCGACCTGGGCCGACTTGACCTCGACCGATCGCGCTTTCAAACTGGTGAAGAACTCGCCGAGTTCCTTCCACACTTCCGTGCCACCGGAAAGACCTTTCCAATGGATGCGGATGAGGCCCACAAGTTTGTAGCATTCGTCGATGGGAAGCAGGTAATAGTCGGCGGCGGAGTATCCCCGGGAATAGCCGAGGCGGTTGACCAGCAGGCCTTCTACGTCGGATTCCATTTCCTTCAGAATCGGATTGCGCGCCACGATGTCATTCCAGGATTCTAGAGCCAGCAGCGATTCGGTGGCACCGGCGGGGCTGGGATAGAGCGCGACGACGCGGTTCTCAAGACTGCTGCTGAAGAAGAAAGCCATGTTGATGGGGACCATCAGGGCGCTCCACTCGCCGTCGGTGAGGTTGAAGCCGGGAAGCGAGCGCACGCGGCGCGGGACGCGCTTGAACTTCACTCCCTGGCCGCTGAACAGAATGGCGCAAGCGTCGCAGGTACAGATGAGCTTGCGCTGCGCCACTTCGATCAGATGGGGATGGTCGGGACGCAAGCCCACGCTGCACAGTTCGCAGCGTTCGAGCGGACGCTCGCGGCGCGCCAACTGGCGCAGCGTTCCGAAGCCATCGGCGGATTCTGTAAAGTGTCCGGCACTCATGATTGCAACATTTCCAGTCTTTCTAAATCCTCTTAATCCGTTCCCTGTTGCGTTTGAACCAGCGGTGCGGCGCCGCTCATCAACTTTTCCAAACCCACAAAACCAGAAGCCGGCTTTTCTTCGAAACCTTCAATTAAGAGCGAGGTCAAGTCGGGCGCCGCATCGTACATGGCGCTTTCCAATGTCGCTTGCAAGGTTTTTGCGGTCGAGCCGCAGGTATGCGAGCCGGTTTCTGCTCGCAGGTGGATCGCGCCGTCGTTCACGCTGACGAGTTCAACTTCGCAGCCCTGTTTGCGCAACTGCGGCCGGACCTTATCGACCGCCTTTGCGACGCGAGTCTCGAGATCCTCGGGATGGAGGCCAAAGAGAATGAGAACGCTGCTGACCAGCGAATCGCGGCCGAGGCGGTCGATGATGGTCATCCCGGGCTCTCCGGCATCGGCTACGATGTCGAGCGCTCTTTCCAGGGCCGCGCCGTGGAGATCCATGAGCGACTGGACCAGGTTTTTCGTTGCTGCCCTGACCGCGGGATCGGCGATCGACTCGATCTCTTGAACCAGGCCGCCGATTCGTTGGATGTCTTCGCGAAAATCTTTGCCGTTGGCCACTGTGCTCCTTTGTAAATCTCAATGCCGGCTTTGGCGAAGACGCCACCTTGCTTCGCTCGGCGACGGACGAGGCGTCCGTCGCTCCATGAGCCTCTGAAAAAGTTGGAGTGAGGCCGGGGCAATTTGCAACTACCGTCCTCACTCCTCAGTCGTGCTGCTACTGGTTCAGGGTTGAAGGCCAAACATTGGTGAATGATGCGTCTCCAACACCTTCCCGTTCCCTAAGTACATGTGAACGCCGCACGGCAAACACGGATCGAAGCTGCGCACCGCGCGCATGATATCGATCCCTTTGAACTTGTCGGGACCGTTTTCTTCGAAGATCGGCGTATTCTGCACCGCGTCCTCATACGGACCTGGAGTGCCATAAATGTCGCGGGGATTGGCATTCCAGGGCGTTGGAGGATACGGATGATAGTTGGCGATTTTACCTTCTTTGATCACGACGTGGTGCGAGAGCACGCCGCGAACCGCTTCGTGGAAGCCGCAGCCAATGGCTTCCTCAGGGACCTTGAACTCCGTCCAGGTCTTGGTGTGGCCCGCGTGCAATTCCGCCAGCGCTTTCTCCATGAAGTGCAAAGCTGCGCAGGCAGCATACACCTGGAAGTAAGTGCGAGCCCGGTCGCGTTCGATGGCGTTGCTCCACTTGGGAATCTTCCACTCGAACTCGACTTCAGGCAGCGATGTGGTCTTGGGCAGATACATCTTGACGCTGTGGCCTGTGGCTTTGATGTATCCGATATCAACCAGGCCGGCGAGCGCGGTTGCCCAGAGGCGCGCGATCGGGCCGCCACCGGTATCCATTGCCAAGTGATCGCCCGTCCGCTTGTCGAACCAGCGCGGCGACATTACCCAGGTGTACTTGCCGCCGAAGTCGCGCTTCTGCGGGCGGGGAATCGTAGTCTGATTCCAGGGATGGTTCTTGTCCACCGGATTCCCGAGGGGATCAGTCTTGACGAACACTTGTGAATTCTTCCACTCGTCGTAATAGGAGCTGCCGAGCAGAATGCGGATGTTGAGGTTAATGTCCACGAGATCGGTGGTGACCAGCTTGCCGTCGACCACGATGCCCGGCGTGACGAACATGCCGCGACCCCAGTTCGTCATGTTTTTGTAGGTGTAGTCGCACACGTCGGGATCGTTGAACGATCCCCAGCACGCCAGCAGCACACGGCGGCGACCAACTTCCTCGTAGCCAGGAAGCGCCTCATAGAAGAAGTCAAAGAGGTCGTCGTGAAGAGGAACGACTTTCTTCATGAACTCGACATACTTCATCAGGCGGACGAGGTAGTCGGTAAAGAGCTGGATGGTAGGCACAGTTCCGACGCCGCCGGGATACAGAGTGGAAGGGTGAACGTGGCGGCCTTCCATCAGGCAGAACATTTCGCGGGTCATGCGGCTCATGACCAGAGCCTCGCGATAGAAAGCTCCGGTAAACGGGTTGAGCGCGGTCATGATGTCGGAGATGTTCTTGAATCCATGAAGATTAGAGTGCGGGGCCGGAGTCGATTGCGCTTTGACCCAAACTTTCGGGTTCGTCTCCTTGACCATCTGCTCGCAGAAGTCGACGCCGACCAGATTGTCCTGGAAAATATTGTGATCGAACATGTACTCGGCGGCTTCGCCGAGATTGACGATCCACTCGGCGATTGGGGGTGGTTTCACGCCGAACGCCATGTTCTGCGCGTAGGTGGCGCAGGTGGCGTGGTTGTCGCCGCAAATACCGCAGATGCGGCTGGTGATGAAGTGAGCGTCGCGCGGGTCTTTGCCCTTCATGAAGATGCTGTACCCACGAAAGATGGACGAGGTGCTGTGACACTCGACCACGTGGCGATTCTCAAAGTCGATCTTGGTAAAGATGCCCAGGCTGCCCACGATGCGGGTGATCGGGTCCCAGTTCATTTCCACCAGGTTCTTCGACTTGCTCGGAACGTCTTTAGTCGGTGCGGTAATAGTGCTCATTCGATCGCTCCTTTGGATTCTCTATCTCTCCCTGGTTCCCTCAGTGGCTTTGTCTTTGTCTTTATCTTTGATCAGTACGATCAGTATCAGTACGATCTGGCGTGGTATCCGGTGGTCAGTTCCGCACGCGGATGACGCCACTTCGGTTCTTTGTTGACGGTAGCCTGGGTCATCGAGCGCAAGGCGCGAATGGCGCGGCCATAGGCGCCGACGGCTGCGCTGGAGACTTTCGCCCCGGGCGGCTCATCCATGAAAGGCATGAACTTGTCCGGGAAGCCAGGCATGGTGCAGCCGATGCAGATGCCGCCCACGTTGGGGCAGCCGCCGATTCCGGCCATCCAACCGCGTTTGGGCACGTTGCAGTTCACTACCGGACCCCAGCATCCCAACTTCACAATGCACTTGGGCGAACCGTAGACTTCGGCGAAGTCGCCCTGCTCGTAATAACCGGCGCGATCGCAGCCCTCGTGGACGGTCTTGCCGAAGAGCCAGGTGGGACGCAGTTGATCGTCGAGCGGAATCATGGGCGCCAGTCCTGCGACCTGGTAGAGAAGGTAGAGGACGGTTTCCATGAAGTTGTCGGGTTGCACCGGGCATCCGGGAACGTTGACGATGGGCAGGCCGGCTTTGGACTTCCAGTCCCAACCCAGGTAATCGGCAAGGCCCATGGCTCCCGTCGGATTGCCTTGCATGGCGTGAATGCCGCCGTAGGTGGCGCAGGTGCCGCAGGCTACAACCGCCAGCGCCTTGGGAGCGAGGCGGTCGATCCACTCGTTGGTAGTAATGGGCTGGCCAGTTTTTGGATCGGTTCCGAGACCGGCCCAGTAGCCTTCCTTCTTGATCTTTTCGTTCGGGATAGAGCCTTCGACCACGAGGACGAAGGGGTCGAGTTGGCCTTTCTCGGCCATGTACCAGAATTTCAGGAAGTCATCTCCGTTCTCGTATGCAAGGACGGGATTGTGCAGGTGCACCTTCGGAAGTCCGGGGATCGCTCCCAACAGAACATCCTCGATGCTGGGTTGAGTAGCTGCGGTGACTGAAACCGAGTCTCCATCACAGCCCAGACCGGCGGTGATCCAGAGTATGTGTACCTCGGCAACAGGGGATGGTTTTTGCGTGACTCGACCGTAGGGAACTGTTTCCGCTGCCATAACTGCGTTCTCCTCTCCCGGATCAACTTAAAGACGGAGGCCTGATTCTTTTTGCTTACACCACACTGCGAGCGCACGCCTCGAAACGTTCGCTGTTTCTAGACGGAGCTTCCCGTATCGGAATCAGAAGTGTGCGGGGCTAGGATCAACAATGTGGGGGGTGCGTCACAAGCGGGAGCACCACTTTTTCAGTTCAGTGGTATCACTATTTTTGGCATCGGGGATTCCCTGATGATGGGAAGGTAACTTCGACTCGGGGCGCAAGCAGTTAGCAGTTTGACAGTTAGCAACTAGAGTCGGCGCCAGCTAACTGCCAAATGCTAATTGCTGACTGCTCGTTCCTAAACGGTCTTTTCATTCATATTCCACTGAATGGCGTGCTGCATGAGTTCGCGAGCGCTGCGCAGTGACAGCTTTTCCTTGATGTGAGCCTGGTAGGATTCGACGGTTTTTATGCTGAGGTGGAGTTCGTCGGCAATCTGGCGGGTTCCGTGTCCCTCGCCGATCAGGCGGAAGACTTCGAGTTCGCGGTCGCTGAGATCGGCGATGGAGGAATTTCTTAGCGTGCCGGCGCCGGTGATGTAGTGCTTGAGCATTTTGTTGGCGATGCGGTCGCTCACATAAATCTCTCCGCTCAGGATGCGGCGCACGGCGACCAGCACTTTTTCCGTGGCCTCCTGTTTCATGATGTAGCCGTTGGCGCCGGCGCGGAGGGCGCGTTCGGCGTAGATGGATTCATCGTGCATGGAGAGGATCAATACCGGCAGAGTGGGATGAGTGGTGCGAATGCTTTTCAGCAGGTCGAGGCCATCGGGGCCATTCAGGGAGATGTCGACGATCAGCACATCGGGCCGGGCTGAGGCCAGCACGTGCAGTGCGCCCATGGCTTCTTCGGCTTCGCCGCAAACTACCAGGTCGGGCTCGCGGTTGATGAGAAGCGCCAAGCCCTGGCGCACGATGGGATGGTCATCGACTACCAGGATTCTTTTCTTGGTGAGATTCTGGTTCTGCGATTTGGAAGTCACGCTCATGCGCTTGCTTTATTTCATTGCTTCATCTTACTGCTTCATCTTATTGCTTCATCCCCGGCCGGAAACAAACACGTCACCATGGTTCCGCCGGTGGGGATGCGCTGCACATCGAGAGAACCTCCGACCATTCTGGCCCGATAGTTCATCAGGTGAAGCCCCATTCCCTTTGTACTGGGAGCTGTACGGCCGATTCCGTAGCCGTCATCCTGGATGGTAAGCGTTCCCTGATGCTGGAGGACGGCGAGGCGAATCACGATCTGGCGGGCATGACCATGCTTGATCGCGTTATTTACCGCCTCGCGAGCAATGTAGTAAAGATGCGTCGCTACCGTGTCATCGTGGATCAGCACAGGAGTAAAACAATGGAAGCGGCAGCTGACCGCGAATAAATCCTCCACTTCGCCCGCCCATTGCTGCAAAGCTGACATCAGGCCCTCGGCGTCAGACACCACCGGAAGCAATCCGCGCGCCAACTCGCGAGTCTTGTGGATCGCCTCATTCACCAGGTTGACGATCTTACCGGCGTCGCCCGCCTCGGGCAGGTTCTTTTCCGCGAGCTTCTGTTCTTGCACCTTGCTCATGAAGGCGATGCCAGTTAGATGTTGGCCCAATCCATCGTGCAGATCCTGCCCGATGCGGCGCTGCTCGCGGGCGCTGATCTCAAGGATGGTTTTCTCCAGGTGCTTGCGCTCGGTGATGTCGCGAATCGCGCTTGAAACCAGCACGCCCTCTTCCGTTTCCAGAGGACTGAGACTGATTTCGACGGGGAATTCGCGGCCGTCCTTATGCAGACCGTAAAGTTCGTTGCCGGTTCCCATGGGACGCACGCGCGGCTCTCCGAAAAAGTGCTTGCGGTGTTCGGGGTGTTTTTGGCGCAGACGCGCCGGCACTAGCAGTTCGAGTTCTTGTCCCAACAACTCTTCGCGGCGGTAGCCGAACAACTTTTCCACCTGCGCGTTCACCAGAACAATTCTGCCTTCCCGATTGACCACCACCACCGCGTCGGGCGCGGCTTCCAGCAATCCGCGGAACTTGGCCTCGGCACGTTTGCTGACGTTGCGTTCTTCCTGCAACGCTTCTTCGGTCCGCTTCAGATCGGTGATATCGAAACCCACGCCATGAATGAACCAGGGCTCTCCGTCTTCCTTGCGGATCATCTTGGCTTCGCAATGAAACCAGATGACGCGGCTGTCGCGAGCCACCACACGATACGCGGAACGCAGCGGATTACCGGTGAGAAACATCTCTGCTGCTTCCGCGCTCCAGCGCTGCTTGTCGTCGGGATGAATGTGGCTGTACCAGCGGACGGGATCTTCCAGCCACTCTTCCTGGGAAAAACCGAGAGCCGCCTCAATCTGAGGGCTGACGTAGGCTTCGCCGATGCCACGATCGAGATACGCCATGAACACTACGGCGGGAATCTGCTCTACGAGGGCACGATATCGGGCCTCGACATTTGGGAGCTGTGCGTCGTTATCTCTATCATTGGACCATCCCTGGTCTGGTCTTTCCGGCGGATAGACGACGCGTTTCGCCTTGGCGGGAGAATGGCTGTGGCTGAAGACTTCGGCCAAGCCCTGAAGAATTTCCTCGGCCTGTGCGGGAGTCAGGTCAGGCTCAACTACGGCAGAAGGATCATCGACCGAAGGAAGGCCGTTCGCCGTGCCATTCGTTTGATTCGGCCACGAAAACGAAACCATGGTTACTCCACACTAACGAGTCCGCTTGCGCCAGATCGGTTCCTTATTCAAAGAGGATTGCGTGAAGCGGCGCAGGGCGTGTATCGCGCGTCCATAGGTTTGAACCGCAGCCGAGGACAAAAGAGAACCCGGCGGCTGATTCATAAAAGGCATGAACTTGTCTGGAAAGCCAGGCATGGTGCATCCGATGCAGATGCCGCCCACGTTGGGGCAGCCGCCAATGCCGCCCATCCATCCCCGTTTTCCAACGTTGCACTGGACGACGGGCCCCCAGCATCCTAGCTTCACAATGCAAAGTGGAGATCCGTATTCTTCGGCAAACTGCGCCTGCTCGTAGAATCCGCCGCGATCACAACCTTCGTGCACCGTGTTGCCGAAAAGCCAGGTGGGCCGCAACGCCTCATCCAGCGGAATCATAGGTGCGCGGCCAGCTGCCATATAAAGCAGATACAGCAGCGTCTCCATGAAATTATCGGGCTGCACCGGACAGCCGGGCACGCACACGATGGGAATCTCCGCCTTCGATTTCCACTTCCAGCCCAGGTAGTCAGGAAGGCCCATACATCCCGTGGGATTGCCTTCCATGGCGTGAATGCCGCCGTAAGTAGCGCAGGTTCCTGCCGCAACTACCGCCCACGCGTGAGGAGCGAGACGATCGATCCATTCACACGTGGTGATCGGTTGGCCGGTCTTTGAATCGGTGCCGATGGAAGCCCAGTAGCCCTCTTCTTTATTGTGTTCGTTCGGAACAGAGCCTTCCAGCACGAGGATGAAATTTTCGATCTTGCCTTCCGCGGCCTGATGGAAGGGCTTCAGAAAATCGTCGCCGTTGGCGAGCGCCAGGAAGGGGTTGTGGAGGTTTACTTTGGGAGTCCAGGGTAGCGCGCCTAGAACAACCTCTTCGATGCTGGGCTGAGTGGCCGCGGTCATGGCGATGGTGTCGCCGTCGCAACCCAGCCCGGCGGTGATCCAGAGGACGTCGATTTCTTCGATCGCGCCTTCTTTGATCGCGCCGCCAGCCTGCCCGTTGAGCTTGGTCACGGCGGCTATTCTATCAACTAATCAGGGTTGGTGATTGGAGGGAGATGTTTAGGTAACTGGAAGACGGTCGAGTCATGCCGAGATCTTGCTTGAGTACAAAGCCATGCCGACAACAGCATCCATCCCGAGCGCGTCGAGGCTGTCGATTTCCTGCTGCGTCGTGATGCCGCCGGCGACTACCAGCCGCCGCGACGTGGCTTGCCGGATGGCGCGCACGGTTTCCATCGGGATTCCGCCCATCAAGCCTTCCGTATCGATGTGGGTGTAGAGAAAAGTTTCGCAAAATGGTTCGAGCGCGCGAATCATGTCGAACGCGGTGACGGCAGTCTCTTTGCGCCAGCCGTCGATCGCAACCCGGCCGCCTCGCGAATCGAGAGCGAACACCAGCGCCGCCGTGCCGAGTGCATTCGCCAGCGTGGTGGCGAACTGCGTGTCGATTTTGGCTTGCTTTATCAAGGAGGAACCGAGAATGACGCGGCGCGCACCAGCTTTCAAAATCTCTTGCGCGTTTTCCAGGCTGCGAATGCCGCCTCCGACCTGGCAGTTGAGGCGTTGCACAATCTGGCTCACGATCTGCCGGTTATTCCCCGTGCCCCGAGCGGCATCGAGATCGATCACCTGCACCAGCGGATACCTGGAGAAGCGCTCAATCCAATAATCGAAGTTGTCGAACTCCAGCGCTTTCTTCTCGCCCTGCACCAACTGCACAATCTTGCCGCCCATCAGGTCGATCGACGGAATCAGCATGGCCACCTCACGGAGATGCGGGCGTCGTGCAGTTCGCGTTTCAGTTCGGCGATGTTCTCAAGACCGAAGTGGAAGATGGAAGCAGCCAGAGCAGCGTCGGCACGGCCTTCGCGAAATACCTCGATGAAGTCGCGCGCGGAGCCTGCGCCTCCTGAGGCAATCACAGGAATCGAAACCGCTTCCGCCACGGCGCGCACCAGTTCGCAGTCAAAACCGGATTGCGTTCCGTCGCGGTCCATCGAAGTCAGCAGGATTTCTCCCGCTCCGCAGGCGGCCGCTTCCCGCGCCCATTGAATCGCGTCGCGGCCCGTGGGCACGCGTCCTCCGGAGACGAACACTTCGAAACCTGGAGTCGGTCTTTCTGGCGTCGATGGCCACCACCACTGCCTGCGAACCAAAGCGTCCGGCGATCTTGCCGATCAATGCGGGGTCGCGCACGGCGGCCGAGTTGATGGCGATCTTGTCCGCGCCTGCGTCGAAGACTGCGGCTGCGTCTTCGAGCTGGCGAATCCCTCCACCCACCGTAAACGGAACAAACAGCGAGCGTGCTGTGCTGCGAACCGCGTCCAGCAGGGTGTTCCGGTTTCCGCTGGTCGCGGTAATGTCGAGCAGCACGATTTCGTCCGCGCCGTTGCGAGCGTGGGCCGCGGCACACTCTGCCGGATCGCCGGCGTCGCGCAGATTCTTGAACTCGCACGCCTTTCACGACGCGGCCGCCATCCATGTCGAGGCAGGCGATGATGCGCTTGGTCAACACATCAGACCTCACAGAAATTCTTCAGGATCGAGAGTCCCACGTCGCCTGATTTCTCGGGATGAAACTGCACTCCGAAAATGTTGCCGCGCTCGACCGCGCCGGCAAACTGCAGTCCATATTCAGTGGCCGCCGTGGTCTCGGCAACCAGCGGTGCGTGGAAAGAGTGCGTGTAGTAAACAAATGAATGCTGTGCGATGCCTCGCAGCAAGCGTGAGCCGTGCTGGACCGCCAGAGAATTCCAGCCGACGTGCGGCGACTTCACCGAAGACGGAAACTGCCGGCACTTGCCGGGGAAGATGCCAGCTCCTGCAATCTCGGCGCATTCTTCACTCCCTTCGAAGAGCCATTGCATTCCGAGGCAGATTCCGAGAAACGGCTTGCCCGCGGAAGCGGCTTGCAGCAAGGCGTCGCGCAGGCCGGCTCGATCGAGATCACGCAGCGAGGAAAAATGCCCTACGCCGGGGAACACGATCTTGTCCGCCGCTGCCACAGTTTCAGGCTGATCCGTCACCACGATTTCGCCGCCGAGATAGTCAAACGCCTTCTTCACCGAATTCAGATTGCCCGCGCCGTAATCGACGATGGCGATCATAAGAGTCCCTTGGTGCTTGGAAGCATGCGGCCCAGGCGGCGGTCGCGGGAGCACGCCACGCGCAGGGCCCGCGCGAACGCTTTGAACAGTGCTTCGATCTTGTGATGGCTGGAGCGTCCATAAAGCACGCGCGCGTGAACATTGGCGCGAGCGCCGCGCGCAAAGCCCTCGAAGAAATCGTGCACCAAGTTCCACCTGCAGATCTCCCACGCGCGCCGCGCGGACTTTGGTATCGACGACTGCAGCCGCGCGTCCGCCGAAATCGACAGCCGCCAGACCGAGAGTTTCATCCATGGGCATGACAAAGTAGCCGGCGCGCAGAATGCCGCGGCGATTTCCCAAGGCGCGGTCGAAGACCTCGCCCAGAGCGATTCCGACGTCTTCCACCGTGTGGTGCTGATCCACGTCCAGGTCGCCGACGGCGGCAAGTTTCAAATCGAATGCGCCGTGGCGCGCGAAAAGCTCCAGCATGTGATCGAGAAAACGGATTCCCGTCGACACTTCGTACTTGCCCCGACCCTCAATCGTGAGCGCAATCCGAATCTCGGTTTCCGCGGTCTTGCGGTGCAGTTTGGCTTTCCTCACGCCTTCACCTCGCGGTTCTGCCTCAGTTTCTCGACCACATCGCGCAGTGCGCCAATCAGAGTCCGCGTGTGTTCGTCCGATCCCACGGTGAGGCGCACGCAGCCTTCGCATCCGGGATCGGTGTTCCGGTCGCGCACCAGAATTCCCCGCGTCGCGCAAGGCTTGAACGAATTCCGCATGGCCGGGGCCGACGCGTACCAGCACAAAGTTGGCGTGGCTCGGCCAGTAGTGCAGGCCAAGAGCGCTGAGTTCCTGCTCCAACGCCGCGCGGCCGCGCTG
Source organism: uncultured Acidobacteriaceae bacterium (assembly GCA_963850165.1). Classification (GTDB taxonomy): domain Bacteria; phylum Acidobacteriota; class Terriglobia; order Terriglobales; family Acidobacteriaceae; genus Sulfotelmatobacter. The sequence continues at coordinate 38,267 of CAWKKK010000034.1, read as the reverse complement.
CACTTCCGCAACATAGTGTTCGACGTACTCCTGATCTCGAAGCGCCTCCGGCAACACCGCCAGCGCGACCGCATTCACGTTGTAGGGCGAAGCAACGCGGCGCACCATCGCCATCTGTTCCGCGACTCCGGCGAGAATGCCGATGCGCAGACCAGCCAGTCCGTAGGCCTTGAAAATGTTCGGGCCACGAAAAGATTCTCCGGTCGCGTGGTCTGGTCGAGAACCGTCTCTCCGTGAAACTCGAAATAGGCTTCGTCCACCAGAAGCGCCGCGTGGGGCGCGGCCTGCGCGATCTGAAGCAAGACATCGCACGCCACCGCCGCTCCCGTCGGATTATTCGGATTCGCCACCGCGATGAGCCGGGTGCTTGGAGCTGATCCGCGAGAGCACGTCTTCTAAAGGAAAGGAGAAGTTGTCGCCGGCGAGAACCTGGCACCAGGCGCGCGCCTTCCGCCTGCGCGAAGATCGCATACATGGCAAACGTGGGCACGACGATGATCGCTTCGTCCCCGGGATCGAGATAGGTCGAGCACAGCAGATGAATCGCCTCGTCGACTCCGTTGGTGAGCAGAATCTGCGCCGCATCGAGTCCGAGAAAATCCGCCACCTCGCGTTCCACCGGCTCGCGCTCGGGATAGCGTGCCAGCGGCTTCGGCATCGAGCGAGCGCAGCCGCGCCAGCACACGCGGCGAACAACCGATCGTGCTCTCGTTGAAATCAAGGCGCAGTCCTTGACGGCCGGCCAGCGGCGGGCGATAGGCATGCAAATTCTTCACGGCGGCGCGAGCCTCAAGCATAGCGAGCACCTCACGCGCAACGATTCGGCGTGTCCGCGCAAACCTTCGGCTTCGGCAAGCGCCATGGCCGGTGGTCGCGATTCTGCCGAATCCCTTCGCGGGAAACTTCCTGGCAGGCAATGATGCGGACGTAATCCAGCACGCTCAGGCCGCCACGCACGCGGGCCATCGCTCCGGTTGGCAAGACGTGATTCGGGCCCGAGATGTAGTCCCCCGCGGCCTGGGGCGTGAACTCGTTCAGAAAAACCGAGCCGGCATTTTGCACTGCCGGCGCCAGGACTGCCGGCAGCGTGAGATGCTCGGGCGCGATGCGGTTCGCGATCTCGACCGCCTGATCGAGAGAAGCAACCAAGAGAATGGCGCCGCGACGAGACAGCGATTGCGCGGCAATCGGATTTGCCCGCGTGCGCCGCTGCACTTCCGTTTGGACAGCTTTCGCCAATTCGACGCGAATTCGTAATGAAGATGCAGAGCGCGTCGGGATCATGCTCCGCCTGCGCCACCAGTCACACGCGATGAAAACCGGATCGCCATTTTCGCTGATGATGACGGCTTCGGTGGGACCAGCCAGGAACTCGATGCGCGCAATCGAATGCAACCATCTTCTTGGCTGCGGTCACGTAGCGGTTGCCGGGACCGACGATCTTGCTCACGCGCGGAATGCTCTCCGTTCCATAGGCAAGGGCAGCGACGGCCTGCGCTCCGCCGACGCGATAAAATTCGCGCACGCCGAGAAACGCGGCGGCCGCCAAAGTTGCCTGCGCCGGGCGCGGCGACACCACGCGAATCTGCCGCACACCTGCAACCTGCGCCGGAATCACCGTCATCAGCACCGTGGAAGGCAATGGATAGCGGCCGCCGGGAACGTAGCAGCCCACCGATTCGAGCGGACGCACTAACTGGCCCACGCAAACTCCGGGCTGAATTTCGCGCCGCCACTCCTCCGGCTTCTGCCACTCGCAGTAGCGGCGAATGTTCTCCGCAGCCTGCTTGATTGCGTCTTGCAATTCCGGAGGGGTTTTCTGCCACGCTTCGTGCAGCTCAGCCTCGGGCACGCGCAGAGGTTCGCCTTTGTCCAATCCGTCCCAACGCGCCGCGTAACGGCGCAAAGCTCGATCCCCGTTGCGCCGCACATTGTTCACGATGCGCCGCACCGCGGGCTCAACCTCGGCCAGATCGTTCGCGCCGCGCTGCTCCAGCGCACGCACGAACCGCTCCCGTCTTAGGCCCGTCAAGAATGCGCAGACGCATCACATCACCACCTTGTTCAGCGGATATTCGACGATCCCCTGCGCATTCGCTTGTTTCAGCTTCGGAATCAGCGTCCACGCGGTCTGCTCTTCGATGATCGTATTGACCGCGACCCATTCGCCATCGGCCAAGGGCGCGACGGTCGGATTTTTCAAGGCGGGAAGCAGAGCCAGAACCGCGGCCAAATCTGGCTTGCGCACGTTGAGCATCAGGCCGACCCGGCCCTGCGCCGCCATGGCGCCGCGAAGCATCACTGCCAGGTTCTCGATCTTGCGCCGCCGCGCGGGATCGGCCCAGGCCGCCTTGTTCGCGATCAGTTGCGTGTTCGACTCCAGCACCGTTTCGATGATTCGCAGATGATTCGCGCGCAGCGAACTGCCAGTCTCCGTAACTTCGACGATGGCATCCGCCAGCAACGGCGGCTTTACTTCGGTCGCGCCCCAGGAAAACTCAACCCGCACCGCGACATTCCGGCTGGCAAAATAATTCCGCGTGAAGCTTACCAGCTCGGTGGCGACGATTCGGCCTTCAAGGTCTTCGGGTTTCTGGAACTCCGAATCCTCCGGCACGGCCAGCACCCACTTCACCTTGCCCATGCTCTGTTTCGAATAGATCAGGTCGGTAACGCCGACCACTTCGAGGCCGCTTTCGAGCACCCAGTCGAGGCCGGTCAGGCCGGCATCGAGCGCACCGTGTTCGACATAGCGCGCCATCTCCTGCGCGCGAATGAGCATGCATTCGATCTCGGGATCGTCGGTGGCGGCGAAATAAGAGCGCGCATTGGTGTAGACGCGCAGCCCCGCGCGGGTAAACAGGCTGAGCGTCGCTTCCTGCAAGCTTCCCTTGGGAATGCCCAGACGAAGTTTCATCGCTGCGCCTCTTTGTCAGTGTCAGTTCGAACCGCGTCAGTTCGAACGTCAGTTCGAACTACGGTCCGCGGCGCCGCGCCCAGCGGCAGTTCCTCGGTGAAGCAGGATCGTGATCCCGTGTGGCAAACCTTGCCTTCGCCCAACACGCGAACGCGCAACAGCATCGTGTCACGGTCGCAGTCTGTCCATGCCGCGACAACCTCCAGGCGATTGCCAGAGGTTTCCCCTTTGGTCCACAGCTTCTGCCGGGTGCGGCTGTAGAACGTGACGAAACCCGTCCGCAAAGTCACCTGCAGGGCTTCGCGGTTCATGAAGCCCACCATGAGCAACTCCGCGTTGTCCGCATCCTGAATCACCGCGGGCACCAGGCCTTGCATTTTGTCGAAGTCGATCTCCATGGAAACCTCCGCTTTCCATCCGTTCTGTTTTCGTCCCCCGAGGTTTGAAGCGTCGCAGCAGAAACAAAAATCCCGCTGCGGCGAGATCGCGTCAGCGGGCTTGGATTTCGGATTAGTGCTGTTCGTTTCTTATCCGCTGTCCTCCGCCGACACGCTCATCGCATGGTGATGATGGTGTCGACGATGGCTGCGCGAAATCATAATGAACTTATCGTAGTACGGGAGCTTCTCTGCGTCAACCGCGTTCTAGATCGTGGCGGGGAACTACTCCAGACTCAAATCCATCTTGCCTTGTTTCGTGAATTGAATGTGCAGCATTTTTTCTTTTCCGCTGGCAAACTCGCCGGATACTGTGCCGGACTGCTCGCTGTTGGCCGCACTTGTGCTCACCTGCACCCGGAGAAGGTGGTTGCCGGGCGAGAGTTGCATGGCATGGAATTCATGGCCCTGCACCTGGTGGAACACGACCAGATGTTTTTTGTCGGTGCCTTCCAGCGCATGCGTATAAGTCAGGCTATCATCCACCCAGATCGAGAGCTGGGCATCCGCGAACTTGTGCTCGACTTCGATTTCGAGCAACGCTGGAGGGGCGGTTGCGCTTGGCGTGGCCACTTTTGCGGACAAAGTCGGTGTGGCCACTTTCGCAGACGACGGATGAGGCCGGGCTGCAGTTTTCGGAAGTTTATGCGCGATGGGCGGCCCGGCTTTCACCGGGGCAACCTCAACTGCGCGGGGTAGTGGTTTGGGGATTGTGGCGCTTGCCAGATTCTGGGGCGGGGCTGCGTGGGGCCAGAGGAGATTGCCAATCCGAAATCCAAAGACGAGAAGTCCCACGAGAAGCAAAGCGCCGGCAAAAGACTTCTTGCGCATATTCACGAGCAAGTGTTGCGCGGTGCGGCGCTCGACGGATAGAGAGCGGGTGCCGGAGGGAGATTTAGGTGCGAGCCTCAGCGGGGCCAGAGCTGCCGTCGTAAGGCTTTCATTCGCCGCTTGCGCCGCGCCCGCGGCCGTGTCCGAACCGGGCTGCGTTGCCTTGTTCCGCGGATCTCGTCCTTCGCGCAGCAACTGGATATCGAGCGCCATCTCCTTGGCGCTTTGATAGCGCCGTGCAGGATCTTTCGCCATGGCTCGCCCAATGAGGTAGTCGAGTGCTGGTGGCAGGTCGGTGTTTAGAACGGTCGCCGGAACCGGCTCGCGATTGACCACCTTGAAGCAAACCGTGAGCGCGCTGTTGCCCTGAAACGGCCGGTAACCGGTCAGGATCGTGTACAGGATCACCCCCAGGGAGAACAGGTCCGATCGTCCATCCACCGAGTCACCATTCAGTTGTTCGGGCGACATGAATGCGGGGGTGCCCAACACGCGTCCCGACAGAGTGTGGTTGGAGAGGTTTAGTTTGGCGATTCCGAAGTCGGCTATTTTGGCATGACCGTCTTCCGTGATCAGAATGTTTGCGGGCTTCAGATCGCGGTGAACCACGCCTTGACCGTGCGCACAATCGAGAGCTTCCGCCAGTTCGTGAGCGAGCTGGTAGGCCGTTTCCGGCGGCAACTTGTGGTCGTCCCGCGCCAGCAGCTTGTCGAGGGACTGCCCTCCAACGAACTCCATCACGATGTAGGGAGCGCGCGTCTCCGGCTCCTCGCCCACATCGAAGACGGTTACGATTCCAGGATGCGACAAGCGCCCAGCAGCTTCGGCCTCCCGGACGAAGCGCTCGCGATACTCGCGCTCCTCTTCCGGCGGCTGGCCGGCCAGAGAAATGGTCTTCACCGCGACCAGGCGATTGATCTTAGGATCGCGCGCCTGGTAGACAACACCCATGGCTCCCCGTCCCAGCTCCTTAAGGACCTGGTATCGCCCAAAACGTTCGCGCTGGGGATCATCCATAGCTGCCATCTGCGGGTTCAGAGTTTCGTCGCAACTTCGGAAGGCGCCGCTGCCTTCTCCTGGTCGTCCGATACTGTAGTAACCAGCACTCCGATTACGTTCTCGTTCAACACATCCAGGAGCTTTTTTGCCTGCGCGAGGGTGATTCCGTTCAGCAGTTCGAAGCTGACCTGAATGCCCCGAAGGGCGGCAATAGTGTCGTGGTTGGGGCGAACTTCGAGTGTGACCGGCCCGATCTGCCGGCCAATGCCAAAACTAACCCCTGCTTTTTCAATTCTCGAAGACATACCTGCGCCCCCAATCCCGAGCGAAGGGGCACCTCGCCGATTGTCTATAATTCTCTACCCAGAGGCCGGTCGGTCCAAGTTACCAACGTGTCCGGCGCGGAACTTCCATCCCTGTACGTAGCGCACAGTGGTACGATGTCGGCCTGCTTTATACTCCTGGAGATTGGAGTGCAGATGACAAGATCTTCGAGAGCCGTGGCATCGCCTCGGGTGGTTTGCATCGAAGACTTCCGGCCCATCGCGCGCCAAAGAGTGCCGAAATCGGTGTTTGACTACCTCGATGGCGGCGCCGAAGGCGAGGTTACGCTCCGCGAGAATTGCCGGATATTTAACGACGTTACTTTTCGGCCGCGGCATGCCGTGACGGTTGAAAATTGCAGTCTGTCCACTACTGTTCTTGGCTTCAATCTTGCTCTTCCGTTCCTGCTTGCCCCAGTCGGCTACAGCCGGCTGATGCATCCGGGGGGCGAGGTAGCTGCCGCGCGAGCCGCCGGCAGGGCCGGCACTGGCTACATTCTCTCGACGATTTCCGGACACAGGCTTGAGGATGTTAAGGCTGGTTCGTCCGGGCCGGTCTTCTATCAGCTTTATCTGATGGGCGGCCGCGGGGCTGCCGAGGCCGTCATTGAAAGGGCGCGCGTTGCCGGATTCTCCGCGCTGGTCGTCACCATCGATACTCCGGTGTCGGGAATCCGCGAGCGCGACTATCGCAACGGCATGAAGGAACTCATCAGCGGCGGACTGCTGGATAAGATTCCATTTCTTTCGCAAATTCTCTCGCGCCCGGGCTGGCTCATCAGTTATTTACTTGACGGCGGCTTGCCCGGGCTTCCCAACGTTGTGATTCCGGGTAAAGGGCAGATGCCGCTGGTCGATATCAATGCTGCCTTGGCGGAATCCACGCCGACTTGGGCCGACCTGCGCTGGATCAGGGAAATCTGGAAAGGTCCCATCGTCATCAAGGGTGTGCTGACGGCGGACGATGCGCGGCGCGCCGTCGATGAGGGAGTCGCAGCGATTTCGGTTTCGAACCATGGCGGACGCCAGCTCGACGGAGTTCCCGCTTCGTTGCGCGCGTTGCCCGAAGTGGTGGAAGCCGTGCAAGGCCGCATTGAGGTATTCATGGATGGAGGTATTCGCCGCGGCACCGACATCGTAAAGGCCCTCTGCATGGGAGCGCGCGCCGTGCTCTGCGGACGCGCCTACGCCTATGGCTTGGCCGCCGCCGGTGAAGCCGGCGTCGATCGCGCAATTGAGATCCTGCGGGTGGACATCGAACGCACGCTGCGGTTGCTCGGTTGCCCGTCGGTCGCGGCTTTGGATCGTTCTTATGTGAATGTTCCTAAGAGCTGGGAAGCAAGCTGAATCTTTCTGCATGCGGAGATGCCTATGTGTGGACAGCCGCCTCGGCTGTCCGCCGAGCGAAGCGAGGTCGCTCCTCTCAGTTCCACACTTTTCCCTTAACTGCAAGCCACCGATCCCTCAATATAGCGTCAGGCGACATGTCGCCAGAGGCCATATGGACGTCCTGCCCCTCACCGAACCCGTACTTCTCATTCTGCTGAGTCTCGCCGAGCAGCCTCGGCATGGCTATTCCATCCTGAAAGATGTCGAGGAGATGAGCGATGGCCGCGTCACGCTGAGCACCGGCACCCTTTACGGAGCGTTGCGCCGCCTGCTGGATGATGGGTGGATCCAGCGTTTCGAGGAAGAGGACAGCTCGCGGGGACGCCAGGCCTATCGCCTCACTCCCGTCGGGCGGCGCAACCTGCAACTCGAGGCCAGCCGTTTGAAACACCTCGCCAGGTTCGCCACCCTGCGCGTGGCGCGGAAGGAGCGTTAGCCCATGCTCCTTCTATACCGATGCCTGCTGCATTTGTATCCCGCCTCTTACCGTTACGAGTATGGCAACGAAATGGCAGATGTGTTTAGTGAGGTGCGTAGCGAAACGCACAGCAAGGGGTTATTACCGCGAGGGAAGTTCCTTCTCCGCGAGTTCGCAGGACTGCTCTACGGTGCGCTGCAAGAGCACTCGCGCGCCATTGCAGGTTCCAATTTGTTTCCGTCGTCTTCAAGGAGGTTCACCATGCGTTCCGAATTCCGCTTTCCGAAAGCCACGCCAGTGCTGATGACGATCATCCTGGCAGGGGTGATTCTGACCATCGAGAAGGCCACCGCGATCGAGGAATCGTTGCCTCACGCGTATCCTCAACAACTCCCTCCAATCCAGCCGGAGCACTTCACATTTTTCCCGGCGATGGCCGTGATTTTTCTGTCGGCCTACGCGGTAGCGATAATTGGATGGGCCATACTCTTCGCCCTGCGCCGCTCCGGAGTGCATCGATTGTCGGAGATGCCGGACGCTCCACGAAAGTGAATTTCAGTTGCCCATCTTCTTGATGGCTCCAAGCGGCGTCTGCAGCGTCCCGTCGAGATTAATGTCGAAGTCGTAGGAAAACGGCGTGAACGATCCGGCTTTGTAGAAAACGACTTTGCCGTCGCCGGTGAAGCAATCGAACGGCATCTCGCCGCTGAAGCCTTCGGTGATCGTCGCCTTGCCGGAACGGAAAACTACCTTCATGCCGCCCATGCCCGAGACGTGCTCCCACCGGCCTTCATACTTGCCGGCGCAGTTGACGAGCCCCGGCTTCGGAGCTTGCCCGGCCGCGCGTTGCGCGGGAGGCGGAGGCGCCGGCGTGGTCGACATGCGGATATTTTCGGCGGTCGTGTTCACAATGTCAGAGCCGAATCCCGTATCCACGCCCGGTACCTTAATGTCGTACATGTTGACATTATTCTGTCCACGGATCTCGCCCTCCATCCACTTGCCGTTCACCAGCACCTGCACGCGATCGTGCAGGTCGTATTGTCCCGCTGCGTGATCCTCTGCCGTGAGTTTTCCCAGCCGGTGGATTTCGTACGGCCACATCTTCGAAACGTTAATTCCGTTCGGCAGATGGACTAGATATGACCGGCCATGCACCTCGATGACCGTAGCTTCCTGCCAGCCGTCGATCAAGACGCGCACCGTGTCGCCGACCTTGAATCCGCCGGGCCCGGGCCCGCTTTGAATCGCGGTCGCGGCTCCTACGCCGTTGCCGCCGGCAGCTGCGCGCGCCTTAAACGGAGAAGGCGCAGGCGGAATCTCGCCGCGATGAGGGTCGGCCTGCGCCTCGGCCGGGGTTTGCGCGTGGCACTTCGCTGGAAGCAAGGCAGTCAGCTGTACGCGGAGCGCTTCGCCGCGCTGGAATGCCTGCCCCTTCTTGTAGTTCTGATAATCGCAGGCACCCGTGCTGTTGTTGCACGAAAAGACTTTGAAGCTTTGTCCGTCGGTGCACACGTAGACGACGTTCATTTGCAGCGTCGGTGCCTGCGCGAACGCGTTGGCCATCGGCAAAGTCAAAAGCAGAATTCCTAAGAAAAATATTCGCATCCGATCCCCCCTGCACACTGTCACGGCGGGCGGAAACCAAGTTGATCGCGCCCGCCCGGAAAACAGCGTGGGCGGAAGGATATCACCGAAAGAGAAGTTACTCCGGAGGTGCCGGGGGTTTTTCAATGGGCTGGCGCGCTAGAGCAACCGCAGGAAATCGATGATTTCCTGCTGCTCCTGGGCGTGCAGCTTGTTGAAATGTTCGACAACCTTAGTTGCCTCGCTGCCCGTGCTCTTGTGGGCTCTGATAGCTTCAATCAGATTCGTCGTTCGTCCGTCATGAAGAAAAAAGATACGCTGTCCGACGCCCCAAAGAGGAGCAGTGCGGAATTCGTCGGGGCCCGCGCCGCCCTGCGTGATGCCGTCGGCGAGCCCTTTGCCCATATGGTGCAGGAGAAGGTCAGAAAAAAGATTCGCCGTCTGATTGGAAAGCGCAGCACTCGGGCTCTTCGAGGAGCCGCTCGCAATCATTGCGCCCGTTTTAAACGAGGGTGTATGGCAGTGGGTACATCCGATCTTTGCAAAAGCGGCGCGTCCCTTCTCGCTCGACGCTGTCGGGGGAGCGGGAGTGGGCGGCGCCAGCATCCGCATAAAGTTGGCAAAAGCTTCGATATCTGAAATGACCGCCGTGTTCGAATTACCGGTGCCCGTGGGCGTAGGCGTGAAGTTGAGCGTGTCTTCCGGAGTGGCGTTGTAGAGACAGCTGGGCGTTTCGTCGCGCTCTTGCGGGAAAAGCTGGTTCGTGATTCCCATCTCGACGTTGTAGGCCTCGGCCGCGAACATGAGAAGGGATTTGTTCTGAGCCTTCCACCCGAAACGCGTGATGGTTCCATCGTTTGCGCTGCGGTTCACATTCCCGCTCAGGTGCGAGTTCGGGCGACCGTAAATACCCAGCTCCGCCTTCGAGGATTCATCGGACCGCATGTTCGCGAGGATGGCCGAGTCGGGTATCGCTTCGATGAGTCCCGCGCCAAAAACCGGAGTCGGGATGCGGAAAATGATGTTTGCATTTCCGCCCTGCCCCGTAAGCGAGTCTCCCGCGGGCAGGAAGTCGGGTTGGGCGATGTTGCAACCGGGGGCATCAGTTCGTCCGGTGATTACGAAAAGGTCGTGCACCGAGCCGTCGCTGACTCCATTGCCCTCCTTGAACCGCGCTTCGCGGACCGGACCGTTTTGCGCGATGAACCATGGCACCTTGTTCTTCGCCCCGTTCAAGCTGGCGACTGCGAACAGAGGATTCCGCGCCGGGCTCGATCCGCCTGCATCCGGCTGCGCGTGGCAAGAGAAACACTGGTTGGAGTTGAAGCGGGGGCCGAGGCCGTTGTTCGAGCCTTTGCTCACGACCTCGACTTCAAGGAACCTTGCCTGCCCATCTTGGAAGAACGCAGTTTCGTCCGCGGTAAGACCCTTCAGCGGAGTGCCGGCGCCCGCGGGGCCGCTGCGCACGCCCGGGTCGACTGGGTTTTTGGACCCAGCCAAAGAGTAGGCGCATGTTGCCAGGGATACAGCGACGATGCCTGTGAAACTCTTGAGCGGAAATCTCCCGAGTATCATCATCATGATTACCTTGACCCAGGAATGCCCGTATTGTACACCGCGCTTACCGGCCTTCGGCTTGTGAAGGCGAGCGATCGCAGACGCCTCCTGCCTACGGCCGGTCTGACCAAGGTCGAGAGCACGACGAGAAGTCTCTCATGCAATTAAAAGAGGCTGGGTTATTGACCGTCTTTCTTTTCCGGTTCTTTAGGCAACGCCTTCTCGAGGGGCTTGCGGGGAAGCATCTGGTCGCGCATGGCGGCGTCGTAGACAAAACCGGCGACGATTACTGCTGCCTGCTTCAAATCTTCGGGCTGCAGCCGATCGTACACATCCATGTTGGAGTGATGCGTGCGCGCGTCGTACTCGATAGGATCCTGAATAAACTGAAATCCCGGGATGCCCGCGGCGTCGAACGAGAGATGGTCGGTGCCGCCGGTGTTGCGCATGGTGAGCGTGCTCATGCCCAAATCTTTGAATGGCTTCATCCAGGCTTCAAAGATGGGAATAACCGCCTCGTTCTCCTGCAGGTGAACTCCGCGAATCTTGCCGGTGCCGTTATCCACGTTGAAATAAGCCGAAACTTTCGCCTGCTCCGGCTTCACGGTCACTTCTCCGGCTTCGCGCCGCAGCAGGGTCGGCATATCCTTCATTGCAGGATCATCCATCGGCGGACGCGAACCGAAATGATGCTCCACGTAGCCCTGCGAACCGAGCAGCCCTTCTTCTTCACCGCTCCACAAGCCGATGCGAATGGTGCGGCGGGGCTTGATGTCGAGCGCTTTGAGGATTCGCATCGCTTCCATCATCACGATGGTGCCCGCGCCGTTGTCGGTGGCGCCCGTGCCGGCGTGCCATGAATCGAGGTGCGCGCCCAGCATCACGACTTCGTCTTTCTTCTCTTTATCAATGCCGGGAATTTCGGCGATGGTGTCGTACTGCATGGGATCATCATCATAGAAGGTGTTGGCGACGTTTAGTTCAAGCGATACATCTTTCTTCTGCTGGAGAAGCCGCGCAATGCGGGTCCAATGCTCCACCGCCATGACAAGTTGAGGAACCGTCGTGGTCTCGCCGGGCTTGTAGGATCCGCCGGACTGCACAAACACGGTTCCACCGCCGCCAGTTACGCGGTAGTGGTCGATCACGGCCAGAACTTTTTCGTCGGCGAAGAACTGATTCAAGTCCATGGTGAACTGCTGGCGCTTCAGCATGTCGGCAAAACGGAAGGGCGGACGGTCGGGAGGAATCTGATAGTCGGAGAGCTTCGCAAGTTCGTCGTCGCTCAGGCGTTTGAAAGGAGCCTCGGTGATCGGTTTCACGTCAATGTCAGGCCCGAAGATCACAATCATGCCAGCCAGCTTGCCTTTGTATTTATCGAAATCCTTCTTGTCCTCGATGGTGACGCGAATGCATTTGCCCTGCACCACGCCGTTGGTGCCCGGAGTCCAGGCCTTGGCATACACCAGCAGGGGAGCGACATCGGGCGAGGTCATGCGAACGTTGATATATTGGTTGGCCCAGCCGCGGCCGAACGGTCCCCAGGCCTCAAGGTGCGCGTTCGAAAGACCCATCGCGGCGAGTTGATCGCGCGTCCATTCGTTGGCGCGCTTCATGTTGGGCGAGCCGGTGAGCCGCTCCCCGATCGAGTCCATCAATCCTGTGGCGAACTCCATCACCTTGGAGTCGCGAAAGCCTTCGTAGCGGATGCGGCCCATCATTTCCAAATCCACTTTTTCTTGAGACCACAGCGGTGAGCCCCCGGACATCGTAACCAGAAGACAGACCAGACGGACGAAGTTCTTCATGACAGAAGCTCCCCAATGAGAATCGAACTGGGGGATTATACAGCGCGGCTTTCAGCGACGGGGCGAAGCAAATTGTAAAGTTGTTTCAACCCGGCAGACGTCATTTGGTCTTGCCAGAGGTATTCGCGGAGGGCGGCGAACTGTTTGTGCCGGGCTTCTTAATCTCGTCCGCGGCAGCGGGTTTCGCGTCTTCCTCATCGTTATTTTTGAAGATGTATTGCACGATCAATGAAATGCGGCGGTTGGAAGGGTCGAGCGGCTCGTCGAGTTTGCGCAGACGCTGATCGGCAAACCCGCGAACCTGGCTGACCTGGTTGGGCTGCAGTCCGTTGGCCTCCATCAGGCGGCGGGCAGCGTTGGCGCGATCGGTAGAGAGCTCCCAGTTGGTGTAGTTGCCAGAGGTGGCATAGGGCTTCGAGTCAGTATGTCCTTCGATCGAGATCTTGTTAGGCAGCTTGCCGATTTCCTCTGCCAGCGCGATCAGCACCTCGCTGCCATCCGCGTTCAGCTTGGGGCTGCCAATGTCGAATAAGGTTCCGGAGGCGGACTCCATCAGTTCAATGCGCAGGCCTTCGCTTGTGACCGTCATCTCGATGTGGTTCTTAAGCTTCTCGAAGTCGATCATCTCATGGATTTTTTGCTCCAGCTGGTCCTTGAGCTTGGGCATGTTGTCTTTGGTGAGCATGAGATTCTCGCCGGCGCCGGCCAGGCTCGATCCCTTCTTCGAAGCCGTGCCGTTCGGATCTCTAAAATATCCACCAATCGCCTCTTGAATCGGCTTGCTGGAGTTGAGCAGCCACAAGACGATAAATAGGGACATCATCGCGGTGACGAAATCGGCATAAGCGACCTTCCATGCGCCGCCGTAATGGCCGCCGTGTCCACCTCTTTTCTTAAGGATGATGATGCGACGTGTCTTGTCCATACTGTTCTCTGGTCTTCTGATCTCCCACCTTCCGAGTTATTGAGCGGCCGCTGCCATTGCGGCTTCGGGTGCGGCAGCCGCATCTTCGGCCGCGCCCTTGTTGCGGCAGGCTGTCTCCACTTCCTTGAACGATGGCCTGACGTGGCCCGGAATCGCGCGCCGCGCCACTTCTACCGCCATGATGGGAGCCGTGCCCTTCAAGAAAGACACGATCAAGACGCGCAGCACGTAAAGGTATGCGTGCTCATCATCGGCAATTTTGACCATGTTGGCCGCGACGGGACCTACCAATCCATAGCAGAGTAATATCCCCAGAAAAGTGCCCACCAGCGCGGCCGCCACTTTCTTCCCAATTTCCTCCGGAGGCCCGCCCATCGCGCTCATAGTAATCACGATGCCCAGCACCGCAGCCACAATGCCCAGGCCAGGCAAGGAATCTGCCACGCTACTGAGAGCGGCCGTTGGTTGCTCGGCGTCATGATGCTGCACCTCCAGGTCCAGGTCCAGCATTTGATCAAGATCGAAAGCATCCACGCCGGTAATAGCCATGCGCAGCGAATCGCACACAAAGTCCCGCACGTGATGGTTCTTAAAGATGGCCGGCCCCTTGGCGAACATCGGACTCTTCTCCGGTTCTTCCACATCGCCCTCCAGCGCCATCAGTCCGTCTTTGCGGGCCTTGTTCAGCAAGTCATACAGCATCTTCAGGGAAGCGATGTAAACCTCCTTGGTGTACTTGGAGCCGGCGAAAACGCCGCCAATCCCGCCGGCAATCCGCTTGAGAATGTGAATTGGATTCGCGATCAGGACGGTACCGATGGCCGCGCCGCCGATCGTAACCAGTTCTGCCGGCTGAAGCAGGACGCGGAGGTTCCCGTGCTCCATCAGATAGCCGCCCACTACGCAGCCGAATACCACGACAATGCCGATAATCGCGAACATGATTTAACTCTCGACGCCTAACTCGTCACTCTTAACTCGTGACTCTCAACTCGTAACGACTGGCTCGTTTCGACTCATCCCTTCGGCGACGGATTCTTCGACGATGGATCGGCAGCCGCCGCGGCGGAGGCGCGCAACGGCTCTGCCGCTTGATTTCCGCTGAGCCCGTGTTGTGCTCGCTGTAAAAGAGAGTCGATGGTATCGCCGTACTGCGCGCCCGCCCGTCCGATCGAAACCATCACCGACAATTCTTCTCCCCACCACTGAATCGTGGCGCTGGCCATCATCTTGAGCATGTGCTCGCTGCAGACTTGCAGCGCCGTTTCCCTGCACCCGCTCAGGATCACGAGAAATTGGCCTTCGCTCCAGCGGCCCACGAAGTCGGTGGGCCATACTGTGCCTCTCAAGGTTCGAGCCATCACCTGCAGCAGAGACGTGGCCGCTTCCTGCCCGTACCGGGCACGGAATTGGCTGAGTTCCGGGATCTCCGCACAAACGATGCCAAAGGGAATTTGCAGCTCCCCGAAGGTTCCCAGCCTCTCCCGCAGGTGCGACTGCATCATCGCTTGATTGGGCAGCCCGGTCGTGTCATCCAGGCAGCCCCGCTCTTTCATACTGCGGTCATTCGGGTCCGGACCAGCCACGGCAAATTCGGCTTCAAAGGTTTGGATGATGCCGATGATCGAGCCGTGCTTATCCCGCAGTGGGGTTGCCCAGGTGCGCACCGGAACCCGATGTCCTGACTTGTGATGAATCCAGCCGATGGTTTCCACCGGCTTGCCATCGTGCAGGGCTGCCGTAATGGAGCACTTCCCGCCGCAGGTTTCACAACTGACTTCGTTGCAATGCAGGAAAATGTTTTCCCGGCAGGAATGGCCTACTACATCGATCCGCGAATAGCCCGTGATCTGCTCGGCGCCGTCGCTCCAAAAGACGATTCTTTTCTCCAGATCGAGCACGCTCACGCCGATTTGCAGGCTATCGAGGATGTCGCGATAGGTCTCAGGATCTTGAAAGGCTGACATAGGGCTGCCCACTACGCTGCTGGTCTATCCATCGGCAGAAAGCTCGCCAACTCCAGAGGCGCAGGCCGGCGGCAGAATGCAGAATCCTTCGCCAAAATCCCCTCAAAGGCTTGGTTTTCAACTGCTTAGAAGGGATGGCACTTTAGGGCGATGCGGTAGCACGGGAGTGCCATTTGCAAAATTCCGCCTCGCCGTTATTTTCACAATTGAGCAGTTCTGGGGGAGGGCTGCCCGGGCGCCTCTGTCTCGAAAGAGACTTGAGGCGCTCGTTATTTTGGGGACCAAGAACCGCCCAACTCACTCGGGTAATCCTACGCGCCGCCTGAGATCGGCGAAGCGCGGATCGGGGCGCAGGTTGTCGAGACGCTCGTCGGTGGCCAGATAAGTGGCCATATAGTAGGACCGATCCTTATAGGCCCGCTCCAGCAAAGCGAATGCCTGATCTTTTTCTCCGAGGCCCGCATAAATGACTGCGATGTTGTAGGGAGCCACCCAACTGTGCGCCGATAACTCTTTCAAATGATCCAGGACCTTTTGTGCTTCCGCCTTCCTCCCCGACACTGCGTAGGCATGTCCAAGGCCTGACCAAATCTCGCCATTGTCTTTTTCTATTTCGAGCGCACGCTGAAACTCCGCAATCGCTTCCGGGAATTTTCGTTTCTGCTCGTAAGCCCGTCCGAGAAAACAATGGCTAAACCAAAAGTTCGGATCCACTTCGATGGCGCGACGCAGTTGCTCAATCGCCGGGTCCCACTGTCGTGCAAACAGTAGAACCGCTCCCGTGCCGAAGGTCGAAAGCGAAGAGAGCGGATCGGCCTCTTGCGCTCGCCTGGCTTCCGCGAGAGCATCGTCGTTTCGTCCCATCGGCGCCAGAAACCAGGCGTAGAACGAGAACGCCTCCGAATTGTTGGGACTCAGTTCAATGGTCCGTTTGAACTCGTTTTCCGCGGCGGCCCACTTCCACTCATACCAGTGGGTTTCTATCGCCAGCGTCAGGTGGGCGCGGGCGTCCGACCCGTCGATCGCCAACGCTTTCTCAGCAGCCTCTTTTGTTTTGGGCCCCGCATCGCTGGGAGACATATACCAGTCCATCTGATTCACGTAGTTGTAGGCCAAACCGCTGTAGGCCAGTCCATAGTTCGGATCGACGGCGATCGCCTGATTGAAATAGTCGATGCCGGTGTCAAAGCCTTCCTTGGTGAATTTGTCGGTGTAGTACTTGCCTTTGAGGTACAGCCGATAGGCCTCGGGACTGTCGGTTGACCCCTTCGTGAGCTTTTGCTGATCTGCCGCAGAGACCTGTGCGCGCAACCGTTGAGAAACTTCCCGGGCGATTTCGTTCTGTACCGCCAACAGATCGGCCAGCTTGCGTTTGTACTCCTCACCCCAGAGCTGCTTGCCGTTACGAACGTCGTCGAGTTCCACTTCAACGGTAAGGTTGTCGCCGCGCTGCGCCACGCTGCCCGTAAGCACCGCTTGGACGTGAAGCTCGTCGCCCACCTTTCGGACATCCATCGCCTTACCTTTGTAATGGAAAGCGACACTGTGCGGAATCACCGTCAGACTGGGCAACCGCGCCAGGCTGTTGTTGATGCTTTCCGTGATTCCATCGGGAATGTAGTCCGCATCAGGATCGTTGCTCCGATTTTCCATGGGTAGAACGGCGATGGAATCGATTTGCCCTGTCTTGGATGTTTTCAGATACGCAGCAACTCCAGCGGCGCCAATCACAAGCAGAATGACGGCAACCGCCAAAGCGATTCTCTGCCGTTTGATTCCAGAAACACCTTTTGTAGGGAAGGATCCTTCCTCGGCGCGAACCACGCCTGAGTCAGGCACGGAAGAGCTAGCCTGCGCACGATCGGGCGCGGCAGCGACGGTTCCCTCCCCTGGCGCGATCTCCAGCCCCGCTTTGCTGAGGCCATCAATCAATTGTTCGACGAGCTCCGAATCATAGAATTTGTCGAATTCTTGGCGTGCCACCAGTGCAAAGTCAGGCCTAATTGCAAGCAGTTCCTGCAGTGCCTTCTGAGCTGGCTCCCGCATCCCGAGCTGCCCATAGACCGCCGCGGTCAAGGCGTGGGTATAGAAATAGCCCGGCATGTTGAACTTGAGCGCAATGCTCAGAGCGCCACGATAGTCGCCCTTGCGATACGCATTGAAGAAGTGGGCAAACCAGTACCAGCCGGGATGGTGGGGATTGAGCTGCAGGGCAGATTCCACAAGCGCGCAGCCATGCTCCCAGTCACCCGAATAGGCCATCAGGAGCCCCATCGTGGCCAGATTCGATCCGTCCATCGGATTAAGCTCGATCGCCCGCTCTGCTGCCGGACGAAACGCCAGAAAGTTCTTTTGCAAAAACAACGTGGTCGCCAGGGCGCTATGGCCAAGGTTGTTGGAGGGCGACGCGTCCACGCTGCGCCGTGCCGCTCCCAGCGCCCGACCAAGAGGATCGGTTTGCAGATTGAATCCGTGCGCATATTCGTGCCAGTAGATAGTCGACAGCATGGCCCAGATCTCACACTGGCCGGGTGCGCTGCGAGCGGCACGCTCCAAAATCGCCCTCACCTGCGCATGTTCTTGCGGCGTGATTCGCTCGTAGTAACTGAAGGCGCGGAGTACTGCTTCGTGCGGGGTCAACTGGTCATCCGGCTTCCGGCGCAGCGCCTCGCATATGTTGTGCGGCAGAATCCCATACCCATCGGCGACGGTCGAGACGATACGCGGAACCAGATCATCCTGGAGCGCGAAAATATTCTCGGCGCTGAAAGTGCGTTCATACGTCTCAGCCCAGAGATGAGTTCCGGAGACTGCGTCCACGACCTGTGCCGCCAGCCGCAGCTTCGTACCCGCCTGGCGCAGGTTCCCCTCCATCACGTAACGCGCACCGAGTTCTTTGCTGATGGCCCGGACGTCCCCCACTTCGCTCGAATATTTCGCGGTCGAGCCTCGGGCGATCACTCGCAGGTAGGAGAATCGCGACAATCCGGTGACGATTTCTTCGGACAAGCCGTCCGCCAGAGCCTTCAGTTCTGCGTTCGTGCCCCCATATTTGAACGGCAGCACCGCAACCCAGAACCCGTCGTCTTCTCGTAAGGCGGCGCCAGACCCATCCGATGCCGGCGTGCTGGCAATCGAAGCGGATCTGGCTGCCGCCGCACGGTCGCTTTTCAGTTTAGGATCGGTCGTTGTTTGGATAGAATCCGTTTGTTTAGAATCCGTCGCCGCTGAATCCGCCGAGCCGTACTTCATGCCGGCCTTCTGCAATCCCTGCAAGAGCTGTTCCACCTCCTCTTTGTGCGGATCCCACATCTCTATATCCTCGCGGACATTTGCAAGATCGAGAAACGTTGGGTTGTATTTGCGCAGAGACTCAATGGCCGCGCGAGCTTCCTCATGGCGGCCCAGCATGCCGCACGCGGCGGCCGTCATCAGGTGCATCCAATGGAACTCCGGCATGTTGATCTTCTTGGCGGCCTGCAAGGCTGATTCGTACTCACCTTTGCGATAGTGATGGTGAAAAAAAATGTTGTGATACCAGCCGGGATGATGCCGGTTGAGTTCAATCGCTCTTTGCGCCAGAGCCATGCCGCGCTCCCAATCGCCGGAGAACGCAATCATGAGCGCCATAAAAGCCAAGGTGGTGCTGTCCCGCGAATTGAGCGACATCGCACGCTCCGCAGTTTCGCGAAACGCGGTGAAATCGCGACTAAAGAAGTACACAGCCGCGAGTTCTTTCCAGCCCATCTGGCAGGCCGGATCAATCTTCACGGCCCGCCAGGCGGCCTCTCTCGCGCGCTCCAACGGTTTCTCCAGTGGATTGAACCGATCGAAATACTCCAATTGGTACAGGTTAGAAAGACAGGCCCAGGCGGTGGCGTGGTTGGGCTCGCGTTCCAGCGCACGTTCCAAGCCGGCGCGGAGCACTGCATGCTCCTGGGGATTGATTTGTTGCATGAAGGCGTAGTAGCGCAAGACAAGTTCGGACGCGCTCAGTTCCTCCACCTTCCGATCTCGAGTGGGAGCGGCCATGGAGCGAACCAGAACTCCATAGCCATCCGCGACCGTGGTGACGATGTGGTCGGTGAGGTCGTCCTGAATCTGGAATGTGCCCGCTTCGTTGCCTTCGCGATCAGCGATTTCCCGGTCATACGCCTCCGCCCAAAGCTGCGTGCCACTCATGGCGTCCATCAGTTGCGCAGTGACGCGAATGGCGCGGCCTCCTTTGCGTATGCTCCCCTCGATTACATACCGCGCGCCCAGCTCACGGCCCACCGTGCGGATGTCCGCTGCGCGGCCTTTGTAAGCCATCGCCGAATTGTTGGCGATGACCTGAAGATACGGAAATCGCGAAAGCCCCGTGGTGACGGCTTCGGTCAAGCCGTCGGCCAGAGCTTCCAGGTCCGCATCGCCGCTCGCCGCCCTGAACGGCAGCACCGCGACCCAGAATCCTTCGTCGGCGCGAGCCGCTCCGGAGTCTTTCACTGCCGCAACGCGAGAGGTTGAGGTCTTTGCCGGGACTGCCTTTTGTGATGTCTGTCGCGCCAGATCGCGAAATTCATTGCTGACATCGCGCGCCGTCTGCACCCGGTGCCGCGGATCCTTCTCCAAACAGCGTCGAATAATGCGCGCCAGATCACTGGGCAGATCGGGCCGAACGTCGGTCACAGACGGTGGAGTGTCCCGCAGAATCGAGGAGACCAACTCGGCGGAAGATTCTCCATTGAACGGACGCTGTCCCGTCGCCATCTCATGCAGCACTACGCCCAGCGAGAAAATGTCGGTGCGATGGTCGAGCGGCCGGCCAGACGTCTGCTCCGGAGACATATAGGCTGGCGTGCCCATCACCACGCCTACTTGTGTTTGGCTTGAAGTGAGCGTGGCGTCGCCAACGTTAGCTGTGCGAACATCTTTTGCGAGTCCGAAGTCCAGCACTTTGACTCGGCCTTCGTTCGAGACCATGACGTTGGCAGGCTTCAAATCGCGATGCACAATGCCTTTTTCATGCGCCGCCGCCAGCGCGTCGCCCAGCGCACTGGCAATCTCGACGATCTGCTCGACTGGAAGTCCACTTGCGGGGATCAGGCGGTCGAGTGGCTGCCCTTCCACGAGTTGCATCGTCAGAACGTGGACGCTGTCGCATTCCTCTACCGTATAGATGGTGACGATGTTTGGATGGTCGAGTTGGGCAAGGGTCTTCGCCTCGCGGCGAAAGCGTGCGAGTCGCTCCGGATCCTGCGCCATCTCGGTGGGCAGCACCTTGAGCGCCACGTCCCGGCCGAGCTTGCTGTCGGTGGCCCGATACACCTCTCCCATGCCACCGGCGCCGAGGGGCGAATGAATTTCATACGGGCCGAGTTTTGTTCCGGAAGCGAAGGCCATGAGTGGCAGCGATTATAACCGCAGCGCTGTTTGCACGGGATTCCTTAGCCCCCATTCGCGAACCGCTCGATCCGGTCCGCGGCTTCCTGTGCTCCGCCAAATTTGCGCATGGATTCGGCGATCCGGCGCGCCGACTTGCGATAACCGGGCTCGTTCAACACACGGTCCAGTTTGGTGCTGAATTCGGCTACATCGATCGTCTTTTCACCGTCGGCGCCGTCCACCGGCTTCACGAGCTCGCCAGCGCCCAATGCCGCAAGACGGCGAGCGTTGCTCTCGCGCTCCGTGATGGTCGGGATGATCACCGCAGGCGTGCCCGCAGACAATCCTGTCATAACCGAGCTGTGACCACCATGATGCACCATCAGGTCGCAACGTTCAGCCATGGCCGGGCCTGGCAGATAAGCGGCGTGATGAAAGTTTGATGGCAAAGTACCAAATTCTCCGGGCACCTCCTGGTGGCCGGTGGTCAGCACTACTTGCACGGGTGCATTGCCCAAAGCCGCGATGGCCGCGCGAATCACCACGATTGAGTCAACGGGAGTGGGAGCGCCGGCATACCTGGGATTGCCGGAGTAAACCCATATCACGGGTTGGTCGCGACTGAGCGCGGCCACCCAGTCGGGCAAAGTAGCATTGCCACGCTGCCAGACAATTGGCCCAATGTAAGCGACGCCCGCGCTGGCGGGCAGCGGGTCGGTCTCCGGCGTGCCGACGATCAGAGAAAGATCGCCCGCCAGCAGATCGACCGAGCGCGCCACCGGCGCTACGCCGTTTTCCGCTGCCACTTTGTTGATGGCTGGTGCCGCGCTGGGCAATCCGGCCGGCCGCGCGCCTTTCCACCAGAGAAATCCATCGCTCGCCGGATGAAAATTGCCCTGCAGCACGGTGGCGAGCGGCACTTTCAGAATGCGCGCGGCAAGGCAGGAGAACAGTCCAAACGAATCGACGACAACATCAGGATCGAAATCACCCACCACCTCGACGTGGAGAGCCGTGGACGCCCGCACAAATTCCTCACTTCCAAATGCCGCGCCAAACATGTGCTCCACATCCCAGGCCAGGCTCACTTGCGCGAAGTCGGTCGAGGGATCCGGCATTACACGCGGTGGCATCGGAAGGTTTTTCAACCCTGCATCCTCGATCAGTTTGGCGGGCGCCGGCGCGGGGTTGAACAGGGCAACCTCGTGGCCGCGATCTGCCAGCACGCGCGCGATGGGCACAAGCCGCGTCGGCAAGCCGAGGTCATTTGCCGGCAGCATGGTAAACAGGAATTTGGACATGGGGGACAGTTGTATCAGGCTTTGGGTCTCGGGTGTTAGGTCTTAGGGTCTCTGCCAAGACCCAAGACCTAAGCCCTGAAGCCTCAATTGGTTGAGATTGTGAAGTTCACGGTGATCTTGGCCTGAGTCTCGACCGCTTCGCCGCCTACAAAGTGCGGTTTGAAGCGCCATTGCCGGACGGCGTCTTCGGCTGCGCCGGCGAGAATGTGTGGGCCGCTCACCACGCGCAGATTCTGAATGATTCCATCTCTTCCGATCAGCGCCTGCAGAATCACTGACCCTTCTACTTTCATCTGCCGCGCCAGCAGCGGATAGTTGGGCCTCACCGGACTGGTCACAATTTCGGAGGCGTTGGTGGACATCTCCACGCGCTCGGTGGCGTTGTGGGTTACTTTCGCCGCAGTCTCCGTATCGCGGGCGGCGCCGGCATCGGTAATCGGTTGCGGTGGCGTGCCGGGCTGCAGATCAACCCGCACCGAACTGCTGCCGGGCCGGACGGTGCGGTGCGTATCGCCGGCGACAACCTCCACTTCCACCGGGGGCAATACCGTCCGCGTGGTAGTTGTGGCCACCGGAGCAGTGGGAGCTTCAGGCGTAGGAGTCTTGGCCGCAGACGCGACACGGTTCTTTGCCTTTGCCCTTATAGCTGGCGCGGCGGTTGGTGCAGCAGGCGCTACAGGAGCGGCCTTGGCCGCCGGAGAACTCTCCACCGATTCGTCCGATTCTGCTTCCTGGGTATCCGGGAACCAAAAGTCGCGGTAACCCCAAAGCACGATGCCCAACGCCAGCAGCAGCAGACTGAGAGCGCCGATCATCAATTTCCGCTGTCGGGGATCGGGGGGCGCAAGATCCAGGGGCGCAAGCCTGC
The DNA here is from genome assembly GCA_963850165.1 of uncultured Acidobacteriaceae bacterium. Classification (GTDB taxonomy): domain Bacteria; phylum Acidobacteriota; class Terriglobia; order Terriglobales; family Acidobacteriaceae; genus Sulfotelmatobacter. The sequence continues at coordinate 15,576 of CAWKKK010000034.1, read as the reverse complement.
CGGCTTCTGCGAGGGAGGCGCGATCCTCATTCGGTGCGATCGTGTTCAGATGCGACATTGCCGGAAACCGGGCTGCTCCAGTGCGAGGGTTGCGCTTCGGCTAGTATGCCTCGAAAACATTTGAAAGGCCACAAAAAGCTCGCGCCTGACTCTAAAGAGTTATGATTTTTAAAGCCGGGTTGGGGCGAAACTTTGTGGAGTCTCGTGAATCCCATGGATGCAGAAGGTTAGCCCAAGTCTGCCGCCCGTAAAAGGCCAGTCTAATGAAAAACGACGACCGCAAACTAAAGATGGATGAAAAGAAATTCCGGCAAAACAGCCGGCGCGAATTGCTGAAGCTGGCGCCCGTGCTGGCTCTGGGAGCGTTCGCCATCCCCGGCCTTCAGGAAGGCTTGCTGAAGAAGGGATTGGGGTTCAGCGACTGGGCTTCGGCGCGCCTTTTCCGCTCTGGCCATCTGGCTCCCACCTTCGACAATGCCGACCTCACTCCCCCGGCGAAGTTTCCCATTAACGGCTACGATGTCGACGATCCCGGAGTAGATTTCGATACGTGGACGCTGACTGTCAGCGGCGAGGTCAAAAAGCCCGGGGAATACACGCTGGCGCAGGTGCAGGCGCTGCCGCGCTTTCGGCAGAACACCCGCCACATCTGCGTTGAAGGCTGGGACGTGATTGGGCGGTTCGGGGGCGCCCGGCTTTCGGACTTTCTGCAACTGGTGGGTGCGGACCCCACGGCGCGCTTCATCACGATGGAATGTGCAGACGACTATTACGAATCGCTGGACATGGCGACAGCGCTGCATCCTCAGACTTTGCTTTGCTATGAAATGTACGAGCAGCCACTGACGCGCCAGCACGGCGCGCCGCTTCGCTTGAACATTCCCACCAAGGTCGGCTACAAGCAGGCCAAGTACTTGACGGACTTGAAAGTTTCGCACGTGCTGGATCGGGTCGGCTACTGGGAAGACCAGGGCTATTCGTGGTTTTACGGATTGTAGAGCCGGCGCTACTTGGAGGTTCGCGCATGAGCGGGGCAGTGATCGAAATCATTCAACCAAAGGGCAAGAACGCCGAAGGCGAAGAAGAACCGCCGGTAGTCCTCGCGCGCGCGGTCTATGAGCATCCATTCGTGGTGCGGCTGTGCCACTGGATCAATGCCGTCGCGCTGTTCGTGATGGTCGGCAGCGGATTGCAGATTTTCCGCGCCTTCCCCAGCTTCGGCGCCAAGATTCCGCAAAAAGACTTGCTGCATTGGCCAAAGGCGTTCGCCATCGGTGGCTGGTTGGGCGGAGCGTTGCAGTGGCATCTCACCTTCATGTGGATCTACATCGCCACTGGCTTGTTCTACATCGGCTACCAGATTTTTAGCGGGAACTACCGCCAGGTCTTGTTCACGCACCGTGACGTCCCCGGCGTCTGGCCGATGGTGAAGCATTATTTCTTCTTCGGCCCGAAGCCGCCGCTTCGCGAAGCCTACAACCCGCTGCAGAAGCACGCTTACACCACTGCGATCGTGCTCGGAGTGCTTTCGGTGCTGACCGGCCTCGTAGTGTGGAAACCGGTTCAGTTCTCCTGGCTGGGCTGGATGATGGGAGGATTTCACTACGCGCGCATCTGGCACTTCGCCGTGATGTGGGCGATTTTGTTCTTCGTGTTGGGACATCTGGTCATGGTGATCCTGCATGGCTGGAACAATTTCGTTTCCATGCTGACGGGTTGGAAGAAAGATCCGGAATACTGACGGAGAGGTCTTAGGTCTTAGGCGTTCGGCACCCCAAGACCTAACGCCCAAGACCTAAGACCTAAGACCTAAGACCTAAGACCTAAGACCTATGACCTCACGACAATGTCGGAACCAAGCATGACGTTGAACAATCCGGGGCAAGCGGGCACGCGCGAGCACGATCTGATCCTGCAGGTGCAGAGCGGCCAGCATGAATTGTTCTACGAGTTGGTGCGCCCCTATGAGCGGCGGGTCTATGCTGCGGCGCTCGCCATTCTGCGCAACGAGCAGGACGCCGAAGATGCGTCGCAGGAGGCTATGCTGAAGGCGTTTGCAAACATCCGGCAATTCCGCGCCGAGGCCCGTTTCAGCACGTGGCTGATTCAAATCACGGTAAACGAGGCACTGATGCGCCGGCGAAGGGAGCGAACTGTGGTGATGGAAGGACTCGACAACCGCCGCGAAGAAGAAAGTGAATACGCTCCCCGGGATTTCGCCGACTGGCGCGAGATTCCGTCGGAAGCGCTGGAACGCAAGGAGGTTCGGCAGCGGCTGGCAGAGGCGCTGGCCACGCTCGATCGAAAGTATCGCGAGGTCTTTGTGCTGCGCGATATGGAACACCTGAACATTCAAGAAACCGCCGAGGCACTGGGCATAACGGTGGCTTCGGTGAAGACGCGGCTGTTGCGGGCGCGGCTGATGCTGCGCGACCTGCTGGCCGCCGGATGGGAGCAGGGCTGGTTCAGCCGCCTGCCATTCGAGAAGGGGACGAAGCCTTGGTAACGAATCAATTGAATTGCGAACAGGTCTGGCGCGAGGTTTCGAATTACATCGACGGAGATGTGGACGCGGCGTTGCGCTCTTCGATGGACGAGCATTTCCGCACGTGCCAGCGCTGCGCCTCAGTGCTGGCTGGAACGCGCAACGTGGTCCAGCTTTATGGCGATGAACGCATGCTGGAAGTGCCCGCGGGTTTCAGCCGTCGGTTAGAGAAGCGGCTGACGCAAAGTCCTGCGGCGGGGCGAAGCGGCTGGTCGAGCTGGGCGGCGTGGCTGGTTCCGGTGGCGGCGATCGCGCTGATCGTGGGTGGATTGAAACTGGCGAACACGTTTACGTTCCGGAATCTGATCAGGTCGCAACACGCGTTGCCCGCCAACAATATCCCCCCCGACTTGGTCGTCGTGGTTTCTTCTGGATCGAAGCTCTTTCACGTGCCGGGATGTAAGTACATTCACGATAAAGCTTCCGAGCGTACGATGACGGCCAAGGACGCGGAGCAGGAAGGCTATGTCCCTTGCACACGTTGTTTGCGACAGTATCTGAAGACGTCGGCGAATGGCCAGTCTGGGGTGGTGGTAGCTGACCGTGGGAGTGCGGAGGAGGAAGACGAGCAGGAGGAAAGTCTCAGCGTGACTGGGCATTAGTGTGGCTTGCCGTCAAGTTCGACGCCGTCTGGGCTTCAGGCGTTTCGATTCATCTGTAAGTTGTTGATTTCCGGTGGGCGGTCTTGGGTTTGCGCAGAGTATTACTCACAGTTATAGTGAACCGTCTGCTAAGTCGTTGAATCCGCAAGGGCAATTTGCACCCCGAAGTTAAATCGATTTATCTTGCCCGCTGCGCGATAGTTTCCAGTGGGAGGAACTTGGGCTTGGATTGGGCTCTCGAACGCGTTCCATGAGGCTGCAAATCGAATTGCGGGGCCGTCGGTGCGACGGTCGGAACGCGGAGCGGCGGTTCCCGCGACGGAATTCCGACCTTACCTACCGCCAATTGCTGGCGGCTAATGGAAAACAAGCGTCGCGGACCCGAAGGCCCGCGCCGCGATCCTGGACGCCGGCCTAGTTCGACTTCATCTGGTCGTTCTTCTTGGCTTCGTCCTTCTTCATCTTGTCTTGCTTCTTCTGCTCTTTCTTGGCCGCCTTCTTGGCTTCCTTGTCCTTCTTGGCCTGGTCTTTCTTCATCGCATTGTCTTGCTTCGTGGTGTCTGTCTTCGTGGTGTCCTGGGCAAAAGTTGCCATCGGGGACGCCAGGATACAGGCGAGCATCAAACTGCCGACAATCTTCTTCATGTTTTCTCCTTGGAGTGTGTGTTTGAGTTCGGTCGTCCGGCGGGCCTGCACCTGCAGACGCAGATCAGATTCGCCTACGAAAAGAAAGTTACACGTTCGCTGCACAATAATCAACCACAGGGGATGACATCGTGGAACGAAGCCCTGCCCTTCACGGCTCAGTTCAGCAGGCCAGTTCCAGTTGATTGCGGGAGATCGGCGTGGCTGGTGCCGGTGGCGGCAATCGCGCTGATTGCGGGAAGTTTGTTATTGACCAACGCAATGGATTAAGCCCCCGAACGCGTTCTACGGGGATGGAAATCGAAATGCGGGGCATGCGGCGCGCGACGGTCGAGACGCCGGCGGCGCCTCCAATTCCGCAATCCTGATTGCACCCTCCGCCAATTGCTTGTGGCTGACAAAAAAAGGGCGCGGACCCGATGGCCCGCGCCAGGCATTCCCAGACGACTTAGTTCTGCTTCATCTCGTCTTTCTTCATGCTGTCATCTTTCTTCACGCTGTCGTCTTTCTTCATCTTGTCTTCCTTCTGCTCTTTCTTCGCCATCTTCTTGGCTTTCTTGTCCTTCTTCATGTCGTCTTTCTTCATCGAATCGTCTTTCTTCATCGAATCCTGGCTCATGCTGTCTTGCTTCATAGCGTCCTGGGCGAAGGCCGCCATCGGGGCGGCCAGCATACATGCAAGCATCAAACTGCCGACAATCTTCTTCATGGTGTTCTCCTTAGGGTGAATATTTGAGTTAGGTTGTCCGGCAGGTCTGCACCTGTAGACCAATATCAGATTCTCCGGGCGCCAAGGAAGTTACAAGTGAGCGGAAAGAATCAACCACGATTTCTCAGCAGGCCAGCTGATTGCGGGAGATCTTCAGTCCGCTCAGGTTGCCCAGTGCGGTGACGGCCACGGATTCGGTCTTGAAGAACTCCTGGGCCAGGCTTTGCAGATCGTCGGCGGTTACGGCCTCAATCTTGAGCACCAGTTCGTCGAGATCCTGGAAGCGATCGAAGTACATTTCCTGCCGCGCCAGGTTCGACATGCGCGCTGTGCTCGATTCGAGTGAGAGCATCAGGCTGCCTTTCATCTGGTCTTTGGAGCGGCGCAACTCTTCTTCGGGAACGGGTTCATTCTTCAGGTTGCGGAATTCGCTGACCACAGCTTGTACCACCTTGGTCGCCGAAGCCAGGGACGTTCCGGCGTAGACGGCCATGCATCCGGTATCGCGGTAGGGGTTGAGGTCGCTGTAGATGGAGTAGGCCAATCCCTGGCGCTCGCGAATATTCTGAAAGAGGCGGGAACTCATGCCTCCGCCAAGCAGCGTGTTGAGAATGTAGCCGGCATAGCGCTTCTCGTGCGCGATGGGATACGCCGGCACACCGATGCAAAGCTGCACTTGCTCGAGAGCTTTCTTGTTACGCAAAACGATGCGGGGAACAATCTTGGGCGCGGCCGAGTGGAAGCCGTTCTGCGCGGGTTTCAAGTGCTCGAAATGCTTCACCACCAGGTCGACGAACTGATCGTGGTTGAGATGCCCGGCGGCGGCCACGATAATGTTTCCCGGCGCGAAACTGTGGGCATAAGTGTCGAGCACGGCCTGGCGCTCGAATTTCTTTACCGTTTCTTTCGTGCCCAGGATCGGCTTGCCGAGAGGATGGTCTTTCCAAAAGTTCTGGGTGAAGATTTCGTGGACGAGGTAGTCGGGATTGTCCTCGTCCATCTTGATCTCTTCGAGAATCACGCCGCGTTCGCGGGCGATATCCTCGTTGGTGAAATTGGGATACAGTACGAGGTCGCTGAGAATTTCGAGTGCCAGCGGCACGTGCTCGTCGAGCACCTTGACGTTGAAGCAGATGCATTCTTTGGAGGTGAAGGCGTCCATGTTGCCGCCGATGGAGTCGACCTGGCGCGCAATTTCCTCGGCGGTGCGGTGCTTGGTACCTTTGAAGACCATGTGCTCAATGAAGTGGGAGATGCCGTTCGATTGCGGAGCTTCGTCGCGGGAGCCGGTTTCAAGCCAGATGCCGATGGAAGCCGAGCGGATGTGCTCCATCTGCTCGGTGATGACGGTGAGGCCATGGGGCAACACCTGACGGCGAATATTGCGAACTTCTTTGACCATGATGGCTGAATTTCTCAGGAGGTACCCCACTATTCTTACACATCTGGCGGGGTGGGGCGGGGTGTGCGAGAATAAGATAGTTAGTGATTTAGAATCAGTGGGTTGCGGGTATTCTGGGGCTCTGGTGAATGGCTGAACCGCTGACATCATCGCTGCTCGGCATGGATCGCGGGGAGATCGCTGCGCTGGTGAGCGAGGCGGGTGAGCCGAGCTATCGCGCCCGGCAGATCATGGATGCGGTGTATCGGCAGCGGGTGGAATCGCTGGCGGAGATTTCTACATTGCCGCAGGAGTTTCGGGAGAGGCTGGCTGAGAGCGGCGTCACCGTTGGGGCGGCTCGGATTGAGGAGAAGTTTGTTTCTGTGGATGGGACGGTGCGGTATTTGATTGCTTTTGCTGACGGGCAGAGCGTTGAAACTGTTTGGATGCCGGAGGGAGATGGCGGGGAAGCCGGGGATGGGTCGGAGGCTGGAGCAGAGGCTGAGACCGGCATAGGTACATCAGGGGCTAGAGCCCCATTCCAGATGCCTGCTTCTGGCGTAGGCCTGGAAGGTCTGCTCGACCCTCCTCGAGATCGAATCAGACCTGGTCGTTCGACGATTTGTATTTCCAGTCAGGTGGGGTGTGCTGTGGATTGCCAGTTCTGTCTTACCGCGCTGCTCGGGGTGAAGCGCAACCTGACTGCGGGCGAGATTGTGGGGCAGGTTTGCGCTGTGCTTAAAGATCAGAAGGTTTCGCCGCCGGAGGATCGCATCAATCTGGTTTTCATGGGGATGGGCGAGCCGTTTCTCAACTACGACAATTTCGTGAAGGCGACGCGGCTGCTGGTGGAGGGTGTGGGCATTGCGGAGCGGCGGATGACGGTATCGACGGCGGGAATTGTGCCGCGCATTCGGGATTTTGGCGGGGAGACGATCCGTCCGAAGCTGGCGATTTCTCTCAATGCTTCAAATGACACCTTACGCACACGGCTGATGCCGGTGAACAAGAAGTGGACTTTGGGAATGCTGATGGCGGCGGCGCGGGAGTTTCCGCTGCGCACGCGGGAGTGGATCACGTTTGAATACGTTTTGCTTGGTGGGGTGAACGACTTTCCCGAGAATGCAAAAGAAGTGGCCGAGTTGCTGCGCGGGCTGCGCTGCAAGGTGAATCTGATCGCGCTGAATCCGGGGCCGGGAATTGACTTTACGACTCCCAGCATGGAGCGGGTTGCGGCGTTTCAAAACATTCTGCGGGAAGCGGGGACTCCTGCTTTCGTGCGGCGTCCGCGGGGCCGGGACATCTACGCCGCTTGTGGCCAGCTCAAGCGAACGGTTGAGGTTCCCACATCACCGGAACTCCAGCGGCAGTCGATTTCTCTCTCTCTTTCTCCAGCGCCGGAAGGATGATCGGGATCTCGACGCGGATGGTGATTCCCGAATTCGGGTTTTGCTGCCAGAGAATCTGCCCATGATGTTGCCGCAGGATGCCCTGGCAGGCGCTGAGTCCCAGGCCGGAGATGGTCTGATCTTCTTCTTTCTCTTCTTTTGTTTCCGGGTTCCCGGATGAGCTTCCGGCGATGGAGACGTCTGAGATGTTGATGATGGCGAGGCCATCTTTGCTTTCCGCCGTGACGCTCAGTGTCCGTCTGCCGTACTGGCCCACCGCATACAGAGCGTCGTTGATGATTTGCACGCAGACCCGGAGCAACTGGTTCGAGTCTCCTCTGAACGATCAGCGGGTCCGGGGAAAATTCGGTGCGCACTTCGATGTTGAGAGCTTGCCACTGAGGCTGCGAGAGTTTGACGGTAGTGCGCAGCAAAGTTTTGAGATCGACGGCGGCCATCGCGGCCGGGCCTTGCCGGGCAAAACTGAGCAGACTGGCCACCAGAGACTTGGTGCGCCTGACATGCTGGCCGATTTTCCCTGCCAGTTCGGCTGTTCCGGGTTAAGAGGCGTTGTCAGGAGCATGTCGGAATAACCGAGCATGGCGGTGATTGGATTGTTGAGTTCGTGGGTCACGCCACCCACGAGTTGTCCGATCGAGGCAAGTTTTTCCGATTCGGTGATTTGTGCCTGCAAACGTTTCAGGTTGGCCAGAGATTCCCGAGAATGGGTCAACAGGCGGAGCAATTCCCAGTCGAGCAAGCGCTGCCGCACGAAAACCATGACGCCCATGAGAAGCGCCGCGCCCAGAGTCAGGACCAGACGGAACGAACGGATAGCGCAGGGGAAGTGCCGTATCCAGCAGCGCCCAGGCGGCAAAAAGTGGGAGCGAAAAAGCCGCGATCATTCCCAGCCGGGCCAGCCATACGCCATGAGACGTGGAAGTGGAGGGAACGCCGGCTTGAGGTTCGCGCTCGCGGGTCGACAGACCGATGACTGTGATCCATGCCATGGAAACGGCGAGCGGAATGTCGTAGAGACTTCCGCTGTAATAAACTTGCCGGCCATGCGCCCAATTGGCGATATAAGAACTGGCGGCGTAGGTGAAGCTGGCGCCGAACAGGCTGGCGTAAAAGATTCGCCAGCCATCTTTGCTGTCATCCAGGCCAGGACCAAGCCGCCCAGAAATGCGATTTTCTCGATGAGATACAAAGAATTAAGATTTTTGTCGTAGGCCGGTACATTGGCGACGATGTACTGCCATGGAATTACGATCAGGAGTAGAGATAAGCCCACCAAGCTCATCATCAATGCAAAATCGAGGCGGCGAAGGCGGGCAGCGTATTCATCCTCCGGCGCATGAGGGCGGAGCGCCAGAGCCGCCATCAGAGGGAACAATGTGCAGGAAGAGAATGATGTCGGCCGCGCATAAGTCCGGGACATCCGTACGCAGCCAAACTTCGTAGTAAGTCCAAAAGATCTGGTAGGAAAACCAGAAGGTAATGCCGATTTCAATGAGTGTCCAGAACAGGCGCAAACGCCCGCGCGACTTGACGATGTGAGGGATGATGGACATCGACCCGGAAAACAGCAGGAGGCACTGAATCACATCGCTGATAGCGGTCAGGCGAAAGGACTGGGGCAAGATCAGCGCAGCCAGGACGAGGGCCGCCAGGCAGGCTGCGACGGCCGCGGTCCAGAGCTTGCAATAGGTGCGCAAAAGACGGTCCTCGCTGCCATTCTAGACTTCGAGACGGGCAAGGCCTCTGGTTACGGAAGTAATCGGGGGAATTCTGTAATTTGTGTAATCTGGCGATTGGGTAATTGGAGGGCCGGTACAAAGTTTTGCTTGCTCCCAATCTTTCTTATCAATAATATGCGAAGCATTCCGGGGCGCCTGACAAATTCGTTCCCCAAATTCATTCTGCTGCGGAAAGTGACTCGAATTGAACGCTGACACTAAACACCGTTTGCCGGGCGCATCGAAGGCTCCAGCCGACCCCGGCGAAACTCGCCGTATCGAGCGCTGGCTGGCGACGGCGCGAGTGTTTCTGGCGGTCTCAGCGCTGGTCGCGATTCGCATGGACCCCACGCAGTTGGGACAATTCCCCGGCGGCTTATGGGCTGCTCGGGCTTTACCTCATCCATGGCGTCCTGGTGCTGATGCTGCTGCGGCGGAGAAAGAGTCGACGGCCGCGTTTCGCATTCTGGTGCACGCGGCAGACATTGTGTGGCCGGCGTTGATCTCAGTATTCGGGGACGGCCCGCGAAGCCCGTTCTTCCTTTTTTTTGTTTTCGTGCTAGCCGCTTCAGCCTACCGGTGGGGGTTGTGGGAAACGTTGGGCACAGCAGCGGCCGAAGTGGTTTTGCTGTGGGTTGAGAGCTTCGTGCTGCTGCACGTGTGGGCAACGCGCGGAGGAAGCCTACCGGGGCATGTTTTTTCGGGTCTGCAAATCAATGTAACGGCCTTCGAACCGAAGCAACTCTTCATGCTGTCGGTTTACCTGCTGGTGATGGGGTTGCTGCTGGGCTATCTGGCGGAGCAGCAGAAGCACCTGAGGGGGGAGAAGGCGGCGGTGACTCGCATTCTGGCGAAAGTGCGCGTGGAAGCGGGGCTGACGGGAACTCTGCAGCAGATTTGCAGTGAAATCCTCAACACGTGCGGGGCGGAGCGGGTGCTGGTTGCGTCGCAGGAGATTCACAGCCACCGAATGTTTTTGGGCGAACTGCACAATGGGGATGGGAAGTCTTCCGAGTTCGTGTGGCAGGATTCCAGCCCGCGGGATGCGAAGAACTACTCTGGAGGATTTTCCGGGAGAAGCTTGTTACGCGCGGCACGACGGAGAGCGCTGGTCCGTAATCGCACTCGACCGCGAGGGCAACCCCGTGCCATCACCTTCCAGCGAGCCGCTTACTCGACTGAAAGAGCGGCAATCCTTCCGGTCGGTGATTGCGCTTTCCTTCGTCTTCGCGGGCGAGTGGCGGGGGCGGGTGTTTGGTATTCGACCCTTCGTGGAAAGTGGAGATACGGGAAAAGCTGCGTTTTCTGCTCGATTTGTTCCGCCAGGCGGGGCCAGCCGTGTACAACGTCTACCTGCTCCACCGGCTGAGGCGGCGGGCCGGGGCCGCGGAGCGCGCGCGCTTTGCCCGAGAACTGCACGATGGAGCAGTGCAGTCGCTGATCGCGGTGGAGATGCAGGTAGATGTTCTCCGGCGCCAGGCGGAGACGACGCCCGCCGTGGTGGGCGGAGAACTGGGCCGGATCCAGGGTTTGCTGCGGGAAGAGGTTCTGAAGCTGCGGGAACTGATGCAGCAGATGAAATCGATCGATGTGGATTCTCGAAAGTTCCTGAGCGTGGTTACCGACACGGTGGAGCGATTCGAGCGAGAGACCGGAATTTCCACGCGTTTTGTCACCGACATTGAGAAACTGGAGATGCCGGGGAAGGTCTGCCGGGAGATGCTGCGGATCGTGCAGGAGGGACTGGTGAACGTGCGCAAGCACAGCCAGGCGCGCCACGCGCTGGTGCGGCTGAGTTCGAGTGACAGCCAGTGGAGCCTGACTCTGGAGGATGATGGCAAGGGATTCCCGTTTTCCGGCCGGCTGACGCAGGAGGAGCTGGACCAGATGGGTAAGGGGCCGATGATCATCAAAGAACGTGTCCGTTTAATTGAAGGCGCACTCACGGTAGAATCGAATCCTGGTACAGGGACGCGCCTGGAAGTCAAAGTTCCGAGGGGTGGAGAAGTTTCCGATGAACTTTAAGAAGTCACAGCCGATTCGTATCGTGATTGCCGACGACCATCCAATTTTCCGGGATGGACTGCGCCGTCTTCTGGAAACCGAGCCGGATCTGAAAGTGCTGGGTGAGGCTTCGGACGGAGCGGAAGCGGTACGGCTGGCGCGGCAGTTGAAGCCTGACATCCTTTTACTGGATCTGTCGATGCCCAAGCATCCTGGTCTCGAAGCCTTGCGGGAGCTGGGCACGGGAGCGAATGCGACTCCGGTGCGCGTGATCCTGCTGACGGCGGCGGCGGAGAAGAGCCAGATTGTGGAAGCTTTGCAGTTGGGCGCGCGGGGAGTGGTGCTGAAGGATTCCGCAACTCAGTTGCTGTTGAAGGCGATCCACACGGTAATGTCGGGCGAGTACTGGGTAGGACGGGAGAGCGTCTCGAACCTGGTGCAATACCTGCGAACGCTGGTGCAATCTTCCAGCGACGAAGCGCGGCAGAAGAAATTCGGCTTGACCCCGCGCGAATTGGAGATTGTCGCCGCGGTGGTGGCGGGATATTCGAATAAAGAGATTGCGGAGTATTTCAAGATCAGCGAAGACACGGTCAAGCATCATCTGAGCAATATTTTCGACAAGCTGGGAGTCTCCACGCGGCTGGAGTTGGCGCTGTTTGCGGTGAATCAGTCGCTTCCGCTGAAAAGCATTGGATGACAATGGTTTAGCTGCCTAAGCCTAAGGTAACAGTCGCTGGCACGAACGGGCCATTGGCGGCCGTTGTCGCCCCACCTATCATCGTATCCAAGACCAGCATACAACAAGACTGATCTTGACCACATTGATTGTGGTCTTTGATTGATGCGTGCAAGAAATGCGGTGAAGACGAATCTGGTTAGAACGAATTCAAGGAGACAGCCCGTGGGAAACCTTTTACGAAAGCTTTGGAATGATGAGAGTGGTCAGGATATCGCCGAGTATGCGGTGATGCTGGCAGTAATTCTGGTGATCGTGGTGGGAACGGTCCGGCTGATCGGCTCGAACGCCAACAATGTATTCTCGAACGTTGCCAGCTCCATCCAGTAATCGGTGTCAGGTCTTAGGCGCCAAGTCTTAGGCAAGACCAGGGCGGCCTCCACTCTCGTTGCCAACTCCCTCCAGTAAATTGGTGTCAGGTGCCAGGTGAAATAAGTCTTAGGAAAAACCTAAGACCTGAGACCTCGCACCCAAGACCTGCCCAACAACTGCTCCCCATCACTTCGGTGCGGGCGCGGTCTGCGCGACCTTGTCGCTGCCCGAAGCCGGCAGTCTGGTGAGGTACGGGAAGAATGGCGTGATGGCGAATGGAATGTTCTCGCGGGCCGAGGTCAGGGCTACCGGCTTGGCCTTTGCGAGTTCCACCTGATCCGTCCAAGGATCAAGCTTGATGCGTCCTCCGAGGGGAAGAGCGGCAATCTGATCGGTGCGTTTAGGATCCAGTTCCGGTGCGGAAGCGAGCAGTGCCGACATGCGGACGGTCTTGCCTTCGGCGAAGCCGTTGCCCAAGTGAGGGCGAATCAAGTTTGGCAGCTCGGGAGCATGTTCTTGTAAGGCCTTTAGAAAAAGTCCGGCGCTTCCCAGTTTGTCTTTGTAGGGAGAATTCTTCAGGAGCTCCAGAGCCTTGGTATCAGCCGCTTCTTCGTCGGCCGGTCGGCGTTTGAAGTCCAGGCGCACGAACGAATCTTCATCGCGGAAGACCATCCGGTCGTTGAATGCCAGCTTGGTATCGAACGGGTGTCCCAGAACAATGTGACTGAGTTCGTGGGCCAGGACCATGGCGAGCGAGGCTTCATCGGGCAGCACATCGAGCAGGCCACGACTGATCACGATGGTGTGCCCGATGGTAAACGATTCCAGGGGATCAGTGAGGAGCACGCGGCAGCGGACATCGGATTGCAGATCGATGTTATTGGTCACCAGCAGATTGTTGACCACGGTCTGAAGAATCTTGTCCACCTCTCCTGGAGGGGCCAGCAGTCCGATATTTTGCAGGCGCTCGACCGCGTTATCTTCGGCTTGGCGTTCCCACATCCGCTCGGCCACTACGGGAGTCGCGTCGGCGGCAACATCGCTCTGATCTTTTACCGAAGACGCGCCCGACTGAGGCGAGTCCACCAGAATCTGAGTGAACTCCGAACTCTTGTTCAGGGCTTTCAAGTCGTATCCCCAAAGGCGGGTCTGTGCGCGGAAGTGCAAACCCTTGGTGAGGCCATACTTGACGTCGGATTCCTCGCTGTAGATGTAGGCGGGAAGCCAAGTGCCGGGGCGCATGTTCAACCGCCAACTGTCGAAGTGTAGGTAGTAGCTGCCCTTGGGGTGGGGATAATAGGTCCCGTTGAAGCGGACCACATTGTAATCCTGGTCCTCGACCCAGATTCTTCCCATGAAGCGGCCCGCGCCCGAATCTTCCCTGGGCTCGACATCGATGACCAGGCAGCGCACTTCTCCGAGAAACTCACGCCGCACGAAACTGAATTTGTAGTACCTCTTCTGGAAATCGGTATCGAGGACGACCATCTGCGCAAACCCCAAAGGCAAGAATCGCATCGAGTAAAGCCCAGTGAGCCGGTTGAGCATGCGGTGGCCGAACCCTGGCTGGCCCACGAATGAAGTGTCCTCGGGGCCGTCGCTCATGTCCAGGCGTCCGAGAAAATATTGATCTTTCACCGGCACAGCGTTCTCATCTTTGTCGGTTTTGAGATCCTGCAGATAGGTCTCGACGAGCGGCCGCATGTGGCGCATTTGGGCCAGGAAGAGATGCTCTCTTTGGACCACGCGGTCCATCACGTCATTGAACGACGGTGGCGGCTGAGAAGATGGAGTCGCTGCACTTGGTCCTGCCGGGGCCGGGTCGGTAGCTGCCGGGCCTGGTGCAGAAGGCGTTGGATCCTGCGATACCGCGGGCGACGACCAGACCAACAACAGAAGCAACGAAAGTAAACCTACCTGAAAAATACGCATAAAGACCTTCTGGGAGCAACTTATGCCAATTGAAAAATAATATGCACAACGACGGTGGAATCGGTTGGCTGGCCGTCCCTCATCGCCGGCTTGAAGTGAATCTGTTCGGCGGCCTTCACCGCGTTGTCATCGAGGCCGTGACCCAATCCGCGCACGACCCGTACCACGTGGAGGTTGCCGGATGCCTGGAGAACTACTTCCAGCAGAACCTCGCCTTCAATCCGCAGACTCCGGGCTTCTTGAGTATAGACCGGAGTCGGTTTGGAAATGATTTCCGCAGGCACTGCCGTGGCCGCGGCTTCCGCCGGATGAGAACGCACGGTGGGGGCAGCGGGAACATCGGCGCTGGCAAAGCCGGCGGATTGAACCGTATTCGCGGGGCGTGGGCGATTGTCCGGGATGGCTGTGCCGTTGCCGAAGCCAGTACTTGCGACAACGCCCGGCACGCCCTTGGCGCCGCCAGTGCCGTTGCCATAGCCGGGTCCCGAGGGTAGATCGAAACTTCCCGACGCTGCGATGTTGACGGCCTTGCCCCGACTTGCCTTGGCGGGAATCCCGTTGGGATCGCCGAAGCCTCCGGTCTGCACTTGCGAAGGGGCAAGCACGACTGTGGGAGTGGCCGAACTGCCTGTGGAAAATACGTTGGTTTTCACGCCCTGTTTGGGAATCACGGGGGCGGAGTTGATAGGATCCAGCTTCTGTGGTTCGATTCTGACCGTGGGAACCGGAGCGTCTTCCGTTTTCACAGGTTTCGGCAGCGGGGCGGGAGCCCGCAATGCGTTGACCGGCGGAGGATCCAGTTGCGCGACGAATGTGGGCTGCGGCAGCCGGCGCACGGGCTGGGGCTCATGGTTGACAGGAACCGGGGTGCTGACGAGTTCAACCGAACGGAAAGTGTGCTCCGGCGGAGTGACAACCGAGGGATACAGCAAGCGCACCCAGATGAGAAACGCAATCGCTAAAGCCTGCGCGCCGGTACTGAAAACGAATTCTGTCCAAGGGGTTCTCGTCTCCGGCAGCAGGGAGAAGAGAGTCTCTCGGGAAGCAGAAGTGCTCATATGAGGATTCACGCGTCAGTTGTTGAAAACACCCATTCGGGGCTGAAAGTTTCTAGGGCCGCTGCGATAATGCCGAAACCGCAGAGGTTTATAGTCTACAACTCAAAAGCTGCACGGCAAAGGCCATTTCGCCGACAATTTGGAAGTCTATGTAGTTAATCTTTCAAGTACTTACGCTGGCCGCGCCAGGCAGTTGGCGCCGGCCGAGCAAGAAAGAGACAAAAATTACATTCTCGGCCCAACTGCTTATGTCTGGAGCCGAGCGCGAAGCCCCGGCCCAGAGCGCCGAATGCAGCGGAACGGTCAGCAAAAATTAATCCACAGACAGATCGCGGGCTTGCACTTGTTTGGCCAACTGCCTTCCCCTCGGCACTTCTGGTTAACTTCGGTTATCTTAGCTCTGGTTAACATCGGACGACCTTGGGGCTGTCGATGCCCTTGGTTGCGTTACGGGTGTCGACGACCAGCTGGGCTTCGCCGACGATCTTTTTATAGTCGTAGTCGGAGTGGTCGGTGACGATC
>CAWKKK010000033.1:0-183904 GCA_963850165.1 uncultured Acidobacteriaceae bacterium | reverse complement strand
TTTGCGGAATCGGCAGGAAACCCTCCACGCCGAAAGGCTCCGTTGATGCTCATCTCGGATGAATGACGGGGCAATCCGGAAGCTGACCTTGCCAAGAATCTGCACCGATAGCTGTAGCCTACGGCCTCTGGTAGTAGCCCGCACTGCAGTTTAGTCTCGCTACTGTCAGAACCATGAAAGCAAGTTCGCGCCACATCACCCTAACCCTGTTCGCAATCCTGCTCACGGCGACCCTCCACGCCCAGAACCCGCGTGGATCGCTGCGCGGCACGGTGCAGGACGCCACCGGCGCCCGCATCTCTTCCGCCAAAATTGTCGCGCACTTATCAAGCTCTTCCATGCAGCGCGAGGCCGCCAGCGAAGATCGCGGCGAGTTTCGTCTCGATGATCTTCTGCCCGGCAACTACCGCATTACGATCAGTGCCGCAGGATTCGCTCCGGCGCAGGCGGATGTCTCGATCGCCGTCGACCACTGTACGCGAGATTACGGTCACGATGAAACCCGCGGCGGCCTCGGCAACCGTCAACGTGCAGGGGAATTCTTCCTCGATTACGACCGAAATGATTGACACGTCGAGTGCGGTGCGCGGAGGCGTAGTGGGCAGCCAGGACCTGGAAACTCTGCCGCTCCCGGCGCGAAGTTTCGCGAACATTGCCTATCTCGTGCCTGGAACCGAGCCGGTCGAGCCTTCCGACCCTACTAAGGCGCGCATCACAGCGGTCTCCACCGGTGGAAGCTCCGGCTTGAACAACGAGCTATCGGTCGATGGCGCCGAAAACTCCGACGACTGGATCGGCGGCTTCCTGCAAAACTTCTCGCCCGATGGCATTCAGGAATTCGCCGTGCGCACCTCGAACGAAGACGCCGACACCGGTTGGACTACCGCCGGGTCGGTCGTGATTACCACCAAGCGCGGGACCAACGAATGGCACGGGAGCGGAGCGTTCTATGATCGCCAGGCCGCGCTGAATGCGCGCTTTCCCATCGAGAATCCGGCGCCGGATCCGAAGCAGCCGTTCTCCCGGCAGAACTATGTTGGAACTTTCGGCGGTCCAATCGCAAAAGACAAAGTCTGGTTCTTCACCTCGTTCGAGAACGTGCATGAAAACGCGAGCATCGCCTACAGCCCCGCCAGCACTACGCAATTCGACGCGCTGGCGGAATTGGCGTCCGAGGGATTGATCACCGGCATTCCTTCCATCCCGGTTCCCGCCACCGTTCCCATTCCCTTTCGCGACTACCTCAGTTCGCTGCGTTTTGACTGGGCACAATCGTCGAAGTCGAACTGGTTCCTGCGCGCATCGCAAGACAGCTACCTTACGCACAATGCTCTGGTGCAGCAGGCCACGTTGCCATCGACTGGCCTGATCACGCACAACAATTACTGGAATGTGGCGCTCAGCAATAGCTATACTTTCAGTTCAACCTGGCTGGGCAATCTGGTTCTCGACGCCAGCTTGTTGCATCTCACGCAGACTCGGAATTCGGATCTCGGCTTCGCCATCCAGTTTCCCTTCAGCGTGACGGCGCTGACCGTCTCCGGCTTCGAGACCTTCGGCGACAATCAGTTTGCCACTCCCATCACTCTTTTCCCCGACCTGCGCAATCAGGACAAATATCAGTTCCGCTACGACCTGAGCCACGTGATGCGTGACCATGCGTTCAAGTTCGGAATCGACTTCATTCACGAACCGGTGCTGAGTGGAGCGTTCGCCTCGACGGCGGAGGAGTTCATCACTTATCCCTCGAACCCTGATTGCTACATCAATCCGCCCGGCCCCGATTGCGGCGGCATCACGACGCCTTTGCCGTTTTATTACACCCCCCCCAGCGCGATGTGCAATCCGGCACCTCCTCCCCGATCCCCCCAGCCACCATCGGCATTACCTGCACCTTTACTCCCGCCGGCGACGGCAGCTTTTCGCAGAATGTTCAGCGTCTCGGGCTCTACGCCGAGGACTCCTGGCGGGTCTCGCATCAGCTCACAGTCAACTACGGCGTGCGTTATCAGACCACCTGGGGACTATTCGTGGGCTCGGGGCGAAGCCAAGCCGATAACTCCGCCTATGTGACGCTGCAGGCGCTGCAGATTCCGATTGTGCCCAGCGTGCCGAGCGATTATCGCAAGCAAATCGCGCCTCGCCTTGGGATCGCTTACTCTCCCGGCAGCAGCGGGAAGACCGTGATTCGCGCCGGCTTCGGCCTCTACTACGACGATCTCGCGCAGAACGGATGGGCGACGGCTTTTCAGGGCGTCAACAACTCGAACTTCACCACCGGAACGTGCAGCCTTACTGGAGGCCCCGGAACTTATTCGCTCCTCGGCTCGGGCTGCCTGGTGGGCGGCGCGAGCGCCGCCGGCAATCTGGTCGGCTCCCCTTACAAAACACCCTACGCCATTCATACCACCGGCGGCGTGCAGCACGCCTTCAACGAACATTGGCTGGTGAGCGCCGATTACGTACACGAGCAAGGCAATCACGGCTACCGTGGCTTCCCCTACAGCAGCGGCACCAACCTGTTCACTCCGCTCATTTCCCCATCAGAGCCTACCCTGGAATATGCCACCGATCAGACGGATGTGGTGCCGAATGTGAATGTGTTCGAGTCTGACAACCGTTCCAGCTACAACGGCCTGATGCTGCATCTGCAAGGCAACATGCGCCGCTTCAATCTGGTCGCGAACTACACGCTCTCCAAGGCGCAGACCTGGGGATGCCTGCTGGGCGAACTGTTTGACTATGTGGATGGCGTCTGCCCAAACTGAGCCGAACCAACCGAATCCCGGATTCCTGAATGCTTTCGGACCCGGCGACTACGGCCCGTCCGGCGAAGACGTTCGCCATCGCTTCGTGCTGGCGGGCACGGTGCACATTCCCGGCGGTTTCGAGTTGAGCACCATCAACCAGTTCGAGAGCGCCCGCCCCATCACCATCACGAACGCCGACAACACCGACCGCATTTACGTGAACAGAGCGTACACCAGCCTGGACGAATTCCGCGGCACGCCTTACATCCAGTCCGACCTGCGCGTTACGCGGCCTTTCAAAATCAACGAGCGCTGGCAAGTCGATCCATTTATCGAGTTCTTCAACCTCTTCAACCGCAACAATCCCGGCGCGAACTTCGCGGTCAATGTAGCCCAGCTCCCGGTTCCATCGGCCCAGATGATGCCAGATCCAGTCACAGGCGTCACCAATATCCCCAGTGCGAACTTCGCCGTGAACATCGCCCAGATCCCGGGGGCCCAATTTGACGCGAATGGCGCCGTCAACGGAATTTGTATCCAAACCGCGTCCCATCACCAGCCTGAAGCAGCTTGAGATACCTGAGGGCGCGCGGGAGATTTCTTCGGCCCCGGCACAACGGTAGGAATTCCGTTCGCCGCGCAGTTGGGCGTGCGGGTGACTTTCTAGAAGTACTTGCCAGAATATCGCCGTTAGTCGAAGTCAATTTTTTCGAACCCCAAACCTTGGTACAGACTTCTGATGCTCGAGGCCGCATTTTGCTTGGATTTCGCAAGATGCCATCGTCTCAAGTGCGGCTTCTTGCAGCTCGTCCGTTCCGCCTCCTGGCCCACTTGCGTTTCCAGATTCGGGTCGGTAGATTCTAGCAGCCCAGTTTGCCTGAATACACCCGGGTCTTCGCGCAGTTTCGAGTCCGTAGGAGCTGAACATACCTGCGCCGCTGGGCAGATGGAAGCGAATCTCGCCTGCCATCGCCTCCGACATCGCGCGGACTTCAGATCCGAGAAATCGATGCCGGCAACAACTTCGCCGTGCACCATCACTATGAGCCGCTCGCCGGCCAGGAAATCGGCGGAGGACGGGAATTCCCTTCGCGCCGGTGACCATCTTTTCCATGATGGTAAACCAGGTCTCCAGCCGCTGCGGTCGCTGGATGCGATCGACCACGGCGGGCTGGCTTACATCAATGCTCGAGAGTTCTGCCCGTCACCAGCGGACCACATATGGCTCCACAGAGCTCGTCCGGAAGTTCGCGACAACCTCGCCCACCCTGTTCGACCCGACACACTATACCGAGAAGGACAGCCCGATGAATGAGAGCAATGTACGAAAACCGCCTTGGAAGCTCGGGCAAGTTGCAGGAGACTGCGGGCCGGATTCTGGAATCGTGAGCCATGCCGCAACCCTATCTACCGGAGTTGGAGCGCAGATCAGAGGAACGAAAATCTCATGCACGCCTGAGCGGAACAAACGGTCGCTGGCTATGGTCCGACCGTCCAGCTTCCTACCGTACCAGCCACTCCGTCGCCGCGTGTACGCGGACGAGCAATTCGCTGTAAGCCACGGCTAGTGCAACCACCGCGGCAACAGCGGCGCAAAGTGCATATCTCAACGAATATCCCGCGGCAGGGCTCGGCTGAGGTTCCGTCCACGCAATCAAACGCTCCACGCGCGCATTCAGCGACTCCGCCGGGCTGTGGACCAAAGCCGTGGTCAGTTCAGCCGGCGGTTCCAGCGGGGCCAGCCGTGACAACTTGATCACAGCCGCAGCCAGATTCAGAGCTTCAGCGGCGTTCGAGACCGCGGCATCGTCGGCGGCCATTTCAGTCGCCTCTCGCCACGCGCTTTCCATTTCAGCCATGCCGGGAAACGCCACCAGTCGCAGGATCAGCTTTCGCAGATTGTCCCGGCGGCGCACATGCACCACTTCATGCCGCAACGCGCTCTGCAACTCCCGCTCGGTCAGCACAAATTCCGCTGCCCGCGACAACCATATACTGGATCGCAGAATGCCGGCTGCGGTGAGCGGAGGTGCTGCCCCCGAAATCCGCAGCACTGGAACCGAACCACTGGATTCTACAACGTTGGAGCCGATCGTGCGCGCCTGGCTCCACTGCGCAACCGTTCGAGAAGCCCGCAGCAAAGCGGCCGCCCCGTTCCTAATTCCCGCCAGCATCACCGCCATCCCGCACAAACCGAGCACGACGGGCACAATTCCCATGGGTTCGTTCACGGCGCGGGGCTCGAGCAGCAGGAACGAAGGCACCGCCAATGCGAGCGTGACTCCAGTTGCCACCACGAAAGGAAGCACGCGCAAGGCGAAAAGCAGATCGGCGTGGCGCTTCGCCGAAGACACTTGGCTGACAAGCCACGCCTTCCGCCACAAGCCCCAGACTACCAACGACAGGGCGCTGTAGAGCATGACGAAGATCGAGAAAGAAACGGCGAGCCCGCGCACGGCGAACATTATTCTTTCTCCCCCCGGCCCGCTTCCCGTAGGTCCAGTTCACGGCGCTTACGATCCACCAGCTTCCGCAAATCGTCGAGCAATTGCTGGTCCCGCTCGCCCAGGATTTCCACCAGAAACGAAAGCGGCAAAGACGAAGCTGGACTCGCATCCAGCAACTGGCGAAACGCGTTGCTCGCCGCTTCGCGATGCATCTCTTCGCGGCTGAATCGCGGAGCGTAGCGGAAAGCCCTGCCTTCCTCCGATCGCTTCAGAAGGTCTTTCTTGAACAACCGGTCCAGCGTAGTCATCACGGTGGTGTAGGCCAGATCCTGGTAGTCGCCTTCGACCAGTTCGCGGACGGTCGCGCTGCCCCTCGCCCACAAACCGTCGAGCATGCGCTGCTCCAGCGGTCCCAGCTGCCGCGAAGTGCTTCGAAATGGATGGAAAATCCGCTTCATTGGCTTCCCACTGAATTCAGCATTCTATCCTGAGCCGGCCGCTCGCACCAATGGTCCTTCTTCCAGAGCTTTTATTCCCGGGACTGGCGCTCGCGTAGGGACGGCCGCATCGGCTGTCCGGCCGAGCGCAGCGAGCCTTGGGACACTGCGGCAAAATGGAACGCCGACTTTAGGCCGCGCCCTCCCGGCTCTTCCGCGTCACATCTTCAATCGCCAGCAAGATGAAAGGATGCCCCGGCTGCAGTTCCACCCGGCGGGCGTTGAGCAGCATATCTCGCGCTCCGAGGTGGGGAAAATCGTGGCTCATCTCGAAGTCATCCACCCGGGAATTTCGCGGAACAATTTCCTCCAGCAGTTCGCGAAGCTTCGGAATATTCCACTGCCCGTTCCCCAGCTCATAAATCAGGCGCTCTTCGGTTTCTTCTGGGCTCACCTCGAAAGCCCGGTAGAAGGCGGGATTCGCGGCCGTAACCTGCAGCTTGGTGTTCAATACCAGAATCGGCTCCCGGGCGCTCTGAACGATCGTATCCGCGTATTCGCGCGTCTGGTCCAGGGTGCGTTTGAGGGCGTCGACATCCTGCAGGCTGATTACTGCCCCTTCGATCCGGTTGTCCCAGGTCTTGTAGGGACGCACGTGCAGCACCTGCCATCCGCCCTCGTTGGTGCGCACCTCCCGCTGCTGAGAAGAGGCGTGACGGATAGCTTCACGGGCCAGCGTCTCCAGGTCTTCCACGTCAAGGTTTGGCCGGATCTCGTCCAGGCGCCGCCCAATATCCCCGGGCAACAGGTTGAGCAATTTTTGTGCGGGTGGAGTAAAGCGGCGAATGCGCAGATCGTTGCTTACCATGACCACCGGAATATCGACGTGGCCCAGTAGGTTTAGCAAATCGTTGTTAGCCGAGCCCAGCTCCGCGTTGCGGTTCTGCATCTCTTCGTTGAGGGTTGTAAGCTCCTCATTCGTGGATTGCAGCTCTTCCTTGGCCGTCTCCAGTTCTTCGTTCGTGCTCTCAATTCTTCGTTGGCCGACAAGACTTCTTCATGCGCCGCCTTGAATTCTTCTGCGGTGGTTTCATGCTCTTCAATGAGCGACCGCAACTGCTCCCGCAACTGATTCGTCTCGCGTTTCAACAGTTCGGTCTCCGGCGCCGCGGAGCGCGCCAGCTTCACCACCTTGCCGGCCGCGCTCTTGTCCTCCGGGACCTCCGGCTTGCGAACCACATCCTGAAACACGACCACGTAAAAACGCTCGTGCGCTGTGGGTCCGCGCAAAGGCACCACCTCAAGGCTGACCTCTCGCGCGCCAGCTTCGGATTGAATCTGCACTCCTTCCTTCCGCACCGTTGCGTTGTTTTTTTTGGCGGTGTCCAGGGCCGCACGCAGGTCGACCAGCAGGCCTTCACGTGCCATTTTTGCCACGCTGAAGCTGGGTTGCCCGGCCGGCGGCTCCAGGTAGGCTCCAGTCTTGCCATGGAACTGCACAATCTCCATTTGATCGTTCACCACAATGCTGGCGGGAACAAAGCGGTTCACCAGCAGATGCTCAACTTCCCGCTCCACAGTAAAGGCAGCTGGCAACTCACGGCCCAGCTTCGCATCTCCAGTTCGAATCGGCAGATAATCCGCGTTCGCGAAGTACGTAGTCAGCCGCGCCGTGGTCTTTCTCTTCTGGTAAATCTTGTCCTTCTTGTCGACCAGTCCGAAGTGGTCGGCAAATCCTCCCAGATTTTCCGACGCTCCCAGCATCAGGTAGCCGCCGGGCTTTAGCGCGTAATGCAAAGAGGGGATCACGCGCCGCTGCAAAACCGGCCCCAGATAGATCAACAGATTGCGGCAGCTCACCAGATCGAGGTTTGAGAAAGGGGGATCCTTGACCAGGTTCTGCTTGGCGAAGATGCACATATCGCGGATGGACTTGTTGATCTGAAATCCACCATCGAGCCGGACGAAGAATCGTTTCAGGCGTTCCGCCGAAATCTCCGACACCGCTGCCTCGGTGTAAAGCCCGGTGCGGGCGGGGTCGAGCGCCGTGTCGCTGATGTCGGTGGCGAAGATCTGGATGGCGGTCGCGGCCTGCGAAATGTTCCGGCTGTGCACCCACATGTATTCCAGCAGCGTGATGGCGATGGAGTACGCCTCCTCGCCGGTCGAGCATCCGGCCACCCAAACCCGTATGGGATTATCCGGCTTGCGGCCTTCAAATAATTTCGGATAAACGTGCTTGCGTAGCGCCACAAACGCCTCCGGCTCCCGGAAAAATCCGGTGACGTGGATCAGCAGATCGCGGTAAAGCTCCTCCAGTTCTTCCGGCTTCTTGCCAATAAAACGCAGGTACTCCTTCAGCGTTTCCACCTTGTGCACCACCATGCGCCGCCGGATGCGCCGGTGCAGGGGTGTGCTTGTAGTTGGTGAAATCCACTCCGCTCGATTCCCGCAGAAGTCCGAACAGAGCGTTCAGATCGCTGCCCACCATGCCATGAAATCCTTCGGTCCCCGGCCCAACCACCCGCGCCACATAAGGATGCTGGCTGATTCCACCCAGCTCTCGCGCGATGTCCTTGGGCGGCAGGATGAAGTCGATGCAGCCCGCGTTCACCGCGTTGCGCGGCATGCTGTCGTATTTCGCGGACTCCTCATCCTGGGCAAAGGTGATGCCCCCGGCCGCCTTGATGGCGCGGCATCCCTCGGTGCCGTCCGACGCCGTCCCCGACAAGATGACGCCGATGGCCTGTTGCCCCGCGCTTTCCGCCAGCGACCGGAAAAAATCGTTGATCGGCATGTGTTGTCCGCGCGTCAGCACTCGCGAACCCAGTTGCAGCATTCCATTCTTGATGGTCAGGTTCGTATTGGCGGGAATCACGTAGGCGTGGTCGGGTTGGACCACGATTCCCTGCGTGACTTCGGTGACGGGGATCTTAGTGGTCCTCGCCAGGATTTCCTGCAGCGCGCTGCCATGTTTGGGATCGAGGTGCTGCACCAGCACGAAGGCCATGCCGGTCTTTTCCGGCAGGTAGCGCAATAGTTCGGAGAATGCTTCCAGTCCGCCCGCCGAGGCCCCGATCCCCACAATGGGGAACAATCCGGTGGACGCCTTGACGTCAATCTCTGCGGTGGGTTTGCGACGTGGTTTGACCTGCTTGCTTGGAGAACTCTTCATGTAGCTCCTCCCAGAGAACGAAAAAAACAGGGAGCCGAGGGCCCGTGAATCTGCTTCCCCTCTGTCGACCGTGACAGGCCCTGCTGGGCGCGAGCGCGCCCGCAAGAAGATTCGAGCGAATTCTAGACCGGCATGGTTTGCCGGTCAATGAATACAGCAAAGAAAAACGTGCCAGGGGCACGCACTTTCCCAATTTGGTCCTAGTAGCGTGGCCCAAGTACAAGTGGGGACGCGTTCGGAGACGCGCCAGGATTCGGCGGGCTTTAACCCCCGAGGTACCTAAGCCGAATTCCTCGGCAGCCGGGGTGTTGGGGGCTCAAGAAAAATTCTGGGGTGGGAAACGGGAATCGAACCCGCAACCGTCGGAGCCACAGTCCGGTGCTCTGCCAGTTGAGCTATTCCCACCGCCACGTCGATTATACAACCGCGCTACGCAGATGTCAGAAAGCAGCGCCTGGGGGAGCGAGCCTTCAATTCCAAATTGGTCCGCGGCTTGATCGACAAAACCTTGCTGTGGAAAACTTTCGATTTTGATGTGACGGATGACCTGGACTTCAACTTTTCTTTATCCTAATCTGGAAAGCGTTGGCCAGGATGTTGTGCCGCGCAGCTCCGGACTCCTCGCGGCCCCTGCCTAATCCCACGCGAGACTGTGGTAGGGACATCCGATGCGGGCGTTTTGTGGCTTCCCTGGTAGGCCCAGGGCTGGCGCCCGTTGTGGGAGTGATCACTCCTCAGCTAAAAAACGGCTCCACCAGGAACTTAACAGGTGAGTCAGGCTGGAAAAGGACAAGTAGAAGAAGAAAGACGAGAAACTGTCGAGAATTCCAGAGAGAAAAAAGGAAGATCGGGTTAACAACGGCAGGGGTTCAGGCTGCTGTGTCGGCTGCTGCTCGGGTTGGAAAGATTCTTCGCTCACAGATCCTGGGGAGGAGTTGATTCCGCTGCCCGGCGGCCGGTCGCGGATGGCCGTTTATCCCCGCCCGACGCCCACGTATTCAAATCCCATGGCCCGCAACCGCGCGGAGTCCAGCAGATTTTTCGTATCCACGATGATCGGCTTCTTTAGCAGGTGCTTGATCCGGTCAAAATCGAGTACGCGGAACTCAGGCCAGCCCGTGCCCACAACCAGGGCGTCCATGCCTTCCGCTGCGGCATAAGCTGATTCGCAATAGCGTACCGAGCCATTCAGCCGCAACTTCGCCTCGTCTAGAGCGACTGGATCATAAGCCCGCACCCGCGCGCCTTTGGCGACCAGGGATTCGGCCAGCCGTATCGCGGACGAACCCGCCACGGAATTCGTGTTCGGCTTGAAAGCCAAACCCAGAATTCCAACGTCTTTGTTCTCCACCGAATTCAGGGCCTGGGCAATCTTATCGACCAGGCGATCGGCCAGCGTTTGGTTGACGTCGCGCGCCGCGCTCAGCACTTTCAGCGGCACCCCGTTGGCCAAAGCCAACTGCGCCAGCGAGTCCATATCCGACTCGGCAAATACTCCCCCCATGCCCGCTCCCGGCTGCAGACACCGCGGAGCAATCTTCTTATCGAGGCCCAGCGCCAGCGCCAGGCTGACTGCGTCCGCGCCCACGCGCTCGCACAGCGCCGCAACTTCGTTGATGAAAGAAATCTTCGTTGCCACAAACGCCGTCGCCGATTCGCGCACCAGTTCCGCCGTCGACTGGTTGGTCACAATCACCGGCACGCCGCGCATCACCAGGGGGTGAAAAATCTGTTTCAGAACCTGTACTGCTTCGTTCGAAGTCGAGCCCAGAATCAGCCGGTCGGGCCAGTTGAAGTCTTCCACCGCGCAACCATCGGTGAAGAACATGGGCTGGGAAACGATCGTCCCATGCACGCCCGCGTCCTTTAACGATTTCTCGAGCTTCCCAGCCGTGCCCACTGACACCGGAGTGACGATGGTCAGAATCGGGGGCTTGGTCGCCAGCCGCGCGATCCGCATGACCACGTCGGCCAGGTTGTCCGCGCTATCTTCCGCCAGGAAAATGACTTGCGTCTTGCGCGCAAAGGATTCGATGTCGGTGGAATACGCCAGGCGCCCGGCCCGCACATTGCGCCGGATGATCTCTTTCAGATTCTTTTCGTGGAAAGGAATATTGCCCTGGGCCATCTCGACCATGCGCGTCCGGTCGGGATGACAACAGGAAACCGGAGTGCCAAAATCTGCCAGACAAGCTGAAATCACTGTTCCCAGATAACCCGAACCGTAGACGCCGATCTGCATGCTTTGCCCCTCCGGCAGTTGCTCAAATCCGCGCCCAAAGTGGCTTCCAGCGCGGCATTCCAAACTATTCCCTCTCTTTTGTTTACAGGGCGGCCAGAACCTTCGCAACGCACGGGAGGGAAATGTACCAGGGGCCATGCAGTCTCGGCGGGGAGTAACGTAATACCGGGTAACCAGGCGAGGTTACTGTGATGAGGATGAGTTAGAGCGACCGGAACGGCTGTGATGCTGGCGTGCGCCTCGCCTAGAAGCCTACGATCGCCTCCGACACCGTTGGCTTCCAGTGGACGATTTTATCTACGCTGGTGATCTTTAATACCTGTTCAATGTGCTTGTTGGCGCCAGCCAGTCGCAGCTCTCCACCCGCATGCTTCACCTGGCCGGCTGACATGACGATGATCCCAATTCCTGTGCTGTCGATATGGGTCACGCCGCTCAAGTCAAAGATGATCTTCTTTTGCTGTTTTTCGCGAACCAGGCTGTCTGTAGCCCATTCCAGTTGCTTGCACTCCCGGCCAATCGTGATTCTGCCCGTGATTTCCAGGATCACAATGTCGGGCGGCAAGTGCTTGGTCTGAATCTCGAGCATAAGCGAGTCCTTTCCTACTGATTTTCTTCGCGCAGCAAGACAACGTCGGCAACATCGTGTTCGCGAACGACGGCCAGAGTTCTTCCATCTGGCGACCAATGAAAATCGGTTATAAGTTCGTCGGTGAAGTGAGTGAGTTGATGCCCCCCCGAGCCATCCAGCGGTTGCGCCCAAAGATTGTCAACGCCGTTTTCATGGATCACGTACGCCATTGAGTTGCCGCCGGGCTGCAGTTGAACGCGGGGGTTGAAAAGCCGATTTGGGCCGAAGCGCGGGTCGAGCGCCTGGGCACGGACCGGAGTTGTCCCACTGCTCTCCAAATTCACATTTTCCAGGTCAGCGCTGGGATTATTGGTAGCAGGATCATTCACATCGGCAACAAAAGAAAGATATTTCCCGTCGTTAGAAACATAGTTGAGACTCGCCAGGGCAAAGCTATTTGGAATGTCGGTGCCGGGAACAGGCTCGGCTTTTCCTCCATCGATCGGCACGCGCATAACCTTCCTCGGCGGCCGATCGAGGAAATATACCCATTTCTCATCCGGCGAGCAGACGGGATCAGTTTCGAAAAATTGCGAGGTAAGTTGCCTGGCACCGGAGCCGTCCGCATTCGTTCGCCAAATGACGACAGTATTGCCTTCATGGTAAGCCCACGTAATCAACAGGTAACGCTCGCCGCACGGGGAAAAACCTAGAATTCTGGCCCCCTGGTCACTGACCAGGACTGTGGCATTCTGCCCGTCGGCATCCATCCGTGAGATTTTCTCTCCGTCGGAAAACAGCAGCTTCCCGTCCGGCGTCCATTGCACCAGCTCAAGATCCGCGGTTTGCGGCAATACCTTCGGGGCTGCGTCCGTTCGAGCTAGATCTTGCGCCTGGAAAACCGCCAGCGTATGCGTGGTCTTAAGTTGAACGGTGGAGGCGGTCTTGCCGTCGGCGGCAAGAGTAAGAGTTTCGTAGCGATTGGTGTCGCGGGTAATCCGTTGCAGCGCTCCCGTGTTAGAAAGCACTCCGACCTGGCTCCGCCACTCGGGACCTTTGCCGCTAAAGATCACCAGAAGAGAGCGATCGCCCGGCAGCCATTTCAGCTGGAAGACCGTCTCATTTTTGACGACCGCAAGAGTAGCGACTTTCTTTGATTCCGTGTCGAAGGTCTCGACATAGCTCAGGGCATCACCGCTTGAGGCGAACGAGTAGGCGATTTGCTTTCCGTCAGAAGACCAACTCAGGTTTCTGGGGTTACCTCCGCGCGTGGGTTGATCGATGCGCAAAATAGTTTCATCGCTCCCGTCGGAGCCGGCCGCGAGCAAGCGGTATTTTCCCACCTCCGGGTCGTTTGCACGGAAGTAGGCGACACGTCGCCCGTCGGGTGAAAACGTGATGTCGCTGTCGATATCATGAACAATGGCCTTGGAAGCACCACCCAGCACCGGCGCGCGGTAGAGATCGTATTCTGTGCCTTGCGCATTCGCGGCTTTCTCGAAGTACACATAGTTCCCGTCGGGAGAGAAAGCCAAATTGCGATATCTTGCGGTCGCCGTGGGGACAATCTGGGTATCGCTGCCGGTAGGCACGTTGCGCAACCAGAGGCTCTGCCGCCCGGAATCACTCTGCACATTCAGGATGTACTTGCCGTCGGGCGAGATCGCGGCCTGCGCGGCTCTTCCGGTGTTGGTGATCTGTGCGATGGTGAATTCCCGAAAAGCGGAACGCTGGGAGCGGGTGAACCACGAGTAAATCCCGTAGCCCGCCGCAGCCAGCAGCAACACAGCAGTGACACCTGCAAACGATGTTCCCCACTTGTGCTGCCGCGCCACAACCGCGACTGCTGACCCACTGGACTGGAACGCTGCGGATGGGGTGCGAAGGCTTCCTGTCGAGTCCGCTTTAGGGACTGGTCCAGTCTGGAGCTGCGCGGCCGGTTCAACCGCCTCGGCCGCGGAGCTTTGTCCCGAAGCGCTATCCCGCTGTAGCCGCTTCAGGTCGCTCCGCATCTCGGAGGCGTGCTGGTAGCGGAGTTCGCGATCTTTTTCCAGAGCTTTACCAAGGATCTCGTCAAGGCGCGAAGGCAATTGCGGATTAAGGCGCAATGGCGAAAGCGGAGCCCGGTTCAAGATGGCATCGAAAATCACGGCGGAAGTATCGCCATTGAACGGCAACACGCCGGTCGCCATCTCATACAGCACTGCGCCGAACGAGAACAGATCAGTGCGGCCATCGAGTTCCCTGCCCTTCGCCTGTTCCGGCGACATGTAAGCGACCGTGCCCAGAGCAGCTCCCGGACTGGTGAGATTCTGCTCATCGACGGTGCCCGACACGGTATTCGCTGATCCAATCTGGCTGGAACTGGTTGCAGGCGCGACCTTGGCCAATCCAAAATCGAGAATCTTGGCGTGACCGCGCTTGGTGACGAAAATGTTGGCGGGCTTGATGTCGCGATGAACAATCCCCTCGGAATGGGCCGCATCGAGCGCATCGGCAATCTCGACAGCCAGGCCGAGCAAGACTTCGATCTCGATCGGTTTCCCGCCGATACGATGCTTCAGCGTCAAGCCATCGAGAAACTCCATAACGATGAAGGGCTGACCGCTTTCCTGCCCGATCTCGTAGATCGTGCAGATGTTTGGATGGTTGAGCGCCGAAGCTGCCTGCGCCTCGCGCTGGAAGCGGGCCAACGCCTGGGAATCTTTGACCAATTCGTCGGGGAGAAATTTCAAGGCGACAAAGCGATGCAGTGTTATGTCTTCAGCCTTGTAGACAACTCCCATGCCCCCGCCGCCAAGTTTCTCCACGATGCGGTAATGCGAGATGGTTTGGCCGATCACGCGGGAAGGGTCTGTCCTTGGCCGATCATCTTAGGGGCCGGACAACGCCAAGTCAATGAGTTGTGGGGGTACTATGACCTGAGGGGAAAATGCTACACCCCTACCCCGGCTGGGTATGCGCGGCCCGGCGCGGGAAGTGTGGCGATGAAGGAGAGCGGGTGCAATTCCGCTATTGCAGCTTCGCGTACTCAGCTTTGGCTCGCTTCAGGATGAGGATGTCGGGGTCGGCGTCTTTCCAGAGGGTGAGGAAATCTTTATACGCGGCGAGTGACGCAAAGCTGCAGTGATTTTGGCAACAATATCAGAACCTAGTTTTGCTATGAACCTTAGCATCCGATTTGGGTACTGATCTAATTCGTTGTTGCTAGTTAGTGGAGACCGAGTTCACCACGGATGTATGCCTTGAGGGTATTGAAGTCGTTTTGCACGTCGAGCAAGTGGGTCGGAGTGATTTTCGTAACGTAGTATCTAGCGTTACGACTAGCCGTTTGCAGGCTTCTGTATTCGGCCCATATCTTTCTAAGGACCGGGTTCTTGCGTACTAAAGGGCCGGTGGCGTCGTGCGATTGTGGGTGCTGACCGTAAACTGCGAGCACTGCATGGGCATAGTGGAGAGCTGAATAGAAGTACACGGTAACGGCCCAATCTTTGAAATTGGAAGCAAGAGCGTCCGCCAGCTTTTCGTTGCGGATAGCTATGTCTAGATGCTCTTCTTTGCTGGGCAAGCTTCAAATCTCGGTAAGCTTCAATCTCGCAAATAGCTGAAAGCCCCTGGGGGAGACTACATCTGACAATTGGCGTCCCTGAAGCAGAACGATATCGAAATCAATATCAAGCCATGGAAACGAATCAGCAAGCTGTCCCTCGATCTCAGCCAGGCGGCGTTCAAGATTGACATCATGATCGGGCGCAGCTATGAGCACTGCGATAGAGTTTTGTGAAGTCTGAACGAACACTTGCTCGATTTCCGTGACGGAAGAGAGTTCCTCTTGTAGGGCTTGCAGTTCGTTAGCCCTCGTTGAATGGGCAAGTGCCATATATAAACAACTCCCTGCCTCGGAGTTTAGGTCCTGATCGCAGGGTACACTAATTACCGAAGTCATCCCGGTAACTAGTTGGATGGCAATTGTAAGCCCAATGGGTACAAGAAATCTGGATTTTTCTGACAGGGCGAAGGTAAGGCAAACACTTTTAGGACGTAAGCAAGTCCCGCATCGTCCAAATCGTGCTCGTGATTCCACTCGCCATACAGGGCGTCATTCGTACTGCCGTGTTCACCCTTACGAAGTTGTACCAAGCAACCCACAGAGCAACGCACGCTTTGTGATTCGCCAGTTTGCGACTGTGTGCGTTCGTCCTGCGGGCGTAGCGGCGAAGATGAGTTCTGACACTCAAGTTGAGTCTTTCAACGTGTGATGTGCTCACAAAGCGCGGCTCGGGGTGTCCGCATCGGACACTTGGGATCGTTCCTGTAATCCGGCTCGTGGCAGCAAACCAATCAGGCCCGGTAATGTCGGGACTGCTGTAGAGCTTGATTAGCTGCGCGAAGTGGATGCTGGTAGCAAAGTGCGCGTCCACGGCGTCAACGTAAGCCCGCAAGCCATCGCTTGTTAACTGGAAGATGCCCTCTGTTCGCGCCCGCAGATCGCGCATGAAGTACCACGCGCTGTCCGCGTCCCGCTGGCCGATGTAGTGAGAAATAATCAGCTTGCTTTCGGAATCGAGCGCAAGCCATGTCCATACGCTACCCCATTCCTTCGGAGCATCGAAGCGCAACCGCTTTTCGTGGCAGCCAACAAACGAATGCAATTCATCGGCCTGTACCAGATGCGGGCGCACGTTGCGAATCTTCGCGTCTAACAACCGCTGGCATTTCTCCCCGGCTGTGACCATCAATGAAAGAATCGTTCCGATGTGAAGCCCGGTCAATCGGGAGATCGCCCGAACGCTAGTTCCTTCCATCATCAACTCCAAGACGCGAACGGTTGTGTCAATGTCTGTGGTGTGAGTTCCGAGCGGCTTCACAGTCGGAGCAACAAACGTCGCGCTGCACTGCTGGCAGCGATAACGCTGGACTCTCTTGCGACCGCAGTAGCCAAATTTCTTAGTACCTTCGTGACTGCATTTCGCTCCTGCCTCGATTCCGTCTTTACGAACCCTCGACTGAACCCTCCGCGTGAACGCTTCTCAGTGGTCATCGGGAATCCCCCATTCGGCGACGATGTAGAAGAAGGCGATGAAGACAAGTTAGGAGCAAACGACCTCGCCAACTTCCAAATTGCGGCGGGCCGCAGCAAGGTAGATTCCGAGCAGGTAATTCTTGAGCGATCTATCGAGTTTCTAGAACTAGGAGGTAGACTCGGACTGGTTGTCCCTGACGGCTTGTTGAATAATCAAGGTGAGCAATCCAATTGCCCTCGTACCCGTCGCTTGCTTGCAACCAGCGGGCGCATCGAAGCCATCGTCTCCCTTCCTGATTACGCGTTCAGGAAGTCGGGTGCGCAGAACAAAACATCAATTTTGTTTTTCAAAAAGTTCACTCGAATCGAAAAACGCGCGTTCGGTCGTGCTTATGACAATGCCATTGAGAGGGGTCGCACTGAGAGCGAGGCGATTCGAGAAGCAATCATCGAGGCTGATCTAAACTATCCAGTTTTTCTGGCGGAAGCAAATACGGTGGGCTATACGCCAACAGGGGTGCTGTCCCCAAAGAATGATTTGTATAAATCGGGGCCGAATGACGGGCTCGATGACGATCAAGAAGGCACCATTTTGGGAGAATGGCGTCGTTTCCGCTCTGATCCTGCTGCGTACGACGGACGCACACAACCGGATTGTATGTCAATATTGTTTGACTCTCGGTGGTCTGCTCATGCCAGTAATCGGCTCGACCCAAAGTACTACCTCTTCCAGCGCGAGGCTGCCGGTCCGATACCTCAAGGCTGGGTAAAGGCTCCGATTTCGGCAGTGATGCGACGGCGTACAAATCCTGTCAAACCTGAGGACGAGCCTGATCGCATGTTCAAGGTTATGACCCTTTCGCAAACCGGAGAGATTCGACTGCGCGAAGCCGGTAAATCTAACAATCCACCTGAGTGGCTGGGCACTTACTTTGAGGATATGCCTGCCACGTGGTACGCAGCTCGCGAACGTGATGTCGTTTATTCCTCGATTGATCTCTGGAAAGGGTGCATTTCCCTAGTGCCTCATGACTTCGACGGTGGATTGGTAACAAAAGAGTTTCCTATTTATGAGGTGACGGATCGACGTTTGGACGCCGGGTTCCTGCAATGCCTTCTGCGCAGCCGTTATTATCAACGCGCTTTCAGAGCAATCACTACCGGGCACAGCAACCGTCGCCGAACCCAAACTAACGATTTCGAGGTTCTGGAAATTGCATTTCCAGCCGACCTCGATGAGCAGCGTCGTCTGATCAGTCGTATTGTTCGTGCGAGAGAGAACCTGGCCGGAAGTAAGGAGATGCTCAAGCAGGAACTAATCGAATTCAGCGACGTTATCGATGGCAGGGGAGCCGAGGAACTTCCTGAAGTGGAGAGCGCGACAGATGACGATGCTGAAGCGAGCTCTCCCTGATGAAAAGATGGCAGCGGGTCAATGTTGGAAATGGAAAATTGTCGCAAACAAACTCCTTCGGTGTAGCATCGAGCCAGCAAACATGGCCCTTTGGTTAACACGTGCAGGTTCTCATGGGGAATACGAGCAAAAGTTTTTGCGAGATAAACGGATTTATATCACACGCGAGAATCTCTCACACGACCTTTCAGTGTTGAGAACACGGGAAGAACTGATCGACATATTGTCTAGTGTTTATCCGAGCGCCAAACTCAGGACTATGGCTAATTGGGCCAGTCAAATATGGCAGTTTGCACATGATGCGAGGAAAGGCGATCTCGCAATTCTACCTCTAAAAGCGAGCCCTGTAATTTACGTAGGTGAGATCCTAGGAGACTACCATTTTGATCCAGTCGGACCCAATCCATTCTTTCATTGGCGACCCGTACGGTGGATTGCCGAAGGAATCCCGCGAACCAACTTTAGTGAAGATCTGCTAGAGTCGTTTGGCTCTTTCATGGCAATTTGTAGGATTCAGCGAAACAATGCCGAAGCTCGCATTATCGCCATGCGGGCAAATGGATGGAGGTCGGAACCTGCAATACGAGATTGATCAATCAAGGAATTGATGCCGCCTAGTGTATTTTCTGCCTTGCGTCGTTATCGGCGCGCTCAGTCAAAACGGCGGGCAAGAGAACCATAAAACATTCAGGATGATTTGCGACAATGCCATTAAAAGCGAACGATGTTTTCGCCATTCCATGTGTGGCCGAGGTTCTTCTTTACTCTTTGCGCGGGATCAGATGCGGTCGGCATCGGCCCGCGCTCATGGGACGGCATAGTGACGGAATGCGAGCATTGACATGATGATCGGAACCTAGCAGCCATAGTGGTTGATGGTTCTCACCGCACGCGTTTGCTGGGTTTCCTATTCAGAATATCTTTCGCAGCCAGTTTCGCGAGTCCGAGGATAATGCCGGAGTTGCTGAGAATGGCTTCCGGCCACAAAGCGTTCGCGGCTTTTTGCAGAGTTGTGAAGTCTTCAGAACTCATCTTCACGTTGACTTGGACAGTGCGCTTCCCGGTAGTTTCCATCCCCACTATCGTTACGTCGGTACTCTTTTTGTAGCAACGATACTGTTGGTACTGTTAGTACCGAAGTACATCTGTTTGCATTTGGAGTGGAAACTATGAAAAACCTGCAGATCGTATCCGGGTTTCTGTTGTTTTCAATTAGCCTCGTAGCCTTGAGCGTTTTTGCGCAAGGCGCACCAGAAGCAATGCCAGTCACTTTTGTTAAGCTGCTCTATAGTTGCTCTTCCTATCATCCTTCTTCCCCACTTTGCGGAACAGGCGAAAACCCGCCCGGCGCACAGACCATAACGGTTAACGATAAGGTTGATCCAAATACGCAGGGTCCCAAGGCAGACAGCGTGCGCGTGTATTACGCCGACGGAACAAACGTAATGTACGTCAAAGCAGGCAGCGGACGATAAGTGAACAGTGCAGAATGTGGGTTAGCTTTGACTAGCTTCCGTCCGCCGACACGCCCCCACCAGTTCCACCAGCGCTCGCCGATGCCTCGGATGCGGGACGGCGTCGGCCTGCTGCTGCGGCTAACCCGAAACGCCGACGAGTTTTGCCAGAGCTTCCCAGTGCATCGGGTGCGGCACGTGGTGTCCTTTTCGGACCTCCGCCGCGTACGGCTCCGTTACGTTCATCGTCCGTGCCAGAGTCGCGACCGTGATTCCGGCCAAGCGCGGCAGAATCACTTCGCGGTAGCTGGATTGCGTCAGCCATGCGGGGAGAGTTGACGATAGCCAACCTCGTCGCGCTGCGTTTTGACGTTTCTGCGAAGCCGACAGCCGCGCTCTCGATTTTTCACTGTTGGCAAAAGCCGCTCGCCCCCGCTGGGCGAGTCCGATCATGTTGGCTCTGGAAACATCGACTCCGCAGGGCGCACAGTACTCCATTTGATTGCTGCCAAGGACGGCCCCACAGCCGCGACAAACCCTCTGCGGGCGAGGTGCGACCACTTTTGGCAGTTGAACCTGTCCTTTCGCCGCGCGGCGGTGCTGCTGAGTCAGAGGCGTTGAAAGTAAACGGTTGGCCCTTGGCGGAGTGCTAGCCCACAGCCTGCGCGCCACATATTCAGCCCACGGCGCAACGAGCTTGCCCCAGGTAGGAGCGGTTTCACTCAGCTTGGCGCAGAAATGAGACATTAATCGACAGGTTCCGTTTGTCGTCTCAAGGAAATCCGCTCTGCGCAATGGTTCGCGCGTGATCCACGCAAACAACCATTTCTCAATTTCCGGGCGCACTGGTTCGAGAACGTCCAGAACCAGCGAATCGCGGTTGGGAGTATCCGTGTGCAACCCCAGTCCCAACCCGGCATCAAGACCAAGGGAAACCACGGCTGCCCTACTCTCCGCTTCGAGCAAGGCAAAACAGTAGTTCAAAATAGCATGGACCGGGGTTACGGCTAGGCGCGGGCCGCCGGAAAGCGGCGACTGTCTGCTGCCTACGGTGCGCCAATGATCGGGGGTTCGCGGCAAGTCCCCCTTCGGCCAGAGCACTGGAACATTTCGCAACACACCGAAATATGCGACCGCCGCGTGTGCTTCCAGCCAACGGATTGCTTCAGCGGAGTTAGCGGTAGTGAGCCTGTCTCGAAACGTTGCGATTTCTTGTGCTGTAACCGAATCGTGCAAACATTCTCTTACTAATCGCTCCTGACCTTCCAGCTTGGCATCAATCAGCTTGCGACAGATTTCCACTCCCACGCCGTTGCCGAGGGCGAGAGCTTGAGACCGCCGCAATCTGGCATCGCTGGGTGCAGTCGGCCCGCTCGCGAACAAAAGTCTTCCGTTTCGGTTCAGCAAGGTAAACGAGACGCCCACACCCGCCAACCATTTCAGGGCGCTGAGGGTGGCGAACCCATCCTCCGAAATGCAGACTAGACGTTTTAGCCCGTGGCCCACGCGGGCAAGCCGAAACCGGCGGCGATCCGGGCCGATGCCATCCTCGATTTCGAGATGGCCGGATTGCATTCGCACCTTGATTCCGAATCCGGTGAGCGTGAGAACGCCAGTTCTGTTGATAGATGATTTGCGAGATGGGTTTTGTTGCGGTAGGGTGCCTGAAGCTGCCATTGGAGCATGCCTCCGATGTGCGGTTAGGGCTTGTCGGCGCTGGTAACGTCGGCAGGCCCGCTTATCAAAATACGTCTACGAATTTTGTTGTCTGCGCTTGTCCCATGCCTTTTGCAGCGTTCTCGGAGAAACTTTCTTACCCAGTAGTAGCTGTGGCGTCAAGTCCGAGACCCTCTGGAGTGCTTCCTTCAATTTGTCACCTCGTGTAATGAACATTCCTATTTGGCTGCACATCTCAACAGCTTCCTTGGGGGTCAGCTTGGGGGTTCTGCCTGGACCACCATGACGAGGAAGGGTGGATTTTATTTCCTTCATTGCCTTTCTCATTACAGTCGGCAACTTGTACCCTACCTCTCTCATTGACCTGATCACCTCCAAAAGATGTTGTTCATCCTTGATCTTGGCAGTCGTTGCAATCGTTCTCACGAAATTCTGCAAAGTCATGCCAATCGTGCCAGTGAAGCCCAGAGCGATTAGGAACTCAGGTTGCGCGTGCCCTTTTTTCATTACCTTCTTCACTGCATCCTGGTCAGGAATAATCTTGTTTTCAGCAAGGATGGCGTTCCACTCTTGGTTCAAGCGTCGCTCGATCTCTGCTCGTGATAGCTTCTTACCCATAACCGTTGCGGCTGTGGCGCAACAATGAGGCCAAGTCTTTGTTGCGCCTAATACGCATCATTATATCAAATCGGCGCTTTCTAAGCAGCAAACAAAACTAGTTGACGCCTGTATTTGAGCGGGAAATAGTAAGGTCTGTGAAACGCAGATCACCACGACAAACAAAGACGGCACAGATTCACAGACGCAGGAGCGGGGTTATGGTGCCCGCCTTGGGTACTGTGCGCAGCCGCGCCGCCCGTGATCGCTCTTTGCATGTTCTTGCCGCGATGCGCCGTGATCTATCGCTTTCGCTGAGCCGTGCGGCGAGGTTGGAAGGCGTCAAACCTGAAACTGTTAAGAAGTATCTCCCTTCGGCGCTGACGGAAACTCATGGAAGATTTCGAGCAACAAAGAGCGACCGCTATACAGCAACGCTCTATGTTCCCGACGCGCATGGCAATTCCGTTCCTGTCCACACTCATTCGTCGAAAGACCGCACAGCGTTAGGACGCTACTTGAGCGACCTGGGGCGCTATCTGCGCGGCAAGCGTGACGCGCTCGCCGCTTGGTACGGAAAGTCAATCGCGGGCGTGCCGCTTCTGACTGCCGGTCGCACCATTGCGGCAATTGAACCGGCGCTCTCTGGATTTTCTCTATATCGGACATTCAATGGTACGACCACGTGAGAGACCAAAATCCAATTCGCACGGCGCGACGCAAAGTGCGGCAGCAAGAGCGCGAACGCAACGGGATTGCCGTTTCGCCGTGCGTTTTCTGTATCGAGGATCATCACACGGCGGGGAAACACCACGATCCGTTATTAACAGCGCCGCTTTGCCAGATGCATCACCGGGACATACACGAACAACTGTTACGCGCTGGAATCCCGCTGACGTTTGAACCTGACGAATTTAAGAGGACTGCTATGGCATTCCGTTCGATGGCTGTTTACGACCGTGCGCGCGCAGACGCGATGGAACGTTGGGCAACTGTGCTGGATGCGAAAAGGGGAACAAAATGAATCGCAATCACAAAAACGCTGCAAACAAACTGACAGCAAGCGAACATCACAACATCTACGTTCGGGCGCACTCCGTCAAACCCGAACGTCAGAAGCAAACGAACAGTGTGCACGATAGTGCAGAGAAGTGGCCTGAACACGCTCTGATATTCGATTGCGAAACGCGCGTCACAGCGGAACAAACGCTAACATTCGGTTTCTGGCGCTTCTGCAAGTTACGAGATGACAGGTACGTATGCACGGAAGAGGGTATTGTCTGTGCTGATGAAGGACTCAACGCGCGAGAACTCGATGTGCTCCGCCGATACGCGAAGGCCACAGAGCCGGATACCACGGACGATGGTTGTGACCGCTTGCGGCTGTATGCTCGCTCGAAGTTTATCGAGAAGACGCTGGGAATGGCGATCCAGGCTAAAGCGCTAATCGTGGGATTCAATCTGCCATTCGATTTAAGCCGCATCGCCGTGGATTGGAACCCGGCACAAAAGGGCGGATGGACACTTATCATGCAACAATGGCGCAACCCGAAAACTGGCACGGTCGAACCCAACGAATCCTTCCCTCGTGTAATCACCAATGCCCTTAATAGCAAAGCATCCATCATTTCTTCGACTCGTGCTCCTTTGTCCCTTCGCAGATCAAAGGGCAAGCAAACGAAGCTGTGGCCTCGCGCGAGATTTCTGGATGAGCGCACGTTACTGTGGGCGCTGCGCAATAAATCCTATTCGCTGAAAAGAGCGTGCGAAGAATTCAAAACAGAGCATCAGAAAATAGATCACAGGCCAACAGGTAAGGTTACGCTCGAAGAAATCGAATACGCACGCAATGATGTGCCATGCACAGTTGATGTGCTCAACGCGGGAATGCGGGAATTCGATTTACATCCGATTGCACCCGGCCCCGACCGAATGTTCAGCCCTGCAAGCGTGGCGAAAAGCTATTTGGAACAATTGCACATCACGCATCCGTCGCAGAAGGTGAACAATGCAGATTACGAGTACGGCATTTCCATGCAAAGTTATTTCGGCGGACGCGCGGAGTGCCGCATTCGTAATTGGGAAGTGCCGATCTGCCCCGTGGATTTTATGTCGCAGTATCCAACGGTGAATGAACTGCTCGACAACTGGCGCGTTTTGACCGCAAAGCGCGTTACTTTCCGGGATTCAACATCGGAGGTGCGGCGCTTGTTGTCACGAATCACGCTCGAACGTTGTTTTGATCGCAAGCTGTGGCCGCAATTCAAGTTCTTCGCGCTCGTTCGTCCCGATAACGACATTCTGCCCGTGCGCACGATCTACAGCGGCACAACGCAGAACATCGGCATTAACTACCTAACGAGCAAAGAACCGATTTGGTTTGCAGGGCCGGACATCATTGCGTCGATTTTCTTAACCGGAAAAGTGCCACGTATCGAAAAGGCAATTCGCGTGAAGCCGCACGGCAAACAAGCTGGATTAACGTCGACGTCGCTGCGCGGAATGATTACAGCCGATGCCAACAAGCATAGCTTCTTTAAGCATGTCATCGAACAACGCGCGGCCCACGAATCCGATCCCGCGCTCCATTATTGGCTAAAGATTCTGGGTAGCAGTGGCTCATACGGCCTATTCGTGGAACTCAATCCGAACGAAGCTGACGCAGCGAAGATCAACGTATTTTCCGGCGAAGAGTCATTCGAGACAACTTCGGATGTGGTAGAAGAGCCTGGGAAATGGTTCGCGCCCCACGTCGGTTCTCTCATTACATCCGGCGGTCGGTTACTTTTGGCAATGCTCGAAACGTGCATCGCGGATGCCGGAGGAACGTTCCTGTTTTGCGACACCGATAGCGCAGCCATCGTGTCAGCGCAGCGCCGACAACGAATCACGATGCCGGACGGCGCAAGACCGATTACGGCACTTTCATGGAATGAAGTGCAGCGCATCGTTGACAGATTCGAATCGCTCAACCCATACAACGGAAAACTCGCGAATGATTCGATCCTAAAGGTTCATAAAGTGAATTGGGACAAGAACAAGCAGCGCCGCCAATTATTCGGCTACAGCATTGCCGCGAAGAGGTATGCCCTTTACACGAAAACCCGCAACAGTATTGAAATCGTGGAACCGAAAGCCCACGGACTCGGCTACTTCTATCCACCGAAGGATTCGCCGGAAGCATGGAATCACGATGCGCCGCAATGGATATTCGAGGCCTGGGACTGGATCGTGCGCGGAGTTCTGGGGTTGAAACGCAGAAAACCGGCATGGTTCAGCCTGCCGGTGATGATGAAGTTGACTCTCAGCACCCCGCACCACGCATTGCAATATCTCGCCAAGGGGCCACTCACGCGCCCAAACAATTTCATGATGCTCCCGCAAATAGCACCTTTCGGACATCCCGAAGGCGTTGATTCCAACAAATTTACGCTCATAACGTCATTCTCGTCCGAGCGGGATCAATGGATGCGCTCGAAGTGCATCAACATCCACGATCACAAATCGCCCGTTTACAAACTCACGAACGAGTACGACGGGTGCGGAGCCGTCCCAAAGAATTTCTTCATGCTCCTGGACGCGTACCAAAACCATCCTGAAGCCAAAAGCCTGGGGCCGGATGGGAACCCGTGCGAATTCGATACGCGCGGATTGTTGCAACGGGCGCACATCGTTGCGAACTGGCCGCCCATCTACATCGGAAAGGAATCCGACCGGCATTGGGAAGAGGGCGAAGACCTGAGTCTGCTTGAATTCAAAACCATCGAGTATAGGCGGAAAGGGAATGCGGTTGCAGATGACGAACAATTGGCGCGCATCGCAAAGGTTCCCAAGCGGGAATTCATGCGCCGGGGAATCAATCAGCACACGTTAGAGAAAATCTGCAAAAAGGAACCGGTGCGGGTGCCCAAGATGGCCGAAGTTGTGAAAGTGCTTCAACAGTGGGAATCGGACGAGGATAAACTTTGAGACGCGTAGGGGCTTGAGCATTTGTGTCAAGGTTTGCACGCTTTGTTTTGGGCGCTTCTCGGAAACGCAGACTGGCTCGTTTCAGGGATCGTCTTCCTGACGCTCTGGAAAGACGCCTAAACCCCAGCACCCTGGGAACCTTCAGAAGGACCGCTTCATAAAGGCTTCCTGACGCTGGCGCGCCACATCCAGCACTGCGGAATACTCCAGCTCGCCACGTACCGGTTCCAGCAGCGGGTCATGCAGAAAATACGAATACGGATAGAAATTCAGCTCAATGCTTCTCCGCAGCAACCGCAGCGAAGATTGCCTATCCCCGAGCTGCGCATATACCTGCGCCATCTTGTAATCCATCTCGCCGTCAGCGCTGTCCGCTCGCTCGACCTTCCGCATGAGATCGAGTCCTTGCGCCTGCCGATGTGCCATCGCATAAGTAAGCGCCCGCCCCATTTGCGCGTGAAGTAAGTCAGGATTGAGGGCAAATGCTCGGTCAAACTCCGCCGCCGCCCGGCGCAGATCCTTCAAGTAGTAGTAGGCAAGCCCGCGATAGAAAACGTTTCGCGCATTCGTCTCATCCTGCGGAAGACTCGCTAGAAATCTCTGATATTGACCCACATAAATATAAGTCAGCAGCAGGTTTTGGCCCACGTTCGGGTTCAGCTTGAGAGCGAGGTCTCCCTCGGCCAAGGACTGATCGAGCGCTCCGCCGTAACGGTAAGCTTCGCTCAAATACAGATGGGCAAAAGAATCGTGCGCATTGTGGCCTAGCGATTCCCGCAGTGCCGTGATCGCCTCATCCGCTCTGTTGTTTTCGATCAGATGAAGCGCCATCACGTCCACGATGAGTGGATTGCCCGGATCCAGCGCGATAGCCCGTCGAAATGCCTCCCATCCTTTGTCCGCGTAGCCAGCGCCGCCGCCCTGAACTCTCGCATACGCCAAGTAATCGCTGGCTAATTCCGCCCATGCCGTTGCATTCCCGGGTTCGACGGAAACCGATTTCTCCAGCAGTCTCATCGCTCCCTGGAAGTCGGAATGGAACGACGCGTCAAAACCCCGCAGATAGTATTCGTAAGCGACCGGATCGGTGGGCAGTCCTTTTCGGAGACGGTCGAGTTCCTCCGGTTGCAGTTCGAGCCCCATCGAATGGATCACGCTCGCGGCTACATGATCCTGCACTGCCATCAGCCTTTCGTACTTCAGCTCAATGCTGTCCCGCGAAGGATTCCCGCCTTTATCGGCGCTGATCAGTTCCGTGGTAATGCGCATCGCGTCGCCTTCCTTCACGTAGCTTCCCGTGAGGACGTTTTGCACATTGAGTTCGCGCGCAATCTGCCTCGGATCGGCATCCGCATTCCGGTATTTGACCACCGACAACAGCGGTTCGACCGTCATTTCATTCACCGACCCCAGGCGATTGATGATCGCGTCGGTCAGGGCCATCCCCAGGAAATCGGTCTCCGGGTCGGGTTTGAGGTTGCGCAACGGCAGCACCGCCAAGGTTCGCGTCGTAGCGGACACCGCCGGCGGGTTCGTCCAGTAGAAGCGGTAGATCCCTGCCACTACCAGCAAAACCAAAATTACCCCGAAAACCATGACGGAAGGCGCCGCCGACCGCTTATGGTTATTCAACGACGCGTGGTGTGGGAGCTCCGGAGCAGAAGCGCGAGTCTCGTTTACCCGGCTGGATGGCCGGGCTGTGACCGATTTCCCTTCCTCCGCTTCAATCTCATTGACCTCGGCAACGAACCGGTATCCCAGGCGCGGAATCGTCTCGATGTATTTCGGCCCGGCGCCGTCCTCGCACAGCACTTTCCGCAGCATCGAGATGTACTGATTCAGATTATTTTCTTCGACGAACGAATCGGGCCATACCGCGTTCAGCAGTTCTTCCTTACCGAGGAGATTTCCCCGCTGCCGCACCAATACCACCAGCGTGTCAAATGCTTTGGGTGGTAGTGGGATCGCCTCCCCTGCCCGCAGCAACACGTGTGCTGCGGGGTCCAAGCGAAAGGGCCCGAACTCGTAGGCGCTCTTAACCTGTGGTGGCATGGCGCATTCAAGGTTTCTTCATAACTTCTTCAGGGAACCCTAAGGACGAAACCTGGCGTTTTGGGGGATATTGTTCGCCCAGAGGCCGCGCTGGGGTTTGATTTTAGGCCTGTTTCGGGCCAATTGCAACGGATCGGCGAGGGCTGGGGCGGCCCGGGCCCGCTGCTATCGGTGTCGGCAGTTCCAAGCCGAGTCTGCCGTTGGTTGGTCGCAAGATGATCGTAACA
This sequence comes from uncultured Acidobacteriaceae bacterium, assembly GCA_963850165.1. Classification (GTDB taxonomy): domain Bacteria; phylum Acidobacteriota; class Terriglobia; order Terriglobales; family Acidobacteriaceae; genus Sulfotelmatobacter. The sequence goes on along the minus strand of CAWKKK010000033.1, from coordinate 155,869 downwards.
CTTGAGATTTTCAAAGGAGCAGCCATGAATCGCCAATTCGTTCGAATCGTTGTATGCGCTTTGCTCTGTGCATCGGGCCTTCTGGTATGCGTGGCGCAGTCATCGATTGCCCTAGCCCAAGCCAGGGCGGGCCAGGCACGCGCTCCCAAGGCTCAGTCAGGGCACCCGCTGTCTGGCGGAATAATAACCGTCACCTGGACCGGTGCTGGCGGTGACGACAACTGGAGCACCGCAGCCAACTGGGACACGGGCGTGGTTCCGGATAGCTCGCAGGTTGACGTCGTAATTCCCGCGGGCAGTGTGGTTAATCTGGACATATCGGCGACCGTCAACTCGGTGGACATAGGCCCCGGCGCCACTCTCGACATGAAAGGCAGCCAAATTCTCCAGGTCGACGGAGCACCATACAACATCTTCAGACAAAACTCCAAAATAGGCAATGTCGTCGTGAACACAGGCGGGGAAGGCGTCACTGCCGGCATAGAACAGGGTAGTAACACGGTCAATCTGGACGGCGGCGGTAGCCTCACCTTCAACCCCGGCGGCACCTGGTTCCCAAGCAGTACAGTCACAAACCCGACCCTCAACATCATCAACGCCACAGTGCAAGGCTCGGCGTTTATCACTGGCCTGAGCGTCAACAACGAGGCGCATGGGTTACTTTTGGCTAACACCGCAACCGCTCCCTTCGATATCGAACTCGGCACTGGCAACACTCTCAGCAATGGGGGTAAAGTGGAGGCGGCGGGCAGCACCTTTACCATTGACGCGACGGCCGGGGGGACGTTGTCAAACTACGATGCCACAAGCGGAGCTCTTACCGGCGGGACATGGGTCGTTGATAACAAGGGGACACTTGTTTTTACCCACCTTAACGGCGTTACCACCGATAACGTTACCTCCATCGGCGGTGGTACTACCGTCACCCTTATTGGCGACGGCGCAATCGAATCGGACGGCACGAATGCGCTCTTGACGTTGATCAGCAACGCCGGCAACTTCACCCTAGAACGAGGTGCCGGCCTCACCACGACCGGATCGTTCACGAGTTCAGGTAACACGACCGTCGGGGGGTCAAGCAGCTTCATTATAAGTAGCTTTTTCGACGTGTTCTCGGAACTGACAGTGATTAATGGAAAGCTGACGGCTCCCGCAGGCGTTAACGTTACCGGCGGGACGCTTGGAGGCAATGGTGGAACCATTTCCGGAAACGTTGCGGTCGGTGAAGGTTCCAGCGATGCCACGTTCATCATCGGAGACAGCGTAACGCAAGCAGGGCGGATCTCGGTCACCGGCACCTATACCCAAGGCGCGGCAGGCACCATGGACGTTCAGATTGGCGGCACGACGGCCTGGACGTACAGTCAGCTTAACGCAACTGGCGCCATTACCCTGGGCGGGACTCTAAACATTGCGCTAGTTAACGGTTTCACTCCTACCGCCGGGGAAACGTTTGACATAATCAAAGCGCCTTCCGGCATTACGGGCACGTTTTCCACGGTAAATGCCCCGAACATGAGCGTCGTCTACCGTAGAACCGGCGTGGAGATCGAAGTAAATTAGGGTCCTGTCAGCTTGCAGGGAACGTTGAATATTAAGCTGATCAACAAATTCAAGCCGGAAGTGGGACAGACATTTACTATTCTTACTTCGCCATCCAGCGTCACCGGCACGTTTGCAACCGTCAACGGCACGGCCATCGGGGCCAACGAACATTTCTCCATCGCCTATGACTCCGACACTGTGGTGCTGACAGTGGAGTCCGGACCAGCAGCCAAGTGAAGGTGGGAGACTTTGTCCGCGTCGATAACATCCTCATCCTGAAGCGAGCCAAAGCTGAGTACGCGAAGCTGCAATAGCGGAATTGCACCCGCTCTCCTTCATCGCCACACTTCCCGCGCCGGGCCGCGCATACCCAGCCGGGGTAGGGGTGTAGCATTTTCCCCTCAGGTCATAGTACCCCGTCAATGAGTTGTGGTCAGGTGGTGGGCGCCTACCGTGAGACCAGACTCCCGCCGAGCAGGACCGGGGCGAGATCAATCCAGCAATTTTTCGCGTCTTCGCGCACAAACGTGAGCCGGTCGAGCAAGATGCGGCGGCTGCCGGAATACTGCCGCCAGCTTTCGCGGGCCATCCCCAGCGCCTGGTTTGCCGCTTCTTCGGTCTCCATTTTCACGATCGTGAGGTGCGGAATGTAAGGCCACTCTTCGGCGAAGGCCAGTGCCTGCGCGTTGAGTTGCTCGTGCAACTCCAAGAGCCGCGATGCGGCATTAGCCACGCGAATGTAAACCGTGGGAGTAGTCGGAACAAAGGTTTCCACGTCGCCCAGGGTCACTACAAAAGGCTCGACCTGGCCGCAGACCGTCTCGAGCACATGCAGCGCCGCGTTTTCCGTCCCCCGCAGAGGCCGCGGCGGCAGAAAGGTGATGTGGGCCGCGAGATGGGGCAAGGCGGGATGCAGCTCACGCCGGAGGTTCTCGACGAACTCTCCCACTGGACTTCTTACGTACGCAACCAACGCATACCGCGGGCTCGGCATATCCAGTAAAGAATTATAGCGCGCATCCGTCGTTTATAATCGAAAGAGCGGTTGATTCAGTAGAGTCGCTGTCGTTAATAATGTCGGGGCGTAGCGCAGCCTGGTAGCGCACCTGCCTTGGGCGCAGGGGGTCCGCGGTTCAAATCCGCGCGCCCCGACCAAACTCAATCGACCCCAGCCCGGCGTGAGGATTCTTCCGCCCCGAATCTTCAGATCCCACTTCAGATCGCGGGTCCTGGCTTCGGTGCAAACTTTTTTTTGTAATACGCCGTCCAAATCGCAATCGCGGGCGCACCGACGATGGTCGGCCACAGCCACACCCACCACGCGGCGCCGAACCAGCGCGTAAGATTCACCGCCGAGAACGCCGTCATCGCGGCGATGTAGCTGCCTATCATCCCCTGCAGGTGGGCAAACCACCAGAATATCTTTTCCGTGGGCGGCTTGAGAAAGCCCGTAATCGAAGCCTGCCCCATGCGCATCCCGATGACTCCGAACACAATCGAAACGATGCTGACCGAGTGTCCCGCAACCTGAATCACTCCCACACCCATCAACTGCGGCTTGAGAAAACCCATCAGGAACAGCAGGAAGCTCGATAGGATCGTGACCACGGCGGCGAGCCAGTCCACCGGCTTCGGCCGCGCTCCCTTGTACATATCTTTCAGAGAAAGGATGCGATAGCCCGCGAACGCGGAGTAGAAGCTGAACACGGCAACCATCGCGAGAAAGAAAATCGGCAGCGCGAATGACAGAATGAGCGCCGTCACCGCCACTCCCGCCATCGCCCAGAAATAGATCTTGCCCCATCGCCGGTGCGTTTTGCCACCCTTGGCGGTCGATAGAGCCACAGGAGCGCATACAAAAGCCACGGCGCCGCATAGTATATGCAGCGCCAATAAAACCCGGAGGTAACTTGCCCAATCGGGATGCATCACGTTTCCTTCCAGCTCACGTGTTTGAGTTCTGCGTCTGAAGTTGCGTCCATCGTACGCGGATATCCGATTGCGCAGTAGCACACTTGCCCAGGGTCAGGGTCGCGGCGATCGCCTTGCTGGCATCCGTTTCTAAGGGACGATCACGGCGGCTCCGTCGATGGCGTCATTCTTTACGGCGGCGAGCGCTTCATTGGCCTGGTCCAGAGAGAATACAGTTACCTTTGGTTGCAGCTGGATTTCGGCGGCGATCTTGAGAAAGTCTCGGGCGTCAGATCGCGTCATATTGGCGACGCTGCGAATTTGGCGCTCGCCCCACAGCAGCCGGTCATAATCGAACTCAGGAATGCGGTCGAGATGGATGGCGTTGATGGCAACCACGCCGCCTTTTCGCAAGCTGGAGAGCGCGGCGATCACAACGTCTCCGCTAGGCGCGAAGGTCACAGCGCGGTCGAGTTCGACGGGCGGCTTGTCCGTTTCACTGCCCACCCACGCGGCTCCCAAAGAGGCCGCCAACTGGCGATGGGAAGCGCCGCGCGTCGAAACATACACCTCGCAGTTCCACGAGCGCAAAACCGCAATTGCAAGATGCGCCGACGCGCCAAAACCGAATAGTCCAACCCGGTCGCCCGGCTCAACGCCTGCGACGCGCAAGCTGCGAAAGCCAATAATGCCGGCGCAAAGCAGCGGCGCGGCGTGCAGGTCGTCGAGTTCCGGAGGAAGCTTAAACACGAAGTCGTTGCGCGCTACGGCATACTCCGCGTAGCCGCCATTGACGGTGTATCCGGTAAAGACCGGCGCATCGCAGAGATTTTCGAGGCCGCTGCGGCAGTACGGACAATTCCCGTCGATCCCGCCGATCCAGGAAACGCCGACGCGCGTGCCGAGCGGTAACTCAGGCGTAGCGTTCTCCAGGATGTCACCCACGATCTGGTGGCCGGGGATGAGCGCATCCTTGCGCGGCGGCAATTCGCCCTCCACGATGTGCAGATCGGTGCGGCAGACGCCGCAGGCGCGCACCCGGAGCAGGACCTGACCCCCCGCAGGTTGAGGCTGCGGAGCGTCTTCAATATGAAGAGGCTGTTTTGCGGCTTTGAGGATGGCGGCTTTCAATGGCTGCGCTCCCGGAGTGCTTTTACATAACAGGATACCTAGCTCGTTCCCGTTTCGGCACTGATTATCCTTTCGTAACCATCCCCCTGCACATTTTTCGAGGCACTTTAACATTCGTGTAATACTTCATCAGTAATATCGTTTCAGGAGACGGCTCATGGGTTCGCCGCGCATTGCGAAGTCGCTGCCGCTGCAGGTCGCGGCGATCTGCTACCGCAGGCAAGGCACCGCGGTGGAGTTTCTACTGGTAAACACCAACGGCGGAAACAAGTGGACCTTTCCCAAGGGATCGCCGGAAGCCCGCCTCTCGCACAGCCAGGCCGCCGAGCGCGAAGCCGCGGAAGAAGGCGGAGCGCTGGGCACCATCGAGCCGCGCCACTTTCATCTTTACATTCACTCCAAGGGCTTGTTCTGGGAGCCCGACGGCGTGCAGGAATTTGTGGTCAAAGCCTTTTTGATGGAAGTCCACGAAATGCGCTGGCCCGATGAACCGATGCGCCGGCCCACCTGGTTCAGCCCGGAGGAAGCCCAGCGCCGGCTGGCTAAAGGGCGCGAGGTTAAGTACGCAAACGAACTCGAAGCGGTGATTGATCGAGCTCTCGAGCGCATCCACTTCCACAGCGAGTTGTGGGGCCGCTCTCACGAAGGCCGCAACGGCCGCGCCGCCGCGCACTCCTGACTCATCTCTCGGTATCGTCTCTCGGTACTCGGTACTGGCTTTTTGTGAGACGATGAATCCAGCCCATGATTCAGCTTTCTGGCGCCGGAAAACGTTTCGGCCACAAACTTCTTTTTGAAAATACCGACTGGCTGATCACGCCCCATGACCGCGTGGGGTTGGTCGGTGCGAACGGTACGGGCAAGTCCACGCTGATGAAAGTTCTGGCGGGCCTAGACTCGTTCGACTACGGTTCGCTCATCGTCGCCAAGGGCACCACCGCTGGATATCTTCCCCAAGATGGCCTGTCGCTTTCGGGCCGCACCGTGTTTGCCGAGTGCATGTCGGTTTTCAGCGAACTGCACGCCATGGAGCGCGAACTGGAAACGCTCACGCATCAAATCTCCGAACTCGACCATGAGAGCCCCGAATATGCGAGCGTCGCCGACCGCTATCACAGTCTGGAACACGAATTCCGCACCCGCGGTGGCTACTCGATTGAAGCCGAAGTGGGACGCGTTTTGCAGGGGCTTGGCTTTCGCAAAGAAGACTGGGAGCGGCAGACGGACGAGTTCTCCGGCGGATGGCAGATGCGTCTCGCGCTGGCCAAGTTGCTGCTGCAGAAACCGAACCTGCTGCTGCTGGACGAGCCCACAAACCATCTTGATCTCGAAGCGCGCAACTGGCTGGAAGAATACCTGCACGATTATCCGCACGCGCTGGTGCTCATTTCGCACGACCGCTATTTTCTCGATGTAGTAGTAAACAAGATCGCGGAAATCTGGAACAAGCGATTCTGGTTCTATACCGGCAACTACGACAAGTTTCTCTCACAGAAGACGCAGCGCAACGAGCAGTTGCAGGCCGCGTACAAAAACCAGCGCGACCGCATCGAGCAACTGGAAGTATTCATCAACCGCTTCCGCTATCAGGCGACGAAGGCCAAGCAGGTGCAGAGTCGCATCAAGGACCTGGAGAAGATTGAGCGGATCGAAGTTCCTCCAGAAGAGAAGACGATTCACTTTTCGTTTCCACAGCCCAAGCCGAGCGGCCGCATCGTCGCGGAGTTTGAGGGCGTAGCCAAGAGTTACGCCAAGGCCGACGGCGGCGAGAAAGAAGTTTTCCGCAACGTCAGCTTTCTGATTGAGCGCGGCGACCGCATTGCGCTCGTCGGCATCAATGGAGCGGGCAAGTCCACACTGATCAAGCTGCTGGCGGGCACGGAACCAACGACGCGCGGCGAATACAAACTCGGCCACAACGTTCAGGCCGACTATTTTGCGCAGGATCAATACAAAGAACTGGATGCCGACGCGCGCATGATCGACGATCTCGGCAACGCTTCTCCGGGCTCCACGCAGACGGAGCTGCGCAGCCTGCTGGGGTGTTTTCTATTTTCCGAAGATGACGTTTTCAAGAAGATCGGTGTGCTCTCGGGCGGTGAGCGCGGTCGCTATGCGCTGCTGCGCCTCCTGCTGCATCCCGCGAATTTTCTTTTGCTCGACGAGCCCACCAACCACCTCGACCTGCGGGCCAAAGACGTCCTGCTCGACGCACTCATGGAATACACCGGCACCGTCGTCTTCGTTTCGCATGATCGTTACTTCATCGACAAGCTGGCCACGCGAGTTTTCGAGATTGGAGACGGTAAGGTCGAAGTCTACCCCGGCAACTATGAAGACTATCTCTGGCGCAAACAGGGCGGGAGCGCGAAGCAGAACGAGGCTATCCGGCAGCAATTGAAGATTGTCGAACCCGCGGTTGAAGCGCCCTCAAACGGCAATCAGGCGTCAGGCGACGCTGCTCCCGCCGCGAAGGTGAAGCGTCTGAATCCCATCAAGCGCAAGAAGATGGAGGATCGCATCCACGAACTGGAAGCGGAAATCAGCCGCGCCGAAACTTTGATCGCGCAGTGTGAGACGGCGTTACAGGATTTCGTCAGCGCCGAACAAAGCCACCGCCAGTCCCAGGAACTCGACCGTCAGAAAGCCGCGCACGCCGCCTTTATCAAGGAATGGGAAAGTCTCAGCCAGTCGCTGCAGGAAGCCGACTAATAGAAGTCGATTGACGAGAGTCCAACAGTCAAGTTACCTACGCAACCGTACACTCTCTTTCGTAATCTCGGAGAATTACTTACCTCTGTGCGATATTCAGATTGGCCGAAGGGACACGCACAACCAGAGGCCCAAGATCCCAGACTCACCGCAGGGCGGCGCAAAGGCCGGGCGGGGGAAATAAGGAAGGTCGCATGCTCCAGTCGAACTCGTACGACGTGAAGTCCACTTCGCCAGCCTCGAATCCCAACTCTTATAATCCCGTGAAAACTACCACGGCGCCCATCGAGCAGGCGACCATCGGCCGCACGCTCGTCATCAAGGGCGAACTCAGCGGTGCGGAAGCGCTCTATATTGATGGCCGCGTCGAAGGCAAGATCAGCCTGCCCGACCACCGCGTCACGATTGGCCGCAACGGCAGCGCTCAGGCCAACATTACGGCGCGCGAAGTTGTCGTCATGGGCAAGGTGAACGGCAATATCGATTGCAGCGACCGGGTGGATATCCGCAGCGAAGGTTCGGTCACGGGAGACGTTTCCACCATTCGCATCAGCGTGGAAGACGGCGCAGTGCTCAAGGGTGGCATCCAGGTTCGCAGCGGCGAGCAAAAGCACCAGGCACAGTCTCAGCCGAAATCGGCAGAGGCTCCGAAGCCGGCCGCAACCGAACCACAGAAGTCACTGGCTGCAACTGCCGGCGCGTAGGCGCGGCAAGAAATTGACGTTGTCAAGAAATTGAAGTTGTCATCCCGAGCGAAGCGAGGGATCTGGGTTCGTGCCGGCGGCGGCAACGCTAAAGGCTCCGGCAAGGACCCAGATCCCTCGCTTCGCTCGGGATAACAGTTTGTAATGAATGAGGCCGCTTCTTGCAGTCTTACTTCTTTTCTTGCGGCTTCAAGTCCAGCGCGGCGGAGTTCATGCAATACCGCAGCCCGGTCGGCGCGGGACCGTCCTCAAACACATGCCCTAAGTGGGCGCCGCACTTCGCGCAGCGCGCCTCAGTGCGAACCATTCCGTAGGTGGAATCTTTGTGTTCCTCGACCTTGCCCTCATCCGCCGGCTTAAAGAAACTCGGCCAGCCTGTTCCAGAATCGAATTTCGTCGAAGAATCGAACAGCGGCTCTCCACAGCAAACGCAGTGATAGATCCCCGCGTCTTTGGTCTTCCAGTATTTGCCGGTGAAAGCAGGTTCGGTCCCGGACTGGCGGGTAACGTGATATTGCTCTGGCGTTAGCTGCTGCTTCCACTCCGACTCGCTCTTTGCCATTTTCTCTGCCATATGATGTATGCCCCCAAAATCGGTGGTCAGTGGTCAGTGGCTAGTGGTCAGTAAAACCTGGAGCACAAATTCGCCCAGCTTTTATACCCACTAACCGCTGCTCTTTAGATGTTCGGCGACCGGAAAAGTGGCGGACGCCAGGGTTTTACTGGCCACTGATCACTGACCACCGACCACTGACCACTGCTTGTGACATCCGTCACAACGTTATTGTGACATCTAACCTTGTCTCCCACAGGCGCGTCAGGCAAGTATGGTGGAAACGTCTGCGAGTCCCTCCGGCCCGGTGTTCTCCTCATGAGACGCCGGGCCTTTTCATTTAGTCTGCCATTTCCTCGCCAACTTTTCGGTACTTGCTGCGGAAGAACAACAGCGGTTCGCCCTGACGCACCACTACGTCCTCCACTTCCGCAATGAAGATGGTGTGGTCGCCTGCCTCCTCGGCCGACTGCAGCCTGCATTCCAGGTAGGCGAGCGCCCCATGCAAGATCGGAGTTCCCTGCGTGGTGCGATCGAAGCGCGCCACGGCTTCTTGTTCGGCGCGCTCGTGGGTGTGTACCGGCCGCGCGTAGTATTCGGAAATCTCCCGCTGGTGCGCCGCCAGAATATTGATCCCGAAGCGCTTCTTGGCGTGCATGTGAGCATGGGTGCGGGCGGTGTGGTCCACGCACACCAGCAGCAGCGGCGGATCGAGCGACACGGAAGCGAACGCGTTCGCCGTCATGCCATGGACTTCGCCCTCCAGATCGAGAGTAATGATGGTCACTCCCGTGGCGAAGCATCCCATCGCCTTTCGATATTCGGCCGGACTCAGGCTCATAGCGGGTTCGGAGTTTTTCCTGCCGCGACTGCATACATTACCACGGCTGTGGGCGGAGGCAGTGGTCAGTGATCGGCGATCAGTGATCAGTGATCAGTGATCGGTGTAAGCAGGCAAGATCCGGTTTACTGGCCACTGACCACTGATCACTGACCACCGCGCTGATGTATGATTCGATGCATCGGAACCGAGCATCGTGACTCCAACCTCCATCAGAACGGCCGCCCTGGAACGCAGTTCATCGTGTGCGTCAGAACTGGCCGAGCTTCACCCCGAACTTCTGAGTGGCTCACCCATTTCGCGCGAACTGGCCCTGCGGCTGATCCGCTGCGCTGATAACAATCTCCCGGCGCTGCTTGCCGCCGCCCGCGCCGCAAGAGATCACTTCAAGCCCGGCGTCATCACCTACTCGCGGAAGGTCTTCCTGCCGCTGACCAATCTTTGCCGCGACTACTGCGGCTACTGCATCTTCCGCCGCGATCCCGGAGAGCCCGGAGCACACACCATGCCTCCGGAAGAAGTTCTCGCCGTCGCCCGCGCCGGCGAAAAACTGGGATGCACCGAAGCCCTCTTTAGTTTAGGCGACAAACCGGAACTGCGCTTCTCCGAGATGCGCGACACACTCCGGCATCTCGGATATAAATCCACGCTGCATTATCTGGAAGCCATGTGCGAACTGGTGCTGCGCGAGACCAGTTTGCTGCCGCACCCGAATCCCGGCCTGCTCAGCGCCGGATGGATCGCCCGTCTGGCCGCCGTTTCGCCCAGCATGGGCCTGATGCTCGAAACTACCAGCCGTGCTTTGCTCGCTCACGGCGCGGCTCACGACAATGCTCCCGACAAAGTGCCGGCCAAGCGCCTGCGCACCATCGAAGAAGCTGGCAAACAGCAAGTCCCATTCACCACCGGCCTGCTGATCGGCATCGGCGAAACTCCAGAAGACCGCGTCGACACGCTGCTTGCCATTCGCGACTTGCACGACCGTTACGGCCACATCCAGGAAGTTATTGTCCAGAATTTCCGCGCCAAACCCACCATCCCCATGGCCCACGTGCCCGAACCCAGCCAGGGAGAGATGCTGCGCGCTGCGGCGGTAGCTCGCTTGTTAATGCCGAACGTCAATATTCAAGCGCCTCCCAACCTCAATGCGCCGTATTATGAAGAGTTGGTGGACGCTGGCATCAACGACTGGGGAGGAATTTCGCCGTTGACCCCTGACTATATCAATCCCGAAAAGCCCTGGCCGCATCTGGAGCAACTGCGCCTGCGCACTGAAGGCAAAGGCTTCCAGTTGCGCCAACGCCTGCCGGTCTATCCTGAGTTTTTGCCGATGGTAACGTCGAGGCCCGGATTGCTTTCAGAAAAAGTCCAAGCCGCCCGCGACCGCGAAGGCCTCGTCAAAGAACCGAGGGCCGCATGATCTGTGTGCTCACCGGCGGCACAGGCGGCGCCAAGTTCGTGGATGGGTTGCGGCAGGTGCTTCCGCCGGAAGAAATCACTCTGATCGTCAACACCGGCGACGACTTGCTGTGGTGGGGACTTTACGTCTCTCCGGACATCGATTCGATCACCTACGTTCTTTCCGGCCTGCTCAGCCGCGAGCGCGGCTGGGGCGTAAAAGGAGATACTTTTCTATGCCTGCAAGCCATGGGGCAACTCGGCGAGCCCACGTGGTTTCACACCGGCGACCGCGACCTGGCGGTGCACTTGCTGCGCTCACGCCTGCTGGCGGAGGGCAAGACGCTTTCCGAGGCTACCTCGACGATCTGCGACAAGCTAGGCGTGAAGGCGCGCATACTTCCCATGAGCGATTCACGGGTCGAGACGCGCGTGGATACGCCTTCCGGCGAGTTGAGTTTCGAAGAATACTTCGTGCAGCGCTGGTATCAGGATCCCGTTAATTCAGTGCGCTTCGCCGGAGCCTCCGACGCCGAACCGGCGCCGGGAGTGATTGAAGCCATTTTGTCTGCCGATGCGGTCGTGATCGCGCCCAGCAATCCCATCACCAGCATCGGCCCGATTCTCTCCGTACCCGGAGTCCGCGAAGCTCTGCGCAGCGCACGCGGCAAGGTTGCCGCAGTGAGTCCGATCGTTGGAAACGCTCCCGTGGCCGGACCTGCGGGTATTCTGATGACCGCGCAGGGATTGCCTTGCTCGATCGCGGGAGTGGCCAAGGCTTACGAAGATTTCCTCGATCTCCTCGTTTGCGACAAGCGCGATGCCGGCGCCGCGGAAGCGCTTCGCGGAAAAGGTTTGCGGGTGCAGTGTGCGCAAACCATCATGCGATCCGTTGAAGACCGGGCTGCGCTCGCTCAGACCGTTCTTTCGTATACGATCAGCGGACTGCTTTCCGGGGAACCGTCCGCGGTCGAATCTGTTTCTGACAAGCCGGCAGCCCGAACCGCCGTCGACCAGCCGTGATTCTCATCCCCGTCAAGAATTCGTCGGCGGCCAAGCAGCGGCTGGCTGCCATACTCGATCAACCCGCGCGCACGGAATTGGCGCAGGCCATGCTGCATGATGTTGTGGCCACTGTTGCCGCCTGGCCGCGCTGTCCTCCCCGCGCACTGGTGACCAGCGATCCGTTTGCCCTCGAACTGGCGCGGCAATACGATTTCGAAATAATCCCCGACCCCGCGAACCCCGGCGAAACTGGCGCTATCGAAATGGCCACGCGCTTCTGCGTGGTGCGCGGCAGCGACAGCACGCTGGTTGTACCCGCTGACATTCCGCTGATTCAGGCCAGTGAACTCGACCAGATCCTCGCCTACGCCCCCGCGGAAGGCTCGGTGCTGGCGCCCGCCGCCGACGGACGCGGCACCAACGCAGCCTTCCGCCGTCCTGCGAATCTGTTTCCCCTGCGCTTCGGCAACGACAGCTTCAAACCGCACCTCGCAGCCGCCCAGGCAACGGGTAAAGCGTGCATCGTACTGCAATTGCCCGGCATCGCTCTCGACGTGGATAATCCCGAGGACTTGCAACGGCTTCTCGCGCATCCCGGCGAAACCCGTACCCAGCGCCTGCTTCGCGATTGGGCGCTCGATGGCCGGTTTCTGGCTACAGGAACAGAGGGCGTGTGAGCAGACCTCGCCGTGCCGCCGGGAAAACCACGGGGAAGCAGCGCCGCAACGATGGTCTGAACCTGTTTCACACTCAGCTCAGCGTCGTCCCGATTCCTCTCGCGGATGAAATCAAAGCTGGCGACTCGCTCGCGGACAAGCTCTTGCAAGCGCTGCGGCAGCGTAAACTCGCGTTCGGACCGGGTGACATTCTCGTCGTCAAACACAAAATCGTTTCCAAAGCGGAGGGCCGCATCGTCGATCTGGCGACGATCAAACCCTCCGCCCATTCGATCGCCTGGTCGAAGAAATACAAACTGGACGCTCGCGTCATCGAGCTTGCCCTGCGCGAGAGCCGCGCCATCATCCGGCGCAAGAACGGCGTGCTTATCACCGAGACGCGCCACGGTTTCATCTGTGCCAACAGCGGCGTGGACGTCTCCAACGTCGATGGTGGCCGCCACGCCCTGCTTCTGCCCGCCGATCCCGACCGTTCCGCTCGCCAACTTCATCGCGAACTCAAAAAGCGCACCGCACTCACCATTCCGGTTCTCATCACCGACACCTTCGGCCGTCCTTGGCGCGAAGGTCTGGTCGATTTCTGCATTGGGATGGCGGGAATGAAGGCCCTGCGCGACGATCGTGGTCGCCGCGACCCGCACGGCTACGCATTGCACGTCAGCCTTGAGGCCGTTGCCGACGAACTGGCTTGCGCCGCCGGGCTGGTCTGCGGCAAGCTTAACCGCACGCCAGCATGCATCATTCGCGGATTTCCTTACGAACCTGCCCGAGGATGCACCCGCGACCTGCTTCGCCCCGCCGCCAATGACCTGTTCCGCTAACCTTGCGCTACACTGTAGAGACGTTGCTTGCAACGTCTTGCCGGCTCCCGGCGGAGACGTAGCAAGCTACGTCTCTACGGAGGACCTCGTGCCCCGCGAACTCTCAACCTCGGAACTGGAAAGCTTTCCTTCGCTCGACTGGTTCGACATCGCGCCGCGAGTTTCGAATGGCGTGCGTTCAGCTCTGGAGAAAATTCTCGCAACGCAGAACGGCAACGCCGTCTCGCAAGAAGAGGCTTACGCCCTCGCCCGCTCCGAAGGCGACGACCTGCTCGGCCTGCTCGCCGCTGCCAACCTGCTGCGCGCCGAACTTTCCGGCAACCTCGTCACCTACGTCGTGAATCGAAACATCAACTTCACCAACATCTGTTTTGTGGGATGCAAGTTCTGCGCCTTCAGCCGTGGCCCGCGCGAGTCTGACACGTATTTCCTCGAACCGGATCAGGTTGGGCAAAAAGCCATCGAAGCCCGGCAACTGGGCGCGACCGAAGTCTGCATACAGGGGGGACTGCCGCATGGTCTGCCTCCGCTTTATTATCGCGACATTCTGCGTGCGGTGAAGAGAGCAGTGCCCGCGATGCACATCCACGCGTTCTCACCCATGGAAATCGTCTACGGCGTCGAACTCACCGGCATGCCGCTCGCCGACTATCTTTCGATGCTGCGCGATAATGGCCTGGGCACGCTGCCCGGCACCGCCGCCGAGATTCTCGACGACGAAATCCGGCATATTCTTTCAGCCAACAAGCTTTCCACCGCGCAGTGGATCGAAGTCATTCGCACCGCTCACCGCGCCGGCATCCGCTCTACTTCGACCATGATGTATGGACACACCGAGACGCCCGAGCACTGGGTCCGCCAAATGCTTCTGCTGCGCGATATCCAGGACGAAACCGGAGGCTTCACTGAATTCGTTCCGCTCGGCTTCGTGCACCAGAACACTCTACTTTTTCATCAAGGCCTGGCGCGCAGCGGGCCGACTCTCGCCGAGCATCTGAAAGTTCACGCTCTCTCGCGCCTGCTGCTTGCAGGTTCCATCAACAACATTCAGGTTTCGTGGGTAAAGTTGAACCGGCAACTCTCAAAGCTCTGCCTGCACGCCGGCGCCAACGATTACGGCGGTACGCTGATGGAAGAAAACATTTCGCGCGAAGCCGGAGCGACTGCCGGCCAGTACACCAGCCCAGAAGATTTTCAGTCGCTGATACTGGAGATGGGCCGCGTTCCCGCCGAGCGCAACACAACCTACACCCGCATCAAGCTCAAGCTGCCGCTGGAAAAATTCACCGCCGAAGACACGCTGGAGCCGGAATTCGCATGAGCGACGCCTCGCGTCCCATCGCCATTCTGGGCGGAACCGGGCCCGCAGGCGCCGGCCTTGCCCTGCGTTGGGCCCGCGCCGGAGAAACCATCATCATCGGTTCGCGCGACGCGCAGCGCGCGCAAGAGACCGCAGACAAAATTAAACAGAAAACAGGAAATCAACCGCACGTCTCCGGAATGGAAAATTCCGCCGCCTGCGCCGCCGCGGATATTCTCGTGCTCACCGTCCCCTTCGAGAGCCAGGCCGCCCTGCTCAAGCAACTCAAACCTGCGATCCGCGCGGGCAGCATTCTGATTGACGCCACGGTCGCGCTCGCTGCTGGAGTCGGCGGACGCGCCTCCCGCACTCTCGGCGTCTGGCAAGGCTCAGCCGCGCAGCAAGCTGCCGAACTTGTGTCCAAGGGAGTGAGTGTAGCCGCTGCGTTCCACAATCTGTCTGCCGAACTCTTGAACGGTGACGACTCTCTCGACTGTGACGTCATCGTCTGCAGCGACGACGCCAACGCATCTCAACTCGCGCGCGCGCTTGCCGCGAAGATTCCCGGCGTCCGCGCCATCGACGGCGGCAAACTGGAAAACGCCCGCATCCTCGAGCAGATAACCGCCCTGCTCATCGGATTAAACATCCGCCACAAAGGCCACGGCGGCATCCGTGTCACCGGATTGCCGCCGGAAGCCTATCGCTAGAGTCTGCGTTAAAGCTAGAAACCCATACTTCAACGAGAACTGAATCAGCCGCGGGGTGCCGATGGTGGAACTGATCGGCGCCGAGCCTCCGGCAGACGACACCGACGCCAAGGCCGGAATCGCGAATGACGGATGGTTGAACAAGTTGAAGAAGTCCGTCCGGAATCTCAGACTCTGCCGTTCGCCGAGCTTAAACGTCTTGTCCAAAGTGAAATCCACGTTCTTTTGCGGCGGCCCAATGATGCAGTTGCGCGGCGTGTTGCCGTAAACCGTCGCGTCGCTCGGGGAACCATTCGAGAGCGTCGGCGCCAGCGGGTCAGACATGTAAGCTGCTGGATTCACCCAGTTCGCCAGCCGCGATTCCGGGCTTCCGCTGCTCGGCGCATTGCCGCAGCTGAAGCCAGAACCGAAAGTCGCAGTCGACGACGGTGTGCTGGCCAGGGCATAGGCAGTTCCTCCAGCCGGATCGTAAACCGTGAACGGCGCCCCCGATTGCAGGACCAGCACGCCGCTGGCCTCCCAGCCGCCGAGCGCCGTTTTGGTCACGCCGTTGGAGTTAGCGAAAAAGGGCAACTGGTAAACGGCGCCGGTTACGAAGCGCTGCCGCCGGTCGAAGTCGGAAAGCCCGCGCGAGGCGCGCGCATCATTCTGATCGTTGACCCGCGTAAGAAATGCCACGGAAGCAGTCGAGACATCGTCAATTGACTTCGACCACGTGTAGGCGCTCTGGAAGTACAGCCCCTTGCTGAAGCGGTGCGCCAACGTCGCCTGCAGTGCGCTGTAATGCGAGTCGGAGTTGGCGGCGAACTCCTCAAAATCGCCGGGGGCGATGCCGATATAAGGCGCACGGAGCGAGGCATTCTCCACCGTGGTATCGACAACTGTGCACGACAAACCCCCGGCCTGCAGATTGGCGCAGCCTTGTCCGGGAACGACAATGGGATTCTGCTGCGAGGCCACGTTGCCCTGATCGGGATCGTAGGTCGAGCGCAGCCGGCTGCCCTTGGTGCCGACGTAGCCAAGCTCCGCAAACCAATCGCGCCCTAGTTCGCGCTGGATCGTGAAGTTCCACTGCTGCGTAGTTCCGACAACCCAGTGCAGCGGCACGGCGAGTTGAATCAATCCATTCACGTTGCCGCTGAAAGCCCCGCCGCAGGCCGTGCCAACGCCGGGAAAAGTGTTCCCCAGCGTGCAGGTCGCAGGAGAACCCTGCAGGATCGCGGCTGTCGGCACGTAAGTTTGAGTGGGAGTAGCGCCTAGCGCGGGGATGCCGTTGGGAAACGCGGCGCTCGCGGCAAACAGGTTGGCCAGACTGTCCGCTCCGGGAAAGAATCCCACGAGAAACGGATAAGTCGGAGGAACGATGGCGAGATTGTCTACCGCTCCCAGATCCTCGCGCACACTGTAAATACCGTAGCCGCCGCGAATCGAGGTGGTGTGGTGCCCGCCAAGATCGTAGGCAAAACCGATGCGAGGCTCCCAGACCGTAGCGTATTCGTTATTCAGCCCGGCCGAATTCAGAGTTCCGGTGATACCGGAGAGGCCGAACTTGCTGATGCACTTGGGATAAACGTAAGGTTGCCCAGTTGTGATCGCCAGACTCGGATCTGTGTTGCCAGTGTGGCATAGAGTGTCGTACGGCGCACCGATGAACTCGTTCCGTAAACCGATATTGAGAGTGAGCGTCTTACTCGCCCGATAGTCATCCTGAGCGAACCAAGCAAAGCTCGGAATGCGGTAATCGTGATTGCCGAGGCCACCACCGCCTTCACCTAATAGCGGGGAACCCTGCAGAAAACTTTGGAAGTCCGAATAGGGTCCGGTCGCACCCGAGACGAAGAAGATCAATCCATTGTCTACAATGGGCAAGCTGCGGCGCATGGCCACGCGGTCAATCTCGCCCCCAAAGCGCAGTTGATGTGGACCGTGGGTCCAGCTCACAGTGTCGACCCAAGTGTAGTTATCCGAAAGCGCCGACTGTAGTTGCGTCGGGTACGCTCCAAAGGCGAAAGTGTCGAACTGGAAGCGATATATGTTGGGATCGCCGGTTTGTCCGTTCACCCCAGTGGCAGTGGGCAGGTTAATGCCAATTTGCGCGTTGGTGACCGGCGGCTCGTTATTCAGCTTGTCGCTGATGATGTTGACTCCAAAGCGAAAGTCATTGATCAGGCTGTTGTTGAATATATGAGTTTCGGTGATACTGCCGAACCGGCTGTGCAGGGGAATACCCAGCGGGAAGTTAAGGTTGTTGGTGCCGGGTTGGCCCCCGGTCTGGATGCCGTAGGAATCGGCTCCGAACGGTTCGAAGGTGCTGGAATTGGACCAGAAAAAGCGTTCGGATAAATGGTCTTTCCCGCCACGGAATTCGCGATCCCAATTGATCGTGAACTGGTTGTCGGTGAATTTACCCGGATCAGTGATGAGAAAAGGTTCGGGAGTGAGACAGGGTGTGCCTGCGGGCACATTCGGGAGCAGCGGATAGAGATATCCTCCTCCGGGCAAACCGAACTGATTGCTCGTTACGTTCAGAAGATTGAAAGCCACCGGATCGATGCTGGGCACTCCACAGTCGGCCTCCATTGCAGCCTTCGACTGGCGGTCCGCCAACGGGACGTAAGGAATACCCGGGTTCGCCGGAATGTTGATATACGTTCCCGGCGAATCGCCGCTGCGCTGGCGCGTGCCCTGCAGGTTGAAATAGAAAAATCCAAACTTGGCCCCGGAGCCGATCGGTCCGCCAATGTCGCCTCCGAAAATGTTTTGCTTGACGATAACCTTCCCCAGAAAATAATCGTTCGCATCGAGCGATGTGTTGCGGAAGTACTCCCAAAGATCGCCGTGGAAATGGTTGGTCCCGCTCTTGAGGGTGGCGTTGATGTTGCCGCCCCCGTTCCGTCCCTGCGTGGCGTCATAGAGGCTGGTGCTGACTTTGAATTCCTGAATTGCATCCGGGCTGGGCAGCGGTGTGAAGGTCAATTCGCCGAAGGCATAGTCGGCCACGGTGATGCCATCGATCAGATAATTGTTGTTATCCTCGCGGCCGCCGTTCACGTGCATGTAAACCTGGCCGCGGCCAAGCTGCGCCGCGCCGTTCAGATCGGAGGAAGCGCCCGCCGACAGCGCCAGCAACTGTTGGAAGTTTCGCGTGGCCAGGAGGAAGATCGGTAATCGTTTGCGCGCCCAGCGATTGGCCTGTGGTGGCATCCGTGGTATTGACTTGCTCCACCTGAGACTGGACTTCCACAACTTCCTTCACCGTACTCACCTTCACTACCGCGGTCATGCGCGTGGTTTCCGTAATGCGCACCACCACGCCGGGAAACTTGGTTTCGGGAAAGCCCGCCGCGCTCACCTCCACCTTATAGGCGCCTACCGGCAACAGTGTCGCCGTGAACAGTCCGGATGCGTCGCTCGTGAGCTGCCGCAGTACTTCGCCAGTAGCTTCGCTCTTGACGCTTACCTTCGCGTTGGCGACGACGGCTCCCGATGCGTCCTGAACCACTCCTCCAATGGCACCGGTGGATCCGCCTTGCGCGAAAATCAGTCCAGGCAAAACCGCCGTGAAAAGACTCAATGCCATCATTCTTCGAAATGAATTCATCTTGTCCTCCAATCGGACAATTACGTGCGGCCCGCTCGCCCTGTCGATGGTGGATCGATGGGCTGGCCAACTAAAATGGTGAGATAAAGGCGGATATATCACGACCGAACGTCGATGTTCAAGAAATATGCAGGCCGGCGAGCACGCACAGATTGAATTGGCTCGATTGAAATTCGCGGTCCGCTTTGTGGGGTAGATCGCTGCAATTGAAGCGGTTGTTGCCGTGGCGACTGTACCGCCGCCGACGCGCGCTACTTAATTGCATTACGTTTGGCTTGACTTTGCGGCCACCGGTAGTATGGTAGTTCCGTTCACGGAGCCGGTTTTGCTGTGCTCGGTCCGGTTTAGCTGTCGGTTCGACAGTCATAACCATGACCTCAGTTCGAATATTGTTTGGTTCGAATTTCCAGCGAGGAGGCCCGCAATGGCCGCACAACCTATCCCTATTCCAGAATTGAATCTCGAAACGGTAAGAAATCCGGAGGAAACTCTCGTCCGCTGCAGCGGCAGGATTACCTCGACGACCTCGGCCACGCTGCAGACAGCAGTCCGCGGCCTGATCCCTGAAGCAAAGCCCATCGTGCTGGACCTGACTGACGTGAACTACATGGACAGTTCCGGTCTCGGTGCGCTGGTCAGTGTTTATCTGTCGGCCAAGAGGCAACACTGCCAACTAAAGCTCGTCAATGTTGGCCCGCGGTTGCAACAATTGTTTCGCCTCACCAAGTTGGCCTCGGTCTTCGAGGGACACGACGATTTCCTCGGCTGGACTCCCGACTAAGTGCTCCTCGCTCGCGCATAGTTGGAGCCGCCGAAAACAATTCTGCGTTAATCTTCCACTGCCTGCGCCGTCATCTCCGGCGGTTCGCCGCCGGCTGCGGCCTGGGCAACGATCAAACGGCGCGCTTCCACGCGAATCTTCGGGAGTTGCATTCCGAACCAACCCGCGCCCAGCAAACATGCCAACCCGCCAATCGCCACGGTGCGGGGCGCGCCTAAATGGTCGGCGAGCGCGCCGCCCAGCAGGGCTCCAATCGGAGCCATGCCCATGAACATCATCGAGTACACGGCCATCACCCGCCCGCGCAGCGCGTCCGGCACCATCACCTGAATCAGGGTGTTCGAGCAGGCCATTTGCAGCATCATCGTGTAACCCACGGGCAGCAGGAGAAGCACTGAAATCCAGAATGTGTGCGAGAGCGCGAACACAGTGAGACTGGCTCCGAATCCCGCGCAGCACCACGCCACCCATCGCCCCAAGCCCTTCACGCCCTCGCGGAATGCCAGAGTCAGCGCGCCGAACAAGGCTCCCACGCCAGTAGCACCCATCAGAATGCCCAACCCACGCGCTCCGCCGTGCAGAATCTGGTCGGCAAAAATCGGCATCAGCACGACATAGGGCATGCCCACCAGGCTCACCATGCCCAACAGCAGTAGCAGCGCGCGGATCGGCGCGGTCCGGTCAACGAAGCGGAATCCCTCCATGATGTGCTCGAACGGCGACGCCATGGCCGCGCGCGCCGGGCTGTGCACCTTCATCAGCAGCAATCCGATGATCACCGCGATGTAGCTCACGGCGTTGGCAAAGAAGCACCAGCCTTCGCCAATTTTCGCCACCAGAATCCCGGCGACGGCCGGACCGATCACGCGCGCGCCGTTGAACATGGAAGAATTCAGTGCGATCGCGTTCATCAAATCTTCCTTGCCGACCATCTCCACCAGGAACGATTGCCGTCCGGGAATGTCGAACGCATTCACTACGCCCAGCAGCGCGGCCAGCACAAAGATGAGCCACACCCGATGGTCAATCTCATGAGTAAGCGTGAGCACCGCCAGAATAAACGCCAGCACCATCGCCGCTATCTGCGTGGAGATCACAACGTGGCGTCGGTTGACGCGATCGGCGGTCAGTCCGCCCAGCGGCGCAAACAAAAACACCGGAATCTGGCTGGCGAATCCCACCGATCCCAACAGCAAAGCCGAACCGGTCAGCCGGTAGACAAGCCACGATTGCGCCACACTTTGCATCCAGGTGCCGATAAGAGAAATCAGTTGTCCACTGAAGAAGAGCTGGAAGTTGCGGTGTCGCAGCGCTCGCACCCCCGCCTGCCAGCGCGATAGAGAACTGGAGGACGCATCTGCGCCGCTCGATGCCGCGCTTTCCTGGATTGGAATTCTAGATTCAGCCACGATCTTTTCTTTGGATGATGCCATCCCTTCTCTCGATTACTATAACTTGCATGTTAGCTGCAACTTGCATGTCAGCGGCGCATCCCGGCAAGGCAGTTTTCCACAGGAGGGGCAAGGCTGGTGCCATTCACGATGCGCCGCAACCGCATAGGCGATCTTTCCCCAGTCACTTTCCTGATTCGGATCCGCAGCAATTTTTGACTTCCCAGACTGGCTGGACTGCGTTACAGTGGCACTTGCAGTTGCGCTTTCCCGGCGATTCCTTAAGGAAGTGACACAGCCATGACTGCTCCCCCGGTCGGTGTTGAGCGCCGCATTGGACAACGCTTCGCTTTTAACCTTCCTGTCGCCCTGCGTGATGTTGCGACCGCCTCCGAAGGACTCGGCTTCACTCAGGATCTAAGTTCCCGCGGAGCTTTCCTGTTCACCGACATGGCGCTCAGCGAAGGCGCGGAAGTCGAACTCACGTTGAAGATGCCTTCCGAGATCACGCTCGGCGAAAGCATGCGCGTGCGTTGCCGGGGCCGCGTTCTTCGCATCGTCAAGCCCGCGGATAATGGCTGGAGGCCCGCAGCCTCGGGCGAGACCGAAACCAGATTTGCCGAAACCAGATTTGTCGAGAGCAGGTCCGCGGAAACCAAGATCGGCGTAGCCGTCTGCTTAAAAGATTACGACTACCTTCCCGAAACCGAGGACGGTTCCGCCGACTTCCGGCGCATTTCGGCCCTGCACAACAGCGAGAGCGAGCGTCCCGCCGCGCCTGCCCCCGGTAATCCGCGCGCCGCTGCTCATTAGCTAAGTCCGCAGCCGAAAATCCCGGTCTGGGCCGGGCCCTCGCAGACTTTAGTTTTTTCCACACATCTCTGTCCTGTTCAATCTCCGCGGCTTGGCTTAGAATAATCGTCAACGTGCGGATTTGCTTGGGAGTCTTCCAGTTGTGCACCTCAAACTGAACCTGATGATCTTGCGGATCACTGCTCCTATGTCTCGGCGAGCGTCTTGGCGCGAATTGCGTCCAAACACGCTCTCCGGTAGTTACTTGAGTCACTTGGCGAAGGGTACTTTCTCTTTTTAACATGCAGACACCGAGAGAAATCAGCGAGAACCGCGCCATGCATGGGATCGCCGTAGCCCTTCTGTCCGAGGACCGGGAACACCTAGCCGAATTGCAGAACCGCCTGGAGACTACGCAGCTAGCCAGGGTAGTGTTCAGCAACGTCGGCTTTCCCCATGGACCCACGGATTCCATCCTGCGGCAGATTCAGGATCTGCGCGCCGAGGTGGTCGTGGTTGATATTCCTGCGCAGAATCCTCAGCCTGCCATCAAGGCCATCGAACTCATTCAGGCCAACACCCTGCAGCTCGCCATCTTCGCCAACGGCAGCATGCAGCAGCCCACCACCATCGTGGCCAGCATGCGCGCCGGAGCCGGGGAGTATCTGGACGACAGCGCCGGCACTGAGGCTCTGCTCGAAGCCCTGACACGTTTTAGTTCGAACCGCACCCGCACGCGCGGGGGCGCGGGCAAGGCCCGCATTTTTACCTTCCTCAGCGCCAAAGGAGGCGCAGGCGCCACCACTGCCGCCGTCAACACTGCTCTCGCTTTGCAGCAAGCCCACGGCAGCGTGGTCCTGGTGGACTTCGCTCCCGTCGGCCACGCCCAGCTCCATCTCAACCTGCGCCCCGCTTTCGGAGTTTCCGACGCGCTCCAGAACCTGCACCGCCTCGACGTTTCTCTGCTCGATGGCCTGATGACCACTGCCAAAGACGGCTTGCATCTTCTCGCCGGCCCGCAGCAGCCTTATCCCTCCATGCCCACGCCGGCCGAATTGGCCCGCCTGTTCGACCTGCTGGTAAATCACTATCGCTACGTGGTCATCGACGCCTCCAGCCGGCTTGATTCCACCACGCGCCTGCTCTCCGATCTCTCGAACGCCGTGCTCATGATCGCTCAAACTGACGTGGTCTCGCTGTGGAGCGCCAGCCGCATTCACGCCTTCCTCGAAGAAGGCACGGGCCGCAACCGGCTGCGCGTGGTGCTGAATCGCTACAAAAAGATTCCCGGCTTCACCGACGAAGACGTGGAACATGCCACACGCTGCAAGGTGCTGTGGAAGATTCCTAACGCGTTTCATGCCGTCTCGCCCGCGATTGATCATGGCACGCCCGTGGTTCTGCAAGATCAGGAAGTGAGCCGCTCCTACCGCGCCCTGGCCGCGGCATTGGCCGAGGCTTCTACTACGGACGAAGGCGGACTCGACCTCGTCTACGCGCAAGAAAAGCCAGACAGCAAGAGGAAGATCCCAGGGCGTCTGGTGATCACACCCGCCCGCGCCGGCCAGTAACGCCCCCAGAGAATTGTTGATTGCTGATTGTGGATTCCTGATTGAAACCCAAAAACCAATCGGGTCTTCAATCAACAATCAGCGATTATCTTGATAACCTGCCTGGACTTCCGGCGAAACTGTCTTCACCACGGAGCCTTCTTGCATCTAAGATAGAACGATGCCCGAAGCGCCAGGCCTGCTGCTGCAAGAGGAAGGGACCGAACCACCGGTCGCGGACTTGCGCCTGCTGGTTGAGCCCGAACCTTGGTCTCGCGTCTTCCTCCAGAACCTTCGCGCCTTCTTTCAGCGATCCGAGGTCTTCAATCAGAAATCAGCAATCGCCAATCATCAATCTGAAGTCACATTCTGGCCAGACGTGTTCGTCGACCGCGGACTTCCCTGGCGCCGTTTCCTGCAATCCGGCGCATATCACGTTCTGGCCCTAGCGATGATCTGGGCAGGATCGCGTGTGCTCGCCTTGCGGCCTCACATCAACTCTCAGCCCACGTTCACGCATGACGACGTCGTCTACTACACACCCTCGGAATACCTGCCGCCTCTGGACACTCGACGCCCGAATACCGTTCGCGCCCGCAAAACCGATCCCGAATACTGGCCCCAGTCCGTCATTTCCGTTCCGCCGCAGGCCGACAACCGCTCGCAGACCATCGTCACTCCGCCAGACGTCCAGTTGCAACGCAACGTGGCTTTGCCCAACGTCGTCGCCTGGTCGGGAACGCCGCAGGTTCCAATCGGACCAGCTCCCGCTGTTCCCGCGTCGGAAATCTCGCGCCTGGCGCCGCAGATGGAGCGTTCCATCATCGCGCCACCTCCTGACGTGCAGCCCGCCTCGAAGAAAACTTTGCAGGCTCCGGAGCCCGCTGTCATTGCTCCGCCGCCTGCTGTGGAAGCGGGCGCAACACGTCGTGTCCGCGACCTCAACATCGGACATACTTCAGTGATTGCGCCCGCGCCGCAGCTTTCGCTCGATGAGCAACGCGCGGTCCCCGGCAGAAGTTCCAACGCTTTGAGCAGACGTTCACCCGAGGTGATCGGACCGCCGCCCTCCCTGGCGCCAGGACGATCCCGCTCCGGCGGAGGCATGATTGCGCTAAGCCTTCATCCCGTGATAGGCGCACCGGCCGATCCTCCCGCGGGCAAGCGCCGCGGCAACTTCGCCGCCACCCCGGAAGGCCATCGGGGAGCCTCTGGAGCGCCAGGAGCAATCGCTGCAAACGGGAAAGAGAATGGAAGTGGATCAGGCAGCGGAAAGAAGACCAGCGGCGATCTGCCTTCGGGACTGTACGTCGGCAAGAACTCGAATGCCGCGTCTCCAGTTGCGGGCGATCCCGCCCCGAACTCCAACGCCAACTCGGTCAATCCAAACCTCATCGCCAACATGCGTCCACCGCGGGTGTCGACTCGAATGCAATCGGAAAACGAGAACAAGCTTTCCGACGAAGAACGCGCCGTCTTCGGCACCCGCAAGTTCTACTCGCTCAGCCTTAACATGCCCAACCTGAACTCCGCCGGAGGTAGTTGGATCGTCCGCTTCGCCGCGCTCAAACCTGCTTCGAGTTTCAGCGGGCACTCTTCCGCAGATCCATCTACCACAGATCTCGCTTCTGCAGATCTCTCCGCGCCCTCGGCCACGCGCAAGGTCGATCCAGCGTATCCGCAGGAACTGATGCGGCAGAACGTGGGCGGCACTGTAATCCTTTATGCCGTCATCCACGCTGACGGCACGGTGGGCAGTGTGCGCGTGCTGCGCAGCGTTGACCAGCGCATCGACCAGTTCGCCAGCGAAGCCGTCGCCAAATGGCAATTCCAGCCCGCCACGAAAAACGGCGGCCCCGTGGACGTAGAAGCCACGTTCTCGATTCCCTTCCGTCCGGCGCGTGTGGGATCAAATTTCTGAAGGCCCTCGCAGCGCCAAGGGCAGGCTGCCCCACGACCAGCACCTTACCGCCGCCAGAAATCAGTTTGACAATGTCATTTACGGAACGAAAACATCCGTCCGCACCGACGTTGAAACATCCCTGGGCAAGAGGTCATTGCTAACCGTGCAACTTCCAACATCGCTAACGTCAAAGCAAACCAGGTCCACTTCGACTTTGTGCGCCTGATTATCCTTCGTGTTGGTTACGAAGATGGGAAAGTTGAACGAGGCGAGAACAGTAAGAGCGTTTCCGTTGCGCTGCCACAGGACCTCGGGGAGGAAGCCATCAATTGATACTCCGTCTCCCGTATAGCGGAACAAACCCAGTGACCCTTGGCTGGTGACGACCGCAGACGATACCTGCACAGACAATGTACATGTCTTGCCCTTTGCCAGCGGACAAACGACATTCACGGACGGAACGAGGGGAACTGTCGCCTCGCATCCACTGGAACTGCAAGACGCCGTAACGAAGCTGCCCTCCTGCATGGTGGTCGTCTTAAGAGTTAGACTTTTGACTACCTGTGCCCCACTGACTGTCGAGACAGCAAGCAAGAGCAGCAACATCGTCAAGTTTGCCTTTTTCATAGATGTGTCCTTTCCAAAAGAAGTGCGTCAACCCGACTTAAGCTTCGCGAATCAAACTGTCATTCCTTCAACTAACCGACCTATAGGCCCTGCCGGGATGGTTGGTCGGTGAGCCTGATCAGTATCTTGTCTCGCCGCATTGGCATTCAGATTCCTTCAAATACAATTGCTGCCCATTTTACGCCCCGCCGGCTGGCGGCCCCTGCAGCGCTAAAGCTAAGGCTGTCCCACCTTGATGGATTAACCCGGCGATGAGTGTTTGGAACCCTGGACGCGACGAACCTCCTCTGGGTTGCGCAACGGAGGTCATCATTCCGATTCGGTATATACTGCCACTCTACTATTTCGGCCCATAAGAGAGGCCCGCCAAATGCCTCCTGAAGACGACCTTGCGAAAGGCGCGGCGCACGCGGACGACTCGGGAGTTGCGCCGACCGTAAGCATGGATGGCGCGGACACAACCGAGACAGTCATCGGACGATACCACCTGGTAAGAAGACTCGGCGAGGGTGGAATGGGTGAAGTCTGGCTGGCTGAGCAAAAGGAGCCGATGCGCCGCCGCGTTGCCCTCAAGCTGATCAAGGGCGGGCTGAACACACGCGAAGCCATCGCGCGCTTCAAGTCCGAGCGTCAGGCGCTGGCCTTGATGGACCATCCGGCCATCGCCAAGGTGTTCGATGCTGACGCCACACTCACCGGGGCGCCGTATTTCGTTATGGAATACGTTGCCGGCGCGCCGATCACCGACTACTCCGACAATCACCGGCTCAGCACACGCGAACGCCTGGAGCTGTTCGCCCAAGTCTGCGACGGAGTGCAGCACGCCCATCAGAAAGCCATCATCCACCGCGATCTGAAGCCCTCTAACATCCTGGTCACGGAAGTGGACGGCAAAGCGGCACCAAAGATCATCGATTTCGGACTGGCCAAGGCGCTCACGCAGAGCCTAGGCGCAGAAACGATGTTCACACGCGCGGGAGGAATGGTCGGAACCCCGGGATACATAAGCCCGGAGCAGGCCCGTTCATCGGGAGAAGACATCGACACCCGCACCGACGTTTATTCGCTCGGCGTGATCTTCTACGAGTTGCTGGCGGGCGCACTACCGCTCGATCTGGAGAAACTCGGGCTCGAGGAATTTCTGCGGAGGCTGCGGGAAGATGAACCGGCGAAGCCGAGCACAAAAATCGGCATTCAGGATCGGGCCACGTGCACCGAGGTG
Source organism: uncultured Acidobacteriaceae bacterium (assembly GCA_963850165.1). Taxonomy (GTDB): domain Bacteria; phylum Acidobacteriota; class Terriglobia; order Terriglobales; family Acidobacteriaceae; genus Sulfotelmatobacter. Next base: position 128,694 of record CAWKKK010000033.1, on the reverse strand, counting down.
GCCATCCAGCGCCACACCGAACCGGTGGCGCTGGCCCGCCAACTGCGGGGAGAACTGGACGCGATCGCCCTGAAGGCTTTGGAAAAAGAACGCTCGCGGCGCTACGCTTCCGCTTCCGAATTTGCCGGCGACATCAGGCGCTATCTGGCCAACGAGCCGGTGCTGGCCGTACCACCTTCGCTGGCATATCGTGCGCGCAAGTTCGCACGTCGCTACCGCGTTGCCTTGGCAACGGCGTGCGCGTTCGCGCTTGTGCTGATTTCGGCCTCGGTCATCAGCATCCGCCAAAGCATTCGCGCCAACCGCGAAGCGGCTGTAGCTCAGGCGGTCAACGATTTCCTACAGAACGATCTGCTGGCACAAGCCAGCGCCGCCAAGCAATCGGGGCCGCGCACAAAGCCCGATCCAGACCTGAAGGTGCGCACGGCCCTGGACCGGGCGGCGCAGCGCATCCAGGGTAAGTTCGCAAAACAGCCGGAAGTCGAGGCAGCGATTCGGAACACCATGGGGACGGTGTACACAGGCCTCGGACTCTATCCAGAGGCAGCGAAGCAGCTCGAGGCGGCGCTGGATTTGCGGCGTCGCGTGTTGGGCCCTGAGCATCCCGATACGCTGCGTTGCATGAACAATCTAGCCAGTGTCTACTGGCGCGAAGGCAAGTACCCGCAGGCCGAGGCGCTCGATGAACAAACGCTGCAGATCGAGCGCCGCGTGTCGGGTCCCGAGCATCCCGACACGCTGGTTTCCATGAACAATCTGGCCTGGGTCTACTCGGATGAGGGCAAGTACGCGCTGGCCCAGACGCTCTATAGCCAGGCTTTGGAGATTCGGCGCCGCGTGTTGGGTCCCGAGCATCCCGATACGCTGGTTTCCATGAACAATCTGGCCCACGTCTACTGGTACCAGGGCAAGTACCCGCAGGCCGAGGAGCTCGACGACCAAACGCTACAGATCGAACGCCGGGTGTTGGGCCCTGAGCATCCCGACACGCTTTGGTCGATGGGCAATCTGGCTAACGCCTACTGGGCTCAGGGTAAGTACCCGCAAGCCGAGGCGCTCGCGAGCCAAACCCTTGAGATCCGGCGCCGCATATTGGGTCTCGATCATCCCGAAACGCTTTGGTCGATGAACAATCTGGCAAACGTCTATGCGGGCGAGGGCAAGTACGCCCAGGCTGAGACGCTCTTCAGCCAGGCGCTGGAGATGCGGCGTCGCGTGTTGGGTCCCGAGCATCCCGATACCCTGCGTTCCATGTTCAATCTGGCAAACGTCTACGCGAGCGAGGGCAAGTACGCCCAGGCTGAGACGCTCCACAGTCAAACTTTGGAGATCCGGCGCCGCGTGGTGGGCCCCGAGCATCCCGATACGCTGATTTCCATGAACAGTCTGGCAGACGCCTACGAGTACGCAGGCAAGCACGCTCAGGCTGAGGCGCTCCTTAGCCGAACCCTCGAGATCGAGCGTCGCGTGCTGGCTCCCGAGCATCCCAATACCCTGTCCGTCCTTGCGGATTTGGGACAGATGTATCAACGTCATGGCAGATACGATCTGGCGGAGAATTACGCCGAGCAGGCTCTGGCTGGACGGCGGCGCGTCCTGGGCCCGGAAAATCCGGACACGGTGGCTGCAGAGGCCGATCTCGCCCTCGTGTATCTGTCGCAGGGCAAGTTCACCGAAAGCGAGCCTGTGGCGCGTGAAGCGCTGGAAGCGGAGAAAAAGGTGCAGCCGAATGATTGGCAGCGATATCGCGCCGCCAGCCTCTTGGGTGCGAGCCTCTCCGGAGAGAAGAACTACACCGAAGCCGAGCCGCTGCTCCTCGAAGGTTACCAGGGGATGCTCGCCCTCAAAGACCGCATCGATGTGCCTGACCACTACCACCTGGAACTGGCGCATCAATGGCTCGTCCAGCTCTATCAGGCCTGGGGCAAACCCGACAAGGCCACCGAGTGGGGAAAAAAGGTGACATAACAGAGCGTCTGATCTCGCCTGCCTTACATGCTGAGGCCATCTGTCAAGGCGAAGAACAAAATGAAAATCCCCGACCAAGCAGCGCTTGAGCGGGGCACTCCGGCACCTGGGCATCCGTCGGGATGAAGTTAAAATCAGGTCGGCCTTACGACGAGAACATCTGCGTCAGATGAGTGATGCGCAGCAATTCCACCACGCCACGTGTCATGTTGGCGAGTTCAAGGGTGCACAGCTGCCCTTGCTTGATGGCCGACGCCTTGAGGCCAACCAGCACTCCGAGGCCCGCGCTATCCAGATGTTTTACATCACCAAGATCGATAATGATGCGACCACCAAGAGCGATGACGGGCCTCACCACTTCTTTTAGCTCACCCGCGGTGCCATAGACCAGCTCGCCATGACACTTGATTGTCGTCACTTGATTCCCGTTTTCATCTTTATCTTTCGCCTTTTCAAGTTCACAGTGGAACGAACCATCTCGTGCCATAGCCCCGCCCCTCCTTTAGCGAGAGCGAACAATCCCCATCTTCATCTGCTCTCCAGCCGTTTCCGAAATTCTATGCTATGAAACCTCGCTTTCTCATTGATTGTTCGCTATCGGGCGTGATGCGGATGGACTCGGCTTTGCAGCGCCAAAACCACCAGGCGGGAGGAAGCGGGTTCCTTACTTGGCTTGGCGCCCGGTCGGAATGACAGGAGGGGGTTCGACGTATAGGGCGCGCATGAATGCGTGCCGTGATACGAATCACGCCCGGAACCATGAAGAAACTCCTTATTTTTTGGTTTTCTCCGTGTCGGAGCCTGCCCGGAGCGTAGCCGAAGGGTGTCTCTGCGGTGAAGGTCTTACGCCTTCGCGGCTTTCTTCTTTTCCAGCGCGGCGTAGATGGCGGGGTCGGTGCAGACTTCGTAGTAAGTGCGGTGGGTCCAGCCCTGGACCGAGAAATCCTCGACATTGATTCGCGGCACGCGGCTCTGGCGCACTACGATTTTGCGGAAGATGTCGCGGTCGACCGGCACGGTGGCGCTGAAAAGATGGTACTCGCCTTTATCCGACGACGCGATCGAAGGCGGCAGCTTCACCGACAATGGCACGAGTGAAACTTCCTGCTCCAGCTTGCGGAAGGCCGCGTCATTCATGCGAATGCCGCCCAGGTTGTAGGTGATGACATCCTCGGGATTCTCGGCCTCATCTTTCGCGGGCTCGGCTCCCGCCGACTGGAACACAAAGACGTGGAACGGCCCGGCCTGCGATTCCATTACGCTCCGGGCGCGCTTGTTGCAGGAAGAAAGGCGGTCGCTCTCGTTCAGCGCTTCCGAGATCATGATCTGATGCTCGCCATCCATCAGGTATAGGGGCGCGGCCTCCTGCAGCGTGATGCCCACGCCCAATTCGAGTTCGGGCATGCCCGACCGCTGCATCAGTTCATTGTAGCCGCGCACGATCTCGATAATCTCGCGGGCCAGCACGCAGGCCCGGCTCACCGCAAGTTCGGGCTCGCCGGAACGCTCCAGGATTGCGAGGATGATCGCGTCGCCCTCGAGAAAAACTTTCTGCGCTCCGTACTTGCCGAGGAGTTTGTTTACCGGATCATAAAAATTCAGACTGAAGTAGGACGCGGGATTCAGTCCCTTCTCCATCAATGTACGCGTGAGCCGCGTGGAGTCGCGCACGTCGGCCTTGATCACCACATGGCGCAGAACGCGTTCTTCCTCCGGTTGCTGTTCCTCGGGCAGAAGAAATTCGTAGAGCGTGCCGTTCATGCGGGAAAGCTCACGGACTTTCTCGGTGCTCACCAGATTCACCGAGTCGAGCGCCGCGTTCAAAGTCTCGAGGCGCCGCAGGTCACGGTGATATTGGGAAAAATCCTGCAGAAAGCGCGCCGCCACCTTGGCCCGCTCCGGGCCCCTGCAGCCCGCAACCTTGCCCACCGCGGCATAAAGACTGCTGGGCGAGAGTTTGCCATGCTCCTGGATCATGCGCTCCACGCGGTCGCACTCGGGACGAGAGATAAGGGCATTCTTCAATTGCTGCGGATTGATTCGCGGGGCGTACTGGCTGAGCAAGGGCACAGTATGGTACGAAGCGATCACGCACTCCATGACCTGCTCATCTTCAAGCAGCCGTACCCACTTGGCCAAGCGCTGTTGCTGGGCCAGGCCTTCCGCCGTGGAGTCATCGGGCGTGCCGGTTCCTACAAGAGCGCGAGCGTTCTCCGGGGCACACAGCCAGGCATCGATAATTTCGACAGGGGTCTGTTCGCCGTACACCGAGCGTACAAAACCCCACACGATATCCTGCAGGTGCGGGTAGCGGTCGGGATCGCGATCCCAGTTTCCGAGCATCACGTAATGTTCGGCGCACAGGTAATCGTCGCGGCCATCCTCGGAAAACGCCAGACGGTTCAGGAACAATCCGTAGCTCCTGAGACCCGTTTCGCCAGTCTTTATTTCGCCAGTCTCTAATTCGCCGGTCTTTGATTCGCCATTTTTTGTTTCGCCGGCTTTGGCTTCGCCGGCTTTCGCTTCTCCGAATAACGACCGCCGCATGCGGGCCAGCGTTTCTTTTTCGATCTCGCGCAGGGTTTCGAACAGATCCTGCCCGGTTTTGCGCAGGATGATCTTCTTCCGCACCTGGAAGGCGGCCACGCACTCGCGATACTCCACCGCTTTACCCTGCCGCATGCCTTCATAAGTCTTGAGCAGAACGCGGCAGCGCTCCAGCACCTGCGCGAACTGCTGATTCATCTCCGTGCGAAGAAACTTGGTCACTGCCAGGCGCGCGAGCAGGTCGACGCAAATGTTTTCTTCCTTCTTGGCGCGATTCAGCGCCGCCAGATGCAATTCAGCCAGCAGCGACTTCCAGTCAGACTTTTCCGCTGGGCTGCGAACTGGCCCCGCGGCAGCGTTTCTCATCCACGATGGGCCCTCCGTTTTCTGCGAAGCTTCGGCCGCGAGCAGTCCCTCCAACTCGCCGTGGCGCACAATCAACCGCATCACGTGCGCCCGCGCCGCCTCTACGAAACGAGGACTCAGGGCCACGTCGTGCCGCAGGTTGTCGACCCCGACCGCGAGCGCTTCGAGCGCAATCGACGGTGAAGCCGCAATCAGCTCCGGCAGCGCCAGCTTGTCGGGATCCTTGCCCAGGCGAAAGATGGGAAATCGAGGCATCGTCGATAGCCGAAAAATCTTGGAAGCTACTGATTACACATGTACATATCGAGGCTAGCATGCGTCCGGCGGCGCCTAAAGTTACCTCGGTTATGGGCAATGGTTTGGCAGGATGCAGCCGACGCTTCAAAACCTAAGCTGCTTTCCGAACTGGGTATTGGGTCAGTTTCCAGTTTGCCTACCAACCGTCCGGAATCGGCGGATATCCTCTGCCATGCGTCCGGGCTATAATTGCGCGCATCGATGGCGCTTACCTCGGGCACCAAACTCGGTCCGTACGAGATCGTATCGCCTGTAGGAGCGGGCGGCATGGGCGAGGTGTACCGCGCACGCGACGCGCGGCTCGGGCGTGATGTCGCGATCAAAGTGCTGCCCGAGGCGCTGGCTAATGATGCCGACCGGTTGCGGCGTTTCGAACAGGAAGCGCGCACGATTGCGGCGCTGAACCATCCGAACATCCTGGGAATCCATGACATTGGTGCGCACGACGGTGCGCCGTTTCTGGTCAGCGAATTTCTTGAAGGACAAACACTGCGGAAGAAGCTGATATCGGGGCCGCTGCCGGTGCGGCGCGCGATCGAATACGCGCTCGGCATCGCGGAAGGACTCGCGGCGGCACACGAGAAAGGAATCGTGCACCGGGATCTGAAACCGGAGAACGTGTTTGTCACTCGTGACGGACGGATTAAAGTGCTGGATTTCGGGCTGGCGAAGCTGGTTGCGCCGGAGGAAAACCACGGAACTGCAGTGACGCTAGCGAGCCCGGCGACTTTGCCGGGTATGGTGATGGGCACCGTAGGCTACATGTCACCGGAGCAGGTGCGGGGCGAACCGTGCGACGCCCGATCCGACATTTTCAGTTTCGGTGCCGTGGTGTACGAGATGCTCACCGGCAAACGCGCCTTCAAGCGCGAGACTTCGGCAGAAACGATGACCGCGATTTTGCGCGATGAGCCACAGGCGCTAAACGATACCGGCTGGCAAGGTCCGCCGGAACTGCAACGGATTCTTGCGCGATGCCTGGAAAAGAATGTCGCGCGACGATTCCAGTCGGCGAGTGATCTGGCGTTTGCCATTGAATCGCTGAGCGGAACGGCGACCGGAACCCCGACCGCGAAGAAAGTGCCGCAGCCGAAGGCGAACCTAAAGCGAGCGTGGCTCCCGTGGGTCATAGCGGCTGCACTGCTGATGGGAACTGCGGTCTGGGAAATGGCTCGGCCGGCGGCTGCACCGGCCAACCCGCTCGAAAAAGCGCATTTCACGCGCGTGACCGACTTCAAGAGCGTGGAAGCGGCGATCTCGCCGGACGGCAGGTTCGTGGCTTTTGTCTCCGATCATGACGGCCCCTTCGATGTATGGCTCACCCAGGTGGGTACCGGACATGTGACCAATCTGACGCAGGGGAAGGCGGGCCCTTTGCCTGGGCCTTTACGAAGCGTAGGTTTTTCCGGCGATGGCTCGGAAGTTTGGATCGGCGGTGGTGATGTGGGTATGCGGCTGCGGCTGATGCTCCTGACGGGAGGTACGCCGCGCAATTTCCTCAGCGAGGAGGCCGTCAACCTGGCTTGGTCACCGGACGGCGAACGGATTGTCTACCATACCTTCGCTAAAGGCGACCCTATGTTCGTGGCGGACCGCTCCGGCGCCAATGCGCAGCGGATATCCCAGGACCGGCCGGGAATTCACAACCATTTTCCAGCTTGGTCGCCTGATGGCCGTTGGATCTATTTCTCGCATGGGACACCGGCGACGGGGGAGATGGATTTATGGCGCATCGACCCGGCCGGCCGGAACCCAGAGCGCCTCACACAACTCAATACAGACGTCGCATATCCCACACCGGTCGGCAACCGCACAGTGTTTTATGTGGCGCGGGACGAGGACGGTTCAGGACCGTGGTTGTGGGCGTTTGATCTGAAACGCAGGGATTCGCGGCGCGCGAGCGTCGGTCTCGAACAATATACGTCCGTGGAAGCCAGCGCGGACGGCCGTAAGCTGGTGGCCACCATCAGCGACCCACTGGCTGGCCTTTGGAGCGTTCCGATTCTTGATCGCGTCGCCGAAGAACAGGATGTAAAACCGTTTACAGTGCCGACCGTGCGCGCTCTGGCACCTCGTTTTAGCGGCTCGTCGCTGTTCTATTTATCTTCCCTCGGGACGGGCGACGGACTGTGGCGCCTTCGGGATGGAAAGGTGACTGAGATCTGGAAGGGCGCCGATGGTGCGCTGCTGGAAACGCCCGCCGTTTCGCCCGATGGAGGTCGCGTGGCCATTGTGCTACGGCGGAGCGGGAAACACCAACTGCATGTCCTCTCTTCAGACGGCGCCGAACTCCAGCCCATCGCGGAGGGAATGGTCCCTCAGGGTTCGAGCTGCTGGTCGCCGGATGGCAGATGGATCGTCACTGGTGGCAGCGACGCCGCCGGTCCCGGCCTTTTCAAGATTCCGTTGGATGGCGCATCGCCCGTTCGCTTGACCAGCGGGACGGCACTCAATCCAGTCTGGTCGCCGGATGGAAGCCTGATCGTCTATGCGGGTTTGAATGTGCGCACCTTCGCTCCGCTTCTGGCCGTACGCCCGGACGGAACCAGCGTCAAACTGCCCGAGATTATCTTGCGGCGCTTGGGCGAGCGCGTGCGCTTCTCGCCTGATGGCAAGAGTCTGATCTACATGCAAGGAATGCTCGCATCACAGGACTTCTGGCTACTCGATCTCGTCTCGATGAAGTCGCGCCTTCTCACCCGGCTGCAAAACCTCGCCGCCATGCGGACCTTCGACGTCACAACCGACGGGAAACAAATCGTCTTCGACCGCTTGCGCGAAAACTCGCAGGTCGTCATGATCGATCTTCCCAAGGAATAGCCTTATTCCAATAACGCGGAAATTGACAGTCGCCACACCCCTCTGGTTCTATCGAAGAACCTTGCCGCTGATTGGCTTGGGTAACGGACGGTTCTCGAACCCAGAGTTAGGACACACCCCAGGATTTCGGCATGTTGGCTGGCATTCGCACCCGCGACTTACGCAAGATCTATACCTCACCGCCTCCGCTCGCCTCCGGCGGCGGCTTTGGTTTCGGTGCGGCACGTGGCAAAGGCAAGAAGCAGCCCAAGGCGGAAATCGTTGCGCTCGACGGGCTCTCGCTTGAGGTTTCACCTGGAGAAATCTTCGGCCTGCTCGGACCCAATGGCGCCGGCAAGTCGACGACCGTAGGAATCCTCACCACCCGTGTGCGGCCGACGGGCGGGCAGGCGTGGATTGGCGAGCATGAAGTGTGGCTGGCACAGGTCACGGTCAAACGGCTGATCGGAGTGGTTCCGCAACGCCCCAACCTTGATTTTGCTCTTACCGCCCGCGAAATTCTGCTCTTCCACGGCGCCTATTTCGGTCTCGATTCAAGGGTGCGAGCCGAGCGCGCGGAGGCGCTGCTCGAGCGATTCAAACTCCGGGACCGTGCCGATCAGATGGTTCGAGGATTCTCCGGGGGCATGATGCAACGGCTCTCCATCGCGCGCGCGATGATGCACGATCCACAGGTGCTTTTCCTGGACGAGCCCAGTGCCGGCCTCGACCCGCAGACCCGGTTGCTGCTTTGGGAAATCATCCGCGAATACAACCAGAGCGGCAAAACTATCCTTCTGACCACGCACAACATGGAAGAGGCTGACGCATTGTGCCAACGTTTGGCCATCATCGATCATGGGCGCAATATCGCGCTCGGCACTCCCAGCGAGTTGAAATCGTCGGTTCCGGGAGGGTATCTGCTGCGGTTGCGCTTCGGCAGGCTCTCGCCGGACCTGGTGCAACGCCTTCAGGCATTGCCGGGAGTGCGGGAGGTGCGCGCGAGCAAGCGCGTAGGCGATGATGCGAACGGCGACAACTCCGCCGACGTGTACGCGGACCGCGGAGGTCCGCTGGTTTCTGAGATCGCGAATCTTGCCTCCGGCGCCGGTGTTGAATTGTGCGACGTGCACATCTCAGAGCCCAGCCTGGAGAACCTTTTCCTGCACCACACCGGAAGGAGCTTGCGCGATTGAACTGGAAAACTTTTCTAGCCCTGCTGTCCCGCGACGCTCACGTCGCTCGCCGCAACTTCGTTCCTTTGCTGCTGCAGACTTTCCTGCAGCCGATGATGTTCGTCTTCATCTTTGGCCGCGTGATGGTAAGCAGCGGCTACATGCCCGCCACCTACAAAAGCCTGTTGTTGCCCGGGATCATGGCTATCAGCATGGTGTTCACGGGCGTTTGGGCTGTGGCCATGCCTTTGATTGCCGAATTCCAGTTCACCCGCGAGATTGAAGACCGCCTGTTGGCGCCGATGGAAATCGCCTGGCTGGCAATCGAGAAGGTATTTTTTGGCGCGATGCAAGCGCTGGTTGCCGGTCTCGTGGTCATCCCGGCAGCATGGCTGTTGCTGCGGCCGGGAGTAGATTTGAACCTGCGCTCTCCGCTGACTTTTGCCTGCGTTACGCTGCTGGTGGCGCTTTTTTCGGCCTGCGGCGGTCTTGCTCTGGGTTGCAGCATCAGCCAGACTCACATCGGACTGATGTTCAGCATGGTCTTGACTCCGATGATCTTCTTTGGCTGCACTTATTATCCCTGGAGCGCTCTGGCGCACTTTCCCATCCTGCAGAAGATTGTGCTGGTGAATCCTCTCGTTTACGCGAGCGAAGGGCTGAGAGGTACGCTCGTACCCCAGTTCCCGCACCTGCCGGTGCCGGTTGTGCTGGTTGCATTGTCGCTCTTTGACTTGCTGCTGCTCGCTGCTGGGCTCCGGCAGTTTCAGCGGAAGGCCGTCAGTTAGGTTGCGGCTTGCGGTTCCGCATGGGTCTGCGCTCAAGGTGTAAAATCTATCGCGTCGCGGCAGCGTTGTCTGTCGTCTAACTTCCCAACAGAAGAAAAAACCAGGAGAACAACAATGATCGGTTTCTCCGTTAACGGCAAGCGGGTCGATCTCGACGTCGATCCTTCCACCCCGCTGCTTTGGGTCATTCGCGAACAGCTCGGCCTCACCGGAACAAAGTATGGATGCGGCATGGCGCAATGCGGCGCCTGCACGGTGCACATCAATGGAGAGGCCGTGCGTTCCTGTGTTGCGCCGGTCGCGCGTGCGGCAGGCAAATCCGTGACCACCATCGAGGGGCTGTCGCCCGATCTAAGCCACCCATTGCAGCGGGCCTGGCTGGAGGAAGACGTTCCGCAATGTGGCTACTGCCAATCGGGGCAACTGATGAGTGCGGCGGTGCTGCTGCGCGAAAAGCCCTCCCCTACTGATGAGGAGATTGACGAAGCGATGACTGGCAACATTTGCCGCTGCGGGACATATCCGCGCATTCGAAGAGCCATCCATCGGGCGGCCGCGATGGTGGCGAAGGGAGGCGCCCAATGATCCGTCAAAAGGTGGTCGATCAAAAGACGATCAGTGGAAATGCAAGCGGAGGGATTCAACGGCGAGATTTCCTGAAGGTTTCCGTCGTGGCAAGCGGCGGCTTGCTAATCGGCTTTCACTTTCCTGGAATCAGCCGGCTCGCGTCGGCGCAGGCGTCCCCCAATTCCTTTATGCCAAACGCATTTGTGCGGATCGGAACCGATGAACGGATCACGGTCATCGTGAACCACTCCGAGATGGGCCAGGGCGTCTACACGTCGCTGCCGATGCTGCTGGCTGACGAACTCGACGCCGATTGGACCAAGGTGGGCTACGAGTCTGCTCCTGTCGATCCCAAGTACAACCATCCTGCGTTCGGCATGCAGATTACGGGAGGAAGCTCCAGCGTGTGGTCGGGACTCGATCAATTCCGACAGGCTGGCGCAGCCGCGCGCGCCATGCTGATTGCCGCGGCAGCGCAGCAATGGAATGTGGATGCCAGCACCTGCCGCACGGAATCGGGTGCGGTGTTCAGTGGATCCGACCGCAAGTTGACGTATGGCCAGCTCGTGGGCGTTGCGGCGAAGCTGACGCCGCCCGAGCACGTTCAATTGAAAGATCCGAAGACATTCAAGCTGATTGGAAAACCGATTAAGCGGCTCGACACCCCCGAGAAGATAAACGGCGGAGCTGTGTTCGGAATCGACGTGAAGTTGCCCGGAATGCTGACGGCCGTGATTGCCCGGCCTCCGATTTTCGGAGCAAAGATGAAGAGCTTTGACGATTCCCGGGCACGGTCCATGCCGGGAGTGCGGAAGATTGTCGCCGTTCCCGCGGGCGTGGCGGTCATCGCTGACACTTTCTGGCAGGCCAAAGTGGCGCGGGACGCTCTGCGCGTTGATTGGGACGAAGGGAGCATGGGGAGCTTTGATACCAGCAAGATGATGCAGGACTTCCGCGAAAGGGCGAAGACGACAGGGACGAGCGTCCGGAAGGACGGCGATGCGGAGAGTGCGCTCGCAAGCGCAGGAAAGAAGATCGACGCAGTTTACGAAGTTCCCTACCTCTCGCACATGATGATGGAGCCGTTGAACTGCGTAGTGGATTTGCGTGCGGACTCCTGTGAAGTGTGGACGGGCTCGCAGTTCCAGACGGTGGACCGTGCGAATGCTGCGAAGATCGCGGGGCTGCCCAACGAAAAGGTCCAGCTCCACACGACTTTTCTCGGTGGAGGCTTCGGACGGCGGGCAAATCCGCAGTCGGACTTTGTCGTGGAAGCCGTGCATGTCGCCAAAGCCGCTGGGGCTCCGGTCAAGGTGATCTGGACGCGCGAAGACGATATGCAGGGTGGTTGGTACCGTCCAGCGTTTCTTCACGCCATTGAGGGCGGCATTGATGCGAGTGGAAATCCGGTAAGTTGGAGATCGCGGCTTGTGGGGCAGTCGATCATGGCCGGGACGCCGTTCGCGGCGATGCTGATGCAGGGGAAGAAGTATGATCCCGCGTCGGTTGAGGGCGTTGACGATCTTCCTTATGCGATCCCGAACGTGACGGTTGAGTCGCACCAGGCAGAGATTGGCGTACCAGTGCAGTGGCTGCGTTCTGTGGGACACTCGCATACTGCCTTCGCCGTTGAATGCTTCATGGATGAACTCGCCGCTCTTGCGCAGAAAGATCCTTACCAGTTCCGGCGACAACTGCTGCTGAAGCAGCCGCGTTATCTTGGTGTGCTCGATCTCGCCGCGCAAAAAGCGGGATGGGACAAACCTCTGCCCAAAGGCATGGGCCGGGGAATCGCTGTGCACTTTGCATTTGGCAGTTACTCGGCGCACGTTGCCGAAGTATCCGTTGCCGAGGGCAAAGTGCGCGTTCACCGCATGGTCTGCGCTATCGATTGCGGCCAGTACGTGAACCCGGGCATTATCGCCGCACAAACCGAAGGCGGAGCCATCTTCGGCGCGTCGGCAGCCCTCTTCCAGGAGCTTACTTTCGCCAACGGGCGCCTGCAGCAAACCAACTTCCACACCTTTCCGGTGATGCGCATGAATGAGTGTCCCGAGATCGAAACTCACATTGTCGAAAACAACGAGAAAGCTGGCGGAATTGGTGAGCCGGGTGTACCGTGTGCAGCCCCGGCGATCGCAAATGCCGTGTTCGTGGTTACCGGGAAACGAATCCGCCGGTTGCCCATTCGTCTGACGGAGGCTGTATGAAGCGAGCGCACGCAGGAGTTCGATTTTTCCTCGCCGGGTTGATTGTTTCGACTCTCCCCGGAACGCTGTGGTTCTCGCATTCGGTAGCAGCGGCGGAGCCGCGGGCTGCGTCTGCGAAACTCGGCGCCGCGCCAGCGAAAGATGAGACGCTTTTCGTCGCGTTCGTTTCTGTTTTACGGAGCCCGCGCTGCATGAACTGCCATTCGCGGGGAGACTTTCCGCGGCAGGGCGATGACGGACACCCACACACGATGAACGTTCGGCGCGGCACTACTGGGTTCGGAGTAACTTCGGAAAAATGCAGCACCTGCCATCAGGATCACAATCTTGTGGGCGCGCACCTTCCACCTGGCGCGCCCGGCTGGCGCTTACCGCCTGCGGGCATGCCCATGATCTGGCAGGGCCTGACCGATGCGTAGCTTTGTGAATCGATCAAAGACCCGAAGCAAAATAGAAACCGGAATCTCGATCAACTGGTCGAGCACCTCACCGAAGATAAGCTGGTGATGTGGGGATGGAATCCGGGCGAGGGGAGAACTCCCGTTCCCATGCCGCATGACGAGTTTGCGGCGAAAGTAAAGCAATGGCAGGCAACAGGCGCGCCTTGCCCGGCGAGGTAAGGTCTTTCTCGGTACCCGGTACTGGCTGCTAGCCCCGCGACCGCGGGATTAATTCTTCGAGCTTCAACCGGCGCGAAAGTCGCGCACGTCTTCTCCGGGCCTGAATACGGACGCTGGGAGGATGCTTCGAGCGTCCGCCATTTTTCGGCTGATCTCTTCGAAGTCGGCCTTCACCCAGCCCACGCTTGAGATTTCGATCTCGCCGTCCTGCGCGATCCAGAACACGGTCGGGACGTTGGTCAAGCCGTAGGCGTTCGACACGGGATAGGTTTCCATATCATCGAGCAGCACAGGAAACGTCACGCCGAACTCTTTAGTGAACGCGGCGGTCTGCTTCGTATCGTTCTGCGAAACTCCGACGATCCTGACACCCTGGTGACCATACGCGCGCTCCAGTCGCTCAAGAAACGGAAACGCGTACTGGCACACGGGGCAGGACACCTTGAAAAACGCCAGCACCACCGGCCCCCGTGCCAGTTCCTCGCTCAGCACAAAGCGCTTACCATCCATCGCTTTCAGTTCAAAGTCGGGCGCCTTCGTGCCCGCAGTCAATGCCGCCATCGGTCGTCCTCCAGTTCGTTTTCTTAGGATGCTTTGCAGCCAGCGCATACGCCCTCGCCCCTGGGTTGGTTTTATTTTAGATGATTGCGGGCATGCAGTCGCCAGAGTCTAGTGGTCAGTGGCCTGTGGTCGGTCGAGTAGGCTTGCCATCAAAGCATTGCCGCTTTCCGCAGAATTTTTCGCGCCAGCCCCGTAAGCGCCATTTTCTGCAGCCGTGCCACTGGGATCCGCTTTCCGAGCTCGCGCGATGATGCTGTCTCGCGCCACACTAGCACCGTGTAGTCCGTTACTGTGATTGCATGCCGCAGTGTGAATGCCGAGCCGTCCCCATTCGTGTACGCCAGCTCCGGCAACTCCCACATGCCCGGCATCAGCGAAGCGTCAGCGGGCCGCTGCACTAGAAGCACTGCGCCGTTTTGGCAATCCAGCGCGTAGTGAATCTCGCGCTTCTTCTGCTGTGCTGTTTTTCCAGCCGGCTCTAACTCTCCGCGCGTCGCACACAGCTCGATCACGGGACACGTCAAACATGCCGGCGCGCGCGGCGTACACACCACAGCGCCCAAGTCCATCATCGCCTGATTGAAGTCGCCGGGACGCTTGGCATCCAGCCGGCGATTGGCCGCGGCCCACAATTCCTCTCCAGCCAACCGCTTTCCCACCACTCGCTGTAATACGCGCTCGACGTTTCCGTCCACGACCGCGACTGGCTCGTCGAATGCGATGCTGGCAATCGCTGCCGCGGTGTAGCGGCCAACGCCGGGCAACGCCCGCAGACCTTCCTCACTCGCCGGAAACCTCCCGGCGTGCTCGCGCACAATCAACTTCGCCGCGGCGTGCAGCATGCGGGCCCGCCGGTAGTATCCGAGGCCGCTCCATGCTGCGAGCACGCTGGCCTCGCGCGCCGCGGCCAGTTTCTTCACTGTAGGAAAACGGCGGAGGAATTCGTGATAGTGCTCGATCACCGCCGCCACCCGCGTCTGCTGCAGCATGATCTCGGAAAGCCACACCCGATAGGGATCGCGGCTGGCGCGCCAGGGCAGCTCGCGCCGATGAAGGTCGTACCAAGCGAGTAACCGCAGTCCGAATTTCTTCCGCTCGCTCTGCATGCCAGCCTCGACCTGTACAAACGTACTCAATTTGGTAGACCGCGATTCTAATCGATGGCGCTCGGATGCCCGACCCCATTGCCCTCCCGTGTGCCCCGCCATTGACCCCGCGCCGTTAAGCGCGAAATAATAGCCAGGCCTGGCATCCGCAACATTCGCGTGAGTTCATTCACGCCCAGCAGTATCGAGGAGCATCATGAACGACTTCAACCGCAAGGTGGAAGACGCATCGGCGCGCGTCAGCAAGACTGTCGCCGAGGCAGCCGAACGCATCGAGAAAGAGATTCCCGAATTCATCAAATATCTGAACGACGAGGTTGTTCCAGCCGTGCGCCAGCATTCGACGAAGGCGCTTCGGACAGCCAGCGTAAAGCTCACCGAACTGGCCGACTACATGGAGCAGCAAAAAGCTTCGCACAAGTGAAGCTGTGCCGCGCGGCCTTCGTCCACTACACTGTGATTCCGATCCTGCTTACGATCTTGCTGTTCCTGCTCAGCGGCTGCGGCCATCCCAAGCAGACGCCGGTGAATGTGCCCCCGGCACCGGCTCTCTCCTCGACCGAATCGCCGTCATCGTCCCATTCTGGAAGCGCCGCCGAGCCCGCCATTCCCGCCGGCGCCATGCCGCTGGCCACCGAAATCGGGCGGGCGAGCTGGTACGGTCCGCCATATCACAACCGGCGCGGATCGAACGGCGAAGTCTACAATATGCACGCCATGACGGCGGCACATCGCACGCTGCCGCTGGGCTCGATCGTGCGCGTCACTAACCTCAAGACGGGCCATAGCGTGTTGGTACGCATCACCGACCGCGGCCCGTTCATCCCGGGCCGCGTTCTTGATTTATCGCTGGCTGCGGCGCGCAAGGTCGATGTGTACCAGCCTGGAGTCGCCGAAGTAAAAGTAGAAGTGATGCAAACCCCTGCGCCGCTCGAGACCGGCGGGAAGTGGGCGGTGCAGATTGGAGGCTTTCCCGACGAAGATTCCGCCACGAGCCTCGCCGATCACCTCACCCACCGCTACCGCACAGCCAAAATCAAGCGATTCAACAGTCCCGCGGGCGACTGGTGGGTGCGAGTGCGGGTGCTCGATGACGCTCGCCAACGGGCTCAGCAAGTCGCCTCCGAGACCAACACTCCTGAGGGTGCGGTGTTTCTGGTGAGACTGGATTGAGGCAGTGGTCAGTGGCCAGTGGTTAGTGGTCAGTGAGCCTTAAGAGATCTTACTGACCACTGGACACTGGCCGCCGGCCACTTTCTTTCTGCTATGCTCACGCGGAGCTTGCCATGATGCTCGACGTCATTCCTGGAACGGCGCGCCTGCGTGGCGCAAAGATGATCGCCGCGGCGGCCGCGCTCTATCTTGTGCTCCGCGTCGCGGGCTTTCATAAGTTCTTTGCGAACGACGCCGAGGGGATCGGCGCGCTTCTGCAGATCATTGGCACGCTCTACAGCGTGGTCTACGCGTTCGCCATCTATGTGATCTGGGGACAGTTCGCGGTTGTTGAAAATGAAAACAGAAAGAGTCCGGAGCGTTGAAAGACCTGCTCCTGTTCAGACCAGCGCTTTAAAGAAACCGTGCGCGAACCGATCGTGCGTGCCGTGAAAACTTACGCGCGCGGAGTTGCCGAGACGGAATGGAGCGCGCTGTCCGCAGGCAAGGACACTGACAAGACGGACAAACTATTCTCCGCGGTTGTTTCGAGCGTGACTGACGCAAAGTCCGAGGACGACACCGAGCGCATCCTCTACCAGAGGCTGCTTGAAATTGTGAATCAGGCGAGCGCTCACCGCGATGAACGGCTTGCCCTCAGCGTAAAGCGAATGCCGCAGACACTTGTAGTGTTTGTCACGCTTACGGCAGCGATGATTCTGTTTCTGCTTTTCTTTTTTCCGTTCAGGAATCTGGCGCTTGGCATGGTCGCAGTCGCTATAACGGCCATGCTGCTCTTTTTCGCCAACTTCGTGCTGATGGACCTGGATAATCCTTTCGAAGGCACCTGGAACGTGGGCTCTGAGCCCTTCGCAGAGTTGGTCACAAAGTTTCGTTAGCGATCTCCGCTGACAATTCCCCGGCTCAAGTGCTATCGTTTTCGCCAGGTGAATCAGCGATGACGGAATCAAACAGCAACTGCCTTTTCTGCCGCATTATCGGCGGCGAGATTCCCGCCAAGAAAGTTTATGAGGATGAACATGTCTTTGCCTTTGAAGACATCAACCCGAAAGCTCCGACGCACGTGCTAGTCGTTCCGAAGAAACATTTCGCCGGATTGAACGAAGCGCAGGCCGACCACGCCGAAGTAATCGGACGCTGTCACCTGGTCGCGGCGCAGATTGCGCGTGATCGCAACATCGAGGCGGGATACCGCACGGTGCTCAACGTGGGTCCAGGCGCGGGGCAGTCTGTGTTTCATCTCCACGTCCATCTTTTGGGAGGACGCGGGCTGAACTGGCCTCCGGGATGAAGAGCAGCTCTCAGTTCTCAGCTTCCAGACAGGTCCCAACGCCTACTGTACCGTCGGATTCTCGTCTTCCGGCGCTCCGTGGCGGCGCAGCAGTTGAGGAAGGTTCTGTGAGAACGCCGAACGCGGCAGGACCATGTCGCAGCCTACTTCGTGGGCCTTCTGCTTCAGATCGCCTTGCACGTGCGAGAGGAATCCGATGATCGAGGTTCCCTTCTTCAGCTTCGCCTTCAGCTTGGGGATGAGCGTCAGGGGCTTGGCATTGGCGTTGTTCAGATCGAAGATGATCAGCGAAGGCTTCTCTTCCCCGTTCTGCTGCATGCGCTCGGCCAGGTCTTTGTCGTTCTTGGCGAACTCGACCTTGACGTTGAGCTTGCGCGCGGTCTCTTGAATCTTGGCTGCGAAGAACAGGTCGTCGACGAAGGCAAAGATGCGCGAGTTGGAATCTTCGCGCAATGCGGGCAGCGGCTCGGGATCGGCCGGCGCAAAAGGCGCGGCGAAGCCGGGACGCTGGCGGCGCGCGCCTTGACCGTTGCCGTTGCCGGCGAGCGCGGCGCGATAGCTGTGATCCATAGGCGCCGTGTAAATGCCATCCTGATTGTGGCGCGCCTGGCTGGGGCCGGCGGGACGGGGCCCGCGGGGATTGTTAGGGCGGCGTCCGCGACGCCGTCGGCTTCTGCCTCCGCCACCGGAGGGTCTTCCTGGTCCTTGTCCATGTCCTGACGGTCCTGCGTTCATAGTCCTCTCAAAGCCTGCCGGACCGGGCTTTCGACCCGGTGCAGGGTTATAAAATTCACGATTTCAGGTGTCGCCAAATTTAGGTGCCCAGACTTCATGTGCCCCAAGATTTCAAGGATCCCATTGGTTGCGGGAGTCTCTCACAATGTTGGCGCACAGCCGCTTCCACGCGGGGGCCTATCCACTTGCCCGGTCACACCAATCAGTTACATCCGTTAAACATCAAGTCTCGTGACTGCGCTCGGGGGACATGGCCAACTCTCCATGCGGGATTGCGGGTTGGGCTGTACGCAATCGTGAACGTAGTCGCGATGAACCGCTGTCTGGTGAAGCAAACTCGTACTGGCGAAAAAAACTATTAAAATTTTGCGTAATCGGTTATCCGTTGTCGGAATCCGTCGCGCCGCCGGGAACGGCCTGGGGCGCGGAAGGCCTACGCGGGAACGTGGCCAATGAGAACAACATAATGGTACTCGTCCTGGCGCGGGCGCGCAAGAGGCAAAGTGAGAGCCCTTTGCACAGGAGGTCATGGTCAGTAGTCAGTGGTCAGTAGTCAGTAGTCAGTGGTCAGTAGTCAGTGGTCAGTAGTCAGTGGTCAGTAGTCAGGAGTCAGCGATCAGCGATCAGCGATCAGAAAAATCGAGTCGGCTTTACTGACCACTAGCCACTGACCACTTTCTTTCAGTTTCCCACCACGAGATTAAACGTGAAAGGCGAATTGGAATTGGTGACCGCGTTAGCGCCACCGGTGGTTGCGCTGATCGTCACCGTGTAGCTTCCGGCCGGCGTCCCAGGGTTCGTCGGGCTGGTATTGGTGCCGCCGCCTCCTCCGCAAGAGCCCAACCAGAGGGTGGAGAAGCCTAGAACCACTATCAGGCTCAGCAGGCGCAGGCCGCGCGGGCGCGATCCGGCCACAAAGACAACTCCGAACAAACCGGGAAGCAGCAGGGCATAAAAGATCCGGCTGCCGCGTAACGGCGGACGCAGTTGGGTCGTCGGGGCCGTGGTCTGGAGCGTGACCGTCACGCCGGTCGCGTTCGTGTTGCTGCTGGGACTGATCTGGCACGAAATCTCCGCCGTGGCCAAACTCGGACTCCCCGAGCAGGTATAGGTGAGAGGCAAGGCCGTAGTGGCGCCGGCGCCAGTGCCCACGATGAAGCCAGTTGTGCTGTTGACCGAAACCGCGACCGAAGCCTTCCCTCCTACAGTTGCGGTGAAAGTGGCGGCGGTTGTGGAAAGGCTGAAGGTCTCAGAGGTCGTAGTCACCGTCAGGCTGACTTGTGCGGAGTTCGATGAGTTGGTGGGAGTAATGGTAATGAGCTGCGGACCCGACGCCGCCATGTTGGCCACGGTCGAGATCGTCAACGTGGTAGTCGCGTTGTCTACTCCGTCGAAGGTAACGCTCGCGGGGCTGAAACTGCAGGTCGCCCCCGTGGGCAGACCGGTGCAACCGCTGGGGCTGAAGTTCACTACAGTACCAGTGGAGCCGGTCACTGCCGAGATGGTTAAGACGACTGACGCCGATTGCCCAGCGGGTAGAGGGCTGGGAGTCAAGGTACCAGCCGTTAGTGCGTAATCCGGCGCTATTGCCGCCTTCCAGGCGAGGGCAAGAACGTTGGCGTCGACCGAGCCGAGGCCGGTGACCAGATCGTAGCCGGCGGTGGTGTCGAAGCCGAATGTTCCGGCTGCTGGACAAACGATGGCGGCTGGCTGCCCTACGGGATCGCCGACGGTGCAGTCCACAACGCTGGTGCTCCCCAGGGGTGTGTCATGGAACGCGGTGGGCGAACTGGCGGCGAGTGAATAGAGCATGGGGTTGATGTTGCCCAAGCCGGACGTGCCTAAGTACTGATTCAGCAACACGGTGATTCCGGCCATGAGCGGCGTCGAAGCGGAAGTGCCGCCGAAGGCGGAAAAGTCCACCTCCAACGCGGTTTCTATGCCGCTGGCACAAGTGCTGGTCGACCCGGTCTGGCCCACCTCCGACAGCGGGGTGCACACGATGTAGGGGTCGTTAACATTGGAGGCGGATAGGGAAACGTCGGGAACATCCCGCACGCCGTCGGCGGGCACTCCGGGTCCCGTTTGCCAGGTCGGTTTGGAGTTGCCGGAAACACACGTAGTGAAAGTGGAGTTTTGATTGAAGCAATTGCTGGGCCCGCCGCCGCCACCGTCGAGAAATCCAAGCTGGGGAAAGTCGTTCCAGGACTTTTCCGGGATATAGGAAAGCGCCGAGCCTCCGGTGGGGCTGTTGGTCGTGTTCCAGTAAGTCCCACTGCCTTCGTTGAATTCTGTGCCCCCCACTCCAGTGACATACCAACTGCTCGCGGGATAGTCCACGGCCAGACCCAGGAGCGCCGATTTGACCTCACTCGCGACATCGTTGATGTCGCAGATGGCGGGACCGTCATCCCCGGAGGCGGCGAAGAACGAGATGCCCTGCGTGGCCGCCTGTTGGTAGAGAAGGTCTTGAGCGGCCAGGGTAGGCGGACCTGCGCTCTCGAACTCGCACTGGCCGTAACTCATGCTGATAACCGGGGCGAGGTTGTTGTCGATGGCGTATTGCGCGGAGAAACCAACCCCGCCAGACGCAAAATTGGAGGTGACGAAGATGAGTTTCGCATTCCGAGCCACGGCGCCCGACCACTCGAGATCCAGATCCGATTCGCTCAGATCGCCGGCATTGTAGCCTGGGGCGGCAGTGGCTTGTATATATTGCAAGTTCGTGGTGTTGCAACTCGGCGGGGCGTTGCAACTGCTGACCGCGGAAAGGCCAAAGTCAGTGCGAAAATTGTTGATGTCGTCGATGTAGATGTCGGTCTGCCCGACCAGGACGATCTTCTGGCCGGTACCGTCGATGGCGGGCGATAAATTGTAGAGCGGATTGATGTCGTAAATGGTGGCGACGTCGCCCGGAGCGAGCGCGTGAGGGATGCGACCGGCGCCGGTGTAATCGGGATGCGGCCTGAGTGCGGGTTTCAGGGCGAAGTCGTTCAGGCCGCGGAATCCGACGGCGATTCCGGAGAGCGCCGCAGGAATGGAAGGCAGGGTGGCGTTGGCAAAGTGCGATTCCCCGTCCACGTTGTAGCGGTGGATCTCCATTTGGAAAGCGTTCTCGACTTGGGCAGCGGTACCGCCGAAAACGACGAACTGTCCGCCGCGAGCGACGGTGACGATGCGGAGGCCCTGCGATCGCAGCCATGCAGTCACGTTTTGCATATCGTTTGCGGCGAGGCCAAAGCGGGCGCCGAACTGCTCCGGCGTGAGCCAGTGGTGGTAGTTCGGAGACGACGGGTTCTGCTGCCCGGCGAGAAGCACGTCGAGCGCCTCGCTCTGGCTGGCTGAGGGCGCGAAGAGCATGGTCACATAGTCCAGTGCAAACGTTGGCTCGACTCGGCCCTGGTCGTATTGCGGCAGCGCTTTGTAATGAATTCGGCCGGCGAGCGTGACCCTCTGACTGGAATCGATGGGTCCGGGGATGCGGTCGGACTGCGCGGCGAAGCACACAGTTGAGGCTAGAAGGGGCAACAGAAACTTCCAAAATCTCATGAAGAACACTCCGTCTGCGGTCCGAGGTCGAGCGCTGGCTGTTCTCTCCAGCTTATACAGTCTTATTAGCTTATCGGCTTTATTGCAATCTGATCAAGTTTCACGGGAGGAAGGTTGTATGCCACGGGAAAGTTACAATGTCATGCGGTGCGGGCGTGGTGACTTCAGTCACATCCCGAGCAGGTTGGGATAGAGCTTGGTGTAACCGTGCTCTTGCGCCCAGAGGCTGAGCGGGACCGAGGCGAGTTCGTCGACGAGCGGGTCGGCGAGGCCGTTCTTGGTGAGGTCGATGGATTTGATGTAGCTCTGGCAGGTGTCGCAGCACTCGACGCGAATGTGCGGCAGCTCGGCAGCGGTGTAGACCGGAAGCTTGGCATGGTCTTCCTGGCCACATCCCGGACAGATGACGCGGCGGAACTCCCACTCGGTGAGGCAGAATCCGCAGAGCAGGCTGCGCCGGCCGCCGTCGCCCTGCTGACGGAGTACGCCGGCAGCGGGCTTGCGATTGCAGAAGGGGCAGAGCAAGGACGTGTAGCCCTCGATTTTCAGCGAAGCGTGGGAGCGGGCGAATTCCGCGAAAGGCTGAAAAAAAGCGAAGACCAGGAATTCCAGGGGGTCCGTGGGCGCGTCGATGTGGGTCCAGCATGCGGTAAACAGGTCATGCCAGGAATCAGGGTCTGAGCTGCGCAGGTCGTGTGCCACCTGGGCGAGGCGCACGGGAGCTTTTTCTTCGACAAGCGAGAGAAATTGCGGGAAGCTGGCGAGCAGGATTTTTGTAGCGCCAGCGTCTCGCTGGCCGGAGAGTTGGCGGGACGCCCTGTCTTGTCCCAGTAAGACAACCGGCGAAGCCTGCCCTGAGCCTGCCGAAGGGACGCCGGCGCTACTGTCTCGTTGCGTCCGTTCGAGGCGCTGGTAGAGGCCTTCCTGAAAACGGGCTAGGTGGACGTAGAAACCGAGGATCTCCGCCGCGAAGGGGTGCTGTTGTGCAAGATGTTCCGCGCGCCGGATGCGCTTCTGCCAGGGAGTGGTGGCCACGGGGCGATTATGGGGCTTTGGTTCACGGCAAGCAACTTTTCCACGGGAGCCCAATCTTTACCTACAACCTTCACCGGATTGACTGTGGTGCTGGGACAGGTTTATAGTTTTTTGCAACTTTGGGGTGCAGTCCGTTCGGCTTGTGATTCGAAGCAGTCGGAGGATGCGCAAATGGAATTTTCCCGCAGAACCTTCCTCAAAGGCGCGCTCGTTGGTGGAGCGGGCTTTTCTCTTCTGGGATTCGATCTGACCCCCGCCGTCGCGCAGCTGAAAGAACTCAAGATCGCGCGCGCCACCGAGACGCGATCGACGTGCCCGTATTGTGCCGTGAGCTGCGGCGTCCTGATTTACACGATCGGCGACAAAGCCAAGAACGTCACGCCGCAGGTGATCCACGTCGAGGGTGACCCGGACCATCCCATCAATCGCGGCACGCTGTGTCCCAAGGGAGCATCGCTTGAGCAGGACATCCTCAATCCGCGACGGCTGCTGAAGCCGCAGGTGCGGCGCCCCGGCTCCGATCATTGGGAAGACATTGCCTGGACGCAGGCCATCGACGAGATCGGGCACTGGGTAAAGAAAACACGCGACGCCACCTTCATTGAGAAAGACGCTCTGGGCCGCACTGTGAACCGCTGCGAGAGCGTCGCGTTCATCGGCGGCTGCACCGACACCAACGAATTCAACTACCTCGTCGTCAAGACCATGCGTAGCCTGGGGCTCACTTATATAGAAAACCAGGCCAGGGTTTGACACGGCCCTACGGTCTCAAGTTTGGGACCAACATTTGGACGCGGGGCCATGACGAATGGCTGGGTCGACATCAAGAATGCCGACGTGATGTTGGTCATGGGCGGAAACCCCGCCGAGAACCATCCTTGCGGCTTCAAGTGGGCCATTGAAGCCAAGCGAACCCGCAACGCGAAGCTGATCGTGGTGGACCCACGCTTTACGCGCACGGCCGCCACTTCGGATCTCTTCTGCCAGATTCGCGCCGGAGCGGATATCGCGTTTCTGGGTGGAGTGATCCGCTACGCGCTCGAAAACAATCGCATCGCGCACGACTATCTCGTCAACTACACCAACGCCGCATTCATCGTGAAGGAAGGCTTCAAGCTGCCGGAAGACGGGCTGTACTCCGGCTTCGACGAAGGATCGAAGACGTATGATCGTTCCTCGTGGACTTATGAGTACGGCGATGACAAAGGCGACGTGACCGCAGCGCCTCCCGCCCCACCGGCGCCTCACCCTGCCGCAAGCGCTGCTCCTGCTGGCCCGCCGCCGGTGGGATCGGCAAAGCCTCTGCCCGCGCTGCCGCCGAAGGTGGCGTATGACTTGACCTTACAGCATCCGCGATGCGTGTTTCAATTGTTGAAGCAGCAATATTCGCGCTACACGCCGGAAATGGTCGAGCGCATTACCGGCATTCCGAAGGACCAGTTCCTTAAGGCTGCCGATCTGTTCACCTCCGTGCGCAAAGATGGCGACATGAAAAAGGTCGCGACCATCATGTACGCGGTGGGTTGGACGCAGCACAGCTTCGGCACGCAGATCATCCGCACCGCAGCCATGTTGCAATTGCTGCTGGGCAATGTCGGACGCGCGGGAGGCGGAGTCAACGCTCTGCGTGGGCACTCCAACATCCAGGGCGCAACGGACATGGGCGGAATCTTCGACGTCTTGCCGGGCTACCTGAAGGTGCCGAATCCGGCCGACGTCGACCTGGCCGCTTATCTGAAGCGAATCACGCCAACTCCTTCGAAGCCGGAACTCTGGGATTCGTCCAATTATTGGTCGAACACGCCCAAGTTTGTCGTGTCTTATTTGAAAGCGGTGTATGGCGATGCGGCCACGAAGGAAAACGATTTCGCCTTCAACTACATGCCGAAGGTGGATCGCAACTACTCCTGGACGCAGATCTGGGACAACATGTATCGCGGGTCGGTGAAGGGGATGTTCGCGTTCGGCATGAACGGCGTGGCCATTGGGCCGGACTCGCAAAAAAACATCGACGCGCTGAAGAAGGCCGATTTCCTGGTGGTGGGCGAAATTTACCCCGACGAGACCAGCGAATTCTGGAGGTCACCGGGAATCACGCCCGAAGAAATGAAAACTATCAACACCACGGTCTATCGCCTGGCCTGCGCGGGGTTCGCCGAGAAAGATGGGTCGATGACCAACTCGGCACGCTGGCTGCAGTGGAAGAACGCCGCCGTGCCGCCTCCGGGCCAGTGCCGCCTCGATCAGGACATCGTGGCGCAGATTTTCCTCAAAGTACGCGAACTCTATCAGAAAGAAGGCGGCAAGTTCCCCGACCCGATCTTGAATCTGACTTGGGGCTACACTAATCCGCAGCATCCCGGGCTCGGCGAATTGTTAAAGGAGTTGAACGGCAAGGCGCTGGCGGATCTCACCGATCCCAAGACGCAGGTCGTCATCAAGAGGGGCCAGCAGTTGCCGGGATTCGCCTGGCTGAAAGACGACGGCACAACTTTGTGCGGGAACTGGATATATTCCGGCAGCTGGACAGAAGCTGGGAACTTGACCGCGCGCCGCGGCACGGACGATCCGTCGGGCCAGGGCATCTACCAGAACTGGGCGTGGTCGTGGCCGGCGAATCGCCGCGTGCTGTACAACCGTGCTTCGTGCGATCCCTCGGGCAAGCCGTGGGAT
Organism: uncultured Acidobacteriaceae bacterium; assembly: GCA_963850165.1. Taxonomy (GTDB): domain Bacteria; phylum Acidobacteriota; class Terriglobia; order Terriglobales; family Acidobacteriaceae; genus Sulfotelmatobacter. The sequence goes on along the minus strand of CAWKKK010000033.1, from coordinate 103,234 downwards.
GCCACCCGGAAGCAGGTTTGGTGGAACGAAGCGGCGCAAAGCTGGGTGGGCAACGACGTGCCCGACTTCAAAGCGGATTCGAATCCCAAAGACCACATGGGGCCGTTCATCATGAATCCGGAAGGCATCGGCCGGATATTCGCGCCTCTGGGCGCGTTCGCCGACGGGCCGTTCCCCGAACATTACGAACCCATCGAGAGTCCGGTGCAAAATGCGCTGCACCCGAACCAGCAGAACAATCCCGTGGTGAAGAAGCTCAAGACCCCGGCGGACAAGTACTCCACGATGGGCGATGGCTTCAATGTGATCTGCACCACTTACCGTCTCACCGAGCACTACCACTACTGGACCAAGAACAACGAGATGAACGTGCAGCTCATTCCCGAAGCGTTCATTGAGATTCCAGTAGAGTTGGCTGCCGACCTGGGCATTAAAGGCAACGACAAAGTAAAGATCACGAGCGCGCGAAGCTATTACATCGCCAAGGCGTTCGTCACCAAGCGCATCAAGCCGATGACGATCGACGGCAAGAAGGTTTACCAGATCGGCATTCCGATTCACCAGGGTTTCCGCGGCATTCAGGAAGACGAAGACAAGAACGCCCGAACGCTGTTGAACCGGCTCACGCCGACTGTGGTGGATCCGAACGCGTATACGCCGGAGTTCAAGGGCTTTATGGTGAAAGTGGAGAAAGCTTAAGGAGATTGAGCATTGAGCGATTGAGTCATTGAGTGATTTGAAAATCGCAGAGTAGAGATTTTCAATTTTCTCAATGACTCAATCTCTCAATTACCAATCACTCAATTCTTATGAGCCAGGCAACGTTATCAATCAAGAGAATTTCCGGCCACGCCGGCGCCGCTCCCGGCGAGGATGTGGAGCGCGACTACCAGGTCTGCAAGCTGATCGACACCACCACGTGCATCGGCTGCAAGGCCTGTGAAGTCGCCTGCCTCGAGTGGAACGGATATTCGTTCACCGACACGGTGTTCGACAACAGCTACCAGACCATGCCGCAGACAGCATGGAATTACTGGAACCTGATCAAGTTCAACGAGCACGAGCGCGAAGACGGCAGCATCACGCTGCTGATGCGCAAAGATCAGTGCATGCACTGCGCCGATCCCGGCTGTCTGACGGCGTGTCCTGCCGATGGCGCGATCGTGCAATACACCAACGGCATCGTGGATTTTCAGCAGCAGAATTGCATTGGCTGCGGATACTGCGTGAGCGGATGTCCCTTCGATATTCCCAAGTTCAATCCCACCACCAAGAAGATGTTCAAGTGCACGCTTTGCGTGGACCGCGTGAGCGAGGGCCTGGAGCCGGCGTGCATCAAGTCGTGCCCCACCGGCTGTCTCCACTTTGGTAGCAAGGACGACATGGTGGACCTCGCCGAAACTCGCGCCAAGCAGCTTCGCGAGAACTATGGCATCGAGAAGGCGGGCGTCTATGATCCGGCGGGCGTGGGCGGAACCGGCGTCATCTACGTGCTCCATGATGTCACCAATCCCGAGGCGTATGGAGGACTGCCGAAAGATCCTCACATTCCGTGGGTGGTTCGCTTCTGGAAAGGCCCCGCGAAGTGGATTGGAAATCTCGCCATGCTGGGCGGCATCCTCGGCGTGACTCTGCACTACTTCCGCTATGGTCCAAAGGAAGTGCATTCCGAGACGCATGAGAACGGAGGGCAGCCGTGAGTTCGAACGCCATTTCCTCGCCACGAACTACCGGCGAACCCGGAGAACGCATACTGCGCTATACGTTGTCCGAACGCCTTCATCATTGGGTGGGGGCCCTGTTCTACATTTATTGTCTGATCACCGGCTTGGCCTTCTGGTCCCCATACATGTATTGGCTCGCAGCCATCGTCGGCGGCGGACCGACTGCGCGCTTCTGGCATCCCTGGCTTGGCGTGGCCTTCACGCTCTCCATGTTCTGGATGTACAAGATGTGGCGCCGCGACATGGCCACGACTGACGCCGACCGGCGCTGGAAGAAAGCGATAAAGTATTACATCGAAAACGATGACCAGTATCTTCCACCCGAAGGCCGTTTCAACTACGGCCAGAAAATATTCTTCTGGCTGATGCTTTATGGCGTGATCTTGTTGGTGATCTCGGGCATAGGGCTATGGTTTGTCGAGTCCATCCCCTGGAGCCTGCGCTGGCTGCGTTATTTTGCAGTCACGGTACATGTCAGCGCGGCGCTGGCGACCATTGGCGCCTTCATCATTCACGTTTACATGGGCACGGCCATGGTCCGCGGTGGTTTCACTTCCATCATTCGTGGAGAAGTTTCCACGGCTTGGGCGAGGACCCATCACCGGCTTTGGTACGAGCAGGTCACGAAGGGTAAGTCCGCGGAGAAGTAATCTTCCCACAATCCCAACGCACCCAACGTGCATCCAAATGTGATCGGCGATATCTTGGAAGGGTTATGCAGTCATTTGCCAATTCATACGCCCGTATCGCGGCGGCGATTCTGCTGCCCGCGTCGCTGCTGCTAGCAGCGGATGTAGACAAGACCTTCCACAACGCGCCGGCTTCGGCTCGGGCTACCAAGAATCCGTTTGAAGGCGACGCGACCGCCGCCCAGGCCGGAAAGCGGCTGTATGCGCGCAATTGCCTGTCGTGCCACGGCATAACAGGAAAAGGCACGGGCAACGTGCCGTCGCTGGTGGATGGCAAGCTTGCTTCGGTCACGCCGGGGGAAGTGTTCTGGTTCATCACCCGGGGCGACAAAGATAACGGTATGCCCTCATGGGCACAATTGCCGGCGAAGCAGCGCTGGCAGATCATCACGTATGTGACGTCGATGGGAGCGTCGCCAACTGCGAAAGAGGCAAGCGCGCCGGCGCCACCGGACGTGAGTACATCGAAGCTGAATGCCCCGCCGCCTACGCCGCCCTTCACCGACTTCCGCTACGAGAAGCCGGGCACGGTGCACAAGATCACGGTGAACGATCTGCCACAACCGTTTGCGACGCAATCGTCGAACAACGGCGCGCACCTGGTAGCGCGGCCGGAAAATGTTTGGCCGGTGGCGCTCCCCGGATTCAAGGTGGAACTGTATGCCGCCGGGCTCGACAATCCCCGCACTTTGCGCACGGCTCCGAACGGCGACATCTTCCTGACGGAAAGCGATGCCGGACGCATCCGCGTGTTCCGCGGCATGACCAGCGATGGGAAACCTGAACAGTCAGCCGTATTCGCCAGCGGACTGAAGCAGCCCTACGGTCTGGCGTTCTATCCTCCCGGCCCTGATCCGCAATGGCTCTATGTCGGCAATACGAACGAGGTCGTTCGCTTCGCGTACCACAATGGCGACTTGAAAGCGGGCGGCGCCCCGGAACACATCGCCGATCTGCCGGGAGGCGGGCACTGGACGCGGGCGGTGGCATTCTCGAATGACGGCAAGAGGATGTTTGTGGCCGTGGGTTCTGGGTCGAACGTGAACGATCCTGACACCCACCCTGACGAAAAGAACCGCGCGGACATTCTGGTATGTGACCCTGCGAACTGTCAGTTGAGCGTCTACGCTTACGGCATTCGCAATGCCGGTGGCGGAATTGCGGTGAATCCGGAGACGGGCGAGCTGTGGTGTTCGGTGAATGAGCGCGATGCTCTGGGCGATAACCTCGTCCCCGACTACATCACTCACGTGCAGGAAGGCGGATTCTACGGCTGGCCGTGGTGGTACATCGGAGCGCATCAGGATCCGCGGCATCAGGGCAAGCATCCGGAGTTGAAGGACAAAGCCATCGTGCCGGATGTGCTCTTGCAGCCGCACAACGCGTCGCTGGAGTTGACTTTCTACGAAGGCCAGCAATTCCCGGCGGAGTACAAGGGAGACATCTTTGCCTCCGAGCACGGCTCGTGGAACAAGGCGGTGCGCGTGGGCTACGAAGTGATCCGCGTGCCGCTGCACCAGACCGGCCACGCCAGCGGCGAGTATGAAGACTTCCTCACCGGCTTCGTGCTGCCGGATGGCAACGTGTGGGGACGTCCCGTGGGCGTGACGGTGGCTCCGGATGGTTCGCTGCTGGTGAGCGACGACGGGTCGAACTCGATCTGGAGAGTCAGCTACACGGGAAAGTGAGGGAAGACTTCGCCTAACGAAGACTCTTTGTGGCCCAAGTTGGCCTTAGCCGGAAGAGCCAACATAGCTACACTTTTCGGCCAAATCGAGTAATATGCTAGAGCCCCGCACGCGGGGCGCGCCATGGAGAACCCTTCTGTCCCCGAGAAAACTGGCAGGCCGCTACGAGGTCAAGCAGATCCTTGGCCAGGGCGGCATGGGCCTGGTCTACCGGGCCTACGACACGGTCGTACGCCGCGAAGTCGCGGTCAAGACCATCCTCGACATTCCCGATCCGGCTTCGCTGCAGTTGTTCTACAAAGAATGCGATGTGCTCGCCTCCATGAGCCATCCCAACATCGTTGAGATCTTCGATATCGGAGAGTTCGAGGAAGAAGGCAAGAAGAAGCCCTATTTCGTGATGCCACTGCTCCCCGGCACCACGCTCGACCGTTTCATTCGCAAAGCCAGCCATCGTCTCACCGTGGAGCGCACCATCGACATCATTTCCCAGGCCTGCCGCGGCCTGCAAGCTGCGCACGAACGCGGCCTGGTCCACCGCGACTTAAAGCCGAGCAACATCTTTGTGATGGAAGACGACTCGGTGAAGATCATCGACTTCGGCGTCGCTCACATGGCCGATGCCCACACCACCCGGGCGCAAAAAGGGACGCTGCTCTACATGTCTCCCGAGCAGATCGAATTGAAGCCGCTGTCGCCGGCCTCCGACATTTTTTCGCTCAGCGTGGTCTGCTACGAAGCCATGACCGGCCGCAACCCGTTCCAGCGCACCCGGGCCGATGAAGTCGTCGACGCCATTCTTCATCACATCCCGCCGCTGGCGGCGGAGCTGAATTCCTCGATCAGTCAGCCTGTCAGCCGCGTGCTGCACAAGGCCATGGCAAAACAATCGTGGCATCGCTTCGCCACTGCGCGCGATTTCGGCGACACGCTGATCCTCGGGGGAGTCGCGGCGCCACCGCCCGCCGGGCTCCTCGGGGCTCGGGGTGCTCACTGTCGGGGCCTCTCCGCTTGCGCTTCATAGTCGGCGAAGCTCACCGCGTAGCCGCATGTCCACGTGTGGCCGTGGTCGCACCGGTAGGTGCCGGTGAGCCACCCCTCCTCGACGGTGGCGGCGTGCGGCCACCAGAGCCGGCCGTCCCACTCGCCCGCGGCCTGGTCGCACGAATCGCACCGGTCACCGTAGGGCGTGGTGGCGGCCATGTCTCGGACGGCCGCGAGAAACGCGGGTAGGTCCATCGGCGGGGCCTGGTTGGCTAGGTCACTGAGGGCCTCGCGTACCCGCACGTAGGCGGGGGCGGCGGCTAGGCCGGTGTGGTCGTAGCTGCGCACTTCATCGAGATATGTCATCGGGGCTCGGCCTCCTCGGTGCGGCGGTGGGCGGCGGGGCAGTAGTGGGCGCCTAGCTCGGGTGCCCACGGGCACGGGCACGGCTCGCCGAGGTTGGCGGCGGGCCGCTGGTACCAGAACCGGAATCCGCGGGTGCCTTGCTGGCGGGCCGGGGTTACCCAGTTGTGCGCGATTACCGAGCCCTCGGGTATCTCGGTGGCGGTGGCGGGCAGGCGGGGCGGGTAGGTTATCCCGGCGGCGGCGAGCCGCTCGGCGGGGGTCACCGGCCGGCCCCGTCGAGGAGGCCGACCACGTGTGCCCGCTGGGCGGCCTCGCGTTCTTGAACGTCGGCGAGCGGGGCCGGTAGCATCGCGTCGAGCCACCCGGTGAGGAGCCCGGTTAGGTGCCGCTGGCCGAGGGCCTCACACTCGTACGAGTCATGCGGCCGCCCATCGGCGTACCTTTTGTCGGTGCCCGGTTTGGCCGGTAGCCCCTCGGCCTCGGCCTGCCCGGCGGTCACCGCGAGGCGTACCCAGTCGAGCGGCCCCGCCGCCTCGCGTTCAAGAACGCGGCGGGTGTTCGCCTCGATGGATTCGCCCGCCGGGTTCCAATCGCCGAAGTAGGCGACCGGGTGACCCGGGCCGAGCACCGGGCCTATGTCGGTGCGGAGAAACCCGCCCGCTTGCCCGTTGGTCGAGGTGATGCGCGCACCGTAGTTGAGCGCGACCGGGCGGAGGGCGGCCCGGACCCCTCGGGACTCGCACACGATGAGCGGCCGCGGGTGGTCCTGCCACGGGCTAATCTGCGCACCGTCGAGCATATCGAGCACCCATTGACGCACCGAGGCGGCGACGTGGCCGGCGTCGGTCGAGCGGGTTTCGTCGGCGAGCCATTCCCACGGCACGGCCCCGGCCACGCGTAGGGCCATGATGGCGTCTATCACGTCTTGGTCGGGGCGCCTCGCCCGGTGCTCTTTGAGCGGGTAGCCGGATTGTTTCAGTTCGTAGTAAAGGAACCGGGCCGAGGTCGGTAGGGTGCCGTCTGTGTTGTGCTGGCCGAGGAGGTCGAGGCAGGCTCGTTGTATCTGACCTTTGGCGGTGGCCTCGGCGGAGAGAGCGGCGGTGTTCACGGTGCGGGCTCGGCGGGCTCGGCGGCGGCCTGTGGGCCGAGCACCTCGTTAACCACGTCGCGTAGGGCCTCGGCCGGGTTGGGCTCGTTACGCCACGCGTAACCGAGGGCGTCGGGGAGCGTGGCGCCATGCTGGCCGAGGTACCCGCGGGCGGCGTCGAGGAGGGCATCGGCTCGGGCGTCGGTTTCGTCATCCGAGCGGCGGGTTTCGGTGATGAGCCGAGCCCGCGCGGTGTGAAGCTCGGCGAGGGCGTCATCGATGGCGGCGATGGCCGAGGAGGCGGCCCGTCGTGCGGTGGCGTCGGGGCCGGGCGCGCGGGCCGTCCAGATGGCGAGCCATGCGGCGGCGGCCTCGACCGCGGCGGCGGCGGTGGTCACGTCGGCCCGGGGCTCCTCGGCCCCGGCGGCCTGGCCGGGCCGGGTGTTGTGATTCATCGGGGGTGCTCCTCGTTAGCAGGGGGCTTGTGTTGCGGTCAAACTGTATCGGTGGTAATTGTATGGCATGAATGTCACCACCGCGCGGCCGCCCGAGGCGCCACCGCCGCCGACGCTAGAACTGCTGACCACCCGGCAAGTTGCCCGGGTACTCGGGTGCTCGTACGAGCACGCCCGGCGGCTACTCGCCCTCGGCGTGGTGCCGGTGCTCGACGTTGCCTTGCCCGGTGCGGCCAAACGGGCGCCCCGGGTCCGGGCGGCCGACCTCGCCGGGTACCTCGCCGGCACGGCCCGCACCGAGCCCGGCGAGCGTTCCGCATGATGGACGACGACACCCGGGCCGCCCTCGACGGGCTCAAAGAATCGCTCCGCCAGATACGGGAGTCAATCGCCGCCCTCGCCGATACCACCGAGCACGAGCACGCCCATATCCGCGAGGGTATCGACGGGCTCGGCGAGGAGCTTGACGGATTCCGCCGCGAGACAGACCAGCGGCTTAGCCGTCTTGAGGAGACGCTCGGCATTTATGCCGGGGCCGTCGCCGACCTCCGCCGCGATTTGCGGGCACTGCGGGGCGCGGCGTGACCCCAGCCGAACGCTCCGCCTAACCGCCCACCGCCGCCCGGCGGGTAATCCGGGCACGTTTGCCGCTACGCCACCAAACCTCAACCCCAGGACAGGAGCCCGGGGCCGCCACCGCGGCGGCCCCGGGTGAGCAGGGAAGGTGGCCAGGATGAACACACGCACGGCCCCGGACATGAGCAGGGCGGCCCCGGCCGCTAACCCGGAACCGCCCCAACGTCGCGCCCCTGCTAAGGACACCGACACTATGCCTAGAGTATCGCGGTGTGCTGGCTTGCCCGTCGAGGCGGCCGAGGTCGAGGCGTTGCTCGCGCTGTCCGATGAGCGGGACCGGTGGCTAGCGCGGGTAATCGATGCGCACCGGGCCGGTTTCGATTCGGGCCGTGCCGAGCCCGGCGGCTACCTCGACGGCCACGCCCTCGGGTATGACCACGGGCTAGGGGCGAGGCAGGATGCCCGCGCGTTTATCCGGGGCGTCATCGAGGGCTACTCGGCCGGGCTCGCCGAGCGGCACCGTTGGGTGTCCAAGCTCCTCGGGCGGGCCGAGCGGGCGGGCTCGGGCGGCCCTTGCCCGCTCTGCGGTGAGTATCCGAGGCCGAGGCGGGCGGCCGCGGTGGCCCGGGTTAGACCTCAAGAACGCGGCGAGGAGAAACACGGGCAGGCACCGGTTAGGGCGGTGGCATCGTGACCACGCCGCGGCCGCGGCCGCCCAAAGCACCGAGCCCACCGCGGCCGCGGCCGCTGGCCGGGGGCGAGGCCAGGCAAGAGGCGCCGGTACACCTCATGCTCGGCGGCGAGCAGGCCAGCACCGCCAACGGTGCCGACCCCGGCCCCGAGTGGCCGACCGGCCCCGCCCTCGACGGTGAGCGGCCGGCCGAGGAGCCCGGCCCAACCCGCCTCGACCAGCTACGCGGCGCCCTGCTCAACAGTGCCGCCCTCGACAAACTGCCCGCACCCGTGCCGCTCCTCGACGGCCTGCTAATGCGTAACTCGCTCGCGTGGCTGCACGGCAAGCCGGGCCATTACAAATCGCTGCTCGCCCTCGATTGGTCGTGTTGCGTGGCGGCCGGGTTGCCGTGGCTCGGCCGCGGGGTCACCGCCGGGCCGGTGCTGTACGTGATTGCCGAGGGCACGAGCGGGCTACCGGCCCGGGTGCGGGCGTGGGAGGATAACGCCCGCGAGCAAACCTCGGTGCTGTTCCTGCCCGTGGCGGTGCAGCTCCGCACGGGCGATTTCGCCGACCTGGCCGGGCTCGCCGCCGAGCTGGGCGCCGCCCTCGTGGTGCTCGACACCCAAGCCCGGGTGACGCTCGGCCAGGATGAGAACTCCGCGGTAGACATGGGCCGCCTCGTGGCGGCGGCCGATTACGTGCGGGCCGCGTCGGGGGCGTGTGTCCTGTTCCTGCACCACGAGCCGAGGGCCGGTGACAACATGCGCGGCTCGACCGCGCTGGAGGGCGCCGCGGATACCACGCTGCGGGTCACTAAGGACGGGCCGCGTATCGAGGTAACCAACCCCAAGCAGAAGGATTCGGCCGAGGCCGACCCTATCCGAGCGTGGGTAGTGCCACGCCTGCACAGCGTAATCATCGCTGCTCAACCGCCAGTTTCAGGTGAAACTCGCTGGACGGCGGGCGAGGCGGTCATTATGGCCACAATGCGAGACTCGTTTGAGACTACCGGGGCCGCTGGCACCACGCTCCGCGATGCTACCGGGCTCACCAAACCGACGTTCTACCGGGCGCTAAACCACCTGCTCAAAGACGGTGAGCTACAGAACCTCGGGTCACGGGCGAGGAGCTTTTACGCGCTACCTCAAACGCCCTTGCCCCCGGCGAGTCTCACCTAGTTTCACCTAGTCTCAGTCTCCAGTCTCCAGTCTCACGCACACTACAAAGGAGTGTGCGTGAGACTCGATACTCGACGGGGCGAGACTCAGACCTAAACCACGCCGAGGCGGGCCGGGTGGCCACTAGGCAGATTGACCAGTGACCGGGGCTCTGGCCGGGCAACCCGGCCGAACCGGGCGAACCGGCCCGGGTCAGACCAAAGAGCGCACCGAGGAGCAAACCCGGCTACCCGCCGGCCTCACGCCAAGCGGCCCAGTGGGCAAGCGTCCTTGCCTACGCCGATGTGGGCGAGGGTCCTCGCCCACCCGGTACGCGAGGGTCCTTGCGTACTCACCGGCCCGCGGCCGCCTCACGCAAGTACCCCGCGACACTCCGCGCGGGCAGGCCGAGAGTCACCGCGATATCGGCTCGGCTCACCCCATCGGCCGCCAGCATCACCACAAGCTCGGCCCGGTTAACCGGCACGCCGCGGGCGAGGCGGTGCAGCACCACCGCCGCTCGGGCAAGCTCGGTAGCGGCCTCCTCGATAGCCCACGCGGCCGCGGAGGGCGAGGCGGCCCGGTGCCCGATTCTCTCGGCCGCATAGCCCGCGGTGGCCGACGCTATCCGCAAAACCTCGGCCGCTTCCCTCCTCGCCGCGCCCTGCTCTTTGACCCCGTCCGGGTCGGCGGCCGCCTCGGGGTCGGCGGTGCGCGGTGGGCGGCTCACCCGCCCAGTATCGAATACGGGCTCGGGCCTAGTCTTGGCGGAGCGGGGCGAGTTGCCGAGGGTAGGGGCTCGCCCCGCCGCCTACAGCTGGGGCACCGGCACCCGGCGGCGGCGGCGGCCAGGCCGGGCGGCCCGGCCAGCGTCGGTGAGGCGCCACGCGTCGGGCTGGCCGGGCAGCTCGTACGTGCCGCACCGCTCGGCGAGCTGGGCCGATTGGAGCCCGCCCAGAGCCCGCCGAATCGAGGCGGCCCGCCCGTGAAACTCCCAATCCGCTCGGGCTCGGTATCCGGTTAGCCGCTCGGTGATGTCCTGCATGGCCGAGTGCTCGCGGCCGTCGAGGTCGGCGAGTATCGCGCGCTGTAGGGCGCCTAGTCCTCTGCTCACGTCACGATGCTAAGCGTTGTACCGCGTTTCGCGTAGTGGCCTCGCGCGGCCGCCCAGACGGCCCCAGAGCCCCTATCGCGGCCGGGGTGGTGTGGTTGGGTGGGTGCCCGGCCCCGGGCCGTTTTAGCGGCTACGCTACGTTGCGCGCGGAGGGCTCGGCGGGCGGGGCTGCACTCTAGAGGGTGTCCAGCGGGCGGGCCGCCCTACGGCCTCCCACCGCCGCGGCGAGGGCCGCCTCGGGTAACTCGGCCCCGGTCGCATATCCCTACCGGCGCGGTGGGGAGCGTTGAAAAACCTGTTCCCGACTACGTGGCTAGTGCGAGTCGCTCGGGGCCCCGGGGGCCTCAGGGGGTCTATGCCCGGGGTCTGCAGGACTGCAGGACCCGGGGGAGCGGCCGAGTGCACCCATGCTGCAGCAGAACGAACAGATTGAAGCTAGCGATGAGTGCTCACCCCGTGGCCGGGTGGCGGGCCGCGGCGGCTTGGGTGGCGGTGATGGCGCGGTGGCAGGGCGGGCACACGCCGAGCAATGCCTCGTCGGCCTCGATGCCGGGCTCGGTGTGGTGCACCTCGGCCGAGGGGGCGGCACCGCAGAGGCGGCACACCGGGTCCCGGGCGAGGATGCGGGCTCGGGTGGCGGCCCACCCCGGGGGCATGGCGCGGCCGTGTGCGCCCCCGTCCCACCGCCGGGGGTGCGGGTGGTCCGGGCACCGCCCGCCGGTTCCGGGGTTGGGACACCCGGGGTGGGTGCACCCGGTGTGAGCCCGGGTGGGGCTCACCCGGGGTGCCATCGCCCGGGGTTGAGGGTGTCGCGTATCCAGTCGGGGCCGAGCGGCTCGTACCCGCCGCGTGGCCCGGACGGGACCCGGCCGGGCGGGGGCTCGGCCGGTGGTCCGGGCTCGGGCTCGGGCTCGGCCGGGCCGGTGGTCACGACTTGGCGCGCGAGGAGCGGGCGGCCGGGTCGGCCACGTCGAGGCGCCTCAGCGACTTAGGCACGTCGGGCACCGCCACGGCGAAACGGCCGCGGATTCGCACCGCTACCGCGTCACGGTCAAACGCGTAATCGTCGCTCATATCCACGAGGAAATCGGCCCGGCTCACGAGCCACGCGCGGGTTTTGTCGGTGACCAGCACATCACCGGCCTGTAGCCCGGGGCACCCTACCTCGGTGAGCCCGTAGGCGGCGCCTAGCCCGTTCGGGTAGACGAGTTGGCCGGTGCTGTCGCGGGTGTCTCTGGCCCCGGCGAGCACCGAGGGCAGGGCGGCGAGGTGCGAGGCTACGCCGCCCATGTCGCCGATTGAGCCGATGGCGGCGGTGACCGCGGCCCCGAGGTCGGCGCCGGCCGCGGGCAGGGCGGCGGCCACTACGCCCGCGGGCTCGGGGGCGCCGGCCCCGTATAGCACCCCGCGGTCTAGCTCGGCCGAGGCCGAGTCGCGTATGAGCCCGGTTAGCTCGTTGGTCAGATTCACCGCCGCGTCCCCCACGCTCTCATTGCTGACCAGGACGATAGACGCGAGCTTTGCCACGCCGACTATCACCGCGTCATCGCCGAGGCCGACCACGGGAATATCGCCCATCTCGGCAATCCACGAGGGGCGGTCAGGTTTGGCCGTGGGAAACGCCACGGCCGAGCGGCCCGTTGGGTACCTCGTTAGGGCGCCATCGCTAAAGGGCGCCCCGCCGATGAGCAGGTTTAGGACTTGGGCTATCTGGTCGGGGTGGAGCACTGACCGGAAACTGCCGGTGGTTACCGGGGGTGCGGGGGTGGTCATTGGCGGGCCTCTCGGTGGGCAGGGGAGCGGGGCGCCATCGGCGCGCGGGCCTTGCCACCGTGCGACCCGGCCGCCCGCTCGGGCCGGATTAGGCGGGCCGCCACCTCGTGGCGGGCCATCGGGCTAAGCCTAAACCCCGGCCGCCCGGGCACCCCAATAAATGCCTCGCGGGGCGGCCGCGTACCAGAGGAGGGGGCCGCCGCTCACGTCGCCCTCGGGGGTTACGTCGAGGTGCTCGACGTAGATTCGGCACCGGGCCGAGGCGGGCTCGGGCTCACCGCGGGGGCATTGCCACGGGTCGAGGCCGTACGCCGAGGCGATGTTAATGCGGCGGCGAGGAGGGTCGAGGCTGGCCCAGTATGCCCACGCTGCGGGCTCGGGGTGGGCGATGCGGGCGGCCCGGCACTCGGGGCACGGGCTCGCGGCTACGTGGCGCTGGCACCACGGGCACGGGTGGCGCCGGGGCCGGGCCGGATATCGGCCCACCAATCGGGCAGGATGAGGCGGCCGGTGTAGCCCTCGCCGGGCTCCTCGGTGAGCCCGTGTGATTTCAAGGCGTCGGTGAGCGGGCGGGTGCGTTGCTCGCGGCTCCACCGTCCGAGGCCGTCTATGTCGTGGGCGCGGTGGGCCTCGAAATCCTCCTCGGGGGAGTCGCGGCGCCACCGCCCGCCGGGCTCCTCGGGGCTCGGGGTGCTCACTGTCGGGGCCTCTCCGCTTGCGCTTCATAGTCGGCGAAGCTCACCGCGTAGCCGCATGTCCACGTGTGGCCGTGGTCGCACCGGTAGGTGCCGGTGAGCCACCCCTCCTCGACGGTGGCGGCGTGCGGCCACCAGGCCGGCCGTCCCACTCGCCCGCGGCCTGGTCGCACGAATCGCACCGGTCACCGTAGGGCGTGGTGGCGGCCATGTCTCGGACGGCCGCGAGAAACGCGGGTAGGTCCATCGGCGGGGCCTGGTTGGGAACAAAGCCCAGCGCAACGAACCCATCGAGTTTTTCGATCCGGAGCGCACTCGTCCGCGGCTGCAACGCGCCACCAAAGCTTTGGACGAAGGGGACTTCCAGTTTGCCGGAGAGATCCTTGGGGAACTCGAAGCCGAGGGCCATATGGATGAGACCATCGGCTCTCTGCGCCGCCGGCTCGACGGCGCGGTCCGGCAAAAAACGCTCTCCCAGTTGCTCGATGCCGCCCGGGCGCGTTTTGAGGAAGAAGAAGATCCGCTCGCTCTTCAGAAGTTACAGGAAGCTCTGCAGATAGAGCCTGACAACGCTGCCGCGCTTAGTCTGAAGAGCAAGATTGAAAACCGGCGCAGCGAGCGCCAGATCGATAACTGGTATCGCCTGGCCCGGCAGCACATCGACAATCATGCCTATGCGCATGCCCGCGAAGCTTTGCAGAATGTTCTGCAGCTCCGGCCCAAAGAGGCTCGCGCGCTGCAGTTGCTGGCCGAGGTCGATCGCCAGGAACTGGAATACAAGAAACTCCGCCAGGAGAAGGAGCAACTCCATCGCGCCGCCATGGAGGCCTGGCAAAAAGGCGACGTAAGCAGCGCCCTCGCGAAACTAGGCGTGGTGATCGATCTCGACCGGCGCGCCCCGGATTCCATCAACCGCGAGAGTGGCGCCAATTACCAGTCCTTTTACAACGAAGTCCGCTCCGAGCACGACGCGATGAACACCGCGTATGCCGAGGCGCGGCGATACCTCACCGAGCACAACTTCCGCAAGGCCATGGATGCCTGTCAGACCTATCTGGCCAAGTATCCCAACAACGCCATCTTCCAGGCTCTCAAATACGACATTGAGGAGCAACAACGCCAGGAGCTCTCGGCTTTCGTCGCGTCCGTCGATCGCCAGGTGGAAGGTGAACCGGATCTCGAAAAGCGCGTGAACATTCTGCGCGAGGCGCTCGATCTCCATCCCGGAGAATCGCATTTCGAACGCGCGTTGCGCCTGGTTCAGGACAAGCGCGATCTGGTCAATTCCATCGTCGCCCGCGCGCATCTTCACGAAGAGCAGGGCTCTTACGGCGATGCCCTGAACGATTGGGAAATCCTGCGCACCATCTACAGCCAGTATCCGGGATTGACCTTCGAGGTGGAACGCCTGCAGAAGCGGCGTGAGCAGCAGACGCGGATCGAATCCAAAACCCGTCTGGTCGAACAGGTCGATGCCTGTTTGCACTCCAGCGATTACGCGCGCGCCCTGGACTTGTTACAAGACGCAGCCGGCGAATTCCCCAACGATGCCGAACTGACGGAACTCGAGAAGCTCGCGCAGGATGGCGTCAAGCGAAAGACCGAAGCCCACCGCCTTATGACCGAAGGCCAGGAGCTGTGCGCACAACAGAAGTCCGCCGAGGGGATCAAATTACTCCGCGAAGCTTACGAGATGGATGAAAACAATTCTCTGGCTCGCGCGGTTCTGGCCAATAGCCTGGTGGAACAAGCCCGCGCCGTCGTCGAAAGCGATTGGCGGGAAGCCGAGAAGCTGGCTCGCGAAGCTCTGGACTTGAATCCGGCGCACCCCATGGCGAAGACCATTCGGACCCTGATCCTCGACCAGAAAAAAGAAACGTTCGTAGAAGACTGTGTTTCGCAGGCGCGCAAGCTGCAAACCGCCACCGATCTCGCTGGAGCTTTATCCCGCATCGAAGAGGGATTGTCGGTTTATCCGAGAGAGCCCCGGTTGATTCAGATTCAGGAGACTGTGCAGCGCGATCTCCAAGCGCAGCGCCGCCAAGTCAGGCGCCGCGATCTGGAAGAACTGCGGCGCATCGAAGGTGAAGTGGATGCCGCCGGGGATGCCGCGTCGAAGCAGGCCTTAGGGGAACGCGTGCGAGCAATGGCGGAAAAATATCCGAACGATGGAGAAGTGCTCTCGGTCGCGAATGGCCTTCTGCACCGCCTGGGCTTGCTTGAAGTGGACCGAAAGACTACGACTCAGTCGCCGGAAAGCGAAAGCGCGACGCTCACCTACCACACCCCCCGAGCCAGCACGCCGGAATCTTCACTGGAGGTAACCAGCAATGCTTCCATGCCTCCGCCCGCGGCTGAACCAGTCTCCGCTCCGCCCAGCGCAGCGCGTGTTCCGGCAGAACCTGTTCCGCCGCCGCCGCCGCTTCCACCGTGGCCCGCTGGTGGCCTCCGCGGCCAAGCCTCCTGCAAGCGCGCCCAAGTCCAAAATTCCATCTTCGAGTATTAAGAAGCCTGCAGGACCGCCGCAGAGTTATCACAACCATCATCCTTGCCTCGGCCGCTGCAATAATCCTGGCCGGAGCAATCTTTCTTTTCGCGCGGAAACATCACGCGCCGCCCGTCGCCCAAACTCCCGAAGCGGCGCCCGCTGTAGCGGCGCCAGTTGTCGCAGCCCCGGCAACGCCGCTTCCCCGCGACCCGCACTCTCTGCCGCTGGTGAAACTGTCTTCCGACACGGGCACGGGAAAAGTCACGTTCGACGATCAGCCGCCTGCCGAATTCCAGGATGGACAATGGTCTCTCGACCAGATTCCCGCAGGCGAGCATAAGCTGACTTTCGAGGGACCTCGTGGCGAATCTTCCTTCACTTTCTCAACCGATGCGGGGGCTGTGCCCGTCGTTAAAGGCCCAATCGTTTCCAAAGGCATCTTGGCGGTCAGTCGTCAGCCGCTTGGCTGATCACCTCCACGTGTATTCCAGCGACTCCGCAGCCAAGGTCAGCGTCGATGGGCAGCCTCCGCTTGAGGTGCCTCAGGACGGTCTCGATCTTCCTTCCGTTTCCGCCGGCCCTCACGAGCTAGGTGTGACCCGCGGCAGCGACCAATACAAACTCGACATTGAAGCAGGAGCAGCGCCCACGCTGAACGCTTTTCTCGAGTCCGGCCAGAACCTGGGCGCGCTGGTTGTGATCACCGGTCAAGACAAAGCAAAAGTCTTCCTCAACGGAAAGCTTCAGCAGCAATCTACTCAGGGCGGCCAGTTGCGCATTCCGAATCTCGAACTCAAGGATTATGTGGTGCGAGTGTCCAAGAGCGGATTCCAGGATCTTCCCGAACAAAAGATCCGGATTCACAAAGGCGAGCAGGCCAAAGTGATTTTCAATCTGCAGCCTTTGCCGGTTTCGTCTTCACTGACCATCCAAGGTGGAGTTCCGGGAGCCACAGTTCTCATCGACCAAACTCCGGTCGGGACGGTACGGCCCGATGGCACGCTCACTGTGGGAACCGTCAGTCCCGGAGATCACACCATCGAACTGCGCAAAGACCGGTTTAAGCCCCGGCAGATCAAGAAACACTTCGTGGTTGGAACGGCCGTGTCTCTCGCCGCCGCGGATGTGGCGCTGGAAGTTGCTCCCGGCGAGCTGAAAATCACCTTCACTCCTCCCGATGCTCAGGTGACCATCAACAAAGCGGGCGAGACTCCCACTAAGGTAAGCAGTGGCGGCACGCTGAGTCTGTCAGCCGGTTCCTACACTCTCACCGCAAGAACATCAGACAACTTCGCTCGCTCCTCCACAGTGGAAGTCACCGCCGGTCAATCGCGCAGTCTGGATTTATCTCTCGCACCGAGCGGCATGTCCAAGTGGGATGATCCGGCGGGCTGGAGGCAGGAGAATGGCCCGTTTGTTCGCAAAGGCGGCGAGTTCGTGATGTACTCCGTCTCGCCAACGACTGGCACGTTTGTATTCTCCGCGATGCTAACCAAGGGGCACCGCCTGCAATGGATGCTCAACTGCACCGACGCCAACAACTACGTCCTCTTCCAGATGGACGACAATAACTTCTACCGCACGGTGGTGAAGAACGGTCAGAAGGGCGACGAGACCAAGATCCCCCACAAGGTCGACAAGAAGAGTTTCCGCACGCTGCAGATCCGCGTAGGGCCGAATGACATATTGCACCAGATCAGGCAGGGAGACAGTTGGGTGGTTCTGGACCGCTGGACTCAGCCCGGAAGCAACTTAAGTCTGGGCAAGTTTGGCTTCTACATTCCAGGCAACGACCAGGTCGCGGTCGCCAGCTTTGGTCACTACGTTGACCTGAACCTACACTAGCCGAGTGAGTTGGATGTGGTGGGCGCTATAGGATTCGAACCTATGACTTCCACCGTGTGAAGATGGCACTCTACCGCTGAGTTAAGCGCCCGCGAGAGTTCATTCATTCAAACATTTGCTCGCGGATTATGCAAGACGGCGAGCGCTGGTTCGCGGGATCGTTCCATTGTTGTTTCGCAGCGCTCGCACGGAGCGCGACGGAGATCTTGGCTAGTCCCCGGCGGTCAGATCCAGATCGAAAAAAATCATAGATTGATCTGGCTAAATTATTGAAATCAGAGGACTTGCCGAAATTCGATCTGATCGACCATCGCTAAAATATTCTTTCTAAAGTACTTAGAGGTAAAATATTGAATCTGCAGGACTTAGCTGCGACTCTTCGGGCAAAAACCCCCGTGAATCCGGCGAGGCCGCTCTCAAAATCTTGAGCCACAGGGACTTGCGGGATCGAGCAGGTCCGCTTCTAATCCGGCGGTGCCTTCGGTTGTCAAAGAGCACACGTCCGCGCCTCGGCGCAAACGACGTCTTGCATCAGCTTAGCGGACGATCCGCGCAAAAGATGTGACGGATGACCTGGACATCTGTGGAAAAGCTCACCCTGCTTATCGGCCCAAAGAGGGCGTATGCGAAATGGGGACTAGAAAGGGCCGGCGGCGGCTTTCAATCCAGATGACGCACGCAGTATGGTGTCCCGGCAAGTTGTTTCCAGCCCGCGGGTATTCCGGGGATCGAAGGGCACGCGGCTACAACTAGTTTTGCATGTTCAAGGGCGGACAAATCATATACCTGCTGTTGCAGTTCTCCGGGAGCGTTCCAGAATTCCGCAGTGCCGTGGCCGGTCTCCATAATCTCGGCCACGATTCGCAACTTTGCCAGATGCGCCCAGTATGCGCTCGTTCCGTTCATGATGATGGCCACTTTGTCGCCGGGCTGCATTCCCATTCGCCAGAGCTGCTCGGCGGCGGCTATGTCCTGGACGGTCGAGTTCGGACCGCTGCCTGGAATAGCAAGATGATGAGTGGCGACGCGGACGGTGTAGTCCGCGGTTGCGAGTGACATGGTGAAGAACACCGCCAGCGCAACGTACGCCGCGCTCTTTTGAGCTTCCGGGCCAAGTCGCACTGCCGCAAGCAGGGTAAGAAACAAGACCAGAACAAATCCGCCCAGGTAGCGATCGTTTTCGACAAGCGGGAGGTAGAGTCCCATGCCCACAAGGGAAATCGCGATGAGGGGCCACAACTCGCGCAAGCCTGCCAGCCACATTGGCCCGCTGAGGAGCGCCAGGACGATCACGCCGACGAGCAGATCCGGCCGGGAGCGAAACAGCAAACGGACCTCACTGGGTATGCTGACGGCGAGCACTTCCAACTGAGGCTTCAGCTTGAAATGCCACTTCAGTCCTTCATTCCAATAAGAGGGATCGGTCCAAGGAGGATACGTGCCGGCGACGGGACCATCGAATTCAAACAGGGGCGGATGCTTCAACAGTTGGCGGGTGGGGTGGACAGGGATTCCACTCCCTGGAACCTCACCCTGCCAGTTTCTCCAAAACGTCCGCGGAGACACATACCACGCGTAGTTGAGCTTGCCGGTATCGCTGAAGGTAAATCTCCCCTTCTGGTGGGAGAGCAAAATGATCAAGGGCGCAGACGTGCAAAGAAAAAACAGACCTGCCACGAGCATACCGCGGCCCCACCCCGGACTGGATCGGTTCCACCAATAGGCGATGGCCAGCGTTACGAAGCTCAGGGGGAACAGTACTGCTTTTGTCCAATACCCGACGCCAAGGATCATGCCGAATAGAGCGAAGCCACAGTTTGTCGGCCGGCCGAAGACGTACGAGCATTGCCGACGTCAAGCAAACGCAGGCCATTACGGCTAAATCCGGCGTCATATCCCATGGCGTCTCAACTTCCAAGGCGATCCAGAGGAATATGGCATAACCGAAGAGGATCATCATCCACTCTTGCAAGGGTGCGCCAGCGTCCGGCATCGAGTCGGAACTTGGTTTGCGCGAAAAGGCGATCAATGCGTGCAAGAGAAACCGAAAAGCGAGCAGAGCCAGGACAAACACTCCAAAGTTGACCAGGCGGGCAACCGGGAATTCCCACCTGGGGGAGGGCTTTGTTATCCCAAGGACGAGCCCGACCGTCCAGGGATACAAGGGACTCCACCAGGCATTGACGGCGTTTGCCCAGTCGCGGCGAAAGAAGGATTGCCCCACATCCAGATAGGACATCCCGTCCGGATCCATGGCGTAACGTCCCAACCAGGTGTGGAACAGTCCAAGAGCGAGGGTTGCGAGCGCGAGAATGCGTTCCAGTGGAGGTTTGGGAAACGATCGATTCAACATCCGGGAGATTGACTCCTGTCAATATTGATGTCAAGCAGGGTCTAGAATAGGAGGTCGAGAAGTCGCACCCTATAGAGTCGGCGCGTGCAATCCACGCAGCGGACGGGCCGGAGCGCTAACATCCAGCAGAATACGCGCTCGATTCTGCTCCGGAGCCGCGACGGGCGGAGTGCGTCATTTAGGCAATACGGGCACAGCCGTCTGGCGAACCGCATCCTGAACCCCCTACACAGCATAACGTAGCGAGACGAAATCCCCAACCGGCCGGAAGCGTCTCCGAGGAACCGTCACGGAAAACCGAGTGGCGATCTCAAATGTGCGCTGCTCCTGAAAGCAATTTGGACGGGGAAACGGGGCGTGATAGCCTAAGCGACGGGGGCAAAGGCGGGTTCGGGTGGGCTCGTGCCTGCATGCCCAAAGTAACCTTCCATGGCGGACCAAACCAGGCCAGTTCGATCTCCTGTATCCCCCTCATCTGCGGGGACTTCGGAGGGTCCGGCGGAACAAGAAAAAGAAGAACTTTCCTCCCACAACAGGGTTCCATCAAGTGTGAGCACTGCCGCCATGGACCGAGGGGTTCTAATGGCCGCGCTTGGGCCTCGCCCAGCCGGCGCTTTGGAACCAGCGATGGCTGGCGCCGAGAGTTATACGGACGCCGAAGTCATGCTGCGGGTGAAGGCGGGGGACCAGTCCGCTTTCGACTTCCTGGTGCAGAAGTATCGCCGACCGCTAGTGAGCTTTATGTACCGGATGGCGCGCAATACTGCCGCGGCGGAGGACCTGGCGCAGGAGGTTTTTCTGCGGGTGTATCGTTCGCGCGGGAGTTACGAAGCCAGCGCCAAGTTTACGACCTGGCTGTATCGGATTGCGACCAACCTGGCAGTCAACCATGCGCGCGACACGCGCAAGGAGCGTCCGGAGGTGACAGTCAGCCTGGACGAACCGGATGAGGAAACCGGCACGACCATGGACGTGGCCGACGGTACGCTGTCGGCCGAAGAAAGTCTGGTGAGGCGGGAGCGGATGCTGGCGATCCGGAGCAAAGTAGAGGCATTGCCAGAGCGGCAGAAACTGGCGGTGATTATGCACAAGTACCAGCAAATGGATTACAAGCAAATTGCCGATGTATTGAAGTTGAGCGAGTCGGCGACGAAATCGTTGTTGTTTCGGGCGTACGAGACTTTGCGGGAACAGTTAAAAGAATTTGTATGAGGAAGGAAGCGAGCCTAGATCCTTCGCGGGACAAAAAGTGTCCCGCTCAGGATGACAAACTGGAAGTGGACGAAGTGAGAGTGGCGAAAAGAAGTTAAGGGGACACGGTTATGAAGTGCGAAGAGATTCGAGAAATGATGCTGGACCTGGCGTTCGGTGTGATGAAAGTGACGCCGGAGATCGACGGGCATCTGGCGGGTTGCGGCGCGTGCGCCGGAAAGCTGGAAGAGTTCAAGCAGACGATGGCGCTGCTGGACCAATGGCAGGCTCCGGAGCCGTCGCCGTATTTTGATGTGCGTCTGCAGGCGCGGTTGCGGGAAGAGATAGCCAAGCCGCAGGCGGGCTGGCTGGCATGGTTCCGGCGTCCGGTGCTGGCTGCGGCGCTCACGGTGCTGATGGAGTTGGGCTGGGTCTGTTCTTTACCGAGGGCAGCGGTATCTACAAGTCTGGCGGTGGCGAGATCGCGGAGATCGGGGCGCAGGCGGAGCCGGGCACGGCGGTAAGCGATCTGCAGGCTCTGGAGAAGAATCAGGATCTGTATTCCAACTTCGAATTGCTGGATGACCTGGAAGTGCAGCACGATGTGGTGGAGAATCCGTAGGTTTGAAGGCGGAAGTTGAGGCGCGGAGGAGAAGTGGGGCAGGAAGAATGCGGCGGGGAAATTTCATGACGGGATGGATGGCGACGGCTGTGCTGTCGGCGGCGACCGTCGTGTTCTCTTTCTCTCCGTGCCTGGCGCAGCGCGACAACTACCGGCCGATGCAGGGACGGCCGGCGGCGCCGAATCAAAATCGACAGCAGGCTCACCCCGGGCAAGCGCATGCCGGCGACTGGCTGCGCCGGTACAAGGGCCTGTCTCAGGGGGAGCAAGAACACGCCTTGCAAAACGATCCGGGATTCCGGCGTATGTCACCGGAGCAGCAGCAGCGTTTGCGGCAGCAGTTGCGTTATTTCTCGAGCCTTCCGCCGCGGGAACAGCAGCGCATCGTGGACAACATGGACCGGTGGGCGCACCTGACACCGGAGCAGAAGCAACAGGCGCGTGAAGTGTTTAACCGGATGCAGCAGCTTCCACCCGGGCGGCGGCCCATGGTACGAACTGCGATACGCGACTTGAGCGCCATGCCGCCGGAGCAACGCGAGCAGATCATCGACTCCAACCGGTTCAAGAAGATGTTCTCCCCGGAAGAGCGCGACGTGATGCGCGCAGCTGTCAGGCTGCCGTTTGCGTCGCCGGAGAATGGCCGACCCGAAGAACCGCCGGCCCCTGAGCAGTGAGCAGTTCTCAGTTTCTGATTTCTGGAATCCGTTCAGTGGAAATCGTGTGAGAGGGTTTCTGCTTTCGTAACGAACAGCGGCTGCACCCGCTCCGCTTTCACCGAGATCACGTTGTCCTGATTCTGCAGGATGCCTTCGATGGCCAGAAACCGTTCTGAGGCCAGCAGCAAGCGGTTGCGGTGAAAAAGATCGGGCGTGATGATCGCGTTGGCCACTCCGGTTTCATCTTCCAGGCTGACAAAAACAAAACCTTTCGCGGTGCCCGGGCGTTGGCGCACGATTACGCAGCCTCCGATGCGAAGCCGCTTGCCGCTGGGAAGGTCACGGAGTTCGCTGGCCCGTCGAATGCCCATGGCATTGAGCCAGTCGCGGCGGTACGCCATGGGATGCGGACCCACCGTCAGGCCGGTGCCGTGGAAATCGGCAACCAGGCGCTCTTCGTGGTTCATGGGCTGGAGCGGGGAAGGCGAATCGGGTTCGGGCAATTTTTCCAGCAGCGGCCCGGAGCCGCGGACGGCGCGTTCCACCTGCCAGAGAGCATCGCGGCGGTGGATGCGCAGTTTCGAGTTTCCAGTTTCTGGTTTCCAGTAAGAACCCACTGTAACATCTGATTTTCTGGAAACTGGAAACTGGAAACTGGAAACTGAATTCAGCGCGCCGATTTCCGCCAGCGTAGTGAGTTCATCTTTACGCAGCTCCGGAACGCGGCGAGTCAGATCGTGAATCGAAGCGAATGGAGCGCAGGCGCGCTCACGCACCAGCGCTTGAGCACTTTCTTCGCGCAGCCCGCGAACGTAGCGCAGGCCTAGACGCAGCGCGATCAAGTTTCCAGTTTCCGGTTTCTGGTTTCCAGTTTTGCCACCCGGCGTCACGGGCAACTCCCGCGAATGACTCGAAACTGGAAACTGGAAACTGGAAACTTTTTCCAACGTGCACATCCACTCCGAGCACGTCACATCCACCGGCAGCATCTTCAATCCGTGGCGTTGCGCGTCTTTGGTGATCGTCGCGGGAGAATAAAATCCCATAGGCTGATTGTTGAGCAGGGCCGCGGTGAACGCGGCGAGGTAATGGCACTTCAAATAAGCGCTGGCATAAGCGATCAGTGCGAAGCTGGCGGCATGCGATTCAGGAAATCCGTAGAGCGCGAAGGATGTGATCGAAAGAATGATTTCTTCCTGCGCTTTAGGCGGGATTTTGTTTTGCGTCATGCCGGCGCGCAGCCTGGCCTCGATTTCTTTCATGCGGGCCTGCGACCGTTTGAAGCCCATGGCGCGGCGCAGGTCTTCCGCCTCGCCACCAGTGAAGTTGGCCGCGATCATGGCGAGACGAAGCAGTTGCTCCTGAAACAGCGGCACGCCAAGCGTGCGTTTGAGCACAGGTTCGAGAGAGGGATGCGGATACGTGACTTCTTCGCGTCCCTGGCGGCGCAAAAGAAAAGGATTCACCATCTGGCCGACAATCGGCCCCGGCCGGATGATTGCGACCTGCACCACGATGTCGTAGAAGCGTTTCGGTTGCAGGCGCGGCAGGCACGACATTTGCGCGCGGCTTTCCACCTGGAACAGGCCAATGGTGTCGGCCTGCTGCAGCGCGGAATATACCGTGGGATCATCCTGCGGAAGATGGGCCAGATCAACTTCTTCGCGATAGTGGTTGTGAATCAGTTCGATCGAATCCTTGAGCACTGCCATCATTCCCAAGCCAAGCAGATCGACTTTGATGATGCCCATGTCGGCGCAATCTTCTTTGTCCCACTGCACCACCACTCGGCCGGGCATGGATGCGGGTTCGAGGGGAACGACAGAATCGAGTTGCCCCTGGCAGATGACCATGCCGCCGGAGTGCTGCCCGAGATGGCGCGGCATGTCTTGCACGGCCAGGCAGAGTTCGTAATATTTGCGCAGGCGGGGATGGTTGAGGTCGAGCCCGGCATCGCGGAAGCGGCGGTCGAGTGCGTCGTTTTCGTCGCGGAATTCCCAAGTGGCGACGGCGGCGGAAATTTTGGCTAACGTTTCGGGATCGAAGCCCAGCGCCTTGCCCATTTCGCGCGCCGCCATGCGATTGCGGTAGGTGATGACATTCGCAGTCATGGCCGCGCCGCGTTCGCCGTAGCGGCGATAAACATATTGAATGACTTTTTCGCGCTCGTCGCCACTGGGGAGGTCGAGATCGATGTCGGGCCACTCCCCGCGTTCTTCGGAAAGAAAGCGCTCGAAGAGAAGCTCCATGCTGACGGGATCGACGGCCGTGATACCCAGCGAATAACAGACGGCGCTGTTGGCGGCCGATCCGCGGCCTTGCAGTAAAATATTTTGCTCGCGGCAGAAGCGGACCAAATCCCACACGATAAGAAAATAGCCTTCAAGTTTAAGTTTTTCGATGAGCGCGAGTTCGCGCTCAATCTGGCGGCGGGCGCGGGTTTGCATGTCGGCTGAAGCGCGGCCGTAGCGCTGGCGAAATCCTTCCCAGGCGCGGTCGCGCAGGAACGAGTTCATGGTCTCACCTTCGAGAACGGGATAGCGGGGAAACTGATAGCCCAGATCGTTGAGCGTGAATTCAAGGCGTGAGGATAGTTCGACCGTGTTGGCAACGGCTTCGGGCAGGTCAGCGAAAAGTTGTTGCATCTCCTGCGAGGATTTCAAGTGGCGCTCGGAGTTGCGCGCCAGCAGCCATCCGGCGGTCGATAGCGTGCAGTGATGGCGGATGGCGGTGAACGCATCGCAGAGTTCGCGATCTTTTGCGGCGGCGTAGCAAACACCATTGGTCGCGAGCAGAGGAAGATTGAGCGAGCGAGCAATTGCGATGGCGGCGCGGTTGCGTGTTTCTTCTTGCCGATGGAAGTGGCGCTGCAATTCGACGTACACGTTGCCGCGGCCGAACATTCCAATCAGGCGCTCGACTTGTTTGCGGGCTTCTTCGATTCCGCCGTGCTGCAAAGCAGCGGCCAGCGGCCCTTCCGCGCCACCGGTGAGGCAAATAAGACCTTCGGCATGCTCTTCCAGTTCTTCCTTCTGCACTGCGCCTTCGCCTTTTTTCGCGCGCAACTTCATTTTGGTGATCAGGCGGCAGAGGTTTTGATAGCCGGCGCGGGAGGAGACGAGGAGAGGCAATTTACCACGGAGACATGCAGTGACTTCCGCGCCGATGTGCGCTTTGATGCCGAGTTTTTTCGCTGCCAAGTGAAAGCGCGGCGCACCGTAGACTCCGTTAGTGTCGAGCAGGGCCATGGCGGGCATGTTGAGCCGGGCGCAGATTCCTGCCAGATCCTCAGGCAAGGAAGATCCTTCGAGGAAGCTGAAAGCAGAGCGGGCGTGAAGCTCGACGTACAAAGTTCTCAGTTCCCAGTTCTCAGTTCTCAGAAAACCCTCTCGTCAACGTAGAGTTCGGAAGGTGTTAACTGAGAACTGAGAACCGAGAACTGATTCCTCAGTCATACGTGCCTTCCACGAACCAGCCTCCGCCGAGCAGATCGTGCACGAGTCGATAGAGAGCTGCTCCGTCTGCATTTTGCAAAGCGATGTCCCACTCATCGCGCGCCCAAGCTTCGCGTTCCCACCAGTCACCGGAACTGCGCCATGGGCCGGCCTTCCAGAGCACAGTGCCCTGCACTTCTCTTTTCTTCGAGCAGACCACGCGCATCGGTTCACCGCTTTCCAAAATTACGGCAGCCCGCAACCGCGGGCGGAACATGCGCAGAGCAGCAACGGCGGATTTTTTTTCTGTCGCGGTTTTTTGACGGTTCGTTTCTGAAACTGATCCGTCTGAATATGACCCGGGCACGAAGCGCTTCATGCGGAAACCTTCGACACGGTAGGTATCCAGCAACTCCAGCGAGCCCACGCGAGATTCGCCGACCAGGCTGGCAATGCGCGCCAGCGTGAGTTCCAGCTTTTCCGGTTCCGGCGACGGGGGCAGAAACAGGCCGCCCTGGGCCGAGCGCGGCCGCGCCGGTTCCGCGGTGAGATGAATCTTTTTAATGGGCGCGCCCGGCGGATGAGCACTCAAGTCCAGTTGCAGCAGCTTGAGAAAAAGTTTGGGATCGAGCATGGGAAGAGGAAGACGAAGAGTACGGCAAAACAATTGTTGATTTTTGATTGTTGATTGTTGATTGAAGGACGAGAAGCTTTCGAGTTCCAATGTGAGCCGCAGTTCCTGCGTGTTCAGGGCGCGCGAAGCCAAGCGCGCACAAATCTGCTCGAGCAGTCGATTCAGCAGAAAGGCCAACGGCTCCAGCAGCACGATGGGATATTCCAACTCGACTGCTTCTTCAAATACCGCCGGCGCTTCCACCGGAACCAGCGTGCGAGAAGCCGTGCCCCGCGCCAGTTGCTGCAGGCGCAGGCCTTCCTGTCCCAGGCGCTCGCTCAGAGCAACTTCCGGCAGCGCGGCCAGTGCGCGCAGATGGCGGATGCCCCAGCGCTCAAGGGTTGCGAGCAGACGCTTGGCGTCTTTTTTCTGTTCATCTTCTTTCTGCTTCCCTTCCCGCCCTGCACTTTCATTCCCATCGGCGAACAAAACTTCCACCGGCAGAGATCCCAGAGACTCGCCTTCTTTCCCCAGTGGAATCACGGTCACGCCGGAAAATCCGCGGGCGGCGAGCACGGCAGCGTCGGGATTCGAAGCTACGGCAACATTGGCTTCGAGCCCGAGGCCGATAATGCGATGAGACATGGCATGAGCAATTTCGGGCAGCGAGCCGAACAGAGATTCCATGCCTGCGAGGTCTACAAGCGCCGTGTCGGCTGCGGCATTTTCTACACACGGTGAGAACGATTGCGCGCAATCCAGCAGAGCGGCGTGCGACGAGGCTTCCTGCAACGGAGAACGCGGGCGCAGCGTCAACTCCGAACAAAGCTCCGCCTGGGCTTTCGTCATCCCTGGCGTGATGCCCATGCGGCTTGCGCTTTCATTGACGGCATAAACTTTTTCCAGCGGAGGCCTGCCTTCGAAAATAGCCACGGCCTGCGGGCGCAACTCCGGCTCGGCGCGAAACACCGCGGCCACGGGAAAATTCGGCACGAGGATGCAGGCAAAAGGCATGATGAATCAGTGGCCAGTGGTCAGTGATCAGTGATCAGTGGCCAGTTGCAATTTCTGACAACTGACGACTGGGCTTTCATCCCGCCCAAGCGGTTTTGCTGGCGAATGTGATCTCGGCGGAACGAACTGGTTTGCGATCCAGCCTTGATTGCACCAACTCCGCTGTGATTTCCAGTCCTGTCAGCAATTGCGCGTGTGTGGGCGCCGGAAATTGAGAATCCGCTGATTGTTTTATCCGTCCTTGCGGCCCCAGTTTTATCAATAAGGAAGAGCAGCTTCCGGCGATGGATTGCCGCTCGATGGCCAGCAGGACGGTGGGCGTATGTTCCACGGCGCGGCGGAAACGAAACCATGTGGTCAGCGGAATGCGGCGCGCTGCTGGCTGCGGCAGATCGCCTAGATCGAGGGCGATCAGTCCGAAGCCTCCGCTTTCGAGCAGCAGGTCCGCCGCACGCAGAAGTTGTTCCAGGCACTTTTCTGAGGAATTCTCTCCGCAGCGCACCCACAGCAGTCTCTCCAACTCGACCCTTGCGGCGGCGGCAGACTGCGGATCGAGAGCGTCGCTGGCATCTACGACCGCGCAGAATTCCCCGCGCCGGGTCGCGGCGGCCAGTGCGGCCAGCAGCACGGTGGTTCGGCCGGAAGAGGCTGGGCCGCAAACTTCGGTCAGGCAACCGCGCGGCAGACCTCCGGTAAGCGCATCCATCGCGGCAATGCCGCTAGGAACCATTTCCGGCGCAGGACGCACTGCCAGCAGCGAAGCTGGAGTAACGCCGGTAAGCCGCGCATCTTTCTCTATAGAAGTAGAAAAAGCTCGTTGTGGTGGGCGCCCCTCGGCAAGCTCCGCCCCGGAAGGCTGCGGGCAGGCGTCGGGAGCCTCTTCAATATCAAAAACAAAAGGGCGGCCCTGAGCCGCCGAAGTGGAAACCACTGCGGAAGACATAGATTCCTCGGGAAGATTTCAGGGAACGCCGGGCTCGGAAGCCCAGAGGCATTTTCGCTTTTTATTCGCCTATGAAGATTGTGCACCCGGCGGCTGAAATTGTCAAGCTGAGACTGGAAGTAGGTTGCCGGCACCGCGAAGAAGCCGCCTCGCTCCGCTCGGCGGGACAGCCGAGGCGGCTGTCGCTACATGGGATGCTTACCTCGGCAATCTCCATCCGTCTAAGCCAAACAGCACAGCGGTCAGGCGCAGGTGCTCCATCCAAGTTTCTTTATCCCAGGGTTGCGACTGAATCGCTGTCGATATCCCCAAAAAGAAAGAGAAGAGGAGTCTTCCATGCACAAAACTCGGCTGCTTGTTTTGTTATCAGGACTTTTGTTGGCGGCAAGTCTTTGCCAAGCCCAAACCGTCATGCTCGAACTGCCCCGGCAAAGCCAGCATGCCGTGGTCACGCAGCGCATCGGCATTACCGACATTACCGTCAACTACCACCGGCCGCTGGTGAATAGCCGCCAAATCTGGGGCAAGGTTGTGCCTTACGGAGAGGTCTGGCGCGCCGGAGCCAACGAAAATACCACCGTGACTTTTACCGATCCGGTCACGATTGAGGGCCAGTCGCTCGACAAGGGCACCTACGGCTTGCACATGATTCCCGGCGAAAATCAGTGGACGGTGATCTTCTCGAAGATGTCTACGGCGTGGGGAAGTTTCAGCTACAAACAGGATGAGGACGCACTGCGGGTCACGGTGAAGCCGCAGACTGCCGAATTCCACGACGCGCTGACCTACGACTTTGACGACGTCAAACCCGACTCCACCGTTGTTACCTTGCGCTGGGACAAAGTCGCGGTGCCGTTCAAAGTCGCGGTCAAAGTCAACGACATCCTCGAAACCAGCATTCCCCGGCAGATACGCGGGCTCAATCAATATTACTGGGAGAGCTGGGACGATGTGGCGACCTATTTTCTCACCAACAAAATCAATCTGGACGAGGCGCTGAAGGACGAAGAGCAGTCCATCAAGACGGAAGAACGCTTCGATAACCTGCTGACCAAGTCACAGATTCTCGAGGCCATGGGCCGCAAAGATGACGCTACGACCGTCCGCAGCAAGGCGCTGGAGAAGGGTAGCGCGCAGCAACTCTACTTCTACGGACGCCAGCTTCAGGGGGAAAAGAAGCAGGAAGAGGCTTTCGCGGTTTATCGCTCAAACGCGAAGAAGTTCCCCGACTACTGGACGTCGCACCTTGGTCTGGCCCGGGTTTATAGCGGCCAGGGCGACTTCGACAAAGCGGTCAAGGAGGCGCAGGCCGCTCTCTCGGGCGTGCCGGATGATGCCAACCGGTCCAACCTGGAAAAATACGTGAAGCGATTGCAGTCGAAAGAGGACATTAACCGCTAGCCGCAACCAAAGACAAAATGTTGTGAGAAAGAACGGGCCGGCCCGAGGGCTGGCCCATCTCATTTGTCGGGATTGTTCATTACGAGAATGAGTGCTATTGCGATTTTTCGCCAGCTAATGCACAGTCCGGGTTGCCGACAAAGGATTCGTCATTCGTGTATCGTGGGCAGCAGAGTCCGGCTCAGGGCAGGCTGTCGAAAAACATATGGATCGAAGCAATGCGACCGTTCCGGGCGACGACAAAATCGGTTCCCGCGTAAGCTGGTGGTTTGCCGGGAGTGCCAGATACCCATCGAACCCGTCCGGCATCACCTAATTCCTCGGGAGGGGAGAGGGGCTGGTATTTGAAATCTGGATGTGTTGCTTTTATCACACCAGCAATACGATCAATCTCGTCACGGCCTCGGTAGATGCCTCCGTTGGGATCGTAGAACACACCATCTTCATTCCAGATGTCGTCGATGGCCACGCGCCGACGCACGGGGTCATTTTCGCCAAATACGTCGCTCAGATTACGAAGCAGCAAGGTCGATATGCTGTGGGACATGGCTTGTCTCCTCTCGTCGTCAGATCCCGAGGAATGGAATTGGTCTCGCTTTCTAGATGCATGCATCGAGGGGAAGTTGCAGCAAGACGCGGTGTGCTGATTGTTCAAATCATTGGATCGCAATCCGGCGTTTGCACTCATCGAGCTAGACTTCCACCATCGTCCACAATCGTCGAGGCTGGCGGCGCGCCATCGGGCACCCCCAACCATCGAGCCCCTTCCCTCACCACACTCTGCAAGCGTTCGCCCGGACCATCTTCTGCCCTGCCTTGCAACCGAAGGCCTGGGCAAACTCGTGCATATTCGAAACTACGTTGTCGATGCGGAAGATGGGCAGCGAGTGCGGATCGGTGGTAACGATCAGACGGGCCACCTCCGGCCTGATGTTGGCGCACCATGAGTAGGCGTACGAGAGAAAAAAGCGTTGGCGATAGGTCCAGCCGTCCGGACCTTTGTCGTCGAGCGACTTGCCTTGCTTCTTGAGTTCGGCCTCGAGCGCGATCAGCGAGAGATGGATGCCGCCGTTATCTGCCGTATCCTCGCCCTGGGTCAGCAAGCCAGTCTGCTTGACCCCAGCGCCGGCATCGGGAACGTCCTGCGTGTACTCGTCGGCGATGCACTTGCCGCGTTCGTCGTACTGCTTGGCATCTTCCGTGGTCCACCAGTCGCGCAGGTTGCCGTTAGCGTCGAACTTGCGCCCCTGATCGTCGAAGCCGTGTGTAAGTTCGTGGCCGATGACCATGCCGATGGCGCCGTAATTCACGGAATCATCCATGCCCTTTTCGAAGAATGGCGGCTGCAGGATGCCCGCGGGGAAGTTGATCGTATTCAGTTGCGGATCGTAATACGCATTGATGGTGGCCGGCGTCATGGTCCACTCGGTGCGATCCACGGGCTTGCCGATCTTGGCCACCCAGCGCTCGAACTCGAATGCTGAGGCTTGTTCCGCATTGCCCAAATAGCTGTCGCGCGTCACCTTCACGCTGGAATAATCGCGCCAGTGCGACGGGTAGCCGATCTTGTCTTCGATTTCTTTCAGCTTGACGATGGCCTGTTCCTTGGTCGCAGGCGTCATCCAGGTCACGCTTTCAACGTCGCTATGCATAGCGTGCTCGATGGCATGCACCATTTCGAGGGTGCGGGCCTTGCTCTCCGGGGGAAAAGCGCGGTCCACATAAGCCTGGCCGAGCGCTTCACCCAGGTCACGGTCGGCGTTGTGCACGCAGCGCCGCCAACGCGGTTCGTTCTGTTCCTGGCCGGCCAGCGTGTGGTAGAAGAAGTCAAAATTTTCGTCGACCAGGGCCTTGGTTAAATAGTGCGCGGAACTGGCAATCACATGCCAGCGCATGTAGGTCTTCCATTGCTCGAGCGAATGTTCCACCAGCAGTTTCTCCTCGGCGCGGAAGAAATCTGGCGAGGTGACGATGTAGTGGCCGCTGGCCGGGGCTTTCACCGCTTTCAGGTAAACATCCCAATCGATGGAGGGGGTAAGCCCGCGGATCTGCGTCAGGCTCATCTTGTTGTTGATATTCTTCGGATCGCGGCGCTTGACGTTATCCATTTGCGCCTTGGCCATGGCGGTTTCGAGTTCTATCACGGTGCCCGCGTCGGAACTGGCTTGCGCCTCCGCTTCCCCCACCAGCACGAACATCTTCTGCACATGCGCGTGGAACTTCTTGAGAGTCTCCACCGACTTCTCATCTGTATTTATGTAATAGTCGCGATTGGGCAGGCTTAGGCCGCCCTGGTCAATCTGCGCCACCACTTTGGAAGCGTCGTCATAATCCTGTTGGCCGGTAAAACCGAAAAACGGAGAGTTCGACTGATTGTCGCCCTGCTGCCATGCGCCGGGAAACAGGTGGTGAATATGGGCGATTTCAAGCGTGAGTTCCTTCTTGGACTTGAGCGCAGCAATGCGGTCCAACTCCATCTGCAAGGGCTTCAAACCGGCCGCTTCAATGCCGCTCTCGTCCATGCAGGCGGCCCAGTAGTCGCCGATCTTCTGTTGCACGGCGCTGCGACTAGGATCGTTCTTGCTGGCGGCTTCCATAGTCTCGCGCAGCACGGTCTCGTTCCACAGCTCCAGGTCGCTTCCCGTGCTCCAGAACACTTCGTCGTGCGGAATGGGGTTGGCTGTGAGCCACTTGTTGCAGGAGTACTTATAGAAGTCGTCGCAAGCATTCAGCGCAGGATCAACCAGATTGGGATCGAAGTGTTCGAGCTTGGGAGCTGCCGGCGCGTCTGCCGGAGCTCCGGCGTCAGCACCAACAGTCGAGTTGAGGCTCGCGCTTTGCCCGAGCGCGGCCAGGGGCAGAATCAGCAGCAGAAGGCACAGGATAATTCTGGGAGTAAGCATTGGACCTCTTTCCGGAGTAGACAAAATTGGAGCGGAAATGCAGTGGCTCCTTAAAAGTACGCACCAAAGAAAACGCAGGTTCCGCGCGGCAGGGACAAAAGTCGCATTCCGGCGTTCCCCCTGGAACAACATACTATGGACGCGCCGTAACCCGCATGGTTAGCCGCGCGGGGTGCTTCTTATCCCGTATTATGCAATCCCGCGGCGATGCCGTTGATGGTAGCGCCGAGGGGATACTCAAGTTTCCCGAGATCCTCACCGTGTTGCTTGCGCCGTAAGAGCTCGACCTGTATCAGACTCATCGGGTCCACGTAGGGGTTGCGCAAATGAATCGACCGCGCCAGCACGCGGTTGTGCGCCAGCAACTCGCGTTGGCCGGAAATGCGCAGAATCATCCGCCGCGACCGCAGAAATTCATCTTCCAGCATGGCAAAAACGCGCGTGCGCAACGCCGTATTCTTCACCAGTCCGGAATAAAGCCGGGCAATGTCGAGGTCGGCCTTCGCCATGCCGAGTTCGACATTGCGCACAAGGTCGGAGAAGAGCGCGAAATGCTGAAACATCTGCCGCAGCAGACGCTGATGGCCCGACCCTTTTTTCGCGAAACTCTCCAGTCCCTTGCCGACTCCGTGCCAAGCGGGCACGGCATGGCGGCTCTGCATCCATCCGAAGACCCAAGGGATGGCGCGCAGATCTTCCAGGCAGCGGCCTTTTGTCCGGCGCGATGGCCGTGAGCCGATACGAGCCGCATCCAACTCATGCACTGGCGTGGCCTGCTCGAAGTACTCGAGCACGTCGGGGTTCTCCGCGATATCCCGGCGATAGACGCGGTAGGCTTCCTGCGACATTTCCTCCATCGCTTCTTCCCAGTGCGCCTGATTTTTCGCGTGCGGGGAACCGGAGCGCGTAAGCGCTTCCAGACTGGCTGCAATCATCAGTTCCAGGTTCCATTCCGCCAGCACGGCGTCGGAATACTTCCAGTTCAGAACCTCCCCCTGCTCGGTGATGCGGATGCGGCCTGAAAAACATCCTTCCGGCTGAGCTACAATTGCCGAATGCGTGGGTCCGCCGCCGCGGCCGACGGTTCCTCCGCGCCCATGAAAGAGCCTTAGTTTTACTCCGCATTCTTTGGCAATGCTGTGCAGGTTCCGGTGGGCCTTATGCAACTCCCAGGTGCTGGTCAGCATTCCTCCATCTTTATTGGAGTCGGAGTAACCCAGCATAACTTCCTGCCACCGTCCCCAGGAGTCGAGCAGCGGCTGATAATCGGGACGCTGCCACAAACCACGCATCACGCCGGGCGCTGCGCGCAAAGACTCAATCGATTCGAAGAGCGGCACCGGCATCAGGCCGGGATCGTTCAAAGAAAGATCGTTCAAGGGAAGATCGCCGCCAGAACCAGCCAGACTCACGCCGCAAAATTTGGCCAGGCGCACCACGTTGAGCACATCGTCCTCGCACTCCGCGCCGCTGATAATGAAGTGGCGGATCGACTGCGCGGGATATGTCTGCTTGAGTTGGCGGATGGTGCGAAACGTCTCGATCAACTCCAGGGTCTGAGGGGAAGCCAGCCCGCTGCTCCCCCGCAACGGAGCGCCTGCAGCCAAGGCAGGGCCGGTTTCTCTCAGCTCGCTCTTTCTTAGTTTGGTTTTTTGAGGCCCGGCGTTTCCAGGTTCGAGCGTGTTTATGTCGATCTTTGTTGCGCTGATCTCCTGCAGAACTTCGGCATGCACGTGGGCGTGCTGGCGGATGTCGAGAATCTGGAGATGAAAGGCGAAAGTCCAGTATTGCCGCAGTAGCGGATCGACAAAAACCTCCGCCAGCCGCTGCCCCCGATTCGACATCAAGCTCGATCGCAGCATGACCAGATCGGACTCAAATTCCGCCGCATCCCGGTACGAATCCTGAACGCTGGGGCCCTCGCGGCTCCGCTGCAAGCGGTGAATCACATAAGAAAGAAAGCGGCGGTAATGCTCCAGGGTGTTTCCCGGTCCCCAGAGCATGGCTGCTCCGGGCATCGACCCCTTATACTGCGCCAGCCGCGAAAGAATCTCCGCGGAAACGCCAGCCTGGCGCGAAGACGAACTCAAACAATCGCACAAGGACTCCACGCCGCGGATGTACTCGCGGAGAATCACGGTTCGCGCCAGCTCGAGGGCATCCTTCAAGCACTCTGGTTTCACCAGCGGATTGCCATCGCGATCGCCGCCGATCCACGATCCGAAGCTGATCAGGTTCGGCAACCCATCGGCGGCGAGAACCGTGCCGTAAACTTCACGCACCGACTCCGCCATTTCCGCGTAAAGACGGGGCAAGCTTTCAAACAGCGACAGCCGGAAGTAGCGCAATCCCATGCGCATTTCGTCGTTGACCGTGGGCTTGGTGTGCCGGACTTCGTCGGTCTGCCAAAGCGATGTAATTTCGGCGTGGATGTTCTGCTCGCATCGCAGCGCTTCGCCCACCGTGAGAGGAAGTCGATCCACGCTTTCCAGCTGTTCGGCAATGCGGCGCTGCTTCAGCAGGACCGTCTGGCGGGCCACTTCCGTGGGATGGGCCGTAAACACCGGAGTCACCGTCACCTGGCAAAGCGCTGCCAGCGCAGCCTCGGCAGAAATTCCGGCTTTCTTCATTCGCAATAAGGTGCCGTGAAACGAGCCGGGCAGCGGCGCGCGTTGCCGCTCCAACTGGCCGGAGCGGCGGCGGCGCTTACGATGGTTGGTCTCCGCTAAATTCGCAAGTTCGAAATAGATCGCGAAGGCCTTGGTCACCTGGTAAGCGCGGGTCAAGTCCATCTTTGAAATCATCGCCTGGGCGCGCGCCATGAGTTCACCGCGACCGTCGACTGGACCACGCCCCACGTCATGGTGGCGAACCTGTTCACGGTGCTGGGTGGTCAGCCGCCGCAACTCTTCTACGGTGTCGAACAAATCCTGGCCCACCTGTTCCACCAGCACGCGCCCGAGTAGCGCGCCCAACGAGCGCACATCCCGGCGCAGAGGATAGTCCTTGGCGGAATCGTCCGATTGCGCCGTAAGCTCGGACAAGCGGGACTTTTGATCGTCCGCTTTCCACAGTGGTTTGGGCCGGGTCATGAGGGTTGCGACTTTGCGAGGTGATTAGACAGGATAAATCAAAGGCTGTCGGAGTGGGTCTAAACTGAGTAGAACTGAGAACTGGTTTCTTACCTCGGAGATTCGAAGCGATAGCCGATGCCGCGCAGCGTCTTCAGATACTTCGGGTGGCGAGGGTCGGACTCTATTTTTTCCCGCAATCGCCGTACGTAAACGTCGATGGAGCGCGGCGTCACGAAGGGAGTCTCTTTCCACACGGCATCGAGCAACTGGTTTCGCGTGAGCACGTGCCCGCGATGGGTAGCTAAATATGCCAGCAAGCGAAATTCTCGCACCGTGGTAAGAACGGCCCGGCCCTGCACCTGCACCGTCATCGATGAACCGTCGATTTCAAGATCGCCCAGGCGAAGTACTTCCGGCGTTGCCGGCGGTTGGCGCAAGCCTCGCAGTACGCTACGCACCCGGGCTACCAGTTCGCGCGGGCTGAAGGGCTTGGTGATGTAATCGTCTCCGCCCAGTTCGAGCCCTTTCACGCGGTCGGCCTCAGCCGTCTTCGCGGTCAGGAAAATGATGGGCGTCGAGGAAAGGGTGGGGGTCTGCCGAATCTGCCGGCAGAGATCAAAACCGTCTGCGCCCGGAAGCATCACGTCCAGAAGAAAAAGCGACGGCATCTCGCGCAAGGCTTCCGAAACCACCGACACGCCGCTGACAAAGCTTTGCACGTCAAACCCGGCCGCCTGCAGATTATGCGAGATCAGCCGCGCGATGTCTTCCTCGTCTTCCACCACGAAGACAAGGCTGCGAGACACCGCTGCAATACCGGCGTCGCCCAGCGCTTCGGAAGATCCCATGGGAAGGGGCATCGTCACTTATGGCGGCTTGGCCCATAGATAAGGCCTTGCAACATTGGGTTCTGCATTGAATGTATGTTGGAAGTGTTGCGAGAATGTTTCCCGCGTGTTAAGGAATGATGAATTTAGGAAGGCAGTGGTCAGTGGTCAGTGAAAACCGAACCTTCATATAGGAAGCCGGCAGCGAGAACCGACCACTAGCCACTGACCACTGCTCTTACGTTGCTGCCCGCTTCTTGGGTGCGTGCCGCAGGCTGCGGCCTTCGATGAGGCTGTAGAGATCTTCGGCGAGATTGGTGGTGTGATCCCCGGCTCGCTCCAAAGCCTGTGCCATGAGTAGCACGTCAAAGCTCGAAGGATTGTTATCCGACGCCTGTTCGGTGAGGTGCTTCTGGAACATGGCATGACAGACGCGGTCGATGTCCTTGTCCATCTGCAGGACCTTGCGGGCGCACTCCAGATCAAGATCGACGAATCCGCGATACACCAGATCGAGCATCTCGCGGAGAGTCGCCGACATCTCCACAAGTTGGCGCACATCGGAGGCCGCGATCTTTGACGTCCGGGACTGCACGCGCATGGCTACGCTCATCATCAGATCGCCGATGCGTTCCAGGTTGGTGGTGCATTTCAGGCTGGTTAGCAACTGGCGCGCCCGCATCTCGTTCACGCGCGTGATGGCTGCGGGCAGGCGTTCGTCAATGTAGCGCTCGATGATGTCGAGTTCCTGCTCGCACTCTTTGATAGCCAGAAAAGCCATGCGCGAAGAGTGCGTAAGTAAGTCGCGCACGTTGAAAGCGGCGTCGCGGGCGATAAGAAAAGCTTTAAGCGCCGTGCGCGCCAGGTCGTCGAGCGATCCTGTGCTTTTTCTGGCAGTTTTCTTACCCGCTGGCTGATTCTGCACGGGCGTGGCCTCAGCGGCATCGACCGCACCCGGCTCTTCTATCGCGATCCGCGACGTGGCAGCTTTGCGAGGCATGTTTCGCCAGTCTACCCCCGGATTGTGAAAGGACTGTTAACATATTCCACGGCGGTCTCCAAAACGCGATGCCGGGGAAAATCATGGAGTTACTCGAACATCTGCGTCGCCAGTTCGCCTACGATGCCTGGGCGAACCGCGAAGTGCTCGCCGGATTAAGCGCCAGCGCACGTCCGGCAGCGCGGCCGCGGCAGCTCTTGGCGCACATTCTCTCCGCCGAGCGCCTGTGGTTGGAGCGCATTCGCAAGCAGCCGCAAAGCTTGCCCGTGTGGCCGGACTTCACCTTCGACCAGTGCGAAGCGCAAACTGCTGAACTCGCCCGGTTGTGGCGCGAATTTCTCGGCCAGCTTTCTGATGCGGGACTCTCGGAGAAGGTCACATACAAGAACAGTAAAGGTGAGCCGTGGACCAGCACCGTAGAAGATATTCTGACTCACGTCGTGATGCACTCGGCGTATCATCGCGGACAGATCGCCAGCCAGGTGCGCGCCGGCGGCGAGCAACCCGCCTATACGGATTTCATCCGCGCGGTGCGGCAGGGTTTGATTGAATGAGGCTCAATTTCAAAATGGAGAGTACGGCAATGAAAAAACTTGTCCTCCTGGCAATGATGTTCATGTCTCTGACTGTGACGGCGCAACAGGCGCCGGTCAATTCGCCTCTGCTCGACCATCTTGCCGGAAAGTGGCTGCTGCAAGGGACCGTGGGCAAGCAAGCCGTGACCCACGACTTCGACGCGGAGTGGGTCCTGCAGCACCATTACCTGCGCTTCCGCGAAGTCTCGCGGGAGAAGAACGACAAAGGCGAACCGCAGTACGACGCGACGGTATTCATCGCCTGGAACGAGAAGACCAAGCAATACGCCTGCGTGTGGTTGGATGTTTACGGCGGAGCCACATCGGAATCCATCGGGCTCGCCACGCCTAAAGAGAATGAACTTGCTTTCGTCTTCACCGATGAGCACGGTGAGACCAGCTTCACCAACACCTTCACCTACGACCCCAAGACCAACACCTGGGACAACCGGCTCGACAATGTTGTCAAAGGCGAAGCCAAGCCATTCGCGCGATTCAAGCTGACGAATCAATGAATTGCAACGCGGGGCTTGGTGTTATGTCCTCAATCAGCCCTTCGCGTATTTCAACCATTTGACGATTTCAGGCAGGGTCGGCCTCTTGCCATACATCAGGATGCCGATGCGGTAGATGCGCGCGCAGAGAACCAGAATTCCCGCAATCGTGCCTACCAGCAGCGCGAGAGAAAGAGCAATTTGCCAGACCGGCGGCGGCTGAACCGCGATCCGCAGGTACATCAGCACCGGCGAAAAGAAAGGGACCATTGAACTCCACACGGCAACCGGAGCGTCCGGAGCGCGCATCACCGGCCCCATCATGAATACAGAAATGATGAGAGGAAGAACGATGATGAACTGGAGCTGCTGCCCTTCCTGCTCACTGGTGATAACGGCGCCAATCGCCGCGTAAATACTGCTGAAGAGCAAGTACCCCAGCAGAAAGAATAAGGCAAAAGCCCCCAGGGTCAGAGGCGGAATGCGGATCTCTCCCGTGCTGGCGCTGGCCGCCAGCGCCGGCAGCGCGTAGACTCCGGCCATCACGATCCAGATCCCGATCTGTGTTAGGCCTACCGCGCCGACACCGATCAGCTTTCCCGCCATGAGTTCGGTCGACGTCGCGGAGGAAAGCAAAACTTCCATAACGCGCGAGTTCTTTTCTTCGAGCACTGCGCGCATGACGGAAACGCCGTAGAAAATCACGGCGGTGTAGAGCAGCATCACCATGGCAAAAATCGCAAAGAACATTCCTTTCTCGTTGGCCTTGGTTTCTTTGCCAGCTTCGACGCGCATGGTCTCGAGCTTCACGGGCTTGAGCAGTTGGTCGACCTGAGCGCCGCTTACGCCTCGTTGAGCCAGTTCTTGCAGCAGGATGGCGCGGTCCAACTGGTCCTTAAGCCACGATTTCTCCAGGAATCCGCCGCTCTCCCGGCCGTAGTAGGTAACCTTGCGGGCCGCGACTGCGTCATCGCTCAGCCATAGGAAACCATCGATGTCGCCGGAGTTCACCCGATTCCGCAAGGCTGTCCGCTCCGCTTCGCTGGCGTTCGAATCCACCACAATCGCGTAGTCGCGGCCGGGTTTGTCATCGAAGTCGTCGTCTTTGTCTTTGTCTTTATCTTTGTTGGCAGCGATGGTCTCGTCATCGGGCTGGTTGGTGGCGAGGAGTTGCTGGCGCACAATCTCGCCGAACTGCTGCGTAGAAGTCACCACCACCAGCCGTTTCATCGTGGAGCTTTTCATCCGCGAAAGTTTTGCCGGGATCACAAAGGCGCCAATCATGATCGCCGGTAGCAGCAGGGTAAGCACGATGAAGGAACGCTGGCGCACCCGCTCCAGATACTCGCGTTTGATCACCAGCCAGGTGTTCCGTAGCGATTTGTTACGCATTGGCCTTCCCCACAGCTTCGATGAAGATTTCCTCCAGCGAAGGTTCCATCAACTCAAACTTGTTGACTCGGGCGCACGAAGTCGCCGTCCGCAGCAATTCCTGAGGATCGGCCCCCGCAGCCAGCCGCACTTCGACGTAGTTTCCGTAATCGTTGAACGACTGCACGAGTTTCGAATCGTGCAGAAACTGCGAATCGCCCTCGTATTTGATCTGCACGTTCCGCTTGCCGTATCCCGCGCGGATCTTGCCCAAATCACCTTCCAGCACTGCCCGCCCATGATTGATCAGGCAGATGGAATCGCACAGCCGCTCCGCCGTGTCCATGCGATGGGTCGAAAAGAGAAGAGTCTTCCCCGCGTTCTTCAGCTCCAGGAACGCATCCTTCAGCACCAGCGCGCTGGATGGATCCAGGCCCGAGAACGGCTCATCCATCACTACAAATTGCGGATCGTGCACCACTGCCCCAATGAACTGCGCCTTCTGCTGCATGCCTTTGGAGAGTTCTTCCACTTTCTTATCGGTCCATTCTTTCAAACCAAGGCGCTCGCACCACTGTTGTGCTCGCTGCGCCGCATCGTGCGCCGACAATCCTTTCAGTGCTCCGAGAAACACTAGCTGATCCAGGAGCTTCATCTTCTTGTATAAGCCTCGTTCCTCGGGCAGATAGCCGAGTCGCTGCGCGTGCGCCCGCCGCAAGGGCTCGCCAAACATCGACACGCTTCCGGAATCCGGCACCGTAATGCCGATCATCATGCGCAGCGTGCTGGTCTTTCCCGCACCGTTTGGTCCCAGCAAGCCATAAACTTCACCCGGCCGAATGACCAACGACAAGTCATCCACGGCGACAAACTCGTCGTAGCTCTTACGGATTTTGTTCAGTTCTACGGTATTCACCGGACATCCTCGAAAGGCAGGAGAAATCGACCTAGTAGAACACAACCAATCTTCCTCTTCAAACCTGGAGGCGTTTACGTGGGGAGAGCCGCCCTCGGGTGTCCATTCGAGCGAAGCTCGACGGCCCTCTTCTCCAAGACCACGCTCCATCCGCAACGAGTACCAGCCCGGAATGCCGTAAGGTGGGTTAATATCTCTCCGATGAAGAAACTCCCAGTTCTCATCTTCTTGCTGCTCTGCGCCGCGACCGTGCTGGCCGCGGACCAAAAGAAAATTCCTCCCATGCCGGCCGCGGTCTCCGGCAATGCCGTGGCGGTTTTCGAAAACGGTCTGGAGATAGTTTCCATCATGGGTGTCGGTCCCAAAAGAACCTGGGATGACGTTACCAACAAGGTCTACATCATGAGCCTTGCGCACCCGAAGTGGCGCGAAGGCCGTACCGTGCCGGGGGTCGCGGGCCGAGTAAACGCCGCCGCCGTCGGAGCCAAAAGCTTGATCATTCTCATCGGCGGCTTTGTGGTCGATAATCAGGGCGTCGAACTCACGCTGCACGATGTAAACGTCTACGAACCGAACGCGCGCCGCTGGTCCCGCGGCAAAGACATTCCTGTTGCTGTGGATAGCGCGGTCGCCGGCGTCATCCATAGCCGCTTCGTGTATCTGATCGGCGGCCGCTCGCCCAACGGCCCAGTGAACAATGTGCAGGTCTATGACCTCGAGAAAGACACCTGGAGTCAGGCGACTCCGTTCCCCGGCGCGCCAGTCTTCGGCCTCTCCGGCGGCGTGGCTGACGAAGCCATCGTGATCGTCGACGGCGCAAAGAGCGGCCGGGAGGGCGGTCCGCGTTATGTAGCGTCAGACGAATGCTGGCTGGGCAAGATCGACCATAAAGATTCCACCAAGATCGAATGGAGCAAGCTGCCCGCTCATCCCGGCACAGCGCGCTTCGCCATCGCAGGCGGTGGCAACAACCGCGACCACCGGATTTTCTTCTCCGGAGGCACTCCCACTCCTCACGACTACAAAGGCATGACTTATGACGGCCAGCCCACGGAAGCCTCTGCCATAACGTTTGACTACGATTTGCATCATCACCAGTGGGAGACCATCAGCGACGATACCTACGATCCCCGCGCCGACAGCCGAGGCATCGTGTTCACGCCCATCGGCCCTCTGGTCCTGGGAGGAATGGTAAGAAATATGGCCGTGACTGCCCGCGTGACGCAGTTGCCGCAGCCGTGAGTGGTGCCGGATGCTTGGAGATAGAGTTCTTTGCTCTTTGCATTTGTCGAGCGCCGTCACTTCGCGATACAATTCCTGAGATTCATCGTGGGTCCCTGCACTTCCGTCCGTAAGGTTCGCGCCATGGAAATGACAATGTTTAACCCTCGTTAGTTTCGCCATCCTCTTGAGTCCGCAAGTTCGGACGTCTCGTTCTGTCTCTGGGTAATTCTGATCGGCGCATTCGCAAGGCTTTTTCTGGCGAAGAGCGTGGAAAGCTCGCAGGTGTCTATGGAAGCCATAGCCTCGGCTAGGGAGAAAGAACAGCACCACACACTATGGGCGTCACTGGTGGAAGCCGTTCGCGGCTCGCATCAGGACTACACCACCGGCAGCCTGAACCGCGCCATCCTGCTTCTGGCCGTGCCCATGGTGCTGGAGATGGTGCTGGAATCGCTGTTCGCGGTGGTCGACGTCTTTTGGGTCGGACGCCTGGGCGCAAACGCCGTCGCGACCGTGGGGCTCACCGAGTCGATGCTGAGCCTCGTGTTCTCGGTCGCGATGGGGTTGAGCTTGTCGACCACCGCGATGGTCGCACGGAGGATCGGAGAAAAAGATCCTGAAGGCGCGGCAGTCGCGGGCGTGCAGGCGATCGCTTTAGGGTTAATGGTCTCGCTCGCAATCGGCCTCCCGTGCGGATTGTTTGCGCCCAACCTTCTGCGCTTGATGGGCGCTTCGCCGGAGATCGTTGCGACCGGCAGCGGTTACACCAGGATTTGCCTGGGCGGAAGTTTTGCCGTGCTCCTGCTTTTTCTTAACAACGCAATCTTTCGCGGTGCTGGAGACGCGGCCATCGCCATGCGCCTGCTCTGGGTCTCGAACATCATCAACCTGATACTCGATCCCTGCCTGATCTTTGGCTGGGGGCCATTTCCGCGCCTGGGCGTGACCGGCGCGGCTTTGGCAACGCTTATCGGACGCAGCATCGGTGTGCTCTACCAGTTCTATCGCTTAATGCGCGGAACCGAGCGTCTCCGCATCCTCGCCAGTCAGGTTCGCCTGCAGTGGACCGTGCTCTGGCGGCTGATCCGCGTGTCGCTGACTGGCATTCTGCAATTCGCCATCGCGCATTCCAGTTGGATCGGCCTGGTTCGCATCGTGAGCATCTTCGGCTCTGCCGCCCTGGCGGGATATACGATTGCCATTCGCATTGTCATCTTCGTAATCTTGCCCTCGTGGGGTTTGAGCAACGCGGCTGCGACGCTGGTCGGGCAAAATCTGGGCGCAGGGCATCCCGAACGCGCCGAAAAAGCAGTGTGGCGCACCGGCCTTTACAACGTGATTTTCCTGGGCTTGATCGGAGTTATTTTCATATTCTTTTCCGAACCGATCGTGCGGCTGTTCACGCACGATCCAGAAGTGGTGCCGCTGGGAGCGGCCTGCCTGCGTATCATCAGCTACGGCAATCTTGGCTACGCCTACTTCATGGTGATGATGCAGGCCTTCAACGGCGCGGGCGACACCATCACTCCCACCATCGTGAATTTTTTCGGCTTCTGGCTGTTTGAGATTCCGCTGGCTTATTGGCTGGCGATCCCTCTGCATATGCGCTCGAATGGAGCGTTCTTCTCAATCGCCATCGCTGAGAGTGCAATGGCCGTGGTCAGCGCAATTCTGTTCAAACAGGGGAAATGGAAAAAGCAGAAGATCTAGTCTGTCAAAAACTACGGCAATCTCGAAGACGAAATCAGGCATCGACGCACTGACCACTGACCACTGACCACTGACCACTGACCACTACTACCGCGCCCGTGCCAGCACCAGCGTGATGTCGTCCGGCTGTTCGTTGTCGCCGATCCAGTCGTCGACTGCGGAGGTTACCGCTTCGCTGACTTGCACCAAGGGAGAATGCCGGTTCGCCCTTACCAGCTCAATCAGCCGTTCCTCGCCAAATTCGCCAAATTCGTTTTCCGGCTCGGTGATGCCGTCGCTGTAAGCGATAAAAATTTCCCCGGGATGCATTTCCACTGCGCCTTCGTCGTAGGTCATGTTATCGAACAAGCCGACGACCGTTCCGCCAGCTTCCAGCCGCCGCACCGCGCCGTCCTCCCCAATCAGGATCGGCGGCAGATGTCCGCCATTGCTGTACGTCAGCTTGTGGGATCGGCCGTCGTAGATTCCCAGAAACAGCGTGGCGTATTTTTCCGGCGGAGTACTCTCATAGAGCTGGTGATTGAGCAGGCCAAGCAGCGCTCCGGGAGAAATCTCGATGCCCTCGGGCCACGCCGCCATAATCCGGCCCGCGCCCGCCACCGCGCCCACCGCCACCGGCTCACGCATCTGCGGCAAGCTCTCCACACTGTAGGCACGAACCGCCGAATGGATGGTCGCCATCAG
The DNA here is from genome assembly GCA_963850165.1 of uncultured Acidobacteriaceae bacterium. Taxonomy (GTDB): domain Bacteria; phylum Acidobacteriota; class Terriglobia; order Terriglobales; family Acidobacteriaceae; genus Sulfotelmatobacter. The sequence continues at coordinate 58,909 of CAWKKK010000033.1, read as the reverse complement.
CAGCGCGGCCGAAATTCCTTTGCCGCTGATATCGCCCACGGCCAGAATCAGCTTGTGGGAACTGGCGGTCAGGAAGTCGTAATAGTCGCCGCTCACCGTGCGCGCCGGACGGCAGAAGCCATGCACTTCGAGCGACTCCAGTTCCGAAACCTGCCGCGGAAACAGTTGCGCCTGCACTTCCTGCGCGATGGCGAGTTCGCCTTCGAGCCGCTGCTTTTCTTTCTGCTCCAGAATCAGCTTCTCGATGGACTCCGTCATCGAATTGAACGACAGCGAGAGTTGCGCCAGTTGGTCGGCGGACTTAACCGGAATGCGATGACTGAAGTCGCCGCGATCCACATTCTTGGTGGCGTCGTAGAGCTGCGCCACCGCTCGCGTCACCGTGCGAGTCATGCGCGTGCCGATAATCAGCGCAACCAATTCAATCACGGCGAAGAAGATGAGGATGCCCAACAGGATGTATTCAACCCCTCGAGCGAGATCTCCCAGCGCCGCAAACAGATGACCGTAGAGCACCGAAGGCCGGGTCCGCACGCTGACCAGGGCGCCTGCCGGCGCCAACTCTCCGGTCTTCCAGTCCACAACCGGAAGCGGAGTGGCAAACGTAATTTCACGGTCCGTCATGCCCGCGGGTGGGGCGAGCGACCCCACGGTGAACGTTGGATGGAAGGCCTGTGGATCAGCTTGCGGACTGGAACCCGGCTTTCCCCCTCCCGCACCGCCTCCGCTTTTATTCTTCCCAGGTTCGTCAAAAAGACGGGTTTCAAAGCCATGTTCCTTTGCAGCGCCCGCTTTTGGAGCATTCGGGTTCTGGTATTTCCCTTGCGAGTCGAGCGTGATGCCTGCCGAGTAGAGCGTGATTTCGCCTAGATTCGCGGCGATGTCGGCGATCAGATCCTTATCCAGCGGTTCGCCGGTGACCACCGTCAGCTTTTCCGGTCCCACCGCAAACACTGAAGCTACTCGCAAATACAACTCGTCGCCGTCGCGAACTATCTCCTTAAATGGCTGGCCTTCGCGGATCGCTTTGGCATATTCGCCCTGGTCTTTGTTGAAGAAATCAGGAAAAGCCATCGCCTGCGGATTCGGCCCCCCGCCGCTGAGCAGCACGAGCCGCGTCCCGTGCCAGGCACAGACCCGCCGTCTTCCCCAGGCCCGGTCGCGTTTCCGCAATCCTGCCAGCGACTCCGCCGTAGGCACCTGGCCTTTCTCGATGCGCGCCGCAAGTTCGTTACTTACCGCCGCGTTCACCGCCTGCATGCTCCGCAACTGAGAGTTAATCTCCGAGGTCACTACGAAGCTGGCGAACTGCCCGGCAAAAAGGTAGATGGTAATGACAGCCATCGCCACCAGCAAAACCGCCGGGATCACGCCAATGAAGACATAAGTCACGATCAGGCGGTTGCGCAGGCGCCACAGAACTTTTCGCTTCAGCCAGCGAAAAGCGAGAATGGAAAACAGCAAAGCCGCGTCGAAAACGAGAAACTTGACCCATCCATCAAGACTGTCGCTAGCCTTCGGCGCAACCAGCTTCAACAGCATTTCCAGGACGAAGAGTCCCACCGCCAGGCCCAGCGAATAGCACGCTCCGCGCGCGACCCATCCCTGCGGCCATATACCGGCCGTCAGCATCCTCTCTCGCAGGGTCCAATAGAATTTCTTCATGATTTCGATTCGCCGCTTCGCATGAAATCAGGCCCGAATGGGCCAACTCACCGGCCCCAAGTCGAGAACTACTAGATCTCCGGATAGAGATCGAAGAACGCCTCCAGGCTGGTGCGCAATTGTTTCTCGATTTCCTCTTTGCTGCCTTCGAGCACGTGCATGGTAACGTGCGCTTCGCGTCCGTTGGTGAGCTTCACAGGTGCCTCGCCCACTTCGGCCACATCTTCAGACGGCAGCAGCCGCATGCCGTAAACCAGTGTGAGATTCGCCATACTGAATTCTAACCGTGTTGACGGCTGAGACCAAAGGCCTTTCACCACAGAGGCACAGAGGACAGAGAAGAGCAAAATCAGGAATAACAACAATACAGAGATTTTCTCTGTGTCTCCGTGCCTCTGTGGTGAAGACAGTTTAAGGTTTTCGCCGTCATCATTTAGAATTCTCGCGTGCTCTCAAAACTCATTCTGATCCTCGCCGCGTTTCCGTTAACTCTTCCCGCCGTATCTCAGCAGGCTGCCGAGCCCAGTTCCGCTCAGCCGCAGGTGAAAGTCAATTTGCTGAACGTCTGCACGCCGTCCGCGGAGGAGCAAAAAGAAATCGCCGCGGCCCTGGCGCGCGTCCCAAAGCAGCCGCTGTTCGCCCCCGACTTCGAAATCTCCCATGGCCTCTCCACGCTGACCGATTCTCCCAACTTTCTTCAACCCGCGCAGAGCGCGCAAATGTCGGATGAACCGTCGGTCGCCCGCTACGTACGCATTCGGCGCGAATTCGCCGTGCAAGCCCTGTTTGCCCGCGTGCAGTACTCGTTCAGCAACGATGGGCAGAATATGGTCGAGACGCTGGTACTGCATGTGCGCGAGCCCAAGGATTTGATTCAGGTGTCGATGGAAGACAGCGCTTCGGCGATCGGCAGCGCCGAAACCATGGTCGCAGCCAACACTCCCGTGAGCCGCATCCGGCTCGAACGTTTCGGAAAGTCATCGATCGCCCTGGCCCGCTGCACCGGATCCGAAAACGGGCCTCCGCCCGACCAGAGCGCCTACGAACCGCTATTCCGCAGCGCCTCCGAAGTGCTTGCCAACTATCGCACGCTGCTCAGCGTCCGGCGCACCGTGCCGGCAGAGCTAGCCCAGATCCCGGGGGGAAAGGCACAGCTGCAAAACCAAAATCCGCAAGCCCGGCGCCAAACCCACAGCAGAAAAGAAATGACTAAGAATTACCCTGTGTAACTCTGTGTCCTCTGTGTTGAAGATTTGCTTTTGGCATTCGAAGTGGGCCATGCATCGAAATCTGAAATCCGCAATCTAACGGCTAGCAAATCATGAGCGAAATTCGCAACGTCGTCATCATCGGCTCCGGCTGCGCCGGACACACCGCCGCACTCTACACCGCGCGCGCAAATTTGAAGCCTCTTGTGGTTGAAGGCCACGAGCCCGGCGGCCAGCTATCTCTCACCACCCTGGTGGAGAATTTTCCCGGCTTCCCAGAGGGAATCATGGGACCACAACTGGTCGAGAACATGCGCAAGCAGGCGGAGCGTTTCGGCGCCGAATACCGCATGGCCCATCTCACCAGCGCCGATCTCAGTCAGCGCCCGTTCCTGCTGCATCTCGGCGTGCATCAAGTGCACGCGCAAGCGCTTATCATTGCCAGCGGAGCTTCCGCCCGATGGCTGGGCCTGCCCAACGAGCAAAAGCTGATCGGCCACGGTGTATCGTCCTGCGCCACCTGCGACGGCTTCTTCTTTTCAGGAAAAGAGATCGTGGTGATCGGCGGCGGCGATTCCGCGATGGAGGAGGCGTTGTTCCTCACTCGCTTCGCCACCAAGGTCACGCTCATTCATCGCCGCGGCAGCTTTCGCGCATCCAAGATCATGTTGGAACGGGCACAAAAAAACCCGAAGATCGAGTTCCTCACCGACACCGTTGTAGAAGATGTCTACGATCACGCGAAGCAGGAAGTCACCGGGCTCAAGCTGCGCAACTTAAAGACCGGCAAAGTCTGGGACTTCCCCACCAGCGCGCTGTTTCTCGGCATCGGGCACGAGCCCAACGCGAAGATATTCCACGGCCAACTCGACACCGATGCCGACGGCTATCTCAAAACGCACAACTACGTACACACCCGTGTCCACGGCGTTTATGCCTGCGGCGATGTGCAGGACCGCCGCTACCGCCAGGCCATCACCGCCGCCGGCACCGGCTGCATGGCTGCCATCGAGGTTGAGAAATTCCTCGAGGAGCACGGAAGTTGAAACGGCTCCGCTGCTGGCCAGCAACGCAAGAATCACTCCCGTCCGCGTTCAATTATCGATAGAGTTGACTTCGATGCAGGAAACCAAAGCCCTGCTTCCCGGTGTCTAACGGTAAAGATGCGCCGGCTGGACCTTCTTGCGGAGGTGTAGCTCCATGATCGCTCGCTTCGTCTGTTTCCTTGCTCTCTGCGGCAGCCTTTTCGCCCAGCAGTCCTCTCAGCCCTCACTCACCATTTACAACCAGAATTTCGCCGTGGTGCGGCAGCAGTTGCCGCTTGATCTGAAGTCGGGCGAGAACCAGATCAGTGTGAACGACATCACCATGCACCTCGAACCAGACTCGGTCATTCTGCGCGATCCCACCGGCAAACACGCCGTGCAGGTGCTGGAGCAGAATTATCGCGCCGATCCGGTTTCCCAGGCTCTGCTGCTCTCTCTCTACGAGGGCAAAACGATCGATTTTGAGGTAGGCAGGGCCCAGGGATTCGAGACCATCAAGGGCAAAGTGATTCGCAGCGGATATGTCCCCCATAACGAATCCGCCATGAACCTTTACGGCCAGCAGTATTACCAGTCGCAGATGAATGCCGCCTCGGAACAGCCGATCATCGAGGTCGATGGCCAGTTGCGTTTCAGTCTTCCCGGAACGCCAATCTTCCCCGCGCTCACTGACGACAGCATCCTCAAGCCTCGCCTGGAGTGGCTGCTCGCCACCGACAAGGCGGGCAAGTTTCCTGTCGAATTTTCCTACGTCACCGGCGGCATGACCTGGCAGGCCGACTACAACATCGTCGCGCCCGAGAAAGGGGATCTCGTTGACATCGTGGGCTGGGTCACCATGGACAACCAGACCGGCAAGACTTTCGAGAACGCCCGCATCAAGCTCATGGCTGGAGACGTGAACAAAATTCAGCAACAGGGAATGAACGGCCGCAGTCTTGACCGGATGGTCGCCGTGAACGGAGCGCTGGCAATGCCGGGACAACCGGTGACCGAGAAAACCTTCGACGAGTACCACCTCTACACGCTCGAACGCACCACCACGCTGCGCGACCGCGAAACCAAGCAAGTGGAATTCATTCGTGCGGCCGGAGTTGGCACGAAACAAATCTACATTTACGACGGCGTCAAGATCGACGGCAACCGCTACAACGGCTGGAACTGGGACAACATTCGCAACGATCACTCCTACGGCACGGAATCCAATCCAAAGATTTGGGTGATGCGCGAGTTTCGCAATTCGGAGGCGAACCATCTCGGCATGCCGCTGCCTAAAGGCCGCGTGCGCTTCTATCGCCGAAATGACGACGGCCAGATCGAATTCACCGGCGAAAATACCATCGAGCACACGCCGCGCGATGAAACCGTACGCATCTACACCGGCAATGCCTTCGATCTCACGGGAGAGCGCCGCCGCAGCGACTACATCGTCGACAACAATAAGCGCACGGCCACCGAATCTTTTGAAATCAAGGTCCGCAACCACAAGAAGGAGCCAGTGGACGTCCGAGTGGTCGAACACCTCTATCGGGCGGTGAGCTGGGATATCGCTTCCAGCTCCGCCGAGTATAAGAAAACCGACAGCCACACCATTGAGTTTCCCGTGACCATCGCACCCGACGAGGAAAAGACGATTACCTATACCGCGCACTACAACTGGTAAAAGCGCTACCGCAGCTGCCGAGACGGATGCAAAACCCTGAGCAAGCCTGCGCCCACACCAACGCTCGCCCCTGCCGAAATCACCTCTCTCCATTACCGGGGTAATCTTCCGTCGGTCATTACATTCCTCTTATTCTGAGTGCGGACGATCAACCTATGAAGAACCGAATCGCGGTTGCTTTATTTGTTTTCGTGCCAATACTGATGCTAGCTCCCACCCACGCTCCTGCCCAGGATCCCTCTGAAGGCAGCCGCAAAGTTCTGACCAAGGTGGTTCCGCAGTATCCCGGCCTCGCCCGCTCCATGAGACTCCAAGGCGTCGTGCGGGCCGATGTATTAGTTGCTCCTAACGGTACCGTGAAATCCATCGAAGTGAAGGGTGGCCATCCCGTCCTTGTCGATGCTGCCCAGAACGCACTGCGCGAGTGGAAGTGGCAGCCCGGTCCTCGCGAAACTCACGAGAGTATTGAACTCAGATTCAATCCTTAGCCTCCGCCGCCCAACCCAGACGGCGCACTCCGACCGTTGTGATCTCCGCCCTGCTGCGGCACGCGCTTCGTTGTGATACAACTTTCTGTGCTTCTCATCTTCATCCACCAATCGGTCCGGGCTGATCATTTTCCTGGTGCGGAATGTTAAGAACTTTTTTCGTCCGTCTTTCCGAAAACCCATCTTTGCGCAATTTTGCCGAGCGGTCCTCGCTTGGCCGCCGAGTCTCCGGCCGCTTCGTTGCCGGTACTGAGATCGCCGACGCGGTCCGCGCCACTCAAGCCATTAACCGCGCCGGCATGAGCGTCACCATCGACAACTTAGGGGAAAACGTCACCAATCCCGACGAAGCCCGCCAGAGCGCCCAGCTCTATCATCAGATTCTCGACGCCATTGCCGCCCAACATCTCAACGCCAATATCAGCCTCAAGCTCACTCACATGGGGCTCGATGTGGATGAGAAGCTGGCCCGCGACATCGTCAGCGGACTGGTCGCCAAAGCCGCATCCATGAACCCTCCCGGCTTCGTCCGCGTCGACATGGAGGGCTCGCCCTACACGCAGCGCACACTCGATTTCGTCCACGAACTGCACCGCATGCCCGGCAACGCCAACTCCGTAGGCACGGTGATCCAGGCTTACCTGAAACGCTCTGAAAGCGACATTGAAAAACTCCTGGCCGAAAGCATCCGGATTCGCCTCTGCAAAGGCGCCTACAAGGAACCTGCCGAGATCGCCTTCGCCGCGAAGTCCGACGTCGACGCCAACTACGTCAAGCTGATGAAGATCCTGATGAAGAGCGGCATCTATCACGGACTGGCCACGCACGATGAGAACATCATTCATCAAGCCCAGGCCTTCGCGACCAGCGAAAAGATTTCCCGCGACTCCTTCGAGTTCCAGATGCTCTACGGCATCCGCCGCGACCTGCAGCGAAAGCTGGTGCGCGAGGGCTGGCGCCTCCGCATTTATATTCCCTTTGGCACGGAGTGGTATCCCTACTTCATGCGGAGGCTGGGCGAGCGCCCGGCCAACGTCCTGTTCATCGCGAGGAACCTGTTGCGGGCGTAAGACTTTGCGCTTTCCTAAAGCGATAGCGGCGGGACTTTGGTAGCGCTACCGGGAATCGAACCCGGGTTTGAAGATTGAGAATCTTCCGTCCTAACCCCTAGACGATAGCGCCATCCCCGGAGCCGCGAAAATAAGAGCTTCGATTATAGCAAAGCCATCTCTGCCAATTTCTTCGGGAAATCAGGTTTCCACAGGCCCCAAAGCGTTATACTTACGCCAACTCAGCCACCCAAAAACTTACTGTTCGCAGAACGTTGGTGGCGAGGTGTATGTGGTTCATGGAAACGGTCCATTCATTCCTAAATCCAAGTATCTAAAAGGAGTATCCGAATATGGCGAGATCAAAATCTACCTCAGGCGACAAAACAATCAAAGAGCAAACCAGTACCGGCGTCGCGGCCAGCGTGCCCGAAGGCGGCCCTCCCAATGTGCAGGCAGTCGCGGCGGAAACAGCGCCCACTAAGCCGGAAGCCAAAGTCACACCCGAACCCAGAAAGAAGTTGGAAGTCGTGAAGACCGACCCCCGCAGAGTGGTTCCGATCAATGTAGAGGAAGAGATTCGGCGCCGCGCCTACGAACTTTACCAGCAGCGCGGAGCCAAACCCGGCAGCGAGCGCGAAGACTGGCTGGCTGCGGAACGTGAAGTAAAGCAACGCTATCATCAGCAGCAAAGCGCTTAACAGCGTCCCGACCCGATCAAAGAGCAGCGGCGGCGGAATTTCGGGCCGCCGCCTCCGCCGTTTGCCTCCGAGGGGTATTTCTGAAAAAATAGCCTGGGGTTCTGCCACATGGCGGTATTGGGTAGTTTCGCGCTGCTTCTGGCTTTGGCGCTGAGCGTTTACACGTTCCTTGCCGGGATCGTTGCGCTCGCCTTCCAGAAACAAGCCTTGCCGCCGGAGCGTCAGACTTCTCGTGCCGGCATCGCCGCTTCCGAAGGCAATTCGTTCGCCGCGCGGCTCCGTCAGGGTTCGGAGCGTATCGGCGAAACTGCTCGCCGCGCCGGCATCGCCACTTTCGGCGCCGTCTTTCTTGCGTCTGTCGTCCTCGTCATTTGCGCCTTCAGCAACGATTTCTCCATCGCTTACATCTTCCACCACAGCAACGTCGATCTTCCCGGCCCTTATAAGTTCGCCGTGCTCTGGTCCGGCCAGGAAGGTTCGCTGCTGTTCTGGTCGCTGCTGCTCGCCGCTTACGGATTCGTATTGCGCCTGCGCTACAAAACCGATCCGCGCCTCTTCGCCTACGCCTCGGTGGTTCTGGCTGGCGTGCAGATATTCTTCCTGCTGCTGGTGAACTTCGCCGCCAATCCATTCGGCATTCTCGAAGGCCCGCTCCGGCCGGATGGCAGCGGCCTGAATCCGTTGCTGCAGTATCCCGAGATGGTGATTCACCCGCCCATGCTCTATCTCGGCTACGTCGGCTTCACCGTGCCCTTCGCGTTCGCGCTGGGCGCGCTGATCATGAAGTATCCCGGCGAGAAGTGGATTCACATCACCCGCCGCTGGACTATGGTCACCTGGGCCTTCCTCACCTGCGGAGTCTTTCTCGGCGCGCACTGGGCCTATTCGGTGCTGGGCTGGGGCGGCTACTGGGGATGGGACCCCGTCGAGAACGCCTCGCTCATGCCCTGGCTCACCGGCACCGCCTTCCTGCACTCGGTGATGATGCAGGAAAAACGCGGCATGCTGAAAATGTGGAACATGTGGCTGGTCTTCGCCACCTTCTGGCTGGCCATCCTCGGAACGTTCCTCACCCGCAGCGGAATCATCAGCTCCGTGCACGCCTTCGCGCAATCCTCCATCGGCGACTGGTTCGCCTGGTTCCTTGTGATCACTTTCGCGGTGTTCGTTGTTTTCTTTTTTAAGAACAAGTCTCACTTGCGCAGCGAGCACAAACTTGAATCGCTGGTATCGCGCGAGTCCAGCTTCCTGTTCAATAATCTGCTGTTCGTTCTGCTCTGCTTCACCGTGCTCTGGGGAACCTGGTTTCCGAAGATTTCCGAACTCGTGCAAGGCAATCAAGTCACGGTGGGCGCTCCGTTCTACAACCGCGTCGCCATTCCCGTGGCCCTGCTGCTGCTGATCCTCACCGCCGTGGGTCCGCTGCTGGCCTGGCGCAAGACTTCGCTCGAAAGCTTGAAGCGCAACTTCCTGTGGCCGACCCTCGGCGCCATCGCGGTCGCGATCTTTCTGATGATCACGCCCCAGCGTTGGGGCTCGCCGTTCGGCCTCAAGCCCTGGCAGGATATTTCCTACTTCTATTCACTGATGGCCATTGCGCTTTCGGTGCTCGTGGTCCTAACCGTGGCCAGCGAGTTCTACCGCGGCGGCCGCGTCATCTCGAAGCACACCGGCCAGGGCATGTTCGCCTCCATGGTGCAGCTCACTCACCGCAACACCCGACGCTACGGTGGCTACATCGTCCACTTCGGCGTGGTGGTGGTCATCATCGGTTTCGCCGGAGCCGCCTTCAATCAGGATAAAGAGCAGGAAATGGCCAACGGCGACAAGATGACCATCGGCCCCTACACTCTGATCTGCCGCTCCTACACCGACGATGACGCCCCCAACTACGCCAGCGAGTGGGCAATCCTCGACGTTTACAAGGGGGGCAAGCAGATCGACACCATGACTCCCGTGCGCCGTTTTTACAAAGCCAGCCAGCAGACCTCAACCATGCCCGACATCCGCTCCGGGCTGAACGAGGATCTCTACCTGGTGTTTGAGGGCCTCAACCAGGATAACGGTCACCCCATCATCAAAGCGCACCTGAATGCCTTAGTGATGTGGATCTGGATGGGCGTCTGGATCATGCTGATCGGAACCGCCCTGGCCCTGGTTCCAAATGCGCCCGCGCCAGTCCGTATTCCAGCGCCCGCAAGGCTAGGCCACGGAGCAAGCCGCTCCCGCAGTAACGGGAGACTGATCTGAGAAGCGGGAACAAAATGTGGGGACAGCCGCCCTCGGCTGTCCGCCGGGCACAGCCCGGCTGTTTGATGGCGGCGCTGATAAAGATGCCAAGGAAGGCGATGACAGAATCGCGAATCCGAAAACGAAGCAAGTTCGATCCGCTAGCAAATTCGCGCAGACCATCCTGCTCTGCGCCGCCGTCTTCGCGCTCCTCGGCGCCGGTGATCCCGCTTCACGCTTCAACGAAATCGGCCACCAGATGATGTGCATCTGCGGCTGCAAACAGATTCTTCTGGAATGCAACCACGTCGGCTGCCCTGCCTCCGACGGCATGCGCAACGAACTCATGGCAGCGGTCTCGCGCGGAGACAGCGACAGCCTGGTCGAGCAAAGCTTCGTGCAGAAATACGGACCGACGGTTCTCGCGGCTCCCACCACGAAGGGTTTCGACCGCGCGGCCTATATCGTTCCCTTCGCAGCTCTGTTCTTCGGCTTCGGCTTGATGGTGCTGGTGATTCGCGCCTGGAAGAATCGTCCCGCACCCGCCCTCGCCGACGGCCTGCGCCCGGCCCGCGGCGCCGAACTTGAACAGTTCCGCGACCAGGCCCGCAAGGAGACTGATTTATGAAGGAGAACGACCTATGATCTGGCTCATCTGCGGCCTGATGCTTGCCGCCTCTCTCTTCTATGTTTTCTACCTGCCCGGAAGGCTCTTTCTTGGTCCGGAGAAAACCCGCGCCGGCTATCTGCGCGAACGCAAAGATGCCGTCTACGAAAACCTGCGCGATCTCAACTTCGAATACAAAGCAGGCAAAGTTCCCGACGCCGACTACACATCGCTGAAATCTTCCCTGCAGGACGAAGCCGCCACCATCCTGGCCGAGATTGCCCGCCTGGAAAATCCCGCGCCGCAAAAAGGAACCCGAAATTGAAACCAACTCGCATTGTCATCCTGAGCGGAGTGAATGCTTCGCGAAGCGGAGTATTCACGCAGTCGAAGGACCCCTCGTCAGCCGGTACGCAACACTAGTCCCCGCAAGGAGTTCTCTCCCCACTCTGTGCTGGTGTTCATTCGAGAAGCATGCCGAACAGCTCTCTTGGGGTCGACCACGGCCATCCTCCTCCTGACCTCCTTCGCCTCCGCTCAAACCCTAACCGGCACAGTCAAAAACTCCACCACCGGCAAGCCCTCCGCCGGAGACGACGTAGTCCTGCTCAAGCTCGGCCAGGGCATGGAGGAAGCCGGCCGCACCAAGACCGACGCCAAAGGCCAGTTCAGTTTCAAGCTGGACGACGACAAATCCCCGCACCTGGTCCGCGCCATCCATCAGGGCGTTACCTACCACCGCATGGCGCCTCCCGGAACCACCTCCGTGGAAGTCGAAGTGAATGACGTCGCCAAGAAAATCGACGGCATCGAAGTGGTCGCCGATATCGTGCGCCTTCAAGTAGAGCAGGGACAACTCGTGATCGTGCGCGAACTCGGCGTGCAAAACACTTCCAAGCCTCCGCGCACCCAGATGAACGACCGCAACGTCGAGTTCTACATCCCCGAAGGAGCGCAGATCATTCCAGATTCAGGCAGCGCCACCACCGAAAATGGCAACCCGCTGAAATCGGCTCCGGTGCCCGAAGGCGAGAAGAACCGCTACGCCTTCATCTTCCCGTTGCGGCCGGGGCTGACCCGCTTCGAGGCGGCCTACCAGTTGCCCTACTCGGGAAGCGCCAACCTTGATCCCAAGTCGGTGTATCCCCTGGAGCACTTCGTCGTCATGATGCCCAAGACGATGCAGTTCACCGCCGCCTCCGATTCGGCTGCCTTCAAGTCAGTTCCCTACCCCCAAGAACCCGACGCCGTCGTGCAGGTGGCTTCCAACACCACCATCGGCCAGAACCTTGCCTTCAAGGTTTCCGGCGAAGGCGTGCTCCAGGCCCCCGAAGGCGACACTGGCAAAGGCGAAGGCAGCGCCCAGGCCAGTAACCGCCCCGGCGGCGGACTCGGCCCGCCCATCGATGCTCCCGACCCTCTGCAGCAATATCGCTGGTGGATCCTCGGAGGCATTGCTGCAGCTTTGATCCTGGGCGGAGTCTATGTAGCCGTGCGGCAACAATCCGCGGCCCGCGCTCTGGCTCGCCAAAAGACCGCTTCGTCCACACGAGTGGCAGCGCATGCCGCTGTGCATGATGAAGAAGACGAATACGGACCCGCGCCAGCTCTCGCAACGCCCATCATCCGCCCGGCTCCGGCAGCGCGTCCCGCCTCCATCCTGCTCGACGCCCTGAAAGAAGAACTCTTCCAGCTTGAAATCGAACGCAGGCAAGGCCAAATCTCACAATCGGAATACGAGTCCGCTAAATCCGCCCTCGATCAAACCCTCGATCGCGCGCTAAAGCGCGAAGCGCAGAAGGCCTGAGTACAACCGACTCTCGAGCGCCTTGATTCAGGACGTTCACCAGGAATTGGCTTGACTTCGCCCGCCGTTCTGATATGTTACCCAGCCACAGGCGGAGGAGGGGGCGCAAGGGATTCTTATGCCCGAAAATGCCCCCCTCACAGCGAGAAGCCAACCTGCCGAGACGCAACCGCGGCAGGATCCCCCGGTCACATTCCGAGAAGTCTTTCGCGACGAACTGCCGAGGATCGCCGACTCCCGGCGCGCGCGCGGAGTTACCTCAACACCCACCGCCGGCAACCTGATCGGTTTGGCATTCTCCGGCGGCGGCATCCGCAGCGCTACCTTTAACCTCGGCATCCTGCAAGCGCTGGCGGAAAACGGATTGCTGCACAAGTTCGATTACCTTTCCACCGTCTCCGGCGGCGGATACATTGGTTCCTGGCTGGCGGCTCTCACCCTCCGCTTCCTGAAGGCTGTGCCTGGTTCGTCATTTCAAGACATCGAAAAAACGCTCGTTCCCGGGAAGCGTGAACCGGGTGGACGCGAGGAACGCACCTTCCTGCGCTGGCTCCGCCTATACAGCAACTATCTGACTCCCCACACCGGCCTGCTTTCCGGCGATACCTGGGCGATGGTCGGCACCTGGCTGCGCAATGTCTTTCTGAACCAGACGGTGCTCGGTTTGCTTTTCCTGGGCGGTTTTGTGCTTTGCAACGGCGTGCTGCTGGGGCTGATGAAATTGTCCCGGCACCATGCCGTCGAACTTCTGATCCCGGGCGCTGTTGCCTGGTTCATTGCCGCATTCTCTGTGGCCTGGAACACGGCGGAACAGACCCCCTCCAGGCAAATGCTGCTGACGCCATTTCAACGAGTCAAGGTGACGGTCACGGTCATTGTGCCATTTGTTCTGGCTTGCTTGCTGCTGAACTTCGGCCTGTGGCGTTGGGCAGAGCTGGAAAATTCGCCTCTTTGGCAATGGGTGGCCGCCGGGGCAGTCTTCTATTTCCTGGCCTGGACGGTCGCCTCGGTGCCCTTACGGGTGTGGCGGCGGGTGGTGCAAAAGAAAACTTCGAAAGACCAGATGCTTTCCCTCCCCGCTTTCCTGTCTTCCTCACTGATTGCGGGAGCAGTGGGCGGTGGTCTGGGTCGCGGATACTTGATGTTGCTGTGGCGCTTACCGGCGCACCATTACGCAATTTATTGGATCGTCGCTGTTCTAGGAACCGGGGGAATCATGCTGCTCATGTGGACCTCGGGTTCGCTGCACTTGGGTCTCGCAGGCCGCGGCTGCAGAGACCTGGTGCGCGAATGGTGGGCCCGGCTGGGCGGATTCGTGATGTTGGTAACCCTGTCTTGGATGTTGCTGGCCGGTTCCTGCACCTTTGGGCCACTCCTGGTGCGATGGCTCTTGGCCAAGTTGCAGTGGGGAAGCATCGTCCCGGCAGTCTTGTGGATTGTTCACAACTATCTCGGCGTAAAGGCCGCCAAGAGCGCAACGACGAGCGGGCCGTCCGCACAAACCAAATCGGCCGACGGCGGCAATGGCTCGTGGATCGTCAACCTGTTCAAGACCCCTCGCCTGCTCAATATTATCGCGATCATGGCGCCATACGTTTTCGGTGTTGGTTTAGTTCTGCTCTTGGCCACAGCGGTTCATATCGGCTCTGGATTGTTTTTTTGTCCCGATCTAACCCTTAAACTGTGGCATCCCATGCCTGGAAGTGACTGGTCCGTGTTATCCGATCTCTACTGGAGAATCCAGTGGGCAGGGTTGCCTCTGCGATTGCTGGGCGCAGGCATCCTTCTGGCGATCGCGTCACTCTTGTTGTCCCGGCGCGTCGACGTAAACGACTTCTCCCTTCATCATTTCTATCGCAACCGGCTGGTGCGCTGCTATCTGGGCGCCTCAAACCCGGAGCGCAAACCGCAGCCGTTTACCGGCTTCGATCCCGACGACGATGTTGCGCTGAAGGAATTCGCCGTCAACTACCCCGGACCTTATCCCATCCTGAACGCGGCCCTTAACATTACCAGCGGCGCCGAACTGGGTTATGCCACCCGGCGGGCCAAGTCGTTCGCCTTTACTCCGCTTTATTGCGGATATGACAAGATTTTCCCAGGGCAAGGCAAGGAGCGGTTCAGGCTGGAAAATGCGACTGAGCCTAGCTACTCGAAAACCGAACTGGGGCGCACTGAGAAATCGCTCACTCGCATGACCTGCGAGGGCGGGATTGCCCTGGGGACGGCAATGGCCATCTCGGGCGCAGCCGCCAGTCCCAATATGGGCTACTATACCTCCCCGGCCACGGCTCTATTCATGACTCTGTTTGACGTCCGCTTGGGCTGGTGGACGGGGAATTCGCGCTTTCCGGAGCCGTGGAGCAGCGCCGGACCAAAGTGGGGACTGGGCTATCTATTTTCCGAACTGGTGGCGCAGAGTGACGAGAATAAACACTACGTTTATCTTTCCGATGGAGGACACTTCGAGAACCTGGCAGTGTACGAATTGATCAAGCGGCATTGCAAGGTGATTGTGGCTTGCGACGCCGACTGCGATGGCAAGTATGACTTCGAGAATCTCCTGGCTCTGATTGAAAAAGCCCGGTCCGATTTTGGCGCGCGCATCGCAATTGATTTTTCGAAGATCCGGCCTCCCAGGGACGCGCGTGAAAGTGAATACAACTTCGCGCTGGGCGAAATTTTCTATGATCCCCAGAATCTCAACGATCGCGGCAAGCTGTTTTACATCAAGGCCAGCTTGCCCCGCAGACACGACAAAGACGCCATAAACAAGAATTCGCTTCCGGATGACGTCTGGCGCTACTCGGAAGAGCACAAGACATTTCCCCACCAGACCACGGCCGACCAGTGGTTTGATGAATTGCAGTTTGAGAGCTATCGCGCCTTAGGGCAATGCATCGGGCGTGAGGCGGCCCTTGAAATCGATTCAGCCATCGACAAGGCGCTCGGCTAAAGGCCGCAGGGAACCGCGCGGCTACATATCCTTGCCGCCTCTTGAAATGCTCTAATGCTATATGGCCTACACCTGGTTCATCCTCCTGCTGGCGATCGCCGCAACGGCTGTCATGCTCTTAGTGGCCCAGGGAACGTCTCTCGGCCGGGCAATCCACGAGCGCATCCCCGACCGTCCCCGCCGCCGTCTCTTCGTGGCTTCGGTAAGTTTCTTCCTGACCTTCGCCGGAGTGCGTGCCGTGGTCTTTGCCGTTCTGCATAATATTCCGCCATTCCATTTCATCGAGCGGGGAGGCCGGCACATTCATCACCTGGTCTTCGGCATCATTATTCTGCTCGGCGTGGGCTACGGATGGCTGGCCGACATTGGCACCGGCGAGGACAATACGTCGCTTCTCCTCAGCCGGCTGATGTCAATCCTCTACGGCGTGGGCGCAGCCCTCACGCTAGACGAATTCGCCCTCTGGCTAAATCTGAAAGACGTCTACTGGTCCCCCGAAGGCCGCACCAGCATCGACGCCGTAATTCTCTTCGGAGCGTTACTATCCGCCAGCGCCTGGGGCGCTCCGCTGTTCAGATCGCACCGCAAAACAAGGCGCTAGCGAGTGTTCATGCTAGTGCGGAGCGGGCACCCCCGCCCGCTGCTTTTGACGTTGATTTTTGCCTTTGACTTCGATCTTGACCGATGACGCAGAAGGTAGCTGACCACTATTTACTGACCACTGACCACTGATCACTGACCACTGATCACTGATCACTGCTTCTGAAGGCTTCCAGCGCAGCCTGCTCCTCGCTGTGGATTTCGAACAAAGTGATGAGCCGCGTGAGCTGAAGCAGGTCCTGCACTTTCTTGTTAACGTGCACCAGTTTCATCTCGCCGCCCCTCTGCCGGACGAAGCTGTAACATCGCACCAGCTCACCCATGCCGTCGCTATCAATGAACTCCACACCCGCAAGATTGAGCAGGAATTTCTTATGGCCGTTGCCGGACGAGACGTGAATCAGGTCACGAAGTTGGGTGCGACTGTCACTCAACGTGAGCCTCCCCACCACGTCGACCACCATGATTCGGTCCAGCTCTCGTGTGCTGATTTGAAAACCCATAGCGAGTTCGCAACATTCCTTTGCGCGCGGAATCATACATTGCTTGACTTTCGTATTCAATCACTCGTGCGGCGCCGGGCGGCCCATGCTCGCGTCTCTTGTCATCCCGAGTGAAACGAGGGATCTTGGCTTCGCCGGCGCCACCCGCCCTGCCGTTTGTTACCGTCCCGCCGTGTGAGCAATGTTCTACCCTGTGCCCCCCCGTGCCCTCTGTGTTAAAGATTTTTGCCTCTCCCGCGAATTGGGGGCTGGCCCAGCTCTGGGGAACCTGTGGCAGACGCAATGTCCCCCATATCCGCAAGTCCATGTAATTGGCACTCGCCAGCCGCGACTGCCAGCTCCGTTCGCCAGTTTTTGCCGCTTTCCCTTCGCCCTGTGTCTTTCCTACCACTTTCCCGCCTCGATCACTAACGGCACAAATATACTTGCAACACCCAGTGTCTTGTGTTAACTTGGTATTGCCATGAAACACATAAACGTTCCCAAGACCCTTCTAGAGTGCTCCCGATACTTCGCTGGGATCCGGCAATCGCTGTTGAGTTCCTTGCTGCGATGCGCTGGAAGCGACGGCGTGGTGTGCCAGCATTGCGGGAGTAAGCTGCACACTCTTACCTCAAGACCCGCCGCATCTGGAAGTGCCGCGAATGCAAGAAACAATTCTCCGTCAAGACCGGGACTGTGTTCGAGGACTCGCCCATCCCGCTCGATAAGTGGATGATGGTCGTGTGGCTAGTAGTGAACTGCAAGAATGGCGTTAGCTCGTGGGAAATTCACCGCGATTTGAAAGTGACACAGAAAAGCGCGTGGTTCATGCTTCACCGCGTCCGACTGGCGCTCAAGAACGACTCTGGATTCTTGCTAGGCGGCGATGGGAGCGAAGTGGAAGTAGATGAAAGTTTCGTCGGTGGTAAAGTCGCGAAACATGCACCGTGATCGCGCTCAGAAGTTCGGCGGCGGGGTTACTGGCAAGACTGCGGTACAGGGCATCCTTGATCGCAACCTACGCGAAGTCAGAGCTACCGTTGTGCCGAATACAAAGCGTGAGACCTTGCAGAACTTGGTGCTGAAGAATATTCGCCACGGCTCCCGCATCTACTCCGATGAGGTAGTCGCATATGATGCGCTGGGCGATAAGTTTGTGCATGACGTTGTAAGCCACTCCGAGCAGTACGTCCGTGGCCGCGTACATACAAACGGCCTTGAGAACTTCTGGAGTTTGATGAAGCGCGGACTCAAGGGAACCTACGTTTGTGTTGAGCCATTCCATCTTGAGCGGTATGTGGATGAGCAGGTGTTCCGTTATAACAATCGTGCGACCAAGGACAATCCGCTAAATGATTCCGACAGGTTTGTGCTGGCACTCTCACAGATCGCGGGGAAGCGGCTCACCTACAAGGAACTGACTGGCAAGGACAACGCGAGGCCTGAGCCGTTCTAATCGTTTTTACGAACGCCGTGGCCCGAAGCGGAAGAGCGCCTAGCCTTCCGCTCTTCTTTTGCCTGTTTCTCACGCGCCAGGAGTTCCGTTTTAGAGACCGTCATAATCGTTTGCATCGCGGCTGTGAAGCGGCGAAAGTTTTTCGTGTTTGGTGTCGCCTTCATGCGGAGTATCATAGCGCACCAAAAGCAATTCGGGAGTCTCTTTGTGACTGATGACGAAATCAGGGCCTTGCTCCACGGTGTTTACAAGTCGCTCTACCTGATACAACAGCAACTCGGCCAGCAACAGCTTTTGACGACCGTTTTGCTTGCGGTATCGAGCGAAAAACCAGAATTCGAGCCACTCTATGCGAAGCACTACGCGGCAGTATCACGGAGCGGATTAGGCGCTCAACTCGATGCAGCTCTTGAATCAATCGCCGCGATGCTTCATGCACTTGAGGAAGGGAAAAAGTTGAACTAGCTTTTGATCTCACCACACAGGTTACCTCCAATGAACCTCACCATCATTGTCGTCCTATTCGCTGTCTTGCTGTTGGCTATCGGGAACGAAGTCAACAAAGTCAGGCGCAAGGTGGATGAACTCGACGAGAAATTAGGTCATCTCGAAATTGATCTCAAGTTCATCCGTAACAACATGGGTCTTGATTTGGAGCATCTACGGGAACGCATCCAAGCCGACCTTAAGCATGAGATTGAGATGCATGAAATCAGGACGAGCAATTAAACGGTCGCTCCTTTACAGCGTCATTCTTTTAAGCCGATGCTAACGAGCTTGTTCATAAACTCCTGTGTGTGTTGCCAAATGCTTCTCGCTCGGCCTTCGTCGTAAACATCTCGCTTGTGCATCACGTGGTTCCGCCACGCATCTTTGAAGAACATGAATTGAGTTGCCGCATCAGAAAAATCCTTTTGCTGTTGCTTCCAATCAGGGCCGGATGTGGGACCAATCTTCCGCACTTCAGCTTCTATTTGCTCAATAATATTTTGCCAATTCGCCCGATCACTGGAGACGCCAAACTTGAATGCAAGTACTGCTAGGCCAGCTTCCAATACGCGCATGAGATGGAATACACAAGCAGGCCATCGTTCCAACGCGAAGCAGTTGCTTGCTTCCCTAATATCAGCATCAGCAGAAGGGAAGGCAACGTGAACACCTGATTCAAAGGGGAACGCCTTAGCATTTCCTTCGACAAAATACTGCATCCGTACAGAATCTAGACGTAGAAACTTGATTTCGCAGAGTTCCTGCACGAAATCAATTTCGAGATGTTCCAAGTCTTTAAGGGTGCTATCTGTGATGTAAATCAGTTCGGGGTCCGTGTATTGGGTACGCAGATAGTCTACTTTGCGCTGCGTTGCTGGGAGACTTAGGGACTTACAGGCAAGCCCCGCTCCAGCCAAGACGTGCAGCATTGCCTTGGCTTGTCCAACGTTAAGAGATACAGCGCGTGTCACATCGCCGATGAATGTGCGTTCAGATGGCGGCGCTGGTTTCTGCAAATCGCAACGCAAGGACGCAATATCCATGACCACAGCCATATAATCTATTACATTGACTTTCAACACGTCGTATAGGGACACCACCCCGTAGGGCTTATGATCCCATGAATACGATTCGGCTGCTATCGGACTGGAAGGGCTTAAAGCAGCATCATTGCTAGGAGTTAATTGGGCTACGGCAGTCACCTATGTAGTTTATGCACAGAAGGCCAGCTAAAGTCAATCCCATCAACCACTTACGAAATGTAGATGACGCACCCTGAGTCTTTTTGGATGTTGCAAGTATATTTGTGCCTCACTAACTCCATCCATCCCAGCCGTTTGCCGCGCACCAACTATAGCTTTAAGGTGGTTTTCCGAGTTTTTCCGCGATTTCCACAGTGTTCCGGTAAGAACGCTTATATGTTCCAGTTGGAGCATTTTGTACATACAACCGCAAAACCGTTTCTATGTTCCGACTGGAACATTCAGCACAATGTTCCGGCCGGAACACCAGCCTGCATCCCCGCCCAGGGCGTAACATCCAATAGCTATGGGAAACACATTCAAGACTGCGTTCCTGCTGACCGCCCTCACGCTGCTGCTGATGTTCTTTGGCCGCTACTTTGGCGGCGAGAATGGGATGCTGCTGGCGCTGGCCTTTGCCGCCGTGATGAACTTCGTCTCGTACTTTTTCTCCGACAAGATCGCGCTGGCCATGTACCGCGCGCAGCCCGTGACGCGCGAGCAACTGCCGCGCGCCTATGAGATCGTCGAGCGGCTCACCCAGAAGATCGGCCTGCCCATGCCGAAGATTTATGTAATTCCAACGGAGTCGCCGAACGCCTTTGCCACGGGACGCAACCCGAAACACGCGTCAGTAGCCGTGACCCACGGTATCTTGGGCCTGCTCAATGATGAAGAACTGGAAGGCGTGCTGGCGCATGAACTCGGGCACGTAGGCAACCGCGACATCCTGATCAGTTCGGTAGCGGCGACCATTGCGGGCGCGATCACCATGCTCGCCAGCATGGGACGCTTTGCCATGATCTTTGGAGGAGGCGGCGGCCGCGACCGCCGCGGCGGAGGCCTTGCCGGCCTGTTCATGCTGATCGTGGCGCCGATCGCCGCAAGCCTGATTCAGCTTGCGGTGTCGCGCTCACGCGAGTATCAGGCGGACGCTACAGGGGCGCACTACACAGGCAATCCTTACGCTCTCGCCAGCGCGTTGCAGAAGCTCGATACCTACTCGCGCCGCGTGCCCATGCAGGCCAGCCCGTCGACGGCGCACTTGTTCATCATCCAGCCGCTGCTGGGAATGAACTTCGGCAACCTGTTCTCGACCCATCCACCGATTGCCAAGCGAATCGAGCGGCTCACGGGACGCCCGGCGGAGTTTATGCAGTAAGACTCGCTGCTAGCGTGCGAGCTGCAAGCTCGACTGCAAGATCAGTTCGTGCTCGCGTTCTGAATTCGTGGCAGGAGAACCGAGATCCCTCGCTTCGCTCGGGATGACATGGCTCAAGAGTTGGAAGCTAGTGGCTAGAAGCTAGAAGCTCTATGACATCGGTAACTCCGCCGCCGGAGAGCCAGATAGTAAAATCCAGTCAATGTCCCCTGAGACTCTCATCGCCGTATCCTACAAGGCTGCCGAACTGGAAAAAGCGCTGCGCCGCGTGATTCGCGGGAAAGACGACGTAGTGCGCCTCGCGCTGGTCAGCATCTTCGCCCGCGGACACCTGCTGATCGAAGGCGTCCCGGGGGTCGGCAAGACCACGCTGGGACAGGCCCTGGCCCGCGCCATCGATTGCACCTTTCAGCGCGTGCAGTTCACCAGCGACATGCTGCCCTTCCGACGTGCTGGGCATCTCGGTGTATTCCGCGATGGAGCAGGAGTTTGAGTTCAAGCGCGGGCCTGTGTTTACGAACGTGCTGCTGGCCGACGAGATTAACCGGACCACGCCGAAGACGCAGTCCGCGCTGCTTGAAGCCATGAACGAAGGCCAGGTCACGGTGGACGCGCATTCCTACGAACTGCCGCAGCCGTTTCTGGTGATTGCGACGCAGAATCCGGTGGAGCATCACGGGACTTATCCTCTGCCGGAGTCGCAACTCGACCGGTTTCTGATGCGGGTGCGCATGGGCTATCCCGAAGCCGCGGCGGAGCGCGAGATTCTGCGTTCGGAAGCGGGCGCGGCGCACTTGCACGATTTGCACCCGGTGCTTAGCGGGGCTGACGTGCTCGAGATGCAGGAAGCCGTCAAGCTGATTCGCGTGGATGAATCGCTGGTGACTTATGCGCTCGAGATCGTGCGCCGGACGCGCGAGTCGGAGTATTTGTCGCTGGGAGTTTCGCCGCGCGGAGCGCAGGCGCTGTATCGCGCGGCGCAAGCCATGGCGTTTCTCGATGGCCGCAGCTTCTGCACTCCGCAGGATTTCAAGACGCTGGCCGTTCCAGTCTTTGCCCATCGCGTGGTGGTTAACGGAGGCTATGCTTCGACGCTGAAGAAATCCGAGCAGGCGGATCAGGTGCTGAAAGAGATCGTGGAGAATGTGGCTGTGCCAGTGTGAGAGCAGTTGCTAGCGCGCCAGTTGCCAGTTCTGGTTTCCAGTTTCCAGTTTCTGGTTCTTAGTTTCCCGTTCCCATCCCGGCGCCCGGAGCTCGAGGGCCGGTTTACCCCAAGGTATCGGATAACTAGAAAGTTACTCGCAATCCACAGGGGAGGCGCGTATGCTTTCTGGCATGTGTGTGATGGTTTCGATGCTGGCCAGCGGGAGCCGGGGGAATTGCGCGTATGTGTCGAGCGCCCGCACCCGGATTCTGGTTGATGCCGGCATCTCCTGCCGCGAGACCTTTAAGCGCATGAAGTCGCTGGGCGTCGATCCGCAGTCGCTTTCGGCGATTCTTATTACCCACGAACACTCCGATCACGTTTATGGCCTTAGCAACTCTGGCGAAGAAGTTGCGCATCCCAGTGTTCATGACGGGGGCGACGCATGCGGCGTGGGCGCGGGCCATGCGCACGGTGAACGGCGAGCGGCCGCAACTGGAGAAGTTCGAGCGCTTCGAGTCGGGGCATCGCTTTCAGGTGGGCGATATTGAGGTGAAACCCTTCACCATCCCGCACGACGCGGCTGATCCGGTGGGTTTCACTTTCCGGGTGGAAGGCGCGAAAGTGAGCGTGGCCACTGATCTGGGATACCTGCCGGCGAATGTCCGCGACCATTTGCGCGGCTCTGACATCCTGATCATGGAGTCGAATCACGATGTGGAGATGCTGCGCGGGGGGTCGTATCCGTGGGCGGTAAAGCAGCGGGTGGCAAGCAACGTGGGGCACCTGTCGAACGAGAAACTCGCGGATTTCTTCACTGGCGACTATGATAATAGTGCAGCTTTTGTAGTGCTGGCGCATCTCTCTGAGCAGAACAATCATCCGGAAATAGCACGGCGAGGGGCTGAAGAGGCGTTAGCCGAGCGGGGCGGGTTGTTTCAGAACCGTCTTTTTCAGAACCAGGTGCTGGTGGCGATGCAGTCGGAGGTTTTGCCGCCGATCCAGATGTAGCGCTCATGGTGCGGGCTGATCGGGATGCGAGCCAAAAGCAGGTTCCTCACCGGGCTGGGCGCCCGGTTCGGAATGACAAACTACGTCTAGGGACGCTTGTTCGGCATGACATTTGCAGTTCACTTATGAGTCAGCAGTGCATTGATCCGATTGTAGGCAAGATTCTGGCGGGCTGGCGGTATGACATTTCCGGCCTGGCGCCGGAGATGTGCGGCGACTACGAAAACCATTTCGCGGACTGCGAGCGCTGCCGCGGCCGCCAGCGGATGCACCGCTTGATTGACGTGGGCCTGATCGCGCTGGCTTCGGTTTCGGGCGGCGTGTTTCTGCTGGCCTTTGGAGTGATCCGCCACTTTGGCCCGCGGCACGCGTTCTGGCTGGAGATTGCGGCGCTGGCAGGCTTTGCCTTATCGGCGCTGATCTGGCTGGTGGTGGCGGTGGCCACGCCCGCGCCGGTCACCGTGCTGGATGCGGCCAAGGAAGGAGCGCGCCGGGTGCATGACCGCCTGCCGCAGGAGATTCGTGAACGCCTGCCGGAAGAACTTCGCGTGAAGATTACCGGGACGTAGCAGTGATGCAGCCTTTCTCCCGCATTATCGCGATAAGGTTGTTGAGTATAATGGTTGCCGCCGGCGCGGGAGCGACCTGCTTCTTAGCGGCTTCGGCAGCGCCTTCCCACAGCGCTGGGTGTCATCCGGCTCGAGTGCCAGGCAATCCCCCCGCTGATCTTCCTGCTAATTATCACTGCTGCGCGAGTACGCATGCTTCCGCTCTGACGACGGATGTTTTCTCATCACGACCTACGCTGCAGGCACCTCAGTGCGGCGCAATCGATCTGCTTCAGACTGCGCGCGAAAGCAACGCACTTCCCACCATGATTCCGCCTTCTGGCGGACCTCCAGCCTCGCGGCTCTCAGGATCTAGCCGCAACATTACTCGCCATCCTTCGCCGGCATGCGCCTCCGGGCGTTCATGTCTTGACGATAATCGTTGTGCGTCCCAGGTGAGAGCGAGGTTTTTTGTGGCCAGAGATTTCTTGCGTACAATCGTCGGTTGCTCAGTCGTGGTTAGCGTGCTGGCGTCTCCAGCGCCGGCGCAGGACAGTTCCATGAGCGGAATGAACATGCAGATGCAGATGCAGATGCCGATGCAGATGGAAGATCACGAATCTCGCAGTTGCCTTCGCCGCATGCCGGGTCGGGAACGGGCTGGCAGCCGGCGTCTGTTCCAGGGCATGAGTGGATGCTGATGCGCGGCGGCTGGGAACTGATGGCGCACGGCGTGATCTTTGCCGACTACAACCAGCAAGGCGGGCCGCGCGGCGAAGGCAAAGCCGAGTCGGTGAATGTGGCGATGCTGATGGAGCAGCACAAGCTGGGCCGGGGAACGATTCTGTTGCGCCAGATGTTCTCGGCGGAATCGCTGACCTCGCCGCATCCCGGGTTTCCGGAGCTGTTTCAGACGGGCGAGACTTACCACGGAGAGCCGCTGGTCGACCACCAGCATCCGCACAATGTGTTTGCGGAACTCTCGGCGCTGTATATGCTGCCGCTTTCGGAGAAAATCTCGTGGGAGTTGTATGGCGGGCCAGCGGCGGAGCCGGCGCTGGGACCAGTTACCTACATTCACCGCGCCTCGGCTGCGGAGTTGCCGCTGGCGCCGCTCAGCCATCATTTACAGGACTCGACGCACACCAGCTTCGGCGTGGTGACAACCGGATTGGTAATCGACCGCGTGAAGCTTGAGGCTTCGGCGTTCAACGGGCGTGAGCCGAATGAAGAACGCTGGAGTATTCAGCCGGCTGCACTGGATTCATATTCCGGGAGGGTGAGCGTGGCTCCCACGCGGGACTGGGCGGCGCAGTACAGTATTGGAAGGCTGGAGAAGCCGGAAGCGCTGGAGCCCGGCAGCCAGTGGCGGCAGACGGCTTCGGTGGAATACAACCATCCCCTGGCGGCGGGCAATTGGGCGACCTCGCTGGTGTGGGGGCGCGTGCACCGGCTCTCCGACGGAGTCAACCTCAACGGCTACGGGCTGGAATCGACGCTGAACTTTCTGCGGCGCAATTATGCGTTTACCCGGCTGGAGTTGGTCGACAAGGACGAATTGTTCCCGCAGGCGGCGATGCATCCGGCTTACCGGATCGGAGCCTACACCTTCGGCGGAGTGCGCGATCTGGTGCAGACTCGCGTGTGGCAGCTTGGGATTGGGTGCGGATGTGACGGTTTACTCGAAGCCTAGGGTACTGGATGCGGCTTATGGCAATTATCCAGTGTCGTTCCAGATTTTTCTGCGGGTGCGGCCGGGGTTGAACGCAAACGAGCCTCGTCATTAGCTTGAGAAAAAGGCTGTTGCTTAGCTGGATTCTGGCAGAAAGATCCCGGATTATTTTCGGCGAACTGCGCGAGAATGTACCTGATGCAGGGAACCATAAGGACGTTGCGCACCGTGCAGTGGGCGATGCTGAGCAGCATTCTTCTGTATGCTGTGCTGGGCGAAGTTCTGGGTTCACGCGCCAGAGTTGTGGATCCCTCATTGAGCTATGTCTTTACGACCGCGGGGGTTGCGATTGTGGGCCTGATTTTCGTAGTGAGGCGGACTCTGGTGTTGCGATCCGCGGAAAGTCTGGCATCTCGTCCCGACGATTCCCTCACGCTGAGTCATTGGAAAAGCGGCTATGTTGCGACCTACGCGCTGTGCGAGGGTCTCGCGCTGTTTGGATTGATCCTGCGATTTATGGGATGCAGTTTTCAGCAGAGCCTGCCGTTTTACATAGGCGGGTTCGCGCTGCTTTTCTTCTTTGGACCGCGAGAGCCGGTCAGCTCTTAACTTGCTCTTAACTTGCCCGCCGTTGAAGTATCATTTCTCTGAGGTGATCTCATGTCCATCAATGGGCCGGAAGAATTGGCCGGGATGCGCGCCGCGGGCGCCGTGGTTTGTCTCATGCTGGACGCGATGAAACGCGAGGTGCGGCCGGGAATCACGACGGCGGAATTGGACGAAGTGGGCGCGGGTGTGATGAGGCAGCACGGAGCACGGTCCGCTCCAGCATTGGTGTACGGATTTCCTGGAGTTAGCTGCATCAGCGTTAACGATGAGGCCGTCCATGGCATTCCCGGGAAGCGCGCGGTACAGCGGGGTGACCTGGTAAAGCTCGATGTCACCGTTGAGAAGGATGGATTCATGGCGGATGCAGCGGTGACGGTCCCCGTGGGCGAAGTAACGGAAGAGCGGCAACGCCTGGTGGCATGCGCGGAGCGAGCCTTCGCGAAAGCGATGCTGGTAGCGCGGGCCGGATTTCGGGTTTCGGAGATTGGGCGAGTGGTGGAGCGGGAAGTTCGGCGCAGCGGATTCTCAGTGATTCGCGATCTGGGGGGGCACGGCATTGGACGCACCATCCACGAAGAGCCTCGGGTGCCTAACTATGCTGATCCGGAAGCGAATCAGGTTCTCACCGAAGGTCTGGTGATTACGGTCGAACCGATTATTGCGGCTGGGTCGGGGCGGTCGTTCGTGGCGGACGATAAGTGGACGATTGTCACGGCGGATCGCAGGCCATCGGCGCACTACGAGCATACGCTTGTGATCACGAAAGGCGCGCCGATGCTGCTGACGGCAGCGTAGATAAGCCCGTTATATGGGCTTGGGGCGCAGCCGGAAACCTCTCGTCTTCTTCCTCTTTCCTCTTGCCTCTTACGCCTTAATGTGGCAGCTGGCGAGGCCGCGTTTTTCGAGATACTGCTGGTGGTAGTCCTCGGCGGGATAGAAGGTGACCGCGGGAACGATCTGCGTGGCAATCGGTTTGGAGTAGCGGTGCGCCTTCTCGAGCGCTTCCTTTGAGGCTTGAGCGGCTGCCTGCTGCTCCGGGGTGTGGAAGAAGATGGCGGAACGGTATTGCGTGCCCCAGTCTGGGCCCTGGCGGTTGAGCTGCGTGGGGTCGTGGTTCTCCCAGAAGACTTTCAGCAGATCGGTGTAGCGAAGCTGGGCAGGATCGAATTCCACTTCCACGGCCTCGGCGTGGCCGGTGCGATCGGTGCAAACTTCTTTGTAGGTGGGATTGTCGGTGCTTCCGCCGGTGTAGCCCACGCGGGTTGAGATGACGCCCGGCATTTGCCGGAAGGTGGCTTCTACTCCCCAGAAACATCCTGCTGCAAATGTGGCTTTCTCCATCTTTCGATTCGCTCCTTGTAGCCGCCGCCTGGCTTGAGACATCTATTAGATGACGAAATCGCCAGAAAGTCACGCGCAGAAAGGCATTCGGGCAGCAGGCATGAAGTTGCGTCGAAAGGATGAACAAGGCTCGACAGTGCAAGGCAATCGCTCACAGAAGCCGTTCTGCCGCTCAAGTCTCTTCAACCGGCCAATAGTTTCCAGCCGACTCGCGCAACCTTGCCGCCAGCGTCCCACGAATCCTCAAAGGGATTGCCGATTCATGTCCCAAGGTGAAGATCACGTATTCGAACACCCAGCCCTTCCTCCGTTGCACCCTGATCTCGCTCCATGGAATGAGGAGTGGAGGGTGCCTAAACCGAAAGAGAAACATGCTGGCCAAGTACAAACCTTGCGGACTGGCTCCAATCGTCAACACGTTGTTGTAATTCGCCAGCCATCGCATCTGTCCGCTCTGCATGCCCAATTTCGCCCCATTGAATGCCACCCGCGTGCGATAGCCCTTCGCCAGCGAGAACCAGCCGCCAACGAAGCTAATCGTCGCGCCGACCAGAAGCCACAAAGTGAGGAGATAAATCGGGAGGATCAGCAAAAATATTGAGGGGTGCTGGTTAATGAGGCGTTGGAGATTCATGCTGGTCATACAGCGTTAAGCCGTTGACTTCGGCAAGGTAAAACGGGCCCGCTACCCGCCTGTGGCCTTATCGGGCAATTGACGCTGCAGCGGATTCATTATAAAGTGCGGGCAACGTAGTCGCAGTCGTTGTCGGCGTTTCGTAGTCCCAGGAGAAGTCTGTGGTTTCAGGATCCAGCCGCGCCAGGAGTGTGCAGAAGCTTGCCATCTGCCTGCTTATGGCGCTGGGGACCGCGCAGGCAGCGCTGGCGGTTCCGAACTTCACTCCGCAACAACGCGTCGGCTACAACACCGGGGATCAGTGGGAGCCGGCGATGGCGGCGGACGGTCGCGGCCACATCTATATTCTCTTTCCCCAGTATGGCGCGGTAAGCGACTGCCCGGCCTGCACCGCGCCCACGATGGCGCTCGTGGTCAGCAATGATAACGGGGTGACTTGGCAGGCGCCAAAGGCGCTGGTGGCTTCTTCAACGGGACAGTTTGATCCCCAGATTGTGGTCGATCCCGTGGACCGGCAGACGGTTTACGCCTCATGGCTGCAAAACAATAAGCGCGATGTGATGGTGGCCCGGTCGCAGGACTTCGGCGCCAGTTGGTACCTGGCGATCGCGGAGCACTCGGGCGACAACGAAGACGCGGACAAGCCGGTGCTGGCGGTGCACGGCGCAGATGTATACGTGGGCTTCAATCATGAGCAGAAGTTCGTGGTGGCAGCGTCGCATGATTATGCGCAGAACTTCGCCTCGGCGACGGTGAACCCGGCCGCGGAGCCAGGATGGTCACTGGCTGGAGGCGCGACGGTGGATGCGGCTGGCGAAGTCTATTTTGCCTGGACGGCCTACGCGCGGCGGGAACTTAGCACGCGGCCGGTAAGTGTTTATGTCAGCCGATCGTCGGACTCCGGCCGGAGCTGGAGCACAGTTCTGCTGGACGTTTCGAGCGCGCCGCCGGGTTGCGTAGCCCAAGGATGCGAGGCTGAGTTCCTGGGAGCGCAGATTGCGCTGGCGTCCGACGCCGCGGGAACGGTTTACGCGCTGTGGAACGCGGGCGGGGCAAACGGCAGGCCCGAGCGCATTTATTTTTCGTCGTCCACTACGGGCGGGGCAAGCTGGTCGGCGAAGGCGGACGTATCTGCTGCGGATGATCAGGCGGAACATTGTTTTCCGGCGATTACCGCGGGCGCGGCCGGCGATGTGCGCATTGCGTGGATGGACACGCGTAGCCAAACTCTGTCGAATCAGCCTCTGTGGAATGTTTTCGAGCGCAGTTCGAGCAACGGCGGCGCAACCTGGTCGGCCGAGGCGCAACTCTCAGGCGGCGCGCGCAGCTTCGACCGGAGCTATGATTATGTTCGCCCAGATGGTTTCCGCTTTCCCTTCGGCGATTACTTCTCGATTGCCATCGACAACCTCGGGAACACGCATGCTGTGTGGGGAGAAGGCCGCAACTACAAGTCTCCGGGGTCGATCTGGTATAGTCGCGGGCGTTAGCTGAAAACCGGCTAAATCCACTGTCGATTTTCGTGGCGCACCGCGGCGCGGCTGAAGCCGCGCGCTTTTCAAGGCGCGCTCATTCCAGAATCATTCCGCCTATTAGATCGGCCAGGCGTGTTACTCCGCGATGCTGGCACCAGTGCTGCAGTTCGTCCGCGATCTTCTCAGTGGCGCAGGGATCCCAATAGCTGGCGGTGCCGATCTGGACGGCGGTTGCTCCCGCCAGCATGAATTCGGCGACATCGGCTGCGGTTGAAATGCCTCCCATGCCGATTACTGGAATGTTCACGGCGTGCGCGGCGTCGTAGACCATGCGCAGGGCAATGGGTTTGATGGCCGGGCCGGAGAGTCCGGCGGTGATGTTCGCGATGCGCGGTTTGCGCGTGTCGGCGTCGATGGCCATGGCCATGAAAGTGTTGATCAGCGAGATGGCATCGGCGCCCGCTTCCTGCGCAATATGCGCCATCTGCGCGATGCTGGTCACGTTCGGAGAAAGCTTGACGATCAAAGGCCGCCGGGCCGCGCGTTTCGCCTTGGTGACCACCTCATCGAGGAGGCGGGGATCGGCGCCGAATTGCAGTCCGCCCTCGGAAGTGTTGGGGCAGGAAACGTTGAGTTCGTAGGCGGCAATGCCTTCGCCGTCGTTGAGAATCTCAATAGTTCTTTCGTAGTCGTCGCGGGTGTAACCGAAGACGTTTGCCATCACAACGACGTTCTTCATCTGCTGGAGTTTGGGCAGCTTCTCTGCGAGAAACGCCGCTGCCCCGATGTTCTGCAGGCCGATGGCGTTGAGCATGCCGGCGGCGGTTTCCCACAAGCGCGGCGGCGGATTGCCGATCATGGGCTCGCGCGAAAGACCTTTGACGACGAATCCTCCCAGCTTGTCGAGATGAACGACATCCTCGAACTCGACCCCGTAGCCAAAAGTCCCGCTGGCCGCGATGATGGGGTTCTTGAGTTGAATGCCCGCGAAGGTCACGCTCAGATCCAAGGGAGACTTGCCGCCGTTTTCGGAGGAGGTCACTGCGGCGCTCCTTCTTTAGGAGGACCAGCATTAGGAGATCCCGCAGCGTTTTCCGCGTGCTGGGATGCGACAAGCGCTTCCGTGAGCACGCGTCCCACGGCGTGGGTGGGAGCGTTGATGCCGAGCAGCGATGCCAGCGTCGCAACCAGATCTACCGGCTCCGCGTGAGTGCGATACGCTCCTGGGCGAAACGGCAGTCCGTAGAAAGCCAGCGGCACGTGCGTATCGTAGGTGTAGGGCGAGGCGTGATCGGTGCCTTTGTACGAACCTACCGTGTAGATGTCGGGCACTCCCAAGACGTACCAGCCGCTTTCGGGTGAATAGCTATTCAGAAACTTCCTGCTCAGAGCGTTGGCGGGGACTTCGCCTTCGGCAAGTTGCGACTTCGTATAGTAGCGGCGCAGTCCGGCTTGCTTCATCGCCTCACCCACGGCAGCTTCGGCCTCGCGCTCTTTTATGTGCGCGGCGGCGAAAGCGTCCTGGTCGAGCCAGGCGACCGGGTAGTCCAGCTTGATGTAAGAGGCGGAGTGACCGGGTGAAAACTTTGTGGTCAAGGCGCTGTTAATCTGCCCTTCAAGTTTGCCGGCGTCGAGATTCGCGGCGGGGATGCGGAGCTTCTTCGCGGCATCGGGCAAAGCGGAGATGCCGTGATCGGCCGAGAGCGCGATCCATACGTTTGCGAGTCCCACGCGATGGCCGAGGAAGTTGAAAAAGTCGGCGAGTTCATGATCGAGCGCGAGCGCCATGGCGGCCATCTCGGGGGAGTCGGGCCCGACCTGGTGGCCGAGAATGTCGTTTGGCGAAAGGCTTATGGATAAGAAGTCGGTAGCCTTGCCGGCGCCGAGGTTCTCGTAAACAACCAGATCCTTGGCGAATTCCAGTTCGTACTCGTTGGCGAAGGGCGTGGAGCCGACCACCTCGTAGAAACCCGCGTCGGAACCGTCTTTGCTTTTTCGATGCGCGGTCGAGCGCAAAATTTCTCCGTTGCTCTCCCAATCGCGATCCCAGTATTTTGCCGCGCGATTGCCGGCGTTGAAATCCCGCGCCCACTGGGGCAATTCGGGGCGATAGTAAGTGGAGGTAATCCAGGCGCCGGTTTTCGGGTCGATCCAGTACGCTGCGTCGGCTGAGAAGCCGCCGGGAAGGACGGCAGCCCGGTCTTTCAAGGAAACGGTAAAGACTCGCGCCTGGCCTTGGGTCGCAAGTTTTAGCTCGTCACCGAGCGTGTCGGCGAGCAGGTTGTGCGGCGATGCGCCGGCTTTGTCTCCCGCAATGCCCACGAGCTTAGTGTCATCGTCCTCGACCGAGGTAACCATTTTCCTTTTTTTCGGGTCCCACCACTCGTTCGCCACAATGCCGTGACCGTTGCTGTAGGCGCCGGTGAACAGCGTGGCGTGTCCGGGAGCGGTGCGAGTGTTGGCATAGTCGTAGTTGCAATCGGTGAAGTTGGCGCCACGGTCGAGGAAAAGACGAAATCCGTCTTCGCCGAACTGGTGGCGGTAGCGCTCAAGGTAGTCGCCGCGAAACTGGTCGATGACAATCACCACCACCAGCTTGGGATGGGCGTTGTAGGCGGAGGCGAAACCGGCCGGCAGTGAAGTCAGAATGAGCGCAGCCGCGACCGTGAGTTGAAGACACCGGCGGACAGCAATGGAGCGGGGGAAGAATCTCATCGCGAAGGTAGTTTACACAGTCGAGCGGGCTGGGCGGAAGCTTCGATTCGAAAATCGACAATGCCTGCTTCAGCAGTGTAAGATTTCGCGATTTACAATTGCACTTCACGATAGAGGTCTCTCATGCGAAAGATGATTTCCGCTGCAGCGGCGGCCTCTTTGTTGCTGTTGCTTGTGCCTGTGCTGGCTGGTCAAATGCCGCAGAAGAAAACTGCTTCCGCCGCATTAGTCGCTCGCGGAGAGTATCTGGTTAACGATGCCGGCAAGTGCGGCGACTGCCACACGCCGTTCAGCGAAAAGGGCGAACCAATTAAGGAGCAGTGGCTGCAGGGAGCGACGCTGTCCTTTAGGCCGACCGTTCCTATGCCGGTGTGGGCGGAGAAGTCGACTGCTATCGCCGGGCTGCCCGGCTGGGAGAAAGACGCTGCCATCAGGTTTCTGATGACGGGCATCGCTTACAACGGATTGCCGGGACGTCCGCCGATGCCGCAATACCGCTTCAATCAGCCCGATGCGGAAGCCATTGTGGCGTATCTGAAATCTCTGCCGCCGGGAAAGTAGCGCAGCCAGACCAGGACACTCCCCCGAGCACGCCGGGCGTGCATTCTCCGCCCGGTTTCCGATAAAGTAGTTACTTCCCATGCTTGATCTGAGCTTTGTTCGCGACAATCTGCCCCGGGTGGAAGAGATGCTGCGCCAGCGCGGCGCGGATCCGGCTGCCGTGCTCAAGGATTTCCGCGAAGTGGACACGCAGCGCCGCCAGGCCATCACCGAAGCCGAGACCATGAAGGCGCGGCGGAATAAGGCCTCCGAAGACATCAACAAACTGAAAAAGACCGGCCAGGATGCTACCGCAGCGATCGCCGAGACGAAAGACCTGCGCGAGCAGATTCAGACGCGGGAGAAGATTGCCGCCGACCTTGACGCCCGCCTGCGGGACATTCTTGCCGGAATTCCCAACGTGCCCCATTCGAGCGTGCCGGTCGGCCACAGCGCGGAGGAGAATCTGGAAGTCCGGCGCTGGGGCGCGCCGCCAAAGTTCGACTTTACTCCCAAGCCGCATTGGGATCTGGGCGCTGAACTGGGCGTGCTGGATCTGGAACGCGCGGTGAAGCTCACCGGCGCGCGCTTCGCCGTCTACTGGGACCTGGGAGCCAAGCTCGAACGCGCACTGGCGAACTTCATGCTTGATCTGCACACTCGCGAGCACGGATATACCGAAGTTCTGCCTCCATATCTGGTGAATTCCGAGTCGATGTATGGCACGGGACAACTGCCCAAGTTTGCCGCTGATTCATTTCGTGTGCCTCACGGGGAAAAGGATCTCTGGCTGATTCCCACGGCTGAGGTTCCGGTCACAAATATTTACCGCGACGAAATTCTCGATGCGGCGCGCCTGCCGATCTCACTCACGGCCTACACACCGTGCTTTCGCAGCGAAGCGGGATCTTACGGCAAGGACGTGCGCGGCATCATCCGGCAGCATCAGTTTCAGAAGGTGGAACTGGTGAAGTTTACGCGGCCGGAAAATTCTTATGAAGAGCACGAGAAGCTGACGCGGAACGCCGAGACCGTCCTGCAAAAGCTCGGCCTGCATTACCGCGTGATCACGCTGTGCACGGGTGACATGGGCGCGGCTGCCGCCAAGACTTATGACATTGAAGTTTGGCTGCCGGGGCAGCAGTTGTTTCGCGAGATTTCATCGTGTTCGAATTTCGAGTCGTACCAAGCGCGGCGGGCGAATATCCGTTATCGTCCGGAAGGCAAGAACAAGCCCGAGTTCGCGCATACTCTGAACGGAAGCGGACTGGCGGTGGGCCGGACCTGGGTGGCGATTGTCGAGAACTATCAGCAGGCTGACGGCAGCGTGGTTATTCCCGAGGCGCTGCGGCCTTACGTGGGGGCTGAGCGGATTACGAAGAAGAGCTTCTAAGGGCAAAGTTTCACGGTCTCACAGTTTCAAGGTTTCAAAACCCGCATGCGGACATTTGACACTTTGAAACCTTGCGACCTTGAAACCTGGAGACTAGACTTGCACAGTGTGGACATCAGCACGACCGCTGCGGGCGCGCCTTCCCTACCGATGAACGGCGTCTGGCCGACAATTCGGAGCTACATCCTGTGGCAGCATGAGCGGGGCACGCTGCATTACGACATTATGGTCACGCTGATCCTCATCTTTGTCTTCTTCTCGCCCCGGGTAATCAACTTCAACGATAAACCTGTGCTGGGCGATCCGCATCTGAGTGATGTCGTGGTCACACCTGACGCGCAGGGCGGCCTGCTTTACCAGATTTCAGCCGGCGCGGTTACGCCGGGAGATGATCAGTCGGTGCGGAATCAGTTGTTGCACCTCATTCAACCGATTTCCGGCGAAGTCTCGATCGTGCACTACGAAGCCGTGCCCGATCACAAGGGGCAGGTGCAGGGTTACCGGGTTTGGGTGAAACGAAAATAGTGAGACGGACTTTAGCGAGAAGAATCGTCTGCGATCGACGTCGGGGCTACAGGCCATGACGATCTCCATTCACCTCTTGTTTCTCGCCTTGAGTCTCCTTTTGCCGCCGCAGGAAGCTCCCTCCCTCGAAAGTGTGTTGACGAAAATGGACGCGGCGGCGGCCAGCTTCCATACTGCACAGGCCGATTTCGAGTGGGATCAGTATCAGAAAGTGGTGGACGACACCGACACGCAGAAAGGCACGGTTTATTACCGAAAGTCGGGAAACGAGATAGAAATGATGGCGGAGATCAAGGTGCCCGAGCCGAAGTTCGTGCTCTACAAAGACGGCAAGCTCCAGATCTACCAGCCGAAGATCGAGCAGGTCATGGAGTTCTCGGCGGGCAGCAACCGCACCGAGATGGAAAGCTATCTGGTGCTGGGCTTCGGCGGCAGCGGGCAGGATCTGAAAAGGACTTACGACGTTACTTATCTGGGTGAGGAAACGGTCGACAACGTCACAGCCGTAAAATTGCAGCTGGTTCCCAAGAGCGAAAAAGTGCGCAACTACTTCTCGAAGGCTTTCCTGTGGATTGACTTGACCCGCGGCATCTCGGTGCAGCAGCAGTTCATGCAGGGGCAGGGCGATTATCGCCTGGCGAAGTATTCGGTCATCCGAGTCCCGGCAAAGATCGGCAACGAGGTGTTTCAGTTGAAAACCACGAAGAAGACGCAATTCGTCTCGCCTCGTGGCTAAGTGGCTGAATCTAAAGCGTAAGAATGTGTGCTGAAAAATGAACGGCGGGCGCTATACTGCCCCTAGGATTTCATTTGAGTTCATCTTTCGAGTTCATCCATGGCTAAGGTTTTTACCATTCCTGTCCCTCCCAAGTTGGGTCCTCCCAGAAAGAGGGAGCGAACCTCCGATCCTCGATACGTCGATGGCCAGCGCCTGCTGGTGGAGGCCATGAAATATCTGGCTCAGAGCGACCCGGTGGCCAACCGCCCCGCGATCGAACTGATTTCGGAGCACGTCCGCACCCGCTTCCGCATGAGCGATTCGCCGCTGGCTTAGAGATTCAGAGCAAACCCAGAGGATGCCTCCTGCCGTATTGCGGGAAGCCAAACGGGTTCCCAAAACGATACCCTAGCTTTGAACTTGAGTTTATTTGCCAAAATGGTCTATAATGGCTTGCATACAGGACAATCTTCTGCTAGTACGTCCAGCGGACGGTGTGTCCGGTAGACTTCGAACCCCAATCCCTTAAGGAGCGTGTAGGACCATGAAGAAGCTGTTAACATTGTTATTCGCGGTTGCGTTGACTCTTTCACTGACGTCGGCGTCCTTTGCCCAAGCGACAGGCGGCGACACCAGTACCGATAAGAAAACAGACACAAAGAAGGCCAAAAAGCCCAAGGCTGAGAAGAAGCCCAAGGCTGAGAAGAAGCCGAAGGCCGACAAGAAGGCCGCCGCGCCCGCTGACGCACCGAAATAGGCTTTTTCTGTGAGGTCCTCTCGCCCTTGCGAAGACCACCCCGGCCCCCGGGGCCGGGGTACATTTTGACACCTCGCTGATTTACTCCCGACCTTGCAACCCCTCGCGGAAAGCTGTGCCTATAAGGGTCCGGCAAGACTTTGCGCTGTTCTCACCGGAACAGCAGTGGCGCAAACTCCGCCAGATTCCGCCGCC
Source organism: uncultured Acidobacteriaceae bacterium (assembly GCA_963850165.1). Taxonomy (GTDB): domain Bacteria; phylum Acidobacteriota; class Terriglobia; order Terriglobales; family Acidobacteriaceae; genus Sulfotelmatobacter. The sequence goes on along the minus strand of CAWKKK010000033.1, from coordinate 22,780 downwards.
ATACCATCCAGGTATGCATGCCCGGCGTTTCGATTTCGGTCGCCTTCACCCCCTTGGTCTTGAGCCATTCCCGCAGATTGCGGTTGACCGTGATCAGACGATCCTCGGTGCCACACGCGATCCAGAGCAGATGCAGTTGCCGGTTTGCCTTTGCATCGAGCGCGGGGAAGTCTTTCGAAAAGTCTTCGGGAATGCTGCCCGAACTAAAGGCGCCGATCCAGGCAAATTTGTCCAGGTTGTTCAAACCCGTGAGCAGAGACTCCGAACCGCCCATGGATAGCCCGGCAATCGCTCGCGCGTTGCGATCTTTTGTGACGCGATATTCGCTTTCGACTCGCGGTATGACCTCGGTGAGCAGCGCCTCACGGAAGTTCCCAAGGTTGCGATCCCGCAATTCGGTATGGCTCCACGCATTCCAAGCCAAGTGCACGAAGTCCATAGTGCCGTAGCCTAGCGGCATCACCACAATCATCGGGTTAGCTTTATCCTGTGCGATCAGATTGTCGAGAATCACGTTGGCATGTCCGACCGCCGTCCATCCGCTGGCGTCGTCACTATATCCGTGCAGAAGATAGAGCACAGGGTAAGTCTTCTTCGCGGCCGGGTCGTACCCCGGAGGCGTGTACACGTAGTAATCGCGGTCATCGGCCGCGACTTTGGACCTGTAGAAGTGATGGTGAATTTCGCCATGCGGCACATCGTTCAGCTCCCAAGGCAGTGACGGCGGCCCGGGGACGTACACCGCATTCTGCGTGGCCACCAAATTCGGCTTCAGCAGCGGATTCGCCGGATCGATAAGTCGCACGCCATCGGCGACAAAAGAATATCCATAGTAGTCGGGAGGCAGCGGCTCAGTCGTCGCGGTCCAGATGCCTTGCTCATCTTTGTGCATCGGCACAGGCTCGGCGCCCTCGCGCGCAAGCTTCACGTCTACGGCATTGGGAGCGCGAAAGCGGAAGGTCACGCTGCCATCAGTGTGGACATCGGGAGAGATCAGCGGCGCCGGAGGTTGCGGAGGCGGAGTCTGTGCGGGCTTGTCTTGCGCCGCGACGACGACTCCGAGGATCAAGAGAGCGCAGAAACACCATCGAGGCAACGACGAGATGGATCTCATAGATCGCACCTTCGAGTGAGATGAAATCCGGAAGTGTGAGGCTCGATGCCTCTGGAAGATCTGCCAGCAGGGTCAGCTAAGAATGGCTCTTGCCTTCAGCCACTTCCAACCGCGTCTCCGCCTTGTGCAGTGCGTTCAGTGACCGCTCCACATCAACGCTGGGATCGCCGCTGGTCAGTCGCTGTTCGGCGCGCGCTTTAGCCTTACGCGCGCGTTCCACGTCGATCTCGGACGGGCGTTCGGCAGTCTCGGCGAGAATCGTAACCTTATCCGGCAGCACCTCGGCAAATCCCCACGCCACAGCCAGCCGCTGCTCGTCAGCGCTGGCGCCGGCGCGGAACGTGATTTCGCCCACCGCCAGCTCAGTGATAAGCGGCGCGTGCCCCGGCAGAACGCCCAAATACCCATTCTTGCCGGGAATCTGAGCTTCCGTGGCAGCCGTATCGACCACTTTCTTTTCCGGCGTGACGATCTCGAGTTGGAAAGTATCTGACATCAGTGATCAGTGTCCAGTGGTCAGTTTTCGTCCGCGAATCAGCCGGTTTGACTGATCACTGAACACTGATCACTGAACACTGCTCTTACGCTGCCGTCTTCATCTTCTCTGCCGCTTCCAGCACTTCTTCAATCGGGCCCTTCATGTAAAACGCCTGCTCTGGGATGTCGTCGTACTTGCCTTCGACAATCGCCTTGAAGCCCTTCACCGTGTCGGCAATCTTTACGTAGCGCCCTGCCGCTCCCGTGAATTGTTCGGCCACGTGGAACGGCTGCGACAGGAACTTCTGGATCTTTCGCGCGCGCGCCACAGTGAGTTTTTGATCTTCGCTCAACTCGTCGATCCCGAGAATTGCGATGATGTCCTGCAGGTCTTTGTAGGTCTGCAGCGTCTTCTTCACCCTCTGCGCCACGTCGTAATGTTCCTCGCCGACAATGCGGGCGTCGAGAATGCGCGACGTCGAAGCCAGCGGATCGACCGCGGGATAAATTCCAATCTCAGTCAAGGCCCGCGAGAGCACGGTGGTTGCGTCAAGGTGAGCAAACGTTGTTGCCGGCGCCGGATCCGTCAAGTCATCGGCCGGGACGTAAATCGCTTGCACCGATGTGACCGAGCCTTTCTTCGTCGACGTAATCCGCTCCTGCAGTTCGCCCATTTCCGTCGCCAGGTTCGGTTGATAGCCTACGGCGCTGGGCATGCGGCCGAGCAGCGCCGACACTTCCGAACCGGCCTGCGTGAAACGGAAAATGTTGTCGATGAAGAGCAGAGTGTCCGCGCCCTCGGCATCGCGGAAATACTCCGCGACCGTCAGTCCGGTCAGCGCCACGCGCAAGCGCGCTCCGGGCGGCTCCGTCATCTGTCCATAAATCAGCGCCGCTTTCGAGTGCGCCGGATCGCCGGGCTTGATCACGCCCGATTCCGTCATCTCCAGCCACAGGTCGTTGCCTTCGCGCGTGCGCTCCCCAACCCCCGCAAACACGGAGTAGCCGCCGTGCTGCTTGGCAACGTTATTGATTAGCTCCATGATGACGACGGTCTTACCCACGCCCGCGCCGCCAAACAAGCCGATCTTGCCGCCCTTCAGAAAGGGCTGAATGAGATCGATGACCTTCACTCCGGTCTCAAACATTTCCGCAGTCGTAGCCTGCTCGTCGAAAGCAGGCGCCAGGCGATGAATCGGCATCCGTTCCTTGTACTCGACTGGGCCAAGATCATCCACAGGCTCGCCGATCACATTCATCACGCGGCCCAGCGTACCGCGGCCCACGGGCACGGAGATTGGTCCACCCTGGTCGATGGCGTTCATGCCGCGCACCATACCTTCGGTGGCTTCCATCGCGATGCAGCGCACGCGGCCTTCACCCAGATGCTGTTGCACTTCGAGAATCACGTTAACGGGATTGGGCACAGTGAAGCCGTCGCTCACCACTCTCACCGCCTGGTAAATCGGCGGCAGCTTGCCCTCGGGAAACTGCACGTCCACAGCCGGCCCCGCAATTTGAACAACATGTCCAATGTTTTCTGGCATATATTCTCGTAGAAACGTAACTTGTTACGTCTCTCTTTCCCTCGCACAAAAGACGTTGCAAGCAACGTCTCTACATCACATCGCGGCCGCGCCGCTCACGATCTCAATGATCTCCTTCGTAATCTTCGCCTGCCGCGCCCGGTTCATGGCCAGCGTCAGCGAATCGATCATATCCGTGGCATTGTTGGTGGCGGAATCCATCGCAGTCATGCGCGCGGCATGCTCGGCCGCCACCGACTCCAGCAGCGCACGGAAAATCTGGATGGCTGCATATTTCGGCAGCAACGCGCGGAAAAGCTCCTCAGGCGCCTGCTCGTAAATGTAATCGACCTGCGCCGTACCGAATGAAGTCCAGAACTGCGCCGCAGCCTGACCGCCCAGAGATTCGGAACTCCGCAGGCCCACCCCCGCGCTGATCGCCGCTTCCTGCGCCCTTTTCTTTTCTTCTTCTGTCATCTCCTCCGATAAGCGCACCGCCGGCGCACCAATCTGTTCGATGGGAAGAATCTGCTCTACGATGAGCCGCTGCGCAATCACTGACTTGAATTCGTTGAAGACTACGTAGACCGCGTCGATCTCTTCGCGCTGATAACGCTCGATTACACTCTCCGACAAACGTCGCGCTTGCGAAAATTGCAACTTGCCGAGAACTCCAACATGTTCTCCCGTAATTTGTATCGCGCCGGCCCGCTCCCCGCCTTCGAGCTGAGTCTCGAGCGATTCCTCGGTCTCGGCGAGGCTGCGCGTCTGCACTGGAGCGGCAGGATAGCGCCGGCGCAAAAAGTCGCGCCCCTTGCGGCCGATCGCCTCGATGTCGACGTTTTTGCCTGCCTTGGACTCGAGGAAGCGGCTAGCAGCCTTGGTGATATTGGCGCTGAATGCGCCCGCCAGTCCCTTGTCGCCCGTAACCATGATCAGCAGAATGGTTTTTTCGGCGCGCTGCGCCAGCAAGGCATGCTTCGGCTCGCCGGTTTCGGGATCGTAAATCTCCGCGCGCGCCACGAGGGATTTCAGAACATTCGTCAGCATCTGCGCATAAGGACGTGCCGATAGAGCACGGTCCTGCGCCCGGCGCAGCTTGGCGGCCGACACCACCTTCATGGCCTTGGTGATCTGCCGCGTGTTCACCACGCTGCGAATGCGACGCCGAATGTCGAGAATGTTAGCCATTTGTCGTAGAGACGTAACTTGTTACGTCTTTCCTTCACCACGGGTGCCGCAGGCACTACTTTGCTACTGCCGCCCGCTCCGCTACAAACTGTTGCTTCGCCTGCTTGATTACATCGGTCAGCTGCGCCTTTAGCGCGTCATCAAGAATCTTTTTCTCCATGATCGTGCGCAGCAGTCCGGCGTTGGTCGCGTCCACGTACTCGTAAAGCTCTGCCTCGAAGTCGCGAACCTGATTCACAGGAAGATCATCAAGGAATCCTCCCGTGCCCGCGAAGATAATCAGAATCTGCTTGGAGAACGGCAGTGGCGAGAATTGATTCTGCTTCAACAGTTCGACCAGCCGTTGCCCGCGGTTGAGTTGCGCCTGCGTGGCCTTGTCGAGGTCGCTGCCAAACTGCGCAAACGCCGCCAGTTCGCGGTATTGCGCCAGTTCCAGCTTCAGCGTTCCCGCAACCTGCCGCATGGCCTTGATCTGGGCGCTGCCGCCCACCCGGCTCACTGACAGACCTACGTTCACCGCCGGACGTACGCCTTGGTTGAACAAATCTGTTTCCAGATAAATCTGTCCGTCGGTAATCGAAATCACGTTGGTCGGAATATAGGCGGAAACGTCGCCCGCTTGCGTCTCAATAATCGGCAGCGCGGTCAGTGATCCTCCGCCATTCTTGTCGCTCAGCTTCGCCGAGCGCTCCAGCAGCCGCGAGTGGAGATAGAACACGTCTCCGGGATACGCCTCGCGCCCCGGCGGGCGTCGCAGCAGCAGCGAGATTTCGCGATAGGACGCAGCATGCTTCGACAGATCGTCATAAATCACCAGCGCGTGCCGCTTGGTGTCGCGGAAATACTCGCCGATGGCCGTTGCCGCGTACGGCGAAATATACTGCATGGGCGCGGGTTCCGAAGCCGACGCTGCTACGACAATGGTGTATTCCATCGCTCCGGCATCTTCCAGAATCTTCACCACCTGGGCAATCGACGATCGCTTCTGCCCGATCGCGTTATAAATGCAGACCAGGTCATTGCCCTTGCTGTTGATGATAGTGTCGAGCGCGACCGCGGTCTTGCCGGTCTGCCGGTCGCCGATGATCAACTCGCGCTGCCCGCGGCCAATCGGAATCATGCTGTCGATGGCTTTCAGCCCGGTCGCCATGGGCTCGCGTACTGGCTGACGAGCAATCACGCCGGGTGCCAGCCGTTCCAGTGCGATGAATTTGTCAGTAGAAATGGGCCCCTTGTCGTCGATGGGCCGGCCCAGCGAGTCCACAACGCGCCCGATCATGGCGTCGCCCACCGGCACACTCATGATGCGGCCCGTCCGCTTTACTTCGTCGCCTTCCTTGATCTCGGTGTATTCGCCGAGCAGCACCACGCCCACCTGGTCTTCTTCCAGGTTCATGGCGATGCCGGCCACGCCGTGCGGAAAGGATAGAAGTTCGCCGGCCATGACTTTATCCAGTCCATACACGCGCGCGATGCCATCGCCGAGCGTGATGACGGTGCCAGTCTCATCCACGGAGATCTTCGATTCGTAGTTCTCGATCTGCTCGCGGATCAGTTTCGTAATCTCGTCTGCCTTGATCTGTGCCATAGAATCAACTCATAACCCTAAGCCTCTAGCTGCTAGCGATTCAGGCCAGGCGCTAGTAGCTAGGAGCTAATAGCTTCTTTCAATCTCTCCAACTGCCCCTTTACCGAACCATCGTAAATCGTGCTACCCAGGCGGACCACCGCGCCTCCCAGGAGCGACGCATCCTGCCCATACCGGGCGCGGACTTTCTTGCCAGTCAGCTTCCCGACCTGCGCTTCGAACTCGCGCTTCTCGGCATCAACCAATGGGCGGGCGCTCGTGATATCGGCCTCCGCGAAGCCCAGCCGCGCGTCGAGTTCTTTCTCCAGTTGCACGATGATTGGCCCCAGAAAATGAACTCGCCGGTGATCGATCAGGACCGCGATCAGATTCCTCACCTGCTTGGATATCCCGTCACGCTCAACAATTACGTCCAGCACCCGCCGCCTCTGCTCGGCGGGAACCGCGGGATTCTCCCACACTCGCCGCAGATCCGAACTCTGGTTGAGCAAACTTGCGATCGTGCGCAATTCCGCAATCGAACGATCAGAGTCGAGATGCGCGCTGAGTACCACATCCGCAAAAGCCCGCGCATACGTGTTGGCGACCGAAGCCATTCTCTAGCGCCCCGCCTTTCCCGGCCCTGAACCTTCAAACGCGCCCAAATCCCCGGCAAAATTCCGCACCAGCGCCTGATCGGTGGCAGCGTCCACGCGAATCTGCTTCTGCGCCAGCGCCACGGCCAGATCGGCCGCATAAGCGGTCAACTCGCGCCGCGCCGCTTTGGCGGCCGCCGCAATTTCCTGCTGCGCCGCTTCCACCATCTTCCGTGCATCTTCCTGAGCTGCCGCCTGGATGCGCGCTTCCTCCGCTTCAGCGTCTTTCTCCGCGGCGTTGCGCATCATCCCAATCTCGACATCCAGTCTCATCAGGCGCGATTCAATCTCCGCCAGCCTCCGCCGCGCTTCCTCGCTGGCCTTCTGCGCCTCCTGCATCGCCTTCTGGATCGCCGCCGTGCGGGCGCTGAAGATTCCCGGCAAATACTTGCGGCTCGCCCACACGATGACCACCGCGATCACCACAAAGTTCGACAGCACGCTCAACCAATAAGCGTGCTGCAGGCTCATCCCGGTCCACTTCGCAATCATCAGTACGGAAGGCGATTGCTTAAATTCCGCCGTTTCATCTTTGTCTTCTCCTGCTGCTTCACGCGTTTCGTGCGCCAGTTGCCGCGCGAGACCCGGCTGGTGCTGCGGCGCCTGCCTGACTTCCTCCTGCTTCGGAGCGGCAGACTTCTGCTGCGCCCGTAACGGCCCGAGCACCCCGGCAAAGCTCACTACGAGCAGCGCCAGCAAACACTTTCGGACAATTCTTTTCGGGGAAAGCATCTTTTTCGAAGTCATCTCGCTCGAAATCGAGCCCAGCGGCATCGTGACTTTCGCCATCAGCCTCCAGCTCCGGCCGGCTCGAGCACGCGCCGTATAATCTCCGCGGCCAGCGTCTGCGCCTCGGCCTGTAAACCGATCTGCGCTGCCTCGCGATCCTTCTGGAGATCAGCCTTCGCGGCCTGCACCTGCGCTTGGCCTTGGTTGCGAGCTTCGTTCAGCGCTGCGCTCCGCGCATCCAGCGCTGCCTTGCGTCGGCCCTCCTGCGCGTGGAACACAGCCGCCCGCGCCTCACGCAGCCGCTGCTCGTATTCGGACGTGCGCGCCTCCGCCGCCGCAATGTCGGCCCGCGACTTCTCGACCGCACCCTCCGTCTTGCTGCGCCGCTCCTCCAGCACGCGCCGCAAAGGCTTGTGCACAATTGTCGTGTAGAGGGCGTAGAGCAACGCCAGCAGAATCACCGTCGGCACCGCTCCGAGCAGTAATTCGCCTAGTTGTCGTAGCGTTTCATCCATTGAATGCGGCTATACAGGAAAAAGAGGGCTATGAAAACTGTTAAGTCTAACGTCCGCAGGAGTTTATGTCAACGCAAAGAGCGCGCGAAAAACATGAGTGGCGAAGGATGTTGGGGCACGCGAGAACAAGTGTGGGGATGGGCGCCTCGCGAGCCTGCCCTGAGCGAAGTCGAAGGGTCCAGCCGAGCGCAGCGAGGCGCATTTGTTCCCACGGGACTACGGGATTGAGGTTCGCCTGGTAGCCCGAAGGGTCTCAAAACGGGCCAAATCCGCCTGTCAGCCGGATTTGACCAGCCATCACAGAAATCTGCAACTAGCCCTTGACATCCTGGTAAAGAGGATTAGCATTGAAGTATCACCTCCGATCCAATTCAGGATCGAATGGGCCGATAGCCAAGGAATGTCACCGCTTCTTGGTTGCCGGCCCATTTAATTTGTGGCCGGATTATTTCCCTTCCGTGAAGACGACTTTCCCGCCGACCATCGTCATCACTACTCTCGCCTTCGCAATCTCTTCCGGCTTCATCGAGAAAATGTCTTGCGAAAGGACCGCGAGATCAGCTTCCTTCCCTACATCGAGCATTCCAATCCGATCATCAGAGAATCTTGCGTAGGACGAACCCTGAGTATACGCATTCACGGCCTGTTCCACGGTAAGCCGTTCCTCGGGGACATACGAATCCTTGGTCGGGACCGTTCCGCCTTGGCCTGCTCCATCAAAAGTTCCGCCAGGAAAGTCCTTACGACCATTGCCTGGACGCCAAATCGTGCGGGTAACCGCTTCCTGGATCGCGATCAACGGATCTGGCGGCCAACTACACGGCCAGTCGCTGCCGAAGGCCATCATGACTCCGCTTTTTCCCATACTTTGCCAGCGGTCGGTCGTGGCGTGCTCGCGCGGATCGTAGTTCGTGCCCTCCACGTCGCAGCAAAAAGCGGGCTGCATACTCGCGATCAAAGACAGTGCAGCCAGCCTCGGGATGTCCTGCGCTGAAACAAAGTCGGCGTGCTCCACCCGCAGTCGCCGGTCGCGCGGTCCGTTGATTTTCTCTACCTCTTCGTAGGTATCGACCACCATTCGCGACGTGTCAGGACGGTAGGTGTGGGTCATGATCTGGTAGCCGCGTTTGTCCAATTCGAGAACCAGCTTTTTGTACTCCGCAGGTTCATACATCAGTGGCGGGATCGTGCCGGTGCCTCCATCGGCAAAAAACTTAACCAGGTTCGCCGAAACCCAATCGTCGTGGTACAGGCCGCGCGCCTTGTCCAGGTCGGCTAAAAATTCCGGAGTCGAATGATGCCTCACCCCGATTGCGCCGAACGCCGTCTTGATGCGGACCGTTAGCTGGCCACGGGCCCGTAAAGCGGCATAGAGTTCAGTCTCGGCCAGACTTCCGCTGGCGTTGGTGATGCTGGTCACGCCGTAGCGATTGAGATAAAGCGAGGCGTCCCGCAGCATGGCTAGCTTTTCGTCCAGCGACAACTGGTTCGCCAGGGCGCGCTCCATCACCTGCATCGCCGCTTCCATCAGCATCCCCGTGGGATGCCCGCTGGCGTCGCGTACGATGTACTTCTCCTCCGAAGGATCAGCCACGGGCCGGTCCGTAATTCCGGCCAGGGCTAGGGCCTTGGCGTTCACCCAGAGCGCATGTTCAGACGAGTTATGTACAACGACAGGCCGGTCTGCGACCGCACGATCCAACAATTCATGACTGGGCATCGAAGGCGGCTCCGTGCTGAAGTCAGCCCGGGCAAATAGAACCTTATCTTCGGGATGGCTCGCGGCATAAGCTTTCAGCTGTTTGACCAGAACATCAGGATCGTCCTCCGGAGTGATGCTCGATTCAGGAACCGAAAGATTGAGACCGTGAAACGCAAGCGCGCCCTGCCACATGTGGGTGTGATCGTCGGAAAATCCCGGGACCACCGTCCGCCCCTGAAGATCGATAACCTGTGTATTGGCTGCACGCCGGCCCTGGATTTCAGCATTGGTTCCAACGGCATCAATGCGAGTGCCGGTGACGGCCAGCGCCTGTGCCCAAAGAGCTTTTGGGTTGCCAGTGTAGATGTGCCCGTGAATCAGAACGGTGTCACTTGCAAACAGCGTGGACGCCGAGAAAAAGATTGCAACCGTGAAGATGCCGACAATTCTCCGATGTGCAAACATGATCCGCTCCCTGGTGGAAAGGCTGGCCATTAAACAAGCGCCGCAAGGCGAATTGAGCCTTCCAATGCGAGCGGCCAAGTTTACTTCACCACGAAATCCCGCACCCTTCTCACCACCGACTCCGGCGCCTCCACTTCCAATTCCACCGCCCCATCCTTGTACGCCCGCGAATAAATCCGCGCCTTAGCTTCCAGCATAGCCAGTGTCTTCCCTTCTCTCTGCGGCACGCGAAGGTGTACGCGGCTGACCGGATCTTCCTCGATCATGGCGTCGATGCGCGCCAGCAGCCGGTCCAGCCCCGTTCCTTCCGCCGCGGACACATACACCGTCTTCGCATCGGGCGGCGCTCCGTTCACCAGACTCTCGGCCACTTCCACGTCGAGCAGATCGACTTTATTCATCACTCGCAGCCGTGGTTTCTTCTCCGCTTCCAGTTCTTTCAAAACAATCTCCACCTGCGCATCCTGTTCCGCCGAGAGCCGGCTGCTGGCGTCGGAAATATGCACAATCAACGACGCCCGCTGCACCTCTTCCAGCGAGACCAGCATGTGCGGCCAGCTGCGAATGAATCCCACCGTGTTGAGCATATGATTCTACGTAAAGTTAAATGCAACACAATTGGACGGCTTCCCGGCACGTAGCTATTAAAAACAAAGGACTTCTTGGCTTTGTTTGGCAGAATACCTATCTCCCCCTTCCCACATTGATGGTGAGAGGAGGCGGCACCTTTTCGCCCCTGCGCTGTCGTTGCAGACGCTCAAGTTGGTCCATTGCACGATAGAGTTGCTTGTCCAGGTGAGTTTCGTAGCGCTGGAGTTTGTCGGTTACATCCGCGGGCGGCAAGCTGAAGCTTCGAGCCTCGGCATCTACTGCGAGGTTTTCGCGCTTTATCTTGTATCGCTCGAGCTCGCTAAGCCATTTCGAATGAACATCAATTATCTCAAGGAGTTGGGCGACTTCCTGACTTGCTTTTCGGTCCTCAATCTCTTTGGCTGTTTTGTCCTCTATTTTGCCTACTGACCAACCATGGTAGAGACAGGTGTGTGCTAACTCGTAGTCCCAAGTACAGAACGAGGAAAAAATCTCCCTCCGAATCACTTCCGATATATAACCGCTGCTGGCGATCTCCGATTTCGCCAAAGTCAGAAGTCCCTGCAAGTACCCAAAGCTTATGTGACTTTCCCGCAAATTGATCTGTAGGCTTTGGATGGCCAACCATTCGTCCCTTGGCCACACTGTCTGCGGAGGCTTGTAGATACTGGAAATAGTCAACTCCCCTATTTGCGCCAATGCAAGGTTAACCTTGTCTGAATTTCGTTGGGTCAGATTCAATGCCGCCGCGTCCAGCCGCTTACGTATTTCTCCATTCTCGGCACGAATGACACGCGCTTTCCTCCACCAACAGGTGACAATCGTTTGTACGAGTTGTTCCTCGACGACCCCAACGGGTTCGTAGTCCTCCCAAAGCCTTTCGGCCAGGTCGAGAAACTCCTTCAAACTCTCCTCGCCATCCCCGGCCAAAATGACAACCTCTCGCGCGAGGATTCCATGTTTAATCGCGTTGCGGGACACGTTGCGCTTTCCACGCCCCGTCGTTGGCCCAGTCGACCGAAGAGCGTTCCGCCGGTTAGCCTGGATTTTTCGTTCCGATACAGGCCGCTTCCGAGCAGCCTCTTCGGGTGACGGCGAGTCTGACAAATCTTGAGATGGTTCCTTTAGAGACATTCAAATCTCCTTCTTGATAGATTTTTGTCTGGTCACCCCTCGCACATTGTCGGATTCTTCGATGTGAGCGGCCTCGTTTGAAATCACTTCCCGGGTCGCTGAGTGACCTCCGAAACTTCGCGGTCAAACTTCACGCCGCCGCCTTTCCAAGCGCCGGGTCGAAATGGGGGATTTTCGACGCGGTACTCGTTCGATCTCCGACGATTGGTGCCAGAGGGGTGCGCACAATGGCAGCCTCGTTCGAGTTTCTCGATTCATTTCACAATGGGGTTTGCTGCGGGGGAGGAGCGCTACTAAACCATTGCGTGCAAGTTGTAGCACCCAGACTTTAGACCACGCAATGGGATTTAGCGAACCGGTACCTCGTTCATTACTGCATTCAAAGCAATCGTTGCACGCGAACGGAATTCACGAGGAGCAAACCAGAACCTGCCCCCAGGATGCTGCGAACACGCACCTCGCTGAGGCGTTTGGTGTTCCCGTCTCAACTTTGATTAAGAGAGCAGAGCGACGTACCTCGTTTCGAAAGTAAAACACACTGGGTTGCGCACCTTCTGCCGAACCCACTCAAAAGGCATGCGGCGCTCTTATGGAATCGCTCGGATTAAAGTTGGTCGGGCGCGTGGCAAGATTACTAGACGAGCGGAAACTTCAATTGGTTGGCGATTTGGTGACGAGTCGAGCAAGTACCCGATTTACAAATCTGCTGCCTTGCTTCTTGTAAGCTTCGGATCCGGCCAGCAAAAATGCTTCACAAATTTGCGCAACACTGTGACCTTCGCGGTCTGCGATTCCTTCAACTTCTCTTTTCAGTTCCGACCGGACGCGAAAAGTCAAACGCGCATCTTTTTTCATCTTCGAAATCTTAGCACCTGACCCAAATGCACAGTTCCTAAAATTTAGCTTGACTCAAGAAGAACATTATGTCATCCTTATGTCATCCAAATGTCATCCATGCAACGATTTCTGATGGGTGGCGATCGACGAGGAATGCGATGAAGACCAAGAAACTGTTGCTGGGGGAAAACTTGAGATTTGCTCGGAAGAGGTGGCCGTCCCAAATGAGCGTTCTTCATTTGGGAGCCTTGAGATCCTTGACCGATCGTCATAAATTCTCGATCAGCTCGGGCGATTTGACCCTCCTCGAAAACGGTTGGTATGTAACTCATGCAGGTCTAATAAGACTAGCTCGTCGCAGCCGATGTATAGGAATTCACTCCGAGCCAGCCGGCTGCTTTCGGAGCCAGCCAGTTGCCGCTGGGTCTTTAAGGCCACCGTCTTCAGGTCGCCAAGATGCAAGGGTTTTGTCGGCTACGGCGACGCCGATCCCTCCAATGTCTCTTACCTCGTTCACGGCGCCGAAATGCGGGTGGCGGAAACTCGCGCCGTGAACCGTGCCCTGCGCAAAGCCTACGGGATTGGTATTTGCTCGGTTGAGGAAATCGGGTCCTTCGCCGAGGTGCCGCAATCCTCCCGGGAGTCGAAGAAGCTCCCGCCCCAACCGTCCAATGGCAACGGCAACTATGGTGGCCCAAAGGTTCGCGACCGCCTTTGCCAATTGATTCGGCAGCATCAGCTCGATCCCAACCTGGTCAAGGCCTACGCCACCGATTTCTGTGGCGTCAACGCGCTGCGCGATGCTTCTCGCGAGCAGGTGGAGACCTTCGTCACGCAGCTGTCCGACTGGGCCGAGAAAGACCGCTCCGCCCTGCTCTGCCAGCTCAACAGCTACCTCGGCCAGAAAGACGGTGCCGCATGATACGCGAGATCACCGGCCTGCACGCCGCCGATCGCTGTGCTGCCGCTCAGATCCCCGACGGAGTCTTCCTGGTTCGGGTGCAACGAGTCAAGTTTCAGCGGCAGGCACAGAAACCCTACTACACACTGGTTCTGGCAATTCTTGAGCCCAGCCGGTTTGCTGGCAACGTCCTTTCCAGCCGCCTCTATTGCAGCCCAAAAGCCCTGTGGAAGCTGAACTGGTTCCTGCGCGACTTCGGCTACGTCACCGAGTTGCTCGGACGCGATGAGGTGGACGAGACGCAGCTAGTAGGTTTGAAAGGTGTGGTCAAGATCAGCCACATCGTCTTTAACGGCACTTCCCTGCTCCGGCTCGACGGTTTTGCTGCTGCCGGCCGGTGGGAAGAACTTTCGCCGGCAAATCTAGACAACCCGCAGGTGGCCTAAATGACATACAGCTACACCCAGATCAGCCAATACCTCACCTGCCCGCGGCGGTATCGGCATCGCTACCTTGATGGCTGGAAGGAGAAAGATACACGGGCGGCGATGCTATTCGGCCGTGCCTTCGAACAAGCTCTGGGCGCCTATTTTCGCCGGGACGACCCCGGAGCGGTCCTGTTCTCCGAATGGTCTGCCTGTCAGAACCAAGGCTTGCACTACTCCAATGGAGACTCCTGGGATCGCATGCTCCGGCAGGGCATCATGCTCCTGACCCGGTTCTGTCAGGACAATCGCATCCAGGTCCCCCAGCCTCGAAGGAATCTGCAGATCAAGTTTGACCGGCAGGTCACCGGAAAGAACGACTTCGTGGCCTACATCGACGCCATCGGCAAACTCGACGGGACGCGCTGCCTGCTGGAGTGGAAGACCTCGTCTAGCCGATACCCAGAAGAGCCTAAGGGTCTGTTGTCTCTGGATCCCCAACTGGTCTGCTACTCGTGGATGACGGGCATTTCCGAAGTCGTCCAGGTCGTGTTTGTTCGCAAGCGGCTAGTGGAGATTCAGTACCTGCGAACCACCATCACTGACGAGCAGCGCGAGGAATTCGGCCGCTTAGTAGGGGACACGATCCAAAGAATCGAGTCGGCACAATTCTTGCCGCACAGTGGCATCCGCTTCCCGCAGAACCCCTGCAGCAGCTGTCCCTATGTGGGGCTTTGTCTTGGCAAGCAGGAAATGGCTGACGCCCGCTTGGTGCGGCGTCCAGGAGCAGAGAGTCTTGATTGGCTTGACGAGCTTGCATACTGAGTATCCGCCCATGCCGCCGAAGTTCAATCGTCGCCGCGCCCTGTTCGTACTGGGCAAGATTGACGAGATTCTGGCATGGGAGCAACGCAAAGAGACAGAGAGGGACACCAAGTTCGTGGAACTGGGGCGCTATCTATGCGAGGTGCGGGCGGCTCAGTACTGGCGGCTGGAGGACCTGAAGTGCTTCGACGAATTTCTAGAGAGGCGGTTTCCGGGGTCCAGGCGGAAGGCCTACTACCTGATGTCGATACACGAACACCTGCCGCCGCAGGCGAGAAAGCAGCTGAAGGAAGTGGGCTGGGCGAAAGGGATTGAGCTAGCCAAACTGGCCAGGAGGGACAGGCAGCACTTCGATTGTGCAATCTGGTTGCACAAAGCCCGTCAGATGCCGCAGGCAGAATTCAAGCAGGAGGTTGAGAAGGAACTAACGGGGCGGGAGACAGAGCCGTGGGAGATTATCTACTTCAAACTTTACCAGAGCCAGATGCCGGTCATTGAACGGGCGATCGGGACGGCAGCTCTGATGTTGGGAAGCGACCGATCCCGAGGCTACTGTTTGGAAATGATCTGCGCAGATTTCCTGGCTGGAGCCAATCTGGATCATGGAGATCCGGAGATGCTGCTGTTCTCGATGACGAGGTTCTTCAAGTTTCTGCCCGAAGAGCAACGGCAGACATTCCTTACGGGCCTCGTTGAGAAAGCATCATGAGCTCGATTGGTCCAAAGCCCGCGCCCCTGCGGCTGGATCCGGTGTCGTACGAGACTCTGCGGCAGCAGGTGCTGCGGCGCGATGGCTGGCGGTGCCAATCGTGCGGCACGCTGTCCAACCTAGAGATCCACCATAAACAGTTTCGCAGCGCCTCCGGCGACGACTCCGAAGAGAACCTAGTAACTCTCTGCTCGCAGTGCCATGCCCGCATCCATCGTTGAACAATAACAATATGGGTGCGGCCGCATTCGGCGCTCGGGTATCTCAGCCCGGAGGAGGTCGCAAAATCGTGGGCGGCGACGGGCGGCTGCCAGAGTGTAGTTCCGACGAATATATTAGAGAACTCAAACCCGGAGAAAGTCTCATTGGACTAAAAATGGGGGCAGGTCATGGGGACTGCGGGACGGGAGGCAGCCTCCCGCAAATTTTCAGTCGACCTTGAACTTGTAGAGACAGTGCCTCACCGCCGCTCGCGCTTGCACGTCTCCGAAAGAGGATCGCCAAGGACTTCTATGGCTTAGATTCAGAAAAAATAAACTCCCGCACCTTTCTAACCACCGACTCCGGCGCCTCGACTTCCAATTCCACCGCCCCATCCTTGTAAGCCCGCGAATAAATCCGCGCTTTGGCGTACAGCATAGCCAGCGTCTTCCCTTCTTTCTGCGGTACGCGCACATGCACGTGGCTGACCGGATCCTCTTCGATCATGGCGTCGATGCGCGCCAGCAATCGATCCAACCCTCTGCCCTCAGCAGCTGAGACATAGACGGTCTTGGCATCATCGCGTAAACTCTCGGCCACTTCCACGTCCAACAGATCGACTTTATTCATTACTCGCAGCCGAGGCTTCTTCTCCGCTTCCAATTCTTTCAGGACAATCTCCACCTGCGCATCCTGTTCCGCCGAGAGCCGGCTGCTGGCGTCGGAAACATGCACAATCAACGACGCCCGCTGCACTTCTTCCAGCGTGGCCCGAAACGCTGAGACCAGCGTGTGCGGCAAGCTGCGAATGAATCCGACCGTGTCGGACATCAGAATCTTGCGCTTCGAAGGCAGCGCCACCGCCCGAATCGTGGGATCAAGTGTGGCGAACATGAGCGGCGAAGCCAGCACCGCCGCCCGGGTCAGCGCGTTGAACAATGTCGACTTGCCCGCATTCGTGTATCCCACGAGCGCCACGGCCGCCACGGGAGCCGATTCCCGCCGCTGCCGCTGCTGAGCCCGGGTGCGCCGCACATTCTCCAGTTGCTGCTCCACGTGCCTGACGCGCCGGGCAATCTTCCTCCGGTCGGTTTCAAGCTGCGTTTCACCCGGACCGCGTGTGCCGATGCCGCCGCCGAGTTGCGACATCTCCACCCCGCGCCCGGCCAGCCGCGGCAGCAGGTATTGCAACTGCGCCAGCTCCACCTGCAACTGGCCTTCCCGCGTTCGCGCGTGCCGCGCAAAAATGTCGAGAATCAGCTGGGTGCGATCGATCACCCGCCGATGAACTATTTTTTCAATATTTCGCTGCTGCGAAGCCGTCAGATCGTGGTCGAACAGAAGAAGGTCGGCATTCACCGAGGCGGCTGCGCCGGCGATTTCTTCGAGCTTGCCCGCGCCGATCAGAGTGGCGGGATCGGGCCGGTCGCGCCGCTGCAGAATTTCTCCAACAACTTTCGCGCCCGCGCTCTCCGCCAGCGTGCGCAACTCGGCCAGCGACTCATCCGCATCAAACTCCGGGATGCTCGGCTTATTGCTCCCCGGCTTCGCAGAGCCTTGTCCGGAGCCCGGCACAGCCTTTCCGCCAGCCGCGGGCGCAGCCGACGCCGCATCGCGCGCCGCCTGCGCCCGTGCAGTAAGCGTGCCCTTCGCGCTGCGCCCGCGCGTTCGCACGTCAATCCCTACCAGAAATGCACGCTCCTGCAAGTCCTCCGGACGCGCATTTTCTGCGCCGAGAGGCACACGTCCGCCTGCGGACACGCGATCGCGGGTCTTCTTGGAGTGAGAACTGCGCAAGCCGAAAACGCCTTACCCTTCGCTACCGGATGCGCTCGCCGCCGAGGCTGCCACCGGCGCCGATGCCGTTGTCGATGTCGAAGATGACGATGCCGTCGCCCCAGGCGCAGCTGCCGCCTTGGCGGCCTCCGGATGCGCCGAATGCGCGCCATGCGACACGGTTCGGCCCATCACCACGGTCGAGATGGCGTGCTTGAAGATCAATTGCTCCTGCCCGTTGGCCTCCAGCACCACGGAATATTTGTCGAAGGAACGAATCCGGCCCGTCAACTTCACTCCGCTCAGCAGATAAATCGTGACGCTCAATCGCTCCTTGCGGGCCGTGTTCAGGAAGGAATCCTGGATGTTCTGCGCCGGCTTGCTGCTTTCCATAGCCGATCTCCTTAGCTTTCGACTTGCAATACACCAACTCGCCCCGTCCGCAGACGCTCCAAGGCAAGCTCAAACCAACAGCATGTTCCTCGGACTTCCCGCCTGAGGAACACGAGGGGACAACCTGCCTCCTCGCAACCCGGTTTTTCAAGGCCGCGCCGCTCAGCACGTAGCTGTGATCACGATACGGTGTCCCCTCGCGCTTTTCAACCCGGAACTTGTGGAAGACTCAACTTTTCTTGCACAGTGTTTAAGCTTTCCCTCATCGTCTTGACCGTTGTGTACAATCCCGGCGTGGGCAATTCTGCCCTTGTGCGAAATCTTAGGAGGCATCATGGTAAGCCCCGCTCTCGCAACTTTCCTTGCACCCCAAATCAACTTCCCTCAGGACTTCAACACCAACTTTCTGATGCTGGTCCGCTGGATCCACTTCCTCGCCGGCATCACCTGGATCGGCCTTCTTTATTTCTTCAATCTGGTGAACGTCCCTCTGATGAAAGAACTCGACCCCACCACCAAGGGCAAAGTCATGCCCGCGCTCATGACGCGCGCTCTATGGTGGTTCCGCATGTCAGCAGCGCTGACCGTGCTCGCCGGCCTGATGTATTGGGGAAACATCGTCGCCGCCGACGCCCACAACGGAGGCGGCTCCAGCGGCACTGCGATGGGCAGCTTTTTTCTGATCTGGACGATCGTCTGGGGAGTGCTCTACGCCTGCCTCATCCCGGGCAAAGGAATCTTCGACCAAGGCGCATTCGTCGGCGTGGTCTATGCCGTGGTCGTCGCGGCCGCAGCGTGGCTCTTCCTGAGCGTGAACAGCCACGGCTGGGAAAGCAATCGACTGCTCGCCATCGGCATCGGTGGCGGCATCGGCTGGGTCATGCTGCTCAACGTGTGGGGAGTGATATGGCGCATCCAGAAGCGCCTCATTCAATGGACCCGCGACAACGCGACTAATGGCACACCGATGCCTGATAAGGCAAAAGCCATGGCCCGGCAAGCTTTCCTGGCCAGCCGTGCCAACGCTTTCTTGTCAGTGGTGATGCTGTTCTTCATGGCCGCCGCCAGCCACTACCCCATGTTCGGAAAATAGGGTTGGGAAAGGAAAGGCGTGATGGCGTTGCACAAAACGCAGGCTTAGGATCGCCTCGCCAGGACCAACCCGATCAGGGGAATGCAGCGCACGTTCCTGGAGATACTCAATGAGCGGAGAAAATCGGTTTCCGGTAGGAGGTCGCCGTGAAGCTTCTCGCCTTCGCTCTTCCCTTTGTCCTATTTGCAGCATCTCCACTGCTGGCGCAGGATCCGAGAGTACCCGGAGTGCGCCAGGGCGAACAGGCGCAAGCTCAGGCGGAAAAGGACATCCCCCCTCCGACCCAGCCTCACGCCCAACTTGACCTGGCCAAGCTCCGCCAGGATGCAGACCAACTGGCCAAACTTGCCCAAACCATCCCTGCGGATGTTTTGAGAATCCAGAGCGGCATGCTGCCCAAGGACATGAGCGAAAAACTGAAGCAAATCGAAAGACTATCCAAGCATCTGCGGAGTCAGATAACGCCGTAGGGGCTGGTATGCCGGCGCCAGCCTTCGTTGGCGCGATTCAACCAAAGCACAATCTTTCCGACCAAGAAAAACACCAGCCCATGGCGGCGCTGGTGTTTTAAGTACTCTTAAGCGAAGTGCGGCTAGAAAATAATCTTCAGGCTGAACTCCGTTTCACGCGGCGAGCCCAGCGTATAGACGCCGGTGCCTACGCCAACCCGGTTCACGAGTTGCCCCGCATAGTTGGTGCCGTTGATGCTGCCAGTTGAACCGGTCAGCAGCCCTGACATCATGCTCGTCGGAAGATTGAAATTGGCGAAGTTCGGAAGGTTGTAGAAGCCTACCGAAGGTTTAATCGAGAATTTACCATCGAAGAAGCTGTGGCTCCAGGCGATGGTTGCGTCGAAGGCCTTCAGCCAGGGATAGTTGACTTGGTCGGAAGGCGCCAAAGCCAGCGGAACCCCGCCGCTATACGTACCTCCCAGAGCCACCAAATCTGCCTGCGCCATCAGGCCGTTCTGAATCAGCACGTTGCCCGCAGGCGTTGGGGTTCCCGCGAGAACTTGATTGTTGAAGTTGGTGATGGCTGAGTTGATATTGCCGGCGTTGATGCCTCGATCAAAGCTGCCGACGTGGGTTCCCGGAAGTGGATCCTGCGTGACACCGCTGCCGGTGAAGTCGGTGCGGAAGATCTCGCCCGCGCCAAGCCCTGTATTGGGGACTGTAGCGGTGATTGAAAGCGGGCTGTAGAAGTGAGACATCACGCCAATCTGGAAGCCGCCTCGCAAATCTACGAAACCGCCAAACGATAGCTGCTGGGTACGGTCCAGCGTGGACGGCCCGAAATAGCGATTCACATTGGCATTGTCCAGCGCGGGAACGATGAAGTCCTGATCCGCGGCTGCCGCAGTCACCGTGGCACCGGGACCTACGCCTCCGCCCGAATTGTCAAACTTGGAGAGGGCGTAGGAGACTTGGAAATTCAAGTCTTTGGCGCCCCGGAATGGGCCTTTTACATTGTCGACCCACTTCGCCTGCAATCCGTTGTAAACCGAACGACCGACCGGTGAAAGGAAAGTAAGGGGCGGCGCGATCGGGTTGATGCCGCCGAATGCGCAGGGGTGACCAACTGCAGCCAGGCAACTGTTGCCGCCCATGTCAGCGGAAGAGCCTAGGCCTAGCCCCGCGTAATCGGCCATGTTGGCAGCCCGAGGCACGTACGTTCCGGCATCGTTTGTTCCGTTTGCCGGATCAAGTGCGCATGGAGTTGTATAAGTGCCGGCAACCGTGGTGACTCCGCCTCCGCAGTTGGCAATAACCGTCGCGATCGCGGCGTTGGCCCCAGCTACGTTGAAAAAGCGAGTGTCGCCGGAGTGATTCTGATCCACTCCTAGTAGGAAATGGGTTTGAACGTTGCGGATGAAGTCCACGCTCAACACCATGCCAGGACGAAGTTCGCGCTGGATGCCAAAGTTCATCACGACCGAACGTGGTGATCGGTAGTCGGGATTGAACATGTTGGTACCGGGCGCGAAGAAGCAGTTGGTACCGCCGACGCAATCAGTGAGGTACTGTTGTGCATAGGCCGGATTCGGCTCCTGCACGTCCAGGGGCGAAGCCGCCTGATATTGACGCGCAAGAGCTACGACAGCTGGCACCGCGTTCCCAATGAGCGGGAACCCCGCCGACGTACCGCAAACCGCCGCAGTCGGCGTGATAGGGCCAGTCGAAGTTTGTAGGGTGGCGGGTGAACCCGCAGCCGCACACGGTGAGGGGAACTGCGCGAAGGCGCCTGTGGCCTCCCGGAATGGACCGTCAAAGAGCACGTTGTTCCAGATGGCGTTCTCCCAGAACAAGCCGATTCCGCCGCGGATTGAAGTCTTGCCGTTCTTCATCGGATCCCAGGCAAAACCCAGGTTCGGGCCATAGTTCTTATTAGGCTGGTTCACTGGGTTGCCTAGCCCGGGAATCAAGGCACTGAGTCCTGGAATCGCCGGGTATTGGCTGTCGGTGCGGCCTGTGTCACGCTCCCACCGCAATCCATAAGTTAGGGCGAAGTTCGACTTGACCTTCCAGGACTCCCCGAGATATAGAAGCACGCGGTTGTCGGGCCCCAAGCCGCCGGCAGGGAACCCAAGCGCCGCCTTAGAAGTGGAGAATCCCAAACCATTGCCCAAGGTGTAGCCGCCGTCGGCTGGGTAATTCAACGGATTAGCCGAACCGCCGGGGAAAGGCCCGGTCGCAGCCGCTGCGATGTCCGCTGTGGTGACCTGGGAAATGACCTGGGGTCCATTCTTAAAGAATGAGGCGAAGCCGCCGCCCTGAAGGTGATTGAACGTGGCTCCGTAGCGAATGATGTGCTTGCCCACGACCCGGCTGCCGTCGTACTTGATCTCATGATCGCTCTGCGGAGTGCTCTGCGGCGCCAAGAGATTCGGTCCGGCGACCAGGCCGGTTGCTCCCATGAAAATCTCCGCGCCCAAATCGTCGAAGGGCAGTGAGGAGTTACCCGTGGTTGCATCCACGATCTGATTCTGGAACTTAAGATACGAGAACCGGATCGAATGGGTAAAAGCCCCAGTGTTGAAATCCACTCCAACGACATCATTGCGAGTGATGTCTTTGTTGTCATAGACCGAATAGCCGAAGCCGAAGGTCGCGCCCAGCAAATTCTTGAAATAAGAGAACCGGTAAAAGAGGCGCGCGCTCTTGGTCAGTTGATAGTCCAACCGGCCGAGCAGGTTATCCTCGCGGAAAGGGTCGGTGAAATTTCCCGAATACGCCTGGAACGGAGCGGAAATAGGCACCGAAGCCTGCGTATTTTGCGCGGTCCGCTCGCCGTCGAGGAAAAAGAACGCTTTGTTCTTGATGATCGGTCCGCCCAAATCCCCGCCGTACTGGCTGCGCTGCGAGTAAGGATCGGTCCCACCAGGCAGTTCCGCGGCCCCGACGCGATAGTCGCGAAATTGCCCAAAAGCTTCGCCGTGGACTGCGTTACTTCCTGACTTCGTGGTCACATTCACAGATCCCGAAGAGGTCAGCTCGGTCGACATATCCAAACTCGCCTGACCGATCTGGAATTCCTGAATACCACTGGCAGGAATGTCAGTCGTGGTGGTCCCAACCGTTTCGTCCGAGACGTCAACGCCGTCAACTTCAATGCGGGCAGTCCGGCCGTAACGGCCGCCGAACGAGATAGAGGAGTAACCCGCCTTGGTCGGATCGAAATTTTGACCATCCTGAATCTGAACTCCGGGTTCGAGCTGCGCCAGGTCCAGGAAGTTCCGCCCGTTTACAGGCAAGTTCTCAATCTGGGCGGCTGTCAAAACACCCTGCACCGTCGCCTGCTCGGTATTGACCTGAACCTCGCTCGCCGTCACTTCAACCACAGTGCTCTCTTGGCCGATTTCGAGTTTCATGTTCCCGCTGGCTGCGTTGTCCACCTGAAGTTCACAGCCAACTGAGCCGTCTTAAAGCCCTTGGCCTCGACCCGCACCTGGTATG
>CAWKKK010000032.1:0-254123 GCA_963850165.1 uncultured Acidobacteriaceae bacterium | reverse complement strand
TTTCGTTTCCAAAGGATCGGCGCAGGAGAATCACGAGGAATCGAGTCAAGCTGTCTCCGGGGCGTTTTGGATCCGGCTCTGGGTCAGCTTAACCATTATTCTTACCGGGCTGATCTTGGCTATGGGCCGCACCACGTCTTCGTCATCCCCCCCGCCCTTCAACAAGCCGCCCGCCTCGCGCTTCTTGTGACCGCGGTTAACGTCGCCGTCAGCCTCTATTGCGGCGTCTTTGCCGGCGTGCTCGTAGCCGTTCATCGCTATGACTTGACCAGCTCGATCTCCATTGTGCAGACTTGCGCCTGTGCTGTCGGCGTGGTTTATCTGCTCGCTCCGGGCATCGCATCCTGTCGCTGGCGATCTGGGAACTCTGCATCTCAGCGGCAGCCCAAACCGCCACGATTGTTCTATGTTTCCGGGTTTATCCACAGCTGAAGATTGCCTTCGGACGGCCGGATTCCGCTAACGCTCCGGAAACTCTGGAACTACAGCCTCTACGTGTTCCTGATCAATGTGGCTCTCCAGGTAACCTATTACACCGACAATCTGGTGGTTGGCGCCTTTCTCTCCCCGACGGCAGTTACGCTTTACGCCATTGGCGGACTTCTGATCTCTTACTCACGGCAGATCGTTTCTTCGATGACCACGACGTTCACCCCATTGGCCAGCAGCTTTGAGGCTCAAGGGAACTACGAGAACCTGCGCCGTCTGGTGATCCATGGCACCCGAGCCGCTCTGCTGGTTTCCTTGCCCATCGAGGTGGCACTCTTCTTTCGTGGACATACATTCATCCGCCTCTGGATGGGCGAACAGTATGCGCAGCCGTCGGGTACGTGATGCAAATTCTGCTGTTGTCAGTGGTGTTCAGTTCCGCCAACACCACGAGCGCCGGGATCGTCTACGGGATGGAGAAGCATAGCGCATCGCGCTCTGGGGCATCATCAGTCTGTCCTGAACTTGAGCTTGAGCATCATTCTGGTTCGCCGGATAGGAATATACGGCGTAGCGTGGGGCACCACCATCCCCAGCGTGATCATGGAAATGATTTTGTGGCCAAGTTACATCTGTAAGCTGCTGCAGATGCGGGTTCGCACCTACCTCTGGCAAACTTGGTTCCGAACCGGGC
This sequence comes from uncultured Acidobacteriaceae bacterium, assembly GCA_963850165.1. Lineage (GTDB taxonomy): Bacteria > Acidobacteriota > Terriglobia > Terriglobales > Acidobacteriaceae > Sulfotelmatobacter. Next base: position 253,000 of record CAWKKK010000032.1, on the reverse strand, counting down.
TGGGGGTAATGCCTTTTGCGCTGGCATGTGCTGCCTCCGAGCGATTCTGGCCAGTACATAACCTGATCATGTTCTTCCTGCAAATTGCCGCGCTCCTGCCACTGCTGCCCCTCACTCTTGCCGTAATATTCCGCAATGAGGTTGCCACGAAGTGGCGCGAGTGGCGGGAACGCAGACGGTCATCGACTACTTTGAGACATGAATACGAAACTTCAACAACCACTGTTGGGTAAGGTCGGACTTATTGCTCTGGCGCCGGACCAGTGGAGTTCGCGCTGGATGGACCGGCACTATGTAATGGACCGGCTGGCGAAATATTTTCACGTCGTGTGGATGTATCAGCCCGATTGGCGGGAGTGTCTTGCAGGTCTGAAGTCAAATGGCAATGCGACACAGTCGATCTCCGCGCCGCACCGTGATTCACTGCATGTCTACCCGCCGCAGTATTGGCTTCCACAGGTTGGTCGTCCCGCTTGGTTGGGAAATTTTACTTTGCGGCAGCGTCTGAAACACGTGCGCGAAATGCTTCGCGCCCAAGGCTGCACCAAGGTGGTTCTCTACATCTGGCGGCCGGAGTTCGCCGAGGCTCTCGACCAACTGCCGCACGACTTCAGCGTTTATCACGTGAATGACGAGTACACGTTTAGCTCGACTGAAATGGCGGTGCCCGCAAGGGAAGGCCAACTGCTCGAATCCGTAAATCAGGTTATTCTTACCTCGTCCGCGCTAATGGAGAAAAGAGGTGGATTCAACCGGAACACTGAGTTCGTGCCCATGGGAGTGGACTACCGTCTGTACGCGACTCCTGCCCGGAAGCCCGAAGACCTTCGCTCGATCCCTCATCCTCGGATCGGATACGTTGGATACCTGAAGGCTCAACTCGACTGGCCTCTGTTGCTCGAGCTGAGCGCACTTCACCCCGAATGGTCTTTCGTTTTTGTTGGGCCGAAGCGCTCGCACCCGGAGGTGGACAAATCGATAGAGCAATTGTCCCGCCGGCCTAACGTGCACTTCCTGGGTGGCAAACCCACCGAGCAGTTGGGCGGCTATGCACAACATTTCGATGTATCCATCATGCCCTACCGCCTAGATGACTACACCAAGTACGTATATCCCCTGAAATTGCACGAATATCTGGCCACCGGGAGACCTGTGGTCTCATCCCGGATGTATTCCGTGGAAGAGTTCAGTCCCGTCGTGGCGATCGCTGACACACGAGAACAGTGGTCGAACTCGATAAAACATGGCCTTTCCGCGCGAGAAAATTCTCCCGAGCGGTGCGCACAACGACAGGCAGTGGCCCGCCACTACGATTGGGACACCCTCGTGCAAAAGATTGCGCGCCCGATTGCGGCCCATTTTGATATGTATATCCCGGACATTGCTCCAATAGAAGACGTCGTGACGGATTTCCGCGGTAAGTGAGAGTTTCAAGCAACTCATGCCAAACCTGAACTTTTCTGACCGGATACATTCGACGGGCAAGATTCTATGCCTGGGTGCGCACGCCGATGATATCGAAATCGGTTGTGGAGGCACGGTTCTTCGCTGGCTCGAAGAGCACCCCAATCAAGAATTCTACTGGGTTGTGCTGAGTTCCAGCCGCGAACGGAAGAAAGAAGCCCTCAAAGGCGCCGATTTATTTTTGCAGGGCGCGCGCAGGAAGACGGTTCTGGTGGAAAAGTTTCGCGATGGTTTCTTCCCTTTCAGTGGCACAGAGGTCAAGGAGTACTTCGAAGACCTCAAGAAACGGTTCTCGCCCGATATCGTCCTCACCCATTATCGCGACGACCGCCACCAGGACCATCGCCTGGTCTCAGACCTCGCCTGGAACACGTTCCGCGGGGAGTTGATTCTAGAATACGAAATCCCCAAGTATGACGGTGACCTCGGCCAGCCCAACCTTTTCATGCCTCTGAGTGAAGCGGTTTGCGGGAAGAAAGTTCAGAACATTCTGGACGTGTACCAGACTCAAGCGCAGAAGCACTGGTTCACCGAAGATACTTTTCGGTCCCTTCTTCGGCTGCGCGGCGTGGAATCCGGCGGGGCAGAAAAATATGCGGAAGCCTTCTACTGCAGAAAAATGATACTCTGAAGCAGTCCAACTAGTTACTCGTCAAAGATTCCAGTTCCTCTCCGCTGGCCCGGACTAATGAAACGCCCGATTATGGGGCTCCCCCCTCAGCCCCAAGCGACCACTATTCGACCATCGTTCTCTGCAGAGGAGTCGTAAAATGAAGCTGACCATGCCTGCGTCTCTACGCCCGGCGATTCTCGTAGTTTCAATGCTGCTTGGCACGTTCGTGCCGATAGTGATCGGACAAGCCAACGTTCAGGGACAGTGGAGCACGCTGTCCTATACGATGCCCATCAACCCGATCCATGCAGCGCTTCTGCACAACAATAAAATCTTAGTTGTTACCGGGTCGGGAAACTGTCCCCCCAGCCAGAGCGGCTGCCCATCTGGTCCCCCCTTCGGCCCGGCGAATGGCTCCGGAGCCATTCTGCTAGACCCGGTCGCTGGAACCATCACCCAGTTCTCAGTAAATTGGGACATGTTCTGCAACGGCATGATCGTTCTGCCCGACGGACGCGCATTCATCAATGGCGGCACAATAAGCTACAGCCCATTCGAAGGGGCGCTGACTTCTGCGATATTCGATCCTTCCACGAATCTATTCACCAATACGACAAACATGGCGCATGGCCGCTGGTATCCCACCGTCACCGTTCTGCCCAGCGGCCAGGTAATGACCTTCTCCGGATTCGACGAGAACGGCGAAATCACCAACACCGCAGTGGAAATCTACACCGTGAACTCCGGCTGGAGCCCGCAATATACGGCCAATTGGACGCCTCCGCTTTATCCGCGCATGCACGTTTTGCCCAGCGGCAATGTGTTCTACTCGGGCGAAACCAATGTCACGCGCTTGTTTAATCCTTCGAACCAGAGTTGGACTACCGTGGCCGATACCTATTACGGCATAGACCGCGAATACGGTTCTTCGGTGCTGCTGCCTTTGACTCCCGCCAACAACTACGATCCCAAGGTGTTCATCCTTGGAGGCGGAAACCCGGGCACGGCGACGACCGAACTGATCGATCTGGGAGCAGCTACGCCAGCCTGGACCCCAGGTCCGAACATGTCCGAAGCCCGCATCGAGATGAACGCCACGCTTCTGCCCAATGGCAAAGTGCTGGCGCTGGGCGGTTCGGTAAACGACGAGGACACCACCACCGCCAGCTATAACGCTGATCTCTACGACCCGACCACGAATACCTTTTCATCTGCGGGAAAGAATGCCTACCCGCGGCTCTATCACTCAGTCTCACTGCTCCTCTACGACGGCACCGTCTGGTTCACGGGTGGAAATCCCGAACGCGGCAGCTACGAAGACCACATCGAGATTTACCAGCCCCCTTATCTGTTCAACTCGAACGGGACGCTGGCCACGCGGCCCACGATCACCAGCGCACCCAGCAGTATTTCTTATGGCGCTTCTTTCACGGTGCAAACCCCGAATGCTTCAAGCATCGCTTCGGTAGTTTTGATGCGAGATGGGGCAGTGACTCACGCCTTCGATATGGACCAGCGGATGGTGGGGATGTCCTTTACCGCGGGCAGTGGGAGCTTGAAGGTCACGGCGCCACCCAACAGCAACATCGCCCCTCCCGGCTACTACATGCTTTTCCTGCTCAACAGCAGCGGCGCGCCTTCGCTGGCAACATTCGTTCAGGTAAACTCCGCTGCCTCGACCTCGGGCATCAGCTTTGTGCAGGCGAATTCCGGGCCGAGCACGATCCAACCCACGAACACATCTGTTTCGGTCGCCTACTCGAATACTCAGACGGCAGGTAACTTGAATGTCGTGGCTATCGGATGGGGAGACACCGTCTCTGCCATCAGTTCGGTCACCGACACCAAAGGCAATACCTATACGCGCGCTGCGGGGCCGACTTCCACCACCGGAGTGCAGCAAGCCATTTACTATGCCAAGAACATCGCCGTCGGAAGCAACACCGTGACCGTCAAGTTCAACCAGTCGGCGGCGTATCCCGACGTCCGTATTCTGGAGTACAGCGGGCTGGATCCGACCAGTCCGCTGGATGTGACGGCGGCCGCCGCCGGCAGCGGGACCAGCGCCAACAGCGGTTCTGCGACCACCACGTCGGCCAATGAGTTGATTTTCGGTGCAGGCACGACGACAGGCACCGCCTTCACGGCCCCCGGATCTGGATTCACAAGTCGTATCGTCAACATCTACGGCAACCTGGCGGAAGACAAGACGGTATCCAGTGCGGGCAGCAATGCCGCCACCGCCACCAACAGCGGCGGCAACTGGGTCATGCAAATGGCCACCTTCAAGGCCAGCGCATCAAGTCCTTCCCCAACCGTTCTTTCGGTCTCGCCCACATCGGGTTCTGCCAACGGCGGAACCGCGGTGACGATCACCGGAACAAACTTTGCTTCCGGGGACAGCGTCACCTTTGGCGGTACAGCGGCCACGCATGTCACTGTGGTGAGCGGCACCTCCATCACTGCCACAACCCCAGCACACGCCGCCGGAGCCGTTAACGTAGTAGTAACCAACAGCAGCGGCCAAAGCGGGACCCTGACCAACGGGTACACCTACACCACATCGAGCGGAAAAATCAGTTTCGTGCAGGTGAATTCGGGGCCGAGCACGATCCAATCCAAGAACACATCTGTTTCGGTCGCCTACTCGAATACTCAGACTGCAGGGGACTTGAATGTCGTAGCCGTGGGATGGGGAGACACCGTCTCGGCTATCAGTTCGGTCACCGATACCGAAGGCAACACTTATACCCGCGCGGTGGGACCGACCTCCAACACTGGTCTGCAACAGGCCATCTACTACGCCAAGAACATCGCTGGCGGCAGCAACACCGTGACCGTCAAGTTCAACCAGTCGGCGGCGTATCCCGACGTCCGCATTTTGGAGTACAGCGGACTCGATCCCACCAGTCCGCTAGATGTGACGGCGGCCGCCGCGGGCAACGGGACCAGCGCCAGCAGCGGTTCTGCGACCACCACCTCGGCCAATGAGTTGATTTTCGGCGCAGGCACAACGACAGGCACCGCCTTCACGGCCCCCGGGTCTGGATTCACTACTCGCGTTGTCAACATCTACGGCAACCTGGCGGAAGACAAGACCGTATCCAGCGCGGGCAGCAATGCCGCCACCGCCACCAACAGCGGCGGCTACTGGGTCATGCAAATGGCCACCTTCAAAGCCAAACCATGAAACGCACAAAGGAGTAGGAAATGAAATGCCAAACACTGTTTCTCACACCTGTGCTGCTCGCAGGCCTTCTGTTGCCACACCCTATTCTCGGCGAATCGCAACCGGCGCCTAGCGCGCTTGTGGGCAAGTGGTCAGGGGCAGTCTCGTCCAGGAATTTTGCTTCGTTCGTAGTGACAATCGACATCAGTGCAGAGTCGAAAGCGCACGTGCTCGGAGACGGCTCTCCTTGTTTTACTGAAGCCGACCTCATGGTGACGAGCAGCGGCTCGAATGCAGTCACTATTGTTGGAAGAAGCAAGGCAGGCGAGAACCTCACATTCAAAGGAACCATTGACAGTAGCGGGAAGCAGCTTGACCTGACTTACATCGTCAACGGCAGTGGGAGCGCGCGATGCGAGACCGATCAGGGCGCGGGCACATTGGATAAGCAGTAGCCCGCAGTGTTTCGTGCGAAAAAGATGTCTCACCGTTCCGGCGCGTTCTAGGGGAAAATATTCGCGATGGTTCTTTCGCTCTCGACGTGAACCAAGCTAAGATACAGAAGCACTGGTTCATCGAAGATAATTTTCGGGACCCTATATGGCTCGGGCGAAAAAGAAATACGCGACTCCAGACTTCTCGGCAGCCAAGAAATTAATTCCGCTGCGCCTCAAACCGGTGGCAAGGAGGATTTATTACTTTCTTCGCGGGCTCCTATATATCGGCAACACGAAGTTCTGTCCTTGTTGTGGCTGGCGTTTCCGGAAATTCCTTCCGTGCAGCAAAACCTTTCGATCTGGCATAACCTGTCCCCGCTGTGGCTCTCTTGGCCGCCACCGGCTCATGTGGCTTTACTTCAAGAATCGGACCAGGCTTTTCTCTGATCGACTAAAAGTACTCCACTTTGCGCCGGAATTCTGCATCCAGAGGCAGCTGGACGGCTTACGCAACATCGAATACATGAGCGCCGATTTAGACAGTCCGTGGGCTCAGTCGCGCGTGGACATCACGCATATTCCCGAGCCGGACAGCACCTATGACATAGTCCTCTGCTCCCACGTCCTGGAGCACGTCCCCCGGGATCGGGTTGCTATGAAAGAGATTTTCCGTATCTTGAAACCTGGGGGTTGGGCGATTCTTCAAGTGCCGGTCCAATGGGACCGGCCAAACACTTATGAGGATCCCACTATCATCAAACCGGACGAAAGAGAGAAAGCCTTCGGACAGAGTGATCACGTCCGGATTTACGGGAGCGATTATCCCGATCGGCTCAGGCAAGCCGGCTTCGAAGCCACTGTTGATCAGTATGTTCAGACCTTCCAGCAAGGGCAAGTCGACTGTTACGGCCTCCCGCGGAACCACGGCATCATTGTCTGTTGGAAACGACGGAACCTAACAGGTCAGGCCGCCTAGTTCTGCGCTTAGCCGCATTTTCTCGATGCCCCGCCCTGCCATGAGCCTCATCCGGTAGCACCAGAATCAGCGCACCACCTGGAAAGGCGATCTCGTTTCGACACACGCTCTCCTGCACTTCGGCCGTATGCCGCACCTGTTATCTCTGCCTGGACGAACTGAGGTCAATCGGTCTTCGGCTATGAAGAGAAAGCATATTTGGGTAGCTGTGTTCGTGATCATTCTTTCATGCATTCCAGGCATTCCCTTCGTGCGGGCGAGAAGCGCAAAAAGAGAGGCCGACGACGTGAAAATTGTGCTGGCACGAATCAGAGTGAACCCCATCGCAAGAGCCAACGACGATCTCCCCGGAGTCTTTAACTATTACGTCAATTCATCAACCGGCAGCGATTCACAAACTCCTGCGAAGGCGCAAAAACCATCAACCCCGTGGCGGACACCCAACCATGCTTTCGGAAGCATGAAGATCGGGCCGAACGGTACGATTCTTCATCTCGCGGCTGGAACCTATTCGGCAAACGTTGCTTGCGAAAATCACAACGCAGTTGATATCTGCATCACGCAGGGTGGAGTCTCCTCGACTGCACGGCTGACCATCCAGTGCGATGCGATGTGGTCCCAGCCTTCTTCGAGCGGCTGCCTGCTGCGCGGTACTCCTGCCGGCTACATCTCCGTCTACACGGCTGATCACGTGGTAATCGCGGGGTTCGACGTGGGTGGGTTCAGCGGGGCTGGTTATGGCATCATTAATTACTGCGATCGACCGGGAGCGGTGAACTTCGCCTGTCCCCACGGCAACGACGTGATCATCCTATCGAACTACGTCCACGATCTAGGCTCGACCACCGACTACAACATCAACGGCAATCAAAGCGGCAATGGCTGTCCGCTAAACGGGGCCATCGGTTCTGGTCAACATGGCTATTACTACACCACGCCGCCAATCATAATCGATAATTTCGTGGCGAACGCCTACAACAAAAGCGCCAGCCCTCCCTGCAACTTCTCCCATGGAATTTACACTGCCAATCCGGGGTCGCAGATCTACAACAACGTGGTAATCAGCGCGGCTGCGATTGGCATTCAGGTCTATTCTTCAGCTTGCGGTACAGTTGTGGCGAACAACGTAACCGCGAACAACGGCGGCAGCGGAATCGTTGTGAGCAATACGGACGGCGGCTGTTCCGCCTATGGGGTATCTTCAGGATTCAACACCGTCATCAACAACATTTCGGTCAACAACGGTGGCAAGGGATTCCATCAGACCTCCCCGGGTAACGACTGCACCTCGACCGCGGCCTCCCTGTTCTCGAACAACATGACCTTCGGGAACGCCAATGGTGTCCAGGATCTAGGAACCTGCGACAACTGGACACAAGCTCCGCCACTCTCAAGAGAGAACCCCACGTCGACCTTTCTGAACTACCAACCCGACGGATCAGGAGACTATAGGTTACGCACTGGCAGCGTGGCAATTGGGAGAGGCACCTCGAGATGTGCCCCGCGCGCGGCCTATTCGACTTGCACGAGCCGGCAGGACTTTCAGGGAAGCGCCTGGGATGATGCTGCGAGAGATATTGGCGCCTATGCAAACGGTTCTACCCCAAGGAGCTATCCGCCGCAGTTTTAGCGAACGCTCCTGGTCTTAATCGGCTGACCACGGAATTCTTCCGTGCCTGGAAGCCGCCAGACGCAACGCCACAGACCTTTCGGGGGTTGCTGTCTGATTTATCCGATGTTCAGAGAGCCAGTGGCACATTCATCCACTGGAAGAAAATTCATTACGGTGTCGGTGGAATGACTGCCTGGACTTGGTTAGAGTAACCGCTTTCCCCGGTGCCCACAGTTAACGAAGTTACGACATAGTAGTAAATCTCTCCGGATGCCACCGTGCTGTCGATGTACGAGGCGGCAGGTTGTAGAGCAGAAATCTTGGTGTACGGTCCCCCTGTTTGTCCGCCTCGGTACACATAATATCCTTCGACGGAGGGCACCGAACTCCAGTTAAGGCTTACTTTGGGCTCAGTTGGAGGCGGAGTCGAATCCGACACGCCACTTCCGGTTAGTTGTTGAGTCGTTGGGTTATGAGAGTTGGCGACGAACGAAACGGTGCTCGCGGCAGTTCCCGTGGTCTGTGGAGCGAACGTGGCCGTGAAAGATGCCGTTTTCCCAGCTGCAATGGTCAGCGGAAACGAAATGCCGGTTATAGAGAAACCAGGTCCGTTCCAGTTCGCGTTGTAAACGGTAACACTGGATTTACCTGCTGTGAGCGTTCCTGTCTGGCTCAAGTTACTGCCAACAGCGACGTTTCCGAACTGCATGGTCGAAGGGCTTACTGCGAGCTGCCCGGTTTCCAATTCGTAGAGAGTAACCGTAGCCGAAGCCAAGCGGACGGAATTGATAACCGCACCCACCGTTACGGAACTAGGATTCGGGACGGTTGCAGGCGCCGAGTAGAGTCCTTGACTGTCAATTGTACCTACGACCGAATTGCCACCGGGGATACCGTTCACCGTCCACGCCTCAGAGGGAAATCCTGGACCTTGGCTCGGCACATGTGGCGTAAGGCCGACTATCTGCACGGAAAATAACTGACTCCCGCCCGCGAGGACCTGAACCGTAGACGGGCTGATCGTGGACCGTGAGAGGCTAGATTGTGACGTTGCTGTGGAAGACAGCGGACTTGCACCACTAACTCCACAAGCAGTGAGGAATGCGATTGTGAGCAAAAGCGCGAGAACGCTCAGGCACCGTTCGGAGGAAATTTTCAACATGGGCCCCACTCCAGATATGTTTTGTTATTCGCGATTGCTTCCAAACCCAGCGTAGGAGCATCGTTTGCGAGTTGGTAGGTATCGGAAGGGCACTCCCCTTTATCCAAAAGTCCATGAACACGAGTGATCTAGTAGACGCGTCACTTCGGTTTCCCGCGCGGGCGGCAATGCCTACCGCCACCAACTGCGGCGGCTTGTGGGTCGCGCCGATTGCCACCCTCAAAGCAAAACCATGACAATGAAATCAAACGTTGATTTTGCGAAAACCGATCACGCAGGCGATTTGCCACAAGGTAGGAATTCTTCAGATCGGTCGACTCCCCTCGCAGGCAGCACTTCCATCCTCACCCCTGCTCGCACAGGGTTGCTCCTCGCCGTCATTACTCTGATTGGCGCAGGGTTGCGGCTGCACTCGCTCGCGGTACGGAGTCTGTGGATCGACGAAGCCGCGAGCGTCAGTTTTGCTTCTCTGGCTTGGAAGCCTTTTCTCAAGGTGCTCTGGGGATACCAGGGCAACATGGCTTTGTACTACTTCCTGCTGCACGGATGGATCCACTTGGGCGACAGCGAATTCGCAGTGCGCAGCTTGTCCGTGCTCTTCGGCGTTCTCACAATCCCCGCGGTTTATTTGTTAGCGGCGCGCCTTTTCGACCGGCCCACGGGACTGATCAGCGCATCTTTGTTGGCCGTGCATAGCTTTCATATTCACTGGTCGCAGGAGACCCGCGCCTACAGCTTCTTAATCCTGCTGTTGGTCATCACTACCTATGCCCTCGTCGCTGCCCTGGAGTCATCGAAGCTTGGTTATTGGTTCGCTTTTTCGGTGTTGGCAGCGCTTTGCGTCTACGCCCACATTTTTGCTCTCCTGGTGCTGACTGCACACGCGCTCGCTATCATTTTTCCCAAGCCTTTTCGAGTTGAATTACCAACTGTGGTTGCGAGCGCGGCGGTGTTTGCGTTCCTCTGTGAACCGATGGCCGCTTTCGTAATCCTGCAACACTCGGATCAGCTTTCCTGGATGGCGCCACCCTCGCTCGTTGACATTTGGGATTTTCTGAAGTTACTGACCAGCCAGGGCGGTGTGTTGTTGGTGGTCGTCTATCTCGCTCTCTGTGGCCTGGCATTCCTGCAGCCAACTGGGGTGAAGCGGCCGGCTAGTGAGAGCTGGGCGCTTCGGCTGATGCTTGTGTGGCTCGTTTCGCTTCCGCTGGTGACACTTGCAGTTTCGCTGATCAAGCCGTTTTTCTATCCTCGCTACATGGTCATTTGCGTTCCGGCGCTGGTGATCCTCGCGGCACGGGGACTGGTGAACCTCTACGAGATGCCGGCGGTGAAGCACTGGGCTGCGGCCGTCGCTTTTGTTCTGGTGATCACATTGTCGGGCTGGGGTACGTACCGGTACTTCGTCAATTTTCCGACTGAAACCAGCGATTGGCGCTCGGCAGTGCGTTACATCCTGCAGCGCCAGCGACCCGGAGATGGCGCCATATTCTTCCTGCCGAATACGTATTGTTATCGGTATTACATTCACCGGGCCGAAGAAAGCCAGCACCAGTCGGTATCAGCGCCAGAAATTCTGTACCCACCCTCGCCGCCGGAACCCGTAAGCCGCGCTGAAGTGCAGCAGGTTACTCTTGGACACGAACGGGTGTGGCTTATCCTGCACATCGATTCGATTAATCCCGAAGCCGCAGCCGCCATCCAATCGACTCTCGGAGAGACGTACCAAGTCGTGGACAAGCGTGAGTTTCCAGGAGAGGACTTGATTACCGTTGCACTGTATGACCGCAAACTCCTAACGCGCTAAGAAAATGCGCCCTGGTCAAATGTGAACAGTTTTGCCGTTTCTCCACGCACCACGAGACTATCCCTTCTCTGCAACTAGATGCACACGCTTCTGCAAGCCCTCCCGCAGGTGCTATATAATAAGCAAGTTACAGCAAGTCTTGGATGGCTGCTTATTTGCACGATGAGGCCGGGAACATGCGGGATTTTTTGCCCTGAAGGGGATCTCAGGCGTTACAGGCATGTTGTGGTACGGTAGTTGATAATCTGGTTATGTACTGGTGGTGCTTGGCTGAAGTCGGTTGGCCAAGAAAAACACGAACGACCTCAAACCGCAGCTACCTTCGGTACCGCTAAAGAATTTTCTCCTCCCCCGCGACTGAGGCGCCTTTAGAATAGAACTGCTGGCATCGGATTCGGGTCTGCTGCCGGTAATAGCCATAGCAGAGACCAGCTTTTCTTTGTTTGGGTCTGGGGTATTTTTAATATGAAGCTTATGACTTATTGCAAGAGATCCTTGTTGCTCGCTGCGCTGCTGTCGGTTGCGAATCTGTTGTGGGGACAGAGCACCACCCCCGCCAAAACGGCGCAGATCGCGCCCGCAAAAACTGCTGAGCCCGCACCGGTCAAGACCGCGACTCCAAGTCCGACCGGCGATGCTGCCGGCTCGGCAAACGCGACTGGTGAAACTTTGATTGGTGCCGGCGATTTGCTCAAGATCGGTGTCATTGGCGCTCCGGACTACGATCAGGAAGTACGCGTTGCGGGCAATGGTGACGCCGCCCTGGCGCTGATCGGCAATGTGCATCTGGGCGGCTTATCCGTCGACCAGGCTAGCCAGTTGATCCGCAAACGTCTGCTCGATGGGAAATACTTCTCCGATCCCCAAGTCTCGGTTTTTGAAAAAGAATATGCCACCCAAGGTGTGTCAGTGTTGGGCGAGGTGCAAAAGCCCGGGGTTTATCCTCTTATCGGTCCACACCGTCTGTTCGACGTGTTGTCGCAGGCCGGCGGAACTACTGCTAAGGCAGGTGAACTGGTTACAGTCACTCGCCAGAACCAGCCGCACTTACCGCAGAACGTGACCCTGTCTGCTAATCCCGACAAGAACAACGAATCAAACATTGAAATGCATCCGGGGGACACGGTTGTGGTCTCCAAAGCGGGGGTGGTTTACGTCGTGGGGGATGTGCACAAGCCCAGTGGCTTCGTGATGGAGTCTCACGGCATGACCGTGCTACAGGCGATCGCTATGGCGGAGGGACCGAATACGACCGCTGCCTTGAAGGTTGCGAAGATCATCCGCACGACCCCGACGGGTCCGACGGAAATACCGATTCAACTCAACAAAATGTTGGCTGCGAAAGCTCCGGATCTTAGACTGCAAGCCGAGGACATCGTTTTCGTCCCGAGCAGCGCTGCCAAGAATGTTGCGTATAGGAGTTTGCAATCGATCGTTAACATCGCCACCGGGGTCGCCGTCTACCGGGTCCCGTAACGTGGTCCACAGACACCCAAGAAGCGCGTCCTGGTGTGACAGGGATAAATTTGCTGCGCCTGTCTGCCTGGCAGGTTGAAGGCATATTCAAGCAACGGTCAATCACCCGGTAACCCAGGTCCCGAAAACTCTCCCGACTCCAGTTCCAGCCGCGCAGTTCCTCCAAAACTTCTGCGGTTTTGTCCTTCGCTTCCATTCCTTACCTCCCCGGAGGATGCCGACTTGTGATAGTCCAATCTCACCTGCTGTTGAACCCCAAAATGGCGGTCCTGCAGCCGCTTCAGAGGGCACTGGCACGAAGGTGCCATAGGCGAAAGGAACCCGCTGTCATTAGAATCGTCCTAAAGCGCAGGAAGCTAGAATCTACACGGGGCACTCCCCAGACTTGAAGTTGACAAGTGTGTTTGCGCTATCATAGGCGGGTGGTATTTGCACAACTAACCCTCAAAATGGCATATCCAGCATGACTTGCGGACTGGAATTGCACCTGCAGTAAACGTTGTGTACCGATGAGTGCCGGCAGGGAAGCGGAACCAGGCTAAGTTTTTGCATTGCAGTGAGTTAAAGCGATTACCGCCTGTAACTGAGAGGGCGGAGCTGTCCATGGATGTGGAATTTTACTTCCAACCATGCGCAAGAATCTAATGACGCTTGGCCGCTGGTGGGCTGCCCCTCGCGGAACCGATTTATGTGGACCAGATTTCACATCGCTACTACCTGTCCGGGTACGAATAAAGAGCCCGCAAGGCAAGTAAGAACGGGCACCGTTCCGGTGGTCAGCGTCGCCCCAACGCCGTTTGAGCCAGGTAGTGGCGCTAGTTACCGATGTTGTCGCACCGCATCAGTTTCACGAACCATGAGTCGACATAGCCATGCGTCTCTAGCTCGCACGCCACCGTCAATCTGAAGTTGCGAGGCTACTGATGAGTAATCGATCAACGACAACTCGGCCCAGTCTGGTGATTTTGGTGGCATTCCTGTCTTCGTTCGGCTTTGCACAGGTGTCCGTTCTCACCCAGCACAATGACAACAGTCGCACGGGGCAGAACCTCAATGAAACCTATCTGAACACGTCGAATGTGAATGTCAGTAACTTCGGCATGATCTTCTCGCGCACCGTGGACGGGTACATCTATGCTCAGCCTTTGTATGTCCCGAATCTCAATATTCAGGGCCAGACACACAACGTTGTCTATGTCGCTACCGAGCACAATAGTGTGTTTGCGTTCGATGCCGATGACCCCAGCGCCAGCGCTCCACTTTGGCAGGTAAATCTGGGTACATCCGTGCCCAGTCAGGATATCTGTTCAGTTCAGGCTACGGACGGGTGCAATGGGAGCCCCTGGAACGACCTGACACCGGAAATTGGCATCACGGGTACGCCGGTCATAGATCCCACCACGAATACTCTGTACGTCGTTGCTAAAACCAAGGACACGAGCAACAGCACGTATCATTTCTTCCTGCACGCTTTAGATCTGCTGGGCGGATCGGAAAAGTTTAGCGGGCCGGTTGAAATTACAATGCCCTCCAGCGCTCCGGTATCTTTTACTCAACTGGCGCAACTCCAGCGGCCCGGCTTGTTGCTGCTCAACGGAGCGGTCTACATAGCATTCGGGTCGGCGGGAGATTTCCTTGTCTGGCATGGCTGGGTAGTTGGGTACGACGCTTCCACCCTCCAGCAGTTGGCCTACTTTGTCACCACTCCCACTGATCAGGTTTTCGATAATGGTGGCTGTACGGGTGGCGGGGGCATCTTCCAGGCAGGACAGGGCCTCGTAGCCGATAGCGACAACAATATCTATTTCACCACGGGGAACGGTCCTTTCGATGTGGCGACCGGCGGATCGGATTATGGTGATTCGGCCATCAAGCTCAGCACGCCGGCACTTACCCTGGCCGACTACTTCGCGCCCTATAACACTTACAACGGCCCGCAAGGTTTAGGCGAAAACAATGAAGATCTCGGCGCAGGCGGGCAACTGATGATCCCGGGAACGACTTTGCTAATAGGTGGCGGGAAAGACGGAATCCTGCGACTGATCGATAGCACGAACATGGGCAAGTTCAATTCGAGTTTCAACGCCGACGTACAGGAGTGGCTGGCCTCACCCCAATGGATTATGGGCTCTCCCGTTTACTGGAACGGTCCAACGCTTGGCCCGGCCATCTATTTGTGGACCTCGGGCGGCGTCTTACAGGCATATAAGTTTAACGGCTCTACTTTCCAAACATCAGCGGCTTCCCAAGCGTCAATAACGAGTGCATGTTGTGAGGGCGACACGTCCCCACTGACGTTGTCTGCCAACAATAACCAGGCAGGTACGGGGATCATTTGGGCGCCCACGTCGAACTCGGGCGACCCGAGCTTTGGGCCACAGCCAGGAATTTTACGGGCGTTCGATGCGTCGAATCTTTCCACAGAACTTTGGAATAGCCAAATGAACTCGGCCCGGGACAACTTCGGTAATTTTGCGAAGTTCAATCCGCCCACAATCGCAAACGGCAAAGTATACCTGCCGACTATGAATTCCCCCGGGGAGCTGGCGGTATATGGCCTGACCGGTCCTTACTTCACCTTCGGAGCGCCGTCGCCCCTCAGCGGCACAGTGAGCTCAGGTAGCTCGGCTTCCTACACCGTCTCGGTGAGCGGGGTCAACGGGTTCAGCAGCCCGGTGAGTTTAGCCTGCAGCGACCTTCCCTCGGGCGTAAGCTGCTCTTTCAATCCGTCTTCGGTCTCTCCGGGCTCCACGCCCGCGACGAGTACGCTCACCGTCAGCACGGTTGGAACAGCCGCGAATACTTACAACCTGAATATCGTTGGGACCTCCGGGTCCGCAAGCCACAACACGTCAGTCGGCCTGATAGTGCAGATCGCAGCTGGTTTTACGCTGTCATCGCCGACTCCAGGTTCTATGAGCGTGCTCCCCGGCAGTTCCGCGACTTTCACGACCACCGTGACTCCGTCGGGCGGTTTCAGCGGCACCGTAACCCTCAGTTGCACCGTCGCTACCAGCGCCACCCCGGCGCCGGTTTGCTCGTCGACTCCGGTAACGGTGAACGGAGGGCCAGCGCAGACGACGCTTACTGTCAGCACTACCGCACCGCATGCGTCTCTTCCGTCGTCGCGCAGCAGCTTCTATGCAATGTTGATGCCTTTGGTGGGCGGGATGACGCTAATGGGAGCGGCCTTTCAATCGAATCGGAAGAAAAAGCTCGTAGGCTTACTCGTGATGTCGCTGTTGCTCTCGGCGCTGCTCACCCTGGCAGCCTGTGGTAGTAGTTCATCCTCCTCTGGCGGCGGCGGTGGCGGAACTACCGGCGGCACACCCGCCGGAGTTTACATCGTAACGGTGACAGGCTGCGGCGGGATCCGTATCGGCACAACCGGTCACTTTCACTCTCACCGTGCAGTAGTTTCAGTTCCACTGGTGCCTGGCGGCGGAACTTTCCGCGGCCCTCACTGGAGTGAAAACCTAACAGCTTATGGGACAGAGAATCTTGGTTACCGGCGCCAGCGGTTTCATCGGGTCGCACCTGTGTCGCCGCCTGGTGGAGGACCAGGCGGAAGTTCATGCAGTGTATCGCACGCAGGCTCCCTCGAAAGAAAAAGCTCAGGTGAGATGGTGGCAAGCGGATCTGTCGGAGTTGGGCGCAGTGCACCGTCTTTTCGGCGAGATCCGGCCAGATGTCATCTTTCATTTGGCGAGCCATGTAAAGGGCGCACCGAACCTGGAACATGATTCTGCCGACCTTTCACAGCAATTTGGCAAGCACCGTCAACCTGCTGACCATGGCCGCGGAAACAGGATGCCGGCGCGTGGTGTTGACCGGTTCGCTGGCGGAGCCCGATCCTAAGAATGGCGAGCTCTTTCCTTCAGCCCCTTACGCCGCCGCCAAGTGGGCGAGCAGCGGCTATGCTCGCATGTTCCACGCGCTTTACCAGTTTCCAGTCGTCATAGCTCGCGTTTTCATGGTCTATGGACCCGCTCAACAAGATCTGACCAAGCTCATTCCTTATGTGACTCTCTCGCTGCTTCGCGGGGAAACCCCCAAGATAACCAGCGGCGACAGGCTGGTGGACTGGGTTTACGTTTCCGATGTGGTTGAAGGATTTGTCGCGCTCGGGCAAGCGCCCGGCATTGATGGCGAAACGCTTGACTTGGGTTCCGGGTTAGCTGGTCTCGATTCGTGAAATTGTGCAGCAAGTAGCCTCCGTGGTTGACCCCGGTGCAAGGATGGACTTTGGGGCGTTGCCCGACCGGCCTCTCGAACCAACCCGGTTAGCCAAAACCGCCGAGACTTCTGCAAGAATTGGCTGGAAAGCCACAAGTGTCTTTGCGGGAGGGCCTGGAGCGTACCGTGGATTGGTACCGGACGGCGATGGAGCACTCCCCTGAAATGCGCAAAACTATCCAAGTTTGATCGGCGGAAACCGAGACCAAGAGGATTAGGAGAAAAGTAAAGTATGGAGAGAGTAGCAATTCTGGGTTCAGGAATGGCAGGCTTCGGTGCCGCGTATCGGCTGCACCAGGAAGGGTTAGCTACCGTCACCTACGACAAGAACGATTATCAGGGTGGGCATACCGCATCATTCAAACATGCCAGTGGTTTCATATTTGACGAAGGGCCGCACGTTTCATTCACCAAACACGAGCGTCTCCAGCAGCTTTTTGCCGAGAGTGTTGACCAGAAATATGAGGTAATCCACTCCCGCCCGAACAATTACTGGAAGGGACACTGGGTCAAGCACCCAGCGGTGTGCAATCTGCATGGCCTGCCGACGGAGCTGGTGGTGAATTGTTTGCGCGATTTTATTGAAGCCCAGAACAATCAGCAAAATCTGGCGACACGCCGATCGACAACTATGCAGATTGGCTGATTGCCAGCTATGGCAAGACATTCGCGGAAACTTTTCCCATGGAGTATGGGCTGAAGTACCACACAACGACCGCCGACAACATGAGTACCGCCTGGCTAGGACCCAGATTGTACCGAGCGAAGCTGGAAGAGGTCTTATTGGGAGCGCTGTCTCCCGTTACCCCGGATGTTCACTACGTCACCTATGTCCGCTATCCCTCCTACGACGGTTTTGGCTCTTATCTGAACCTGCTTCCAAAACAGACACAACTCGAATTGGGCCATGACCTCGTACGGCTGGATCCTAAGAAGCAAGAGCTCCACTTCTAAATGGGGTTGTGGCCGGCTATGACGCGGTCGTCTCGTCCATCCCCCTACCTGTGTTGATTCCGATGATCGTCGGTGCACCGGCGGATGTAGTGGAAGCGGCGAAGAAGCTGGCCTGCTCGAGTTGTGTGATGATCAACCTCGGCGTTAATCGCACTGACCTCTCCGAAGGGCAATGGACCTACTATTACGACCGCGACATATGCTTCACGCGTCTGAGCTTCCCGCATATGTTCTCCCCTCACACCTGCCCCCCGGGTTGCGGCAGCATCCAGGCGGAAGTTTACTTTTCAGATAAATACCGCCCGCTGAAAGGTTCTCCGGCGGATTATGTCGCGCCGGTCATCGCTGACCTTAAGCGCTGCGGTGTGTTAAGCGAAGACGACAAGATCCTGCATACCAATGTGCACGTGAGCCGCTATGCGCAAGTGATTTTTGACCTGGAACGCGCAGATGCCCTGGCGAAGGTGCACGGATATCTGGACGATATTGGCGTTGCCTACTGCGGCCGCTATGGAGATTGGCTTTACATTTGGACGGATGAAGCTTTTATCAGCGGAGAAAATGCCGCACAAAAAGTTCTTGATCGCATGAGTGCAGCAAAAGAACAAGTAAAGGGAGAGAGATCTGCGAGTCGCAATGAAAGATATATCAGCTAACGGTCAGGCAGCGTGTCGGTTTTGCAAGTCCAAAGTGCACCGCACTTTCGTGGACCTTGGGATGTCGCCCCTGTGCGAAAGCAATCTGCAACCTGAACAATTGAACCAGATGGAACCCTTTTACCCGTTGCACGTTTTTGTGTGCGAAAACTGCTTTCTGGTTCAACTGGAGGAGTACGTAAGCCCAGATCAAATCTTCACCGAGTATGCTTACTTTTCCTCCTACTCGCAGAGCTGGCTTGAACACTGCCGGCGCTACACCGAGCAGATGCTCGATCGTTTTCGACTGAACGAGCAGAGCCTGGTTGTGGAACTCGCCAGCAACGACGGTTACCTGCTGCAGTATTTTGTGAACAGGAATGTCCGGGTGCTGGGCATCGAGCCTGCTGCGAACGTCGCGAAAGTTGCGGCGGAAAAGAAGGTTCCCACCCTCGTGAAATTTTTTGGCACAAAACTGGCTGCAGAACTGGCCGGTGAGGGAAAACAAGCCGACCTGGTAGTCGGCAACAACGTGCTCGCCCAGGTTCCCGATCTCTGCGACTTTGTCGCCGGCATCAAGATTCTGCTGAAGCCGCAAGGGGTTCTGACTCTGGAGTTTCCCCACTTGTTGAAGTTGATGGAAGAGAACCAATTTGACACGATCTACCACGAACATTTCTCCTACTTTTCCTTTCTCACGGCGGAAAAGATCCTGGGAGCATTCGGGCTGGCGGTGTTTGACGTCGAAGAACTGCCAACTCATGGTGGCTCGTTGCGCATTTTTGGCCGGCACAATGAAGATAGCTCCAAGCCCATCAGTTCCCGAGTCTTGGAGCTGAGGACCCGAGAAGAAGCCGCGGGACTGGCGCAACTCGATGAGCTATTGTTCTTTCGCGGAGAAAGTGAAGAACACCAAGCGGGAGCTCTTGCGATGTCTGATCGGTATCAAGCGGGAAGGCAAATCCATCGTTGGATATGGGGCCCCAGGGAAAGGTAATACTCTGTTGAACTATTGCGGGGTCGGCAGGGATTTCATCGATTATACCGTTGACCGCAATCCCTATAAACAGGGGCAATTCACACCTGGGATGCATATTCCTATTTGCTCGCCGGACAAGATCTACGAAACCCGGCCGGATTACCTGCTGATTCTTCCCTGGAATCTGAAAGACGAGATCATGACGCAGATGGCCGATATACGCCAGTGGGGTGGCAGGTTCATTGTGCCAATCCCGGAGGCGACAATTTGTTCATGACGACGATTTGTCCAAGACAATGTGCGGACGCGTTGAGTCGCGGCAGTGGCCAGGTCGGGCCGGAGGGTGCGAAATGAAAGTAGTACTGTTCTGCGGGGGACTGGGCATGAGAATCAGGGAAGCCAGCGAGAGCGTCCCCAAGCCCATGGTCCATGTGGGCGACCGGCCGATTTTGTGGCACGTAATGAAGTACTATGCGCATTTCGGCCACAAGGATTTCATTCTCTGCCTGGGCTATCGCGCGGATGTGATTAAGAATTACTTTGTCAACTATAGCGAATTCATGTCCAACGATTTCGTCTTGTCCAATGGGGGTAAGGACGTGCGAGTCTTTAACTCCGACATTCACGATTGGACGATTACATTTGTCAACACCGGAGCGAACGCAAACATCGGACAGAGATTGAAGGCTGTGGAGAGATACCTCGACGGCGAAGAGGTCTTCCTGGCGAATTACAGTGACAATGTGACCGATTTTCACCTTCCCAATCTTATCGAACGGTTTCACGAACAGGACAAAACGGCGGCTTTCCTCTGCGTGCGGCCAAACCTGACCTGCCATTCCGTCTCGGTGGGAGACGGCGGACTCATTCAGGAAATTAAGAGCATTGGCCAATCCAACATCCTGATCAACGGCGGATACTTTGTTTTCAAGCGGTCGATCTTCGACTACATAAAGGACGGCGAGGAACTCGTGCAGGAACCATTTCGCAGGCTCATCGAGGAAAAGCGCCTGGTGGGATACCCCTACGATGGTTTCTGGAAAAGCATGGATACCTTCAAGGAGAAGCAGGAACTGGACGACTTATACAGCAAGAATAACGCCCCTTGGCAATTGTGGAAGCGACAAGGCAACGGCAGCGCCGTCGTCCGTAGTGACGAACTCGGCCCCAAAATCTTGCACTGAAGGTCGTGCGTATGGAACCAAGTGAATTTGACCATTCTCTATCCGCTTTAGCCCTCCCGTTCGAAATCGCCAACCGAGTTCCGTTACCGGTGTAATGGAAACCTCGGAGATGAGGGAAAAAATGAGCAGCAGCAAGTCTCGGGTAACGGTTGGAATGCCGGTGTATAACGGCGACAACTATCTCGCCGAAACACTGGACTCCATACTTGCGCAGACCTACCAGAATTTCGACGTGGTGATATCCGACAATGGCTCTACAGACGGCACGGAGAGAATCTGCCGCGAGTATGCGGCCAAGGACTCGCGCATTCAATATCACCGGAGCGAAGTGAATCTCGGCGTGTCCCGGAATTTCAAACGCACGGTCGGGCTTTCCTCCGGAGACTACTTCATGTTTCTTGCCCACGACGACAAGCTGGCTCCCGAGTTCCTGGAACAGTGCATCGCCGTTCTCGATGCCCAGACCGATGTCGTGTTGTGTTATCCGAAGGCCATCGAGATCGATACCCGGGGGAATCCTTTGTACAAGAAGGAGCAACCTCTGGACGCCGGCTCTTCCAGGCCGCACCTGCGCTTCCGGCAGATGATTCGCATGGACCACAACTGCGAGACCCTGTTTGGACTTACGCGGTTGGATGTGTTGAAGAAGACGGTAATCCACGGAGATTTTCCGGATGGCGACCGGGTCATGCTGTCCGAGCTGAGTCTCTACGGCAAGTATTACCGAGTTCCAGACTATCTCTTTCTCCATCGTGAACATCCGGTCCGATCCATCAATCTCTACCCCACCAGATTCGAGAGGATGGCGCTGCTGGAACCGCAGAGGGCCGGCGAGTTGGCTCTTCCTCATTTCGACGAACTCTTCGAGTATCTGCGCTGCATCCGCCGGGCGCCGCTTAAGTTCAGCGAGCGTCTTGCCTGCTACGGAGAAATGCTGCGATGGCTCAAAGACAACAACAAACGGTTGCGAGGGGATCTCCTCTACATTTGCAAACGCTTCGTGAAGCGGGCGTTGCATGTTCAAAGCCGCACGAGCGTCGCCTGAACAAATTCTGAATTGATTCTGGAGCCTACATAAATGCGTATTCTATTGACCGGTGATAAGGGTTACATAGGTGCCGTGATGGCGCCGATGTTATTGGGAGAGGGGCACACCGTCGTGGGACTGGATAGCGACTGGTTTGCGCACTCGGCCTTTGGCGAGCCGCTAGTCGCCGTTCCCAGCAAGAAAATCGACCTTCGCGATGTCCAGGCATCGGACTTGGAAGGGTTTGACGCCGTCATCCATCTCGCAGGACTCTCCAACGATCCGCTAGGGGACTTGAATCCGGCGCTGACCTATGACATCAACCATCTCGCCTCTGTGCGGTTGGCGAAATTGGCGAAAGAGGCCGGAGTCAAGCGTTTCTTGTTTTCATCCTCTTGCAGCACGTACGGTGCGGCCGGGGCAGAGTCACTCCTGAACGAGGAAGCCGAATTCCGCCCAGTCACTCCCTACGGCCGTTCCAAAGTTCTGGTGGAACAAGACGTAGCCCAGCTGGCCGACTCGGATTTCAGTCCCACCTTTCTGCGCAACGCGACCGCCTATGGAGTATCTCCGCGCCTGCGGTTTGATCTGGTGCTTAACAATCTCGTCGCCTGGGCATTCACCACCGGCCGCATCTATATCAAGAGCGACGGCACGCCCTGGCGGCCGATTGTACACATCGAAGACATTTCTCGCGCCTTTATTGCGGTTCTCAACGCACCCCGGGACGCGACTCACTGCCAGGCCTTCAATGTGGGATGCACCCAGGAAAATTACCAGATCCGCGACCTTGCACAAATTGTAAGTGAGGTCGTTCCTGGATGCCGCATTGAGTACGCCGAGGGCGGCAGCCCGGACACGCGGTGCTATCGCGTGGACTTCAGCAAGATCAATAAAGTACTGCCGGACTTCAAACCGCAATGGAATGCCCGCAAGGGTGCGCAAGAGTTGTACAGAGCGGTTCAGGGGGTTGGACTGCTGCTGGAGGATTTCGAGGGACCTCGCTACAAACGCATCTCGCATCTCCAGGAGCTTCTCAGCAGCGGCCGTCTCGACGGCAATTTGCGCTGGCGTCAGACTGTCATGGCGTGAAACTACGATCTGCAAAGAGTTCAAATTTCTGGCTATTACCTCACGCTCCCATGCAGACTTCACACTGAATCCTTGAAGATCCCTCTCGATTGTGCGAGCAAAATCGAAACCGCTGGTAGCTCCTCAAAGCGGACTTGGAATATTGCCGCTTCTGTGCAATCATATGCGCACAGGATGGCGCGACCAGAAGTGTAACCTTCTGATAATAAAGTATTTATTATCGAATCCAAGTGGGCTTGTATTTGCTGAGATGGACCCCGGTAGCTACTTGACTGCCAGGATCACGTCGGTTAATTTTGGACGCGCAACCGAGATGCTATTGAAATGTAAGGCGCCGAAGAAACAGGTGCTCGCGCCTGTTTAGACCTGTCGGCGAGAAATAATTCCACATCGAGGCCAATTCTGTGAAGGTAAATCTGTTACGGCGTTTTCAGTTTCTGTTTCCGTCGGTACTGCTGTTGTCACTCATGCTGCCGGCCCTTGTAGCTGGCCAGGTGCCCTTGGTCCAGATTACGAACAATGGCGGAGTAGTCTACCAAAGCGCAGTTCAAGTGGCATATCCCGGGGCGCAGACCGCGGGTGATTTTAACGTGGTCATCGTGGGATGGAATGACATATCCTCCACGATTAACTCTGTTGCAGATTCCGCCGGCAACATCTATGTCTTGGCTGCAGGTACGGTGTCCATACCCCTCCCAGCGCCTGGCTCTTCGCCAGTAGGTGCTTCGCAGGCCATTTATTATGCCAAGAACATCGTGGCCTCCGCTGCGGGCAACACGGTTACCGTCACTTTTAATTCGAACACCGGGGCGCAGGATGTCCGCATCTTGGAGTATGGCACTGCCGGGGGCGGGTTGGATCCCGTGAGCCCCCTGGACACTTCAATCGGAGCTTCTGCCACTGCGAGTCCCGCCGATAGCGGTATGGCAACCACGAACTCAGCCAACGACCTAATCCTCGGCTCCGGAAGCGTCACATCGGTATTTACATCCGTTGTCAAATCGTGTGGGACAGGTTGCGCAATGTTTGGAGAGCCGACCGGAACTGGCATCAATGGCTTTGGTGATCTTGTCGAGGACGCAATAGTAGCGGCAGCAGGACCTTACCATGCGGGCGGCAATTTCGAAGGGGGCGGCGCCGCGGTTATGCAAATGGTTGCTTTTCGTGAGAGTGGGCAAGTGATACCGGTTTTCCCGGCCCCAACCGCTGCATCGATTTTGCCGGCCACAAGTCCGGAAGCAGGTGGAGTTGCGGTTACCATCACCGGGACGAACTTTTTGGCGGGCGCCACGGTAATGTTCAGCAATGGCACCATCAATGCCTCGGGGGTGAATTGCACTGTTGCATCTGCCACGACGATCAACTGTCTTACGCCGTCTTTTCTCGCTCCCACCACCCCGACCGTGGTGGTTACTAATGTGGATGGTCAGGCTACGACGGGACTTCCGTTTAGCTACACCGTCAGTACGCCTTTCAGTACTGCGGGAACTGGAAGCATCTCACCAGCCGGAGGCTCAACCAACGGCGGAAGCTTTGTGACAATTACTGGCAGTGACTTTGCTGCCGGCGCAACCGTGCGTATTGGAGGAGTTCCTGCCTACCAGGTCCAGGTTCTAAACAGCACCACCATCCAGGCCATCCTCCCAGCCGGTTCTGCCGGGACGCCGGAGGTGCTCGTCAGTAATCCGAGTGGCGCAAATGGCGCGGTACCCGGTGGCTACAATTACGCCACTGGTGCGGGCATCAACTTCATTCAGGTGAACTCCACAACGTCGACATCTCCTCTTACCAATCCGGCAGTCACCTTTAACCTGCCGCAGACCGCGGGGGATCTGAACGTGGTCGTGATTGGCTGGGGCGACACGGTCGCGACAGTTAAGTCGGTCGCGGATTCCGCCGGAAACACCTACGTTGTGGCGGCTCCCACCGTCCAAGGCGTTTCAATCAGCCAAGCCATTTACTACGCCAAAAACATCGCTAATTCAGCCAGCAACACGGTCACGGTCACATTTAATCAAGCCGCCACCTTCCCGGATGTCCGAATAGTGGAATATAGCGGCCTTGACACTGTGAATCCGCTGGATGCGGGCGGCGGGGCTGCCGGAGCCGGAGCCGCCTTGGACAGCGGCCCCATAACGTTGACCAGCGCCGGCGACTTGTTTATTGGCGCCGGAGATGTGGGCGATATAATTACCGCCCCTGGTAATCATTTCGCGACCGTGACTGTTACAGTCTTCGGTAACGACGTGGAGCATACTTTCCCGTCCGCGGCGGGCCCCATTGACGCAACCGCAACGCAGGGCGATGGAGATGCCTGGGTCATGCAGGGAGTCGGCTTCCGGGTTTCAGGAGCTGCTTCGACTAGTTTCAGCGTGGCTGCTACGGCGCTCTCGCCGGTTTCGGTTGCACCTGCAGGCTCCGCCACTTCAACCATCACAGTCACTGCGTCGGGCGGCTTTAGTGGCCCAGTCATGCTAAGTTGCCCGACGACGGGACTTCCAACCGGGGTGACGTGCAATTTCGCAACGAATCCAGTGACTCCAGGAGCTAGCCCGGCAACCTCGGTTCTCACCGTCAACACAACTGCAAATACTCCGGTGGGTTCGACTCCCCTGAGTATCAGTGGAACTTCAGGTTCCGTGGTCAGCTCCGCGACTGTCACGCTCGTAGTGGTAGCCGCGGGCAGTGGTAACTTCACGTTGACGGCAACCCCGGCGTCTCAGACTGTATCTCCTGGCAGCTCAGGCACGTCGACGATTACCATCAATCCAACGGGTGGGTTCACTGGTACGGTGGCCCTCGCCTGCAGTATCACGACAACCGCTAGCCCGGCACCGGTTTGCTCGCTGCCGGCCTCGGCGGCAACTACCGCAACCCTGACCGTCACCACGACGGCGCCGACTGCGGCAGTCCAGCACTCGAGCAGCATCTTCTATGCGATGTTGCTGCCTATTGGTGGGATGACGCTGCTCGGAGCGTGCCTCGGCTCACGCCGGAAGAAGGCACTGGGCCTAATGCTCATGTTCCTAATGGTCTCAGGCCTGCTGTTCCTGGCGGCTTGCGGCGGTGGCAGTTCTTCGAGTGGCGGAGGAGGAGGCGGCAAGTCCGGAACACCGGCTGGAGCCTATACCGTCACGGTCACTGGCACGTCGGGATCTCTGACAGCACAAACTACTACGTTCACTCTAACCGTAAACTAAGACCGATGAGGCTGATGCCTGCCGCAAGGCAGGCATCAGCTTCTTTTCTTGAAACGATCTACTGCAGGATCTGTTAGTCCATGCTCAGAATCCGTCACCCAGTTGCTGCACCTGCCCGTTCCCCTCGCTTTCTCCTCCCGTAACAGTCGCAGCTCACCCACTCCTCCACCGGGATACGAAGTTTACCTCTACTTTTATTTTGCTCTGTTTCAGATTTTACTGGTGAATCAGCAGGGCAGGGCCTCTCGGCCGGGCCTCGTGCGGATCAAGAATCCAGGAGGGCTGAGCGTGGGCTGGAGCTCAGCGGCAATATGGGCAATATGTTAGACTGCCTCACTTCCTCTCCCGTGGCGGGACGAAATTCCGGTGGAAAAGGTGTCTTCGTGTCTGATTTCTTACAGAAGCAGCCGGGCCCAACCCGAAAAGCGGCCCTGCTGCCCTTTCTATTGATTATTCTGCTGGCCGTTCTCCTCAGACTTTACCAGATCGACTATAACCTTGACGGCGATGAAATCGCATCGGTCCACATATCCACCGGCTCTTTTTCCCATGTAATCGACCTCTCAATTCAAGATCGAGTCCATCCGCCCCTGTATTACATCCTTCTGGCCTTTTGGATCAAGGTCTTCGGAAGTTCGGAGATTCCCGTAAGGGCGCTTAGCGTTTTGATATCGGTTGTTTTCTTAGCTGTCTTATACAGGGTTGTTCTGAGGTTTACAGACGAAGTTACCGCACTGTTTGTCGTTCTGATATGTTCACTTAGTCCATATTTCGTCTTTTATGGCGAGCAAGCCAGACCTTACTCCCTGGTCGCGTGTTTCTCTACGCTCTCGTTTTACTTCCTGCTGAAACACTTTGAACAACCCGACCATAAGCAATGGACCATCTTGTATGGCCTATCATGCATGGGCTTGATCTATAGCCAATACATGGGCCTACTGATTTTATTGCCGGAATTTGCGGTGATTCTCATCTCTAAGGTGCGAGGCAAGTACAAGTTATTGTCTTATGGCTTAGCGGGGACGTTGTCAATCGTGGCTTGGTTCGAAGTTATGGCCAGGACTCTGACTCCGGCATACCTGCTCAAGAACGAAAGAGGACAAACGGGTCTCGATTGGATCCTTAAGCCTACTCTGATCGATCTACCTGCCTTTTACGTCGGTATTTTCGGCAGGCTGCCAATTGAGGGCAAATTAAAACTCATCTTGATTGCATTACTTTTACTGGTGTTTGCATTTTTCGTGGCATCGATCTTGATAAGACACAAGAGTGTTGACCTGAGATTAGCTCTGACTTTAATCGCGTTATCGTCATTTGCTCCGGTTGCTGCGTGGCTAATATCGCGGTTCGGACCGAAGTCTATTTGGGCCTCCAGGCAGCTGATAGGGTCGGCCGTGTTCTTCGTATGCCTCGTCGGCATGGGCATGACCATTTGCCTTCGCCGTCGTTGGGTTGGCGTCGTCCTCGGATCTGTGCTCCTGATGTGGTGTATATTCACGCTCCCCGAAGCGTTTCCGCAGCATTCAAGACCGCCCTGGCGGTCAATGGCACGCACACTGAGTGACAAAGCTGGCGGTGAAGATGTCTTTGGAGAAGAACCATGGACTGTAGTGCCCTTACGTTACTATTCTCGGGATAATACTATTTATGATTTAAGCGATCGCGAGAACCAACCCGATACCGCCGATCGGATTGTGTTCGTATGCAGGCCCACGCGGTGTGAGAAGCTGGAGAAATTTACTAATGTCTATAGAATCAGAGATAAAGAGGTAATGAGCTTTGGAAGCGCCGGAGGAGCCCAAGAGCCCTCGACAATAATCGACATTTATTTCCTGGAGAGGGAGAAAACATCTCAAGCTTGATTTCAAAGGGTTTCATATGTACCTGAAAGTTGATCTCACTTACGTCAGTTTGTACGAAAGTTAGAGAATCAAGAGGAATGCAAATATGAGGGAAACACTTGTTGTCACACTGCCGGAATTTGCCAAAAAGCCTCTCAGGAGAGTGAGAGATTATGCTAGTAGATTGTCCTACTACGGAACCGGACGATTCTGCCCCGTTTGCGGCAAATCGTCCAGTCGCTTTCGTGAAGCAGGAAGAGTGCTACGTGAAGATGCTCAGTGCGTTCATTGCAATGCCCTCGAGCGCCATCGTTTATTCTGGCTGTATATTCTGAAAAAGACTGATGTTTTCGATGGCAGGTCCAAAACAATGTTGCACGTTGCGCCAGAATCTTTTTTTGAAGCAAAATTCAGGGAGAGGTTAGGGGATAACTATATAACCGCTGATTTAGCCAACCCCCGCGCCGTGGTTAAGATGGACATCACGGATATTAGATACCCAGATCAATCATTCGACGTGATCTACTGTAGTCATGTACTGGAACACGTACAGGATGACCGGCGAGCCATGAGAGAGTTCCATAGAGTTCTGAAGGAAAATGGTTGGGCTATATTGCTTGTGCCCGTCAGTACTGAAGAAGAGACATTCGAAGATCCGACGATTGTTGAGCCTGCAGAACGCTTTAAGGCATTTGGGCAAGAAGATCATGTCAGGAGATACGGCCGGGATTATGTCGATAGATTGCGCGAAGCGGGGTTTAAAGTAGAAGTCACAACAGTCGACGATTTCATTGATAAAGACGACGCAATCCGAATGGGGCTAACAGCTGGAAGTGGGGAAATCTACTGCTGCAGAAAGTGACTACTCGATTGTCGCCCGTTCCCGCCGACTGGAATTGATCACGAAATAAAAACAAGTGCCGCCCGAGTCATAACCTTTGGCGGGAATTTTCGTCCGCCATGCTTTGGGCGCCTACTTCGTTGGTTCAACTTCGCTCGCATCGATATCGATAGCGATCGAGCGCATGATCAAATCCACTGACACCACCAACCGCACCTTCCCCTTCTTGCGCAGCAAGATCCCCTGCAAGCCTTCTAGTGGACCGCTGCTGATGCGTACCCGCGAACCTACTTTCAGGTAGGGATGAGGGTGCGCTTGCAGGCCCTTGGTCAGGGCATCGCGGATGGTTTCAATCTCGGCTTGAGGCAATGCCAGGGGCACGCCGCTGGAGCCCACCAGTTGTACTACACCTGGCACCTGCAGAACCTGCAGTCGTTCTTGAAGCGGGATGTGCACAAACAGGTATCCGGGAAAAAGTGGCAGGTGCACCTTGAAATTGCCGTTCTTCCACTTTCGAACGCTTTCATAGAGTGGCAGGAAGTGATCCACAGACTTCTGAGCCAGTTGCTCGGCCACGGTTTTTTCGTGGCGGGAGCGCGTGTAAACAGCGAACCAGTGAGGCTGAAGGTAACTTGGTTCGATCGTTTCGGTCATTCGGCCTGACACTAGGTTTTAGAGGGTTAGGTAACCGTTGCTATTATATGCCTGCCTACCGCATGTGATGTGCGCGACTCCTACGTCGATCTTGTTAGCGATGGTCTGACCGGACCTGAAGCGACGAAGGCGCTTCTGCATGAGTGGTCCGCTTCTCTGAACGATCCAGACGACTCCCAGTATTTTGGTTGGCACTGGCCGCCACTCAGTGGAGATGTGGGCCGCTTGAGGGTCACCGACCTGCCTCGATTTTCTCATCCATGTAGAAGTGAGGATCTCAGCGTTTGTGAGTGGCTCGGGTTTTCTATGCCAGCGCTAAGGTGAGTTTTCGGTCTCCTGCAAGGCGGTCAGTTCGCGCTGAGCAGCGAACTGACTGGCGAACTCGCTCGGTGTCTGCTCTCCGAGAGCCCTGTGAGGACGGCTCTCATTGTATTCCCGTCGCCACCCCTCGATGAGTTGTTTGGCCTCGGTGATCGTTGTGAACCAGTGAGCGTCGAGGCACGCCGCTCTGAAGGTTCCGTTGAACGATTCGATGAACGCATTGTCCGTCGGCTTGCCCGGTCGGGAAAAGTCAATACGTACTCCGTTCCGATAGGCCCACAGGTCCATCGCCTGGCTGGTAAATTCCGAACCGTTGTCACAGAACAGTACCTTGGGTGCTCCTCGCTGCAACGTGATTCGATTCAGCGCCATGGCTACGTCCTCTCCCTTCAAACTCTGCCCAGCTTCAATGGCTGGGCTCTCTCGGGTATAAATGTCCACCACTGTCAAAGCCCGAAAGCGTCGTCCATCCGCTAACTGATCGGCCACGAAATCGAGGCTCCAGACCTGATTCGGAGCGGTGGAAACAAATCGTTCTCGGCGTTGTGCCGCCGCTCGGCGCCGATGACTGCGGCGCGGCCGTAGGGCTAAGCCTTCTTCGCAGTACAGTCGATACGCCAAGTAGCGACTGACGTTCCAGCCCTCCCGGTTCAGCAACACTCGGATCTTGCGATACCCATAACGAACCCGCACCTTGGCAATCTCCCGCATGCGCAACCGCAGTTCCGTCCTCGGATTCAAGTAGCTCTGATACCGGCAGGTCCCTCGGTCAAGCCGGCAAACTCGGCACGCCCGCTGCTCGCTTACCTGATAATGCTCATGCAGATAAGTGACGCAGGGGCGTCGCCGCGAGGGCTTTACAATTTTTTTGCCAGCACATCCTGCAGCATCGTCTTGTCCAGGATCAGCTCCGCCACCAGGCTCTTCAAGCGCACGTTCTCTTCCTGCACTTGTCGCAGCTGACGAACCTGGTCCACCTCCAGCCCAACGTACTGCTTCTTCCAGCGATAGAAGGTCTGCTCCGAGATCCCTGCCTGGCGGATCAAGTCCGCCACCGGAACCCCCACCTCGGCTTGCTTCAGGATTGCCACGATCTGCTCTACCGAAAATCGTCTTCGTCTCACGGCAAATCTCCCTTCCTGGTCCTTCGATTTTGCCGGAAACTCACTCTCAGACTGGATCAAAAATCCCGGAGCCGCTCATCACGTCTTGCAACAATCACTGAGCGTCATCGACGGTGGATCGTACCTAGCTACATGGGAATCCGGCTCGAAGGATTTCGAGAAGCTAAAGCCGTTCTGGAAAACTCCGTGCTCAACTCTATTCTCCGCAACCTCCCGAGAGGCACATTCCAAAACGATTCCCATAGTGCTTGACAGTCGCCGACATTGTTAGAGACGGCGATATTTCGCGAGCCATCTGTGCGCGCGATGGCGTCCCCGGGCTACAGCGCCAGGCCCCACTAAAGTGCCATTGACGAAACGACACTCTAATACTAGCGTCCGAATTGCGCCGCTTTCTAAGGAAAATACATCCCCCGTTTGGCAAAAGGTGACTGGCCCACCTTTGCCCCTCAACGCGACGTGTTAGAGACCCCAGGGCGTGGCCCAATCAGATACTAAATAGCAGAATCTCTGGGCAGAATTCTGCAGGCGATCTCCGTTCTCGGGGAGTCGCTGAATCACGCTCGGAGATGGCATTGACTGAAAAGGAAACGGTTTCCAGATGACCCGTCCCTTCCAGCGCAAGGCCCCGCATCCGCTTGATCCGACGCCGCACCTGGATCAAGAAGCCAGAGCTATGCTCCTCGCACGCTGGACGAAATACTCCAATCCGCGAAACGCCCACTGGGACTGCAAACAAGTAACGAACCTCTGGGAGCGTCACGCGATTAACGCAGTGCTGGATTTGGAACAGGCGGAAAAGGAACTCAAAGCCGCCTACCGAGCTCTGGAGCTCGCTCGCTCCTACGTAGATGGTCAAGCTCTCGATGGACAGAGATTTAGTCCGCGCGAAGCCCTGGAGGTCGTGAATGCGGCTCTCGCCAAGGCCAAGCAGAATCCCACTCTGAAATTGAAGAGGCCAGGTCCGGTCGCAATCCCGCAGGAGCGTAAGCGACGACTTCCACTACGGAGAAAGCAAGCCGAGGTCTAGAAGTCCGGTGAGCTGGCCTTCGAACTTACTAGTGCGTCGGAATAACTGCCTGGACTTCGTCAGAGTAACCGCTTTCCCCTTCACCTTTGGTCAACGACGTGACAACGTAATAGTAAGTGTGGCCGGATTCTACCGTTTTGTCGATAAACGAGGTGACAGGTTGAAGAGCAGACTTATCGGGGTACGGTCCGCCCGTTTTTTGGCCTCGGTAAACGTAATAACCCTCGACGGAAGGCACCGACTTCCAGCTAAGGGACACTTTGTGGTGCTCTTGAGTTGCCAGCGGGATGGTTGATCCGCCAGCGAGTCCACTACCAGCCAGGTATGCACTTGTGAGCAGAAGTGCGAGACAGGCAAGGAACCGTTTGGAGAAACTTTTCAACATTAGACCACTCCCGAATGCATTTTTGTTATTGGCAATTGCGTCCCGACCAGGGACCAAATGGAAATGTTAGCGATGGGAAGCCGGAAGCCATTCCGCATGAGGACATGTTGGAGAAATGGAGACCGAGGCGCAAGGTCTCAGTTGGGCATCCTAGATACTCACTGATACCAAGGGAGGACCCTGTTTTGCGGGCGCGGAGAACTGGGCTGTGTTCCCCAGAGCAGAGTGTTGCCGATTGACCTCTTAATGAGTTCTATAAAAAGGGATGTCAAGAAAAAAGTTCTGCCTCGACCGGAGGCGAGATTTCTTTCTCGAGATCCAGCCCACTGAAGTTTCACTTCTCTGGAGAAGCTTGGCCGATTGCCCATGCTCATAAGTTTCCTCCGCGGATGGTGGCGATGCCGTCGAGTTCGAGAGAGCGGCAAGCCTGACTGCGACTCAAGGTCAACCATGGTTCTATCCGAGGCTCGTGGCCTATGGCTATTTCTGGTTATCCGAGGAGGCATAACGTGCTATGAGTGACTCGGTGCCGAAGCACACGCGGCCGACCTCATTGACTGATACTCACCCTCGAACCGAGCTCTCCGAACCGGAGCGACCAATCACCCGAGAAAATCCTGAGATGGGAAGCCCTCTTCACCGGAGAGGCTCAAGCGGCTTGCCGATGCAACTGCTGGGGATCGAAACCCACTCCTTTCTTCCACATCGTCAAAACAATTGCGGCAATCTTTCGCGCCAGAGTGAGACGAGCCATCGTCGGCCGTATCCCTTTGGCAATCCGAGCAGCATAGAAATCGTGCAGCGGGCCAGGACGCGTGCTGGCAGAGATGGCGGCACTTTTGAAAAGGCTCTTCACATCCTTATTGTGGTTGTCATTCAGACCGCGCACCGTGATGCGCTCGCGGTTGCGCTGCAGTTTGCCTCGTACACAGCGGTACTCGCCACTGTCGTGAGTCTCGACCGCGAAACCGCTGTAGGCCCACAGCTGTCGCTTGGTACGGAAACGATGCGGGGTCTGCAGCAATGCCACCAGCAGGGCGGCGCGAATCGGACCAATCGAAGGAATCTGACGCAATAACTTCACGGCAGCATGCTTGTGGCTCTCGCTCAGAAGGTCATGACGCGCTGCTTGGCGCACTGGCTGGAGCACATCCAGTTGCTGGTAAAGCCGTTCGGCTCGAACCCGAACTCCCGGTTCCACGATCTTGGCCAACCACTCTGCGCGATGCCGTGGAGCGTATACCGTCGTACCACTGCAAGGAATGGCCCAACTGCGGTACACGGCTTTGATCCGATTCATCACCCGCGTGACATCCTTGGTGAGGGTCAGATAGCTGCGCCCCAGTTCTTTCAACGTGCGTACCCCATGCTCGCCGTGGTAGACCGGCTTCAGTTGGTTGGTGCGTAACAGCTCAGCCAGCTTTCGCGCGTCGATCCGGTCACTCTTGTTGCCATCCTTTAACAGGGCAGCCTTTCGCGGATCGCAGACCACCAATCGGCTGACGTGGGGCTTCAGAAGGTCATGCAACCAGGCAGCGGATGTTCCTTCCTCGAAAGTCAGCGACAGAGTTCCCTGCAGTCCTTGGATGAACTCAACGATCGTGGCTGCTTTGGTCTCCAGCAGGCATTCCATGATCAGCTTGCCTTGAGCATCCATCACGGCAACCGAAATGGTGGCCTGATGAACGTCCATGCCGATATACTTTTCCTGATTCATAAAGGCGCTCCTTTTCGCTAGGTTGGTGCTGCGAACAACCTCAACCTACCGCAAAAGTGGGCGCCTTTTTATATTGCGTTCTATAAAAAGGGATTCAAGAAAAAAGCTCCGCTTCGACCGGAGACCGAGAAGATTTTGTCTCGAGATCTCGACCTAAACAGACCGCGCCAAATCAGAAACGAGTTATGAGTCGACGGCGAAGAGACTCGTCCGTTAGTTCTGCTTCTTCCGTAGTTACAATCGAAATCGGTCCCGATTCGAAAGCGCACATTGTCGGAGAATGCTCCCCTTGCTTCACCGAGGCCGACCTCGTGGTTACGACCACTGGCTTTAATTCCGCTACCCTTGCCGGCAGCAGCAAGGCGCACGAAAACATCACCTTCAAAGGAACCCTGGATGGCAATGAGAAACAGCTTGAGGTGACCTATATTGTGAACGGGAGCGGGAGTGCCCGCTGCGAGACGGATCGGGGTGCGGGAACTTTGGATAAGCAGTGAGAAACCGCGTCTAACCGCAATAGGCCGCGCCTCAGAGGCAGTGGGTTTATCCCGGAATCAGCTTCGCATCCGCTCTTGACGGACCTTTGATATCAATTCTATGGCTTCTTTGCGAAGAAATTTCCTGCGCACGCTAGTCTGTGCAGGCGGCACGGCAGCATTATTGCCGTCGCACTTGCGGGGATTGACAAACAGTCCGGCATACTTTGAACCCTTTCCCTTGGATGAATCCCCCGGTGCGATCCGGCTCAACAGCAACGAGAACGCCTATGGTCCTTCCGCGAAAGCCGTGGCTGCCTTACGCGACGCTCTGCAGAATGTGAATCGTTACCCTGACTCGAATTATGACGGACTGGTGGAGCGGATCACGCAACTTCACGGAGTCAAACGCGAACAACTGCTTCTGGGCTGTGGTTCGACCGAAATCCTACGCATGGCCGCAGCCGCGTTTCTTGGCCCCGGCAAGCGACTGATCCAGGCCAACCCAACTTTTGAGGCGATGGAGCATTACGCTCAAGCCACAGGGGCCGAGGTCGTTTCTTTGCGCCTGACTCCCCAGTTCGCCCACGATCTGGAAGCCATGTCGCAGCATCTGGACGAAAACGCGACCTTGGTTTATATCTGCAATCCGAACAATCCCACCGGAACCCTCACTCCCAGACCGGATCTGGAACTGTTCATCAAAAAACTGCCCGCAAATACTCACATTCTGATCGACGAAGCTTACCACCATTATGCCGGAGAATTCGCACGATACCAGTCCTTCATTGATCGCCCCGTGGATGACGAACGTGTCATCGTCACACGCTCCTTTTCCCAGGTGTATGGTTTGGCTGGACTCCGCCTCGGCTACGCCGTGGGTGCACCCAAAGTGCTGCAGCCCATGCGGGCGCATGCGACCGAACAAACCGTCAATGGCGTTGTTGCCCTGGCGGCGATGGCCGCACTCGGGGATACCGAGAGTGTGCGGGATGCGGTGAAACGCAATGCCAATGACCGGCAGGAATTCCGCAATTCGGCGATGGTCCGCATGCTTAAGCCGATCGACTCCCACGCCAATTTCGTCATGATGGACACCCACCACCCCGCTCAAGAAGTGATCGAGCACTTTCAACAGAACCAGGTGCTCATCGGACCGCATTTCCCGGCGATGGACACGCATATTCGGGTCTCGCTCGGGACTCGGCCTGAGATGCTCAGGTTCTGGCGAGTGTGGGACATGCTGGGCTACACTCAAATGCACATGTGATGTTCGCGGAGAAGCCAGCCCTCCCGACTCCGCCTACCCGGGCCGGCTGCCCATCGGGTCTATGGTCCGGCGAATGGCTCGGGAGCTGTTCTTCTAGACCTGGTCGCCGGAACTATTACCCCCTGATCCTCGACATTTTGAAGAAAAGCGGAGGTCTCGCCCTCGCCGTCACCGACGCGGAGATTCTCGACGCCACTCGGCATTGGGCGAAGGTGGAAGGTATTTTCGCCGCGCCCGAGGGAGCGGCGTCGCTCGTTGCTTATCAGAAATTGCTGGCCAGCGGCTTCTTCGGCGCCGACGATACCGTTGTGCTTTTCAATACCGGCTCGGGCTTGAAGTATCTGGATGTGCTGGACCCGAAGGATGCTCAAGCAGTACGACCGCCGGCGACGCGCGCTATTGCCGGAATCATCGGACCGTATTAAGAGTAGACGGCCTGAGATGCAGTTCGAGAAAAGCGCCAGGGCTCACAACTGTTTCACCTTGAATTGCACAAGTTTTTGCACAATGCCCTTCTTTTGTGCCATTGACACTGGTTCCGTGTCCGCCTAGCATTCGTGTGTGAATTGTGAGGCATGGTGACGCTCCGGCACGATCGGTGCGCTGACGTGAGAGAAAAGGTCGGTGTATTGCGCTACAGACGGCGCGTCGATCATCCTGCTGGGCGAGTTCGGAGCAAGTGGCTAAGCTTGCTTCTTCTCGTAGCAGCGAGTGTGGTTGCCTGGCAGTTCGCCCGCCAGCAGCCGTCCGCCAATCTCTCACTCCCGGGAAAACTAGAGAGCGGCGTGCCTCGAAGTCAGGGCGACGACTATGCTCTGCACGACTCGAAGCCGTTGGCGCGCGGTGTCCGCCGCCTGATTTATCCATATTCTGTTATTCGCGGCGGAGTGCTAAATCCAGACGAATTGAAACACGCCATGGAATATGACCCGGTGGTGTCCCGACACTTGCGGGGATTCGATTATCAGCGGGCTCACCTGGTGAAACTGACCGAAGAGCAAGCGATGTACGTTTCATACCGCATTGGGGACAGAGTTTACTGGACACGGAGGAAAGTTTCGTTGCATCGGGGTGAAACGCTCATCACCGACGGCGCAATTGTGGTCCGCACGCGCTGCGGGAACCGGGTAGCGCCGGCCCCGCTGGACACAGGCTCGTCGCTGGAGCCTTCCGGGTATGAGTTTGAGCAGCCCTTTATCCCGAGGGACCCTGATCCCACTCCACCCGTATTAGCGACTGCGAGTGCGGCGCCGGACAAATTGCCTCCCGCCCTCATTGCCCCCGTGAAGGGCGCCGGATGGTGGTTTATCCCGCCGTTCGCATACATACCATCGGGTGGTTCGGGTGGGCCCCTGGCAGTCACTCCTGAACCTGGCTCACTCCTGCTGATTTCGTCAGGACTTGCTGCAGTATATTGGCGGTCCCGCAAAGCCCGAAGGAAGAAGTAGGCATGGCGACCACCGAGCCCTTGCCGGTCTCCACGACAAGCGCCTCCAGTCGTCGCAGAGTCTTTTGGTGGCAAGCGGGAGTTCTTTTTCTTTTGACCGCCTGGTTGTATGCGCCAATTGTGACGCGTCTTGCAGTGCAATGGTGGCAAGATCCCAATTATATCCATGGTTTCTTTGTTCCCGCATTTTCGCTGCTTCTGCTTTGGGAAGACCGTGCAAAATTAGCCGCACTCCCGCTCAAACCCTCGTGGTCGGGTCTGGTCATCCTGCTGTTTGCTCTTTTTGTCCTGGTGGTAGGCGTGCTCAGTTCCAAGTTTTTCCTTCCGCGCATCTCACTTTTGCTCCTAATCGCGGGCATCGTCGTCTTTTTTGCCGGCTGGGAATACCTGCTTGCGGTGTCGTTTCCGTTGGCGTTCCTGATTCTGATGGTTCCCTCGTCAACCATCTTTGATTGGGTGACCTTTCCTCTGCAGATATTCGCCTCGAAAACAGCCACCTTCCTGTTAACGCTGGCTGGCGTTTCGGTGGTCCGGGAAGGCAACATCCTTTTGTTATCCGGCGCAAGGATGCAGGTCGCGGAGGCATGCAGCGGTATTCAATCCCTATTCTCTCTGGTCACCTTGGCCATTGTTTACGGTTATCTGGTTGAGACGAAAATCGGAATGCGTGTTCTGCTGGCTTTGGCGGCGGTTCCGATCTCAATTCTAGCCAATGCCTTGCGCATCTCGGTCACCGGCCTTGTCCTGCAGCGCTGGGGCATCGAAAGAGCCCAAGGGAGCTTTCACACCTTTTCCGGATGGCTGATTTTCATGAGTTGTCTGGCCGTGCTGTTTCTATTCCATCGCGGGCTGCGGACTCTCTATCCGCCCGCCCCGGAATCTGCGAATCAGGGGGAGGGTGAGTGATGTCCTGGAACGCACGTTTCGCGGTCGTGGCGCTCTTGCTCGCCAGCACTGGCGTTTTCCTGAACCTTCGTACGCAACATGTGGTTGCTCCTCCGCGAACATCGTTGGCGTCGTTTCCGCTTCAATTGGGGGAATGGGTGGGCATCGATATTCCGATTCCTCCAGAAACTCTGAAAACACTGGATCGCGGTGAGTTCTTGCTGCGGGACTACCAGGACCAAAACACCAAAGCCCCTGGAGTGGATCTGTACCTCGCCTATTTTCCGAATCAACGCGCCGGGCGACGCCGCCACTTACCCGAGGAGTGTCTCGCCGGTTCGGGTTGGTCGACGGTGGAGTCCGGCACAACTACACTCTCCTCCCTGGCCCTACCCCTGTCACTGCCAATCGCTATCTGATCACGAAGGGATCTGAACGCCAACTGGTTCTCTTCTGGTTCTGGGAACGCGGCCGAGGTGTTGCCAGCGAAGACTGGGCGGATTTTTATCTGGTATTCGACGCTCTTGGTGCGAACCGGAGCGACGATGCCCTCATTCGAATCAACACTCCCCTGCAGGCGGAGGAAGAACCGGACGCCGGCCAACGACGTTTGCTCTCTTTTGCCGAACAGGTGAGCCCGCTTGTGGGCAGCTACATCCCCCGATGACATCAGCTTGGATTCGCCACGCTGTTTTGCCCGAATCCGCGGAAGAGGCGATCAGGCACAGCCGGCTACGGTGCCCCCCCCGCGGCGCAGAGGTCACCGAAATCAGCATACGACCGCTGGCCAAATCCTATTGAGTCGGAGCCACGGCAATCGCGCAACCGCGGACGCCAGACTTAGGGAGCCGGGATTGCATTCAAACGGCTTTGAGTGGTTTCGGTGCCGGACAAATCGCGGTTGCTAAGGGCGTACAGCATCAACTCGACGCGCCCTGAGCGCCCCACCTTTTCGCAAAGCCGGAATAGATAATTCTTAACGGTGTGTTCGCTGAGACGAAGCTGCTCGGCAATCTCGCGGTTGGTAAGTCCGGCGGCAACGCAGTCCAGAACTTCTTTTTCACGTTTGCGGAGCTGATTATTCCTTTTGGGGTGCGCGGCACGCACCGGCGCCTGCGATTCGAAGGCATCGAGAATCACTTGCATCTGGTTCGCATCGGCCCAGACCTGCCCTTGATGAACAGCGGTTAGGCATTTGCGCAACATCTTGACGGAACTGGATCGGCAAAAAATTCCCCGAGCCCCGCTCCGGAATGCCTTCAACACCAGAGCATTCTCGATGGCATCCAGCAGGACGACGATTCGTGTGCCAGGATGGGCGGCGCGCAGTTGTCGCAGAAGGGAAAGTCCACTCAGAGGACCATCTTTGAGATTCACCGCAATCAGTACAACATCCGCGCGCTCGAAGCTGAACATCTGCAGAGCTTGTTGCACGTCCACCGCAGTGCCTACGATCCTGAACCCACTCTTGCCTGCCAGGGAAGCACCCAACAACTGACCAGCCATGAGGCTCTGGTCCACCACCAGAACAGATACCAAGCTTGGCGCCAGTGATTCAGAAGGCACAATCATGTCGAATATCCCACTCTTGGAACTTCTTATCGAAACAGTATTAGGCAGTCTTCCCCAACAGACACCATTCCTCCAAACTTTACACGGGGGGGATACTTTCGTGTATTGCGCAATGGTGTACCCCATATGGCACGAAAGTGCCATATGGGGTGCGAGAGAAACGACAGGCGCAAACTTCGCCTGGTCGCCTTCGCTGACCGCTTTCTTTGTGCGCTTGCGATCTAGGCGTGTCGGGACGATTGAAGGACACCGGATCGTGTGGCATAATGCGGTCGCCGTTTTACAAGAGCAGTTCACGCCAGTTTGAGACGCTGCGCTCTCTGGGGCGAATGCTCTGAAATTCCCTGTGAGGTGGGGTCGTGAAGTTAAGATGCTACCTTGAGTCCCTTCTGAGAATCCATCGCTCAGACTGTGAACGTTGCCATATTCGTGAAACCTGGGGAGGCGACATCCGGCAACGGCTGGAAGAACTGAACTCGCGTACGCAGCCGCATTCTCTCAACGTTGGAGATCAGGAAGAGGGAGTGCGGGCCTTCGATTCCAAGTCCAGCGAAGGTGTATCAAGCTCGTCTATTTCCGTGGCGCAGCAGAAGAAGATTGGTTAGAGCTGAGCGTGCCTGCTGCGATTAGATGGTGGAGCCGGCGGAGTCCGAAGACTATCACGTAGTCTTTCTATTTAACTTATTTGTAATCAATATGTTGAATGGATCATAAGGTAAAACGCCCTCGCTGACGAAGACTGGGAAGTGAGGTGCTCGCTATCGCGCGCCCTCAACCGGCAATAGTCCCTCCGATCACGCCCGGCGCCACGCCGTTGGCCGGATAGCTGCTGTCGCCGCCGAAGCCGCCAATAAAGTTGGCTCCCTCCTCGCCTTCGGCGTCACTCAAGTTTGCCTTGCAGGGTAAGCGTGTCGTCTATCGATCCGGTCAGAGTGAGGTTGCCATCAATGGTCTGCTTGCCGGCGAACACGTTAGACCCGTCCTGTTGCGCGAATGCCGAAGAGCCAAGTCCTCCCTACGTGGCGGCATTGACGCGCTCAATGCCGAGCCGTTGCCGGAGAAAGAAGTCGCGTCCCGGCTTTTACACGCCGACAACCGGTCGCCCACCGTTGGCGGAATTGACACAGAAGCCGCTAATGCTGCGCAAGGGCTGCAGTAAGCATCACAACGCCAGGTCTTATCCTGTCCATACCTGACAAGGAATTTTCCTGTGAGATGCTGTCCGCCGAAATCCACCTCGTATTTTCCTGAGACGCGTTTGTCCTTAGGCGTCCCTTTATCCAGCCAGATGCGTGCGCGAGTTGCCGCCTCACACTGTCCTGCAGATGTGCATCGTTCCCCGTACACGTCTTCCCAAACCTTCTGCGGACGGTAAATCCATCAAGAGAGAGCGTAGCGCACGTTCAAATTGAGCTTTTGCTGAGAAGATAGGCCATCAACTTTTGTGAGATAAAGAAGCGCCATCGCAATGTGGCGAGAACCGCTCTGAAGCATTGCCCGCTGCCAACAAGTTTGACGGACAAGCCTGAAGCAGAAGCGCCAGAAAGGCACGCTGGAAGAAAAGCAATGCGGCTCGTGTATTCATTTTCGACAATCAGGAGAATTGCTCAGATAGAAAGAATGCATCGGCACAGTTATTCTAATGCCCTCGACTGGCGAGAACAGCTACAGCCCACTACCCCAATCTGAGCTGAACAGAATTTTGGCGAGGGCATCGTATAATTGGCTGTTCTTAGAAATCAAAAAGGATCCGCCAGCCTTCAACCGGCAACTTGAAACTTGAAATAAGTTAGGAGTTGAACATGCGATATAAAATGAACCGCCAACCACTGTTTCTAGCCCCTGTGCTGCTCGCAGTTATTCTGTTGCCGCACACCATGCTCGGATCATCGGCAACGCCTAAGGCGCTTGTGGGAAAGTGGGCCGGAAGAGTCTCGTCCGTTAGTTCTGCTTCGTTCGTAGTTACAATCGAAATCGGTCCCGATTCGAAGGCACACATTGTCGGAGAGGGCTCGCCTTGTTTCACCGAGGCCGACTTCGTGGTTACGAGCACTGGCTCGAATTCAGCCACCCTTGCCGGCATGAGCAAGGCGCACGAAAACATCACCTTCAAAGGAACCCTGGATGGTAATGAGAAACAGCTTGAGGTGACCTATATTGTGAACGGGAGCGGGAGTGCCCGCTGCGAGACGGATCGGGGTGCGGGAACTTTGGATAAGCAGTGAGAAACCGCGTCTAACCGCAATAGGCCGCGCCTCAGAGGCAGTGGGTTTATCCCGGAATCAGCTTCGCATCCGCTCTTGACGGACCTTTGATATCAATTCTATGGCTTCTTTGCGAAGAAATTTCCTGCGCACGCTAGTCTGTGCAGGCGGCACGGCAGCATTATTGCCGTCGCACTTGCGGGGATTGACAAACAGTCCGGCATACTTTGAACCCTTTCCCTTGGATGAATCCCCCGGTGCGATCCGGCTCAACAGCAACGAGAACGCCTATGGTC
This sequence comes from uncultured Acidobacteriaceae bacterium, assembly GCA_963850165.1. Classification (GTDB taxonomy): domain Bacteria; phylum Acidobacteriota; class Terriglobia; order Terriglobales; family Acidobacteriaceae; genus Sulfotelmatobacter. The sequence continues at coordinate 210,914 of CAWKKK010000032.1, read as the reverse complement.
CTTCCGCGAAAGCCGTGGCTGCCTTACGCGACGCTCTGCAGAATGTGAATCGTTACCCTGACTCGAATTATGACGGACTGGTGGAGCGGATCACGCAACTTCACGGAGTCAAACGCGAACAACTGCTTCTGGGCTGTGGTTCGACCGAAATCCTACGCATGGCCGCAGCCGCGTTTCTTGGCCCCGGCAAGCGACTGATCCAGGCCAACCCAACTTTTGAGGCGATGGAGCATTACGCTCAAGCCACAGGGGCCGAGGTCGTTTCTTTGCGCCTGACTCCCCAGTTCGCCCACGATCTGGAAGCCATGTCGCAGCATCTGGACGAAAACGCGACCTTGGTTTATATCTGCAATCCGAACAATCCCACCGGAACCCTCACTCCCAGACCGGATCTGGAACTGTTCATCAAAAAACTGCCCGCAAATACTCACATTCTGATCGACGAAGCTTACCACCATTATGCCGGAGAATTCGCGCGATACCAGTCCTTCATTGATCGCCCCGTGGATGACGAACGTGTCATCGTCACACGCTCCTTTTCCCAGGTGTATGGTTTGGCTGGACTCCGCCTCGGCTACGCCGTGGGTGCACCCAAAGTGCTGCAGCCCATGCGGGCGCATGCGACCGAACAAACCGTCAATGGCGTTGTTGCCCTGGCGGCGATGGCCGCACTCGGGGATACCGAGAGTGTGCGGGATGCGGTGAAACGCAATGCCAATGACCGGCAGGAATTCCGCAATTCGGCGATGGTCCGCATGCTTAAGCCGATCGACTCCCACGCCAATTTCGTCATGATGGACACCCACCACCCCGCTCAAGAAGTGATCGAGCACTTTCAACAGAACCAGGTGCTCATCGGACCGCATTTCCCGGCGATGGACACGCATATTCGGGTCTCGCTCGGGACTCGGCCTGAGATGCTCAGGTTCTGGCGAGTGTGGGACATGCTGGGCTACACTCAAATGCACATGTGATGTTCGCGGAGGAGCCGCCCTTGCCGACTGGCACGGAGGATGGAACGAAAATCCAATCGCAACCCAGAAGATGTGCACTTCTGCGCAATTTGTTGCATCGGCTGTGCAATCGCTTGCTTGCGCCGCGCGTGCAAAATTAAGGTAAGTGATTCATAACAAGCCGTTTAACGAAAAAGTGTTGTGGAATGTGATATGCTTACTAACCTACCGCATCCGCAATGAAAGCCAATTTTTCAGGGCTGTTTAGTCTGGCAGTATTGGCGCTGCTCAGCACCTTTGTTCCGATGGCGATGGGCCAGGCAAACGTTCAAGGACAGTGGAACACGCTGCCCTATACGATGCCCATCAACCCGATCCACGCGGCGCTTATGCATAACAATAAAATTCTGGTTGTTACCGGGTCGGGAAACTGTGCGCCTACCCAGGGCGGCTGCCCATCGGGTCCGCCCTACGGCCCGGCGAATGGCTCAGGAGCTGTTGTTGTAGACTTGGTCGCCGGAACCATCACCCCGTTCTCGGAAATCCCGGACTACTTCTGTAACGGCATGATCAATTTGCCCGATGGACGCGTATTCATCGACGGCGGCACGATAAATTACAATCCTCTTTCCGGATCGGTGCAGTCTTCCGTATTCGATCCGGCGACGAACACCTTCACTGACTTACAGAACATGGAGCACGGCCGCTGGTATCCCACCCCCATTGTCCTGGGCGACGGCCGGGTATTGACCTTCTCCGGATACAACGAGGACGGTGAAATCACCAATACCACATTTCAGTACTACACCGTGAACCAGAGCTGGAGCCCGCTGTACACCCCCGATTGGACGCCTCCTCTTTACCCGCGCCTGACTCTTTTGCCCAGTGGCAATGTGTTCTACTCAGGGGAAACCACCCCGACGCAAATGCTCAATACTTCGACACAGGCATGGACCACCGTTGCCAATACGTATTACGGCTTAGACCGCGAATACGGTTCCACCGTCCTGCTGCCGTTGACTCCTGCCAACAACTACGATCCCAAGGTGTTCATCCTGGGAGGCGGAAACCCGGGCACGGCCACCACTGAACTCATCGATCTAGGGGCGACTACGCCAACCTGGAGCCCGGGCCCGAACATGTCCGAGCCCCGCATCGAAATGAACGCCACCCTTCTGCCCAATGGCAATGTGCTGGCACTCGGCGGCTCGCTCAACGACGAGGACGCTTCCACTGCGAGTTACAACGCCGATCTTTACAATCCGGCTACGAATACTTTTTCATCCGCGGGAAAAAATGCTTACCCGCGGCTCTATCACTCCGTGTCATTGCTCCTCTATGACGGCACCGTCTGGTTTGCGGGAGGAAATCCAGAGCGCGGCAGCTACGAAAACCACATGGAGATCTACCAGCCCGCCTATCTGTTCAACTCGGACGGGACACTAGCCACGCGGCCCACGATGACCGGCGCACCCAATGGCTTTTCTTATGGCGCCACTTTTACGGTGCAGACCCCGAACGCGGCAAGCATTGCTTCAGTGGTATTGATGCGAGATGGATCAGTGACTCACGCCTTCGACATGGACCAGCGGATGGTTGGGCTGTCCTTTACCGTGGGCAATGGAAGTTTGACGCTGACGGCACCGCCCAACTCGAATATCGCGCCGCCCGGCTTTTACATGCTTTTCCTGCTCAACAGCAGCGGCGTACCTTCGGTAGCAGCATTCGTTCAGTTGTCCACTGGTTACTCGACCTCGGGCATTAACTTTGTGCAGGCGAATACGGGACCGACTACGATCCAGGGCACTAACACCTCCGTCTCAGTCAACTACGTCAATCCTCAGACCACGGGTAATTTGAATATCGTGGCTGTGGGTTGGGCAGACACCACGTCTGCCATTTCCTCGGTCACCGACACCAACGGCAACACTTACACCCGCGCCGTGGGTCCGACCGCTAACACTGGGCAGCAGCAATCCATTTACTACGCCAAGAACATCGTCGCTGGCCCCAATACGGTGACGGTCACATTCAACGCGGCGGCGGCGGTTCCTGACGTTCGCATCCTGGAGTATAACGGCCTGGATACGACCAATCCCCTCGATGTAACGGCGGCGGCGGGAGGCAGCGGAACCACCGCCAGCAGCGGTGCCGCGACTACGACCTCGGCCAACGAACTGATCTTCGGCTCGGGTACCACGAGTGGGACTGCCTTCACCGCCCCAGGGTCGGGCTTCACCACTCGCTTGATCGACATCTTCGGCAACATGGCGGAAGACGAAGTCGTTTCCAGCACGAGCAGCTATGCAGCCACGGCCACCAACAGCAACGGCTACTGGCTCATGCAGATGGCGACTTTCAAAGCAGCAGGCGCAAGTGGAGATTTCAGCATCAGCGCTTCTCCCAGCAGTGCTACGGTGACTGCTGGTAGTTCGGTGAACTACACTGTCACGGTAAGTCCGTTGAATGGGTTCAGCAGCGCGGTCACGCTGGCTTGCTCGGGTCTCCCGTCGGGAGCGAGTTGCACATTCAATCCTGCTTCGGTGACTCCGCACTCCAATCCCGCCACCAGCACTCTTACCATCAGCGCAGCTGCCGGGACCGTCGTGAATACTTACAACGTGACGATTACCGGAACCTCCGGATCGTTAAGCCACAACACATCTGTCAGCCTGACCGTGCAGACGGGAAGCGCTGCGAATTTCTCTATCTCTGCCACGTCGCCTGTGACTGTTTCGGCGGGAGCTTCGATTGCTTCCACCGTTTCAATCGATCCCGTGAACGGGTTCAGTGCATCGGTCGATCTGACTTGCTCTTCGGGACTTCCCTCAGGTGCAACGTGCTCTTTCAGCCCCACTTCGGTTCCGGGTTCAGGCAGCTCCACGTTGAGCATTACCACGGCGGCCGCAACGCCAGTTGGGGGCTATCCCATTACCGTGACTGGAACGTCCGAATCACTGATCCATCCAGTCACAGTTACACTGAGGGTCACAGCAGGCGGTAGCTTCTCGCTGTCGACACCGAGTCCGGCCTCTGCCACGGTGACGGCGGGCAGTTCGGCGATGTTCACCACCTCCATCACGCCGTCCGGGAGTTTCGCCGGCACGGTGATTCTGAGTTGCGCCATCGCCACGAGCGCCAGCCCGGCGCCGGCCTGCTCGTCAACCCAGGTAACGGTCAACGGTGCGGCCGCGCAAGCCACGCTGAGTGTGACCACTACCGCTCCGCATGTATCCCTCGTGCCATCGCGGAACATGTTCTATGCGACGTTGCTGCCCCTGGGCGGAATGATGTTGCTGGGTGCAAGTGGCTCACGCCGGAAGAAAGTGCTTGGCCTGCTGCTCATGTTCCTGGCGGTCTCAGGCCTGTTTTTCCTGACGGCTTGCGGCGGCGGCGGCAGCTCGTCCTCAAATAGCGGTGGTGGTACGACCGGAGGTACGCCTGCAGGAACGTACACCGTCACGGTCACAGGCACGTCCGGATCGGTGCCAGCACAGACCACGACGTTTACCCTAACCGTGCAATAGCTCACTTTCACTTGTGTCTGGCAGCAGACGAAACGGCGGGCTACTGAGCCTTGCTACGTTTGCGGATCGAACTCGCGAAATTCACAAATGGAAGGGCCGTCCCACTCGCTCATGCCGCAACGTCCAAGGTGGACGTAGGGCACTGCGCGACGGTTCTGATCGAAGGTTGTCCCGGAACCCCCCACGGCGTGCAGGCCTCGACGCATTCTCGCCTTCTCGAATATCAGAGAAAAGGCGCAACTAAGCGGTCAATGAGGCGATGTTACACCAACAATCCTCCTCGCGTCGGTCAACTTGTTTTCCCATCATTCGATCGGATGTTCACGATGCGAGGGGATGTGAGTGAACCCGGGGGCGACTGATCGCGAGTTTTTTTCAAACGGGGGTTCGTGCAGCAGTCTTGGCTCAGCCCGAAACGGAGAGGAGGTGCTCTCCGCTAGCGAATAGCAGAACCTCGTGCTTCTTAGTTTTCGCTATTTCGGGGCTTTACCGTAGAGCCGATTCGCAACAACGCCCTTGCCTTCCTCGATCGTGACAGCCTGTCCGGCGTTGAGGTTTGAGAGCTTGTCCACCTGTCCGCTGGGCCACTGAATTTCAACGCTGTCAGCTTTCGTAAGCGCGCCCAGGCCGAAGGTCAACACCAGCTCGCTCTGCGCCAGGTAACTCGAACCCGAGCGCAGCATCTTCCACTGTTTGTCGCCTCCAGCGCTCACGCGGACGACCGCGCCAATGCCGTCCCGGTTCGACTTCGTGCCCACCAGTTTGACGCGCAGACTGTGATTCGTCCCGCCTTCGTTGTGGAACAAGTAAGCCGGCCCCGCGTTCGTGGTTAGCAAAACATCGAGGTACCCGTCGTTGTCGATGTCAGCGTAAGCCGCGGCCCGCGCCACTTTTGGCGCAGCGAAGACATTGCCCATCTGCGCCGTGACTTCGGTGAACTTTCCACCACCAAGATTGCGGAACAGATGCGAAGGCTCAGCGTAACTCACGCGCTTCTGCACGCGCTCGATCTGATCTTCGATGTGACCGTCGGCGACGAAAATATCCTGCCAGCCGTCGTTGTCGTAATCGAAGAAGAAACAGCCGAAACCCAGCGTGACCAGTGTGGCCCGGCCAACTTCCGACTGCGGCGCTTCGTCGACGAACAGTCCGTTGCCCTCGTTGTGATAGAGCGAGACCATCTGGTTGGCAAAGTTGCTGATCAGGACGCTGGCGTGACCGCTGCGATCGTAGTCGGCCGCGTCCACGCCCATGCCGGCCCGCGCAATGCCGTCCTCGCTGAAACCGATACCTGCGGCAACACCACGCTCCTCGAACGTTCCATCTTTCTTGTTGAGGTAGAGCTTGTTGGGCTGCGTATCGTTCGCGATCACGAGGTCGGGCCAGCCGTCGCCGTTGTAGTCGAGAACCGCGATGCCCAGACTCTTCGAAGTGGGATCGCCCAGCCCGGCCTTCTGGGTTGCGTCTTCAAACTTGCCGCCTCCCAGGTTGTGCCACAGACGCAACGACGTGCCTTTGTACGACTCGGGCGTGCAGTACGACTTGTGCGCGCCGTCGAGCGTGCAATAGAGATCGCCCTGCTCGCTCCACTGCACGTAGTTCGCGACCACGAGATCGAGTTTGCCGTCGCGGTCGTAATCCACCCAGGCTGCGCTGGTCGAGAACTCGTTCGGGCCCCACATTCCCGCGGACTTGGTGACGTCGGTGAACGTGCCGTTGCCGTTGTTGTGAAAAAGGTGACTCTGGCCCAGCGCGGTGACGAAGATGTCGTCAAACCCGTCGTTGTCGTAGTCTCCCACGGCAACTCCGAAGCCAAACATGGGGACAGCCAGGCCTGCCTTGCGCGTAACGTCGGTAAACGTGCCGTTACCGTTGTTGTGGTAGAGCTTGAGCGTGGTCGCCCCGCCGTGCGGGTGTCCGGGAAAATCGTCGCCGTTGATCAGAATGATGTCGGGATAGCCATCGTTGTCGTAGTCGATGAACGCGCAACCCGGCCCCATGGTTTCCGGCAGCCACTTCTTTCCAAAGGCACCGTTGTTGTGAGTGAAGTGAATGCCGGCCTGCGCAGTGATATCGGTAAAATGTACGTTCTGGGCAAGGCTTGATGCGCTCACGAAGAAAAGCATGAACCACAGAGACACAGAGGCACGGAGAAAACGAGAGAGAACGATCGCGGGAGCTTCTCGACGGTCCTCTCTGTCAGTGTCAATTATTTCGTTCGGATGGAACATCTATCTGGAGCCCCCGGCCGGTGACAAAGCAGTAGTCCCGCGATGAACGGCCACTTTCGATTTTGGCACACTGCTGGTGATAGGCAGCGGCACCGAGACATGCTCATGCACCGCCTGCCGCTCGTTATTGTCCTCAGGATGAAGCTGGCGGTACGGTCCGGTGATGGCCTGCGAAGACTCATCCGCTTTAAAGCGCAGATACCGCGCCTGGTGCTCCTTGGCAAGCTTGTCGTTCCCCATGCCGCTGTAGCACAGCATCAGGTTGTAATGCGCCTGCAGGTCTTCCGGGTCGATGGCCAACACGGATTGCAGCACCTTCACGGCCTCGTCGTACTTGCGCTGCAGGAACAGAACGCGCCCCAGGTCGTTGAGAGCGACCCGATCGCGCGGATACTGGTCCAGCACGCTGTGTAGTCGCTGCGCCGCGCCCTCATAGTTGCCGTCGGAACGCAGAACTCTGGCGTAGAAGTAATTCGCTCGGGCCAGTTTCGGGGACAGATCCAGCGCCTTTTCCAGAACAATGCGGGCACGAGCCATGTCGCCCTCCTGCACCGCACAGCGGCCAAGGTTGACCCAGCCGTCCGGATTGTTGGGATCCGCTTCGGCGATCTTCTGGAAGGCAGCCGCCGCACCTTTCAAGTCTCCTTGCAGGAACAGGCCGATTCCGTAGTCGTTCCAGCGCTGCCATTCTTCTTTGAGGACAATCGTCTTCGGCTCGGCCGCTGGCGCGCCGTGGGCGACGACCGGAAGAGTCACTTCATTTTCTGCAACCGTGACGATGGGCAGGTCGGGAATCTTCTGCTCCTTCGCCGATACGCCACTCAGGGATGCGGTGAAAATCGTCGGACGGTCGTCATAGTCGGGTGCGACCGCGTCCGGTTTCGTCGGGTCAGGCAGACCTGCGAAGGCCTCCTGCGTCCCGTACCACGCAAACTTCCGGTAACACAGCCGCGCATGCAGAGTGATCTTACTTCCCGCATTTTCAGGCACCCGCATGCGGTAATGCACGGTGTCAGCGGCGCCCGGCGGGATCAGCCTCACATACACCACCGCGCGCGTAGCCCAGGCATTGCGTTTGTTGATGGGGTTGCCGTGCGCATCGATCTGCAGAGAACGATAAAAATGCGCGCCCTTGTCGACGGGCCCGTGGCCGTTGTCCTCTACCATGCCGCTCCAGAAGATGGTCTGGCCCTTGTCGTCGGTTCCCTTGAGTTCCAGCCACGTGTCGTAAGCATCGACGGTGCCGCCGGGGAAGAAGTGGCCGACCTTTTTCGTGCGCACGACCACATCCACGCGCACCGTATCGCCCCGACGCAAAGGCGGCTGAACGCGATTCAGCGGAGCTGTGATGGGAACGGCTTCACCCCCCGCATCGCCCGTGACTTTGCTCTCAGCCTCTTCGCCGACGGCGAACGTGGTGGATAGCTCCGATTGTGTGGTTGCACCCGCCTTGAGCGAAGCCTGCGCTGGAGACACTGCAAAGATGTCCACCGTCAGCGCACCACTTTTCAGGAAGTCCTCGGTTAGCTTGAGCTGGGGCGCGTCTTCATTCGCCGTCGGCACAGCCGTGTTCGCGCCGGGGAAGCGATGCGAGTGCACGAATCCGTTGACGTTGCCCGCGTCCTTGGAAGCCTCCGCCGGCATGTGGCAGTCGGCGCACTGCTGCGGCTTGGGAGGATAGTAGAACGATCGAGCACCCTGCCCGGAAACACCGCTCGCCTGCCAGTTGTCATACTCGTTAAAGCCGCGGAACCAGCGATAGTGATTCACCGGCACGTCGAGATGCACCTTGTGGCACGACGAGCAGAATTCCGCCGTCTGCTCGCGCATGAAAGGTTTGAGGAACACGCGCCGGTGAGGCTCAGGATTCAGCCGGATGACAAAATCATGCAGCGCTCGCCCCACCGGATTCTGCGTGGCCGCCAGTTCGTGCAACTTGGGATATTCCAGGTAGAAGTCGGCTTGCCCCATCGTGCTCTTCACATTGGCGATGGAGTGGCACATCATGCAACCCAACCCGGCCTGCGCCTCCGGACGGTGCACGATCTGCTTGATCGGCGTGTCCATCAGACCCGCATAGAGCACCGCCGGATCGTGGCATCCGCCGCACCATTTCGACGGCTTGGTGCCGATCGTGTCCTGCATATACTCGATCGATTTGCGATACCACTGATTGTTGAACGAAGAGAAATGGTGCGCCGAGCTGAACCACTGGTTATAAATATCTTCGTGACAGCGCTTGCAGGAATCTGACTCCATGAAAAACTTGCTGGGGATTCTCTGCTTCCCGTAAACCTGCGCAGAACTGGGGAAGAACGCGCCTTCCGGTCCGTCGCCTTCGCCATTCATGTTGTCGGGCGGCATCGTCGGATTCTGGATTCGGCCGCGCGTTTGCCAGCTATTGCGAATGTAACGTGCTCCGTAGCCAACGCCGGCGAGCAACGCCAGGCAGATTGCGGTGCGCAAAATCGAAGTGCCGGCATTCGAGACTAACCCTCCTGCGCGCCGTCCGAGCTGGTCGGCGATCAGAAGGCCGACTCCGACGAGTGAGATCACGATATGGAGGTAAAGCCACTTCCACTCGGTCCTTGGCGTGCCGGTCTTAATGAGAATGAGTCCAAGAACAGCGCCGGCCGCCACCAGCAACCATCCCGCACGCGCAAGGAAACTTCCATTCCGCAGTAGACGAATCAGTGCTGGAACGAGAAGAACCGCCGCAACCACTCCACTGAATGCGTGCAACAGCACCACACCAGCGTAGAAAACAGTCGGTTGCGGGAAGGCGTAGAGGTACGCGGCTGAGATCAGCAGAAATGGCAGCAGCCAAGACAACGCTCGGCCTGTGAAGCCGTGGGATGGTGAGTTTTCTCGCATGGGAAACAAGCCGATTGCTCCCGGATTTCAGGTCCACAGTGACTGAAATTGGGTGTGCCTAAGTTACTCAGATGGGCGCGATGGAGGAATAATGCAAAAATACTAGTCCTAGAATGTTTCTCCGTTGGTTCTCGCTCCATTCTCGTTCCCTGCATACTAAGACGACTTCTATCTCCGTCGTCCTCGCGTTCTTGGCCACTATCGCTCTCGTCATCCGCAGATCGTGAGCCACCATGCCCCTGTGAGTTTTCAACATGTGGAGTGCTGCTGACTTGCGATTTACTTTCTATCAGGTAGATCTGATCGATTCAACCTGAAACGATCTGACGGCGTTCTTCACGTGAGGGCGCTGGTGCCACCGCTCCTGTTCTCACACACATGCTATCTTACGCTTATCGTTCGTCGGCAACCGAGTACACCCATTAATAATGGTGGAGGCGGCGGGAGTCGAACCCGCGTCCGAAAATGTTACTGGTCAAGAGACTACATGCTTATTCGCGTTCATGCCCCAGTCATTAGGTGTTGCCACCCTGCCCGGGACGTTCGCGGCCCACGCTCAGAACGGACAAGAAACGCTAGCCGCTAGCCTGAGATCTTAACCTCCCCGCCCAGACGTAGCGGAGAAGAGCAGCCCTCTGTGTGACGCTCGCTCACCGCCCAAGGGCGAAGCGGTGGAAAGCGGCTGCCTAATTAATTAGGCTGCGTATGCCATTTGTTGATTGGCAATTATCATTTTGCCCACGATTACGGGTGTGTGCACCCCGGCATGCCTCTTGGCCGCAAGCATCTCCGTCGAAGCCGTGACGCCCCCACTGGTGGGATTGGCCATACTCAAAGAGCTACTTCCAGACTAGGGTCAGCTAGAAGGGAAGTCAACACGGAATTGGATTGCCTAACCTAAAGAAAAGACTCAACTTGCTGTAAATTAGAGTTCATTGCATCCTTACGGATGGGATCAGAGTCCTCTATGAGCGATGAAAAAGAAAACGTGGACAAAGAGCGGGATGTACGGCAGCAAGCTTGGCTTCGGTTACGTGGGACTCTAAAAGATGTATACGCGGAGTATGGCGGTGGCGAGGCATATCTCCGCAAAGAACGGGAAGAGTTCAATGAAGCGATGGAGCGCCGGGAGGCCTTGATCGATGTCGCCTTGCGAAAAGAATAAAATCGTCGTCGCATTTTGATTGCGATTAGGAGTGCCTATGTCTTGATGAGTTTTCTTTCAAGCCGGATTTTCACCTCCGGCCACTCCGAATCCAGAATGCTGAAGTAGACCGAGTCGCGCACTCGGCCCGTCCAGGTGAGCACGTGCCGGCGCAGCGTTCCCTCTTCTTTCCCGCCAATGCGCAGGATGGCATTTCGCGATTTCTGATTCAGCGCGTCGGTCTTCAATTCGACGCGAAAGCATTTCCAGACTTCGAAGGCGTGGCACAGCATCAGGTATTTTGCTTCGGTATTGACGGCGGTGCGCTGCCACGCCGGCGCGATCCAGGTGGAACCGATCTCCACCCGGCGATTGATGCGGTCGATATTCATGAAGCGCGTGCTGCCGATCACCCGCCTGGAACCACGCTCGACCGTCGCGAACACGATCGACTCGCCTCGTTTCTGCTCCTCAAACGCCTTCTCCACCAGACGCTGAAAGTCCTCGCGCGTTTTCATGCGGTAGGGAATCCATTCGAAGATATCGTCGAGAGCGTCTTTGGCAACCTCCCAGAATGCCTGCGCGTGCTCGCGGTGAATTGGTTCCAGACGGACAACGGAACCCTCCAGCGTAATCGGCGTTACGATATTCAGCGGAGAAGCGACAAGACTCATCGTGCATTCCTTCCTTGACAGGCACCATTATCTTGCATCTTGCCCTTTTGCGGCATCTCTACTAGCGCCGTGTCTGTGTAGAATGAGGGGCGTTGACCTGCGATGATCTCAGCCGTCCAATACTGTACGAACAAGGATTGTACGAAGCCAGATTGTATGAACCATTGGTGTCAGGAGGGCCAGCGGTGAAAGCGCAGTGTTTGCCCTTTGCCCAAATCCCGCATACGTCTCGCCTGTTCACCGATTACCTCGCATACTCTCCTAGCGTTCAGCCTTTTTATCCGCACTCTCCGCACTTCGGCGAATGGTCGAAGGGGGAGGCTGCCGCGCTGCAGTACGATCCATCGCGGCGGGAGCACGTCAGCGCGATTCTTCAGCGCCAGAACACGTCCTGGGACGCTTCACCGCAAACTTTCACCAATCTGACCCGTTTGCGCCAGGGCGCGGCGGCCGTTGTGACGGGGCAGCAAGTCGGACTGTTCGGCGGACCAATGTTCGCGATCTATAAGGCTTTGACCGTGGTCAAGTTGGCGGAAGAGGCCACAGCGGCGGGCGTCGATGCGGTTCCCGTCTTCTGGCTGGCCACATCGGACCACGATCTTGCCGAGGTGAATCACGTTTCTTTGCCCAGTCCCGACGGCTTATTGCGCACGCTCACGACTTCCAGCCACGGAGTTGCGAGCGCGCCAGTGAGCGATGTGCGGCTGGGCGACGAGATCCTGCCGGTTGTTGAAGAAGCCACGTCACTGCTGGGAGACTCCGATGCATCGCAATTCCTGCGCGAGTCGTATCGTCCCGGGGAGACGCTGGGCAACGCGTTTGCGCGTTTTTGTGCGCGACTGTTCAGCCCATGGGGCGTGATTCTTCTGGATGCTTCGGATGCGGAACTTCATCGCGTCGCGACGCCCATCTATCGAGCCGCCGTCGAGCGCGCGGAAGAGCTGGATGCCGCGTTGCTCGCCCGAGGTCAGGCCCTCGAGGATGCGGGCTATCACCAGCAAGTGAAGGTGACGGCGTCATCGGTGCTGCTTTTCGCTATGCGCGAGGGCGCTCGCACGGCGATCCACCGCCGAGTGGGCGGGCCGGATAGAGCAGCGGAGTTTATTATCGGCAGCGAGCCCGGGGCGGAGAAGGTTTCGTACGCCGAATTGCTCGATCGCATCTCCTCAGCGCCTGAGAATTTCAGTCCCAATGTGCTCTTGCGACCAGTCGTCCAAGATTATCTTCTGCCCACGCTAGCCTACACGGGCGGTGCTGCGGAGGCGGCCTACTTTGCGCAGGTGGGTGCAGTCTACGAAAAGATCCTGGGCCGCGTGACGCCCATCGTGCCTCGTTTTTCGGCAACTCTGGTTGAGCCCAAGGTTCAGCGCTGGCTGGGGCAGTACGGCATCGCAGTTCCAGACGCATTCCAAGGGATTGACGCGCTTCGGCAGAAATTGGCCTCGCGTACTCTGCCGGCTGGTTTGCAAGCAGCTTTCGAGCGGGCGAACAAGTCGGTGGAGGAATCTTTCTCTGGCCTGAAGGAAGCGCTGGCCAAACTCGATCCCACGCTCGTGGATGCCAGCCAGACCGGTGCTTCAAAAGTGTTGTACCAACTCGACCGCCTCCGGGAACGCGCCATGGCCGCGGAGTTACGTCGCAGCGAGGTGATTAGCCGTCACGCCGAGGCGCTCAGCCAGGCGCTGTATCCCGGTGGGGCATTGCAGGAGCGGGGCGTGGCAGGAATATATTTCGTTGCCCGCTACGGCACGGAACTGCTGAGAAGCCTGCATGACACGATGCGCACGGATTGCCACGACCACCAGATTCTGGATTTGTAACTCTGGAAAGTTTATTGCCGGAGCCAGGATTCGAGTTGCTCCAGCGACTCGACGTGCGGCAGGTCGCGGTCACGGTACGCCCCGGCCACATCCAGCAAGACCGCTTGCATTCCGGCGTTGTTGGCTCCCACGTAGTCTACGGAGTACAAGTCGCCCACATACAGGCTTTCGTCGGCGCGCGCCTGCATCGCTTTGAGCGCTGCTTCAAAGATTTCCGCACGCGGTTTTTCGACGCCCACGATTGCGGAATCGGTGATGCTTTCAAAGCAGTCGGCAATGCCGCACCGCGAAAGCACACGCTCGATCCCCCCGTCGGCATTGGAGATGACCGCGATGCGGAAGTTCCGGCTGATTCGGTCGAGGGCCGCGCGCGTTCCGGGCAGAATCTGGTCCCAGTTCGCCGAGTTCTGGGTATTCTCTACCAGCGTGTCGAGGATGCCGGTGTTCTCACCGAGTTCCTGCAGTAGGTAAGTGTGAAACGTCCACCAGAAGCCGTGATCGACTCGGCCGCTCTGCATGCCATGGTCGAACTCCTTCTTGGTTCTGCGCTCGAGCGCCTGCCATTGCTGGAGCGTAGGATGACGATCGCCCGAGATCGGCGCCAGCATCTTCGCTCGGTTGGGGAAGAGGAGAGTGTTGCCGACATCAAAGAAAATGACGCGCCGTTCTGCCATGTGTCCATCTTACTGAAAGCGTTTGGGGAAGCGGGCAGGCAGGAGTGGTTTCTTCGGGCGTCTGGGTTGGAATACCGTGACACCGCTGATACCTTTGCAGTGTCGGCTGCGTGACCCGCGCCCGGAAAAATTGTAATATCCAATCACTTAAGCGATCTGGAGTTTTCTTTTGCGGGTTCGGCGCGTGCTATGGCGTTTTCTTCAACCACTGTGATCTCGGGCTTCGCGCGCACCGCGCGCGCTGCCTTCTCAGTGCACAACCTGTTGCGCGTCCAGTCCGTGCTGGTGGCGAGCTTCATGCTAATTGCACGCCATTCCAGGCGCCGGGACGACGTTTACAACATTCTCTGGGCGGTTGTTTTCGGATTTGCCACGCTGAATATCCTCACCCTGGCCGCAAGGCGCTTCGAGGCCAACCGCCGCGGTCTCTCCTTTGGAGAGTTGCTGGCCGTGCTGGTGGTCCTGCTTTCGGTTTTTCTGCTGGGCTGGGAGTTGCTCGGCATGTTCCACATCTTTCCCATCAAACTTCACCGCTGAACGTATTGATTTGAACCTGGCCCTTTTAACCTGGCCCGCTTAGTCCATTTTTGCGGTATGATTCGCAAAATGCCAAAGGCAAAGAGTCCCACCACGATCGAAGTGACTTGTCCCTGCTGCAGCGCGCTGCTGAAGGTGGATACGGCAACCGCGGAAGTGATTGCCCACACTGCCGCAGTGAAGCCGAGGATGTTTGCCGACATGGAGGATGCGGCCCGCGCCATGAAGGAACAGGATAGCCGTCGCGAATCCATCTTCCGGCAATCGGTCGAAGCGCAAAAACATGCTTCCGAGCTGCTCGAAAAGAAGTTTCAAGAGGCTGTGAAGAAAGCTAAGGAGACTCCTGACACGGGCAAACCCATCCGCGACTTCGATTTGGATTGAGAAGCAGTGGTCAGTGGCTAGTGGTCAGTGGCCAGTGAAGACCCACTGGCCACTGGCCACTGATCACTGATCTTATGGAATTTCGTCCACTGCTTCTCGGTCACCGTGGCGCGCGTGGCGTGAAGTCTGTTTCCGAGAACACGCTGGCCTCGTTCGATTTTGCGCTCGCTTCCGGCTGCGATGGTTTCGAATTTGATGTGCGGCTCACGGCCGACGAGCAAGCGGTCGTTTGCCACGATGCTAAAACCGGCGATCTTGAGATTGCGAAGTCCCCGGCGCAACAGCTAGCCCTGCCTTTGTTTCGCCAAGTTCTGAGTCACTACCAGAGCAGCGCATTCCTTGATATCGAACTGAAGGTCCCTGGACTGGAGAAAATCACGCTGGACTTGTTGCGGAAGCTTGCCCCGGCCCGCGGCTTCGTGGTTTCGTCCTTTCTCCCGGAAGCGCTGCAGGCCCTCCATAGCTTGGACGCAACCATCCCGCTTGGTCTGATCTGCGAGACGCCGGTCCAGTTCAGCCGCTGGTCTCAGTTGCCGATCGAGTATGTGATTCCGCATTACGCGCTAGTGCGGAAGGATTTTATCTCAAGAAACGCTATCTCGAAGATGAAGGCCGCTGGCAAGAGGATACTGGTGTGGACCGTGAACGTTCCCGAACAGATGAAGCGCTTTGCGAAATGGGGCGCAGATGGCATTATCTCGGACAATCCTAAACGGCTTGCGCTCACCTTGCGCTGGCAGATGGAGAAACCTTAGCCACGGATTGCACGGATTTTCACGGATGCTTCTCTCTGATCTTGATCTTTTGGTTAGAATTTTACTCGTGTGAATCCGCGTAGATCCGTGGCGAAGAACTTGGCCAGTGTTTAATCCGCGGCGGCTTCGAATGCGGCTGCGGCTCGTCCCACCGGTCGCAGGAAGGCGGAGCGCTCCATTTCAAAATTTTCCAGGTTGGCTCCCATGGTGTGCTCGTTCCAGCCGAGAACGGCGCCGATGCGCAAGGCGGCCTCGCGGCTGCATGACTCCGACCAGCACGCGCCCAACGCCACCGGCACCCGGCGCAGCAGCACGTCGCCCAAGGTTACAGCGGACTCTCGGCGATACGCTTCTACGACCTCGGCGATCACGTGCGAAGTGTGCGGACAGATCGGCGCCCGCAGCTCAGCGCTTACCAGAGCCATGCGGGCGATGTCGGCGGCGCGTTGGCCGTGCCACTCCACCATGCCCCGCGCCGTCTCCTCGCTCACCGCGCCAATTCGTGCAATCTCGAGCACTGCGTTGTCCAGCAGGGGATCGAGAGCAGCTCTTGGCCCCAGCGCCACCGTATTCGGTTCCGCGGCGTTCAATCCAATCTTCCGCGCACAGTCGCGCGCCAGCGACGCTGCAGTCGTCAACTTGCCGCCGATCACGGACAGCATGTGAGACGCGCCGTCATCGGCGTGGTCGTGCAGAATGTGCCGCCGCGTAACTGCTGAGGGCTTATTGTCCGGGGAATAAGGCAAGGGCCGGATTCCCGCAAAGGCGTGCTTCACGCTTTGCGCCGATAGCTTCGCCTTAGGAAATAGTTGCGTCACGGAGCGCACGAGGTAATTGATCTCGTCTGCCGAGGGAACAGTTTTTGCCGGGTCGCCGTTGTCGGAAACTTCAGTGCTTCCTACGAGAATCTGGTCGTTCCAGGGAAGAACAAAAATGGGACGGCCATCCACGGCCTCGCTGTAAACCGCCGCACTCGGGGAACCCGAAAACCGCGGCAGCACAATGTGTGAGCCGCGCACTCCGCCCAGCATCGGCTTGGCCATGCGAATCGAAGAGCGCTGGCAGACGCGGTCAGCCCAGGGCCCGCTGCAGTTGATCACCCAGCCGGCGTCCACGCGTGCGTCGCGACCCGTGATCTGGTCGCGCAGCAGGACGCCTCGGACGCGGCCGTGGGCCACGTCAACCGCGAGCGCTTCCATGTGATTGCGCACGACCGCCCCAGCGTCAACGGCCTCCATCAACCATTCTGCTACCAGTCGCTCAGGAAATTCGCATTGCGCATCTTCGTAGTTGAAGAACGACCAGCGATGACCGGCGTCGAGAGCCCGTTCGAAGCGCTTCAATTCCATTTCTGTGGAGTCTTGGAGAGGCGGTTTTCCGGCTATGCGCTGGTAGAGCCATAATCCGGCACGCACTTTCAACGCGCTGCGCTGGCTGGTCTCGTTCAAGAGCAGCAGGAAGTGCATGGGGTGAACGAGGTGCGAGCGTTCCCGCAGTAATGTTTCCCGCTCTCGCAGCGATTCCCGCACCAGGCTCAATTCGCCGTGCTCGAGGTAACGCAATCCGCCGTGGATGATGCGCGTGGAACGGCTGGTTACTCCAGAGGCAAAATCGTTCTGCTCGACCAACAGCGTGTGCTTGCCGGCCCGAGCGCATTGCCGGGCCACGGCTACGCCATTGATGCCCCCACCGATCACCACCACTTGAAAGTGCTGGTCGCTCAGAGGCGCTCTTGGATTTGCTGCTAAAACCATGCTTTATCAATCAGATACAGACGCTCCCAAAGGTAATTATAGAGCGATAAGCGGCGTCGCACACACTGCAACCTTTATAGTCTGCATCGAGTCCCGCGGGCGGAGAAGGTAACTTTGGTGTCACTCTTTTTGGTTGTTCTCGGTTGGCCTACAGATGCCCCAAAATGATTGGGTACAGGCTGAGGCCCCGAGTATCAATCAAGGAGGAGACTAACAAAATGGAGGCTGAAAAATAGAAGTGCATGCGGGCCCTGCTGGACGAATGTTTTGCGATACTATTGCGTGCAACAAAGGGTAGCGTCAAGAACAGATGGAGTGAAGAACATGCATAAGGTTTCGCCTCTCCGCTGGGTGCACGCCGCTGCAGCACTGTTAGCGCCATCGTTTTTACTCCTCATCCTGGCGCAGATTCCTGCCGAAGCTCAAGCTACTCCCGCCGCAAACGTTCATAGCGTCCCTGCACAGATTCACTCGCTTAAGGTGACCTTACTTTCGACCATGCTGGTGGGTAGTACAACGGGCATGGGTGAATGGGGGTTTTCGGCGCTGGTCGAAGCCGATGGTCATCGGATTCTGCTGGATACGGGTGCCCACCCAGATACCGTGCTGCAAAATGCACACGACTTGAAGATTGATTTGTCCGACGTCAGAGAGGTGATTCTTACGCACAATCACTGGGACCATGTCAGCGGGTTGTTGAGCCTGCGCAAAGAGATGATGAAGAAGAATCCCTCGGCACTGTCGGTCGCGCATGTCGCCACCGGTATTTTCTACAGCAGACCAACGCCCCAAGGTGAAGATAACCTGATGATCGGATTGAAAAAGGAGTACGAGGCGACGGGGGGAAGATTCATAGAGCATGCAGAGGCCGCGGAAATTTTCCCGGGCGCGTGGCTGACAGGTCCGGTGCCGCGCAAATATCCCGAACACAATTGGAGCAGTACTGGGAAAGTTCAAACGCCAGCAGGCTTGGTTGAAGACACGATTCCCGAGGATCAATCATTGGTGCTCAACACGCCGGAAGGCTTGGTCGTGGTCACTGGCTGCGGGCACGCAGGAATAATCAACATACTGACATTTGCCCGAGGGGAATTCCCCAACGAGCCGGTAGCGGCAGTCATTGGTGGACTGCACCTGTTCCCGGCGACCGATGAACAACTGAATTGGACTGCCGACAGGCTGAAAGATTTCCAAGTGGCAAATCTGATCGGTGCACACTGCACAGGCATCGAAGCCGTTTATCGCATTCGCCAGAGACTCGCCCTACCCCGAGAATCGGCGGTTGTGGGCACCGTGGGATCGAGCTTTATCCTTGGTGAAGGCATACATCCCGGCCCCCTCGCCAAATGACGGCGTGCCCACTCAATCTGCATAATCCGTCCGAAAAGCGCACATTGCCGGTTCTGCGACGGCTCATTTAGAGTGGTTGCCAAATGTCTACGACCGGCGAACGTTTCGAACGCGCAGTCGCCATCATGGAGCGCCTCCGTGCCCCGGGAGGCTGCCCTTGGGATCGCGAGCAGACCTTCGATTCCATCAAGCCCTACACGCTGGAAGAGACTTATGAAGTGCTCGAAGCCATCGACAATCGCGACTGGGAGGAACTCCCCGGCGAACTCGGCGACTTGCTGCTGCAGGTGCTCTTCTATTCGGAAATGGCGAAGGAGCAGGGAAGTTTTTCGATCGACGACGTGCTCGACCGGCTCTCGCGCAAACTGGTGGACCGGCATCCTCATGTGTTCGGCGATACGAAAGCAGATACGGCGGCCGACGTCAAACGCAACTGGGAGGCGCTGAAAGTCGAGGAACGCAAGAAGCGGTTGGGCGGGGACGCAACTGGCACCAACTCCGCTGCGAAGACCGCAGCCGCTTCGCCGTCGATTCTGGCCGGAATCTCTTCGTCGATGCCGTCGATGCTCGAGGCTCACAAGCTCAGTTCGCGCGCGGCGCAGGTTGGTTTCGACTGGCCTGACATGGAAGACTTGTTCGAGAAACTTGCCGAGGAAACTTGCGAACTTCGCCAGCATTTGCAGGAATTTCCCGCTCCGGGCCCGCGCCCCGAAGGCCGCGGCGTCGCCGGGTCGGGACGCCAGACTATTCCCGAAGATTTGCGAGTGCGGCTGGAAGGAGAGGTCGGCGATCTTTTCTTCGTGCTGGTTAACATTGCGCGCCATCTTGCGCTCGATCCGGAATCCGCGCTGCGCAGGACGAATCGCAAGTTCCGCCGCCGCTTTCAATGGATGGAGCAGCACCTGCACGAAAGTGGCACCTTTCCCGAAAAGGTTTCGATGGACGAACTCGAATCTCTTTGGCAACAAGCCAAGCGACAGGAGAAACAAGTGTGAGCCCGGACGCCATCGTGATTCGCAACTGCCAGGGGCTGGACGAATTGAAGGCCTGCGTCGCCCTGCAAAAAGAAATCTGGAACTTCAGCGATGCCGAACTGGTTCCATTGCGCATGTTCGTCGTAGCCGAGAAAATTGGTGGGCAGGTGATGGGCGCTTTCGACGGCAGCCAGATGGTGGGCTTCGCTCTTTCGTTGCCGGGCACGCTGTCGGGCCGCGTCTATCTTCACTCGCACATGCTGGCCGTCCGCAAGGAGCACCGCAATAGCGGACTCGGCCGCCGCCTCAAGTTACTGCAGCGCGAGGACGCACTCACGCGCGGCATCGAACTCATCGAGTGGACTTTCGATCCGCTCGAGATCAAGAATTCCTATCTGAATATAGAGAAGTTGGGAGCGATTTCGCGCCGCTACACCATCAACCAGTACGGGATTACTTCATCGCCGCTGCAGGGCGGCCTTCCCAGCGACCGCCTCATCGCTGAGTGGTGGCTGAAGTCGAAGCGCGTAGAAACTTTGTTGGCAACCGGAACGAACCCAGCCTTCAACCAACAGGCTGCCATTGAAGTTCCGGCGCAGATCTATGCGTGGAAAGCGGCGGCGGAAACGCGAGGCGAGGCGCAGCAGGTGCAGGAAAAAAATCGCGAGCAATTTCTGCGGGCGTTCGAAGGTGGGCTTACGGTGCTGGGTTACGCGCGCGACTCGGCGGGCAACGGCAAGTTTCTGCTGGGCAACTGGGATGAGAAGCGGTCGTATGCATCGCAAGATTGATTTCACCACAGAGGTACAGAGACGCAGAGAAAACCAAGTCTCTGGGTTCTTCTAAAGAACTTCTCTGGGACTCTGTCTCTCTGTGGTGAATTGTTTTTCGTTTCCTATGAAGATTGAAGCTATCACGCTGCGCGAGATTCATATGCCGCTCGTCCATTTCTTCGAGACGAGTTTCGGACGTACCTCCAGCCGCCGCATCCTGCTGCTCACGGCGCATTGCGATGGGGTCAACGGCTGGGGAGAATGCGTTGCCGGAGAAAATCCCTTCTACAGCAGCGAGTGGACCGAGAGCGCATGGCTCACTATTACTCGCTACCTTGCTCCTGCCGTCGTCGGACGCGACCTCGATTCGGCGCGCGACTGTGCCGCTCTTTTGTCCAAAGTGCGCGGGCATCGCATGGCAAAGGGCGCGCTTGAGAATGCGCTGTGGGATGCCGAGGCCAAACAGAAGAATCAGCCCCTGTGGAAACTGCTCGGCGGCACGCGAACTGAAATCTCTTGCGGAGTTTCCATCGGCATTCAGGATTCAGTCGAGCAGCTACTCGATAAAATCGAGATCGAGCTGGCCGCGGGCTACCGCCGCATAAAAGTGAAAGTGAAACCGGGCTGGGACGTAAATGTGCTGGAAAAAATACGCTCACGCTGGGCCGACATCACGCTGAGCTGCGACGCCAACTCCGCCTACACGCTTGATCGGGTCGAACACCTGCGGGGCTTCGATCAGTTCAACCTGCTGATGATCGAGCAGCCGCTCTGGGACGACGACATCTTCTATCATGCCCGCCTGCAGAAGGAACTTCGCACCGCGATTTGCCTCGACGAATCGATCGTCAGCGCACGCACCGCAGCGATTGCGGTTGAGACCGGCGCATGCCGCATCATCAACATCAAAGTCGGCCGCGTCGGAGGATTTACAGAGGCTAAGAAGATTCACGACATCTGCCACGCCCAAAAGATTCCCGTCTGGTGCGGAGGCATGCTTGAATCAGGTATTGGCCGTGCCCACAACATCGCTCTTTCCACGCTCGAGAATTTCAGCTTGCCCGGAGACGTCTCTGCATCGAAACGCTATTGGAAGGAAGACATTATCGATCCGGAGGTGCAGGTTTCACCGCAAGGAATGCTTGCGATCAGCGACCAGCCTGGAACGGGCTATCGAATCAGAGAGGATCTGATCGAGAAATTGACGGTGCGCAAGGAAACGATTCGCGCGGGCGCACAAGGGCGATGCGAAAGCGTTTAACCGCAAAGGTCGCGAAGGATTCGCGAAGAACGCAAAGAAGACCTTTAGTGCGATCTGGTCTCTGTCTTTACTGCCCCAGCGGAGTTCTGCGCCAACCGGGCCTGTTCCGCCTTTAGCATCTCCACTCCCTGAGCAAACGTGGTGTCGGCGGGCACGCGCCGGAAGTCGCTGAAGACCTCGTCAGACTTGATCGCAAGACTCTTGAATAGAAGAATCTTCCCGGTAAAGGTCAGGGTCATGCGCGAGATGTCCCATGATCCGTCGCCAACATCGCGCTGCTCGACCAGAAAATGCCCGCCCTTGTCGAGATGCCCCAGGATTCCCCAGCCGAAGCCGACCTCCTTGAACAAAGTTCCATCGATTCTCGCGATCCTCCTTGCCTCGGGATCGATCAGAACAAATCCCTGCATGCCGGTGAGCACGTCTTCCACATGAGAAGGCGGACGGTACGCCGGATTCGGACGGAACTTCAAACGCACCAGCCGAGCTTCATCCTTGCCCAGATCGGCCCTGCCTCGCTCCTCGCCGCCATAGTCGTAAAGAAAAGCGTCGGGCAAGGCTTTGACGATGCGCAGGGTGCGTTCGGCGCTCTCCTGTTCCTGCGAATGTTTGCGGCTAAGCTGCTCCGGATTACCCGCAAGTCCCGCAAGACGGCTTTGCTCGCCCTGCATTTGTTCGGGGGTGAGCGGCTTGTCGTTGTAGGCGATGGTGATGCCGGCCATGGCCTCGCGTGTTTCCACATAGAGCCTGGTCTGGGATCCCTGTGCATTCTGCTTGCGGGAGCAGAACATGTGTTTCGTCGAATTGTCGTTGGCGGCTGCGACCTCGTTGGCAACCGCAGTCCGCACCAGTTCGAGGGGAGAAGCTGAATCCGGGGAGTTCGACGGCGAGTCGCCGCGCAGGGAACCCGTGCTCATCCCGGCGAGCAGGGCACCCAGCAAAACAACGGCGAGAATACTAATCGACTTTGTCCGTCTCATGCTGTCCGGCACACTCCCAGTGTAGCAATTGGCCCACCAAAGTACCCTGCCGAGGAACTTGCCGCGCCCTCTGTGCCTTGCGTATAGTCGTTGCAGGGAGCGGCTTTCCGGCAGTGCCTCATGAATTGTGCTTTGGTAGCACACCGTTACGGATCGCCCGCTGCACCGATGGCTTTTTCCGACCAGGTGGTGGTTGTTGTTAGGTTGCATGTTGTAGGGTTGCACGTTGTCAGGTTGCACAAGGAGAGCGTCCAATGACCGCACCAACTAGCGCACTCGCAATTGGGTTGGCACAAATCGGCAAGTCGGTTTTCATCAAGGGCGAACTTTCCGGCAGTGAAGATCTATATCTGGATGGCCAGGTCGAGGGCAGTATCGGTCTCAAGGGCAACAGTTTGACGGTTGGCCCCAACGGCCAAGTCAAAGGCAGTGTCGACGCCAAAGCCGTGGTGGTGCAGGGCAAGCTGGAGGGCAACATTCAAGCCAGCGATCGCGTCGAATTGCGTAAGTCAGCAACGGTCACTGGGGATATCACCACCCAGCGCATCTCGATTGAAGAAGGCGCGTATTTGAAGGGCAAGGTTGATATTCACCGGGCGGATGTGAAGTAAGCAGCCTCAGAAGTTCACGAAGGTACGATGTCGTCAGTCTCACAGAATTTCATGAAACTTTTTCGCGGTTCATCCGGACCGGAGACCATCCCAGAGCAGGGCTCGCAGAAGTTGACCCGCCGCTCCAGCGGACTGGGAGAGTTGTCTCGCACCTGGGAGTCCGCCGAAGGCCTCTGCATTCTGGACCTGGGATCGACCTCGGCTACAAACATCCGCCACTTCACCGAACGCGGCCACAGAATCTATAGCGAAGACCTGCTCACCGCTTCCACCGATCCTGAACTTTTCACCAAGGACGAGAGTGGCGTCGCTGCTCTCGACAGCCGCAAGTTTCTCGCCGAGAACCTGGTCTATCCGGCCGCTCACTTCGACGTGGTGCTGTGCTGGAATCTGCCGGATTATCTGGATGAGAGCCTGGTGAAGCCTGTGGTCGGCCGCCTGTGGTCGGTGCTGAAACCCGGAGGCATGCTGCTGGCGTTCTTCCATACCCGCGACGCCGGTCCGGACTCTCCCTGTCACCGCTTCCACGTCATCGGCGGCGACACTCTCGAGATGACAAAAATCGTGCTGCGCAAGGAAGCCCGCCGCGCTGCCGCCGGAGCGGGGCGCGCCGCCCCTTCGACCTCGGACGGTTTCCAGTTGCAGCGCGTCTTCAATAACCGTCACATCGAAAACCTTTTCCACGACTTCGCTTCCATCAAATTCTTTTTGGCCCGCGATAATATTCGGGAAGTGCTGGTAGTTCGCTAGGCGGCCTGCGTCTTCTCAGGCCGGTCCCTTCCACACGATCACTCCCATGCGGAAAAGATAATTTCGCGAGATCTCCACGCTCGCCGCTTTGGGGGAAAAAGCGGACGCGAGCATGCTCCGAATTTCCTCGGGAACATAGGCCCGACGCACCGAAGTCAGCCCGTCCAGCCAGGCCACGCGGCTGCGCATGATGGGATAACCGGCATACGCCAGTGCCAGATGCAGAGGATGCCGAAGCAGGTCGTTGATCAGCAATGCCTGCCGGCTCACCCGCAGACCCTCGCGCGCGAACTGCTCCAGTTCCGCCGGCTGCAGATGATGTGCAAACAGGTTGCAACTCACCAGATCAAAAGCACCGTCGGCAAAAGGCAGGGCAAGGGCATCGCTGACAACGCTTCGATTCTGGCGAGGAAGATGAGAGCGTGCCCGGTCCAGCAAAGTCACATCGAGCGTGATCCCACACCGCGCCAGCCTTTGCCGGACTATCTCTGGGACTTCCCCCGAACCGGCCGCCACTTCCAACAGGGAAAAATGTTTTGCCCCGGAAGCCTGAGCCACGCGTTCCACCATCTTCTGCGTGGTGGCAACACCGCCGAACCAGCGGTTCACGCGGCCGATATCCCGCAGCGTAGCCTCTACGTCGGCGGGAGAGCAGGCATCGGAATCGAGAATCTCAGGTGCGTCGACTCGCTGCATGGCAAGGGGTTTTGCTGAGTTGCACCGCGTTCGCCGGCCTCAGACCTCGGCCAGTTCTTCTTCCAGCAATTGCTTGTTATACAGGTCGCTGTAGTAGCCGTTCAAGGCGAGTAGTTCGTCGTGCGTGCCCGACTCGACGATGCGTCCCTCGTGCAGCACGGCGATGCGATCGGCATTCCGCACCGTGGAAACGCGGTGGGAGATGAAGATAGTCGTGCGGCCCTGCATCACTTCGCGCAGGTGATTCAGGATCTTGTCTTCAGTGTGCGTGTCGACGCTGGAGAGAGCGTCGTCAAGAATGAGGATGCGCGGGTTGCGAATCAATGCGCGCGCAA
This sequence comes from uncultured Acidobacteriaceae bacterium, assembly GCA_963850165.1. Lineage (GTDB taxonomy): Bacteria > Acidobacteriota > Terriglobia > Terriglobales > Acidobacteriaceae > Sulfotelmatobacter. The sequence goes on along the minus strand of CAWKKK010000032.1, from coordinate 185,857 downwards.
TCGCAGTGCGCTGCTTCTGTCCGCCAGAAAGCGTGATGCCGCGCTCGCCCACCATGGTTTGATATTGCTCAGGAAAGCCCTCGATATCCTGGGCGATGTTTGCGGCTTCGGCCGCCTCGTGAATCTCCTGATCGGTAGCCGACTCTACGCCAAGGGCAATGTTTTCCCGGATGCGGTCGCTGAACAGAAAAGTTTCCTGCGGCACAAATCCAATATTCTTGCGCAACGATGCCAGGGAAAATTCGCGGATCGGGCGGCCGTCGATCAGAACCATCCCCGCCGCTGCATCGTAGATGCGCGGAATCAGATTGACCAGTGTGGTTTTCCCCGAGCCCGTCGGACCCACGATCGCCATGCTGCTGCCGGCGGGGATGCGCAGATTCAGATCGTGCAGCACGGGCTTGCCGTCGTAAGCAAAATTCAGTCCGCGGAATTCGATTTCGCCTTCCACTTGCCGGTCGTGCGCCCCAGCCTCATCCTTGATCTCGGGTTGCTCCTGCAGAATCTCGTTCAGACGAATCAGCGACGCCGTTCCCCGCTGGAAAATGTTCACCACCCAACCCAGCGCGATTACCGGAAACGTCAACTGCAGCATGTAGATGTTGAAAGCGGCGAAACCGCCAATCTCCATGCGGCCCGCCAATACCTCGCGCCCACCAATCCACAATACGATTACGACCGCCAGTCCAAGCATGAGTTCCAGCGTGGGCCAAAGCATGCCCATGAGCCTCACAAGTTTCAGGCTGCGGGCAATGTATTCCCGGTTGGCGCTTTCAAAGGACGCGATCTCCGCTTCTTCCTGCACGTAGGCGCGAATCACCCGCGCTCCGGAAAAATTCTCCTGGGCCCGTGCCGAAATGTCGGAGAACATCGCCTGAATTCTCTCGAAGCGCTCATGAATGCGCCGCCCGAAGTATTGAATGACAATGCTGACAACGGGGAGTGGCAGAAACGCGTAGAACGTGAGCTTGGGGCTGATGCGCCACATGAACGACAGAGCCGCGGCGGTGAACACAAACGTGTTCGCCGAGTACATGATCGCCGGGCCCAGCAGCATGCGCACCGCATTCAAATCATTCGTGACCCTGGCCATGATGTCGCCCGTGCGCATGCGCTGATAGTAGGAGTAGGAGAGCGTCTCGAGGTGTGCGAACAGGTCATTGCGCAGATCGAACTCGATGTCGCGCGAGATGCCGATCACGATCCAGCGCGTTAGAAACAGGAAGACGCCGCGGACAGCTGCGACCTCCAGCATTTGCAAAGCGAAGTGCAGCAACTTCGCGGATGTGACTCCGGTGTTGAGGTCGTCCACGGCGTGGCGGATGACCTGCGGCAGAAGCACCCAGGCGCCGTTGCTCAGAAAAATGCAGAAAACGCCCGCCACAAAGCCCCAGCGGTAGCGCTTGAGGTAAGGCACGAGCGGACGCATACTCTTCGGAATCATGCAGGTTGTGTAGATGAAATTCTAGCAGGCGGGGGTGCACGAAACAGGTCTTGGGTGATAAGTCTTTAGGAGATAGGACACGCGCGGAGAGGCAAGGGGGAAGCGGTCTTAGGCGGTAAGTCTCAGGTGATTGGACCTAACACCCAAGACCTAGCACCTAAGACCTAAGGTGCTTCTTCCCGACGGTTGCGCGCTGCCCGCTGGGAAGGATATCCCGGCCGAAGGCGATTACACTGACCGCTGCCAGAGCCATTCCCCAGGCGGCGAAAAAGATCCATCCTACGTCGAAGATGAATACCTCAACCATATCCATGGCATCGTTCCTCGGGGAATGCCGATAGACTAGCGCGGGGCCGGGGAGCGACCCAACCCCGCGCGGCTTCGACCCACAACACCCAAACAGAAACTAAAGAGGCGTTTACTGCTCTGACGCGGCCGGCGCGGCGCCCTGCATGTGTTGCTGCATGCGCTCTTCGCGATTGGCCTCGATCTCTTTCATCTTGGCCTGCTGGTCCGGTGTGAGCAACTGGTAGATTTCGTTGTGAATCCGCGTCTCTTCCACCTTCAGCTGCACCAGGGTCTGCGCTTGCTGCGCGACGAGAGCCTGCACCTTGGCTTCATCGTAAGTGCCTTCTGAATACTGCTTAAGCTGTTGCTGCATGGTGTGCGTCTGCTGCATCAGCGGCTGCATGGTGGCGTGCTCCTTCTGCATGACTGCCTTTATCTGGGCGCGCTGCGCGTCGGTCACATCCAGTTGTTTGAAGGGGAAGCCCATCATCTCGCCTCGCATGCCCCAGGCATGAGGGGTGGATGGTGGCGCTGTAGTTGCATCCGAGGTTTGCGACTTGGCGATGGCGCCGCCCAACATCACTACCAGTGCCGCTACAAAGAGGCGAAACCGAATCGATTTCATAGAGTCCTGACTCCTGAAGGCCGGTTCCCTCCCGGAACCCGGGCCTTTTTGCGTACACTAATAAGAACATGATTCCGGCGGAGGAGTAGTAAAAAGTCGGTCAATCCGAGTAAAGTTTTGTCAAAGAGGAAGCCCTCTGGTAGACAGTGTTGGTTTGACAATTCTTTACCACTGGCGACCCATTGACTGATGCACAATGAAAACTGCAAACGCGAAGATGGAACGCATTCTAATCATCGACGATGACGTCGAACTCTGTACCCTGGTCGGCGAGTACCTGCAGGCCGAGGGGTTTACGGTGGAGTCGGTGCACGATGGCGAAAACGGGCTGCAGCGCGCCACCGGCGGGGGCTATCTGCTTGTCGTCCTCGATGTAATGCTGCCCGGCATCAACGGTTTCGAGGTGCTGCGCAGAATCCGCGCCACCTCCCGCCTGCCCGTGCTTTTACTTACGGCCCGCGGAGAAGATGTGGACCGCATTGTCGGTCTGGAGATAGGCGCCGACGACTATCTGCCTAAGCCATTCAATCCGCGGGAACTGGTGGCACGCATTCGAGCCATCCTGCGCCGTACCCACAGCGACAAATCGGTTCCGTCCACCCCGGATATCGTTCGCGTAGGGGAAATCGAACTTGATCCCGCCACCCGCAGTGTCCGGCGCGACGGCCAACCCGTCGACCTCACCTCGGTCGAATTCAACCTGCTGGAAGTGCTGCTGCGCGAGGCTGGCCGTGTGGTCCCGCGCGAGCGCTTAGTGAATGCCGTGCTCAGCCGCAAATTCTCGCCGTTTGACCGCAGCATCGACATGCACGTCAGCAAGGTCCGAAAGAAACTCGGCGATACCGACGCCGACGAGCACATCAAGACCATCCGGGGCGTCGGCTACATCTTTGCCCGTCCGCGGGAAAAGGTAAAGGTCACGTCATGAAAAGCCTTTTCCTCAAAATTTTTCTTTCTTTCTGGGTGGCCCAAGCTTTGTTTCTTGTGATTGCCCTCCTGGTGATGCTGGCTCTTCGGCCTCAACGCAACGCCACCTGGGAGGCGTTGCGCACGACTGCGCTCACCGAAGCCATCAATGCCTATGAGCAGGGCGGAGCAGCGCAAGCCCGCGAGTACATGGAAAACCTGCAGACGACGCAGCACGTGCGCGTCTATGTGTTCGATGAGCAGGGAAGCGAGATTTCAGGCCGCGCTAGCACGGGATGGGCTGAGCGCGTCGCCGCCGGCCGGCCACTGCCGCAACGCCCAGGAATGGTTTTCCCGCGCCCGCAAATCCTGACCGAGTCGAGGGCTTCCAGCGATGGGCAACACCTCTACACCATTGCCATGGAGTTGCCACCCGGACCACGCGTCTTCTTTGGGCCTCCGTGGCGCGTACCGGTGCCGGGCTTGATCATCGCGGTCCTGTCTTCGGGATTGGTTTGCTATTTCCTGGCCTGGTATATGACCAAGCCGGTGACTCGCCTGCGCGCCGCGACCCAGCAACTTGCTGCTGGTGACCTTACGGCCCGAGCCGGTGATCCCAAGAGTAAGAGGCGTGACGAGATTGCTGGATTGGTTCGCGATTTTGACACCATGGCGGCGCGGCTGGAGACGCTGGTCAAAGCCCAATCGCGCCTGCTCAATGACATTTCTCATGAATTGCGCTCGCCCCTGGCGCGCTTGAATGTTGCTCTTGGGCTGGCGCGGCAGCGCTCCGGCCCGGAAAGCGCCGCGATGCTGGAGCGCATCGAACTCGAAGCCGGTCGCCTCAATGAACTCATTAGCCGCCTGCTCACCTTGGCTCGGCTGGAGGATGGCGAGCAGCGCGTTGCCGCCACGCCGGTTTTGCTGGACGAGGTCGTGCTCAACGTGGCCGAAGATGCCGAGTTCGAAGCGCAGGCGCGGCACTGCCACGTACGCAGCGAAATTCCCGCGGGAACCTGGGGAGTGCGCGGAGATGTATCCCTGCTGCACAGCGCCATTGAGAACGTAGTCCGCAACGCGATCCGTTACACCCGCGAAGGCACGACGGTTGAGATCCATCTGGAGAAGACCGAAGGCGCCGTCGGCGGCGGTGCGGAAGCGGTAGTTCGAGTTACCGATTGCGGTTCCGGTGTCCCGGCCGATGCGCTGGAGAAGTTGTTCCAGCCGTTTTACCGCCTGGACGACGCTCGCGGCCGGCAGACGGGAGGGGTCGGTCTGGGCTTGGCCATTACGGAGCGCGCAGTGCGCTTCCATGGCGGACGCGTCGCGGCGGTGAACCGCGCCGAAGGCGGACTTATGGTCGAGATCCACCTGCCTCTCATGCCGGCGAGCCTAGACCCAGTGGCTAGTGGTCAGTGGCCAGTGGCCAGTGAAGTACCAATCACCACGACTACCAACCACTGATCACTGACCACTGACCACTGACCACTGCCTTCAGGCAACTCCCTGCCGTCTCTGCGGTTCCAATCAGCGGGGTGGAAGTTTGCTCTTCCCACGCATTCCTGATACATAAATGGATGGCAATTCATGTGCCTTCAAACAGGTTCATGCCCGGTGAATGGCGGCCGGGGGATGCATGATCACGTTCACATATGGAGATGAAGCGAAGAATGCGGACAAGGTTTGCCTGGATTGTGACGATTCCGGCACTGATTGCGATCGGCTTCCTGATGGCGTGCAGCGCGAAGTACTCGCCTAACTCTTCCACCAACGGTTTGGTGGTCGTCCCCAGCCAGGGCTCGGCAGTGATGCAGAGCTTCAGCATCAATCTGGCCAACGGCGCGGCCTCGCAGATTAACAATGTGAACGGTCCGCCAACGCCCGGACTGCCGACAGCTGTCATTCTTGATCCGGCGGGCGCATTCGCCTACGTGATTATGCACCAGAGTGCGGCTCTGGTTCCCAGCATCACCGGTCTCGGGGTGTTTCCAATTGAATCCGATGGCAAGCTGGGGGCCGCAATCACGACGCCCCTCAACAACAGCGGCGGAATCCCCGTTGTACCGGTGGCCCTGACGATGGACTCTGCGGGCAAGTTCCTATTCGTGGCCAACAGTGCGGCCAGCGGGGTGCCGGGGTCGGTCTCGGTGCTCGCCGTCGGCAGTAATGGCAGCTTGACAGAACTGACTGGCTCCCCGTTTTCCCTCCCGGTCGAGCCGGGCGGCAGCACCGCGAGCGCATCGGCGCTCGCCCTATCCCGGACGATTTACCCCTTGCAGTTTTCGTATTGTTCCGGGCACTCGGCTCCTACGACGGAGAATCTCTATGTCACGGATTCAGTCAACTACGTGCTTTTGAACTACTCCGTGGATCCGTCGGCGGGAACGCTGACGCTGATACCTTTCTCAAGCTCTGCGCCGGGAATTCCGACCGGCAGCGTACCCTCTGGAGTGGCGGTCGATCCCTGCAACCGGTTCGTTTACGTGTCGAACGCCGGTCCGGGCACCAACCAAAATACTGTCAGCGCTTATACGATCTGCAGCGTGATTAATGTTCTCTCGACGCCGCCCTGCCCGAACGCGGATTTTAGCCTGAACCCGGTCGCGAGTTCGCCCCTTCCGCCTTATCCCGCCGGCGACGTTCCGGGGCCTCTGGCAGTGGATGCGTACGGAAAGTTCTTATACGTGGTGAATACTGGATCGAGCAACGTCTCGGGATACGGAATCAGCCCCATCACTGGCGCTTTGACGGCGTTCACAGGAGCGCCCTCGGCGGCCGGGGTTGGGGCGAACTCGATTGCGATTCGCAGCGACGATAGTTGGGTCTTCGTAGCCAACACCAATGCCACGACTGTCTCGCAATATGCCATCACGCTCTCGACTGGAAGTTTGAACGCTGCAGCGCCGATTAACACCCTTGATTATCCCTCGGGCGTAGCGGTGAAGTAGCGATCGCCTAAGTGTTCCGGACGGTTCGAAGTCAGTTCGCCGCTAAGCCTCCGCCTTTGGTGCTCGCTCTTGCCAGCCGCTGAAAAGCGAAGACGGTCAGCACCGTGAATAAGATCGTCTGCGCCACGTGAATCCAAAACCAGCTGCCGGCCCCGGCATCCCAAACCAGCCCCCTCGTGGCATCGCGCGGCCAGATTAGGGTAAAGAAGATCAGCAATCCGACGAAGTGAACCGGGATTGCCGGCAGGATCGAATTGGTCAGGTAAGCTGTGGTACCGAACGCGACCCCGACGAGAAAATAGAAAAGCAGTTTGGGCCACAGGAAGCCCTGCGTCGGGCCATGCGCAAGCGCGAACACGGCAGATGAGATCGCAATGGCGGCCGGCGCGCGAAATTCATGCTCGAGAGCGACCTGGAAGTAGCCGCGAAAGCCGGCCTCTTCCATGAACGGCGAGACCAACGACCCCATCAGAATCATGAGAGCCACGGTGATGTGCGGATACGCCGACACATCGGAGAGCACGTTGGGCTGCACCTTCACCAATTGCAAGAGCACAATCCAGAATCCAGCGAGCGCAATCACTGCGAGGCCCCCTGCGATCCAGGCCCACATGTATGTGCGGGCGGATCTCTTGCTGGCGCGCAAGTAACAGCGGCGTGCTTCAGAGGTACGGCGCGGCGGCCCCTTGCCGCCAAGGTAGCCCCATGCCAGCCAGAGCAGAGCCGCCATTGCGGGGACGGACCAGGGTATGGCGGGGGTGGTCCGAAGGTTGGTGACGAGCAGCGCACTCCAAATGCCGCCGGCCAGTGTCGTGATCGCAAATGCAAGCACACCAAAGCCCAACAGCTTTAAGGTCCGTCTCGCACTGGAATGATCCGCCGCCATCTTCGACTGCCAAGCGCTGCTCGGGGCTGGTTTGCATTTAAGCACCTTGCGAGGTCGTAGTCATCGGGAATTTTGCGGGGGGTCGACCCCAGCCCGGAGTGAGAGGGTGATTGTATGGATTGCACAATCTGGAGGCTCAAGCGGAGCGCGTTGGTTTACAATTGGGTGTTTTCGGGCACTCATCTCTTGTGCACTCCCGGAGGAATCTATGAAGCTCACCCCTGGCAAACTTGCTGGTCTTAAGAAAGTCTCGAACGAACATGGCGTGATCGCTGCGGCTGCGATGGATCAGCGCGGATCGCTGCAGAAATCGCTGGGCAAGGAAAAAGGCGGCGAAGTCAGCGACGCCATGATGGAAGAATTCAAGACGCTAGTTACAGAAGTCTTGACGCCGCATGCCAGTGCCATCCTGCTGGATCCAGAGTGGGGGCTGCCGGCTTCCAAGCGCCGCGCCAAGAACGCCGGACTGCTGCTGGCCTATGAGAAGACCGGATACGACAAAACCGGTCCGGGACGCCTGGGCGATCTGCTCGATCACTGGTCGGCGCGGCGGCTGAAAGAAGCCGGGGCCGACTGCGTGAAGATTCTTCTCTACTACTCGCCGTTCGATCCCAAGGACGTGAACGACAAGAAGCACGCGTGGGTGGAGCGCATTGGCGACGAGTGCCGCGCCAATGACATCCCATACTTTCTGGAGTTTGTTGGCTACGAAGAAGGTGCGGACGAGAAGGGACTGGATTACGCCAAGAAGAAGCCGCAGATCGTTACTGAGAGCATGCGCGAGTTCAGCAAAGACCGCTACGGCGTAGACGTGCTGAAGGTGGAAGTGCCGGTGAACATGAAGTTCGTCGAAGGCGTGAAGTGTTTCGGCGGGCAGAAGGCTTATACGAAGAAGGAAGCGATTGACTTCTTCCACCAGGCGGCCAACGTGGCGACCAAGCCGTTCATTTATCTTTCGGCGGGCGTCAGCAACGCGGAATTCAGCGAGACCCTGGAGTTGGCGGGAGAATCCGGCGTGAAGTTCAACGGCGTGCTGTGCGGACGCGCGACCTGGAAAGACGGCATCCCGATCTATGCCAAGCAGGGTGCGGCGGCTTTCCGCAAATGGCTGGAGACGGAAGGAGTGAAGAACATTAATAACGTGAACGGCAAGCTGAAGGCGGCCACGTCTTGGTACTCGATCTACGGAGTAGAACCGGTGCTGGCCAGCGCGTAGGTTTGAATTGCTTGTGTGGGCGCGGGCGACTCGCCCGCGCTCTTTTGTTTTTCTGTTCTCCTCGCGTCGCACCGGCCGTTGGCACATTCCATCTCCACGATTTAGGATTCTTCGGGAGATTTCATGGACTCGAAAGCCCAAACCGCTCTCATCACCGGTGCCTCCGGCGGCATCGGATATGAACTGGCCAACCTGTTTGCGCGCGATCACTACCACCTGGTGCTGGTCGCTCGCCGCTCAGACAAACTGAACCAGGTCGCGGCTGAGCTGCAAAGCCACTTTGGGGTTACGGTGAAGACGGTTGCGCTTGATCTGGCCGCGGCGCCGGCTCCTCAGTTTCTTTTCGATCAATTGCAGCGCGAGTGCATTCCGGTTGACGTGCTGGTGAACAACGCCGGCTTCGGTGCCTTCGGCGAGTTCGCGTCGATGCCGGAGGAAGAAATCCTGGGGCAGATTCATCTGAACATAACGGCGCTCACTCATCTGACCCGATTGTTCCTTCCGGCGATGCTGGCGCGGCGCAGCGGCAAGATCATGAACGTGGCATCTACCGCGGCGTTTCAGCCGGGGCCGATGATGGCGGTCTATTACGCAACCAAGGCTTACGTGCTTTCGTTTTCGGAGGCGCTGGCCAACGAAGTCGCGGGGGCGGGCGTGGTGGTGAGCTGCTTTTGTCCGGGAGCTACCGACACTGATTTTCAGAAGCGGGCGAATATGGAGACCTCGCGGCTCTTCAAGAAATTCCGGCCCATGAATGCGAAGGCTGTTGCACGCGACGGCTACCGTGGGTTGATAGCTGGACGAACGGTGGTCATCTCGGGAGTGCAGAATTGGCTGGTGGCGGAGTCGGTGAGATTTGCTCCACGAAAGTTAGTGACGGCGCTGTCGCGGTGGGTCGCGGAGAAGGTCGAGTAGGCGAGACAGGAGAAGAGTTAGTCTCATGATCAGTGGACTTAGGCGGACGCTTCTTAATTGTGCAATGGTTGGGGCTATTCTCGCTCTTGCATTCTTTGCTTTGGCAGCGTCTCCGCCGGCTCCGCCGCTGGGCAAGACTCTGGAAATCTACTTTGTGGACGTTGAAGGCGGCCAGGCTACGCTTTTTGTCACGCCGGCGGGCCAATCGCTACTCATCGATACGGGCTGGCCGGGCCATGCGGGACGCGACGCCGGACCGTATCGTCGCGGCCGCAAAGAAGGCGGGCGTATCGAAAATTGATTTCGTCCTGCTCACTCACTATCACGTGGACCATGCCGGTGGTGTTCCCCAGCTCCTGGCAAAGATTCCGGTTGGCGCGTTCATCGATCACGGCGTGAACCGCGAGCCCGACGACCGGGAAACGGAGCAGAGCTGGGAGGCCTACCAGAAGATCGTCTCAAGCCAGAATGTGAAACGAAGCATCGCGAAAGTGGGAGACATTCTGCCGATCGAGGGCTTTCGGGCCGAGGTCGTGAGCGCTGACGGGGCGTTACTCCAGAAGCCTTTGCCGGGCGCGGGCGCGCAGAATCCCGCATGTGACCAGACCGAAAAACGGCCGGCGGATCAAACGGAAAACGCGCGCTCGCTCGGTACGATCATCACCTTCGGCAAGGTTCGGATTCTCGATCTGGGCGATCTTACGTGGGATAAAGAACTTGAACTCGTTTGTCCCATTAACAGGCTGGGGCCCGTCGATGTCTTCATCGTCTCGCATCATGGCTGGTTGCAGAGCAACAGTCCGGCTCTGCTTGCTGCCATTTCGCCACGCCTTGCCATCATGGATAACGGCGCGGACAAAGGTGGTTCACCTTCTTCGTGGGACATCATCAGGAAATCTCCGAAGCTCGAGGACCTCTGGCAGCTTCATTTTTCAAACGAAGGCGGCGCGGCACACAATTCTGCCGACTCCTTTATCGCGAACCTTCCCGGACCGGACGGGGGCAACTATCTGAAACTCTCGGTTTGGGCGGACGGCAAACTTGAAGTCTACAATTCGCGAACGACAAACTATCCAAAGATTACGTCTGGACCTGACCACGGCATGAGTGCACGAGAAACCGTTATGAACGGCTTCGGGTGATTTTTAGTGGATTCGGCCTTCAGGAATCGTTTCGATCCGGCCAAGCAAGAATCCATAACCAGCGATGCCGACCAGTAGAAATGCTGCCGCTGCTCCAAAGGCCCAGAAAAACGAGTGCGTCGCCTGGGCGATGTAACCCGTCGCAATCGGCGCGGCGATAGCCGCGAGTTGACTGCCGAAATTCAAAATTCCACCTAACGTACCAACGCTCTCCCGCGGCGCAATCAAGGAAGGCACGGACCAAGCCACAGGCGCGGCCGCGGACAAGCCGCCGATTGCCAGACTGATCCACACCACGGCGGCGGTGACGCTCTGCGCGTATGCCGCCCCCAACACTCCCAGGCCGAGCGTGGTGCCTCCGATGAGGATTGCCTGCCGGACGAACGATGCATCGCTCCCGCGCTGGACCAATTTATCCACCAGCCAGCCCCCCATCAGAATGTCCGTAAACGTTGCCAAGAGCCAAGGCACGCTGGTGTACAAAGCGGAATGCAGCAAATCGATGTGATGGGTTGACGAGAGATAGGATGGCAGCCACGTCAGCAAGAGATAGAAAGTGTAGTTGTAGGACGCAAACCCCAGCACCAGCCCCCAAACCTTTCGCTGGCGCAACAAATATCCGAGCGGCGCGCCCTTCGCAGCCCTGACTCGGTCCTCGGGCTGCGCTCCGCCGTGGCGGATGAAATCGCGCTCCGCTGGCGGACAGCGATTTGTCTTCGCTGGGATTCCGGTAGAACACGTAAAAAAGAACAAAATAAAGACAGACTGAGGAAGCCTGTCGCTGCGAAACTCCATCGCCATCCGAACCGCAACAACAGCAGCCCGAGCACAGGGACGCCAATGGCAGAGGCGAACTTTGCCGCGGAATCAAAAATCGCCGTCGCCAGGCTCCGCTCTTCCGCTGGGAACCAGTATCCGATCGCTTTCGCATTCGCCGGAAACGTGGGAGCCTCGCCCACTCCGAGCAGAAGCCGCGCCGCCAGGAAGGCGCGCCAATCCTGTCGAAATCGCCGCCGCAAACGAGGCCACGCTCCACAGAAAGCGCTCCGATCCGGCCAACCAGCTTCACTCCGAATCGGTCCAGGATGAGGCCTGAAGGAAGTTGGAACGCCGCGTAGGTCCAGCTATAAGCGCTCAGTAAGTACCCGAACGTCACGGTCGAGATGCCGAACGCATCGTGAAGCGCTGCTTGCGAGACCGAGAGATTCACCCGGTCGAAGTAGTTCACCAGCACACCGAATCCCAGCAAGAAGCGCGATGCCCCAACGCCGGCGCGGGACGGAGCGCGGTCCGGTGGTCGCAGCAATGCGTCACGGTTTGAATCCAGATTCCATTCGCCTTGGTGTCATTTCACTTCTTCCTTGAACAGCTTCACGAAGCGTTGCGCGATTTATCGCTCGACCGCTCCAGCTACTGGGTTGATTGCAGTTGCGACGTCAGCTGATTGACCGCGGACACATCGAAGACCGCGGAGAGATCGGCGTGGCCGGCCAAAGTCTCGCGTTCTTTTCCCTCCACCAGAATCTTCACTTTCAGAATTCCGGGGATGTTCGCTGAGAGCGTCTGGATCAGAGACGCGACGGTCATTTCTTCGGACAGAATGCCGGAGCGGTGGCCGTCGGCGAAGGCCGCATTGATGTCGACGACCGCCAGTCCGGGATCGACCAGGTAGACGCTGCGAATGTCTGCGCCCTGCGGCAGCGCGTGAGGCGAAGACTTGTCCAGGTATAGCGCAAGCAGAGCACGGAGCAGTTCTTCGGCACGTTGCTGGCGGACAGAAGGCAGCGGAATTTGAGCGGACTGGGCGCGCAGTATGCCGATATCGTCATAGGCGACAAATAAAGTGACTCGCTCGGTAGGCCCGGCGACTGGCGGCGCGACGGGACGAGTGTCGCTGTAGGCGGCCGGACTAGCCGCCGCGCGTCCGCGCATATTCCAGGCGTAGAGGCTCATGCCCAGCACGGCAAGCAGCAGCACCGAGACCGCAATATAAAAAGAACGTGGAATCAATGTTTCTCGAATCATGTTTTTCCAGACACTCTTTAGTTATGGCGCGGCTCCGAGCTGTGCTCGAATCGCCGGCGATCCCGTTGGCCACAGCGCCGGCGATGACCTGCTGATAATTCGCCGAAGTCAGTTGAGTAATGTCCGACGCCGCGGGCGCAACCTCAACCGCAATCGCGGCAGTAACAATGTTATTCAAAGGGCGAAGCGGCGCGGTGAGCGTACGAACCGTGACCTGTTGCTTTCTCAATTCCGCGGCCACGCTTGTAGCGGCGGCTTGACTGAGGGGCATGGAGGACTGCTGGGCGGTGGTCCAGGAGCGGAACGGGCCGCGGTCATCCTCGCCTCCGTAGGGAAGCAGCGCGGTGTAAAGGCGAACGCCGTGGCCGTTAGAAGCGGCATGAAAGGCGACGTAAACGGCGGCGTGCGTAGTGTTGGCGAAAAAGGCGCGCTCATCCAGCGAGAGGTTGGCGTCGGAGTCGCGCAGGACAAGCGTGGGGATTCCGCGATTCTCCAGTTCCTGGCGCAGACGGCGGGCGAAAGCGACGGTGACGTCCTTCTCGGCAAGCGTCGTGCTGAGGGCTTCGCCGCGATCATTGCCGCCATGGCTGGCGTCGACGATGGCGAAGTAACGGCGCGGAACGGAAGCCGGAGTCGACGCGGGCGACTGGGCTGCCGGGTTATTTTGTGATGGAGTTGCGGCGGTGGTCGCAGTCGCTCGCAGGCGTCGGTTACCCCGGGCGTGGTTACGCCAGGTCCGGCTGCCCCGGTCGCGTTTGCCGTGGCTTGAGATTTTACCGGAGCCAGTGTAATTGTTCGGCCATCCGGGCTGAAGCTGGCGATCAGCGGCACGGTCGTCGTAACGCTAATTTCGGCTGCGCCGTTGCTTTCGGAATACGTCGCCGATGGAATGGTCTTGCTCCCGAAGGTTAGCGTGGGAGAGGCAGGCGCAGTAACCGGCTCGCGACTGAAGGTCATGCGCAGTCTTGCCGGGTTCGGTGGCGACTGACGGATTGACGGGCGCGGTAAATCGAAAGATCAGGTGCGAAGCATCGTCCGGGGAAACCGTGGCGGTGAAGTGAGTGGCAACGCTGCCGATGAAAAGACGTGCGGACTCTTCGTGCAGCGTTGCGGGGCCACCCAGAAAACGGGGCAGAACGGAACCAAGGCAGGCCACGGGAACGAGGCCGCGTCCGTGTTCCAGCAGGAATTTTCCGGAGAGGTCGATGTCGCGTCCCTGGATGAGGGCGCGGCTCTTGCCGACACTGAAGTCTCCGAGGATGTTGTTGTAGTGCAGTCGCCAGCGGAGCGGTTCGGATTTCGCGCTGACTGTGCCCAGGGGATCCAGTAATTCGAGCAACCCAACATATTCATGGCCTTGCCGCTGCACGATGGGCAGGGAATAGTTGGCAGCCGAGGAGTAGACGGAAAGATGCTTCTCGGGAGCTGCGGCGGAAACCAGCAGTACGGCGAAGAACAAGAGCGTGCCGGCGGCGCTAACTCCGCTCATCCAACCGCTTCTATTCGAGCGCATAGATGGTCAATCCGCTGAGGAGCTTGGGGTAGAAGTCGGTGGATTTCTGCGGCATCACCTCGCCGGCGAAAGCGATATCGCGAACCTGCGCCATGCGGCAGGGATTCATCAGGAAAGCGACATTAGCGCGAGAGCCGGCGCCACGCACCTGCGACAAAGCCTCTGCCGCATCGCGAACGTAGGAGATGTTCTGCTGATTGCGGATGGATTCCTCCGAAAGCTTCAGTACTCTTTCCAGCAAACACTTATGCAGTTGCACCACGTCGAGCGCTTGCTGGCTGATCGATAGCCCCGTGAAAACTTCCGGAATGTTTGGATTGGGATGGTGCAGCAGAAACGCGCGATTCGCGGTGACGGCGAGGATGGTTGTTCCACACCGGCCTGACTCGCGGAGGATCGCGGTGGCGCGGGGCGCGTCCAGAGATGCGTCGACCTCGTCCACGTCGAAGAACGCGCGCGCCGCATTCCGAAAGTCACTCTCCGAAAACGAGTCCAGGCTGTGCACGAGGCGATGCGTCGGCAGGATGACGAGGGCTGGGCTGTTCATGTTTACGAACGTCATCATGACGAATTCGTAGGGCGACGCTTCGGGACTGGAAGCCAGCTCGGCCTTGGAAGAATCGGCGCGCGCGGCGTTCGTTGCGGTAGTTCAGAGCAGTTTCGTAACGATGGTGCCCATCCGCGATGATAAGTTTCTTATCGCGCATCGCGGCCTGCACTGAGTGTATTAATTCTGGATCGGTGACCTGCCACACGCGATGCAGCACACCATTTTCGTCTTCCACTTCAACAACATCGGGGGCCGAAGTGCCTGGGTCGGCACTGCCAGCGAGCACCGATTCAACCTGGCCTGAGTCCTCATAGAGCATGAAGAGCTGGCCGAAATGGGCGCGGGTGGCGCGGAGCAGGTCGAGCCGGTCGGCCTTCGGCTTGGCCAGCGTTTGCTCGTGGCGGAAGACGACGCCGGCGGAATAGTCCTCGATGCGGCCTAGCGCGATGAAGCCCCGGCGCTCCAGTTCTTTTGTTGAGCCCGGCGCCGTAAAACGCTGGGAGTAGACATAGACCGAGGGGAGGGCATCCTGGCGCAGAATGCCTTGCCGCCTCCACTCTTGGAAATGCCCGGCGGCGCGGGAATATACATTGTTTGCCGGATTGTCATTTTCTTCCCGACGGCCAAGAATGACCCGCACCAGATTATGCGGGCTGGCCTCGTAGTACCGATCCTGCAAGGCGGGAGTGATCTTGTCGTAAGGCTGGGTCACTACCTGAGCCGGAGAGACCCGCTGCGGATCGTAGCGAAACGCGCGAAAAGGATAAATGTCAGCCATGGAAACCTTTGATTGTAGCAAGAAGCGGCGGGGTCTCCGGGTTTGTGTATACCAGATTTGGGACGAATCGCCCGAAATGGCCCGCCAGCAGCCCATTTCCGGATTGTCACAAACATTTGACAAAAAAACCGAAGTCGCTTGCACAAAGCTGTGATACTATCGCGGCAAATCGAGGTGCTTATGGCCCTCCGCCTTAACACCCTGTTTCAGAACCTAGTTCGGAAGCCCTGCCCGGTTCAACTCTGGAACCCAAGTCTTGTCCGGCTGCATAAAATCTCCTCCCGGCTTTTCCTCTGGATAATGTTGTTCGCACTGGGCGCCGCATGCGCCTTGCCGTCGCCTGCGGTAGGTCAGGCGGACGTAAACGATGTCCACGTCACACCCCGCGAAACCACACCTCACGATGCGGAAAAATCGAAGACGGAAGAAATCGCCAAAGACACCGTCGTCCCCGCCTCTCTGAACACGCACGTACGTCCGCTGAAGGTCGCCGTCGATCTCGTGCTGGTACCAGTCACCATCACCGATCCCATGAACCGCCTGGTCACCGGCCTGGAGAAGGACAACTTCCAGCTTTTCGAAGGCAGCTCGAAGGAGGAGATCAAGTCTTTCTCGAGCGAAGACGCGCCCGTATCGCTCGGCGTGATCTTCGATTCCAGCGGAAGCATGAGCAGCAAGATGGAGCGGGCCAAGGATGCGGTGGTGGAGTTTTTCAAGACCGCCAACCCGCAAGATGAATTCTTCATGGTCACGTTCTCCGACGAGCCCGATATGGTCACCGATTTCACCAGTTCGGTGGAGGAGATCCAGGACAAACTGCTCTACACCTTCCCGCAAAAGCGGACCGCGCTGCTGGATGCGATCTACATGGGCGTCAGCAAGATGAGGCAGGCCAAATACCCGAAGAAGGCGCTCCTTATCATCTCCGATGGGGGCGACAATCACAGCCGCTACACCGAGAATGAGATTAAGGCGCTGGTAAAGGAAGCCGACATTATGGTGTATGCCATCGGCATTTACGACCGGTACTTCCAAAGCCAGGAAGAGCAGTTGGGCCCGCAACTGCTTGGCGAGATCACCGAACTGACCGGTGGGCGGGCGTTTACGGTGGAGAACCCGAACGACCTGGGGGATGTGGCGACCAAGATCGGCGTTGAATTGCGCAACCAGTACCTGCTCGGGTATCGTCCCAGCAAAGGAGTGCGGGACGGCAAATGGCGTAAGATTAAAGTGAAGTTACTGCCGCCGAAAGGATTGCCGCCGCTCCGAGTGTATGCCAGGACCGGATATTACGCGCCCGAAGAATGAGCAAGCTGCGGGCTTCTTCCTTTTTCGGAGGCGCGCGATCTGGGCCGCTCTCGCCCTCGCGCTGCTGAACCAGCCTTCAACCGGATACGCTGAATGGAACCCGTCGCAGCTTCAATCTGGTTCCGCTCCCTCTAATAAATTCCAGTCCCAGCCTTCCCCGTCGCAACCTGCTCCGTCCCAGTCCGGCGCGCCTGCTGCGCCTTCCGCCGGTTCCAGCCCGCAGGAACCTTCCGACGAGAACGGAACCTACGTCATCCGCAAGAACGTCGATGAAGTCCTGTTGCACGCCACAGTGATTGACGACAGACAGCACATTGTCACCGACCTCGACCGGAACGCGTTCACGGTATTCGAAGATGGGAAACCGCAGAACATAGTTTCGTTCCACAACGAAGACATTCCCGTGTCGATGGGAATCGTGATCGACAATTCCGGTTCGATGCGGGAAAAGCGCGCCAAGGTGAATCAGGCAGCGCTGAACCTGGTCCGATCCAGCAATCCGCGGGACGAAGTGTTCGTGGTCAATTTCAACGACGAATACTATCTCGACCAGGACTTCACCAACGATCTTCTGAAGTTGAAAGAGGCGCTGGAGAAGATTGACGCCCGCGGTGGAACCGCGCTTCGCGACGCGCTGGTAGCCTCGGCCGAGCACCTCAAGCGAGACGCCAGGCTGGAGCGCAGAGTGCTGTTCGTGGTGACTGACGGAGACGACAACGCCAGCCGCGATAGTCTCGAAGATGCGGTGAAGCAGTTGCAGGCGGAAAACGGTCCGTCGGTGTACGCGATCGGAATCCTCGGCGATGAGGAGCATCCCAAGCGAGCCCGGCACGCGCTCGAGATCATCGCGCAACGGACCGGCGGGTTGGCATTTTTCCCCTCGACCCTCGACCAGGTGGATGAGATCAGCCGGCAAGTGGCGCACGACATCCGTAATCAGTACACCATCGGCTACAAACCCACGAATCCCCAAGCCAGCGGCGGCTTCCGCGCAATTCGCGTCGAAGCCAAGAAAGGCCGCAGCAAACTCCTAGTCCGCACCAAGAGCGGCTATTACGCGGGGCCGCAGTCCGCGGCATCGGGCACGAGGTAGATGGGCTCATCCCCATGTCGCACCCCATCCTCCTCTACGATGGCGTCTGTGGACTGTGCAACCGGATAGTCCAGTTCACTCTCCGCCACGATCGCAACGCCGTGTTCCGTTTCGCGTCGCTGCAAAGCGTTTTCGCCGCCTCCATCCTCGCCCGCCACGGCGCTGACCCCAGCGATCTCAATACGTTCTATGTCGTCGTCAACCACGAACTCCCCGACGAATATCTACTCCCCCGCTCCGATGCTGGCATCTTCGTCCTGAAGCGCCTTCCAGGCCCGTGGCGTCCCGCTGCATTTCTCATGCAACTTGTGCCCAGATTCTTACGCGACGCGGTTTACAACGTCGTAGCCCGCCATCGGTACCGCATCTTCGGGCGTTTCGATGTTTGCCAGCTACCCACCGAGCAGGATCGCAACCGCTTTCTCGACCAGCAGGAGTAGGTTCGGGAAGGGCACGGCTTCAAGAGCCTGCCCTGAGCGAAGCCAAAGGGTGCCGCCCGGAGCCAATAAGGATGGGGCTTTAGCCCCTGAGGTCAGCTCTCTTTAGCGCCCCGCAGGCCGTCGCCGCGTCATAGTTCGAGCTTTAGTTCGTTTCCGTTTCTTCTTGTCCGCAGCAGCCGACCGCCATGCCCCGCGCAGCAGATCCCGCAAAGCATCGGGATCCACGCGGTCCAGCCTCACCAGTATCCACTCGTAATTCAAATAGTGATCCGTGATGAAGTAGGTTTCCGGGTCGGCTTCCATCAGCGCTGCGCGCTGCTCAAAATCCGTTCGCACCACGAGCGCATAGAGACTCTGATGCAGCCGCGCGAACAGAACTCCACCCACCTTGAATCCCGGCGTGCCGTAAGACGACACTTCTTCCGCGTGATCCAGCGCCAGCGCCATCCGCCGCGCGATTTCAAAAGTGACTGCCACAAGTCACTACTTAACCGTCGCAGCAAAATATAACCCTGGCACAGCAGTTTAGAGGGGTGCCGACCATGGAGCCAGGGAAAGACCCGCCAGCCCGTACAGATGCTGTTACATCATTCTTATTCGGACGTAGCGTGGCAACTCGGGCAGCGCCGACAAGGCGAGGTACGCCCCAAAAAGCAATCCCAGGATGCCCACGACGTTACGAACCACGATGAGAACGTTCAGAACCGGAGTGAGGGCTGTCATGAACGCACCTCGGAGTGGCGCTCTTTGAATTCTTCTATCTTCACCTTGGCCTTCTCTTTAGTGTCATCCACAGACTGGCTGATCTTCTCCCGCCTCTGGGCGGCCTTCTCGGAAGCGGCTTCCTTGTGCGATTCGTGGATCTGCTTCGCGGCATCCTTCGCATTGCCCCACGTTTCCGTCACTGCGCCTTTGGCTTGGTTGACTATGCCTTTGTTGGCCAGCTTTTTGCTGCCAACACTTTCTCCGACACTCTGCTCCACTTTGCCCACTGCCTGATCGATCTTGCCTGCCAATTGATCCTTATTCATGACTTCCTCCTCTTACTTCGTATAGTTGCGACATGGGATGCCGTTGAAGTCATCCCCTCCTGAATCCTGACGGGTGTGTCTCGCGTAAGCTATTGGGCGAACAGGGTAGACGGCCAGAATTTGAACAGCACTATGTTGCCGTAGTTGCGACAATTAAATCCAAGTCACGCCCGCTTGCGGATTTTCGCCGCCTTCTTTCCCGCGGCGCGTGGCTTCTTGCGAGCGACCGCGGCAGTCTTTTTCTTTTTCTTCTTTTTGATCGCTGCTTTGACTGGAGCTAGTAATTCCAGTCGCGACGATTTCGCCGTGCGATGGTGGCCATGCTGCAGCGGCTGGATGCGCGCAGCCTCTTGTTCCGTTCGCAGTTGAGTGTCCGCAGCTTTTTGGCGCTCTTCCTCAAGATATTCGGGAATCGTTTGAGTTGTCATGGCGCAAGTGTGACAGAACCATCTCCGTCCAATCTGTCCCATTTTGGCCACTCGGCGATAATTCATAGGCACGAAGAAGCGGCTGGCTCTCATCCATGTTCCCAAATATGAACTCGACAGGGAAGAAATTAGCGGCCGAGGCTTGAATCCGTCGCGCCTTGTCCTACCATGGAGGTGAGGCTTCTCGCTGACGTCGGGAAACAACCAAACCTGTAACAAACTAGAGGAAGTCCCAATGAAACTTAACGACAGCATCTCGACCTACGACGTTGCCGAGGCTCTACAGGGCGAGACCGGCAAGTTTGAAGTCACCAGCCCCAACGGTGAACGCTATTTCGTTACGTGCCAGCCCGGACACTCCATTGTCAGTCTGGAGTCGGCCGCGTCTGAAACCAACCTGCAACCCTTCCTCGTGCGCAAAGTGGCTCATCCCATCACGACGGAGGTTCGCGCCAAGAGGTCCGCAAGCGCCTGACATTCGCGGCCGAATAAACCAGCCCGGCTCCAATCGAGCCGGGCTTTTTATTGTGTCCTACAAATCCCGCGGCCCGCTATCTATTTCGTCGCCCGGCGGCGCCTCTTTCAGCAATTCGTGCAAGTCAAGCGGCCGGGTGTACATCTGTAGTCGCCCGTCCGGCGTGCGCGGCCATTTTTCTTTGGGCTTGTCGCAATACAACTCAACTCCGTTTTCATCGGGATCATTCAGGTAGATCGACTCGCTGACGCCGTGGTCCGCCGCGCCCTGCAGCGGAATCTTCGCCCCCAACACCCTGCGGAACGCCGCAGCCAGCGCCGCGCGTGTGGGATAAACGATCGCCGTATGGTAAAGCCCCGTTGTGCCCGGAGGCGGTGGCGCGCCTCCCAGACTCTCCCACGTATTCAACGCGATGTGATGATGGTAACCGCCCGCCGACATGAAAACCGCCCCGTCCCCATAGCGCTGAGTCACTTCCAGCCCTAGCACGCCAGCGTAAAACCGCAGCGCCCGCTCGAGGTCACCAACCTTCAGGTGGACATGTCCAATGCGCACCCTGGGGTCAGCTACATAAGGGTCAGCAACATAAGGATCAACAGCGTAAGGCGTAGCCGTCGGTGGCTTTTTCTTAGGCGCAGCCATGACCAGGGCCTCTGAAGTGATGCATTATAGCGTGAGCCGCGTCGGCGACCTTCGAAGACCTCTAAGAACGGCGAGGCCTCAACTAATTAGCGCCCCAGCCTTGCCCTTTTAGGGTAGCCTCGAGAGCCCGAAACCGGTTCAGAATCGGGCAAGTTCGTGACATTGTAAAGACGAAATTGCGCTACAATGGCCTCGCATTTTGATTGCGGGCGCTTCCCGCAGTCCTCAATAGGGGAGTCCGAGGTTAATTATGGCCCAGATCAACAAATGGTATCTTTCCCGGTCCTTACTAATCAGCGCCGGGGTCTCCCTGGGCCAGTGTTTCCTGTGGATTAGCCCGGCAGCGGGACAGCTCCAACCGGGTCCGGGCAGCACCGCCAGCAACATCGAGCTCCGGGTGAATGACGGGGTGAATAAGCCTCAGTGCTCCGAGAACCAAAGGCTTATCGTGACCGTTGTCGACGAAAATAAGGTTAAGCTCGACCGGCAGGCGGTTGTGAAGTTACACGATAAAAAGAGAGACACCCAGACTTGGGATACGACCTCGCCCGCCTCCGAAATGCTTTTTTGCAACATAGATTTCGGTGATTACGACATAGATGCCAGCGCGGTCGGGTACCTGACCGAACACCTAGATTGGCATCTCACCGGCATCGTGCAAGAGCGCGAAGTCAAACTCATAATGCACAAGGACCCGACCGCCGTTGAATTGACTGCTCCAGATGACGCCATCCCAGCGGTCGCTCGCAAGGAAGCGAAACGCGCGGTGGTTGCCCTCAGGTCCAATAATCTCAAAGAGGCGCAGAAACAGCTTGGTAAGGCTTTCAAACTCGCCCCGTCGAACCCGCAGATCAATTTCCTGTATGGGTATCTGTACCTGCAACTCAAGGACTCCGACAAGGCAGAAACGTACTTGAGTCAAGCCGCCACGCTCGATCCCCGTAAAGTGCAGGCCGTTACGCTCTTGGGCCGGGTGCAACTTGAGCGTAAGGAATATGAAGTCGCGCGAAAGACCCTTGAACAGGCAGTGGTAGCCGACTCCGGTTACTGGATGGCGCACTATCTCCTCGGGGACGCTTTCCTGAAGCAAAAGGAATACGAGAAAGCGCGGCAGCAAGCCCAGCTTGCTATCGACGATGGAAGAGGTGCCGGGAATGTGGCCCAGTTAGTGCTGGGGCAGGCGCTGGTCAACCTCGGGAAAGACAAAGAAGGAATTCAGGCGCTGAAGACGTTCGTGCAGACCAACCCCAGTAACACCGCGATTCCGCCAGTCAAGACTTTGATTGTCGAGATTGAAAACCGCGGCGCCGGTTTAACTTCAGCTCCGAGAACCGAACCGGAGGCGGATCTGGCGCTCGCCGCCTCGGCCCCGACCTTGCCCGAGAGCGCCTGGGGACCCCCGGGAGTGGATGAGGTGAAGCCCCCGGTTGCTCCAGGAGTCGCCTGCCCCTACCAGCAGGTCATGGAAGGCTCCGGTGAGCGTGTAAAGCAGTTCGTGGATAACATAGCCAAATTCTCCGCGATCGAAGACATGGTGCACGAACAGCTCGATAAAACCGGTAATCCCATCACTAAGGAAACGCGCAAGTTCACCTACGTGGCTTCGATTACGGAAGCGCAACCAGGCTTTCTGCAGACCGACGAATACCGCAATCTGCGCTACGGAACTACCGATCTCCCCGACCACATCGTCACCTCGGGCACCATGACTTTGGCGCTCATCTTTCATCCCGATATGCGCGACAATTTCGAAATGACTTGCGAAGGTTTGGGAGACTGGCACGGGCAGTCCGCCTGGCTGGTGCATTTTCGGCAGCGCGACGACAAGCCCAACCGTTTCGCGGAGTACTACGTGGGCTCGGACCATTATCCGATGAATATGAAGGGGCGCGCCTGGATAACCACTGACAACCTGCAGATTGTGCACATCGACGCCGAACTCGTGAAGCCGCTGCCGCAAATGGCCGTGCAACACCAGATCGCGGAATATGGCCCCGTCCATTTCCAGAAGAGAAACCTGGACTTGTGGCTACCCCAGAACGTGGACACTTTCATGGAACTGAATCGGCATTACTATTATCGCCGGCACAGCTATGACCACTACATGTTGTTCGCAGTGGACACGATGGAGAAGTCGGGCCTTTTCAAGTCTGATCAGCATTCGCCGGTCATCAAAGAGGCTGTACCCAGCGCTCCCATGAAAAATCCCTGAAGCGGAAAACTGCCCTCCGAAGAAGCTGTCGATTCACTCTTGCGAAATCCTGTGATGCCATCACTCGTGCTACGCACCCTTCGAACGCGAAGGGTGCGCCACCGCCCAGGCGGTCATGGTAATCGCGGTAACCGCTCAGCAGGGTTGAGGATTTTGGACGCCCCCTTTCGTTACCTATCCCCTTGCAATGGGTGGATGTCATAGTCGATGCCGTTAAAAAGGGTTACCGAGTTCGTCCAAAAAGGGGGGATCTCCAATGCGGTCTAGAGATGTTGCAACACTAGCTGTATTGGTTGGTGTCGTGGCGCTAGCGTTTACCCAACTGGCAGCCAGCCAAAACCTTGGGGCGGCGAACAGTTTCGCTGTTCTAAGCTCCGGCGACTCTCTTTCAAGAACCGCGTCAACATCAATCGAGTCAGCGGTGCCACAGGAGGAGTTTGTCCGGGTGCAGTGGGATGTTCCGGCGATGTGGGTGGCGTCACGGTTCTAATGGGAAGGGGCAACGCTTCGGCCCCCGATACTGTGAGCGGCGACGTGATCGGCAGCGCCAATTCTTCCCAAGGACTCAATTGCAGCGGGAACGCACCGGGCACAACCGCAATTTGCCTGGGCAACGACAGCGAGGTCGCCGGACTATGCGCTACCGGCGGGGGTGCAATCGATTCGCCCAGCGAGTGTAGTCTCGGAGCAGACACCACGGGCGGCAATTCTGACGTGACCACGCTGCTGCCTCAGGCGGATTCCGCCATTGTGTCGGCTTCGGCAAGCTTTGCGGCTTTGCCCGCAAACCAGACTCTGGCAGAGATCGCATTAGGAACTCGCGGCAGCGCTACGATTACAACCAGTCCAGGAGCCAATGTCATAAGCATCCCCGCCATCACCACCGGCACCAATTCCACCATCACGATTACCGCCGGCCCAACCGATACGGTTGTGATCAACGTGGGCAGTTCGAGCACACCGGGAGGCCTGCAACTGGGTAACGGCGCCTCCGTCGTTCTCAGCGGTGGGATCACGCCGGATCGCGTGCTCTTCAATCTGGTGGGAAGCTCGACCACGGCGCAGTTGGGCAACAACACAGTTTTCAACGGCACCATCCTGGCCCCGCAGGGACAGTTCACTTCGGGCGACGGCAATACTCCGAATCCAGTCCTGATCAACGGCGCGCTGTTGTTCGGCGGCAGCGTAAGCCTCGGCAATAACACCAACGTGAATTTCTACCCGTTCGCGGGAGTGTCCACCACCGGCGGCGGATCGAATGGCTCCGGTAGTTCCAGTTAGCCGTCTAAGGAACGCAGAAATAACGATGTCATTCCTCACCGGGCTGAAAGCCCGGTGAGGAAGCTGCTGTTCTCTGCGGATGTACCTGAATGCTCGAACCCAGCCCACCCCCCGCCGAAAACCGCGACGGACGGGGCAGCCTCAAGTTAAGGTATTGCTGAGTCCGGAACCCTAATTCTTGTCGGATCTGGACTCAGCTTTTGCTCTGCGCACTTCCGCAAGGAACCGCTGAGCTGCGGCTGGAGCCGGCACTTGGCCCGACAGCAAAGCCCGAGTTGTGACGTTGTCTCCATAGATCGCACGCCGTGAATCATCGTCTTGGCGGAGCGATGCACCTGTCAGCGTGAGCCCGGCGAACACGCCCTTGGCACGGGAGTAGGTCAGGATCTCTGTATCCATCTTCCAATCCGTACCGGCCGTGGCATGCCGTCCAACTGGACCCGCCGCCGCGGAAGCGTCTCCACCAACTTGAAAATTACTCTCAAGCAGCCTTTGCATCCCTTTGTCATTCTGAATGATCAGTACCACGTCCACCGCCTCTACCCCGATCTGCAGCCCCCAGCTTCCGCCCGAAATCGTGATGAAGGCCGGCGCGCTCCAGCCATGCGCCGTGCGGCAGGTGGCTATGCCTTTGCCTCCTTCGGCCCCGAAGACAAACCCACCTTTGACCATGTGCGGTATGACGGCCACGCACTTTGCATGCTCCAACACTTCTTCCGGGATTCCCTTGTCAGGCATTCCCATAATTTCGTGTAGCACTGTGGTGGCATTGTCCAGCCGGTCGGTGGCATCCTGCTTCGCCGACTTTGCCCAGCACAGCGTGCCGAGACCCAACATAGCAAGCACGAACATTACTTTTTTCATGGAATAACCTCATTTCTGTTATCTCTGTGCCGCCTCTCCCGCTTCGTGCTGTGCCTTGCGCACAAATCCGGGTCGAGATTCGGGCACACCATCACACCGACTTTACCAAATCAGGATTAAAACGTCCTGAGCAATAATGCTCACCGGATGAGCCCGAATGATCGACCCCAGCGCCAGTCGCCCGGCGGGTGGCCCATTCTAAATTTCGCGTTCTTTGCGAAATTTAGAGTGGGGATGTTGGAGGCCTGCACATATGCAAAGGGCCGTGGGAGGTAGAGATCGAGCCGGAAAAGACGACGCGAAAACACGAAAGAGCTGTAAGAAGACTCTGTCCAGCTCCGAACGGCCCCCACTCAACCCAAAACCGGGCTTGAGTGGGCCACCCACCGATCGGTGGGCCGCTACATCGCTTGGCCTTCGATACGCGCGCCGCCTTTACACCCCCACCCCCTGCCTGTTATCCTCACTACTGTCACCAAGATAAATCGAAACTGAGAACAGGAGTGCACCAGGTTAGTGTTAGCCAGAGAGCAAAAGAAATCCGTAATTGACCAGTATCAGACGCACGCGACTGACACGGGGAGTCCCGAGGTTCAGATCGCCATCATCAGTGAACGCATTGGCCAGTTGGCGGACCACTTCAAGACGCACCTGAAGGACCACGGCTCGCGCCGCGGCCTGCTCATGCTAGTCAGTAAACGGCGTCGTTTACTCGACTACCTCAAACGATACGATTCCGAGCGCTACAAGACGGTCATTGGGAAGCTCGGCATCCGCAAGTAGGCCTGGGTTAAGTAAGTCTGGGAAAATAAACCCGGGAAATTGTTCCCTTAAACGTATCTGAGAGAACGCCGCCTTCCTCTCGAAGCCGGCCGAGCATTGAGCCAATTCACACCGTGCGCATTATCGAAGACGTATTCCGAGCCTGCCTCGGGACTGATCTCTCATGGCGGTCACCTTTCCTACTCATTAACCATGGCTGAACGCGTTTTTCCATCCTCGTTGCAACATCTGGAAACCGCGGCTGCCCTCCTGATCACAAGAAGGATGAAACATGAAACCAGAAGTTAGCAGCGTTACAGTCGACCTCGCCGGCGGCAAACAACTCTCATTCGAAACTGGAAAATTAGCCAAGCAGGCCGGAGGCGCGGCCGTGGTCCGTATGGGCGACAACGTCGTGCTCGCCACCGGTACGGCGAACGCCGACCCCCGCGAGGGCATCGATTTCTTTCCGCTCACCGTCGATTACCGCGAATACACCTACGCCGGTGGACGCTTCCCCGGCGGCTTCATCAAGCGCGAAGGCCGCATGAGCGAGCGCGAAGTGCTCACCAGCCGCCAGATCGATCGCCCCGTGCGTCCGATGTTTGCCGAGGGATTCAAGTGCGAGACCCAGGTCATCGCCTTCGTGCTCTCCGCCGACGCCAGCAACGATCCTGACGTGCTCGGCATCAACGGTGCATCCGCCGCGCTCACGCTTTCCGATATTCCGTTCCTCGGCCCCATCGGCGCAGTCCGCGTCGGGCAGATCGGCGGCCAGTTCATCATCAATCCCACGTATGACGAAATGCGCGAGAGCCTGCTGAACATCATGGTCGTAGGCACCGCCGACGGCATCGTCATGATCGAGTCCGGCGCCAAAGAAGTAAACGAAGAAGTGGTCGTTGACGCGATCGAATTCGGCCACACCGAAGTCAAGAAGATCTGCGCAGCGCTCAACGACCTGCGCGCCAAGGCCGGCAAGAAGAAGAGGGAAGTAACGCCTCCGGAATTCGACCAGGCCTATTACGACGCGCTGAAGAAGAAGGTCGGCGCGGACCTGTCAGATCGGCTGGATACGAAGAAGCATCCGAAAGCCGAGAGCCACCTGCTGGTGTCAGAACTGAAGAAAAAGCTGAAAGCCGAAATCCCCGAAGATGATGAAAAAGCGCAAGCCAAGTTGAAGCAATACTTCGAGACTCTGCGCGAACGCATCTTCCGCGAAGAAGTGTTAGAAAAGAAACGCCGCCCCGATGCCCGCGCCTTCGACGAAGTCCGCGAAATCTGGATCGAAGCCGGCATCCTCCCGCGCACCCACGGCAGCGCCATCTTCACCCGCGGCGAAACCCAGGCCCTGGTAACGACCACGCTCGGCACCAGCGACGACATGCAGCGCCTCGAAGGCTTCGAAGGCGAAGCCAAGAAAAGATTTATGCTCCACTATAACTTTCCGCCGTTCTCGGTTGGGGAGGTGGGTTTTATGCGGGGGGCGGGGCGTCGCGAGATTGGGCATGGGGCGCTGGCAGAGCGCGCGATCTCGGGGGTGCTGCCTTCGGAAGAGGCCTGGCCTTATGCGATGCGCGTGGTCTCGGACATTCTGGAGTCGAACGGATCGTCGTCGATGGCGACCGTGTGCGGGGCTTCGCTTTCGCTGATGGATGCGGGCGTGCCGCTGAAGGCTCCGGTGGCAGGGGTTGCCATGGGATTGGTGAAGGAAGGCGAGCAGTATGCCATTCTCACCGACATCGCTGGCGCGGAAGATCATTACGGCGACATGGACTTCAAAGTCGCGGGCACGAAAGATGGCATCACCGCGCTGCAGATGGATATTAAAGTCGCCGGCATCACCTCGCAGATCATGCGGGAGGCGCTGGCGCAGGCCAAGCGCGGGCGACTGCACATTCTCGGGAAGATGGAAGAAGTTATTTCCACGGGACGGGAGAAGATTTCCGACTTCGCTCCGCGGTTCTATACGGTGCAGATCCCGGTCGACAAGATTCGCGACCTGATTGGGCCGGGCGGCAAGATGATTCGTTCGATCGTCGAGCAGACCGGAGTGAAGATCGATGTGGAGGATTCCGGGTTGGTGAAGGTTGCGTCGAGCGATCAGGCTTCGGCGGCGAAGGCGCTGCAGATCATTGGCGATCTGACGGCGACTGCGGAAGTAGGAAAAACATATCTGGGCAAGGTGACGCGGCTCGCGGATTTCGGGGCGTTCGTCGAAATTATTCCCGGGACCGATGGGTTGCTGCACATCAGCGAAGTGGCGGAGCATCGCATTGGCGACATCCGCGATGAGTTGAAAGAAGGCGATCAGGTGCTGGTGAAAGTGCTGGCGGTTGAAGGCAACCGCATCCGGTTGTCGCGCAAGGCGATTCTGAAAGAGCAGCGCGCGAAGATGGGCGGCGGAGGTGGGCCGGAAGGCGCACCCGCAGCGGCGGCGGTTGAGGGCGAACCTGTTCCGGCTTTAACCGGCACGATGGTGATTGAAGGCGGCGGCGATTTTCCCGAAGAAGCCGAAGGTGAGCCGAACTTTAACCGCGACGGCGTGGCGCATGTGGCTAGCACTAGCAGTGACCGGCCTCATGGCGATCGTCCGCATGGCGGAGATCGTGGCGGACGCGGCGGTCGCCCCGGTGGCGGCGGACGGGATCGAGGTCGCGGCGGGCGCGGTGGACGTCCTGGTGGCGGCGGGCGTGATCGCGGACGCGGCGGGCCTGGCGGGGGAAGGCACTAGAGCTTTTGCCACGGATTTACACGGATCAACACGGATGGGACCTGAAGGGCCACGACAGGAGTCGTGGCCCTATTTCTTTGGATAATGGCGCTTTTCTCGATAATTGTAGGCAACCGACTGTTGGCCCGGAAAGGTTCAGGGCGTTGCCGCTTTTCGGCACGGCTGAAGCCGTGCCCTTCCCGGTCAAAATCAAGGCCCAAAAGCTGCGGGCAGCTGTCTCCGTCCCATACGGTCAAAATCCCCACTTCTCGCAAAGGACGCGAGAAATGGGGCACCCACTCGACACGATCAAATCAAGATCAAAGGCGATCAAGATATACTTCTTTTGCACCGCGATTTACACGACGGATGGCCGGGATGGCGAAATTGGCAGACGCAGCGGACTTAAAATCCGCAGGTCCGAAAGGACTGTAGGGGTTCGATTCCCCTTCCCGGCACCAACTGAAGGCGATCAGAGGGTACACTTGCCGGTGTAGCTGTGCGAGGATTGGGAACTATTGCGACTGCAAGGAAAAACAGCACTCATCACGGGCGGCCTGAACGGGCTGGGACGCGAGACCGCTTTGCTCTTCGCCGGCGAAGGAGCACGCGTGGCCGTTTGCGATCTGGCCCCGGAGGGTGGCGCGCTGATTGCAGCGATTCAAGCGCAGGGAGGAGAGGGTTTCTACGCGGCAGCCGACGTCTCCCAGTTATCGCAGGTGGAGGCCATGGTGGCGGCGGTGCTCGAGAGGTTTGGTGCGATCGACATTCTTATTAACAACGCTGGAATTACGCGCGACGCGACCTTGTTGAAGATGACTCCTGAACAGTGGAACCAGGTGATAGCAGTGAATCTGAGCGGCGTGTTCCACTGTACCAAGGCGGTGGCGCCGCAGATGGTGGAGCGCGGCAAGGGAAGAATCATCAACGCTTCGTCCCTGGTTGGAATCACCGGAAATTTCGGGCAGACGAACTATGCGGCTGCCAAGGCTGGCCTTGTCGGGATGACGCAAACCTGGGCGCGTGAATTGGGGCCGAAGGGCATTACGGTGAACGCGGTCGCTCCGGGCTTCATCGCTACCGATATGGTGAAGAAGATGCCGGAAAAGATCCTGCAAGGGATGCGAGAGCGAACTCCGATGCGGCGTTTAGGCGAACCACGGGACGTGGCGAATGCCTACCTCTTCCTGGCCTCGGACGAAGCCGACTTCATCAACGGAGCGGTGCTCAGGGTTGACGGCGGATTGACTTTATAGCTTTGTTCGCAAGCAAAAGAACTTCCAGCCATGCCCACATATGCCCCGATTGCCGCTACGGGGAGTTCTAGCCTAGAGGTTTGGACATCCTGACCAGGTGGCAGGGCATCTTGGGGGGATGCTGATCCTTGGGAAACGGCAGCGTTCCGCTTTCCACGTATCCGAGACGTCGATAGTATCCGGGCAGTTCCTTGCGCAGATTACGATGGTGAGATCCATGACGAGACAGCCGTCGGCGCGGCAGTAGTCTTCTGCAGCCTCGATCAGGGAGGATCCCACGCCGGCGTGTTGGCGCGCGGGATCGACCGCGAGCAAGCCAAAATACCCCCGTTCGCCGCGCAGTTCCACGTAAACGCAGCCGACTAGCATGCCCGCTTCCTCGGCCAGCAGGAATTTTCCCTTCCGCAGAAGCGCCTGCACCTTCGCTGGGTCGGTGCGGTCCGCATCAGTAAAGAAGCGCTCGGGGCGGAATGCAACGTTCACCAGACGCGCAATGTTTTCAGCATCCGCGAATTCGGCGGTGCGCGTTCTTGTCTTGTCCATCGTGGACTTGAATTCTAACCTGTGCTCAATCATCCGCAAGCCTTTGGGTAAATCCAAATGCAGAGCCCGTGCGTACTGGAGGTGAGGGTCAAGAAACCCAATTCTGAAAGGATAACGACAATGAACAGGAAATTTGCAGTTGTGTTGGCCATCGTTACCATCGCCGTAAGCTCAGCCGTGGCCGGGATGAAGAATCCGGTCGTAGGTGGGCAGGAGATGTATCCCACCAAGAACATCATCGAGAACGCGGTGAATTCCGCCGATCACACGACTCTGGTGGCTGCGGTGAAGGCCGCCGGATTGGTGGAAACGCTGGAAGGCCCCGGGCCGTTCACAGTGTTTGCACCCACGAATGAAGCTTTCGCCAAGCTGCCTGCCGGCACCGTGGACACGCTTTTGAAGCCGGAGAACAAAGCCACGTTGACCAAAGTTCTCACCTATCACGTGGTTTCGGGAAGGTGGAGCGCGGCGGAACTTAAGAAGCAGATTAAGGCGGGGAATGGGACGGCGGAACTCACGACCGTGGAGGGCGGCAAGCTGTGGGCGTCACTGCATGACGGCACGCACATCATGTTGAAAGACGAGAAGGGTGGAACGGCGCTGGTGACCATCCCGAACGTGTTTCAATCGAATGGCGTGATTCATGTGATCGACACGGTTGTCATGCCCAACTAATGTTGTCGAGCCAATACAAATGCAAAGGCCGCCTTCGCAGGCGGCCTTTGCTTTCAACTGCTCGGCCCTATCTTACGCTCCCGCGCCGGCCGCCCTAGCCAGTGGCGGGGTGGGTAGAGCCTCCGCCACCCGGCCAAAGTACAACCGGTAAGAGTGGTGGATTCCATACATCACCGGGAAGACCACCAGCGCCGCCTGCCAGCCCAAGTGATGGCTTACCAGGTTCACCATTGAGGTCATCCCCGCGCTGACTACGTAGTAGGGGAATGACAGTTGCACGATGCTGAGCCAGACGCGGCGCATGGCCACGCCCTCGGCCAGTTTGATGATGCCCGCCACCGGAGCCGTCTGCCCCAGGAAGAAAGCAGCGGTTGCCGAGGCCAGCATCAGCGGCTCCGATGCCCACGCCGCCTTGCCCAGCCAGCCCGCATTCCAGATCAGGTTCGCCATGCTGGTGGCGAACGCCATCATGCTGACGTTGAACAGCATCTGCTCCGGCTTGAACTTGCTCCCCGCCTTCGGCCAGCACTGCACCACCGTTGATACGCATGCGATCAAGACCGCTTCGAGCGCGCTCAGGTTCACCACCGCCATCAGCAGGAACGGCAGGTTGACTGACATGTTGCCGTCAATGCCCGGCAGTTTGATCTTCATGCGCGAGGTTGCCGCGGCCAGCGCCAGCACAGCCAGGGCATAGGATGGATGCAGGGTGTGGCTGGCGCAGGCCGGCGTATAGACGTGCCTGCAATCGCCGCCAGGACCATCACTCCGATGAATGTTTGCGTTAGCCGTGTATTGGGTTTCATGATCTTCTCCTCTCTTTGGTTTTAATTCACACGGCTACTGTTCATCGTCTCCAGCATCGGAGAACGCTCCGTCGGCAGTCGACACGGCCGCACCCCAAACCACGCTGGTGGCTTGCGTGCCCGTGCCGGTGCTCGAGCCCCAAACCACGCTAAAGGCGCTCAGCAGCGTTGCTATTCCAGGGCAACGAGCTACCCCAAACCACCGAACTACCGCTCACGTTCGCGCCCCAAACCACCGACGCTCCCCACACCACCGAAGTTCCCCAAACCACCGAGCCCGCCGCGACGCTGCCGTTTCCCTCGACCAGGGAAACGGTGCCGGTTGGACGGGTTGTAGACCACCGACGGAGACAGCGCCGCGCCCACCGTGGCCGGCGCCAGATTCGTGTTGGCCACCGCGGTCTGCATATTGAGCAGGCCCGCACCCGACCGAGAACAGATCGTAGAAGTGCGGTGAAGTTCTGCGAAGATGCGGAACCCAGGCGACGGTGGAGGTTGGGAAGCATCTTGTACGTGGTCTTCATCAGGCGCGCCTTCACCTGGTCCGGAGTCAGCGCAGATGTTCTGCTGCAGCAGCAACGCAACCGCTCCGGCCACGGCCGGCGTTGCCATGCTCGTGCCGCTCAGCGTGAAGTAGTCGTTGTTTCCGTCGTTGCCAGTGACCAGTTCCGCGGGAATAGCTGCTTCCAGAGTTGCGCCCGGAGCCGACAATGAAACGATGTCGTTGCCGGGAGCCACAAGGTCGGGCTTTACCACGTGATCATAAGTGGTGGGGCCCTTGGAGCTGTAGCTCGCCAGGGTCTCGGCCGACTGCGAAGAGGATCCGTTACTCTTCATTGCGCCCACGGTGATCACGAAGGGATCGTTGCCCGGAGCGGTGATGGTTCCGTACCCGTTGCTGCCGTTGACGCTGACGCGGCCGTAATTGCCCGCCGCCACGACCACCACAATCCCGGCTTTCCAGGCCGATTCCACTGCCTGGCAGAGAGGATCCTGGGTGTAGCTGACGAAGATGCCGCGCCCCAGCGACAGGTTGATCACCTGGATGTTGTAAGTGTTCTGCAGCGCGATGGCTTGCTGAATGGCCGCGATCACGGTGCTGTCGGTGCCGGCGCCATTGGCATCCAGGGCGCGAAGGTCGACGAGGTTCACGTTGGGCGCGACTCCGGCGTAATTTCCGCCGGAGAGGTAGCCGTTGCCGCCGATGATTCCGGCGACGTGGGTACCGTGGCCGTACAGGTCGTACTTTGCGCCGCTCGAGTTGGAAGTCGCCGTGCCGGTGAAATCCTGGTGATAGACCACGCGCGATTGAGTCTCGGTCGAATTCCACAGATCGGGATGGCTGTCGTTAATGCCGCTGTCGATCACGGCCACGCCAATCCCGGCTCCGTTGTAGCCGGCGTTCCAGGCGGAGGGCACGCCCGTGGCGATGTCCGTGGTGTCATCCAGTCCCTTCATGGGATGGTCGATGCTTACGGAAAGAATCTCGGGGTCGGCTTCCAGAGCGGGCAGCGCGCTCACCGGAATGGTGAGAGCGATGCCCTTGACCACGCCGAGCCTATGGTTCAGGCGCGCGCCCAGGCGCTGCACTCTGCCTTCTTGCGCCGCTTGCGGAACCTGCTTGTACTGCACGATGACCTTACGGTCTCGTTGCCGGCCGCTGCCCTGATGGGCTCGTGCAACGGCAGGCGCGAGGTCCGGGGCGAACTTGCCGACCAGCTTGGGACTGCCTTGCCCAGTTCTGGGCGAAGGCCGCCTCGGCAACCAGAAGCAGCAACAGCATGCTCAAGCGCTTTCCCCAAGCCGCGCTGTGACGCTGGCCTCGTCCCGGGCTCTTTGGCTTTCAGTGTCTGCGACATGAATCTCACCCTTCTCTAGGCACAAAGATCGTGCTAATAGACTCGGCTTCTCTGGTGCACGGGCAATGCCAATCGACTGCCCGTAAGTGGTTGTTATCATTGGAGATTAGAGTGGCGGCTCGCGGACGTTTTGGGCCACTCTGTCCTCTGACGCGGGGCGTGGGACAGTTTGTCCCGCGGAATGACGGCTGCAATTACTTCGGTTTCGGGGGCATGGGTTACCTGGCGGATTGAAGACACCAGACGGACGGAGTCGGATTGAGGGATCGCAGTGGCACGTGGAGATTTGAACTTGAGGTCAGACGAAGGAAGCGTCTACCGCGCTGCCGCTGTTTTCGGATCTGCGCGTTCGCGGGCAGCAATCGCGGCATCGCCGCCATTAACCGCTGCGTGTATTCGTGCTGCGGGTTCGCGAAGATCTGTTCGGTCGCTCCGCACTCCACGATCTCGCCCTGATGAAGAATGGCGATGCGGTCGCAAATCCCCGCCACCGAAGCAAGATCATGAGAGATGTAGAGAATGGCCATCCCGGTGGAGCGGTTCAGTTCGCGAAACAGCGCCAGAATTTCGGATTGCGTAATTACGTCGAGAGCGCTGGTGGCTTCGTCGGCGATCAGCAGCGCGGGACGATGCATGACCGCCATGGCGATCAGCACCCGCTGCGCCTGTCCTACGCTCATCTGCGAAGGATATTTGCGCAGGAATTCATCGTCGGCAGGCAGGGAAACGCTCTGCAGAGAAGCTCGGATTGCGTTCGCACAATCGGCGCTCGTGCCCGATGCATGCGCCCGCCATGCTTCCTTGAGCTGAGTTCGGATCTTCAGCGCCGGATTCAAAGAAGACAGCGGACTCTGCAATACCAGCGCCATCGCGCGTCCGCGCAACGCGCGCAGTTCGCGCTCCGAAAGTTGCAAGAGATCAGAATCTTGAAATCTGATTGTGCCTTCGGCCGAGCGACCGCTTCTTATCGAGAAGCCCAAGAATCGCCATGGCCAGCGTGCTCTTGCCCGAACCGCTTTGCCCGACCAGTCCCAGCACTTCGCCGCGCTGGATTTCGCAACTGCACGCCGCGCAGAACCGGCGGCTTGCCCGCATAGCGCACGGAAAGGTGCGCCGACAGCAGAATCTGGTTTTGCGGAGTCGGACGCCATCACTAGTGTTCCTTGTTGGTTGCAGAGTTTTCAGACCCGTATTCTCAAATCAGTGCGAATCCGCGTAAATCCGTGGCAAAGAAGTTGTCCTACTTCGCCGCCACCGTAAGCCGCTCCGCATTCCAGAATGTTTGCGGCGACAGAATCACTGGAGCAGCGCCGTGCACCGCCGTTGAAACCGCGGAAAGCGCATTCTTGTTAATCAGGAAAATGAATGGCTCCTGCTCGACCACGATTTCCTGCACGCGGTCGAACGCTTCTTTTCGCTTCTTCGCGTCGCTGGAAGACGCCTGCGCCCGCATCAGACGGTCAATCTCCGCTTCCCATGGGGTTTCCGGAGTCTTTCTGCTGCGGGTTCCACTGGTGATTCTCCGAAGAACTCAGCCACACGTTCATCTCGCCGTTCGGATCCAGATCCACGTTGGTCAGGCCGAGAAGGATGGCCTCATAGTCGAAGCTCTGCGTCATGCGCTCGATCAGGGAAGGGAAGTCGAGCGTGACCACATTTACGTGGATGCCGATCTTTTGCAGGTCGTCCTGGATCAGCACCGCCATGCGCTCCCGGTATTTGTTGCCGGAGTTCGTGATAATGGAAAAGACAACCTCGTTGCCGTCTTTGTCTTTGAGCGTTCCGTTTTCCATGCGGAAGCCCTCGGCCTGCAGCGCTTTCAAAGCCGCATCGGAGCTGTAGGTCTGGGGCTTGAGCTTGCTGTTGAACCAGAATTTATTCGCCGGCGAAAACGGTCCCACGGCCGGCTGCGCGTGCCCGTGGAAGACCACGCGGCTTAAGTCGTCGCGATTGATCGCTTCCGAAATCGCCCGCCGGAAATTGGCGGAGCGGAACCAATTTTTCTTGTAGCTCGGAATCGGCGACTTCGCGACCTCGTTGAACCAGAGCTGCTCGCTATCGAGCGACGGCTCCGGCATCGTGCACCAGTTGCGGCGAAGTCGCAGCCAGCTTGTCGAAATATTCGCTGTCGAGAGAATTGATCAGGTCCAGCTCTCCGCGCTTGAAGCGCAGCATCTCCACATCGCGATTGGGCTGGATATCCAGACGTATCGAATCCAGGTAAGGAAGCTTGCGTCCTTGCTCGTCCGTCTTCCAGTAGTTGGGATTGCGCTTCAAAAGAACCGATGATCCGGCTTTGTAGTCGGCCACGATGAACGGTCCCAGCACGGCCATTTCTTTCTTCGGCGAGCGCTCGGAAAGAATCGCGACCTGATCGAACAGGCGATCGAGGCCCGCCACCTGCGCCGGGAACGTAATCGCAATCTGAGTCGGGGAAATCACTTTGGTTTCCACGTTTCCGGTGCCCGAACGGAAAGCGTCGCCCGTGGGCGAATGCAGCGCGGGGTCCATCAATTGCTGGATGGTGTAAGCCACGTCCTCCGCGGAAAAAGGCGTGCCATCGGAAAATGAAATTCCGCTGCGCAGGCGAAATGAAATCTGACGCCCATCTTTTGAAACCTTCCATGACACCGCCAATCCTGGCTCGAGTTCCTGAGTCTGGCGATTCACGCGCACCAGCACGCCTCCCGTCAAATAACGGATCGCGGCGGAAGCGTCGTCCTCCACTTTGAGTGGATCAAAAGTCTTCGGCTCGGTGCGCAGGCAAAACCTCAGTTCGCCACCGCCTTGAGCCAGGGCGTGCCCCAGCAGAAATCCCAGACAGAGCAGCGCAATTGCGATTGCCTTCCCGCATGGATTTGTCATTTTTTCCAACCTATTCTTGTGGCGGGTCATGCAGCCACCTCCTCCTGCCTGGAAAGCAAAAGCTGAAACGACGTCACTACCACAACCAGCAAAATCAACGGCACGAACTTCCACGGCTCTTCCCCCATTGAAGCGAGCCCTTCCAGTTCTTTCAGCAAACTTCCCCACGAGGGCATGGGCTCGGCCACGCCCAGCCCGAGAATGCCCAGGTTGGCTTCACTCAAGATGAAGACCGGAATCGAAATCCAAAACTGCGCATAGAGCACCGGCTTCAAATTCGGCATTACGTGCACCCAGAACAGCCTTTGGCCGGGAAGCCCCGCGGCTCGCGCCTGGCGGACAAAATCCGATCCGCGCAAAGATCCCGCGGTTGTACACAAAACTCTTGCCGCGGTCGTCCAGCCCAAAAGCCCCAGCAGCATGAAAGTCACCAGCACCGAAACCATCGGAGACACATTCAGCGGCATCAACGCCCGCGCCGTGATCAGCAGGAACAACCAGGGCAGCGACAGAAATAAATCGGTCACCGCCATCGCCATCCGCGCCCAGATGCCGCCCAAATATCCCGCCAGTCCTCCGATCAACGCCGCCATCAGCGTTGAAAGCAGCGCCGCGGCCGGAGCCAGCAGCAAAGAAATTCGAGTTCCGTAAAGCACGCGGGCGAACCGGTCGCGCCCAATTTCGTCCGTTCCCAGCCAGTGCGCGCGCGAGGGCGGCGCATCCGTAGCTTCGCGGTACTGCCGGGCATATCCCGCAGGCGCCAGCCAGTTCGCTGCGACGGACGCGCCCAGCACCAGCACCAGAACCACGCACGCCAGTTTTCGCCCGAGGCTCATGCTTCCTGTCCCCGGACCACATGACCGATTACATCTGCCCCGGAATTGGCCAGCAAGGTTACCAGCGTCACCAGAACCGTGATGTTCACCAGCAGCGGCAGATCGCGCGCCAGAGCCGCCTGCCACGCCAGTTGTCCGATACCGGGCAGCCCGCACAAAGCTTCGACTGGAATGGCTGCTCCCACCGCCATGCTTACCGACACTCCGGCGACGGCCAGCAACTGCGGCGTCATCACCGGCACTACATGCCAGAAAAGGATGCGAGCCTCGCCCAATCCTTTCGCTCTCGCGGTGATGATGTGAGGCCGGGAATAGGCCTTCGCCAGCAGATTTCGCGTGTAGCGGTAGGTGTGGGGGAACACGATCAGCGCAATGGCCAAGGCCCCGGGCACGTTCCACAGCACCGAAAGCAACGCCAGCACCGCGGCGGGAAGACAAAGCAACGTTCCGCTCACCACGGTGGTCAGCGTGTCGTAAACGGAAAGCCGCAGCCACGCCGCACTCAGCGCCAGGGTCAAGGTCAGCAGCCAGGACAGCGCAAGGCCCGTTGTGAGCAGTCTCAGCGTGAGGGGCGCCCGATCGCGCAACAACGTGCGCACAGGTTGTCCCAGGGCGAGCGAAGTCCCCAGGTCGCCATTCGCCGCTCGCTTCATGTAAGAGAAATAAAACCGAAAGATGTTGTGGTCTTGACGCCTGGCCTCGCGTAGCGCCTGCACGCTCTGTGCGTTCAAGTGGGGATCGAGTTCTCGCTCATCCGTGTCGAAGCCCGGCGCAAGCCGCACCAACGTAGCGGAAAGCAATCCTCCAAGAAGAACCGTCGCCAGCAGAGCCAAGGCGTGCCCAGTAATTTTCCATCGGAGGCCTCGCATTTATTCTCCCGAAGCGCCCTGCGCGAGAGTGTTAAGGCTGGCGGCAGCCTGGGCGTGGTGAATCTGCTTCACGGAGTACATGCGACGATCAGCTTCGGCGAGCAATGCTTCCACGTCATATCCGTCTTCCGGGCAGAAAGCTGTTCCCACGCTGAGCGTAATGAGATCTCGTCCGCAGGTGTGCCGTCCTGCTTCCATGGCGGCCTGGTTCAAACGGATGGTCTTTTCCTTGGCAGCTTCAAGGGTGAGTCCGGGCGCGGTGACGACAAACTCGTCTCCGCCCATACGCGCCACGTAGTCGTAACCGCGGCATGCATCCCGCAGGCGCGTGCCGAACTCGCGCAGCAGCTTGTCTCCTTCAAGATGGCCGAACGAATCGTTGATCTTCTTGAGCCCGTCAATATCGCAGACCATCACTGCCAGGGAAGTCTTCATGCGCCGGCACCGTGCCACTTCCTGCGCCAGGTGCACAAACAGCGAGCGCGCATTGGGCAGGCCGGTGAGGAAGTCCGTGGTCGCGGAACTTTCTGCCTGCTGATACTTCAGTGCGTTCTCTACCGAGAGCGCCACCTTGGAGGCCACGGCCAGCAGAATCCGCAGATGGTCCGGAGTAAACGCGTCCAGCGTCGCGTGATACATGGCCAGCACGCCCACCACGCCATTCAATCCCTGCAATGGAACGGCCAGCGCAGAAGACAGAACCGCATGTTTCTCCGGGTCGGCGAGGTAGCCGGCTTCTACCTGAGGATTGCCGTTGATGATGGGCTTGCAGTTCTCCGCCACCCATCCGCACAAGCCTTCGCCCATGCGGATCTTCAACGACGACAGCACGCGAAAGTTTTCGCCGCTCACCAGTTCCGGCAGCAACCAGTTATTCCGGTTCACAAATACCGCGATGGAGTCGTAGGGAATCAACTTGCGCAGCCGCATCGACAGCACCGAAAGCGTCTCGCTCAGGCTCAGCGAGTTGCCCAGATCCTGGCTCAACTCGAACATGGCTTGCGCTTCTTGCCGGGCCGATGCGATCGAGGTCAGGAAATCGGATTCGTTTTGCGAATTGTCGGCTGAGGTCTCGAATCCCGTGGCTGGAGCAAGCCCGCGTTCGACGCGCAGGCCCTTCGAGAATCCGCCGGGAACGAAGCCTTCTTCGTGAGTTTGCGCGACGATGCGTTCCAGCTCAACAAAACGTCGCTCCAGAACCGCCACGATCTTCGGGTCGAACCATGTTCCCGCTCGTTCTTTCACGGTACTCATGGCTCGATCCAGCGGAATGGCCGGACGATATTGCCGGTCAGAAGCCAGGGCATCCAGGCAATCCACGACCGACAAAATTCTCGCCCCGATGGGAATCTCTTCGCCAACCAGACCCGCGGGATACCCCGACCCGTCCCATCTTTCGTGATGCGAGCGCACGATGGGAGCCACGGGATACGGGAAGGCCACGCGATCCAGAATTTCCGCACCCACCAGCGGATGCACCTTCATCTTCTCGAACTCTTCCGGCGTCAGCCTGCCCGGTTTGTTGATGATGTGCTCGGGCACGGCGAGCTTCCCAATGTCGTGCAGCAGCGCCGCTGCCCGCAAGGCCTCGATCTCGTCCGCTGACAGGCCAATCTCTTTAGCGATCTCCACTGCGTAAGTGCGCACGCGCTGCAGATGCGTGTGCGTGGTGTGGTCCTTGGCCTCGATGGCCAGGGCGAGAGCCTCGATGGTTCGCATATTGAGCGACGCAATCTGCTCCACATGCCGCTTCTCAACCTCCACCCGCTCTTTCTCGGCTTCCAGCCTTCCCAGATAGAGGCGATAGGAGCGGTATACCCAATAAATCACTGGCAGTACGAGCAGCGATGTCTGCCAGCCGGCGCGCTGGTTGATGATTCCTACCAGCCCCACCACGGCCGCTCCCACCAGGTAGTAGGGGAATGACCAGAAGTAGCACTCCGACCAAACCTTGCGGCTCGATTTGTTTTCTGTGAGGGCGATGACAACCGAAATTGGCAGCGTGTTCGCCAGGAAGAAAACCAGCGCCGCCACCATCAGCAGGATGGGTTTATTGCTGCCCATTCTCCCGTCCAGCCAGTGATAGCTGACGTAGCAGAAGGCGCAGGCGTTCGCCATCATTCCGAAAACATTGAAGAGAACTTTCACCGGATCTAGCCGGTTCCGCGCATGCCAAACGCTCTGCACCAGAGTGGCCGTGCAGCCGATGACGAGCGTTTCGGGCAGGCTTAGCTCCATTACACCGAGAAGAATGAAGAGGAAATTCACCGACATCGTGCCGTCGATACCGGGCAGTTGCACCTTCAGACTTGAGGCCAGAACGGCCACTGCCAAATAACAGACAAATCGAGCCAAGTCCGCGGATTGCCAGTGCCAAAGGGCCGAACACAGCACTGCCATCCCCAGCGAGACCGTGATTCCGACAAATAGCTTTGTCGCAGTCGACATTGCGCCGTCAGTTCGTGTTGCAGGGGGAGTCGGCAGACCTCGCCGGTTGCGCGGGAAGGTTATTTCCGCGCACACGTCGGGCATGCCTGTTCAGTGAAATCCTATTGTTATTACAGGGTTGTAAGTAGCTTACTGAGGTAACACCCCGCGGTGTCGGAGCAGTTCGCCGTTTGGCGATTGACTTGACGGATTTCCTTCTTTGTTCTGTTCCCTGCCTTCCCAACTGTGACCAATTACCTTCGTCACGATCCGAAGCTGCATACTTCCTGCAACGGCTGTTCTCTGTGTCAAGATCAACTCCAAACCTGCGGAATGCCACCAGTAAATCTCAATTCGCGGCCTCAAGCGCCGGGCGGCGCTGGCCACGGCGCAGGACGCTCGGTTCCTGAAGCGTTGGGTGCGGCTGTTCTCGACGCCGGCCCAGTCGCAGGAATCGCGGTCCTGTCTTCCGATCTTGAAGGCAACGTCACCGGCTGCAATCAAGCTGCCGTGAAGATCTTCGGCTGCACTCCTGCGGAAGTCCTGGGCCGAACGCTGGCGGCATTTATCTCAGGCGACGACGGCGCCGAGCAGCGTCAACTGCAGAAGACCATGCTGGCCGCGGTGTTGCAGGACAGTCAGTACCGATCCTCGCTCCGGTGCAAGAACAAAGCTCAGAAGAATTTCACGGCAGAATTGGCCGTCACGTTGCTTCGGGACAGTGGTTCCGCGCCAATAGGGATGGTCGCCATGATTTCTGTGGCAGAAGAAAAATCAAACCAGCCGGCTGCGACTCAACAAAGTGCCAGGAGCGGACGCGGAAGAAGACGAAAAAGCGCACACTGTCTCGCGCCAGCTTGAGGGCGCAAATCTGAT
Source organism: uncultured Acidobacteriaceae bacterium (assembly GCA_963850165.1). Lineage (GTDB taxonomy): Bacteria > Acidobacteriota > Terriglobia > Terriglobales > Acidobacteriaceae > Sulfotelmatobacter. Next base: position 144,360 of record CAWKKK010000032.1, on the reverse strand, counting down.
ACTCGCCAGTCCCCTGATGCACCAGTTCATGCGCATGGTGGACCGCGTTGCCAAACACACCGAGAGCGTGCTGGTCACGGGTGAAACCGGAACCGGCAAGGAGCTCATCGCCCGCACGATTCATCAATCCTCGCACCGGCGCAGCCGGCCCTGGATCGATATCAACTGCGCGGCGCTTCCCGAAAATCTAGTCGAGAGTGAGTTGTTTGGCTACGAGAAAGGCGCGTTCACCGGCGCCGATTCCTCCAAGGCGGGCCTGTTCGAACTCGCCGACAAGGGCACACTTTTTCTGGATGAAATCGGCGACCTGCAGCTGCAGACGCAAGTGAAGCTCTTGCGCGTGCTCGACGGATATCCCTTCTACCGCCTGGGCGGCCATCGAAAAATCACAGTTGATGTCCGCATTGTCGCCGCCACCAATCAGGATCTCGATGCCGCGGTGGCCGCCGGACGTTTTCGTCAGGACCTTTTCCATCGTCTCGGCCAGTTTCAACTTCGCGTGCCGCCGCTGCGGGAGCGCCCCGAAGATATCGTCGCCCTAGCCGAGCACTTCCTCAACCTCAAGACCCCGGGAAGCGCTTTCTCACCCGATGCCATTTCCGCGCTGCTCTCGCACTCCTGGCCTGGCAATGTTCGCGAACTGCGCAATCTTGTCGCCAGAGTTGCCGTGGAATCAAAGAATCGCGAGATCCAAAAATCGCAGATTACAGGCGCAATGTCGGGCAACCCCGTCGCTCAACGCCAGTCTGCTTCCATGCCGGTCGGCAATCTCGACAGCATGGAAGAGCAGATGATCATCCGCGCCCTGGAGCGCAGCGGAGGTCATCGCAGCCAGGCTGCGGAACAGCTCGGCATCTCCCGCCGTACGCTTAGCCGGAAGCTGAAGGAATACAACATTAACGTCAATCCCGGCGACGCGGCGAACGCCTTGGGGTTCATCAGCCTGGAGCAACAGAAATTCTTTCGCGCCCGCATCCAGCTTGCAGTTACACTGAAGAACCAACTGGGTGAGGAAGTGTGTGTTCAGGGCGTGAACCTGAGCACCGGCGGTTTGGGAGTGGACGGCTTAAAAGAACCGATGAAGTTTACAGGTCTGCTCGACGTGAGCTTCCCGCTCCCCGAAAGCGAAACCATTTTTCGAGCCAAGGCCCGCATCGTGTGGTTCGGCGGCGAAGGCCGCGTCGGCCTGCGCTTCGCCGTCATCGATCCCGTACTCTTCGAGCAACTGCAGAACTGGACCAACAATAAAATGAAGGACGAAGGCTGGGAACTTGCCCGCCCAGTCGTAGAGACGTACCTTGCTACGTCTTTCCAGCCACGTTAACCTCCACCCAAGCGAGTAGAATAATTCCGTCCCGGAGGTTTCCCATGCTCCGTATGTTCGTCTTTTTTCTACTTGCCGTCGGGTGTTGCGCCCAGCAAACTCCCGCGCCGGCCGCGCTTGATCTCGTAAAGCAGGGCGAGAAGCTGAACAGTGAAGGCAAGCAGGACGATGCCCTCGCTCTCTACCGCCAGGCGCTTGAAATGTCCCCGAATCTATATGAAGCTCATCTCGGATCCGGTATAGCGCTCGACTTGAAAGGGAATTACGCCGAAGCCCGTGCAACACCTGACGAAGGCGATCGAACTTGCTCCCGCCGACGCCAAACAGCAAGCCCTGCGCGCCATGGCCTTCTCTTACGCTTTTGAAGGAAACGCCAGTGAGGCTGCGAAGTTCGAGCAGCAGGTTTTCGATGCACGCAATTCGGCTCCACGACTACATCGGCGCTGCTGAGATCGCCAACGAACTCGCCCGGATCTATCTGGAATCGGGCGACACCACCAACGCCTACAAGTGGTACCAATCGGGATACGAAACCGCGCAGCACAAGCCCGATCTCACTGACGCCGACAAAAATCTTTGGCTCTTCCGCTGGGAGAACGCCCAGGCCCGCATCGCCGCCCGCCGCGGCAAAGCCGACGAAGCTCAACAACATATCGCCGCCGCCAAAGCCGCGCTCGACAAAGCCAACAATCCCGACCAGGCCCGTTTTTTTCCTTACCTCACTGGTTACGTTGCCTTCTACACGCGGAGACTATAAGACCGCAATCGCCGACTTACAAAAAGCCGACCAGCGCGATCCGCTGATCCTGGCGCTACTAGGAGAGTCGTACGAAAAGTCCGGTGACCGGTCTCAGGCGATGGACTACTATCGCAAAGTCCTCGCCTCAAACGTCCACAATCCGACCAACGCCTTTGCCCGGCCGCTGGCTAAGAAAAAACTGGCGGGATGGGAAATGGCGACGAATGAACACATCCTTAAACTCTGCAGACCCCGGAAGTGAGTCGACGTTTGCCGGCGCCCCCTCGAAGAGTATTAAACCATTAGAAAGCTATTGGTTCACGCGCAGAAGCATCAACGTGCCGCTCTCAAGCTTCACGTTGTTTTTTTCTGAACTTACCAGCGAACCCTGGTTCGCCGTAGGCACGGCTGGCGTCAGCGTCAGGTCAGAGATCCCGACCACGCCTTTGGTCTCGCCGCTGTAATCTGGGGACGCGCGTTTGCCCCTGTCCGCGTATCGCCCGGCATGTTGCCGCCCGCGGTACGGAGCCGAGGGCATGGGAGACGGCGTGGATCCCGCCATCCCGCCGGTTCGCGAGGAACTTGGATAGCCGCCTGTTCCGTTGTTTGGAACTCCTTCGGCGCTTCCGCCGGCACTGTTTCTGGTTATTCTGCGGGCCGATAATTGCCTGGATGGACATCGGCATCTGCATTTCGCTGCCATTCTTCATGACGGCGCGGTCAAACGCGATTCCAATTACGGACTCTTTTTGCTCCTTGTTACGCGGTTGCGCTTCGGTCACGCGCCCCACAACCTTAGTGTCCTTGGGCACCAGCATCTCTCCGCTGCTTGTCTTCAAGTCTGCAGTGACTTTGGCAACCACCTCATCGCCGGTCTTCGCTTTTTTCGCGTCGATGGTCTTGGTCAAGGAGACTGGAATAACGCTGCCAGCCGCGATTCGCATCGGCGGCGCCGGATCGGAGGATTCCGGGGCCATTGGTTGCGCTGGCGGCGCCGAAATTGAGGTCTGAGGCTGAGAGGCCGGGGAAGCCGATGGCGGGGCCGCGCTATTCTGTGCGGTCGCGATACCCAGCATTAGAGCACACGAAAACATACTGGTCAGGACTGTTTTCATTTACGATCTCCTTACTCGGATTACATATTCGATGCATTTTCGATTGAGAAGGTAGGCGCAGAATTACCAACCTCAATGCAGCTGGCATCAAAACTTCATGCATCTTCTAACTTCCGCCACGTATGGCTTATTGCGCTTGCCTTGCCGCTTGTCGGCGCTACCGCATGCTCGAACAAAGAAAATCCCGACGAAATCCGCAGGCAAACCGCCGAGGCGACCGAGACGATGCGGCGCGACACCAAGGCCGTGGTCGAAGGCGTGAAAGAAGGCATGCGCAGCGACAAAGCCATCGATATCAACACTGCCTCCCGGGAAGACCTGCTCAACCTGCCGGGCATGACGCCGCACGAAGTTGACCGCATTATCGCGGAGCGTCCCTTCAAGAATGCGCACGAACTGGTAGCGCGGCATATCGTCCCGGAATCGGAGTATGCCAAAATAAGTGACCGGATCATCGCCGGCCACTAAGCCGTCTTTCTGTGACTTAACCGCGCTCCTGCGATATCATCAAGGGGATGTCTCCCTTGCGCCAGAACCATCCTTTTCAGACCGACGACGCGCGCCTCACGCCGATTCACGCCAAAGTCTTGGCTGGTGAGAGGCTGGACGCGGATGACGCGCTAGCTCTCTACCGCACCGGCGATATTCTCGCCGTAGGCTGGATGGCCAACCACGTCCGCGAGCGCATGCATGGCGACAAAACGTATTTCAACGTCAATCGCCACATCAATCCCACGAATGTCTGTGTCGCGGCGTGCCGCCTCTGCGCCTTCGGCCGCAAGAAAGACGCGCCCGGCGCCTACACTATGGCGCTCGATGAGGCTTTCGAAACTGCGGCCTCCGGATACAGCGAGGCCGTCACCGAATTTCACATCGTCGGCGGATTGCATCCCGACCTGCCGTTTCAATATTTTCTCGATCTCTGCTCCGGCCTGAAGCAGCGCTTTCCGCAGGTGCATCTCAAGGCTTTCACCATGGTCGAGGTCGCGTACCTTTCGAAGCGCGCCAAGCTCTCCATTCGCGAGACGCTGGAACAACTCAAAGCTTCAGGCGTGGATTCGCTTCCCGGCGGCGGCGCCGAAATTTTCGCCGACCGGGTGCGCCACATCATCTGCGACCACAAGATCGATGGCGACCAGTGGCTCGACACCGCCAGGCTCGCCCACCAGATCGGATTGAAGTCCAACGCGACCATGCTCTACGGCCACGTCGAGAACGACGAAGACCGCGTCGATCACTTGCTTAAGCTGCGCGCGCTGCAGGACGAAACCGGAGGCTTCCAGACCTTCATCCCGCTGGCCTTTCATCCTGACAACACGCCGCTGCAGCATTTGCCGAAGACCACCGGCATGCTCGACATCAAGCAGATCGCGGTCAGCCGCCTCGTGCTCGACAACTTCCCGCACATTAAATCCTACTGGCAGATGATGACCGCCAAGATCGCGCAGATCTCGCTGCGCTTCGGCGCCGACGACATGGATGGAACGGTGATCGAAGAAAAGATCTACCACGACGCGGGCGCGACCACGCCACAAGGCATGCGCCGCGAAGAGTTAGAGCGCCTGATCCGCGCCGCCGGCCGAGAGCCGATCGAGCGCGATACGCTGTACAGGCCGGTCACGCGGACGGAGACGTCGGTTACGGTCGCGGTGTAAAGCGGCGATCGGTCTAGACCGTCCGGGCAGGGCTTTCAGGGAGCCCTGCGGCTTGGGCCACCGTGTCGAACACAGGCTTCAAATCCTTGAGTGACAGTTCGTAGCCCTCCAATCGAACCTCCGGAAGAATGAGGACGTCGCGGTCGATGCCGTAGTGTCCAAGCGTTCGGGGCCCGGTCGATGCTTTAAACCCCTTCACACCATCAGAGTCAGCATAACAAAGAATGGGGGCTCAAGCTGGGAGAGTCCGCATGTAAGCAATGTAGGTCGCGGCGGCACTAGATATTCGTTGCTCAAAGGCGCCTATAGGGACGAAGTCGGGATACGGAGCGTCTGTATCCAAAGCTTAGTCTATCGACCGCTTCGACCGCCCCACTCCGGAAGAGCTGGACGTGATTGGGGAGGTTAGGGGCTAAAGATCAGAAGTCTGTCTAAATTAAATCGACTGTCCCAGCTACCCGCGCTGATCGGTGCCGGCACCATGGTGTGCGGTGGCGCGGCTTTCAAAAGTGTCGATGTTGGAACTGGATCCAAGAGCGGTGATCGGCACGATGTGCAAAACCACCTTTGCGCCGGTCGGGAGCGGCGTGGGCGTATCGTTGGCCACTATGGCAGCCATTCAGTCCGGCGAAACGATTCAGCGCTCGGGCATGTCCTCCGACAGCGCGAATGCAGAGGCGCGGTATCTCTTGGACGTCGAGAGGTACTTGCCGTGCTATTTCGTGAATCAACCCGGTCAGCGTTCTTGTGCATGACCGTTGGACTGCCCAGCTTTTTGGCGTCACGCAGATTAGGACAACGCCGTGGATAATCTCCGCTACTCTCAGAAACTGAACTAGGCCGGATTCGCAGGGAAGCTTGATTCCAAAATACTCTCTATCTTGCACTCACAGCATTCGCACCACCCCCTTCACCACCTTTCCATCCTTCCCTTCTTCTACTCCACCCTCCGGCCACTGGAAACCAGAAACTCTAGAAAACCTTCTCCTCTCATTCCACCGGAAGCTCCTTCCAGACGACGCTTTCCGACACAAAGGCTCGAGTCCGACTTGTGATCTGATCTATTGCTCCGGCCACTGACTGAAACCAGAAACTGCCGCTAAAGCTTCTCGTAAAACTCGCAAGCCGAACACGAAATATAAATCCCGCCCGGCACGCTGCGCTCGCGGTCTTTCATGCGCTTGACGATGCGAGTTGACTTGCCGCACTTGGGACAATCCGTGCTCTTGCTCGTGTCCATGACCTTCTTACGGTCCGCTGTTTTTGCGATCTTCGCGCCTACCGCCATGGTTCGTTTCTCCTGATTCTCTTTAATGTGTGCGCAACGCTGCGCTGAATTTTGTTCGCGGATGGTTGTAGATGGGATGTTTCAGAAAACTCTCAATCCGGAACCAGCACGCACCTTGGGAAACTGAGGCCGCATCCTGATTCTGTTCCGCACTATCGATTTTACAGGAAGGTTGCGCCGGCTGTCTTGGCAGCGAGCGATGCTAAAAGCAACGAGCGCGGCCGTGGCGGAGAAACACTCCAACCAAGGCCCCTTCAAAGCTGCCAAGCCTTCGACGCTGAGACTTAAGGGCGTCTACTTGAAGGCGTCCGCACCTGCCTTGGCACACTGAGCGTCCTGCGCGCTGGTAGCGCCGGAGACTCCGATCCCGCCTACGATCTTGCCATCCGACAAGAGTGGAAAGCCACCTTCAACCGGGGTCACCCCTTGCAAGCGGAGGATGCGCAAACCCTCGCCCCCTGCCGCAAGAGCGTCTTGAAACGCCTTGGTAGGCCGCTTGAACAGCGCCGCGGAGCGAGCCTTGTCGACGGAGATGTTGGCGCTGCCCAGTTGCGTGTTGTCCATCTTCTCGTAATAGACCAGATTGCCGGAGGGATCGACCACCGCGACGGCGACCGTCCAATTATTCTTTCTGGCTTCCGCGAGAGACAGAGCAGCCGCTTTCTTGGCGTCTTCCACTGAAATACTCAGGCCATACGGATTGGGCATCTGTGCGAATGCGCCGGCCAAGAGGCAAGGCACAAGCACGAGTCCGAGCACCATGTTGACGAAACGTCCTGCTGGCATAAATCTTCTCCTGTTGTGGGGATTGATCGAAGCGGGCACGCCCGCGTCTACGAATTCTGAGAAATCTTCGCCTGCATCAGTTGTTTTCGACTCCGCTCAGGATGACAGCTTGTTCTTCGGCCGCTGCATCCACTTCCATGCCGAGGTCACGATGTCATCCAGCGATCGCGTTGCCTTCCAACCCAGAATCTGCGCAGCCAATCTCGGATCAGCCACCAGCGCCGGAGGGTCTCCTGCACGCCGAGGAGCGACGCGCGCGGGAACTTTGCGTCCCGTGATCTGCTCGATCTTGTCCAGCACCTCCTTCACCGAGTAACCCGTTCCCGTGCCGAGATTCACCGCGATCGAATCCGCCCCGCCCGCCAAACGCTCCAGCGCCGACACGTGCGCATCCGCGAGGTCGTTCACGTGAATATAGTCGCGCACGCAGGTGCCGTCCGGAGTTGGGTAATCGGCGCCGAACAACTCCAACTCCGGGCGCGCTCCTGTGGCCGCCAGCAGCGCCGAAGGAATCAGGTGGCTCTCCGGGAGGTGCCACTCGCCGATCTCTCCACTCTCATCGGCGCCAGCGGCATTGAAGTAGCGGAGAGAAGTGAAGCGCATGCCATAGGCCCGGTCATAGGCTTCGAGGGCGTTCTCGAAAAAGAGCTTCGAAACGCCATAAGGATTCACCGGCTGCCGCGGAGTGTCCTCCGGGATGGGCACTTTGGCCGGGACTCCGTAGACGGCGCAAGTCGATGAAAAAATGATCCGGCGTACGCCGCAATCCACACAGGCGTTCAGCAGGACCAGACCTCCCTCCACGTTATTGCGAAAATATTTTCGTGGATTCTCAACCGATTCTCCTACATAGGCGTGCGCGGCAAAGTGCATGACCGAATCGACACGGCGAAGGGTAGCCGAGAGCGTGGTTGCATCCGCAATGTCACCGCGTACCAGTTCAAATCCTGCCGCCAGAAACGCGTGTCCGGTCGAAAGATTGTCGTAGATCAAAACCTCATGCCCGCGGCGCCGCAAGGTGCGAGCCGCATGGCTTCCGATATAACCCGCGCCCCCGATGACAAGAACGACCAATGGTTTTCTCCTCTTTCCGGAAGGTTAGCTCCCGGAATTCGCGGCGAGTCTAGACATTCGAGATGCTACAGTCTAATGGCAGGGCTGGTTTTTGTCCTAACGCGTGCCGTTTTCCACAGCTCCTGTGGAAACCTCAGGGCTGGCGGGGAGTATGATTACGGAAGTTTGTATGATAGCACTCATGTGCTATTTACCAACCGTGGTCTTCGGGACTAAAGTCTCAATAACGATGTACTCCGAAGCGGGTGCTCTTTTAAGGGTCACCCTGTCTTACATTTAGGAATCCCCTTTGATTTTCTGCGTTGCCGAGAGTGTAGGGCTTTTGTCCTAACTATGCTCCGAAGATATCGGAGACGCAATTGGTGTCCAGTCAACTCCCCGTGATAGAGGAGAAGAAAGAAATGGCTCAACACGTGATTCCAGCGCCGGTGATCTTGGAGAGAATCCGGGTGCTTGCTGCTGATAGTACTCGGATGAGCAGCCAGTTGCTCGCCGAGGCGCTGGCGCAGGATCGTCAATTCGAAGTGACGGGCATAGAGCCCAAAGGCTCGTCTATTCTGGAGGCTGTGGCACAGAAGAAGCCCCATGTCGTGCTGGTGAGTTCAGCTTTGGAAGAATCCCCCACGCTGGGGTTTGATCTGACACGGCAGGTCAGCGCCGCTTACCCCGAGACCCGGGTCGTACTTTTGATGGACACATCGAGCCGTTCCGCCGTGGTTGAGGCTTTCCGTAGCGGCGCACAGGGGATTTTCTCGCGCACCGAATCCTCGAAAACGCTTGCCAAGTGCATCAACATCGTTCATCAAGGCCAGGTCTGGGCGAGCAATGAGGAGTTGCGCTACCTGCTCGAGGCGTTTCGTGCATCGGAACCGATGCAGTTGGTGGATTCTCGCGGTGATGCGATTCTCTCCAAACGTGAGCAGGATGTAGTTCGCTGTGTGGCTGAGGGAATGTCCAATCGCGAGATCGCGAGCCGGCTGAAATTGACCGAACACACGGTGAAGAATTACTTGTTCCGCATCTTCGACAAGCTGGGGGTCTCCAGCCGGGTGGAAGTTGTGCTTTATGTCTTCCGCCTTCGCAAGGAGCTGGGAGCCAATGTGCCCGACAACCAATGCGTTCGCAGCTTCAGAGTCTATGAGAGCGCGGAGGCCAAGGTCGCTGGCAGGCCTATGGCAGTGAAAAGGGCTGTGGAACCGATGAAAGAACTGGCACGCCGCAGTCGCGGGTAATGTACAAACTCGCCTTCCGACCTGCTTCTTAGAACTAATCTTAATCGCGACTACGAGACGGGACGCGTAGTTTTCGACCTACGTTCCTACTGGGTGTCTTCGCTAATTCACTAACACTAATTCACGACACGATTCACAACGCTGATCCGTTACTGATTCACGACCAGGGTCACGGTGGAAGCTGCTGCATGACTCAGCGCGCCCGACGTGCCGGTGACCGTGATGGTATAAGTGCCGGGATTCGTGCCTTGCTGCTGGCCGCCGCTACCGCCGCCTCCGCCACCATTGCTTCCCCCTCCGCCACAGGAGGGAAGCAAGAGCGCCAGCAGAAACAATCCGAGCACTGAAGCGGGCAGGGCGAGCTTGGGGTGCCTTCTACGGCGGCCTCCAGCGCCTAACAGCGCCAGAGCAGGCAGCGCTAGAACATAAGGCGTAAGAAAAGACGGCGTGGTCCGGCCTGAGCGGAGAAAGGCTGGCCGAATTCGACGTGGTGGAGATTGTCATTACGACTGCGGCAGAGTTGTTGCCGGGAGTCACCGGGCCAGGGGTGAAACTGCACAGCGAGATAGCGGGCGCACCAGAACAAGACAAACTCACGGCATTGGCGAACGACGAGCCCACGGGCAGCACGCTAAAGTTGTAGCTCGCCGATCCTCCCGCGGTAATGGTCTGGGTCGCGGGTGTGGGCGAGCTGAGGGTGAAATCCTGAATTACCGTGAGCGGCAGCGGCAGCGTCTGGGTGGGCAGTCCCGATGAGTCGGCCACCGTCAGATTGATGTTGTAGGGGTTTGAGGGTTGGGGTGCTGCGCTGTTTGGGATGTTGACTGTCAACGTCAGGGTGGTGGCGGTTCCCGCCGTGATCGGTATCGGATTGCCGGGTGTAACTGCGCATTGACCCGAGAACGCGCTGGCATCGCACGTGGCATTGAACGAGCCGCTGTAGTTAGGCGTCAAAGATACTTTCGCTGCTTGCTGAGACCCTGCGTCCGCGCCGGCGGCGAAGGGCTGGCTGACTGCGAGTTGAAAATTGTTCACCGTGAGGACGGACGTTGTGGCCGAGTGCGAGAGCGAGCCTGATGTTCCCGTAACCGTGACGGTGTAAGTGCCTCCGGTGGTTGCACCCGTGGTGACGATCGTCAGCACCACATTCGCGGAGTTGTTTCCGGGGATGGCCGAATTCGGAGTGAAGTTGCACAGCGCCCCGGATGGAATTCCGCTGCAAGAAAGAGTTACGACTCCGGCGAACGCAGATCCCGTGGGCACAATCGCCAGATTGTAGGGGCTGGTCGTTTGTCCGGCCGCCACGGCCTGGCCCGCGGTAAAGGAACTTACGGTAAAGTCCTCGCTTGGGGTTACAGCCATCGTGAACGAAGTGGTCATGGGAGCGGGCGCCCCTGCAGTTGTGGCTTGCAGCGTGACCGTGTAGTTTCCGGCAGGCGGTTCCAACGGGAACGATTACGGTTGCGGTCATGTTCACCGGCGAGACGGAGGTTGGATTCACTACCGCGCCTGGAGTGAAAACGCAGTTCGCGCCGGAGATGCTCGGGCTGAAGCCGCAGGAGAGAGAGACACTTTGATTGAACGAGCCCTGCGCCGTAGCTTGAAAACTTATTGGCGGGGAAGCCGCGCCAGGAGGCTCGTTCAGAGTGGCGGGGGAAGGCTTGGTCAAACCGAAGTTCACCACACTCAGGGTGACGGCGGCGACGTGCGTCGTGTTATTAGGATCAGAGCCGATGCCTTGCACGTTGAAGTTGTAGTCGCCGATCGTGCCGGTACCTGGGGTTACCAGGAACGCCGCGCCGACAGAAGTGGCTGTGACGCTGACCGGCATGGGAGCGCATGGCGTGGGCGGAGGCGAAGAGCCCGCCGTGCAACTCAGCGCAACCGAGTTGTTGTATCCGTTCAACGCACTTACGGTGCCGTTGAAGGTGGCGGTGGTTCCGGGGAAGACGGTAAGCGGCGTGTTCGAAACCGCGATTTGGAAATCCGGTGTACTGACCAGATTGAACTGCCAGACGCCGCGACCGTAAGTGGAAGCGCGCAAAAGTTTCTGCCCGCCGGAGTTGAAGATCGCGAGGGCGGTCACGGCTACGTTGGGCAGGAATCCGTTTTGCTGGCTGCTCGAAGTTGGTCCGAGTTCAGTCCACGCCGGAGCAAACGTGGAGCTCTGAAAAACGCCGACGTCCGTGCCCACGTAAACCATGTGCGCGCTGGGGTCAACTACCACGGCGTTGGCCGGGGAATCGGGAAGCGGCTCCGTACCTCCGAAGTCGGTCCAGTCCGTCCATGTGTTTCCGGCGTTCGTGGTCTGCCACACGTGTCCCGGGCCACCGGTAAAGCCCATCACGGTGACGTAGGCGGTGTTGCCGGTGGCGTCGGAGGTGTCGATGGCAACGCTGGAGATTGGAACCTGATTGGGATTGATGCTGCTGCCGCCGGGCCCGTTCAGGGTGACGTTTGTGAAAGTGGAAATCACTCCGGACACCGCGGTGGCATTCGTGGTGACCCAAACATTTCCTCCGATAGGCGTAGATAGATCATTCGGGCCGAGGCCATCGGTGGTGGCATAAATTACCTGCGAGCCGCTCGCGTTCGCGGAACCACCAGCTGCCAGGGCACGCACCGTATTGACCTCGTCGCCATTGCAGGTGCCGACGCCGAGCGTGTCGAAATTGAGGCTTAACACCGTGAATGCGCCGCCTGATCGCGGACCGCTCCACACCCGGCAGCTTCCCACCAGCAGGGTCGTGGTCGATTGCGGGTCGAGAATATAGGGAAAGTAGAACGCTCCATCGTCGCCGCCGACGTCGCCGCTGCTGACGACCTCACTGAAGCTGCTGTCGTTGCAGTTCAGCGCGGATGCACATTCTTTGATGTTCAGCGTCCCAGATCCGGTATCCGGGTTGGAGGTAAACCAGTTGCCGGTGTTGGGATCGATAGCGTTGTATCCGCCATCACCACCCAGGACGTTTCCCCAACTCGAACTCGTTGTGGCCGTCGCGGTTGCCGGAGAACCGTTATCTTGCGTTCCCCGAGAAGCGTGTTGGCATCGGTCGCATGCTGGGAAAAGCTGACGAACTGGGTCATCGAACCCAGGTTCTGATTGAGGTCATCGAACAGATTCGTGCCGGTGCATGAGCCTGTGGTGAGCCCGGTGAATCCGTTCAAAGCGCGATAGATGCCGCCGTCATTGGCGAAATACATCATCGGCTGCTCCCGACGGCGGGATTGTGTATGCCAGGGCGTGCTGGTCAGGATGCACATGGGCCAGCGCCGAAAGCGGACTGCAGCCGTAAACGTGCGTAAGATTCAGGAACGGCGCGCTGGAACACGTGGGGTTGCTGGAGTTGATCGAGCACTTGTAGAGGTTGATCGCGCCGGCATACAGGTCCGTTGCAGTTGTTCCGTTGGGAACGGCCAGCAGTTCCAGGTTGTAGAATCCTTGGGCACGCCGCAGCCCCCGCTCGGGGTCGCCGCAATCGAGAACGCCGGTGTCGCTGATTTGTGTCCACGAAGCTCCTCCGTTTTCGCTCTGCCAAATGCCTTTATCCTCAGGTTCGCCGGTGGATGTCAGCGAAACAAACCATACATACATCTCATTGCGTCCGGGCACGACCGTGATTTCACCACGATAGATCGGACATGTGGTCACGTAGTTCTGAGGGCACGCCGCCGCGCTCAGCAGTCCCGCAGCGCCCGGCTGATTGGCGAGGCGCGTCCAGGTCAGACCGTCCGGGGAAGAATAGAAGCCGTGATAGCGTACCGCCGCAAAGAACAATCCCGCCGCAGCGTTATACACCACCGACGTTGCCGAGGTCGCCTCGCTCGCACTAGAGAAGAGAGCATTGTAGGTCCAGGTCTGCCCGGCGTCGGTGGAAGTGTAGAGGCCGCGGTAGGTGGAGCTGGTCAATGCGCCATCAGTTTCGCCTTCCGCCGTCGCCGCCATAGCCGCGACCACCGTGCTGGTTTGTGCCATGCTGAAGGCCATGCGGGTGGCGCCCAGGCCGCTGAAGGAATAAGCGCCGCTGTTCGCGCTGGGAATTAGCGTCCAGGTGCTGCCACCGTCGGCGGAACGCAGAATGCCGAGGCCAAAATAAGAGTCGGCGGAATTGTCAGCCTCTCCCGTGCCCACCAGAATCACACTCTGCGCGGGATTGGAGTTTCCCGGCTGAATCACAATCGAGCCGATCGAAAGTGTTGCCTGATCGTCGGTAACGGCCGTCCAGGTTACGCTGTTGGCAATGCTGGTCGCCGCGTTGGTGGACTTCCACACTCCGCCCTGCGCTCCGCCTATGTAAACCGTGTTGCCGGTGGGATCCGCGGGATCGATCGCCACCGCCGTTGCCCGGCCGGAAACCTGGTTGTAGTTCTGAAATCCATCGCCGGTAGCGTCGGAGGCCAGCGGCACCGGACCCAGAGGCGTCCATCCGCTGGATGATAGTGCAGGTTGCGAGTTCGATTGAGAGTTCGCATGGCGGCGCGCGCGCGTGCCAGTCGGGCGGCGCGTGCCTGCATCTTGGCCTGATAGGCGCGGTGGCGCAACTCCGCGGATGACTTCCCGGGAACCACGCGGCCGCGCAAGAACCATTCCGCGCGCTGCTCTTCGTGATCGGCGTCCGCATCGGCGATGGGAGTTTCGGGCGCAGTTTTCCTGGCCCCCTGAGCTTGCGCGATCAAGGGCAAGGAAAATGGCAAGAGTGCAAGGATCGAAACGCGAACTGAGCGGGAGAACTCAAAGGCCATAGCAATTCAACTATCAGGCTAGTATCGAAGGGCCGGACGGCACGGTCAACCAAAAAGCGCCCAAAATGCGGCTAGGGACCATTCCGGGAAACAGATGGAGCCGCTGCAGCGGACTTGTCCGGCAGCCCAGGATTAGGGCCGTCCCTGTACAATTCCCAACGGAATCCTAAAGCATCCGATCAAACCCATCGAGATATGCCCACTGGAGGTATTTCCAATGTTGATGAGGCGTTTTGTGTCGCTTAGTTTGATTGCTTTTCTGGCGCTGTCGGGGGTTCGATCCCGCGGGCGGGGGCCGCCGGCCACGAGATCAATGTGGCCGCGGCGGCGGACCTGAGTGCCGCACTGCAGGAAGTCGCCGCCAACTACGAAAAGCGAACCGGCGTCGCAGTGGAGCTTTCTTTCGGAGCGTCCGGCGCGTTGACCCAGCAGATTCAGAATGGCGCGCCGTTTGACGTTTTTTTTTCAGCGGACATGGACTATCCGCAGACAGTTGATCGCCGGCGGCCAGGCCGACGGCACTACCTTGTATCGTTATGCGGTGGGGAGGTTGGTGCTGTGGGTTCCAAAGGATTCGCCGCTCGATGTTGAGCACAAAGGAATGGATGTACTGCTTGATCCGTCGGTGAAGAAGATTTCCATCGCGAATCCGCAGCATGCGCCTTATGGACGCGCCGCCGCCGCCGCGCTGAAGCATTATGGTCTGTATGAAAAGGTCGGTGACCGGCTGGTGCTGGGAGAGAATATTTCGCAGGCGGCGCAGTTCGTGGAGTCCGGCAACGCGCAGGCCGGGTTCGTGGCGCTGGCTCATGCCATAGCGCCAGCGATGCAGGGCAAAGGGAAATATTGGGTCGTGCCGGCCGAGGCATATCCCCAGCTGGATCAAGGAGTGGTGCTGATTTCGCACTCGCCGCACCAGCAGGAAGCGGCGGCATTCCTGGAATATGTGAAGACCGCGGAAGCAGCGGCCGTGCTGCGGCGCTACGGCTTCAGCTTGCCTGCACAGAAGATAGGCCAGAAATAAGGACTCGGACTGAAGATAATGTTGATCGATTGGCAGGCATTCCGGCTCACGATAGAACTCGCGGTGGTCGTGTCGGCGATTCTTTTTGCGATTGGCCTGCCTCTGGCTTACTGGATCGCCTTCTCGCGCTGGCGCTGGAAATTTCTCGTGGAAGCAATGGTCGCCTTGCCGATTGTGCTGCCGCCGACGGTGCTCGGATTTTATGTGCTCGTCGCGCTCGGTTCCCGGAGCCCGCTGGGACGCTGGTGGCAGTCTTTGACCGGACACACTCTGGCGTTCACGTTCACCGGACTGGTGATCGGCTCCATCCTCTATAGCCTGCCGTTCGCGGTGCAGCCCTTCGCGGCTTCGTTCTCGTCGGTCGATCGCAAACTGCTGGCGGCCTCGGCCACGCTGGGCGCCTCGCCGTTGCGCACCTTCTTCCGCGTGGTGGTTCCGCTTTCCGTGCCGGGACTGGTCACGGGCGTGGCCCTGGCGTTTGCTCACACCATGGGCGAGTTTGGAGTGGTGCTGATGATCGGAGGCAATATTCCCGGCGTGACGCGCACGGTTTCGATTGGTATTTATGATCAGGTGCAGGCTTCCAACTACGCCGCAGCCAATGCCATGGCGCTGCTGCTGCTGGTCTTCTGCTTCGCGGTGCTGACGGTGGTCTACGGGCTGAACCGGAGAACGCCGAAGCAGAAATTATGGACGGTGGGTCCGATCAAATAAGCGAGACTCGATGCCCACGCCTGCGGAAGCAAAACCGGCAAACCCAACTCTGAGCGCACGCATTCGCAAGAGCTTTCCTTCCACGGAGCGCGAGTTCTCTCTCGATGTGGATTTCAGCGCCGCGCCCGGATTCACCATTCTGTTCGGCCCGTCGGGATCGGGAAAAACCACGCTGCTCGATTGCGTGGCCGGACTGGCTACTCCGGATGCGGGGCGAATCGCCGTGGGTGAGCGGGTCTTGTTCGACGCGAACACTCGCATGGATGTTCCGGTGGCCAAGCGCGGCGTGGGATATGTGCTGCAGGATCTCGCATTGTTTCCGCATCTCACGGTCGAGCAGAACACCGAATATGGACTCGCGCATCTGCCGCGCCCGGCCCGCAAACAGCGAGCCGCGGCGATGCTGCAGGAGTTCCGCATCGATCACCTGCGCCAGCAGCGCCCAGCGGAAATCTCCGGCGGAGAACGCCAGCGCGTGGCGCTGGCGCGGGCGCTGGTGACCGATCCCTGCGTGCTCCTGCTCGACGAACCGCTGGCGGCTCTGGACGCCGCGACCAAGGCGAAGATCCTCGACGATCTGCGGCGCTGGAATCAGGCGCACCGCATCCCGATTCTTTATGTCACGCACAGCCGCGAAGAAGTGATTGCGCTGGGCGAACGCGTGATTGTGATGGACCAGGGCCGCATCGTCGCGCAGGGCACGCCGCATGAGGTGTTGAGCGCTCCGCTCCAGGAAACCGTGGCGCAGTTGGCCGGCTTTGAAAATATCTTCGATGCCACGGTCTGGTCGGTGCACGAAGATCGCGGCACCATGACTTGCCGGCTGCCAGGCAGCAAGCCGGGAAGTTTCGTTCTGCTGGAGACGCCGCTGATTCGCGCCGAAGCAGGCTCGCGCTGCGCGTCGGAATCCGCGCGGGCGACATTCTGCTGGCCATCGCAAAGCCCGTGGGACTGAGCGCCCGTAACGTGATTCGCCGGGCGGTGGTTTCTTTGGAAAGGCGCGACATGATCATTTCCGCGCGCGTCGATTGCGGCGTGGAGATGGATGTTTACCTTACTCTGGCGGCGCGCGACGCCTTGCAGCTCGAAGCGGGCCGCGAAGTGTGGCTGGTGATCAAGACCCACTCCTGCCATTTAATGCAGAGAGTAAGGAGTTCAGAATGCAGAGGCTCAGGTTTCTGTCGTGTACCTTCGCCGCATATGAGTCGAATTCGGACCGGTCTGATTTCTGCATTCTGAGCTTCTGCATTCTGCAATTCGTTCTTCTCCATCTCGATCACGGCGATCCATTGTCCCTGGCGCTGTTCTGAAAATACGATGTGGCCGCCGAGAATTTGGCGGCGGCGGCGGCGGCAGATCGCGATGGAAGCCGAAAAAACGCGACTTCAATTCTGTCCATGTCCGCCAGTGATCCCACGGCGCGGGGCCGGGTTCGTATTTCGTCGAGAAGATCAGGGCGACCTCATAGTTCGAACGGAAACTCGGCCGCGGAAAGCACTTCATCCAGGGAGAAATCCTCGATGCGCACCACGCTCATGGGCCGAGTAATATAGCCGAGCCAGGGGCGCGTGAGTTCGTCCGACGCGGGCCACGCCGTAAGCACGCGGGCCATGGGATAACGGGCTTCGAGAAACCGCTCGCCATCTTCATGCAGCACAATGTAATCGCGGTAGGCGAGATTATCCTCGGGCGAAAATCCGTAGGGAGGATTCCAGAACCACGCCGGCAACAAAGGCCAGCGCAACGAACGCGACCGCCGCGGGCCAAAATCTCAGCCTGCGCCACAGCGTGGAGACCGAAAGAATGATCACAGAGGAACCGCGGGGAGCATGTAGCGAGCCAGCACCGCGCCGCCGATCAATGCCATCGCCACCACATAAGTGAGCACGACGACGTAGAAAACCATTTGCACCGGAATAGCTGATGCGCGGACGCTCGCCGACGGAATCACGCAGCGGCGGGAGCATCCACATCGCAAGCAGCATCGCCAGCGTCAAAACCCACAGTGAAGATAGCCGCCGACTTGCCACAGCCGCATGACCAGCGCCAGAAGAAAGCGAGTGGGACTGAGCGTTGCCGCCACGTTGTAGCGGAAAACTCAGGATTGCCGAAGACATATCCCGTGCGGGCGTAGTGGTAGGCATACCAAAGAGCGAGCGGCAGCGCCGGAATCAGCAGTGAGGCGATGCGCCGCGCGGGCCGAGGTTCGTTTCTCGATCATCGCCTATCCGAGCCATAGCTTTCGAAACGAACTTCTTCGCGCAAGCAAACCAATGATCTCCCATCCGGCAAGCGCAAGGGAGCGAGAATCGCCGTCTCCTTCGCCAATGCCGCGAGGGAAAACCAGAGGACGGTGGCGACGGCTTGCCTTCCACATAGGCCGCAAGGCCCAGAAGGTAAGCCCGGCGGCGGCCAGATCCACCTGCGCCAGAGAGCTTTGCGCGAAGAATACCGGATACAACGCGGTGCACAGCGTGGCCGCGATCGCAACGCTCGTGTTGGCCACGCGTTCGGCCAGGCGAAACACACCCAGAAGCGAGAAAGCCGCGAGGACCAGCATGGCCGTCCGCGTGACCAGAGGAGCGTAGCCCACCACCTTCCACCACAGCGCCAGCCAGGCCATCACCAGCGGCGGATGCGCGTTCGAAACCGTGGAATGCGGAATGAGACTTCCGCGTGAGCAGGATGTCGCGCGCGGCCGGAACGTAGTAGCCGGCTTCGTCCCAGAAGTAAGGCAGCCGCAAGAGAGGCAAGTGCAGCAGAAAAATAAACACAAAGATGATCGCGAACACCAGAGCCGGGTAAGTGCGCTGACCATTGCGTCGACGCTTGGCCGGACTGTCAGGTCACCGCATGCCTGCGGAAGAGCACTGCTCGGCATCTCGCATCCGTCGGCATCGCCGCAACGTGCCGAAGGCGAACCACCGTTTAGTGCACCTGGCCCCGCGGGACTCATGCGCGGGTCCAGTTTGATTTCGCCGAAGGCGGTTTCGTAGCCGGAGACGTTCTGCTGCAGCAGTCCGAGCAGCGCCTTGGCCTGTTGCGGGCTGAGGTAGATGCCCTGAAAATTGCGGATCTCGACTTGAGTTTCGCTCTGCTGTTGCACTGTGCCGAAAACCAGGAAAAAGTCCCAGACATTCACTCGCATCTGCACGCTGTTGGCATAGGCTTCCCGGTAGTCGGGGGCATTGGTCAGCTTGACATTCGGTTGTGGCGGAACGCTCATAGAAAAGCAGTGTAATGACTTTGGCGGCATAAAGGGAAGGCACGCCGGTTGAAATCCGCTGTCTTGCGACTGCGCATCCCGCAAGGCCCCGGCCGGATTGATCGCCGACAAAAAATGTCAATCGGCTTGACTGGTTTCTGGCGATTGCGCTCTGGCGAGTGCCGCGAAAGGTCATGGTCGTAAGCTACTTTGCTGAAACCAAAGGGGTTGTAGGATGTCAGTACAGGTGTCGTCTGGCGTTCAAAGTGCGAGACTGAAAGCGGTTCCTAAATTGAATTCTGCGAGTTACTCTATGACCCATAAGCCTGAAGACGGCGGCCATCGAAGAAATTATTCTCCCCGAGAACCTGCTCCCTTGGGGTCTGTGCTGGGGGAAGGCGTTACGCCTCTGGACGTCAGCATGGTCTTGGCGAAAGTGTTTCACGTGCAGTATGCGGAAGTGGCGCTGCTGCGGCTGGATGGCGGCCTGCTCAAGTTCATTTTTCCGGAGCATCTGCGCACGACGGGGGCGATTCCGATTTCCAGCAAGGCTGTGGCCGCCCATACTGCTTTGAGCAAGAAAGCCGAGATCTTCAACAATTTTGCCCGGGTAAAGCACGCCAGCATCTTTGAGACGATCAAGCCAGTGGGAGCGGAAGCGAAGATCCGGCGCCACCCGCTCCGATTCAGAAGCTGATGTCCGTTCCGATCCTCGATCCGAATTCGACCGTGCTCGGGGTTCTGCAGATCTCGCGGAAAGGACTGGATCCGCGCTTTACCCAGGACTTCAGCCGCGAAGATCTGCACGATCTGGAACTCGCAGCGGGACTGCTGGCGGCCTCGCCGGTGATGCAGGCGAACTGAATTCGCCGGCGGATGTTCGGGCTGTCCCGACGTCCGAACCAAACTCTAAGAGTTGTCCATTTCATCCTCCTGGATGTATACATGTGCGCGGACTCTTGCGCGGTTTGTGGTCGCGCGTAAGAGCGGAGTTCTTACATCCACGAAGGGGACGAAAAATGAAAATTACAATGCTGACGAGAATTGCTCGCGTGTTCCTGTGTGCTTTCGCGATCGCGTTGACCGTCGGTGTCGCGGGAAGCGGGGCTATGGCCAGGAACGGAAGGTGGTGAATCTATCTCCCGCCAGAGGACTTCCTTTCAGCGACGGCATCGTGGCAGGCAACACTCTCTACATCGCAGGCCAGGAAGGTACGGATGATTCCGGGAAACTGGCCGACGGTGGCATTGCTCCCGAAACGACGGCGGCGCTCGGGAATATCGAGAAGATCCTCAAGGCTGCGGGCTTCGAACTGAAGGACGTGGTCAGCGTAACGGTCTATCTCGCCGACGTTCGTGAGTTCGGCGACATGAATAAGGTGTATAAGAGCGTTATGCCCGACCCCAAGCCGGTGCGCGCGACCATTCAGGCAGCGGCTCTGGTTAATAACGCACGAATCGAAATCTCGGCAATCGCAGTGAAACAGAAGTAGGACACGCCGTAAGGGCTTTTCGTGCGAAAGGAGGGACTCGAACCCTCACGGGTTTCCCCGCCAGATCCTAAGTCTGGTGCGTCTGCCAATTCCGCCACTTTCGCATGGCCTTGTATCATAAATATAACAAATTACTTACATCATTTTCCTAGGCTGTCAAACGTTGGCCTCGGCAGAAAGTTCCAGCCTGGGGAGAGTCCTTGAAGGTCAATCTGCGCAAATGCAAAATCAGGATTTACCTCACCGAAAAGCGGTTCCGGAACCCCAAGCGCGTCCAAACGATGACTTGCTTTAAGAACCCTCCCTCGCGGCAAGCTGGGAGGAAAAATTGTCAATGAGTTCTATAAAAAGGGATGTCAAGAAAAAAGTTCTGCCTCGACCGGAGGCGAGATTTCTTTCTCAGCATCCAGCCCACTGAAGTTTCACTTCTCTGGAGAAGCTTGGCCGATTGCCCACGCTCAGAAGTTTCCTCCGCGGATGGTGGCGATGCCGTCGAGTTCGAGAGAGCGGCAAGCCTGACAATGCGACTCAAGGTCAACCATGGTTCTATCCGAGGCTCGTGGCCTATGGCTATTTCTGGTTATCCGAGGAGGCATAACGTGCTATGAGTGACTCGGTGCCGAAGCACACGCGGCCGACCTCATTGACTGATACTCACCCTCGAACCGAGCTCTCCGAACCGGAGCGACCAATCACCCGAGAGTTATCTGAGATGGGAAGCCCTCTTCACCGGAGAGGCTCAAGCGGCTTGCCGATGCAACTGTTGGGGATCGAAACCCACTCCTTTCTTCCACATCGTCAAAACGATTGCGGCAATCTTTCGCGCCAGAGTGAGACGAGCCATCGTCGGCCGTATCCCTTTGGCAATCCGAGCAGCATAGAAATCGTGCAGCGGGCCAGGACGCGTGCTGGCAGAGATAGCAGCACTTTTGAAAAGGTTCTTCACATCTTTATTGTGGTTGTCATTCAGACCGCGCACCGTGATGCGCTCTCGGTTGCGCTGCAGTTTGCCTCGTACACAGCGGTACTCGCCACTGTCGTGAGTTCTACCGCGAAACCGCTGTAGGCCCACAGCTGTCGCTTGGTACGGAAACGATGCGGGGTCTGCAGCAAGGCCACCAGCAGGGCGGCGCGAATCGGACCGATCGAAGGAATCTGACGCAGTAACTTCACGGCCGGATGCTGGTGGCTCTCCACCAGGAGTTCGCGGCGCGCTTGCAGACGCACCGGTTGCAGACTTTCGAGTTGCTCATACAAACGCTCGGCTCGAACCCGAACTCCTGGTTCCACCATCTTGGCCAACCACTCGGACCGAAACGGAGCGTACACCATCGTACCGTTACAGGGAATGGCCCAGCTGCGATAGAGGGCTTTGATCCGATTCATCACGCGCGTGACATCTTTCGTGATGGTCAGATAGCTGCGCCCCAGTTCCTTCAAGGTGCGTACCCCATGCTCTCCGTGGTAGACCGGCTTCAGTTGGTTGGTGCGTACAGCTTAGCGAGCTTGCGCGCGTCGATCCGGTCACTCTTGTTGCCATCCTTTAACAGGGCAGCCTTTCGCGGATCGCAGACCACCAATTGGCTGACGTGGGGCTTCAAGGTCATGCAACCAGGCAGCGGATGTTCCTTCCTCGAAGGTCAGCGACAGAGTTCCCTGCAGTCCTTGGATGAACTCAACGATCGTGGCTGCTTTGGTCTCCAGCAGGCATTCCATGATCAGCTTGCCTTGAGCATCCATCACGGCAACCGAAATGGTGGCCTGATGAACGTCCATGCCGATATACTTTTCTTGACCTACACAATCCGGTGAGGTTGGTGGTGCGGACAATCACAACCTATCGCAAAAGTGGGCGCCTTTTTATATTGCGTGCTAACGCCTGGTTTCGTCAGTTAATCTAGAATTAGAGCTACTGCAAGTTTCAAGGAGCCTTCGAATGAGAGCCTTTACCGTACTGGACGCTTTACGCGGTGCTTCTAGGATCGGCTTTTGGGCAGGTCGACTCACCAACACTGCACGTTCGGTACGGCGAACCCACGCAAGAGGTCTTCACCGTGCGTCCGGGCTACCACATGACGGTCTTGTATGGTTCAGAGCATCAGGCTTGCAGGCTAGACGTCAGTTCAGGTCAGTCTGACAGTTTCGAAAGCAGTAAAGAAACGAATCAGGTGCTGGACGAGATCGTAGAGAATTAGCACCTGAATCCACCCGCGGACCAGTGAAAGACGATCTGACCATATTCTCGGGGTTTGGCGGCCAAAGAATTACCACGTATGAGTCTCTCACGATCAGTCGCACGGAATTGACCAGCCATGCGACAGGTGTCCTGAGCGCAGTTGTCACCTTCAAGGATAAGAGCTGCAACGCCGTCATACAGCCAAAACGGTGAGCCCATCAATGAGTCTTGGTAGAGCCAATGGTAAGCATACTGGTCGAAGCATCGCCATTACCCTCATGGAACCATCGTGACTCAACGCTCTTCAAACACGTATTCGTGCTGCGCGTCTCTGATGGTCAACGTTCGCCTGGCTCCCGAGCCGACCACGAACTCAAAACCCAATTCACCGGGTACTGTGGTGATGAAGGAAATTGTGCCATCGGGATTCTTGCGGCTGGCGACCTCGCTTTTCCAATCGGCGAAATCGAAGATTGTGGAAGCTCCGGACATGCTGACGGTGATTCCTCCGAGCGATGCATTGGCGTAGTGTTTGGCGAGCCTGGCGCTGTCATTCGCATCGGCCGGGATCGTCATCAATTTGCGCTCGGCGGCCAGGTCGGCATAGAAACTCTTCGCGTCGGCGTTGAGCAGCGCCTCGGCCTCAGCATGTCCGTCGAAGAGAAGCTCAAGCAACTTGCGCCGGACGCGATCGCGAAGCAGCCATCCGGGGTCGGCATTTGTAAGGATGACCAAGCCCACGTTTTGTTGTGGGAGCCACATCATGTCGCTGTGATATCCGACCAAGTCGCCGCCGTGATGAACGACCGGCACTCCGTATGTCGTGTCAACCATCAAGCCCATGCCGTAGGTGACGTCTTTTCCGATACTGACCTGCGGAGCGCGGCGCTCGAGCAATGGTTCTTTCGAAATGTAGGCCGTTCGATCGGGAAGCTTGCCCTCCGCAAGTTCCATCGAGACATATTTCAGCATGTCGTTTACGCTGCTCCACGCGCCCCCGGCAGGCCGCGCGGGAAGGACGGCGTCATTAATTGCCGTCATCGCCCTGGCAGTTTTTCCATCAGCGTCGGGCGCGTGCGAGCCCGCGTGGTTGCTGGAGAGAGCGCGCTTCATGTTGAAGGTCGTCTCTTTCATCCCCAACGGATCGAAAACATACGATTGCATGGCGCTGTCGTAGGCCGCTCCTAATTCCATGTCGGGATGGATCACGTGTGCCCCGGTAAATCCCGCAGCTGCGGCCATCAGATTGGAATACTGGAAGAGTTCACCGAATTTGGATGTCGGCTGCATGGTGCCGAGCAAGGCCATCGTGCTCTCGGGCGTCATGTTTCCGTAATCGAAGATCCATTCCAGATCCTGACGTGGCATTCCGGTGCAAGCGCAGATCAGGTGCTTGACGAGGACGCTGCGCGTGGTTGCGGCGTCGCCGAGCTTGAAACCCGGAAGCAGTTGGGTGACGGGTGTGTCCCAGGTGATGCGATGTTCATCAACGAGTTTGGCGAGCAGCAGCGTGGTCATCGCCTTCGTATTCGAGGCGATCATGAACAGCGTGTCGCCGTCCGGCTTCTCCGTACCGTGCAGTTCTTTCACTCCAAATCCGCCAGCGAAAACAACCTTGCCATCCTGAACCACGCCAAGACCGACTCCGGGTACGCCCAAAACTTTCTGTCCCTGCTCGACGAAGCGGCCCAACTCGGCAATGCGCGCTTGATCGAGGGTGTTCGCTTTCTTTCCTGCAAACGACTCACGGCTGTAGCCCTTGGGCAGCAAGCGGCCAAAAATCAGGGAAAGCTGAGCTCCGCGCTTCCCGGCGACAGCATCAGCCACATCTTCGATGACGACGGTCCAACTTGATCCGGAGCAATAGACGACGGCATTCACTCTCCGCTTCTCGTTGGGCGAAGTCTGATAGTCGTAAGCGCGGCGCCGGCTCCAGCCATCGCGGTCGGGCAGATCGTTGCTGACTTTGAGCGGCCACTTTGCATCGGGCTTGTAAGCCTGCCAGGCCGCTGCTAATGCCTCATCCTGCGTTTTAGCTTCCACATCGACGAGTACACCCAAGAGTCTCCCTCGGGTGCTTCGAGGATGGTCGCCGGTCCCTTGACGCGAATGGACCAATCTTTCGGCGCAATGAAAGCATTGCCGACTACGGTGGTCTTCGGGGTATCGGCGGAGAGCTTTTCAGGCGCTTGCGCGCCGGCCGCGTTGATGGCCGGCTGGGCTGATGCGTTTAGAGCATTTGCGAGAAGCAGGGCGGAAGCGAAAACCAGCAGAGAGCAGACAAGGAGTTTTTTCATGACGCGGAAATTGTAACGCTGCGGTTAGCCGCCAAGGCAAGTTTATTCGAGGAGGATCGCGGCCGACCCCGACGCAAAACGTGCCCGGAAGCCTGAAGGGGATTTTGGGTGTGCTTGATTCCATGACAATGTTACGAGCTTACTTCTGAATTGCCCCACCGTCGAACCTCAGGAGCAAGAAGACAGGGCCCATATCGTAGACTTGGGTACATGCTTTGCCTGCAGTTTTGAGAACTCCGGAGCGATTCTCTTGATCGCTATCAAGCCAATCACCCCGCAAGACGCTTTTGTCTTTAGAGCGGTTCGCCTTCGCGCGCTGCAGGATGCCCCGCATGCATTCGGCTCCACCTACGCAACGGAGTCGCAGTTTACCGACTCTGAGTGGCTCACACGGATAGAACGAATGAATGGTAAGACAGGCGTCGGATTTTTGGATGGACGGCGAAGCTGCGTGCGGCATCGCTGGTTCATTTCTTTACGAGAACGATTCAACGCGAGCACAGCTTATCTCCATGTGGACGGCCCCAACACACCGTCACCAAGGCATAGGCCGGCGGCTGATAAACGAAATTCTCAAGTGGGCTCATCTGCGCAACGCGCGCACCCTGCTGTTGATGGTCACGAGCAATAACGAACCCGCTATCCGCTTCTACGAGCGATTGGGATTCACTAGAACTGGAAGAACCGAATCATATCCGAATGACCCTGCCGCCATCGAATACGAAATGTCGAAGCCCATCCCTTGAATGATGGAACTCCGCGAACGGTGATGTGGAACTTGCGGGGAACAAAGGGCAGACTCGCCTACCCCAGACACGGATACCCAACGATCTACGAAATGGCGCCCTGCGGCCTGGCGGCGAGGACGCTTCGCGATCACTGTTCTATTGTACGGCGTTCAATCCCTGATAGATGAACATGCCGGCCAGCACCAGCAGCAGCACTCCGGAACCGGCCCCGAAAACCCAAACCGGAACCGTAAGCCGGTTGACCTTCGTGATCAGTTCCGTCTGCTCCTTTTGCATGTGGGCGCTCGCGTCGTCAAGATACAACGCCTCATCCTCGTGCATGGTGAGCGTGCTGCGGTAAATTAGAAGGATGATCAGACCGACGGTGAAAATACCCCACACGGTCGCAAGCCCAAGCATTAAAGGAGTCCATGTCCACGTCATAGGCCACCTCGACAGTTTCGAAGCCTGTTGGCGACTCCTCCAAAATCCCAGGATGCAGGCTCAGCCTACAATCCTCAACGTGGAGGAGGGCCTAACGCGATCATTATAGACCAATTGGCAAGTGTTGCCGCGAGAATCGTTGTCCGGCCGGCGGGCATCGAAACTATTGAGGAAACTGGTAGTTGGGGCCTGTGCTGATTACCCGTGCGAGCAGTTTGCCGCCTCTGCTATAATTTAGATATAATTTTTAGGAGCCAAGGAGATACGGAATGGCCACAACTTCTGTCCCAGATGTGAAGACCAACGTCCCGCAGGCGAACCCGGAAGTCAAAAAGACCCCGCCAGTTTCGCTGACCGCCAGCGCGGTTTCCAAAGTGAAAGAGATCATGGGACAGCAGACGCCCGTGCCCGCCGGGCTGCGCATTGGCGTAGTCGGTGGCGGCTGCTCCGGATTCTCGTATTCCATGCAGTTTGAAAATGCCGCTGGCATGATGGACAAGACCTTCGATATGGACGGACTGAAGGTGTTCGTCGATGCGACCTCCGTGATGTATCTGAATGGCTGCATCGTGGATTACGTTGAGACGCTGGAAGGCGCCGGCTTCAAGTTTGAGAATCCGAACGTAAAGAGCACCTGCGGCTGCGGATCTTCATTCAGTGTATAGAGTTCAGCGTACAAGCTCTCCGTTGCTGAACGGTGAGACTTCTTACACGGATATTTTGACGGAAGAAAATGGCCTCATCTTCGGGTGAGGCCGTTTTGTTTTTGCCGAGACCAGCGGTCAACTTGCGCTATTGTTGTTGCGGCGAAGCGGTGGCGGGCGGCGTCGGCTGTGCTGGACTCGAATTATTGCCGAAGCCCGATTGCCCGGACGGTGATTGCCCAAATGACGATTGCCCGAACGAAGATTGTCCAAACCCGGACTGACTGGATGAACTGCCGGTAGTGCCCCCCGGTTGCAGATTATTCTGGCCCGTTCCGAAGCTCTGCAGCGAGGGTTGATAGGGCGTGGTGATCAGGCCGCCGCGATCGAAAGCCGGATCGTACACAAACTGCCATTCGTTGTATTTTTTCTTCTTATTGAATTCGCGAATCGTGGACTTCTTGCTGAGGCTGGCCACGCCCACGATGGGTCCGCTTGCGATGAGCGGTTGGCTGCTGGAACTCGTAGCTTCCTGTGCCGTGCCTCCGGCAAGCTGGGCAGCGGCCTGAGTGGGATCCAACCCTGAGGCAGCGGTCGTTCCCTGCTGGCCCGTGGCGGTTTGAGAGTTGGAGTTTGCCCCGAGCCCGCCGGACGACTGCGCGAACACGCCCGAGCTGTTCACTCCGGAATTGCCAAATGTAGATCCCCCCACTCCTGTGCCGCCAAACGCCGAACCGCTCTGCCCGGAGCTGTTCAGGCCAGCAGGAGAACCGATCGCGCTTGCGCCGGGAATACTGCCGCCTACCAGGCCTCCGGCCAGCGTCACTCCCGGTTCACCGAAGTGGAGCAGCCTGAAGTCCTGGTTCTTGTTGAGCGGGTCTTTGTAGTGCTTGCGCAGGTAGCGCAGATTATTGGTGTTGTCGAGATCCTCGAGCCTCGTGGGATAGCGCTGGAATTTCTTAAAATAGGCGCGGATGGCGCGCGAGTATTGCACGCCGCGGTGGATCATTTCCAGTTCCTGGTCGCGCCGGATCTCAAACTCGATTGTGGTATAAGCCGCGAGGGCGAATATACCCATCATAGCGACCACCAGAAGCAGCGTAAGCAGGATGTATCCCTTTTCCCGGGGACGAGCGCTGAGTGGGGTCCGCCGGCGGCGCTTCGATTCTTTCCTTCTTGCCGCGAACCGTTTCACGACGGGTTCCCCTGCGTAAGCGGAATGTTTTGCGGCGGGCCGCTGCCTACTACATCCTGGATATCGACCGAGGTGGGACTAATGCGTATGACTTTATAGCGGCGGTCGACAATGTCGCCTTCGCCCGCAATGAAAGTATCCTCACCTTTGATGAGGAAAACCTTCCTGGGTTCTCCGGGCCGATTGGCGAACCCGAAAAATTTCAGAGGAATTGGTACCGCCGGCGCTGGACCCGGGGGGTGGTAGATGTCATCACCCTTCTTGTCCGGTTTGTCCGTCGCGCCCGGGGCCCCTGGAGTCGGAATCACCACTGCCTCCGCCTGCGACACGAAAATGTTTCTTCCCGAGCCCTCGTACTTGATCGCTTCGGTGGCGGCGAGCAGCTTTAGTTGGAGTGTAGGATCGAGGTTCTGTCCAGGACGTTCCTTTTTTACAGGCGCGGAACTGCGGCGCGCCGGGCGGAGCGCCGGCAACGTCAGCGGGTCTGTCGCGGTAGTTGCCGGCGTGGTCGAAGCAATGGTCGAGGCAGACGGCATGAACTGGTAGACGACGATGAGCAGCAGCACCGCTCCCAGCACGCCCGCTGCGATCAGCTCTTTCCGGTTTTCCGTTCCCAGTTTCACGACCCGCCCGCCTTCAAATACGTTTCAAGTTTCATTTGCAGCTTGATGGGACCCTTCTGCTCGCCAGCCAGCGTGATGCTGCTGATGAGGAAAAACATATCGTCGCGTTCCAGCGCATTGATAAACTTCGCCAGCGAAACGTAATTGCCGGAAAGCTCCGCTTCTATATCGACCGCATGGAGTTGGCCGGCTTCCTCATCCTTCATATTAACCGGGTACCTCACCTGTTCGATGGTGACGCCATTGGCCGCGGTCAGCTTGCCGAATTCGGTGGCGATCTGCGAATCCTGAGCGGGGAAGCGCTTCTTGTAGAAATCCGCGATCTGCCGGTTAGCCGAGCGCACCTTGTCGGGCAGATTGGTCAGCGGCTCAACCTGGCGGGTCTTGATCTGCAGTTCACTCCACAACTGGTTGAGTTCCTGGCGCCGCGAGTCGCTCGAGCCCACCAGCGGCGAAAATAACACCACGAGCGCCACCACATCCACGCCCAACAGGATGGCCAGCGAGGTCTTGATGTTTTTCCGGGTTTGCCGCAGGTCTGGCATCAGGGCTTGCTCCGCTTGGAAGTCTTTGGCTTTGTCTGGGTCTGGGTCTGAGTCTGTGCTACCGGCGTCAGCGTCGGTGCCGGCAGCGTTCCGGGAACGTAAACCCCATTTAAGTTGAATTGAACCGTATCTCCGGTACCCGCCGCGGCCGAAGTCTCCGTCTCGATGTAGGTCTGCGTGAAGCGTCCCGAATCCTCCATGCGCCGTACTAATTCAAGGGCCTTGTCGCGGGAATCGCCCGCCACCACCAGCCTCAGCGTGAGTTGGTTGCCTTCATCCAGCGCGGGGTGGATCGAAACCAGATGGACTCGCGCGGGCATCACTTTTTCCAGATCTTCCAGCACATGCGTCCAGGAAAGCGTCTTGCGCTCGATCAACTGGTTGAGGAACTGGGACTGGTCGCGGGTGGCGCGATTCTCCGGCCGGTTGAGGAATTCTTCGGCTTGCTGGCGCTTCCGGTCGCGCTGCGCGATCTCGGCGCGGTAATTGGCGATGGTGACGTGGTCACGCCGGGCGGCGAGCCAGTTCGAAATGGTGAAGGTGACCAATGCCAGCGTCAGGATGACTGCCACCGCCAGGGCCGTCCCCCAACGCATCCAGAACTGCCGCGCGTCTTCATAGGGCTGGCTGGCGAGATTGATGTCGAGGCGCATATTTAAATTCAGTGGTCACTGGTCAGTGATTAGTGGTCAGTAGATCTTTTGGGTTTCTGATCACGGACCACTAGCCACTGACCACTGCACTTACGAAATTAAGGCTCCCACTACGCCGGCCATTCTCCAGCGTGGCACCGAACCTCCCGTGCTGGTTCCCAACTGCGAAGCGCTCACCAGTTCCTGAACCTCCGCTCCGGTTTGCGCGCGCAGCGCGGGCGCCGCGCCGCCCGTGTCCGATATTCCCGCGACGAATATCTTCTCGATGTTTAGATGATACGTATCCTGGAAAAACACGACCGAAGGGTAGACGTCTTCGGCCAACTGATCTCCGGTGATCGTAACCCCACGCATGTTTTCGAGGGTGCGGAAAAGCTGAAGCTGATAGCCGTTGAGGATTGCGATACTCGTGGTTCGCGCATCCACCTTCACCACTAGCGTGGGACGCTCTCCCTCCGCCGCGCCCAACGCCGCCAGCATGGAAGGCAAGATTACTCCCGGGCTGAATCCGGCATCGCGGAAGGCCGCTTCGTAATCCTCCACCACGGTGGCCACGGCGACCGCGGCCACCACTCGAACGCCGTCTTTCGATTTCTGCGCATGGTAGGAAACCCGGGCCTTGTCGATGTCAAAGGGCAGAGATTTCTTCAGCCGGAACCGGACCACGCTGGCCGCTTCCTCGGAATCCGTGGGCAGGGTATCAAACTCAAGCAACACCACGCGCACGGCGGCGTCAGGGACGACTGCGATCACATCGTGGGTACGCCCGGCTACGCTATTCAGAGTCTCTTCCACCGCAGCCCTTACGGCATCGCGCCGGCGCAGGTTGCCCTCGACCAAGTCTGGAACCACGCTGCCCGGCGCCAGTTCGCGGGCGGCGCAGGCCGCCAGGCTGCGACCATCTTCAGCCAGCCGCCCCACCAGCACGCGGTCGGCGGCGATTTCACACGCCAGCCTGGGTTTCGCCGAGTTGGAACCAGATCTCATAATCAGTGGCTAGTGGTCAGTGCCCAGTCCTGTAAATTCGGTGCCAACTGGACACTGATCGCTTCTATCCTCCTATAATTCAAACGCCATACCGCGCGAAATGCAATAGCTGAAGGGGCACTTCAGGTAGTGGCCAGTGGTCAGTGACCAGTGGTCAGTAAATTCGGAGTCAGCAAACTGGCCACTGATGATTGACCACTGATCACTGACCGTTGACCACTGATCATTTCTTAACGCATGGCCTCTATGAAGGTGACCTTGTTGATCTCTTTCAGCGTGGTCAGGCCGAGCCGGACCTTGTCCAAGGCCGATTCGCGCAGGAAGCGCATGCCTTCGTCGCGCGCGGCGCGCCGGATTTCCGACGTCGGCTTCTTGGCCAGAATCATCTCGCGAATGCGGTCGCTCAAATCCAGCAATTCGTGAATCGCGGTCCGGCCGCGGAAGCCGGTACCCGCGCACTCGATGCATCCCGGGCCTTCATACAGCGCCACCTTCGACCATTGCACGGGATCCAGTCCGCTGGCTTCCAGCACGTCCGTCGGATAATTCACCTGGGTGCGGCAGGATTCGCAGATCAAGCGCACCAGCCGCTGCGCCAGAATGCAGTTCAGCGCCGACACAAAGTTATAAGGCTCGACTCCCATGTTCAGGAAGCGCCCGATTACGTCGACTACGTTATTGGCGTGGACGGTGGTGAAAACCAGGTGGCCGGTAAGCGCGGACTGAATGGCGATCTGGGCTGTTTCAGTGTCGCGAATTTCTCCGACCATGATTTTGTCGGGGTCGTGGCGCAAGATCGAACGCAGGCCGCGCGCAAAGGTCAGTCCTTTTTTCTCGTTGACCGGAATCTGCGTAATGCCGCGAAGCTGGTACTCGACCGGGTCTTCAATCGTAATGATCTTGTCTTCGTCGGTCTTGATCTCGTTCACCGCGGCGTAGAGCGTTGTGGTCTTGCCGCTGCCCGTCGGCCCCGTGACCAGTACCATGCCGTAGGGTTCTTTGATGTAGCGCCGGAACTTGCGCAAGTCGTCGTCGTCGAAGCCCACCACGTCAAGCGTGAGGGTGCGGAACTTCTCGCTCATCGACTCTTTATCGAGCACGCGCAGCACGGCGTCTTCGCCGTGAATCGAGGGCATGATGGAGACGCGGAAGTCGATGGCGCGCCCGTTGTACTTCACCCGGAAGCGGCCGTCCTGGGGCACGCGGCGCTCCGAAATATCCAGCTCGCTCATCACCTTGATACGGGAGATCACGGTGGAATGGTGCTCTTTGCCGATGGGCGGCATGGCCTGCGTCAGCACGCCGTCTATGCGGAACTTGATCACGACCGAGTCGTCGCGCGTTTCAATATGAATGTCGGAAGCGCGCCGCTGCAAAGCGGTAAAGATCGTGGTATCGACTAAACGAATGATCGGGCTGGTGTCGCCCGTCGCCGTCAGCTTGTCGATGGTCAGCGTTTCTTCGGCGCCGGTCGCTTCGTCTTCCCGAATGATCTGGAAGCCTTCACTGGCCTCTTCGAGAACGCGTTGCGATTGCTCGGTCTTCTTGAGAATGTCCGAGATCTGCTTCAGCGTCGCGACCTTGGTGACGATGCGCTTCTGCAGCAGCAGGCTGATCTCGTCGATCATCATCAGCTGGCTGGGATCGGCGATGGCGATTGCAAGCTTGCCATCAGGCGTCTCTTCGAGCGGCACGAAGTTGTAGCGAAACATCAGCTCAGGGGAGAACTTCTTGAACAGTTCATGGTGAAGCTGGAAGTCGGTGAGATCCACAAACTCGCAGCGATAGCGCCGCGCCACGTCCTGGGCGCGTTCTAGGTCGGTGATGGGATTCCCCGTGGTCACCACCTGTCCGCCGTTTTCGCCGTTTACGAAAAGTGATTTCTTGTCCGCTGTTGCCATACTTCAAATCCCCGAAACCGCGCTCAAATTACCCAATCACGAAACTCCCAATTACAAAATTGCCTTAGTGGACCCCCAGAGTGAAGATCGGCAAATACAGCGAGATCAACACCCCGCCCACGAATATCGCCATAATCACCAGAATCAGCGGTTCGATCAAAGCCATGGACGCGCCCAATGCGGTTTGCACGTCTTCTTCATAAAACTCGGCCACGGAATTCAGCATGGCCGGCAAAGCTCCCGTGGATTCGCCCACCTCGAGCATTTCCACCGCCAGGTCCGGAAAGATTCTCTGTTCCTCCAGACTGCCGGCCAGCCCCTGCCCTTCGCGAACTCTCACGCTGGCCCGCATCACGCCTTTCAGTATGCGACGGCTGCTCATCGAACTGCCCGCCGTCTCCATCGAAGGCACCAGCGGCAGGCCGCCTTGCAGCAGCGTAGCCAGCATTCGCGAAAAAGTCGCCACCTGGTGCTTCAACCGGATATCGCCCAGCAACGGCAGGCTCAGGATCACGCGGTCGATCTGGTCGGCGCCGCGATCCGTCCTCTTCCATTGCCAAAACACAAAACCCGCCAGCACCAGTCCGATCACGATGAAGGGAAAATATTTCTGCGCGTTCTGCCCCACCGCCAGCATGAACAATGTGATCGACGGCAGTTTCGCATCCAGGCTGTTAAACAGCTCGGCAAACTTGGGCACTACATAGGTGAACAGAAACATCACCATGATCGTCACCACGGTAACCAGCAGCGTGGGATAGATCAGCGATACGAAAAGTTTCTTGCGGAAGGTCATCGCCAGGCGCTGAAAGTTGATGTAGCGGTTCAGCACCTCGTCGATGTTCCCGCTTTTCTCGCCAGCCATCAGCGTGGTGGTATAGATCTTCGGCACCATGGGATGCGCGGCGAACGCATCCGACAGCAGTTCTCCGCCTTTCACACGCTCCCGCACATTCTCCAGAACCGTCCGCAGATTCGCATCCTTTTGCCGCTTGATCAGCAGATCGAGCGAGTTCAGAATTGGCAGCCCCGCCTTGATCAGGGTCAAAAACTGCTGGTTAAACTGGAGGAACGGGGCGTTCTTCAGCTTGCGCCCGCGGCGCATCGAAAAGCCGTCAGCGAACAGTCCCTGGGGCTTTACCCAATGGACCAGGTAGCCCTGCGAGGCAAAGCGGTCGCGCACCTCCGCTACCGAGTACCCTTGCTCCACCTGTTGGTGGGTGTGGCCCCGTTCGTCCGCGACTTTTATGACGAATTCCGCCATGATCTCGTTATTTTGCTAGCCGTTATCTGTGTAGCCGTTCAAGCCCTGCCTGGCGCGATACCCTCTCGGCTCAGTCTAACATTCCTACTTGTGATCCCAAGCCCAGATCGCCACAACTTCCTCCCCTTAAAGTATCGCAAGTAACCAGACTGGGACGGGCACGACTCCCAGAGCGAGAGAAAAGAGCCGGAGAGAAGCCGACAAGCGCAGATAAGGCCGTGAGAGCGGGGCTGCAGCACGGCGAAAGGCAAAATCGCTCCGGGCCTCAGCCTTGGTAGTCGCAATTTGTAACTCTCTTTGCATCAACGCGATAGCCATACATCCGCATCTTAATCATTAATGTCCCAGCTCGCTCTCGACTGTCTCTGTCCCTGACGGCGGACTGAACTTGAACCGACCATCCGGGATTACCTCATCCTCCTTCTGATCGCTGAAGCGGTATTCGGTTACCGACCCGTCGACTTCGTTCATCACAATCCGCGTAATCCGGTGCTCCGGCGTCACCTCGATCAGGATCTCGTTCACCCTATCGGACAAAGCCTGCGGCACCCCCCGCAGCACAACGTTCCCGGCAGCCAAGGGTGCAACATCGGGCGCCAGCGACAGTCCCTGCAACTCCTTTTCCAGCTTGGTCTTGCCCAGCAAGAATGCAAGCGGAGAGCGAATGTCATCCAGTTTTCGCGCCTCCGTGCGTCGCGCCTGCCGGTCGCCGGGGATGTAGAACCACCGCGTCTTTCCCGTCGCTCACAAACAGCTTCTCCTTGGGAGAACGGTACTCCCACCGCATCTTGCCAGGTTTTTTCAGCCCACCCTTGGCCAGCCAAAGCGTGCCGGACTCCGTCCGGTCGATCCCGGACCCGCGATAAACTTCGGTAAACTCCGCCTGCAAACTGCGCAGGTGGTTGTAGTGCTCGTCCACGGCCGCGGCAATGGAATGGACGTCTTCAGCCACAACGCCAGCCGAGCCGATTATCACCAGCAACATTGCGGCGGCAACCTTAAGCATGACAGTTGATTCTACGCCTTGGTCTTTGGCGGTCTGTGCATGCATCGTTGCCGGCAAGCTTGCTAAGCGCCCAGATGCAGTTGCCCCAAGGGGCGTCTGGATCGCCCGGCAGAATCTGTGCAAAGAATTCTCGACACTTCACCAGCCCTATGGCAAACTGCAAAGGCTGCGTGCCGGACTTCCCCAAAGTTCCCCGGCCCGGATCGGACAAGTGCGCCGCCATATGTTCCAGGGTCTGCGTTCGCTACTGGCACTCACGCTTTGTTCCGCTGGTTTGTGTGTCGGTCAGTCTACTGACAATAAAGTGCCGGCAACTGTTCCGGTCGCGTCGCATCCTCAAAGTGCGGTAACCGGCGCGGACTCACTGTCAAAGCCGCCGAGTCCCGCGGCAGGCGCGCCGGATGCCACATCGTTAACGTTGAAGTCCGCCAACTCTGCCGCGGCTCCGGATCCTTTGGGTGAGGCCTCGTCGTTTTATCGCAAAGGCAATCTCACAGCCGCGATCGAGAAATATCAACAGACCTTGCAGGCAGACCCCAAATCTGCGGCAGCCTATGCTGGCCTCGCGCGTGCCTACCTCAAAGAAAGGAACGTCGATCTGGCGTCTGACACAATCACCAAGGGCAGGGCAGTCTCCGATTCTCCGGTTTTGCACGTCGTGCTGGGCGAACTCTACTTCCGGCAGGGAAAAATATCGGAAGCCGAGCAGGAGTGGGTGAACCTGATTAACTCCGGCCACCTGGAGGCCCGGGCGTTTCTGGGCCTGGCCCGCGTCAGGAATGCTCTTTCTATGTACAAGAAGGGCAAGATGATGATCGACAAGGCGCACGAACTCGATCCCAGCGACCCCGACATTCAACGTTTCTGGATGCGAACACTTCAGCTCTCCGATCGCATCCAGGCTTTGGAAAGCCGTCTGGCGGCCACCGAAATTGGCAGCCCGGAGCGCGCCGACATCCAGCGCAACCTCGACCACCTGAAAGAGCTTGCGTCAGAGCCTCGAAAGGGCTGCCATCTGGTCAGTAAGGTGACCTCCACGGAAACCCCGCTCGTCCGGCTTTTGAGGGACCCAATTCATCTTCGCGGCTACGGTCTAACCGTCAATGTGAACGGACAGAAGGCAAAGTTGATGCTCGACACCGGGGCGAGCGGAATTCTCGTTGACCGGGGCATCGCCGAAAAAGCCGGAATCAGCAAGCTTATGGGAACCCGCGTCGGCGGGATCGGAGACAAGGGCAGCAAGGGCGGATATGTGGGACTGGCCAATTCCATCAAGATCGGCGAACTGGAGTTTCAGAACTGTCCCGTGGAAGTCCTGGAGCAGCGCTCGGTCGTGGACCAGGAAGGACTGATCGGAGCCGACGTTTTCCAGGAGTTTCTAGTTGACATCGATTTTCCAAAGGAAAAGTTCCGGCTCAGCCCGCTCCCCAAGCGGCCGGACGATGAGGCTGGAACCGCGGGCGCCGTTGCCCTCCGTACCGGGGATGAAGATGCCGGTTCATCCGCGGATAACGCGGACAGTCAGCCCGCTAATCCGAAGAAGCCGACTCCTCCCGCCAGTTCCAGGTTCCACGACCCCTACATCGCGCCCGAGATGCAATCCTATACGCGGGTGTTCCGGTTCC
Source organism: uncultured Acidobacteriaceae bacterium (assembly GCA_963850165.1). Lineage (GTDB taxonomy): Bacteria > Acidobacteriota > Terriglobia > Terriglobales > Acidobacteriaceae > Sulfotelmatobacter. The sequence continues at coordinate 107,881 of CAWKKK010000032.1, read as the reverse complement.
GGCACGACCTTCTGGTCCCCACGAAAGTGGGAGATTCCACCCTGAAGTTTTTCCTGCTCGATACCGGTGCCTGGAACAACCAGATCACGCCCGCGGCCGCCCGCGAGGTCACGAAAGTGCACGGTGATTCTAATATGCGAATAACCGGGCTTAGCGGTTCTGTGAATAAGGTGTACAGCGCCGATAAAGCTGTGCTGCAATTCGGACATCTCCGCCAGGAAAACCAGGATCTGGTTGCCTTCGACCTCACCTCCTTGAGCGAGTTTACTGGGACCGAGATATCGGGCACTCTCGGTTTTGCCATGCTCCATCTCTTGGACATCAAGATCGACTATCGAGACGGCTTGGTTGATTTCGATTACAAACCCCGATGAGCGTCCCGATTCTGAGGCAAAGAAGCGTGAGGTTTTCCTGCTGAATTTACCTCAACTGCTTCGCAATCGCATCCCTTAGAATGGAGACTTAGGGGCTGGTGATCCTGCCATGACCGAAGACGCCGTCACGATCTCGCCGGGTCCGCACTTTCGAACGGCCATGGTGCTGGCCCTCGTGGCGGACGCGCTGCAGATCGTCGTCTTTCCAGTATTTGTCGAGGGCGCTATCTCGCCCGCTGACGACATACTCGATCTGGGGATCGGCGCCGCGATGATTCACCTTCTGGGCTGGCATTGGGAATTTCTGCCGTCATTCCTGGCCAAGCTCGTGCCCGGAGTCGATCTAGTGCCTTTCTGGACGCTGGCAGTCGCGAACGTCTATCGCAAGTCGAAGCGGATGGCAGTGACCACCGAAGAAACCCAACGGGAGCAACCCAAACTGGAAGACCCACAACGTTCCTGAGTTCGCCTGACATCGATCAATAGGGAACTTGCGCCGAGTCAGCAAAAAGCCTCGCACTACACATGCCAATGTGTAATAATGTACACATGGCCACCAACCTAGCCTTGGACGACAGCCTGATCGAGGAAGCCCGCCACTTTGGCGGTCACAAGACCAAGAAAGAGGCGGTCACTGCCGCCCTTGCCGAATACGTAAAACGCCGCAAGCAGCTGCGGATTCTGCAGTCGTTTGGCTCGGTCGACTTCGATCCCAAGTACGATTACAAAGCCGAGCGCCGCAGAAAGCGGTCCTGACCATGTTGGTTCTGGTCGATACCCCCATCTGGTCGCTCGCTCTGCGGCGAACCAGCACGGACTTGAACCTGCGCGAACAACGCCTCACCGCTGCCCTCAGGGAACTCATCCGCGATGGACTCGCCCAACTCATCGATCCGGTTCGCCAAGAACTTCTTTCGGGCATCCGCCACGAAAACACGTTCGCAAAAGTGCGCGACCAGTTGCGTGCCTTCGACGAGCCCAGTCTCAATCCTGCTGACTACGAAGAAGCTGCGCGCACCCATAACCAATGCGGCTCGCGAGGCATCTCCGGATCGCCGATCGACTTCCTGATCTGCGCTGCCGCCTCTCGCCGCGGCTGGCAGATTTTCACCACTGACAAGGACTTCATCCGTTACGCCGCAGTAGTTCCCTTGAAGCTCTACCAAGTAAACTGAGGCGGTCACTGCCCCTAAAGCTTCTTCGCAATCGCGCAATACAAATCAATCGCGTCCGCCAATTGCTGCTTGTCGATGAACTCTCCCTCGGTATGCGCGACGTGAATCGATCCCGGACCGATCAGCAGCGGCTCACCCCAGTTCGTTAGCCTGGGAATGTCAGTGGTGAAGGCCGCGATCATCGTAGCCAAACCGTCAACGGTGCGAAGCCGCAGAAACGGCAACTCCAGCGGAAATTCAACCTTCACCTGATTGCCCGCGGCTGCAAGAATGTCGCGGCGCAGATCATGAGACGGGCCGACCAAACGATAAACCAGGTCCGCGTGAGCATAATCAGGAATCACGTTGGGCGCGCGTCCGCCTTCGATCAATCCAATGTTGAACGTGCACGGACCAATCTCGGGGTCGGAGGGCAATGCCATCGCACGCAGTCGGGTCAGAGCCTCGATCAGCTTGTCGATCGCGGATTCGCCAAGTTCGGGATAGGCCGAATGCGCCATGCGGCCGGAAGCTGTGACCTCGACCCGCAACGTTCCCTTCGAGGCCAGCGCGATGCGGTTCTCGGTGGGTTCGCCATTCACCAAATACTTCGCGCCATGCGCTGGCTGATTCGCCGCGTATTCATTCGCGACCTTCGCGCCCTGGCTGTCGCGCTCTTCCCCCACCACAAACAGCAAGCCGACGTAGATGCCTTGCTGCCGCAACCGCTCGGAAGCCGCGATCTGCGCCGCGATAATCCCTTTCGCGTCGCAAGAGCCGCGTCCATAGATGCGTGCGGCGTCTTCGGAAGAAGGAATGAACGGAGGAACCGTATCCATGTGCGTGGAAAAAACCACTGCCGGATGCGGCTGCTCGAGCGATGTGGCGTAAACGTTGAAGCGATCGTCCTGAACCGGGATTCTGCGGGTCTGGTAGCCGACGCGGCAGAGCTCTCCATAGAGATAGTTTCCGACTGCTGCTTCGTTGCCAGAAATCGATTCGATGTCGATGAGTTGGCGAGTGAGCGTGATGGCGTCCATGCAGGGAAGAGAATAGCAGACGTGGCCGGACTGCCCGGGTTTCGCTTCTGCATTCTGACTTCCTGTAATCTGATTGCTGTGATCGCCCAGAGTTCGACTATCAAATCGCTCTTCCTCGAAGGCCCAGCGGGAAGATTGGAGGCGCTGCTCAACGCAGGCGCAGAAAACGCGACGCACGCGGCAGTGGTTTGCCATCCCCATCCGCTGTTTGGCGGGACGCTGCATAACAAAGTTGTTTTCCACACCATGAAGGCGCTGAACAGTTTTGGTTTTCCGGTATTGCGCTTCAACTTTCGCGGCGCAGGACTCAGCCAGGGCGAGCACGATCAAGGCAATGGGGAAGTTGAAGATGTTCGGACCGCCCTCAGTTGGCTGGATGCGGAGTTTCATCTGCCGCTGTTGTTTGCCGGATTCTCTTTCGGTGCGGCGGTTGGGCTGCGGGCGGCGTGTCCGGACACACGGGTGAAGGCGCTGATTGGAGTAGGCGTTCCGGCGGTTCCCGTGGCTTCCGAGGCGGAAGCGCCGCGAGTTTATACATTTGATTTCCTGCGCGAGTGCTCGAAGCCGAAGTTGTTTGTCAGCGGGGCGCGAGACCCGTTTGGTCCGCGGGCAAAGCTGGAGGCTTTGGTTGTGTCGGCGGCTGAGCCGAAGAAGCTTGTGATGATTGAAGGCGCGGATCATTTTTTCGAGGGACGGCTGCGCGAGTTGAGGGAGACGATTGAGGCGTGGGTGAAGGAATCAGTCAGCGATCAGCCGTCAGCTACCTGAAGGAAGGCATCAGGCATCGCCGTCAGCCGTCAACTTTTCAGACTGCTGGGGTCGACCTGAACTCTTCGAAGTGCTTGGATTTTGCTGACGGCTGAAGGCTGACGGCTGAAGGCTGGTCGTTATAATTCTCGACATGGCCGGAGAACCCGATCGCGAATCGCAGTTTAGCCAGATGCGCGACACTGCCCGCGAACTCTTTCGTTACGCTTTAGCCGAGGCTTCGATTGCAAAGGCATTTGCTCGGCATGTGCATTGTGAGCGCGGAGTGCTGCGGATCTGCGAAGATCTCTACCATTTGTCGGCTTATTCGCGAGTGCTGGTGGTCTCGATCGGCAAGGCTGGACACAGCATGGTCGAGGCCTCGACGCAACGGGTCGGCGAATCTTTTCTCGAGACTTCGCTCGATGGCATCGTGGCCACGTCGGTCGAGCCCTCCGAGCAGGTGCGCGGTTTCCGCTATTTTCGGGGCGGACATCCCACGCCCAATGCCGAATCCATTCACGCGGCGAACGCCATTCGCAAGGCGCTGGACGCGCAAACCGCGGCGTCACTGGTGCTATTTCTGATCAGTGGGGGAGGATCTTCGATCGTCGAGAGGCCCATCGACGATGAGATCTCCCTCGACGATCTGATCGCAACTTATCGCGCTCTTGTGCATTCGGGCGCGCCCATCGCCGAAATCAATGCCATCCGCAAACATCTTTCGGCGGTGAAGGGTGGAAGGCTGGCGCAGGCGGCGTTTCCGGCACAGCAGGTTTCGCTGCTGGTCTCCGACGTTCCCGACAATACTCCCGACGCGCTGGCGTCCGGCCCGACGATGCCGGACTCAACCAGCGCGGAGGATTGTTACCGCATCGCCGGGAAGCACGGGCTGTTGCCGCAGCTCCCGCATTCCACGCGCGAATTGTTTGAGCGACAGGCTCTGGAGGAGACGCCGAAGTCCGACGACCAGGCGTTCTACCGTTCGCGCTGGTGGACGATTCTCTCCAACCAGACTGCGGTCGAGCAGGCGAGTGCGGCGGCTGAGCGCGCCGGATTTGCGGTCCATGTGGACAACTCGTGTGATGACTGGGACTACGAGCACGCGGCCGAGTATCTGTTGAAGCGCCTGCGCGAGCTTCGAAAGAAATCCTCGCGGGCGTGCCTGATTTCCGGCGGGGAAGTGACCGTGAAAGTCACGAACGGCGGCGTCGGCGGACGCAACCAGCAGTTTGCGCTGGCGTGTGCCGAGAACATTGCGGGAGAGAACATCACCGTGCTCAGCGCCGGAACGGACGGAGTGGATGGAAACAGTCCCGCGGCGGGCGCGGTCGTGGATGGAAGCACCGTCGATCGCGCCCGCGAGAAGATTCTTAATCCTCAAGCGGCTCTTGAAAAGTTCGATGCCTATCCGTTCTTCAGTGCCCTGGGCGATGCGATCGAGACTGGGGCCACAGGCAACAATCTGCGCGATCTGCGGATTCTGTTGGCGTACTGAAAGCACGACGACCCTTGCTGCGCCTCACGGTTTGGACTCTTGCAGCAAGACAACGTCGGAATCGGTGTGGCCGCGGACCAGACCCAGCTTCTTGCCGTCGAACGACCAATGAAAGTCCCAAATGTGTTCCGACTTGAAGTTGGTGATCTGCTTCCCCGGCGAACCGTCGAGAGGTTGGAGCCAGAGATTGTCTACGTCCTGGTCACGGAAAGGATAAACGACAGCTTTTCCGTCCTGGGTGAACTGGATATTGTCACCCCTCGGGATCGCGCGCTGTAGGTCTACAAGTTTCGCATTCTGGGGAGACTCGACCGGAACCAATGCCAACTCCTTTTTGGGATTGCCGGTGGAAGCAAACGTGGCAAAAGCTGCCAGCTTACTGTCTGGAGAGATGCCGAATCCGTGGGATACGACGGGAAATTCGGTGAGTTTTTCAGTATTCCCTCCGTCCAAGGGTACCCTGGCCAGCTTTCCACCGTTGGCTTCGTCGGAGTAATAAACCCATTTCCCATCGGGTGCGCAGACCGGAAATTCGTCCCCCTGCTCGTCAGTGAGCTGTTTGAGGTTTCCACCGCCAGCGTCCATGCGCCAGATAGTTAGGGTCCTCGCGCCGCCATGGCCGAGTATCGTGAACACAGCGTAGCGGCCATTCGGGCAGGAAGAAGGGAACCACGCCGAGCCATCCCTTTGGGTCACGATTAGCGGTGACTTGTTGCCGGTGTCAGGATTGAAGAGATTCAGGGCGCCCTGCTGTTCGAGGATCACTTGCCCGTCCAATGTCCAGGCAAAGTTCCACACTCGAGCGCCGGAAGTCAGTTGCTGGGCCTCGCCGCTGCTAAGGTCCGATGCAGGCCTCACGAAGAAGTCGAAGCGATCCTGGCTCAGGATGGTCGCTAAGGTGTGCCCATCGGCGGAGAGACTGAGGTCCTCATAGTTGTTGATGTCGTGGGTTACGGCTCTGGCCATCCCGTCCGGATAGGAGATTTCCAATATCTGACTGCGCCCGTAGTTGGTTTCTTTGTCCCACGACAGGACAAGCAAACCGCGGCCATCAGGCAGCCAAACAGGTTTGTGCAAAAATCCCCACGTGGACTGAAAAAAAAGGCTTTCTTTGCCGGTGAGCACATCGACCGCCACCAAGCCACTGAGTGCATTCCCACTATGAGCAGCGACACAGACGATGGTCTTGCCGTCGGGCGACCACGCGGGGCCTATCAAGAGACGACTATCGCTATCGGTGACCAGAGTTTTCCCCTCGTTATTCTCAAGGGAATAAGTTACCAGTCGGAACTTGCCCAGCTCTGGGTTGTTATTCACGACATATGCCAGACTGCGCCCGTCAGGGGAGAACGTGATGTTGGAGTCCACGTCAGTAACCAGCTTTTGCGGAGTGCCCCCCAGGACTGGCGCCCGATAGAGGAAGTTCAGTGCTTGGCCCTGCTCACCGCGGACAAAATACAGGTAATTGGCATCGGGAGAGAACCGCACGCCCAGGTATTGCAAAGGTTCAGAAGGCATGACTTGGGTGTTGCTGTTGGTGGGAACGTTCCGCAGCCACAAGCTCTGATGCCCTTTGTCATCCACCACACTCAAGATGTATTTGCCATCGGGAGAGATGGCCATCAGCGTGGTCTTGCCCGTCTCTGTAACTTTGTTGACGGAGAAATTTTGAAAGGCAACCGGCCGGGAGCGGAGAAGAAAATGGTAGACGCCATAGGCAGCAGCCACCACGAGCAAAACGGCGATTACGCTGGTGATGCCCGCGCCCAACTTGTGCTGGCGCGTGGCGGCCACGACCGATGAACTGCTGGTGGTGTGCGCGGGCTGGGCGACTGCCGACGTCGAGGCTGACGATTCCACGTTCACGGTCTGAACCTGGCGGCTGGAATCGGTGTCACGCCTTAGCCTTTGCAGTTCCGCGCGCATTTCGGAGGCGTGCTGATAACGAAGATCGCGATCCTTTTCGAGCGCCCGGTTAATAACGCGTTCCAATTCCGCCGGCACGTCAGGGTTCAGGCGCGCGGGAGATGCCGGAGCGCGGTTGAGTACACCATCAAAGATTATTCCTGAGGTGTCGCCGCGGAATGGCAAGACTCCAGTCGCCATCTCATACAGCACGGCGCCGAACGAGAAGAGATCGCTGCGAGCGTCAAGCTCCTTACCGCGCACCTGTTCGGGCGACATATAGGCCACCGTGCCCAGCGCCGTTCCCGGGCTGGTCAGATGGGGCTCGTCCGGTTTGCCCGTCATGGTTTGAGCCGCGGCAATCTGGCTCGAAGAGCCGGCCGGGGTCGTAACCTTGGCCAAGCCGAAATCAAGAACCTTGGCGTGTCCGCGCTTGGTGACAAAAATGTTTGCCGGCTTAATGTCGCGGTGGATGATGCCTTCGACGTGGGCCGCGTCGAGCGCGTCGGCGATCTCGATGGCTAGACCGAGCAAGACATCGGACTCGACGGGCTTTCCGGCGATGCGATGTTTCAGCGTCAGTCCGTCCAGAAACTCCATGGCGATGAACGCTTGCCCGTGCTGGTCGTCGATTTCGTAGATGGTGCAGATGTTCGGATGATTGAGCGCCGACGCGGCCTTGGCTTCGCGCTGAAAACGGGCGAGCGCCTGCGGGTCTTTGGCAACGTCGTCGGGCAGGAACTTGAGAGCGACGAAGCGGCCGAGCTTGACGTCTTCGCTTTGTAGACCACACCCATCCCGCCGCCGCCCAGCTTCTCGACGATGCGGTAGTGCGAGATGGTTTGCCCGATCATGCTAGCTGATCTGGTTTGGCCGACCAAGGAAGAAGGCTCGCTTGGTGAGCGACCATATTAGGGGCCAAACTGCGGCGCGTCAACGCGGCTCTGCGCGATTTGCGAATCTTGTTGGCTTACTAAACTGAGGTTCAGCCGAACCCTTGGTATTGCTTCCAGAACTCGGGCCAGGGTATCCGCGGGGCACCGCACACAAAGATGTCGGGATGATCTTCGCTCTCCTCGTTCTTCACGCCATAGGAATTGGTGTTATGGCCGGCCAGGCGGCACGAAGTCAGTGTCTTCTCGACGTATTCGCGCGATTGTCCAAGGACGATCAGGGTCGATGGCGGCGGCGCGGGATATCCGCGCAGCCACGCCGAGTTGGTTCCGCTGATCGGTGCAGGTAAGTGGTAGGCAGGACCAAAAAGCTCGATGGCACCTTGCTCACCATAGTTTCCCACCAATACTCCGACATTCTCCCGCTGCTCCGCAGGCAAAGAATCTCGAATGTCGGCGACCGTCTTGACCAATTCGTTCCAGCCGATTTCCTCCCTCAGGTCTCCATTGACTTCAAGAGCGCGATCCCTCAGCGGACCGCTCGAGGCCAGCGGCAGAATCGCAGTACAAACATACAGCCCCCAGCCGATCAGCGCGGTGAGGTACACGGCTTCCACGGTTCCTCGCCAGAGCCGGGGCAGTGCCCCAAGACAACCTTCGATTACGACCGCACCCATGGCCATCAGCATGGGATAGGCTCCTGCCGTGTAATATCCGCGCCCCTTCGCCAACCAAAAAACTACCAGTGGGATTAAATACATCCACGCCAGCATCCGGTATCGCGGGCTGCGCAAGGAACCAACCAGACCGATGATCCACAGCGGTGCTGCAAATCGGTTGGCGCAGCCCACGAACTGAAAGAACCAGAATCCGTCCGCCCGGCCCTCGCCAACATCGCGTGCATGAATATGCCTGAGAAAATGCAAGGAGATGAAATCATGACGTAGCTGCCAGATGAGATTCGGGAGACAAATGAGCAGCGCCAGACCGGCTCCTGCCCAGAACCATCGGCTTCCCAGAAAGCGGCGCGCACTGGTCAGCAGGAGTCCGCCCACAATCCCAGCTACAAAAAAAACAATCGAGTACTTGGTCATCAGACCGAGGCCAAGAGTCGCACCTATCGCCAGGCACCACCGCGGGTTCTCCGTCTTCAGGAGACGGATCACGAAATAAGCAATCAGCACCCACCACAAATAATCGAACGTCGTGTATTGAAATTCGGTTCCCTCGAAGAGAGGCAAAGGTGAGACTGCTACTGCCAGGGCCGCGCTGGCCTGCGCCCAGCGCCCGCCGCCAAGTTCGCGCGCCATGAGCCCAGTAACAACGACAGCCGCGGCCTGCGCGATTACCGAGAAGAGCCTTAATCCGACCAGCGAGAGACCAAAGACGCCCAGCCCAATTCGCTCCAGAAACGGCGTCAAAGGCGGATATGCAACGAACCCCCAGTCGAGATGCCGAGCATCGCTCAGCACCTGAAGTTCATCGCGATGAAAACCATAGCGGCCGTTCGTTAGCAGATGAGCCACCGCAACGGTCAGTGCGATTCCCGCCACAATCAGCGTGTCACCTGGGCGCGTATCCACGGGCGGGAGATGCTGCGCTGCGTTGGTTGACGCCATTCCGTCCCGCTTCCTTAAAGCCGGTAAGTTGGAGGTTCCAGGGTGATTATGCCGCTTCGCCCTTCACCTGCACGCCCGCCCATTTTTCCAGCAGAGTCAGAGTCGCGGCATAGTCGAGGTCCTGGTGGCCTTCTTCGGTGGCTAGTTCGTAAACCTCCTCCACGGTTTCGAGGGCGGGCAACTTCACGCGCGCTTCTTTCGCGGTTTCGAGCGCGAGCCGGATGTCTTTGTGCATCAGGCGCAGGGGAAAATTGGGTGTGAAGTCGCGTTGTAGGACGAAGGGCGCTTTGTATTCCACGACGCCGGAGCGCACCATCGTTGCCTCGATCAGTGAGACGAGTTGCCGGGGGTCCACGCCGAGCTTGGTGGCCAGAGTGAGGGCCTCGGCAAAGCCTTCGAAAATGAGGGCAATCTGCATGTTCATGGCAAGCTTCGTCGCCTGGCCCTTGCCGGTTTCGCCCATGCGGAAAATCTTTTTGCCCATGGCGGCGAACAGGGGATTGAGGCGCTCGATGGTGGCATCGTCTCCGCCGACCATGAAGATCAGCGTGCCATTGGCGGCGCCGATTTTCGATCCGGTCATGGGAGCGTCGACGTAGGCCACGCCTTTGGCCCCGACGCGCTCGGCAAACTTTACGGTGGCGGAGGGAGAGATGGTGCTGGAGTCGGCGATGATGCTGCCCTCGGCCAGTGTCTGCTCAACACCGTCGGGACCGAACAATACTTTCTCGACCGCGGCGGTGTCGGAAACGCAGAGCCAGACGACTTCAGCGCCTTGCGCTGCCGCAGCGGGAGTTGGAGCGATGCCCGCGCCTTCCACCATTTTCCCCGGGGTGCGATTCCAGACCGTGACTTCATGGCCGGCCATGGCCAGATTCGTTGCCATGGCGTGCCCCATAATTCCCAGACCCAAGAAAGCAACTCGCATTGTGCACTTCACCTCGCGGAAGATGCTGAGTTGCGATTAGAAATGAGGGCCGCGATGGAGGTCAAGCGAATCGCGGCCCGGAGGGCAGATTATTCGCAGAAGACGCGCACGTTGACCTTACCGTCCTTTTCGCGGGCGTCGACATCGATCGCGAGATCATGGAGTTGCTCGATCAATTCTTCGAGATTCTCCGGCTTAACCTGTGACAGGTCGATGGGAACGCCCTGTTCGCGCAGGGCATCGTTCGCCTTGTGCAGTGCCTGCGCCGGTATTAGCCCGGCCAGCCGCACACCAGCGCGAAGCAGTTGCAGGGGAACGCGGACGTTGACCTTAACAGGGCCGTCGGCCCCCGGATCAGCGGCGTCCACGACTACGCGAAGATATTTGAGCGGGCCAGAGTTCTTAGCGGAACCTTCGGCTGGGGATTGCGGGTTGTCTGTCTCTAACGCCCCGAGAAGGCGATCGGCCTCGTCCGCGTTGACCCGGCCGGAAGACAGCATTTCCAAGATTTGCCTGCGATTTTCACTCATGACTTCCTCCTAAACTAGAGACTAGAAAAGACCAACTATGATCGAAACTTCGCGAGTCTGAACTTCGACGTGAATTCCTCTGAAGCCAGAGAGCACGCGGAAAAGCGCTGCCGCGGCGCTAAACGGATTCACGCCGTACACGGCGCAGACGATGAGTAAGGCCAGCAACAGCAAGGGAGCAAGCGGCAGAAGCACCACCCAGACAAGAAGCACCGGCAGGCGAAGCCGGATACGACGAGTTCGCTCAACCGGCAGGGCGGGGATGCTTGCGAGCGCGTTCATTTCAGTGCCTCCAGTTCCTGGATAGCTTCCTGGGCATTGATTTCGCCGCGCTTGAGCCGCTCCAGGATCTCGGATCGAGTGGGCTGGGGGTTGGTGTCAACGAATTCCAAATTCCTGGCGATGCGGGTAAGTCGCGACTTGATCGTGGGATAGCTGACCCCAAAAACCTGCTCCATCTCTTTGATGGAGCCGTGGCTGCGCACGAATGCAGTGATAAATACCTGGTCTTCCAGGTCAAGCCGAGCCAGTTGGGGCAATTCGAAACGTCCCTCGATGGCAATGTCTTTCTCGGTCAGACGGACTCTCTCCACAACAATCGGCTGGCCCTGCGTAAGCCTTGTCAATTCTTGCCAGTCCGCGGACGTTTTGGGTGGGGTAGTCATAATCCGAATATCAAACCTTAGGCAATATCAATTTAATAGATATTAATATAAATAAAATTAAGTAATTGTCAAGTAAAAAGTAAACTTTATTCTGTTGTTACCCGAAGGGGACCGATTTCAACGAACTCGCACATAAGGCGGTCGCGGAGATGCACCTATTACAAGACGAAGGAAAGAGGGAGATTCGGAGCTCGCGTTGTTTTGTAAATACCAGCGCAGTCAGCATGCGCTCTATGGAGGCCGCGAGCACCTGGATGCCGGCGGCTTTTATGTGTTTGTCTTCATGTCGGGGGAACCGCTGGAATTACGCGCCTTCTGGGCTGGCGTGGACTAAAATAGTGCCAATGGCTTCCAGTATTCATCCAACAACTAAGGCAGCTTGAGATGGGCCTCATAGGATGATCAAGGCAACGCTTCGCAATCGCGCTCTCCGCAGGCGCGCGTCGCAGTTCGGCCGGCTGGTGCGCCATTCCGCGGTAACTCCGTTGTGCGGCGAGACGCACACGCCGCGTCTGGCCTCGAATGGTGAGTTGGGTGTGACATTTATCGGACATTCCAGTTTTTTCGTGCAGCTGGGCGGGCAGAGCGTGATGATCGATCCCAACTTCGCGCGCTGGCTCTTTGTGCTGAAGCGGCTGCGGCGTCCCGGGTTGAAAGTGCGCGATTTGCCGGCCATCGATCTGGTGCTGGTGACACATGCGCATTTCGATCATCTGCACCGGCCGTCGTTGCGTGCCATCGTGCAGAACAATCTGCGCACGCGCGGAACCGCCCCGGCCATCATTATTCCGAGCCATGTGACGGATTTAATCTCTGATCTGGGTTTCTCCGAGATTATCGAACTCGACTGGTGGAACAGTTCGCGGCACGGCAGTTTGTCGGTGACCCATGTTCCTTCGCGGCATTGGGGAGCGCGAATCCTTAAGGATTCGCACCGCGGTTACGGCGGTTACGTGCTGGAAGCAGGGAAGCACTCGGTTTATCACGCGGGAGACACCGCTTACTTTTCTGGCTTCAGCGAGATTGGTCGGCGCCTGTCGCCGGAACTGGCATTGCTTCCTATCGGAGCTTATAACCCGCCATCCTTCCGCAACGTGCATACCAGTCCCGCCGACGCCACCCGGGCCTTCCTCGACCTGAACGCGCGCTGGATGGTGCCCATGCATTATGGAACCTTCCGGCTGTCGCACGAGCCCGTGGATGAGCCGCTGCAACTCCTGGAGCAGGAGGCGCGCGCGGCTGGGATCGAGGACCGGGTTGTGGTGCTGGAAGAGGGAGTGACCAGATTCTTCTAGTTTTGCCGGCCCCTGTAACACTCTTTTGACAAACAAGCTCAACATTTTGGTGTAAGCTCGGGTGCCTGAAATTTCTCCGATTAGGAGGCCAACATGGCCGTAGAAGCTGTTCCCAAGGGTTATCACACCATCACTCCGTATATGACTGTCCGTGACGCGGCCCGCGCGATCGAGTTCTATAAGCAGGCATTTGGCGCGGTAGAAAAGGGCGTCAGCAAAGCGCCTGACGGCAAGATTATGCATGCCGAACTGCGCATCGGCGATTCCATCATCATGCTGGCCGACGAGTTTCCCCAGTTTGGATCTTTGTCGCCACAGTCCACCGGCGGCACTGGAATGGGGCTGCACATTTACATCGAGGACGTGGACTCTGCCTTCGATCGCGCCGTGAAGGCCGGCGCAAAGGTTGAGATGCCGGTCAGTGACATGTTCTGGGGCGACCGCTACGGAAAGCTGTCGGATCCGTTTGGTCACAAGTGGTCCATCGCGACCCACAAGGCTGATCTCACGATGGAAGAGATGGAACAAGGGATGAAGGCAATGATGAAAGACATGCCGAAGAGCGCCTGAGCCTCAGACAGAAGCGGCTTTGGGATTGGGTTTGCGGGCGCGGCTTCGGCTGCGCCTTTCTTGTTGTCTCCCCCTAGTACCTCCGTAACGCCCCTGAACCCCGCTATTACACAACTATTACAGTGCCTTGCCCGATTCCCTTGATAAGTTGGGTATGTGCGGTAGCGAACTCAAGATAAGCAAATGGGGCACATTTTGGACATGGAACTGGAAAGCCTGGAAAAACGACAAGCTGCAAATGGTGAAATTAACTGGGTGACTGCCGTATTCATGGCGCTGTTTCACATCGGCGCTGTGGCTGCGCTTTTCTTCTTCACATGGAAGGCGTTGTTCGTCGCCATGTTTTTGTGGTGGGTCTCGGGAAGCCTGGGCATCGGCATGAGCTATCATCGCCTGCTCACCCACCGCGGCTACAAGACGCCGAAGTGGGTCGAGTATTTCCTGACCGTCTGCGCCACGCTTGCTCTTGAGGGCGGACCAATTTTCTGGGTAGCCACGCATCGCATTCATCACCAATATTCCGATCAGGATGGCGACCCGCATTCGCCCATCGATGGCAAATGGTGGGCACACATGGGCTGGATTCTGATGGGCAAGTCCATGCACCATGACACGACCACGCTGGCGCGCTACGTTCCCGACCTCGCCAAAGATAAATTTCACGTCTGGATTACCAAGTATCACTACGTCCCCATGATTGTGCTGGGCGTCATCCTGCTGGCCATCGGCGGACTGCCATTTCTGATGTGGGGCATCTTCGTGCGCACCGTAGTTGGCCTGCACGCTACCTGGCTGGTGAATTCGGCAACGCACTCCTGGGGCACGCGCCGTTTTGCCACGCGCGATCTTTCCACCAACAGCTGGTGGGTAGCTTTGCTTACGTTCGGGGAAGGCTGGCACAACAATCACCACGCGCATCCCACAGCGGCGCAGCACGGCTTCACCTGGTATGAGATTGATTTGAACTGGTACGGCATCTGGGCGCTGAAGCAGCTCGGCCTCGCTTGGGACGTCAAGCGCGTAAGACTTGCCGACCTGGAAAAAGGGTTGGTTGCCACGCCGAACGGACGGATGATTACCGCTGATTTGGCTGAGGGCGCGGTGGCGGGCGACTAGTTTAATCCCTTCCGAAACTGGACCCCGATCATTGCGATCGGGGTTTTTGCTGCCTGCAATAAACCTTTACCACAGAGGTCATAGAGGAACACAGTGTAACTCTAGTCGTGTGAGGATCTACCCTGTGTGCCTCTGTGTCCTCTGTGCTTAAAGATTTTGACCCTGCCCGGCGCAAGCGCAATGTTCCCGGACGCAGGCCAACGCGGTAAAATCAGCCTGACGCCATGCGCATCACGAGCCGCCGCGGAACCATCGTCTTCTTCCTATGCCTGGGCATCGGCCTGGTGGCGCTGGCGGTTGCCCTTAATGTCGGATGGATCATCCTCAACTGGCGTGAGGGCGTGCTGCTGTTCTTCGGGATCGTCTTCTTTGCCCTGATCATTGCTGGCATGATCGTGAATACAACGTTCCTGCTGCGCGAGATTCGTCGCAGCGAGCAGCATGATAGCTTTATTAACGCCGTCACACATGAACTGAAAACGCCGGTTGCTTCCATCCGCCTGCATCTGGAAACCTTGCAGCGCCGCGACCTGCCGGAAGCGCAGAAGCAGGAGTTTTACCGGCTCATGCTTAGCGATACCGATCGCCTCACGGAGACCGTGGAACAAGTGCTGCGCGCCGGCCGCGCCGGGGACAAAAAAGCTGGACGAGAGAAGTCCGCAGTCGACTTCCGACAACTCGTGCGCGACTGCATGGATGTTGCCCGCACCCGCCATCATCTGCCCCTCGAAGCTCTCCGCTATGAGGAGGCGTCGAGCAATGGAACAGCGATGCGCGTGCTCGGCAGCGGCGAGGATCTCCGAACCGCCGTCTTCAACGTCCTCGACAATGCCATCAAGTATTCCGGCGATCACGTCGATGTGCAAGTGCGTCTTGCACTGCCCGACGAAGAGCGCATCGTGCTCAGCGTGCAGGATCACGGGGTCGGCATTCCTCCCGATGACATGAAGAGCATCTTCAAGCGCTTCTACCGCGTCAGCCACCGCTCGCTGGCGCACGTAAAAGGAACCGGGCTGGGCTTGTTCATCGTGAAGTCGATTGCGCAAAAGCACGGCGGACGAGTGTTCGCCGAAAGCGCGGGCGAAGGCCAGGGCACCACCATTACGATGGAACTGCCGAGGTCGGTGGAATGAGCCGGGTTCTTGTGGTGGAAGATGAAGCCCATCTGGCGCAGGGTTTGCGCTTCAATCTGGAGGCCGAAGGCTACTCCGCCGAAGTCGTCGGCGATGGCGAAGCGGCCACGGATCGTCTACTCGGCAAGAACGAAAACTTCGACGCGATCGTGCTCGACATTATGCTGCCCGGCAAAGACGGCTTCAGCGTGGTTTCGGAATTGCGCGCAGCGCGGAATTATGTGCCAGTGTTGATGCTGACGGCTCGAGGCAGTCCTGAAGATGTGTTGAAGGGCTTCGCCGCCGGCGCAGACGATTATCTGCCCAAGCCCTTCGACCTGTCGATCCTGCTGGCGCGCTTGCAGGGACTGCTGCGGCGCACCCAGTGGATGCGGGCTGGCCACGCCGCAGGGAATCCGGATGTGGCGGCTGCATCCGACCCGCGCAGCGTCAGCGACTTCGGAACATTTTCCTTCAACGGCAAGACCATCGACTTCGGCACGCTCGAACTGCGCACCGCCGACAACGTCGTTCACCTAACGCTGATGGAATCGGAACTGCTGCGCCACCTGGTGCGGAACGACGGACGGGTCGTTTCCCGCAAGCAGATTCTCGAAGAAGTCTGGGGCCTTCACGAGGACACCGACACGCGCGCCATCGACAACTTCATGGTGCGGCTGCGGCGCTACATTGAGGACGACCCAGCGCAACCGCGGCATCTTCTGACCGTCCGCGGCGTGGGGTATCGGTTCCTGGCGAATCCCGAGAAGAGGTAATTTCGGAGCCTCGGCTACGCCCGGCACAACTCTGCTACCAGCGTCTCCCGACGTTCCAACGCTAAACCATCCATGCGGTTGAGAATCATCGCGTAAGCCGAAAGCGAAATCCCCGCCAGCACCAGCAAGATCAACGTCGCGATCCAGAAATTCTCGTAGGATTTCGCGATCCAGAACACCGCGACTCCCACGCCCACGACGAAAATTTGCACTCCCAGGCTGATCAGCACCGTCGTCTGGGAGGCGCGCTGACGTCCGAACGAGGAGTAGTCCACTTTCTTCGGGGCGTAGAGTGAGAGCAGGTTGCCCGCCGAAAAGTTGATCGGGGCAGCGAACAGCAGGCCAGCCAGCGCGGCGATGGTGACGTCGAGTGTAGGCCGGCCGTAGAGGAAGCTGACCGCAATCCACGCGAAAACTATCTCTATCGCCAGAATGCCGGCATGGGTGAGATTTTTGGCCAGCACAATGTCCCGAAATCTCACCGGCGATGCGTAGAAGAACTGGATGCCGCCCGCGTCTCCGCCAAAGTTGTTGTAAGCAAGATTGGTCAGCACCAGCAGCGTGTATCCCGCAGCCGCGGGAAATGCCATGTCGGGCGTGCGCCACAAAAAGATCCCGGAGTGGCGGGCGGAGTTCATCGCTCCGAAGCGAAAGACGAACAGCACGAAAAGCGGCATGATCAACGTGATCAGCATAGGGCCGCTGCGAAGAAGATAACGAATTTCTTTCTCGAAGACCGCGGCCACCGGTGCCGTGAATCCCGGCAGATTCCAGCCCAATTGGAGCGATCTATCTTTCGGCACAGCGGATGCGGCGGCCACTTCGCTCAAATTCTCACCGTGATACTGCGCCCGCAGCCGCACGTGCAGGCAGTAACCCGTCATCAGCACAAAAGCGCACAGCAGCGCCAGAGAACTGAACCCGGTCATGAATTGCGAATACACCGCCTGCGCGATGGCATCGGCGGCGAGGCCGGGCGGAAGCATCGCCTGCACCGGAGCCAGAACATCGACGTATCGCTCTACAGATCTGTGCGCAGCGGGCCCGGACCGTCCCTCGAAATATCTCAGTAGCGGCCCGATCAACTGAAAGCTCAGCATCAGCAGAACAAACAGAATGCCCATGATCTCGCGGGTGCGGCGCTGTGCCAGCCAGCGCTCCACCCAGGCGAACACCATCTGCATCAACAGAAGATTGAAGGCGGCGAACGCCAGCAACACCAGCGCCGCCCAGGGCAGCAACGCCGGTTTCGCAAACCCCACGCCCACCAGAATTCCCAACGACCACAGGCTGCCCAGAGCGGTCGCCGGGTCGAAGGCGCCATACGCCATCCTCACCAGAAAATACGAGCCGTAGCAGAGCGGGAAGCGCAGCAGGTCAGAGGAGTCCGGATTGTTGGTGAATGCCGTCGCCATGATGGGGAAGGTTTGCCAGAAGATAAACACGAACCACAAGGGGAGCGCGAGCAACTCTGGTTTGCCTGCCGAGATCGCCAAAGACGCTGCAATGCCCATGCCGAACGCGCCGCCGAATCCACCGATGGCGAAGGCGAAAGACACCATGATTCGCGAAACCAACTCCAGCGTGCCCCGCGTGCTGCGCAACGAGTTAACGAAGAGCCGCCAGCGCAGCCAGGCAATGGCTGCCAGTTGGACGCGGTGGTGCGGGGTGAGGTTGAGTTCAGTCATAGCGTCGCCCTCGTAAGGATGTTGCCTGAACTATCTCATAAATCTCCCGTGCACTGGTGTCCTACCGGCCGTCCTCCGAATGGGCCGCCAATAGCCGGGTCTACTGTCCTTGCGAAAAAGTGCGCGTGCACTTCCGGCTCTTGACGAATTACCGGTTCCGATCTAAGTTCTCTGTAAGTTTTCTCATCTTCCAGTCTGCGGATAAAGAAAGTTCACCGTCGGGCCCTGACGTGTGCCGCATGACTGTTCTGGCCGGGCGAACTCACATTCCTCTTCGTCTTGGCTAGCAGAACTGACACAACAAGCTGCGAGCAGGAACATTTGCGCCGGTATCAGACAAGCGATTCCGGCGCGATCGCAGGAGTGTGCCTGCTCGGGAGCAGCACCCGGCGTCGGTGTCGCTTCGTCAAATCGAACAAAGAGGAGTCAGGTCATGAAATGGTGGAAAACATTCGCACTCGCGTTCGGTCTAATCACAGTCAGCTTTGCCGGTCAAGGAGCAAAGGATCCCGGACCGAGGCCCGGCGCCGCGGGAGCTGGAGGATTTTATCCGACTCTTAACGCAACCGAGCAAGCGGCGTTCGCCAACGGCATCTCTCAGTTCATTCAAGATGAGCCAGTACCTGACGTTCCGCAAGGTGTGGGAGGACTAGGGCCCGGATTCAATAGCACGAGTTGCGGCTCCTGCCATTCCCAGCCTGCGACGTTGGGCTCGAGTCCCGGTCCGTCGAGTCCCCAGGTTCCACAGGCGAATCCGCAGATAGCGGCTGCTGCGGAAATGGGCGCGACGAATACGATCCCGTCATTCATCACAGCGAATGGTCCGGTACGAGAAGCCAGATTTGTTCAGAAGTCCGATGGAACGCTCGACGGTGGAGTGCACGATCTGTTTTCCATCGCGGGCAGGACGGATGCCCCCGGTTGCAATCTAGCACAGCCTGACTTTGCGGCTCAGCTGGCCGCCAACAACGTGATCTTCCGGATTCCGACGCCGCTGTTCGGGCTGGGATTTGTCGAAAACACTCCCGATTCTGTGTTTAAGTCAAACTTGGCCAGCACTGCCGGCCAACGGCAAAGTTTAGGAATCGCAGGAAGATTCAACTTTAGCGGCAACGACGGCACGATCATGAAATTCGGCTGGAAGGCCCAGAACAAGTCTCTCATGATGTTTGCCGGCGAAGCTTATAACGTGGAGATGGGCATCACCAACGATGTGATGCCGAACGAGAGAAACGCTGTGCAAGGATGCGTCTTCAACGCCACCCCTGAAGATTCGCATGCCCAAGCCGGTGGTTCCGACCTGGCTGCGTTTGTCGATGCTGTCCGGCTGTCTGCTCCCGCTACTCCAGCTCCGTCGAACAGCGACATTGAGGCCGGACTCCAGGCGTTTCAAAAAGTCGGATGCGCGTTGTGTCACTCGCAAACATTAACTGCCTCCCAATCTTTCAACACGGGCATGAGTAACGTGCAGTATCATCCTTTCTCGGATTTTGCGTTGCATCACATGGGCAATAACCTGGCGGACGGGATTAATCAAGGAATGGCCACGGGCGACGAATTCAGAACCGCTCCGTTATGGGGCATCGGCCAGAGGCTGTTCTTCCTGCACGACGGCAGAACGTCGGACTTGCTGGACGCGATTAACCAACACGCCTCTCAGGGATCGGAAGCGAATCAAGTGGTCCGGGGATTCCACAATCTTCCAAGCGCGCAGCAGCAAAGTGTTCTCGACTTCTTGAGATCGCTGTGAACAGAAGTCTGACTGAATAAATCGAACCGGAGAGAATGGTAGTGGTGCAGTGTGTGGAACTGCACCACTACCGAAGTTATTGCTCGATCAACTCCTCAACCCAGCCACGAAAGTTCCTGCTCAGTACGGCGGGAGCCGCCGACGGTGCGCAGGAAAATCTGTTCCAGCGTCATCTTTTCGCCGGATGGCGTTCCGCCGTCACCCGAGCCATCACCGGAGTCCTTCCCCAATACCGCGGGCGCCTGCGCCTCTACGCCCGCTCGCAACTCCTCGAGCGATCCCTGCGCCACCAGACGTCCCCGATGAATGATGGCGACATGACTGCACAGCCGCTCCACGATTTCGAGCACATGCGAGGTGAGAAAAACCGTAGCCCCGCGCGCGATCATGCCCTGCAGCATCGCCTTCAGCGTCCCAGCGGCGATGGCATCCACGCCTTCGAACGGCTCGTCGAGAAACAACACCTTCGGACCATGAATCACAGCCGCCGCCATCGCCAGTTTCTTTTGCATACCGTGCGAATAGTCGGTGATCAGCTTCTTCGGCTGATCGGCGAGCTGCATAAAGTCGAGCAGTTCCGCGGTGCGCTCAGCTGCGGTCTCGCGGTCAAGTCCGTACATCCGTCCCGCGAAGTTCAGAAACTCCGATCCGGTCAGCCGTCCGAACAGCGCCATGCCTTCGGGCACAACCCCGATTTGCCGCTTCACTTCGACAGGATTCTTTTCCAGGTCCAGCCCGAGGATTTCAATACGCCCCGAACTGGGCGCCAGCAGCCCCGTCAGCATCTTGATGGTCGTCGATTTCCCCGCGCCGTTGGGGCCGAGAAAGCCGAAGAATTGTCCGGGCGCCACGCGCAGGTCGACGTTGTCGACGGCGAGCAACTCTCCGAAGCGGCGAGTCAAGCCCTGGGTTGAAATGGTGGGAGCGGCATCCATGAAACTTCTGAATCTAGCACACCAGGCGAGTCTCCGCGCCTCACTTGTTTACTTCACGGGCGAATTGCTTTTCTCGATCGCCTTCTTCTGCTCGTCTTCCGTCCACGGTGGGACCACTCCCAAGACGCGCGCGTAGGCGATCAACTGTCCCAGGTGCTCGGCGATGTGGGGAACAATGAAGAGCAGAACTCCGCGCTGCGTGATCTTGCCGCCTGACCAGTCCATCGTCTTTTCCAGGTCGGCATCCGGCAGGTTTGTGATCGCCCTGCGAGCGTGGGCGTAGGAATCTATGAGCGTGCCAATAATCTTCGCTTTGTCCGTGGTGGACGTTTCGAGCCGTGTCAGATCCAACCCAGCCGGCGGAGGCGCGCCGACGAATTTGTACATGTTGTAGTTAGCCGAAGCGGCGTGCAGAAGCACTTCGGCGACGGAACGAACATCGGGTGAGGGCCGCCACGTGTACTTCTCCGCCGGGATCGCTTCCGCGAGGCGTGTGAATTCGTCTCCCTGGATCATGACTTCAGCCAGAACTTCGGAACGATATCCCGTAACCCCCGGAGTGCCGTCCCTGTAAGGATGGACCTGCGCGCTGACACGGGTCGCACCAGCCGTCAGCAGAAACAAACAGATTACCGGGAAGATGCGTTTCATCGAATGCCTCCTTGCGACCCACCAGTTTATCCGTCAAGGCGAAATCGACCCGCGGAATCCGACTCAGCGGAAAAACGCCCCAGCTTTTCGCCGGGGCGTTCTCGTAACAGAACCGCGCACAGTCTTAAAACAAGTTCCACAAGAACTGGTTATAGACCTCGTGGTGGAATTGCACCTCCGCGGCCTTCACCACTGAACCCAACAGGCGCGGGCAGCGGTCGGCTGAGGCCTGTTTCAGGTCGGCATAACGCGCCTTCACGTCCCCGCCCAGCAGCTTTGTCGTCCACTCGGCCTTGCGGAAGTTTTCGATCGCCGTGTAGATGTTGTCGGGCAGGTAGCGCTCGGCCTGGCGCAGGTTCTTGATCTTGGCTGTAGTGCCTTCGAGTCCGGTCCTGAAGATCGAGAACATGACCAGGTATGGGTTTGCGTCGGGAGCGACCGCTCGCACTTCGGTACGCATGCTGCGCTCGTTGCCGATGGGAATGCGGATCATCGCGCCACGGTCTACTGCCGATGCCTTGAGCTGGTTGGGCGCCTCGAAATGAGGATCGAGGCGGCGATAGGCGTTCACGCTGGAATTAAACACCAGGCAAAGATCATTACCGTGCGTGAGCAGTCGGTCCAGAAACTCATAGCCCAGCTTGCTGAGCTTCTCTTCGCCCTTGGGATCCCAGAACAGGTTCTTGCCGCTTCCGCTGACTGAAACATTAGTGTGCATGCCACTGCCGTTGACTCCCACCACCGGCTTGGGCAGAAAGCAGGCGGTAAGGCCCATGTTGCGTGCGACCTGGCGGCAGATCAGCTTGTAGAGTTGGATATGGTCGGCGGCAGCCACCACCTCCGCATAGCCGTAGTTGATTTCGAACTGCGAAGGCGCAACCTCAGGATGGTCCTTCTCGTTCTGGAAGCCCATGGCGCGCTGCACTTCGGCGGTCGTGTCAATAAATGTGCGCAGCGGATCGCCGGGCAGAGAATGGTAGTAGCCGCCCGTATTGACATACTCGAACTTGCCGGTTTCGTGGTAGATGCGCTCGGCGTCCGGGCCCGCGAACAGGAAGCCCTCGATTTCATTGGCAGCGTTGAGCGTGTAGCCGTGTTTCTTGTGCATCTCGGTGGCGAATAATTTCAGCACGCTGCGAATGTCGGCGCCGTAGGGTTCGCCGTTCTTGTCGATCACTTCGCCGAACACCAGCACTTTGCCCGGCCCGAAGACGTCGGCCGGTCCCCAGTAAAACGCCCCCCAGTCGATGCCCAGACGCAGATCGCTCTCCCGCTGCGCCGTGAACCCGCGAATCGAAGAGCCGTCGAAGGTCAGGTTGTCATAACTCTTCAACAGGAACTTCTTGTCGTAATCCAGCATGTGCAGCCGGCCCTCAAGATCGCTGAACATCACGGTCACGGCCTTGATCCGCTTTTCGTCAGTCAGATACTTAAGCCGATGCTCCTGGATCTTGTGCGTGGCGGCGCGGTTCCGGCGCTGCTCCTTCGCCTCCAGATTCAGATCTTCCAGTTCGTCGTAGGTGAGTGCCAGAAAATTACGCAATTCGTTGGACATGGATATCCTTCCGTCTCCTATTCGTTTTCCGCAAGAATGATGTCGGCAAGCAAACGCACGAATACAGGCAATTGAAATGGCTGGGTTTCAACCGAGAAGAATAACGTGAGTCCGCGGTCCTCGACAATCGAAAAAGCTGATCGAAGGCATAAAAGAGATTTATTCGCTCCGGCAATTCCTGGAGCGCACCCTACTGCATGCCCAAGCCTTGTCCCGGCATCAGCCAGATGATCACGCCCAGCGCTGTGAGTACGGCAATAAAGTAAATCGTCGTCCCCCGGCTGGGATGCGCCGGCAGATCTCCGGCAAAGAATGCTCGATACCCCGCGCCCAGCGCAACCAGGAAAAACATGTTCTGCTTCAGCGCCAGCCCCAGCGCGACACATGCGATGAGCAGCACGACGCGTTCCGTCTTGCTCAGGGCCAGCGCGGCCTGCCCGCCATCCAGCGCCCAGACAGGAGTCAGATTCAGCAGATTCAGAATCGCGCCCACCCGGGCCAGGTCGGCCCAGAACATATCGCCAGTCTGCTTCCAAATCACGGCGCATGCGGCTGATGCCAGAAATCCCGCCAGCGGTCCAGCCAGGCTCACCTGCGCACGCGTCTCCAGCGGTACTCCCAGCGCCTGCCATCGCACATAGGCGCCCAGGCCCGGCAGAAACACCGGCATATCCGCCGGCAAGCCGCGGCGTTTGATGTCAACGAAGTGGCCCATCTCGTGAATCAGAATCAGCACCGCGAAGCCAACTCCGAACTTTATTCCCGACGCAGCCGAATAGATCGCAATGAAAGCGACAAAGCTTAACAGAGACGTCCACTTGAACCGCGCCGTCACCGGACCGCTCTTGTCGGCGTGCGTCGCGATCGAACCTGCCGGTCCCATCGGTTGAGCTCCCATGGGTTGAGCCCCCGTCGGTTGAACAAATCGATTGTCGCCCAGCGGCCGCCGCCCCGCACCGGCAGCAGCATCGAGAGCTTGTGCATGTTGCATAATCCAGTCGGCTTGCTTCGAAGTTGGCGGCAGCAGCTCAAGCCCGGTCAGCCATTTCTCCCGCGCTCGCCGCAAGTCTCCGCTGGCCTCCAGCGCTTTCGCTTCCTTGGACAGCCGCTCCAGTTCCTCGGAGTGCACGAGCGCATGGCAGTGGTCGCAAACCAGCGCTCCCGGCGCAAGTTCACGTGAGCAGCGCTTGCAATTGCGAATCAGCTCTGGGTCGATGGTAGACACGGGCCGAAATTAGTGACTCGAAGCGGACGCTTGTTCCCCATGCGCTTTTCTCTCAAAATAGAAGGCTACGCCAAGCGCC
Organism: uncultured Acidobacteriaceae bacterium; assembly: GCA_963850165.1. Lineage (GTDB taxonomy): Bacteria > Acidobacteriota > Terriglobia > Terriglobales > Acidobacteriaceae > Sulfotelmatobacter. The sequence goes on along the minus strand of CAWKKK010000032.1, from coordinate 83,776 downwards.
AAAATGAGAGCTGCCATACCAAACAGTGTTAGCCCGGGTGTGCTGTTGGGCTCAAGAATAATGACCTTTCTCGCCATCGCGATCAGAGCCACCTCGAGGACTAGCCGAACATGAAAGACATCCTTCCTGAGATATGCCTTCAAGGTCTCCAGTAACTCCACCCCGATAAGGATCAGCAGGAAAAACGAGAAGATCTCGAGAAGCCCTTGCACCTGAATAAGAAACCTGGGAGGCTTCCAGATCTCGTGCGCAATCAGGAAACCTAGATCTACGGTGGAAAGCACTACGACGATAACCAGCAGAACTGCCAGCACGAGAGCAATAAGCCTTTGAGCCTTGGTCAACAAGCTTTCCATGTCGTTTCCATTCAGGCGGGGAGCGGCGATCATACTTACATGGCTCGCAGAAAACTTCAACTCGTAGCGGGTCGAACCCAGACTGAGTTAGTTCTCCGTACAGCAATATGCCGCGGCTTTGATTAGCCATTAAGTTGGTGGACCATTGGCAAACGGTCCGTATACTCCAAACGGGCGGCCCGCGGCGATCCTCCATGCGATTCTCATTCCAAAGAAGAGAATCAACAGGCCCATTAATCCCCAGAAGGGATTGCCCGAAAGCTGAATGAACGGAGATGCCAGTCCGAGCAGCGCCACTCGTCCCAGCCACGTTCCCAGGCCCGCCGGCGGCCTTTCTGCTCTGGGCGCCGGCTCCGCCTCAGAAGATCGCCCGGATTCCTGCTCCAACTGGCGCTGCTCCTCCGCAAGCTTCTGCTGCTGAGTTTGTCGTTGCTGTTTTCTTTCGCCGGCAAAATGAATCCAGATGGGAACCGCTGCCATCGAGACCGCCGCGTAGGTAAGCAAAGCAGCGGCAATCTGGTAGCGTCGGCCGCCCACTCCGTTCGATCCCTTCATCATGGCTGTGCCCACGAACCACCCCACTCCGATCGACATGTAGCTGATCACCCAGCCCTGGAGCAGGATGGCGATCAACGCGTACCCAATCAGCCCCACGACGGCCGCGCCGATGCCGTAGGTAAGAGCGCGCACATACGCCGCGTGCTTGTCCCTGTCAACTTCGCTGCGCATCCTGTCCGCGCACCCGGGACACGCCATCGCCGCATTCACCCGATAGTAAGTTCCACTCAACGGTTGCTGGCAGAACTGGCAGCGGTCGCTTCCCGGCTTCGTGGCGTACTCGGCCGTTCCGAACTGCGGCGTCGGATTGCTGAAACTGTCACTCATGGCCCGGACAATAGCACAGCCACCGGTGGCAAGGAAGAGGGAAGTCTGCAGCGACTCACGGCTGGTTGTAGTAGCCGGTACGCGTGCGAGCCGTGATTCCCGGCTTATCGACCGTGACCCCGAGAGAATGGTACTCATTCGCCTTGTCCGCGCGAGGAGGGTCGAAGGAGAGGACGTAGAAAGCATTGGCATCTGCGGCGCACTCCGCGATTGCGGCGGTGATGTCGTTGGTTAAGTTGAGGACGCGCCCACCAGTCTGAACCGCGAGCACCGGCAAGCCTAGGTTGCCTGGCACGGCGCGTGAAGGCGAACTTACACCCTTCAAAAACTCCTCGTAATAAACCGCCCTTCCAAAATCATTGAGACCAAGCGGGTCAACACTATAGAGAGTGACGCGGGCCTGCCTGAGTTCGGTGGAGGCAGCCACGATCGAGTTGAAAAGCTGTCGCTCTTCTTTTGCGGAAAGGTAAGTGCGTGGTCCTGAGAGCAATGGCCATCCGGGACTGATCCAGATCACGAGCTTTCTGCCGGGTCGGGTCCTCTGGTATGCGGCCAGTTGGCTAATGGCCGAGAGCGACTTGTTGAAGCGCTCGGCCGCGCCGTAGACGCCCTGTGATCGATGATTCTCCCGCAGCCCGAGTTCGTATTGGTCGAGCAGAGACGCCAGAACATTTCCATCGCGCGAGGAACCGTTCTGCATCTGGGCTCCCGTATCGGTGAAGAGGATGAGCGACATCGGTTGCGGAAGCTTTCCGCCGTTCTGCAGCAGATACTTCTTGAGTTCGTTTTTTTCGTTCACGACGGCTTCGAAGGGTGCGTTGACGGCATCGACAACTAAAATGACTTCGAGCGGTGGGTCTGTGGCGGCGGGTACTGCGCTGTCGACGGCCTGAAAAGAGGCGATGTTCAACGGCAGTTTATCGTCCAGAAGAGTGAAGTCCTGCTGCTGCAGTCCGCGAATCGGCGCTCCGGCTTTGTCCGTTACCCGTACGTCGAGCATGATCCGCCGGTCTGCGCCGTTTGAAGGGACTTTATCCGGCTCGGAAGTCCGGGGTTGAAGTTGTGGCTGGGAAGGGTTCTGCCCCCATACGCCACAGAGCGGCAGGAGTAGGACTAGAAACATGCGAAAGAACCGACCCATGCTGACTCACCTCGCGCTGGAAATCTCCGCCCGACGTGAGCAGCATACTGCGCAGGAACCGAGGAGTTTTCTACTGTTGGTGCGCCGAGGCTCCTGCCGCGATCTCGCGCAAGGCGCTCACGAATCCCGCGGCCGCGTCCGGGTCGGCCAGCGCTTCCAGATGCAGCGTAGCCGAGAACTGCGGCGACTCCGGACGAAAACTTACCTGCAGAATGTCCTGCCGCCGCGCCGACATCAGTGCGTTCAATTCCGCGCTCGGATCCTGCTTCCAGTGCGCCCGCGTGGTCAGGATAATGGGGCCGGGCTGGTAGAGATCCCACTCCCGATCGTCGCGCTTGCGCGCCGAGATTCCCCGGTTGTGGGCGCACCAGCGGTGCCGCACCACGTCCAGATGAAAGCTCGGAGAACCGCCCAGATCAGCCTCGAAGGTCAGAGTTTCTTTCTGCCGGTGCCAGCAGCTCACCAGCCAGTGTACGGGCAGCGCTCGCGGCCTGAACTTCACCGTTACATGTGCATTCTCGAACCAGCGCGATGGAAAATGCAGCCGCGCCTGCAGCCGCGAACTACCCACCCAGTGCGACTCCAGAATGCGTCCTTTGCCCGCGCAAGCCGTCTGCACCCAGCGCAAAGCCGCTGCTCCTTTTTTTCGGTTGTAGGTGGAAAACACGAAGTACCACAGCCCCAGCACGGCGACCGAACTGGCCACGTCAATCAGGAGAAGGCGACCCACAACACTTCCTTAAGATGTTCATGGTACGTCCGAGGTTGCGGAGACGCAAGGGGACAATCGTCTCAATTCAGCCCTCCAGGCCGCCCACCCTGAATAAGCTGTGGAAAACTGGACCTGTCATCCTCGGCGGATCTGTCATCCTGAGCGGAGTGGCTGGTTCGCGAAGCGAAGCAGCCACGCAGTCGAAGAGCTCCCTGAGCGAAGCCGAAGGGACCCCTCGCATGCTCGTACCACCCACGGCTTCGCAAGCGTTTCTACCATACCCCGCGGCTCCGCGCCAAGGCAGCCGTGTCCCGAAAACCCGCACCCCGCTACAATGGCCCCGTGAACTTCACTATCCGGGACTTCCGGCCCTCCGACTTCGACACGCTGTGGCGCATCGATCAGCTATGTTTTCCTCCCGGCATTTCCTACTCGCAGACGGAACTCAAGCTCTACATGCGCCGCCGCGGATCGTTCACCCTGCTGGCCGTAAATGCCTCCGCAGCCGCCGTTCCCGATTCGGGAAACGCCAGAAAAAATCTTCCGCCGATCCCCCTGGCCGACGTCACCGTAGCCGGTTTCATCGTTGCCGAAGCGGAACGCGCCAACGGACACATCATCACCATTGACGTGATCGCCGCCGCGCGCCGCTCCGGCGTAGGGTCGCTTCTCCTGCACGCCGCCGAAGATCGTCTGCGCACAAAGCTCTGCCGATCAATCGAACTGGAAACCGCGGTAGACAACGTCTCTGCCCTGGCGTTCTACAAACGCCACGGCTACACCGTGATCAATACCTTCCCGCGCTACTACGCGAACGGAGTAGACGCGCTGGTCCTCGTGAAAGATCTACTCTAGCTTTTCTTGTCGACCTTTGCGGCGAATTGATTGTCATCCTGAACAAGCGTCTTTTGCGCAGTGAAAAGCCTGTCCCGAGCTTGCCGAGGGAATCTGGACGAGCCGCGCGAAGCGTCGCGCTCTTTGCGACGCAATAATCGAGCCGGCTCGCTTCATTATTCGATTTGCACTTTCCCTCCCACTCCAGCTACCTTGCCTGTAATGAAAGCCGCCATGAAAGTAGCCATCCAGGGCGAACGAGGATCGTTCAGCCACGAGGCCGCAGAGGGAATGCTGCCCGGCTGCAAAGTCATCCCCTGCGCTCGATCCGCCGAGGTCTTCGACCGAGTCCAGCGCGGGTCTGTATCTGCCGCCGTCATCCCCATAGAAAACTCGCTGGCCGGCACGGTAGCCGAACACGCCGATCTTCTGGTGATGCAAAACGTATTCATTCAAGGCGAATTCCTGCTGCGCATCGTGCACAACGTAATCGCCGCTCCCGGGGTAAAGCTCAGCGCGCTACGCAAAGTGCTCTCACACCCGGTAGCGCTCGATCAGTGCCGCGACTTCTTCCGCCACCATCCCCGCATCGAGCCCGTCCCGTTCTACGACACCGCCGGCAGCGTGAAGCACGTTGTCGCTCATCGCCTACCCGACGCCGCCGGAATTGCCAGCCGCCACGCTGCCCGCGAATACTCCGGCAAAATTCTCCGCGCCTGCATCGAAGACGACAAACGCAACTTCACCCGCTTCTTCCTGATTCGCAAATCGGCAAAAACTTTGAACGCCGCCGCGTCCCCCTACCAGCGCCTGATTCCGCAAGGCGCCAACAAAACATCCATAGCATTCAAGGTAAAAAACCTCCCCGGAGCCTTGTTCAAGTCGCTCAGCGTTTTCGCCCTGCGCGACATCAGCCTGAGCAAAATCGAATCTCGCCCCCTCCGCGGTCGCCCTTGGGAATACGTCTTCTACGTCGACTTTCTTCGCGGCGACGACGAACCCGCCCGCAACGCTCTCCGCCATCTGGGCGAGGTAGCCGAGTTCGTCAAAGTCCTGGGGATTTATCCGAGCGGCGTAAAAAGGGGCATGTGGGGACGGCCTCGAGAGCATGCCCCGGGCGAAGGCGAGAAGTCCAGCCAAGCGCAGCGAGGCGTCACCTCCGCATTAGCCGCAGCACCTTTGATACAGTGCGAACCATCCCCGACAGGAATAGAATTCGCCTTGTGTGCCCCTGCGGGCAAGTGTGAAACCTTTCCGCGGGAGTATCATCTAAGCTTGAGTGAGTTACACTCAAGGAGAGCCAATGAGCCAACAGCCGCTTTCCGAGCAAGTTCCTAAGCATCGGGAAACAAACGACGTACGGGCGTTGCCCGTGCTTCCTGTGCGCGATACCGTCCTCTTCCCGCACGCCGTCCTGCCCCTTACCGTAGGCCGGGAGAGTTCCGTCCAGCTGATTAATTCGCTCGGAGAAGACAAGACCATCGTGGTCGTCGCACAACGCGAAGCCCGCGTCGATAGCCCTCAGGCGAGTGACCTTTATACCGTCGGCACGTCCGCCGTCGTCCACAAAGTCGTCAAGATGCCCAACCAGAGCCTCTTTGTGTTTGCCGAAGGCCTGGAGCGCGTGCGCCTCGGCGAGTTTACACAACTGACGCCGTTCATGCGCGCGAAGGTATCGCCAATCCCCGAAGCCGCCCCGCCCGACAGCTCCGAAATCGAAGCCCTGCAGCGCAACGTGCTCACGCTCTTCCAGCAAATCGTTGCCGGTTCGCCTACGCTTTCCGACGAGCTTTCCACCGTGGCCCTGAACATCGACGAACCCGGCCGCCTCGTGGATTTCATCGCTTCATCTCTGCCATCGCTCTCCACGCCCGACAAGCAGGACACGCTCGAAACCCTCGACATTCGCGTTCGCCTGGAGAAGATCAACCAGCATCTCGCCAAGGAACTTGAAGTCCAGCAGCTGCGCAACAAGATTCAGAGCGAGGTGCAGGACCGCGTACAGCAAACCCAGCGCGAGTATTACCTGCGCGAGCAGATGAAGGCTATTCAGAAAGAACTGGGTGAGCAGGATGAAGGCCAGCGCGACGTCGAAGACCTCAAAAAGAAAATCGACGACGCCGGTATGCCCGACGAAGTAAAGAAAGAAGCGCTCAAGGAATTGGGCCGCCTCTCGCGCATGTCCCCCATGGCCGCCGACTATTCGCTAACGCGCAACTACGTTGAGTGGCTAGCCGTGCTGCCCTGGAACAAGACTTCCGGGCAGGAGATCGAAATCATCAAAGCCAAAGAAATTTTGGACACCGATCACTACGATCTCGAGAAAGTAAAGGATCGCATCCTCGACTATCTCTCCGTTCGTCGCCTGAAACCAAACATGAAGGGCCCGATCCTCTGCTTCGTCGGACCTCCCGGCGTAGGCAAGACATCGCTGGGCAAATCGATCGCGCGCGCACTCGGCCGGAAATTCGTTCGCCTCTCGCTGGGCGGCGTTCACGATGAAGCCGAAATCCGCGGTCATCGCCGCACCTACATCGGCGCACTTCCCGGACAAATCATCCAGGGCATTCGCCGGGCCGAAACCAAAGATCCGGTTTTCATGCTCGACGAAATCGACAAGGTAGGCCGCGACTTCCGCGGCGACCCCGCTTCAGCATTGCTGGAAGCCCTCGATCCCGAGCAGAACTCCAGCTTCCGCGACAACTATCTCGACGTCACTTTCGATTTGTCGAAGGTTCTTTTCATCACGACCGCGAACATGCTCGACCCCATCGCCGAGCCGTTGCGCGATCGCATGGAAATCATCGAACTGCAAGGCTACAGCGAGGAAGAAAAGCTCCACATCGCGCGCCGCTATCTGGTTCCGCGGCAGGTCGAAGAAAACGGAATCACTGCCGACCAAATCGAATTCCCAGACGAAGCTTTGCGCTACACGATTCGTCACTACACTCGCGAAGCCGGCGTCCGCAGCCTGGAACGCACCATCGGCACCATCTGCCGCAAGCAAGCACGCCGCCTCGCCGAGGGCAAGACCGAGAAGCTCGTAGTCACGCAGGAAATCATTCAGGAATTTCTCGGCGGCATCAAGATCCGCGTCGAAGGCGAGATCGAGGAACGCACCGAACGCCCTGGCGTGGCCGTAGGCTTAGCCTGGACCCCATCCGGCGGCGACGTCCTCTTTGTAGAAGCCAATGCCATGAAAGGCAAAGGTGGATTCACCATGACCGGCCAGATCGGCCAGGTCATGCAGGAATCCATGCAGGCCGCGCTGACCTGGGTCCGCTCGAACGCAGCCCAGTTAGGCATCGCCGAAGATTTCTTCGCCGACCACGATATTCACATGCACGTGCCGGCCGGAGCCATCCCAAAAGATGGACCCTCCGCGGGCGTGACCATGGCAACCACGCTGGTTTCGCTGCTCACGGTACATCGCATCCGTCCGCTAACCGCAATGACCGGCGAGATCACGCTAAGCGGCAACGTGCTTCCCGTAGGAGGCATTAAAGAAAAGGTCCTCGCCGCCAAGCGCGCCGGAGTCACCACGATAATTCTGCCCGCAGAAAACAAAATGAATGTCGAGGAGGATCTCACGCCCGAACAAGTCGAGAACCTAAGCATTCATTATGTGAAGACGATCGAAGAGGCCCTGCGAGTCTCGCTGCCGGTGGTGGCGGAGTCGCTAGCCGCAAAGGTCTTCCTGGAGTCGGATGCGAAGCCGAAGGATTCCAAGCCCGAGCCTCCGGCCATTCGCCCCGCCCAGGAGCCCGCAGTCCACGACAAAGTAGTAACCTGGCAGTCTTAGCGTTAGTAGCGTCGCCGCCGGCGGGCTTCTTCGCCCGCCGCGCCGCAAACCCCAAATAACTTGAAACCAGCAGCCTGCTAAGACTGCTTCGTCAGCGCCGATTCAAGCCCCCGCCGCAATTCCGCGGGATCCGCAGTCGCTGGTTGGCATGCAAAACCGGAGCACAGAACCGCAAAAGCCCTGCCAGATTTGAGCTCGGGCAGGTTCGGGATGGTAGCTGCGAGCGTAGGAGGAAGGTTCCCGGCAACCGCCTGGTTCGCCGTCAACCGCAGCACGCTCTTGTTGAAGGCGAAACCACTCGTAGCCACGCTGGCGAGCGCCGAGGCCGCCTCATCGGACGCAGAAGCGTCAATCACTACAACCTGCACGGGATTCTCCAACAGATGGAGGACAGCGATCCCGTAGGTCGCTGCAAAAATTCCAAACTGCTCCGCCACGCCGGCAAAGGTTTCGAGCGTCTGCTCCACCTTGTCCCGATACCCGTCATCGCCCGTATAGTGATGCAGGCGCAGCAGCGCAATCGCAGCCATGGGATTTCCCGCAGGCGTGGGCGAATCCTGCAGCGGTTTGCGCCGAGTCGAGAGCACGCCCAGACTCTTGCCATCGCCCGCCGGTTCGGCATCGAAAAACCCTCCGGAAGTCGAATCGAAGAACCGCGCGATCATCGCATCGGCGATAGCCTGCGCGAATTTGAAATAACTAAGGTCGGCAGTGGTCTCGTAAGCGTCAAGGCAGGCAATCGCGGTAGCGGCGTAGTCGTCAAGCAACCCGGAAACCTCGCGGTGCGCAGCCGCAGGATCGGAGTAAGCGACCACGTGCAAAAGCCGTGTGGAAGCGGGCGACTCGCCCGCTTCTGCCGAAAGCTTCCAGGCCTCAGCCAGGATTCGGTCCAGCGAGCGCAACGCGAAGTGGCGGGCGCCGTCTAATCCCAGAACCTTCACTGCTTCCAGATACGCCGACACGCACATGGAATTCCATCCCACATAAACTGTCTTGTCGACGTAAGGCGTAGGCCGCTCCAGCCGCGCCGCATACATTTTCTTCTTCGCGGAATCGAGCAAGCGGCGCACGCGCTCGGCGCTGAGGCTCATCCGGCGGGCAATCTCTTCGATCGGTGCGCGTACATAGAGCACGTTCTTTGCCGGATTGTGGTGCATCTCGCCGATCTCGTTAATGTCGTAATGCAACGCCGCAACCTGCGCCTCTTCTTCCGTGAGCACCGCGCGAGTCTCGGCAAGCGTCCAGGTGAAGTAGTCGCCATCGTCATCCATCGAAATGTCGGCGTCTTGCGAAGCGTAAAAGCCGCCGCGCTCGCGGTCGCTCAGCCACTCGTCCATCCAGCGAACGATGTCGCGCGCCACGTCAGCAAAGAACTCCGAGCCGGTAGCCTGATAGCCGTGTACGTAATTCTTCAGCAATTCGGAATTGTCGTAGCACATCTTCTCAAAATGCGGCACCACCCAGCGCTCGTCCACCGAGTATCGATGGAATCCCCCCGCCAACTGGTCGTAAACCCCGCCATTGGCCATGTGTTCAAGGGTAGTCGTGATTAAAGTTGAAAGCTCGGGTGCCCCCGCCTTTTCGCGTTCTTTGCGAAAGGGTGGGGATTTTGACTCGTCATTGTCACCACTCCGAGCATACCGCTCAATCAATAAATCCAGCGCTGAAGGATGCGGAAACTTCGGAGCCTGCCCAAACCCTCCATGCTGCGGATCAAACATACTAAAAGCAGACTTCTGAATCGCGGCGATGATGCTGGTAGAAACCCGCCCGCCCCGTCCCGCAAACGATTCCGCCTGAGCGATAGCGCTCTCCACCATCTTCGCCTGCTCCATGACATCGCCATGTTTTTCCTTATAGGCATTGGCGATGCTCGTCAGCACCCGCTTGAAACTCGGCCGCCCGTAACCATCCGTCGGAGGAAAGTAAGTGCCCCCGTAAAACGGCTTGCCATCGGGAGTAAGAAAAGCAGTAAGCGGCCATCCGCCCTGTCCGCTAACAGCGCTAACCGCCGCCTGGTAACGGCTGTCAATGTCAGGACGCTCGTCCCGGTCCACTTTGACCGCGATGAAATGCTCGTTAACAATGCCCGCAACTTCCGGATCGTCGTAAGACTCGCGGTCCATCACGTGGCACCAGTGGCACCAAACCGCGCCAATATCAAGCAGCATCGGCTTGTTCTCACGCCGCGCAGCAGCAAACGCCTCCTCGCCCCACTCATGCCACTGAATAGGCTGGTGCATGGCAGAACGCAGGTAAGCGGAAGAAGCGCGGGCGAGGGAGTTGAGGGTGCTGGTGGTCATCGCCATTTCAGTTTATACGACCAGAGTCCCAGCGGTTTACCCCTGTGTAACCCCGTGTCCTCTGTGGTTGGAGATTTTGGGGTGCTCTCGGCTCCGCACAGTTTTCCACAGCCGCTCCATGTTCATCCGTCACATCTTTTGTTCCGGCCTTGAGCTAAACTCTTACAAAATATCCCTGTCACGCGCGAATCGCGCTGGGGGCGCAAGCTCTTTGAAAACCGAAAAATTGACTTGCGAGGCGTCATTTTATGTGGCTAAGTCGCTTGTTTTGAATATTTTGCCTCTAACTCCTTTGAATGGAAGATTTTAGTCGGATCTCGCAGATCGAGAATCTTGTAACTCGTGTGGTTGCAATATTTTAGCGTGCTCGATCCGCAAATTTTTTTCTCGATCCGACCTCCACATCGCGGCCCTGAGCGATCAGCACTTTGACCGGTAAATCGCATACTGATAGGTCCCGCCAATTTTTTTTAACGCCGCGCTCTCGTCCAAAACATGTTCCAGCAACGGATTGTGATAAAGCACATAAACCGCCCGCGGATGTTCACGCAAACTCTGCTCCAGATTAGCGATCATCCGCCGCAACCCCGCTTCCTGAAACGGATTGAAGAGATAGACCACAGTCGGCTCCGCAGGAAAAGGAAACTCGGTCGCATCCGCGCAGATCGTTTCCAGCGCGAAGCACTTCTGCGACTCACTCCGATACTTGCTCAGATTCTCCTGCGCAGCCTGATGTAATGCCGGCAAAAGTTCCACGCCCACGATGCCCCGAAAGGGATAGTCCGAAGCCATCAGCAGCGTGCGTCCCTTACCCGATCCGAGATCGATGAAGATGAAGTCTTGAAAGTCCGAATGAATCTGCTGATGCAACGCTTCGAGCATTTCGTGGAAGAGAGCCGACTCGGTCGGCTGGTAAGGCGAATGGAAAACTCCGAGTAAGCGGTCGCGCCAACCTAAAGCCGCGCTGGTAGTGTTGACGCGATGCTCCCAATCATATTCCGCGTCGCCATAACGTTGGCGACGGCGCTCAGGAGTGGATTCGCGAACAAACTCCCAAAGCGCAGCCAGCAGTTGGCGGGTTGCCGCAAGCCGGCCTTCGCGCGCGGCAACATCATTCCACCATTGCCGCGCCGAGCGTGAAATGCTGACTCGCCCTGAAGCGGAGGGATCACCCATTCTCCGCCATCATATGCGAGAACGATGACGAGACTACTGCAGCATGTGGAATTTCGGCGCAGGTTTATATCCCGGAGGAAGCCCTTTGGTAGCGAAAGGAAAGTCATCCGGCACGCGAACTTCCACGCGGCCCTCGGGAGTCAATTTGTAGGCATGTCCGTCGGGATCGACGGGAGTTCCAGCCAATCCCTCGGCCGCCACCAGCTCCGCCATGCTTGCGGGCAGGCGTCCAGTGCGTTCTCCGAAGCGCGTCACCGCTTCCTGCAGATGCTTGACGTCTTCGTCCACGCGCAACGCGCGAAGATGCTCGACCGCGTTCTCCTTGATCTGCGCGTCCTGCGCGGTCTGGTAAGTCGCCGACCACAGCATGCGAGCCGTCTCATACTCGCCGGCATGCTGCGCCATCTGCGCGGCCATCACCTTCAGAAAGGGATGAGCGTTCGGAATCTGCGATCCGCGCTCGAAGGTCTCTGCGGCTTTCTTGTAGTCGCGAAGCTCCATGTAATAGACGAAACCGAGGTCGTAGTAGAGCCTCCAGTTGTCGGGATTGTTCTGAATGCCGTATTCCATCAACTCAATCGCGCGCTCAGGCTCGCCCGCGCCGTGCGGTGGTTTGGGCGCAAGGAAGCTGGCGCCAAATTCATAAGCGACCATAAGGTGCGGATCCAGGTGAGTTGTGATTTCGAGCAGCGGCGCCAGCAGGTTGTAGCTGGCCGCGAAGTAATGATGCCGGTAACCGAAGTATTGCACGGCGCGAGTCCAATAAATGCACGCCATCAGTCCGTCATAACCGAGACTGGCGCGCTTGATCACCTTCGGCGAGCTGAGGAAGAGAACTTCATCCAGCGTACCTTGCGGGCGAAGTTGGTCGGTGCGACGAAGCACAAACGAACTGGCGGCCAGCGACAGGATCAGGCATGCGCTCGCGACGATCGTAGTTTTCCGGCGAGTCTTCATTTCAGATCTTTTCTTACCTCGGAATCTCTCATTTCAGATCCCGACGCTCGAAGATCAGCACCGCTCCGCTCAACGCCATAGTGGCGTAGAACAGCGCGTAGAGAGTGTTCTGCAAGATGAGTTGTCCAGTCACCGGCTGTTCATGAGCGATGGAAGTGATCACGTTGAACGCAGAAAAATTTGGCACCAGGTAGGCCGCGCCCGTGGCCAGCCAACGCGAGAATCCGTGCGCCATGCCCGCGAAATTGCGCAGGTCTTCGGCAAAGCTCCCTATGACGAACAGCGAGAAGGCGAAGACGGCGGAAAGCAAAGGCGAGGAAAACGACGAGAACAACAACGTCAGGGAGCAGATAATCACAAACTCGAGAACGATGAAGTACAAGGCCACCAGAATCAGAGCGTCGGCGCGCACGAATTTGTGAGAAACGTAGAACAGCGCGGTGAACACGCCGACCGCCATGAAGAAAGTATTCACCACCAGGGTGCCGGCCAGGCCGAAGAACTTGCCGACAATGAACTCCCAGCGGCGGACCGGGCGGGAAAGCACGGTGTAAAGGGTTCGCTTTTCGATTTCTTTGGAAACCAGGCCGATGCCGATGAAAATTGCAATGACGACTCCAAACAGCGAAACTGCAGTGAGCCCGAGATTGATGACGACCAGTTTCTCGATCTCAATCGAAATCTGGCCCACGAGAATGGCCGCCCCCGAGAGCAGAAGCGCGAAAGCGATCAGATTGTAGAGCACGCGGTCGCGCACCGCTTCGCGGAAGGTGTTGGAGGCAATGTAGGCGATGCGGGTGTTCATACTGTCCTCTTTATGCGGTTGAACTTCATACCGTTGAACTTCATACAATCGATCCGGCCGTGGTTTCGGCGCGGCGCAGTTTCTCGACAAAGTAAGCCTCGAGCGAAGTGCGTACCGGAGTGATTGCAATCAGCCGCAGCCGTTCGCGCCGGAGGGCATCGATCACCGCGTCCTGCTGGTTCTCGGCGATGATGGCACGGACCCGGTCTCCGGTCACATGGCACTCGGCGCCCAGAGCCTTGATCGACGCCGGAACCTGCGTGCCATGCCAGATCACTTCCACTTTTCCCTGAACGCTGGAGGTCAGATCCTCGACTGCGCCCACGCCACGAAGTTCTCCCTTGTGAATGACGGCAACGCGGTCGCAGAGCGTTTCCGCGTCGGAGAGAATGTGGGTGGAGAAGAACACGGTCTTGCCTTCGGACTTAAGCTGCGACATCAGGTCGCGCACTTCGCGCCGGCCCATGGGGTCGAGCCCGGACATGGGTTCGTCGAAGAACACGAGCTTGGGATCGTGCAGAATTGCCTGGCCGATGCCAACGCGCTGCAGCATGCCTTTGGAAAACTTGCGCAATTGCACGCCCTGCACGTCGCGCAATCCGACTTGCTGGAGCACTTGGTCGACGCGATGCTTGCGCTGTTTGGCGGGAACGCCGGAAAGCTGTCCGTAATATTCCAGCAGTTCATGAGCGGTCAGGTAGTCGTAGAAATAGGGCTGCTCGGGAAGAAATCCGATCTGCGCTTTGACCTGAGGGTCCGTCCAATCGTAGCCCAGGATGCGCGCCGATCCGGCGGTTGGGAACACCAAGCCCATGAGCAATTTCAAGGTTGTGGTTTTGCCGGCGCCGTTGGGGCCGAGGAAGCCGAAAATCTCTCCATCCTCGACCGTGAGGTGGAGTGGGTGCAATGCGCGCTTTGGGCGCTTGCGCCAGAAGCCCACGCTATAGGTTTTTTCCAATCCCAAAATTTCTATTGCAGGCATGGCAGAAACTCAGTTGCTGAAGAAATTATCTTTTACAGGAAAAATTATATGCAAATCGGCTCGGGAGTAAAGTGGCGGTGCGGACGCGCGACATTACGAAAGTAAAAAGCGCGGCTCGCACTCCGGGCACTATGAGGCTCGGCCGGAAGCTTGCCGGCGAGCCTTAGTTGCTCTCTGGCGACAGGGCCAGGCACGGCGCATAGCCCGGAACCAGAGTGGTGTTGCCGGGGGGCTGAAGGCGGATCACCAGATCGTCAGCGGAGCAGTAAGCGCGGGTGCCGGTCAGGTCAGTGAGGGGGGTTGCAGTGGCATAAAACTGGTTGTTGATGACGCTTCCTGGGCTTGGAGATCCGGTGGCCGCGAAGCTGTAGCCGCTCTTGGGACCGCCCCCCGCTAGAGACTGGTCGATGAGACAGGCCGTGGCGACGTTTGGAGTGCAAGGCTGCGCCCCGCCCAGCGGCGTCAGAGTTGCCGGGAAGCCGATGGTTTCGTAGGCGCCGAAGTACCCGATTTCGGCGACGTCGATGGCGTGCATGGAACCCGCGGCGGATGAATCGTTGGCCGCCATTCGAGCCCGCATTAAATTCGGGATGGCGATGGCGGCGATGACAAGGATAATCGCGACCACGATCAGGAGCTCGATAAGTGAGAAGCCCTTCTTTTTCGCCATGGAGTTTATCCGTTTTTGTCGCACTAACCCGAGCAAACATCCCACCCCCGGGCTACCTACAAAAACTGTTGCACTTAACAGGCCAACCCTAGCTACGTCCGCCCCATTACGGCAGTAACCGGTTCTCTTTTTGGAAGGCCTTTGTACCTTGCAGGTACTCGCCAATTCAACTGCTAGTTGTTCATCGGGCCCAGAGCCAGGCAAGCCGCGTAGCTCGCCGGCACGACCGTGATTCCAGGCGCGCCGTTACGGACAACGCCGTCATCAGCGGCGCAGAACGACTTCGTACCCGACGTGCTCGAGATGGGTACTGCCGTGGTGTAGAACGTGGAAGGCGCCGCAGCCGCAGGAGCCGTGACCGTAATGGCAAATTTATAACCGCTTTTACCTAAGCCGCCGGGGCCGTTAGTGGCCAGGTTGTTGTCGATCAAGCAGCCGTTGGCGGTTCCCGGAACGCAAGGTGTAGCAGCGCCGCCCAACTGGGCCAGCGTGGCATAACCCTGGGTCGGATAAGCGCCGTAATAGCCGACTTCGCCGACGATGATGGTGTGCTCGGAGGCGGCCGCGGACGAATCGTTGGCAGCCATACGGGCGCGCATCAGGTTAGGAATTGCAATAGCCGCGATGATCAGGATGATGGCAACCACGATCAGCAGCTCAATCAGTGAGAAACCGTTATTTCTGTGAATTTTCATGTTTGTCATAGTTCGCCTGTATTTTGCCGCCGAGCCAATAGTAAGGCTTCTTAAGGATGCTTTAGTTATTGCAGGTCTGCTACCAAAAAAGAGCGTTTGCCAGACTAAAGTAAGCGACGCTATCTTCTTTAGACGATGGGGAGAACGGGCCTTTTCGCCGAATCCGAGCCGTCGGCAGGTCACAAACGGTCAGCTTCGACGACAGAAATTGTCAGAATGAGAAGGGAACCACAGGCGAGCGAACAACAAAGGGTAGGGGGAATTGCCAGCATTCCATGCAGACTGGCGTCTGGCACCATCAAGATGCCGAGGGAAAAAATAAAGGGCAGCGGATTTGCATCCGCTGCCCTCTGGCTTTGTACCTCGCAGGTACTCGCCAATTCAAGCTGCTAGTTGTTCATCGGGGCCAGAGCCAAGCAAGCCGCATAGCTCGCCGGCACGACCGTGATTCCAGGCGCGCCGTTACGCACAACGCCGTCATCAGCGGCGCAGAACGACTTCGTACCCGACGTGCTCGAGATGGGTACTGCCGTGGTGTAGAACGTGGAAGGCGCCGCAGCCGCAGGAGCTGTGACCGTAATGGCAAAGGTATAACCGCTCTTACCCAAGCCGCCGGGGCCGTTGGTGGCCAGGTTGTTGTCGATCAAGCAGCCGTTGGCGGTTCCCGGAACGCAAGGTGTGGCAGCGCCGCCCAACTGGGCCAGCGTGGCATAACCCTGAGTCGGATAAGCGCCGTAATAGCCGACTTCGCCGACGATGATGGTGTGCTCGGAGGCGGCCGCGGACGAATCGTTGGCAGCCATACGGGCGCGCATCAGGTTAGGAATTGCAATAGCCGCGATGATCAGGATGATGGCAACCACGATCAGCAGCTCAATCAGTGAGAAACCCTTCTGTTGTTTCCGCATCTCTATTTTTCCCCTCGTTTTGGAATTCGTTGATTTCATGCTGGTCATGGTGATGACGCAGTCGATCTTGATAATGGCACTTGCTTGGCCAAACCGGCTAGTTACCTTGGTTCCTGCCGCGTTAGGAGCAAGGTCTTTATTTTCATTACAAGGTGAAACTTAAGACTCATTGTAACGCGGTTCCAGACCGGGTTTCATGCCAAAAACTGTCATGGAACTGACGGTTCGCGGCAACTGCCACGCGGCCGCGGGATGATCTCAGAACGAGCCGGAATCCGGATCTTGCACCATAAGTAACCTCGCTGGCTTGACTAGCCTGTCCGTCCTAGAGTGCTGGTGCATATAATCGATTCCAGAAACGCGAGGATTGAGTCGTTGTCTTCCAGTGCACCCGCGACCGCAACGCAGCCCGCAGTGGTTTCCCGGCCACCGGCGCCCTTATTTTTTTCCAGCGAAAAGCGCAGCACGATTTTGTGTCTTTTTTTGGCGCTGCTGATACTTGCTTTCTACAACCCCGTCGTTCATAACGGTTTCACAAATATGGACGACGACGGTTACATTACCGGCAACGCTCATGTGCGGGCGGGACTCACTTGGGCGACGGTGAAGTGGGCATTCACGAGTTTTGACGCCGCCAACTGGCACCCGGTCACCTGGCTCTCTCATGCTCTCGATTGCCAGCTTTTCAAGCTGAACCCCGTCGGTCATCACTATGTGAATGTTCTGCTCCACGGGACGAACGCAATCTTGCTGTTTCTGCTGCTCGAAAGCGCTACAGGCCTAACCTGGCCGAGTTTGATGGTAGCGGCGCTGTTCGCTCTTCATCCCGTAAATGTTGAGTCGGTGGCTTGGGCTTCGGAGCGAAAGAACGTGCTGAGCATGTTGTTCTTCCTGCTTACTCTGCATGCCTATGGATGGTATGTGCGCAAAGGCGGAGCCAAGAGGTACGCGGTAATGGCCGGTCTTTTTGCGCTGGGATTGATGGCGAAGTCGGAGATCATCACGCTGCCGTTCGTATTGCTGCTGTGGGATTACTGGCCGCTCGATCGGATGGCTGGAGGGCCAGTTCTCAGTTCTCAGCTCTCAGTTCTCAGAAAGAGACACGCCTTAGAGCCTGGGGCTGGTGCGCCGGTTGCTCGATCGTTCGCTTTTCTGGTGGTTGAGAAGGTGCCTTTGTTCTTGCTTTCGTTGGGCAGCGCGGTCATGACCCTGCTGGCACAAAGTGCGGGCGGCGCGGTGCATACAACCTCGACCCCAGGCCGCTGGGGGAACGCAATTGTGGCTTACGTGCGGTACTTGGGGGAGGCATTTTGGCCGGCGCGACTGGCAAACTATTATCCGCACCCCGGTCTGCTTCTTCCGACTTGGGAGATCGTCGCTTCTGCGACGGTATTGCTGGTGTTAACTGCGTTGGTTTTGCATTGGCGGAGTCACCGTTACCTGATGGTTGGCTGGCTCTGGTTTCTGGGCACGCTGGTCCCGGTAATTGGGCTAGTGCAGGTGGGCGCGGCAGCGCTGGCCGACCGCTATGCCTATCTGCCCTTCATTGGCCTGTTTATCTGCGTGGTTTGGGGATTCGCGGAAATGGCGCAGGAGCGAAAACTGCCGGCCGCGTGGCTCGGAGTGCCTGCGGTTTTGGTTCTGCTGACATTAGGAACGCTGAGCTTTCGGCAGATCCATTATTGGCGCGACAGTGTGACCTTGTGGAGGCATGCGCTGGACTTGACGGAGCGGAACTACGTCGCGCATTGGGCGCTCGGCTCCGCCTTGGCCGAAAAGGATCAAAGCGAGGCTGCGATCGCCGAGTTCGATGCCGCCGAAAGTTTGCACGAGTATGCTGCGCTCGACCGGGTCGCGATCGCCGCCTACAAACGGAATCATGGCCATGTGCAGTCGGCCATCGATGAATACGGTAGAGCCCTGGAGGTTTCGCCAGATTCGAAGACGCGGGCAATTGTGCTGAGCCGGCTGGCTTCGGCCTACATGCAGACGGGGGACCTCGAGCGCGCGAGGGCGAGCTGCGCCAGCGGGCTCAAAGAGAATCCAAACAACCCCAGCGCTCTGGTGGACAGCGGGTTGCTGGCCGAGCGGGACGGCGATTTCGAGCTTGCGGCGGAGCAGTTCGCTCATGCCATGAAGGTTGCGCCCACCGACGTGGGCTATCTCTTGCTGGGATACAGCTTGCGTCGGGCCGGTCGCTTGCCAGACGCGCAAGTAGCATATGCGGGTGCGCAACGGATGTCCCGAGATTTCGATCAGGCGCAGCAGTCTGCGGCGCAGCTACTGGCGACCGCCGGAGTTAAGACCGAGTAGCTCCATCCTAGAATAAAGCGAGGGTTCAAATCTTTGTCTTTCAGCGCGACAGCGCCCGCGGTAGAGCCGGCAGTGATTTCCCGCCCGCCGGCACACTGGCTCAGTTCCCCGGAGAGGCGAAGCACGGTTTTGTGCCTTCTGTTGGTGACGGTGACGCTGTTTTTCTATAATCCCGTTGCCCACAACGGGTTCACGAACCTCGACGACGACATTTACATTCTGGATAACGCTCATGTGCGTGCGGGCCTGACATGGGACACGGTGAAGTGGGCATTCACGAGCTATGACGCCGCAAACTGGCATCCTCTTACCTGGCTGTCGCACGCTCTCGACTGGCAACTCTTCAAGCTGAACCCGGCCGGTCCTCATTATGTGAATGTTCTATTGCACGCGTGGAGTGCGGTCTTATTGTTTCTGCTGTTGGAGAGCGCCACGGGATTGAGCTGGCCCAGCTTGATGGTTGCGGCGTTGTTTGCGTTGCATCCCGTAAATGTGGAGTCGGTGGCGTGGGCTGCGGAACGGAAGAACGTGCTCAGCATGTTTTTCTTTCTGGCAACCCTGCTTGCTTATCAGTGGTATGTGCGCCGCGGATATGTGCGCCGCGGCGGTGGGGTGCGGCGGTACGCAGTGGTGGCCGCTCTGTTCGCGCTGGGGTTGATGGCCAAGTCGGAGATCATCACGCTGCCGTTTGTGCTGTTGCTGTGGGATTACTGGCCGTTGCAGCGATTGGACGGACGAACTGCAGTTCTCGGTTCCCGGTTCTCAATTCTCAGAAGAAGACGCAGCGGCAGTTCTGGAGTTGCGGTGGCGCCGGCGGAGCGGCCGTTTTCGTCTCTGTTTTTGGAGAAAGTTCCACTGTTGCTGCTTTCGGCGGGCAGCGGGGTTCTCACTTTGCTGGCGCAGAGGGCTGGGCACGCGGTGCGAACGTTGCCCGCCGGCGATCGGTGGGGAAACGCGATTGTCGCTTACGTGCGCTATCTGGGGAAGGCGTTTTGGCCGACGCGGCTGGCGGTGTTGTATCCACATCCCGGCGATTCACTTCCGGTCTGGGAGATCATTGGCGCGGCTGCGGTTTTGCTCTTAATTACCGCGCTTGTGTTTCGATGGCGCGAACACCGCTATCTTGTTGTGGGTTGGTTCTGGTTCCTGGGCACGCTGGTGCCTGTGATTGGTATCGTCTCTGTGGGCGAGCAGGCGATGGCCGATCGCTATGCCTATTTACCTTACCTTGGATTATTCGTGTGCGTGGTCTGGGGGGCGGCTGACATCGCGCGCGCGCGGAGGATCCGAGCTGTGTGGCTGGGGGCGCCGGCGGTTTTGATCCTGATAATTTTGGGAGTGCTCAGCCGGCGTCAGCTCGCCTATTGGCATGACAGCGAAACTCTGTGGAGACATACGTTGAGCGTTACCGAGCGAAACTATGTGGCTCACGGCGGCCTGGCCCGTGCTCTGGCCGAGGAGGGTCGAACGGAAGCTGCTATTGCTGAGTTCAATGTAGCTGAGAGTCTGCATTCGTATTCTTTCGCCGACATGGTCGTGCTCGGAGTCTACGAACAAACTCACGGGCAGGCGCAGGCTGCGATTTCACAATACGGGCGGGCTCTCGGTGCTGTGCAGGATGCAAATTCGCGAGCCGTTGCGCTGAGCAGTCTGGGGTCGGCCTACATGCAGATGGGTGACTTCAACCGCGCGAAAATTAGTTATGCCGACGCGCTGCGACAGAATCCTGACACCGTCGCGGCTCTCATGGGGAGCGGTTTGCTGGCGGAGCGGGATGGCGATTTCGCGCTCGCGGTCGCCCGGATTTCTAATGCCCTGAAGGTGGAACCGAGCGACGTGGGTTATCTTCTTCTGGAACAGGCCTTACGTCGAGCAGGTCGGTTGGCTGAGGCAGACGACGCCGTCGCGCATGCCCAGCGCATTTCCCACGATTTCGCGCAAGCCCAGCGGTCTGCCGCGCAGGTAATGGGTGCAGCGGGCGTCAGTGATCAGTGATCAGTGGTCAGTGGTCAGGTTCAAATACTGAAGTCGGGCTAGGCTCTTGTCTTTTCTGACCACTGGCCACTTGACTCGAAGCTTCCATCCTTTACTCTCCCTTTACCAGCAGGCAGGTTACGTCGTCGTGTTGCGGGGTCGCGCCGACGAAGAGATCCAGTGCCGCCATCAGGCGGTTCAGCATCTCGGCCGGTGTGGATGCTGCGGCTGAGTTAATCACGTTCAGAAGCTGCGTTTCGCCGTACTCTTCCTGACGCGCATTCTCCGCTTCCACCAAGCCGTCGGTAAAGATGATCAGCCAATCGCCGGGGGCGAGCGTTACGCTGGCCGATTCATACTTCGCCTCGGGCTGAATGCCGAGGGGCAATCCGCCGACGTCGAGACGTTCGATCGAACCGTCGCTGCGGCGCAGGATTGGATTGTTGTGACCGGCGTTGATGTAGTGGAAGGTGCGCCGTGCTGGGTCGTACTCCGCAAGGAAAGCGGTGGTGAAGCGCAATCCTCCCTGGCTGTTGGAACAGGCGTACTTGTTCATGTTCGCGACCAGTTCAGGCAAAGCGACCTGGGCAGTGGAAAGAGTTTTGAGGCTGGCCTGAAGAGTCGCCATGAGCATGGCCGCGGGAATGCTTTTGCCGGCCACGTCGGCCACGGCGAACATCACGCGATTTTCTTCGTTGGTTTTGCCGGGGCGTGGAAACACGTCGTAGTAATCGCCGGCGACGGTGTTTGCGGGGCGGGTGGTGTAGGCGATGGAGATTCCGGGGATCTGCGGCGGAGCGCCGGGCAGCAGCCAGGTCTGAATCTCGCGCGCGATCTGCAAATCGCGCTTCATCACCACGCGGTCAGCAATCTCCAGCATGAGCAGCAGAAATAGCAGCAGGCCACCCCAGAAGTGGAAGTCGAGTTCGACGACGTGCAACTCGTGCCCGGCATCGTGATAGCTAAAGCCGCTCGTGGGAAACACAAGCATGATCAAGGCCGCCAGCAGGAGCACGCGGCGAGCGGGCGATAGTTTCTCGAGGACGGACCAGAAGAATTCCTTGACGACGTGCACATTGCGGCCCCGCCGGGTGAGACCCTCTGGCGTTTTGGCGGCCACATCGGCCGAATAGAGACGGTAGCTGGAGCGGGCTTCGGTTTCGAACTGCGACCAGAGCTGGCTCACCTCCAGCCCCTCGGTGACCCGCTGCCAGAAGTTGTGAAGGCGCACTCGCAGGGGAATCGGTTGTGCGGAAGCCGGTGGGAGAGACGTCGCCATGCGAGAACGTAATTATAGAGGAAGGTGGAGTTGGGTTTCTTATGGTCGATTTCTTGTTGTGGGTTGAGCTAAGAAGACTCAACTAAGGACACGAAGTTATACTAAGGAGAACCAAAGCCATCAGCAACTGGGAATCTGCTAGAACAGCGGCAACTGCTCGTCTGCCCCGTGCCCCCGCCATTTTATGTCGTGCGACATTGTTCCTCTTGGATCGGCGCGGGGGATTCCGTATTTTTGGCGGAAGCGCGTGATGAGTTGTGCAACTCGCTTGCCGTACGATGGCGGTAGAAATGAGCGGTCCTGATAGCGCTGGCGATAGTTTTCCACCAACTGCGGGAAGTGTTGCTCAAGGAACGGAAGAAAAACCGCTGCCGAGCAGGGCTTCAGGAACAGAGGTCCGGCGAAGATGTGGCGGGCTCCGGCGGCAGCGGCGGCGCGCACTATGGCCTCCAGATCCGCGGGTGAATCCGTGATACCGGGCAAAACCGGCGAGCAACTCACGCCTGCGGTAAGGCCTGCTTCGCTAAGCTGGCGAACTGCGTCTATGCGCAGATCGGGGCGAGGAGCGCGCGGCTCGAGAATCCTCGCCAGTTCGACGTTCAGGGTGGTCACGGTGACGTAGATCGATAGTGCGTTGTTCTGCGACACCTCACGCAGCAGATCGAGATCGCGGACGATGAGATTGGATTTGGTGACGATCCCCAACTCGAAGCCGCGATGACGCGCGAACTCTTCGAGGATGCCGCGCGTGATCTCGTAGCGGCGCTCGGCTGGCTGGTAGGGATCGGTTGCAGTGCCGAGCGCGATGGCTTCCCCCGGCTTGACCCGCCGCAGTTCGCGCCGCAGCAGTTCCGCGGTGTGCTGCTTGACGTAAATCTTCTGCTCGAACTCGGCGCCGTCGCGCATTTCCATGAATTCATGAGTGTAGCGGGCGTAGCAGTACTTGCAGGCGAATTCGCAGCCGCGGTACGGGTTGATGGTCCAGGTGAAAGGCAGGTTGCGGCGGCTGACGCAACGATTCAGCAGAGATTTCGCGGGGAGAGTGAAATATTCGACGTCGTGGCCCTCGCGCAGGGATTCGCCCTCCGAGGCGAGGCGGGCGATGCCGACCAGCGGGGATTTTTCGGGCAGCGGGAACAGGGACAAGGAAGGCATGCGTATTCGCCTTTTGTTCGCCTAATGTAGAGGTCCTGGTCGGCATTGTCAAGCGCAAGGTGCGGTGGTGCGAGGACGCTCCCCCCTTCGGCTTCGCTCAGCGCAGCCTCCCAGTCGCCGAGACGGCGGCGCTACGAAGTTAAGGTTGGGCTGCCGTTTTCTCCGCTGGCTTCTCGAACAGCGTGGGGTCTACCGCCGGGTTGAGTTCCAGCGCTGTGTATTCTGCCGTGCTTGAATCTTTGCCGTCCTGCTTGTTGTGGCGAACCAGGGGAAGGTTCAAGCCACTGATCGGTTTCCAGTTGTCCAGGTCGGTCTCGCCCTGCACGGGTCCACCCTGGCTGAGTGTTCTGTAGGTCTCTTTCAAAATGTGACCACTCTTCGGATCGACAAACCAGCGGATTGCAGTGCCGGCGTTATTTACATCCACGATGCGAGTGTCCGTGTCGCCGACTCTCTCGGTTCCAGCGTGGAAAAACACGTCGGGATCCTTCCAGTGCGATGCGATAAAGATGGGATCACGCTTGATCTGCTCAAGAGTTTCCGCCTTCTGGGAGGCAGGGAAGTCGCGCATGCCCTGCCCGGGAATTGCCATGAAAGCCGTATCCGGCGTGACCACAATGTTCATGGTTCCTCCCGGAATTTGCATTTCGGCGTGCAGATGGTCGGGGTAAACGATGACGGTTTCCATCTGCATAGGGACGTCGCCCTGGGGCGTCTTCTGGGTGAGGGTCAGCTTCGCCTTCAGGGCCTTGATGGTTGCCAGTTTGTCTTCGCCACCCATCGCGGACACTACTTTTACCGCGAGTGCTTTGCCTTCTTCATTGGACACGGCAGGTTTGGCATCTGAGGCTGCGGGTTTGGCACTCTCGTCTTGTTTGGCACCCGCCTTGGCGCCCGGCGGAGGTGGGATGCTGATATCGATTACCTTGACCGCGCCTAGCGATGAGAGAGGTTTGTCAAACTCTTTCGTGTTGCCGACCACGAACACCGCGAGTTGATCGCGGTGCACATACTTGGCGGCCACGCGATTCACATCCGCAGCCGTCACCTTCTGGATTTCCACGGCGTACTGGTCAAGCCAGTCTTCGGGGTATCCGTAGAGTTCATAAGTGACGCGCTCGGCCAGCACTTTGTCGGGCGAGTCGAGGCGGAAGATGAAGGCGTTCAGGATGGCATCCTTGGCCTGCTGGATTTCTTCCTCGGTGATGGGGTGTTTGGCCAGATTGTCGATGTCTTCATCCAGCGCCCGGATCGATTCGATCGTGCTCTGGCTCTTGGTGCCGATGACAAATTGCAGAATGCCGGGATGCCCGAAGTTGGCGCCTATGCCGCCGCCCACCTCGTAGGCCAGGCCGCGCTTGGTGCGAATGTCGTTGAACAGCCGCGAGGAGAAGCCTCCGCCGAATGCCTCGTTGAAGACGCTGATGGCATAGTAGTCGGGGTTTCTGCGCGTGGTGCCCAGCCCCACCATGTGGATATTGCTCTGATTTACGTCTTCTTTCGCTATGAGATAGTAGCCCGGCTTGGCGGGCTGGTAGTGAATGTCTTCCTTCGGCAATTTGCCGCCTCTGGGCCATGCCTCAAACGCGGCGCGCAGCTTGGCTTCCATAGCCCCGGCATCGAAATCGCCAGTCAGGCCCAGGATGATGCGATTGGGATGGACGTACATCTTGTGCCAGTCGAGCAAGTCCTGGCGAGTGATAGCGGCGATGGTGGAATATTCAGGTTCACGGGCATAGGGATTGTCGGCTCCATAAGCCAGCTTGGCGGTTTCGCGTGCCGCAATCCCGCCGACGTCGTCATTGCGCCGCGAGATGCTGTCCTCCGCCTGTTTCTGCGCCAGGTCGAGCTTGTCGGCACGGAATTCGGGATTCTGCAGCAGATCGAGGAAGACTTTGAAGACATCGTCGAAGTCACCCTTCATGCAACTCAAACCGATGGAGGTTGAATCGGGACCGCCGCCGGTCTCGACTTTCGCAGCACGTACTTCAAGAAAGTCATCGAGTTGATCGCCGGTTTGCGTCTTCGTGCCTCCGGTGCGCCAGACCTCACCGTAGATGTCCACCAAACCAACTTTGGCGGCGGGCTCATTGCGCGAGCCCCCACGGATGCGCGCGCTCCCGTCAATCAATGGCAGTTCGTGATCCTCTTGCAGGAAGATCACCATGCCATTCGAGAGCTCGATGCGCTTCGGCTGCTGCGGGCGGAAGGCAGGCAGAGGCGCGATCGGGATCTGCTGCCAGTTCGTCGCTTGGGATGCGGCTCTGGGAAGCGCAACAAACATGACGACGACCAGAATCATCGCCACGAAAATCTTCGCCAGGAAAATCATTGAAAGAGAAATGCGTTTCGTTTTCATCGCGCGCCTCCCTGACCCGGCGCAGCTTGTTCTGAGGGAGTCTGGTCTGCTGGAGCTTGTTCTGAAGGACCTTGGTCTGCCCCCTGCTCGCCGCCTTGGCCTGCTCCCGAGGCAGTTTCAATCACGCCTACGGTGCGGTTGGTTTCCTGGAAAGTTTCATTGGCCACGCGCCGGATGTCCGCCTTCGTCACCTTGTCGATGCGGTCCACCGAGCGGAATAACTCGCGCCAGTCGCCGTAACGAGTCTGGTAAATCGCCAACTGGGTCGCCAATCCCTCGTTGTCTCCCAGGCCTCGGATCAGGCCGGCCTTGGTACGGGTCTTGATCATCTTCAACTCGTCGTCGCTGATGTCTTCCTTCTTCAACCGCTCGATTTCGGCATGAATCCCGTCCGCCACCTCCTGCGTCGTGTGTCCGGGCAGCGGGACCGCATAGAATGCGAACAGGTGCGGGTACTTGGTGCCGGGCAGACCAGTGAATCCGGCGGAGAACGCCGCGATTTTCTTGTCGCGCACCAGCGCACGATAGAGCCGCGACGTGCGGCCCTCCGACATGAGGCTGGTGATGGCGTCATACGCCGCGTCATCTTTGGTCATGAAGTCGGGGCGGTGGTAGCCCTCAAGATAAAGGGGCTGAGATTTGTCTTTCAGCACTACCTTGCGCTCGGAATTCTGCGGAGGCTCGGTAGTAGTAGTCTCATCGGGCTTGGAACTCGCGCGCAGACGGCCGAAGTATTTCTCGAGAATCGGCATGACCTGCTCGGCCTTCACGTCTCCCGCCACCGCAACCACTATGTTCGCGGGCACGTAATACTCGTCGAAAAACTTCTTCGCGTCGGTGGCGGAGAAATAGTTTAGGTCCGACATCCAGCCGATAGTCGGCCGGTGATAGGGATGGGCTTCGAACGCCGCCGCGTCAAACTGCTCCTCCAGCCGGCCGGTCGGGTTGCTGTCGGTGCGCAGGCGGCGCTCTTCGATCACGACATTGCGCTCTTTGTAAAACTCCCGCATCACAGGATGAAGAAAACGCTCGGATTCAAGATAGGCCCAGAGCTCCAGGCGGTTCACGGGCAGCGAATAGTGGTAAGCAGTCTCGTCGTAATCAGTGAAGGCGTTGAGATCCTGACCGCCGTTCTGCTCCACGATCTTGCCAAACTGGTTGGGTACGACGTACTTGTCGGCCTCGGCGATGGCGTCTTTCCATGCTTTCTCCAGTTGCTTCAATCTGTCTTCATCGCGGCCTGCGCTTTTGTCGCGCTCGGCGATGTAAGCGGCGTACGCGGTCTCCACCATTTCCAGCGCGGGCTTCTCCGCGGCATAGTTGGTGGTGCCGATCGTGTCCGTTCCTTTAAAGGCCATGTGTTCGAACATGTGGGCCAGGCCGGTCTTGCGGAGGGGGTCCTGCACGGAGCCCGCGTCGACCATGGTGAAAAAAGAAAAGACGGGCGCCTCGGGCCGCTCGCAAATGAGGATGGTCAGGCCGTTCGGTAATTTCTTGACCGTGATGCGCTTCTCAAAGGACGCGAGATCCTGGGCAGCAGCAAGAGCGGAAAGGATAATAAGAAGGGATATGGCGGATTTGAGTACGCGGTGTTTCATCGGACCTCCGGATTGGCCAGCTTATGACCCAGCTATGACTTGGACGGACATGCAGGGCGGAAGTTTGAAATTACGTGGCGGGCAGGGACGTTGTCAAACGGGTTAGCGTCGTGATTCAGGCGCGCTTCGGGAAAAGAGCGTATTTTGCGTTGCGCGCCGTTTGAGGCACAATGCCTGGGGGGCGCACGCGCAATGGATTCGACCATCGAGGTTCAAGGGAAGCAACTCAAGCTGTCGAATCTGGAAAAAGTTCTGTATCCGGCGACGGGATTCACCAAGCAGCAGGTCATCGATTACTACGTTCGTATCGCGCCGGCGATGGTGCCGCATTTGGCTGGACGTCCGCTCACGCGCAAGCGCTATCCAAACGGCGTGGACGAAGAGTTCTTCTACGAGAAAAACGCGCCTCAGCACCGTCCCGACTGGGTGAAGACTGCGCCCATCTGGAGTGGAAGAAATCGCCGTACCATTCATTACATTCTCGCCGACGATCTGGCCACGCTGGTCTGGCTGGCAAATCTTGCCGCAATTGAACTGCACCCGTCGCTTTCGTTGGCGGAAGACATCACATGCCCGACGATGATGGTTTTCGATCTCGATCCCGGGCCGCCGGCAAATATTGTGCAATGCTGCCAGGTCGGGTTGTGGCTGCGGGAAATCTCCGAGCACTTCGGGCTGCGGAGTTTTCCGAAAACTTCGGGATCGAAGGGGCTGCAGATCTACGTTCCGCTGAATACTCCAACCAACTATGAGGCGACCAAGACTTTTTCCCACGCGCTGGCGCAATTGCTCGAACATGAACATCCAGACGCGGTCGTGTCGGACATGAAGAAGCAACTGCGGACTGGAAAAGTCTTGGTCGACTGGAGCCAGAACGATGAACATAAAACCACCATCGGCGTGTATTCACTGCGGGCGCGCGAGCATCCCACGGCCTCGACGCCGGTGACGTGGGAGGAGGTCGAGCGCGCTGGCAAGAAGAAGGATGCGAACCTGCTGGTCTTTGAAGCTAAGCAAGTTGTCCAGCGCTTCGAAAAGACGGGAGACTTGTTCGCTCCGGTGCTCGAGTTGAAGCAGCGGCTGCCGGATCTCAAGGGAGTTGCGGCCTCTGCGGCCGCGGAAGCCCCGCCGACAATCTCGATTGCCGCGCAGGCGGAAGACGAGCCTGAGGACACCCGGCGCCACACCGCGAGAAAGACCGGGAAGCGGCCGCGGGCGCGCAAGCCGGGACGCAAGGTATAATCCCGTCCGCCGCGAATTTTGCGTCGAGACTTTACTTCGAGGGCTTACTTCGGGTTACTTCGAGAGCTTGCCATGCCTCAACTGTTTGCCGGGACTTCGGGATGGGCTTACCCGAGTTGGAAACCGGACTTTTATCCCGCCAAGCTCGTGCAGAAAAAGTTTCTCAGCCACTACGCTACGCAGCTCAACACGGTCGAGGTGAACTTTACTTTCCGCCAACTGGTGAAAGAGACCACGATCCAGAACTGGATTCAGGAAACGCCGGCGCACTTTCGTCTGGGCATAAAGGCGCACCAGGTGATCACGCACATCAAGCGGCTGAAGGGGACGGAAGACTTTGTTCCGCGCTTCCTGGCGACAATCGAGCCGTTGGCTGCCGCCGGCAAGCTTGGCCCTGTGCTCTTTCAGTTGCCACCGAACCTGAAAGCGGATGCTGCGCTGCTCAAGGATTTTCTCGCGCTCCTGCCGCGTACGTTGCCTGCGGCATTTGAATTCCGTAACGACTCCTGGTTCGCCGACTCGACCTGGGACCTTCTGAAGTCGCATGGAGCCGCGCTGTGCGTGGCGGAGACCGAAGAGCGCACCACACCGGATTTGGTGACTGCGCCCTTTGTTTACTACAGATTCCGCAAACCGAATTACACGGGAGACGAGCGCCGGAAAATGGAAACGCGCATCCGGGAACACCTTGCCGCGGGCCTCGACGTCTTCGCCTACTTCAAGCACGAGGAGACACCCGAAGGAGCGCTGTTCGCTGTGGATCTGTTGCGCAGTGCTGGACAGACGTAGCACCCGTCAACAACGCGGCTATACTCAGGCATCCTCCTCATCACTTCCGGCAGCGTCCGATAACGCGCATACTTCGTTCATCCCTGATCATGGCTTCGGAAGCCAACTCGCGCGTACTTTCTGGTTTTCTCGATTACTTGAGAATCGAGAAGGGATTGGCGCCGCTTTCCATCACGGCGTACACCACCGACATTGGCCAGTTCTCGGAATTTCTGGAAAAACGCAAGCGGCTGCTGCTTACGGCTCGCCGCACGGATGTGCGCGATTTCCTGCAGCAACTGTTTTCCAATCGAGTGGATGGCCGCAGCGTGGGACGAAAACTCTCGGCGCTGCGACATCTCTATCGTTACCTGCTGCTGGATAAGAAAATCGAGCACGATCCCACGCTGAACATCGAATCGCCAAGGCAATGGAAGGTTCTTCCCAAAGCGCTGGCTCGCGATGAAATGGAAGCGACGCTGGCCGCTCCGCTCACACGGCATGGCAACTCAGCCCGCAACACGAAGGAACCGGCCGCGCTCGCTGCGCGTGATCGAGCCATGCTCGAAGTTTTCTACGCGGGCGCGCTGCGGGTCTCTGAAATAGTCGGCGCGAACTTGGAAGACCTGAAGCTCGAGGCCGGATACATGCTGGTGCGCGGCAAAGGCGACAAGGAACGCGTGGTGCCACTGGGAAAATCGGCTCAGGATGCCCTCACGGAATATCTGTCACAGGCGCGCCCGGCGCTGGCGGCGGGGAAGCGAAGCGAAACATCGATCGGAAAATCAGTAACCGTCGCCGCCTCTAACAACAATTCGCCTTTGCTCTTCATCGCGCGCGGAGGGCGCAAGCTGACGCGCCAACGCATTTGGCAGATGGTGCGGGCTGCCTCAGCGGCTTCCGGGCGTGCGGCTTCACCGCACATGCTGCGCCATTCCTGCGCCACGCACATGGTGGAAAACGGGGCCGATCTTCGCACTGTGCAAACCATCCTGGGCCATGCCGATATTTCGACCACGCAGGTTTACACGCACCTGGCGCTCGACCGGCTACGCACGGTGTATCAGAAGCATCATCCGAGGGCCAAGGCCAGATGACATTCGCCGTGACCAGCCGGGCCAAAACAACAGTCGCCAAAGCGGTCCTCAACTTCCTGCGCCATCTGCGCGAGCGCAATGCCTCGCCGCACACCATAAAAGCGTACAGCCGTGATCTGTCGCTCTTCGCCGCCTGCGCCGGTTCGCGGGGATGGAGGCAGATTGATCACATCGCTGTCAGAGGATTTCTCTCGAAACTCTACGAGAAAGGATTGAGCAAAACGTCGGTGGCGCGCGCTTTGGCCGCCGTGCGCTCGCTGTATCGCTGGCTCGCGAGGGAAGGCGTTGTCGAGCAGAATCCCGCGAAGCTGGTGGCCACGCCGAAGCTTCCCAAGAAACTTCCGCGCGTGCCCACGATAGAAGAAATGAATTCCGTGATCGATGGCGAAATGCCCGAAGTGGCAGCCTTTCCCGCACGCGACCGCCTCATGCTGGAACTGCTTTACGGATGCGGCATCCGTAATTCGGAACTCACCGGCATTAACCTCGACGATATCCGGCTGAGAGCGGAGGCAATTCTGATTCGCGGCAAGGGAAAAAAAGAACGCTACGTTCCGTTTGGGCATTCGGTAGGAGCCGCACTCGCAGCGTATTTACCCGAGAGGCAGAAAGTTGTCCCCGCCAGCGGCAAGCATTCGGTCGCGTTGCTGATCAACTGCCGTGGCGGCCGCCTTACCACGCGCAGCGTCGGCCGCATCGTGAAAAAAATCGGCGTCGCCAAAGGCCTTTCCCCCGACGTGCATCCGCACACGTTGCGCCATGCCTTCGGCACCCACATGCTGGAAGAAGGCGCGGATTTGCGCGCCATTCAAGAGTTGCTCGGCCACGAGCGCCTGGCAACTACCCAGCGCTACACGCAGCTTTCGATGAAGCACGTGCTGGAAGTGTACGACCGAACGCATCCGCGAGCGAAGTAACGTGCCATCGGGGCAAAATCCTCAAATCAAACGTCAGATTTCTTTGTGATCTTTAATGTGTTGCCCGGAAGCCGATGTTCCACGGAGGTCTGTTCTCTCAGAGAGAAACGTATTACTGTCCAGAGCAGAGGCAGAACTGTGAGTGTTGAATCCATACCAAGGGCCAACGTTTCCGAGAGACTGGCGAGCGCGATTGCCGAGTTGAGTGCGTTGCAGGAGCCGCTGCTGACCGCAGAAGTTGATCCGCGAGTTCTAGCCGATTTCCGCGACGCCCTGAATCGCATTCGCAACACTGCCTGGGCGGCACAGCAATCGGCGAACGCTCCGCTCTATGATCAAGGAGCGGCGACGGTTGCTTCCTACCTGACCGCGGAGCGAATTCGAGCTGCCTATCAGCTTTGCCGATCCTTGCACGTCGATATCTGCCGGGATGACATCGAATTTCAAAAGGGACCGCTGGTCGAACTCTACGGCGTGGCAAAAACTCTCGTTGATGAACTGAAAGAAAGGCTATGAATTACGTTTCACCAGGTGCCTGACTGCGCAGTCCCTCCCACATCTCCACCACACGCGCTTTCAGCTCCGCAGTCAGCTTTTCATAAGCCCCTTCCGAGGCCTCACTCTCCGGCGGCGGAACAATCGCATCACCAAAAACTATTTTCAGAGGCGCGAATTTCTGGAACGGCTTGTTCCTCGGCCACGCGTCGTAAAATCCCTCAATCCCCACGGGCACAATCGGTACCTGCATGTGAATGGATAGTATGGCCGCGCCTTTCTTGAAAATTCTCGGCGAGCCGTCGATTGACCGCTCGCCTTCGGGATAGAAAATGAGCGGGCGGCCCTGCCGCAGTCCGAATGCACCGGCGCGCATGGCAGGAATGAGATTCGCGTCCGGATCGACGACCACAACTCGCAGCGAGCGCGCCAGCCTCAGCATGAATCCCTTGCCGAAGATTTCGCTGGTTCCGACCGCGAAAACCTTGTCAAAGACCGGCGGCGGCAAAACGCTGGCCAGAATGAGCGGATCGAGATAACTCTGGTGATTGGACGAAATAATGAAGGCACCATTCTTGGGCAGCTTCTCGATTCCGCGCACGTGCAGATCAAACCGGTCGAGGGCGATTACTTGTATCAGCCGCGAAACCAAATACCAGAATGCCGCGCTGACTGGCTGGGGCCGGACCAGTGCAAGAACTTCAGCTGCATCCGGCGGCTCCGCCAGAATCGCCTTCCAGCCGGCAAAGGTTGTCCGCGTTCCCGGACCTCCTGCGCCGCTGGCCGCGCTTTGCAGAACGGCGTCGACCAGATCACGCACGGTATAGATCTGGGCGAGTTGCGACTCTTCGACGTTGCCTCCCATCTGTTCTTCGATCTGGCTTAGCAGTTCGACGCGCTGCATGGAGTCAAACCCAAGGTCGAGCTCCAGATTATGAGCAGGCCACAGGGTTGGCGGGGCGGTGCGCGCCGCTTCGCGGATAATCTTCAGCGCTCGCTGCACCTCAGGCTGATCGAGCCAAGCTATCTCGTCGGCGGTTAAGGGCCGCTCGGCGGGCAACTCGGAATCATCCGCAACCTTCCGCGCCTGCTGCGCCTTCACGCGCTTCTCCACCTCGAAGCGCTTGATCTTTCGCGTGGTGGTGCGAGGCAAGTCCTCCTGCCAGATCTCATAGCTACCAATGCGCTTGGTGGAAGCGATCTGTTGCGACAGGCTCTCGATGTCATACCGGATAACTTCCTTGGCGTTCACAATCTTTTTCTGGCGCAGCACATCGAAGTTGGGGACGATCACCGCGTGCAACCGGTCCCCGCCTTCGCCAGGCTTGCCTTCCAGCCCCATTACCGCGAGTTCTTTGATGTATGGCGATTTCAGGTAGTGCGCCTCAACCTCCTCGGGATAGATATTTTTCCCATTGCTGAGGACAATCAATTCTTTCTTGCGCCCGGTAAGAAACAAATTACCGTCGGTGTCGAAGTAGCCGAGATCGCCGGTGTAGAACCAGCCCTCGCGCAGCACTGCGGCGGTTGCGTCCGGGCGGTTCCAGTAACCCTTCATCACGACTGCGCCGCGCAACGCGATTTCGCCCGTGGCGGGCCCGCCATCTTCCTGCGGTTGCGGGTCGTCGGCCGCGTAAACGATTTTGGCTTCTACGCCCTTCATGGCTTTGCCTACCGATCCGATCACGTTATTGCGCAGAGAATTTGCAAACACGGCCGCGGTTGTTTCCGTCAGGCCATAGGCCTGCAGCACATCGATGCCGAGGTCGTAAAAATCATTCGCAATCTCCGGATCGAAGCGCGACCCTCCCGTGACCAGATACCGCATCTTCTTGCCCAGGGTTTCGTGGACCTTGCTGAAAAGGACCGGACCGGCATTGATTCCCACCTTGCGCAGCGAACGGCTGAGTCCCATGAGGCTCTTAAACACCTTCCGCGTGAGCGCCCCTCGTTTCTCGACCTCCTGGAAGATGCGGTCGTGAATCAGATAAAAGAATTGCGGTACCACGGCGAAGGTGGTGATATTGCGCTCCCGCAAAGCCCGCAAAAGCTCAGTTGTGTTCAGAGTTTCCAGGTACACTACACGCGCGCCTTTCACCAGCGGCAGAAGCAGATTGGCCATTAGTGCGAGCACGTGAAACATGGGCAGCACGCCCAGCAAGGCATCCGACGGTCCTATTTCGACCCAATTGAACACTGCTTCCACTTCGCCAAGAAAGTTAGCGTGGGTAAGCATTACGCCCTTGGGGTCGGCGGTGGTTCCCGAGGTGTAAAGCAGGGAAGCGAGGTCGTCCGCGGTCGAAGGCACAGGTCGGAATTTCCCCGGCCCACCGTCGAAAATCGCAGGCAGATTTCCCAGCCATTGCTCATGGATCGCGAGCTGAGTCGTGCGATCCGGGTCCATGAGCACGAGCCCCATGTTCAGGTCGGCAACCGCTTCGCGCGACGTTTGCGCGTGCCGTGCGTCACAGAATAGGGCAGAGCTGCCGCTGTCGTTCAACAGCCTGGTGAGTTGGTCGGCATGCAGCGCCGTGTCGAGCGGGACGACCACACATCCCGCCGCAATGATCCCGAGATACGCCGCCACCCAGCGCGGATGGTTATCCGCCACAATGGCCAGCCGTGATCCGCGCGCGAATCCGTTTTCGGTGATCCATCGTCCGACCGATTCGGCCATCCGGCGGAGTTCGGCGTATGTGCAACTCTCGATGTTTTCGTGGCGCTGGAGTTCCAGTGCGATGTTATTCGGCCAGCGCTCCGCGCACTCGAGAAAACGGTCGTAGAAAGTGGGCATGAGTCGTGTGGAATATACACGAAAAATCTGCTTGCCGGCGAGTGTGCCGTCCTCAGCGTCCTCGGCGGTGAGAACCTCCCATCAGCAGTTCCTCGTGACTGTCCCGTGCATCTAAATATGCTAGGCTAAAAGAGATACCTCGGGGCAGTTCCCGCCCTCTAGAAGGATTTCATAGTTTGATTAACACTCTGATTGGCAAGGTCTTTGGGACCAAGAACGAGCGGGTCATCAAGAGCTTGATGCCCCAGGTCGAGGCAATTAACGCCCTCGAACCCCAGATGCAGAAGCTCACCGACGCCGAACTGCGCGCCAAGACGGACGAGTTCCGGCAAAGAATCCAGGAACGGCTGAGTCATGTCACGGGTGGCTCGGCGTCAGAGCCAGCAACCGAAGCTGAAGCCGACACTGATCCTGACCGCGCCAAGCAGCTCGAGAAAGAGCAATACGAAGCTCTGCAGGAGGTTCTGGACGAGATTCTGGTAGAGGCCTTCGCGGTGGTGCGCGAAGCCGGACGCCGTGTACTCAACATGCGCCATTTCGACGTGCAGTTGATCGGCGGCATGGTGCAGCACAAAGGCATGATCTCGGAAATGAAGACTGGTGAAGGCAAGACCCTGGTCGCCACTCTTCCCGTCTATCTCAACGCCCTCAGCGGACGCGGCGTCCACGTGGTCACGGTCAACGATTACCTGGCCAAGCGCGACTCCGAATGGATGGGCAAGCTCTATCGTTTCCTCGGCCTCACAGTGGGCGTGATCGTTCACGACCTCGACGACGAAGAACGCCATGCCGCCTATGCCGCCGACGTGACTTACGGCACGAACAACGAGTTCGGCTTTGACTACCTGCGCGACAACATGAAGTTCGATCTCAACGACTGCGTGCAGCGCGGCCACAACTTCGCCATCGTCGATGAAGTCGACTCTATCCTGATCGACGAAGCCCGCACGCCGCTCATCATTTCTGGCGCGAGCGAGGAATCCACCGACAAATATTACAAAGTCAACCGGATCATCCCCAAGCTGGAGAAAGGCGAGGAACTAAGTCCAGCAGAATTGTACAAGTTGCTCGAGGAAGAGAAGATTGCACCCGGCCAAGTGGACGCGATGCGCCGGGAACTGCGCGAAGTCGGCGACGACCCCCAGAGGAAAATCCTTACCGGCGACTATGTGATCGATGAAAAGCATCGCAACATCACGGTCAGCGACAAGGGTTGGGAGAAAGTTGAGCAACTGCTCGGCATCGGCAACATCGCCGATCCAGAGAACTGGCCGCTCAAGCATCACGTGGAGACGGCGATCAAGGCGCATGCTTTGTATAAGCGCGATGTGGAGTATGTGATCAAAGACGGCGAAGTCATCATCGTCGACGAATTCACCGGACGCATGATGCCCGGCCGCCGCTGGTCTGACGGGCTGCACCAGGCGATTGAAGCCAAGGAAGGCGTCAAGATCGAGCGCGAGAATCAGACGCTTGCCACCATTACCTTCCAGAATTATTTCCGCATGTTCAAGAAGCTCTCCGGCATGACCGGCACGGCCGAAACGGAAGCCGCCGAGTTCGACAAGATTTACAAGCTGGAAGTGACGGTCATTCCCACCAACAAGCAGATGCTGCGGCTGGAGAATCCCGACGTCGTCTTCCGCACGGAGAAAGAAAAATATTTCGCGGTTGCCGACGAGATTCAACGGTTGGCGGAGACCGGCCAGCCCGTGCTGGTGGGCACCACCTCGGTCGAGAAATCCGAGCGCCTCTCCGAGTTGCTGAAGAAGAAAGGCCTCAAGCAGCATGTGGTTTTGAACGCCAAATTCCACGAGCGCGAAGCGGAATTCGTCGCTCAGGCGGGACGCAAAGGCATGGTCACCATCGCCACCAACATGGCCGGCCGCGGCACCGACATTCTGCTCGGGGGCAATCCGGAATTCATGGCCAAGCAGGAGTTGGTGAAGAAGGGAATTGCGCAGCAACTGCGCGTGGCTCAGGGAAAGATCGAAGGACCGCAGGAAGACGGCACGATTTCGGTCTTCTATTACAACGGTAATGAATACACCGCGCCGACCGACAAATGGACCGAGGCTTTCAACCGCTACAAAGCGCAGACTGACAAAGAGCATGACGAGGTGACGGCCGTCGGCGGCCTGCACATTCTCGGCACCGAGCGCCACGAATCTCGCCGCATCGACAACCAGCTTCGCGGACGCGCCGGCCGCCAGGGCGATCCCGGTTCCTCGCGTTTCTATCTTGCGCTTGAAGACGATCTCATGCGCATCTTCGCCAAGGAGTGGGTTTCGAAACTGCTGGAGCGTCTGGGCATGGAAGAAGGCATCCCCATCGAGTCGAAGCTCATCAGCAGGCGCATCGAAACGGCGCAAAAGGCGGTCGAAGGCCAGCACTTCGAGTCGCGCAAACACCTGCTCGAATACGACGACGTGATGAACAAGCAGCGCGAGGCTGTCTACGGCCTGCGGCGCCGCTTGCTTGAGGGTATGGACCAGAAAGATTTGATCCTCGAAGATTACGTCTCGGCAATTCTCGGTGACCTGATGGAGGAATACTCCCCGCCCAAGGGCCACGCCGACGACTGGAACATCAAAGGGCTGAAAGACGCGGTCTTTACTCGCTTCGGCGTCGATTTCATCGCGGAAGGTGTGAAGCCCGAAGCGCTGAACCGGCAGGAACTCGGCGACGCGATTTTCGAGAAACTGAAAGAACGTTATGACGCGAAAGAAAAATTAATCGGCCCCGAGGCTATGCGCCATCACGAGCGCATGATCATGCTCAGCGTTCTCGACTCGCAGTGGAAAGATCACCTCCTCAGCATGGATCACCTCAAGGAGGGCATTGGTCTGCGCGGCTATGGCCAGCACGATCCGCTGGTCGAGTACAAGAAGGAATCGTTCGACATGTTTGAGGCCATGCTGCAGCGTTTTCAGGAAGACACGGCCCGCTATCTCTACCTGATGCAGATCATCGAGCGCCCGCCGGAGGCTGGGGCGGGCGGTCCGCAGGGAGGCGAACCTGCAGACCGTGGTCCGGAGCCGGGTGTGCCGGCGCAAAAAGGAAGTGGCGGAAATGGACATCACCCGCCGCGTCTGGTAGCGACTTCGGCCGATGATTTAGAAGAAGCTTTCATGCGCCGCAAGCGCCGCGAGTTGGAACAGGCGCGTATGGCTGGCGCCGGCGACGTGCAGCCGGTTCAACAAGTCGTTCGCGGGCAGGAAAAAGTGGGCCGCAACGATCCATGCCCCTGCGGCAGTGGCAAGAAATTCAAGAAGTGCCACGGGGCGTAGCGCGTAAGCCGTTTCGTTACTGTCAAGGTTTGTGTGGGGACGGCCGCCTCGCGAGCTTGCCCTGAGCGAAGCCGAAGGGTCCAACCGAGCGCAGCGAGGCGCACCCTATCTCGAACGCCGGCTCGACGTGTCTCGAGTCGCCACAGCCTTGAAGGTCATCTCCTCGGCCGTGTTTCTCGTCCGAACCTTCCAATCCAGAAACAATGTCGCATAGTTCCTCGTGATGTAATCCGCCCCGTTCACGCCCAGCTTCTTCGCCGTAGCATCAATCCAGCGCGGCGCGCCCTCGATCTCACAAAACTTTCCAATCGGAGTTTCATCCACCACGACTTGCCCTCTTCCATCGGTCCACTCCGCGCGAAACTTCTCGTAGCGGAACGACGGCGTGTATCCCAGCGCGCGCAAAATCGCATCCATCTTCCTGCCGTCGCTCACACCCGTCTCCAACTCAACGCGGGCGTTATGCCGGCCAATCTTCCCCTTCGACTTGTGCGTCAGCGTCCACTCCGAGCCATACTTCCGGAGGCGCAGCAACTCTTTACGTGAACGCAGAACTTCCCCCGGCAGGTCGTACAGCGTATTCATCTCGCGCGTGCGGGGCGTGACCATGCGGAATCCCGCTCCGCGAAGCTTGCGCGAGAGTAAGCGCAAGTCCGCGACGCGAAACTTAATTTCGATTTCTTTGGTGGAACCCATTTAAGGCAGTATAGAAGGCCGGAAGTAAGCCAACGACCAACGACTATGAAAACGTCGGCAGTTTCACGAGATCGTTCTGAGGAACCGACTCCACCGGTTCGCCGGCCTTGCGCCACGCAGTCAGTCCGCCGACAATCACGAACGTGTTGAATCCTTTTTCCCGCAGCAGATGCGCCACCCGGGCGCTGGTCGCTTCGCGCGCTCAAGTACAGTACAGATAAATGTCCTTGTCCTTGGGAAGGTTCTTGATCTCTTCCTCAAGATTGTTCGGCTCAATGCGGATCGATCCCTTGATCCGCTCTCCTCCCGAATCGTAGTAGCCGTGGCTGCGGACGTCGACGATCAGCACCCGGCCCGCCTCTTCCGATGCCAGGCGTGCGGCCAACTCCTGAA
Organism: uncultured Acidobacteriaceae bacterium; assembly: GCA_963850165.1. Lineage (GTDB taxonomy): Bacteria > Acidobacteriota > Terriglobia > Terriglobales > Acidobacteriaceae > Sulfotelmatobacter. The sequence goes on along the minus strand of CAWKKK010000032.1, from coordinate 45,180 downwards.
CCTGAATCCGTGGGACCACGCGATACACTTTGTGTTTGCTGTACTGCACGATTCGGTAGATCGTGTAGGCCGCCAGCGCGGCCACCACCACGACTTCCATCGCAAGGCCAGCGGCGTGAAACCCCCGCAGGAGCGCGGCCAGAAAATCGCGCGAAAGATATCCCACCGAAAGATAGGTCACGGCGTACGTCACGGCGCCCAGGAAGTCAAGGCGCAGAAATTGCCAGAAGCGCATCTTCATGCTGCCGGCCAGCGGCGCGGCCATGGTGTTGACCCCGGGGATGAACTTTGCAATCACCAGAGTAAGTTTGCCGCGCTTGTAGAACGACTCCGCCGACCGCAAAATGCAGGTTTCCGGATTAATCGATACGCGGCACAGAAATCCCAGCAGCAGCCAGCCCATGTATCGTCCCAGCCAGAACTGCACGGTATCGCCTAATAGCAGGGCCGTAATTGCCGCCAGAAGGACGTATGGACCCCACAACGCGTGAGCCGCCACCGCAGCTCCCGCGGCCACCAGGGCTATCGCCGCGGGGAAGGGAAGCCCGATCGCCTCCGCCAGCAACAGACTGAAGGTCAGGGCGTATCCATGGCGCGCCATCAGCAAATACAAATCCATAGACAGTCTTGGATAAGGAAACCCAGGAAAGGGTTCAGTATAAACAAAGGCGGACGCTTACTTCTCTCTGGCCACCACAAATTCCGGCGCCCATAGCAGGGCCCGCTTGATCTCGGAATCGGGGAAGGTGCAAATCGATTTCCGCGCGGACTCCGCATATTGTGCGGCGCGCTCGGCCGCCGCCTCCAGCGACCCATAGCGCCGCAGGATTTCCATGATTTGCGCGTGCGTCACGCCGTTGAACGCCCGGTCGCGCAAAATGGTTTCGATGCTGGCTCGTTCCTCCGCCGTGCAGCGCTCCAGCGCGTGGATCACCGCCATGGTGACTTTACCCTCGCGCAGATCGCTCGCCACCGGCTTGCCCAGGACATCTTCGGACGCAGTCAGATCAAGCACGTCGTCCACGATCTGAAACGCCATGCCGAGGTCGTGTCCGTACTGGCCCAGCGCTTCCTCCTGCGCGGCCGTCGCTCCACCCAGAATCGCTCCCAGCCGCATGCAAACCGAGAACAGGCAAGCCGTCTTGCGATAGATCAAATCGAAATGCTCGTCTAGAGTAATCAGCTTCCCCAGCTTTTCCATCTGCAGCAGTTCGCCTTCCACCATCTGCTGCGTCAGTTCAATCAGCGTGTCGAGAATGCGAAAATTCCGCTCCTGCACGGCCACTTTGAAAGCCTGCATGTAGAGCCAGTCGCCCGCCAGCACGCACTTTGAGTTGCCCCACTGCGTATTGGCCGCGGGCCGGCCCCGGCGTGTTTTCGCCTCGTCGATAATGTCGTCGTGCACCAGCGTGGCCGTATGAATAATTTCGACGACAGCACCCAAACGCACAGCCCCTCGTCCCTGGTAATCGAACAGCCTGGAAGAAAGAAAAAGCAGCGCGGGACGGATGCGCTTCCCTCCGCCGGCGCGCAAATACTCCCCAATCTCGGTGATGGCTTGCACGCCCGAGACGGTATCCTGCCCGAACTCGTCCTCCAGCGCCGCAAGGTCATCGTGCAGCAGGTCGAAAACTTCTTTCCCGTTGATGATGGCCGGTGCGCTCAAATCCCTGTGTTCCTCGGTGTCCTCTGTGTCTAAGATGTTGCTCTTAGTTCGTCCGGTAATTTGTAAACTGCAAGTCGATCCCGAAATCATGCCCCCGCAGCAGAGCGATCACCTCCTGCAGTGTGTCGCGGTCTTTGCTGCTGATCCGCACCAGGTCTCCCTGGATCGAAGCCTGCGCTTTCTTCTTCGAGTCCTTAACCAGCTTCACGATCTCCCGTGCCTTTTCGATGGCAATGCCCTGCTGCATCGTGATTTTGCGCTTTGCCGTTCCGCCCGCCGCCGGTTCCACCGCGCCGTAGGTCAAGCCCTTCAACGAGACTCCGCGCTTGACCAGTTTCTGCTGCAGGATATCGTTCACCGCCTTCAGTTTGTACTCGTCGGCGGAGTGCAGCACGATCGCGTCTTTCTCCAGTTCGATGTTCGACTTCGAATCTTTAAGGTCGAAGCGAGTGTGGACTTCTTTCAACGCCTGCTGGATGGCGTTCGATACCTCCTGCAGGTCGATCTTGCTCACGATGTCGAAAGTGTTATCAGGCATCGGATTTCAATTCTTTCTGAAATAATGGAATATGACTGTGAGGTTAACAGAAAACCTCTTCGGGATGAGAGTTAACCCGCCGAAATTTTGCTTTCAGCCGTTTCAGCCAATTTGAAAAAATTGTAGAAATTACGAGTCGTCTGCTGTCCGGCTTCTGCGGCCGTCAACCCGCGCAACTCGCCCAGCTTCCTCGCCGTTTCCGTTACGAAAGCAGGCTCGTTGCGCTTGCCGCGATGCGGCACCGGAGCCAGGTAGGGCGAGTCCGTCTCAATCAACATTCGATCCAGCGGAACTTCGAGCGCTGCATCGCGAATTTGCTGCGCTTTCGGAAAAGTCACATTGCCCGCGAACGAAATCATGAACCCCATGTCAAGCGCCCGCTTCGCCTGCGGCCAGTTTCCCGTGAAGCAGTGCAGAATTCCTCCCAGCCCCTTCGCCGCCCAATTCGATCGCATCAGTCCGAGGCAATCTTCCCAGGCGTCTTCACTCGCTTCCGATGGACGGCAGTGAATCACAATCGGCAGCCGAGCGGCCGCAGCCAGCTCCATCTGCCGCGTGAAGACTTCCTTTTGCACGTCACGCGGGGAGTGGTCGTAATAATAATCCAGGCCAATCTCGCCCCACGCGATCACTTTAGGGTGCCTCGCCAGCCTCTCCATGTTCTGGTAGGCGGCCTCATCCGCAAGCCGGGCTTCGTGGGGATGAATGCCCAGAGTTGCGTAGATGAAATCGTATTTCTCGGCTAACCGGATTCCGCAATCCACCTGCGCAGGCCCGTCGCCGTTGCCGATCGCAACGATGGCCTGCACCCCAGCCTCGCGAGCCCGTGAAATCACCATCTCGCGATCGGAATCGAACCGCGAGCCGTCAAGATGTGCATGAGAATCAACAAACATTGGCTCTTAAAATGTGGGGACAGCCGCCCTCGGCTGTCCGCCGAGCGAAAGCTCGGCTGGCTTTTGAGTTCTTCTCCAGGAGAACTGACTTAGCACCTACTTCAATCTCGCCCCTACTGGCACATCCTCCAAGAACCCCGCCAGCACCGGCTTCCCGTCTTCCAGCGAAGCTGCGACGATCATCCCATTCGACTCCATCCCACGCAGCTTCCTCGGCGCAAGATTAGCGACGATCACCACTTTCCGCCCAATCAAAGTCTCCGGCGCATACGCCTCGGCGATCCCGGCCAGCACCTGCCGCACTTCGGTTCCGATATCAATCTCCAGTCGCAAGAGTTTGTCGGCCTTTGGCACTTTCTCAGCGACCTTCACCACTCCCACGCGCAATTCGATCTTGGCGAAGTCGTCGATCGAAATCTTTTCGTTCGCCGGGGTTACCGCCGGAGCGGCCGCCGTTGACGCTGGAGCTGCTTGCGGCGCATTTTGTGCCGGCGCGATCGCCGCCGGAGCTTCTGCCACGCCTCTCTGCTCCTCTTCCATCTTCTGCATCCTTTCAATCGCGCTCTTGTCGGCGCGCGGAAACACAGGCTGCACTTCACCCAGCTTGGTGCCCAAAGGCAGTTGCCCCCAGGCCAGTTCGCTCAAGGCAAGCTTTTGGATATCTCCCAATCCCATCTGAGCCCAAATCTTTGCCGTCGCCTCCGGCACCACCGGATGCGCCAGCGCGGTGGCGATCCGCAGGGCTTCCGCCGCGGTATAAAGCACGGTCGCCAAACGCGAGCGGCTGTCCTCATCCTGCTTCTCGCCCAGCGCCCAAGGCTCGTTTTCGACAATGTACTTGTCCACCGCCGCAACCAGCGCCCATGCCGCTTCGAGTGCGCGGGAGAATTGGAACTGATCAAAGAAAATCTCAAATTCGCGAATCGTCTTCCGCGCCAATTCGGCAATAGCGGCGTCCGCAGCGGCTTTCGAAGCCCCATGAGACGGATACGGCACCTCGCCCTTGAAATAGCGGTTGATCATGGTCAGCGTGCGGCTGGCTAGATTTCCCAGTCCGTTCGCCAGGTCGGAGTTATACCGCTGCACCAGCGCATCAAAAGAAAACGATCCATCCTGCCCAAACACAACTTCCCGCAGCAGAAAATAGCGCAGCGCATCCGCTCCCAGCACATCGAGAATCGTCTCGGTGCGCACGATGTTGCCGCGCGACTTCGACATCTTGCTTTCTTCAAACAACAGCCAGCCATGCGCCACAATCGTCTTTGGCATCGGCAGACCCGCCGCCATCAGAAACGCCGGCCAGTACACGCAATGGAAGCGAACAATTTCCTTCCCGATCATCTGCACATCAGCTGGCCAGAATTTCTTAAACGCCTCCTGCGCCCCCGCGTGTGAAGATCCGTAGCCGATGGCGGTGAGGTAGTTCGCCAGCGCGTCAAACCATACGTAGATCACGTGTTTGGGATCGTCGGGCACGGGGATACCCCACGAAAATGTGGACCGACTGATCGACTGATCGCGCAGCCCAGAGCGCACAAACGAGATTACTTCGTTACGCCGCGCCTCCGGACGAATGAATTCCGGATTCGCATACAACGCCAGCAGCTTGTCCTGAAACGCCGAAAGCTTGAAGAAGTAGTTTTCTTCCTGAACCGTCTCTGTGATCCGCCCGCAAGTGGGGCATGGATCACCCGGTTGCGCGCCGTCGACATACAGCTCATCCGAAACGCAATACTGCCCGGTATAAGTGCCCTTGTAGATGTAGCCGTTGTCCCGAATGCGCCGGAAAAGCTCCTGCACGCGCTTCTTATGCCGGTCTTCCGTGGTGCGGATAAAATCGTCGTTCGAGATGCCCATCCGCTTCCACAATTGCCGGAATTCCGCCGAAATCTCGTCCGCATACTGTTGAGGAGTCTTGCCCGCAGCCTGCGCCGCGCGCTCGATCTTCTGCCCGTGCTCGTCGGTGCCGGTGAGAAAAAAAGTGTCCGCGCCCAGCAGTCGCTGCCGCCGCGCAATCGTGTCGCACGCAATCGTAGTGTAAGCGTGTCCGATGTGCGGCCGCGCATTCACGTAGTAAATCGGCGTCGTAATGTAGAACTTCTTGCTCATACTGATGTCGTTGTCACTAACGGCTTGCGCGCGAAAATGTAAGCCCTCCGGCTCTGGTATTCAACGTCGGGCGCATACGGCTCCCGTTCGACAATCTCCTCAAGCTCAAACCCTATCGCGGCCAGATTGCCCGCTACATCCTCGGATTGAAAAAAATAGAAGTCAAGACACACTGCGCAGCCCCACAGATCCTCCACGCGCAAAATCTCGTCGCCGATGTGGAAGCTCAACAGCAGCAATCCTCCCGGCCGCAAGACCCGCCACATCTCGCGCATCGCTTGCGCCACGTCGACGGGCGGAAGATTGACGATGGCGTAAAACGCGGTGATTCCGGCCCACGCCTCGTCGAGCACATCAAGCGACCTCATGTCGCCCCGGTGGAATTCAATGCCCGGATTAAGCTGGCGAGCCCGCTCAACCATCCCCGCCGACAAATCCGAACCACACATTGCAACTCCCCGGTCGTACAAATAGCGCGCCACCTGTCCAGGTCCGCAGCCCAGATCGCACACAAGACCCGCGTCCCGCACGCTGTCCGCAAATCGATCGAGCAGTTGCCGGTCCAGCGGCTTGTGCCGCAACTCGTCGTAGAGATGCCGTGCATATTCGTCGGCTACACGGTCATAGCTCGACTGCACGTCGCTGGCCTTCTGCTCAATCATTGTTTAACTCTTTGCTCTGGATTCCTATTCGCGCCCGCCGTTCGAATACGCCCGCGCAGCTTCCTGCATCACCTGCTTCAGTGGCACATGATGCTCCGCCGCGATGCGCCGGCAATCTTCATATTCCGGAGCGTAATTCGTGACCGTCCCATTCATGCTGGCTATCTTGATTCGAACCTCGCCCCACGGTGTGCGCACACTCTCCCAGCGCCGCGCCAACACCTGCCGCATCTCGTCGCGCCGCCGCACACCGAGGGTGGTCGTTTCAGAGAAGATGAGTTGTGTCAGCCGGCTCGCATCCTCAGGCTTGCACAATACGGTGAGCAGCATCCCCGGACGATTCTTCTTCATCTGCACCGGCACCACAAAAGCATCCAGCGCGCTTTCTTCGAACAACCGGTCCATCACATAGCCAAATACCTGTGGATTCAAATCGTCAAGATTCGCTTCCAGCACCGTAACCGTCTCTGACGGGGTCTTCGCGGCCAGCGCATTCGAGGCAGCCTCTCCAACCGTCAGCCGCACCACATTTGGATGCCCCGGAAAATCCCGCGATCCCGCGCCATAGCCCGACTTCTCGATCTTCATCTCCGGAAACGACGCGAACCGTGAAGCCAGCGTCTTCACGATCGCCGCACCCGTTGGCGTGACCAATTCCGCCTGCAACCCGGAAGAATACACAGGCGCGCCTTTCAGCAGTTCCACCGTCGCCGGTGCCGGAATCGGAAACGTTCCATGCGCGGACGTTACCATCCCCCCGCCCACGTTCAAGGGCGAACAGATGATCTCATCCACTCCCAGCGCTTCGGCTCCCACGGCCGCGCAGACGATATCCACCAGCGCGTCTACTGCGCCCACTTCGTGGAAATGCACGCTCTCGATGGAAGTGTTGTGAATCTTCGCCTCCGCCCGTCCCAGTGCCTCGAAAATGGAGATGGCAGTCTTCTTTGCGCCGATGGAAATCGAGGCCGCAGAAATAATCCCTCGAATCTCAGTCAGCCCGCCGCGGGAGTGAGAATGCTCGTGTGGCGCGGACACTCCTGTGCGCGTCTCACCAAGATGAGGATGCGTATGCCCATGATGCTCCGGCTCGTGATCATGTTCGTGGTGCTCGCGATCGGAATGCTCATGGGAATGCGCATGTTCTTCCCGCTCCCAAGACTCTTCCCGCGGCAAATCTTTCTCCCCGTCCACCCATACGTCCGCCTTCGTAGCTGAAATCCCGCTGCGCACCACGCGGGAAATCTCCAGCTGCGCCCCAACCCCAAGCGCCGCCACGGCCTCTTCCAGCACACGAGCCGGAACTCCGGCATCCACCAGCGCGCCCAGGAACATATCGCCGCTAATGCCCGAAAAACACTCAAGGTAGGCTAAGCGCATAAGAATCAATTCACCACGGGTCACGAGACACCGAGCAAAATCAGATCAAAGATCTCGTGAATTTGTACTTCTCCGTGCCTCTGTGTCTCCATGGCGATCAGATTTAGACGATTTTTCATCATAGGGAACACTGCATCTTGCGTCAAACCAGCGTCCGCCGCGCGCTCTGCTAAAATCACTGTCTCCTTAAACAGCTCAAAGGGAAGCAGGGAAGCCTTGTATCGTCATCTCGAACACCGTCTGGCGCAGCGCATCGTAGAGTTTCTTCGCCGCCGCTATCCCGGCGTAACTCTGCCGAGCGTGGTGATTGAACAGCCTCCGAAAGTCGAACTCGGCGATTTTGCGATTCCCATCTTTCCCTTTGCCAAGCCGCTGCGCGCCGCCCCGCTTAAGATTGCCGAAGCCATTCGTGCCGAGATCGGCCCGATCGAGGGCATCGCTGAAATGCAGGTTGCGCCTCCGGGCTACCTGAATGTCAAAATCGATCGCGCCTGGATGGCCGCCGCGCTCGCCGCCGACAAGAAACCGCCCGCCGAAATTTCCCCAGGAAAGATTCTGGTCGAGCACACCAGCATCAATCCCAACAAAGCCGCCCACATCGGCCACCTGCGCAACGCCATTCTCGGCGACACGTTCGTCCGCCTGCTGCGTTACGCAGGGCGCGAAGTCGATGTGCAGAATTACATCGATAACACTGGCGTGCAAGTCGCCGACGTAGTCGTGGGGTTCACGCATATCGAGAAAAAATCCCGCGCTGAAATCGAAGCCCTCGCCCGCCAGCCCCGCTTCGACTACTACTGCTGGGATCTCTACGCCCGCGTCTCGCATTGGTATGAGCAGGATAAGGACAATCTGCAGGCGCGGCGCGAAACGCTGCATGCCATCGAAGACGCATCGAGCGATACCTCAGCGATCGCCGAATTGATCTCGACCGCCGTCCTGCGCCGCCATCTCGAAACCATGGACCGCCTCGACATCGAATACGATTTTCTTCCCCGCGAAAGCGAAATCCTGCACCTGCATTTCTGGGACGCAGCTTTTACCAAGCTGAAAGAAGCAGGCGTGCTCACTTACGAGAACGAAGGCAAGAACAAAGGCTGCTGGATCATGCGCCGCGCCGGAACGCAAGCTCAGACACTCGACGAAGCCTCGAGAGACACAGCGAGGAAGCTCGCAGAAGATTTCCGAGGAAGACCAGAAAGTAATCGTCCGCTCCAACGGCACCGTCGGCTACGTCGGCAAAGACATCGCCTACCACATGTGGAAGTTCGGCTTGCTGGGCCGTGATTTCGGCTATCGCAAGTTCTATCGCTATCCCAATCAGCACGACTGCTGGATCTCAGCCATGCAAGGCGAGAAAGATCATCCTCACTTCGGCGACGTCGCCGAAATCTATAACGTGATCGATGCCCGCCAGTCCGAAGCCCAAAACACGGTAATCGAAGCCCTGCGCGGACTCGGCCACGACGAGGCCGCCGACCACTACACGCATTTTTCTTACGAAATGGTTGCGCTAACGCCGCGCTGCGCCGCCGAACTCGGCTACGCGCTCAGCGAAGAAGATAAGACGCGCTCTTATATCGAGGTCTCGGGCCGCAAAGGTTTCGGCGTCAAAGCCGACGACCTGCTCGACCAGCTCATCGCGTCTGCTAAGAAGCGAAGTCGACTCCCGCCATCCGCAACTCGCCGACGCCGAGCGCCTCTCGATCGCCACGCAAATCGCCATCGGCGCACTGCGCTACTTCATGCTGAAGTTCACCAAGCAATCGGTGATCGCCTTCGACTTCAAAGAAGCGCTCAGCTTCGAAGGCGAGACCGGCCCCTATGCGCAATACGCCGTAGTCCGCGCCACCAGCATCTTCAAGAAAGCGGCAATTGATCCCGACACTTTCTGTCAGAGACGTTGCCGGCAACATGTCTGCCGCGATCTTGCTGAATTCCTGACGTGGCGATAATGCCAATGAATTTTGGGAACTCTGGCTAGCCGTCGGCGAAAACCTCTTATCTCGTCGACCAATGCATCGCGACCACCGAACCGGCCCACCTTGCCAAGCACGCTTTCCAACTGGCGCAACTCTTCAATACCTTCTATCATCGTCATCCCATCCTGAGCGAGCCGGATGAGAAGCGAAAGCAATTCCTGCTCGCCACCGTCGCGGTTGTCCGCCGCGAACTGATTCGCACCCTGGCAGTGATGGGCATCACCGTGCCGCCCGTCATGTAGAGGCACTCGTGAACCGGTTTTCTGGTTTTCGCCGACTGTGTCAAACTGATGCTTTCATGCTCCCCCCAAGAGTTCTGGTCAGTTGAGGTTCATGCCGTCTCAGGTCAAACCTTCAATGTGCAGAAACATCAAAACTCTCTTCAATTTCGATCCGCCAGTCAACGCCGATGAGATTCGAGCCGCTTCCCTCCAGTTCGTGAGAAAGATTACCGGGTTCAACAAACCGTCGAAGGCCAACGAAGCCTCCTTCCTGGCTGCGGTCGATGAAATAGCTGCCGTCTCGGCTCGTCTTCTCCATTCCGCTCGAAACCAACGCACCTCCGAAGAATCGGGAGGAGGAGGCTGCGAAGGCGAAAGCTCGCGCCGCGAGAGATTCGGAGCCTGAGCTTGACGATGCGATCTCGTAAGTCTGTTGACGCTTGGTGTAAGTCGTTGAAACTGCCTGTAAGTTGTTGTTGCGTTATCTCTGAGCTATGGTATACGACGGTTAGCCTCTTCAGGATGCCCACAGGAGCGCAGTTCTTTTCGCGACGGCCTCTGGGCTCACTCGCTCCTCACTTGCGTTCCTAGGGCCGTTTCCGGCTCGGGAAATGGTATTCCTGGGAGGGCTGAGACCCCAGTGCAGGCCCTCCGGTGCTCTTTTCCGCAATATCTTGTAGTTACAATAAATTCAATTACTTACACGCAATTGTCTCTCGGCCGGGCAACGCTTGATCGGGAGCGACCATCTAACTGATTGAAAAAGCAAAGGATCGATTTCGTGAAGCTATGAAAAGCAAAATCTCTCGCGTGTAGCCTCGCTGTTGTGTTGTTGGCGACGACGCTGGCACTCGCTGCGCCTAAACCGCCCAAGGGAACGCTCCGCAAGATGTGCCGGCATTTCCTGGCACGCTGGTCAACGCCCGTTTCGTCTACATCACCAGCTACGACGGAGACCAGTTCAATATCAACTTGCTTCCCGAAGATCGCCAGGCGATTGGGGCGGTCGAGGACGCGCTGCAGAAGTGGGGAAAGTTCACGCTGGTGTATGAGCCGCACCAAGCCGACATCGTCCTGATGGTTATGAGCCGCCCGTCGGAAGATATCCTCGCGGTTTACGACGCTCGCGGCTGGCCGGGCAATCAATACCTCTGGCGCATGATGGGCCGCGGCGGTCTGCAGCCGGGCGAAACTCCGCTGCTCACCAATCTGGAGAAGGCGTTCGACCGGGCACACCAGTAGGCACAAGACCCAGCCACGGATCTACACGGATTCGATATTTCTCCAGGAGCTTCTGGATCTTTGGTCGGATGATCCATGAAAATCCATGGCCGATTTCCGCTTGCGGCTAGTTCTTCCTGCCGCGACCATCAGGCCGGCTCCCGCGACAATCAAAACTATGCTCACGACCGGCGAGACCTTTTCGTCGTCGTGCGTCGTGATGCCCACATGCGCGTCGCCGATGCTTACGCTGTGATGTTCGGAGTGCGGAAAAGGAACGAAGAACGAAACGATTCCCAGCACCAGCACCACCACGTCCAACCAGCATCAGAGCTTTCATGGGTTCCTCCGCCGACTAAGATGACAGCCCAGAGCCCAAAACGCTGTCGAAAGAATGACTTAAAGAGCCTCCGTCCTTCGCGTCCTCTGCGGTTTTCATTTTCTATCCCGCGAAGCCCTTCACGAACTCCACCAGGCTGCGCAGCGCGATTCCCGAGGGCCCTTTTGCAATCCAGGGCTTTTGATCTTCCATCCAGGCCGTGCCCGCGATGTCGAGATGAATCCAGGGAGTGTCTTCGGCGAACTCTTTCAGGAACATGGCCGCGTTGATGGCGCCGCCCCAGCGTCCGCCGGAGTTGACGATGTCGGCGATGGTGGACTTGATGTTTTCTTTGTATTCATCATCAAGCGGCAGCCGCCACATTTTCTCGCCGGCCTCGTCATTCGCTTTGTGGAAGCGCTCATACATGGCGTCGTCATTGGCGAAGATTCCAGCATTGGCGTAGCCGAGGGCGACCACGACTGCGCCGGTCAGCGTTGCTGCGTCCACCAAGTGAGTGCAGCCGAGCTGGCGCGCGTAGAACAGTCCGTCGGCCAGAACGAGGCGTCCCTCAGCGTCAGTATTGATGATTTCGATGCTTTTGCCCGACATCGCAATCTGCACGTCGCCGGGCTTCTGCGCTTTGCCGGAGGGCATGTTCTCGGTGGCGCACACGATGCCGATCACCTTCACTTTCGGCTTCAGCAGCGCGATGGCGCGCATGGCGCCGATCATGGTAGCGCCGCCCGCCATGTCGTATTTCATCTTCTCCATGCCGTCGGCGGGCTTGATCGAGATGCCCCCGGTGTCGAAAGTAATTCCTTTGCCCACAAGGCCTAAGACCGGTTTCGCCGGAGCACCCGCGGGATCATAAGTCATCACGATCAACGCCGGCGGCTCGTCGGAGCCTTGCGCCACGCTCCAGAATGCGCCCATCTTCATTTCTTTGATCTTGTCGGCGCCATAAACTTCACATTTCAAACCGACTTCCTGGCACATCTTCTTCGCTCGGTCGGCCAGAATGGTCGGAGTCATGCGGTTGGAAGGCTCGTTCACCAGATCGCGCGTGAAGTTTTGCGATTCGCCGATGACCTGCGCTTCGTTGGCTGCCTTTTCGAGCGCGGCATGATCGGTGTTCCCGCTGGCGAGGATGGTAAGCCCATCAATCTTCTGATCTTTGCGATCGCTGCGGTAGTAGTCGGGATCGAAATTGCCGACCAGCGCGCCCTCGACGATCGCGCGCACGGCTTCTTCGGCGGGAATACCGGGCGGTGCGATGAAGGCGAAGCTGCGGATTCCACGTGACTTGAGCGTGCGCACGGCGGCTCCGGCGATGCGGCGCAGATCGTAACTGGTAAACTTTTTCGCCGCGCCGCCGCCGATCAGCAACAGGCGCTTGGCTTTCAGTCCGGCAGGCTTGTGCAGCAGATTGATTTCAAAAGGCTTGCCGGTCATTTCGCCGCTCGCCAGCAGGTCGGCGGGAACGGACTGTACTGAGGAGTCGCTGGTCGCGAGCTTGAGTTGCGGTTTTTCTTTCTTGGCCGTTCGTTTTGATCCTTTGTGAGTTTCACTGTGATCGAGCACGATGGCGACGAGAGATTCAGTTTCGAGTTGAGTGGGCGTGGTGAGAGAGATTGTCGTTTTCATGATGTCGTTTGGAAGTTGTCGGTGACACTCCAGTATCGTCGGCAAACGGGGGCAAGCGCAAGAGCGGCAGTGTCCCGGGGCGGCTCAATTTCCGGTTAGCCGACAGTCCGCTCGGGAACCCGTGTGCTAAGGGAGATGACCAGTCTAGTGTTGCGCTAGCAGATCACGAACTTATCTCTTTTCAATGCCATCTCGACACTCTTCGTTACGTGGAAGATACAGCCTTCCAATTCTGCCGGAGCTCCCGATAACGGAAACAATCGACGAGGTGATCGTTTACCATTCCAACAGCCTGCATGTGGGCATACACGACCGTCGAACCAACGAAACTGAATCCGCGATGCTTGAGGTCCTTGCTGAATGCATCGGATTCGGGCGAAGTCGCAGGAATCTGCCGTGTGGTTTTCCACCGGTTCCGCTTTGGCTGTCCGTCAACGAAGCGCCAGCAATAGGAGTCGAAGCTTCCGAACTCTTCCTGGATTTTGAGAAACGCGCGTGTGTTGCGCACCGCGGCCTCAATCTTCATACGGTTGCGAATGATCTCAGAATTTAATGTGAGCTTCTCGATTCGTCGAGCCGAATATTGCGCGACTTTCTCGGGTTCAAACCCATCAAAAGCTCGCCGATAACCTTCCCGCTTCTTCAGTACAATCGTCCAGCTCAACCCGGCCTGCGCAGCTTCGAGCACGAGAAACTCAAAGTGTTTGCGGTCATCGTGGACGGGGACACCCCACTCGCGATCATGATATTGGAGCATAAGCGGATTATCTCCGACCCAGGAGCATCGTTTTTTTGTCACATCGTCGTGCATAGAGGCTTCCTTTTAAACTTTGGCCGCAGTTGGCTTGTATGGATGCAATCTTAAGGCAAACCTGTCATCCTATACACGACCGTTTGTTCTGCAACGGAGGTCGCGGTGGGCAAGAACGCATCGCCGAAGCCAGATAATACTCCGCAGACTTCATCCGAAGCTCCCTTCACAACATTCATTCAATTGGACGGGAGGTCCCCCGTTCCCTCGCAGTTTCGTACTCCGGGGACCTTTACGATCACCCGGCTCCAGTCGCCGGCAGGGCTTCCTGACCGAATCACAAAGTTATCGCCCGTTCCCGCTCTGCTGGTGTCGATCTCCCTCAAGTCTCTGCCATCATCGAGCTACCAGGTGTGGACAGCAGACAAGCTCATTCCCACAGCCATCGTTCACCCCTTTCGTTCCAATGTCATCGACTTCGATTCCCGGCCAAGGTGCTGGGCAGGTACTGCCTTCGATTACGTTCACTATTCTGTCCCTCATCAGGGGCTAGACGACATCGCGGAGGATCTCGGTTTTGGCCGTGTAAATGATTATCGCCTGGCAGTGCTCGAAGACGATCTAGTTGTGGCCCAGATCACCAAAAGCATTCTTCCGTTCCTTGGGCGGAGCGACCGTCTCTCCGCGCTGGCTCTTGATCAATTCAGTCTCATCCTCGGAGCGCACCTCATCGAGCGGTACGGCGCGCTCCAGAAAACAGCACGGCGTTCAAAGGGAGGTCTGGCGCCATGGCAGAAGCGCCGAGCGTCGGAACTTCTTCATGAGAACATGCATGGCCGGATCCGGCTTTCTGAGATTGCACGCGAATGCGGACTTTCCGTCAGCCACTTTGCCCGCTCATTCAAAACCTCTTTCGGGGCCTCCACTCACCAGTGGTTGATGCAGCATCGCATTGACCACGCCAAACAACTGATGAGCCAGACCAGCATGTCACTGATCGACATCGCGATTCAGTCGGGATTTAATGACCAGGCAGCGTTCACGCGCACATTCCATCAACTCGTCGGCCTCAGCCCCGGAAGATGGAGACGGCAATACATGACAAGCACTTCCGAACGCAAGGTTCCCATTTCCTAGAGCGTTTTTCAAAAGCGTGATCCAGAATCAGACACTCGACGATGCGCTAATCGAGGCAATCAGGGCATACGACTATCCCACGGTCACTTACGATTTTTCTGATGGGCGTGAACGTGTTTTCACGAGCATGATCGACCTCGAGCATTTTCTGAAGGATCTACTCTTATCCGGCGATGTACGCTGTTTGAAGGACGGTTTATCGGGGATTCTTTTCTGGGGATACTATCGCGTCAATTATAGAGACCGACGAGTGAAAACGTTTCAGCGACCAGGTTTCTGATACTCACCTCCGGAACGCAAGCGAAATTTTTCCAACTCTGGAAGGGGCAGGGCTCATGCCCCTCAAGCGGATAGGTCTGCCACAATTTACCAACATGGCGTTCATCACGAAGCTGCGCACATTCCTTGACCCTGACCACTACTGCGTACTGGACAAGAAGATTGCCAGTCTCGCGCCGCTTGCGATCCGGCTCAAGCGCGAGCAGACCTACATCCCGATCACCGCACACAATGAGCGAGCGTACAGATGGTGGGTGGATACCTGCTCGGCCCTTGGATCATCGCCTTCAGATCAGGGTTCGTCCCGTTGACATTGAAAGAGGATTCTTCCAACGTGTAAGTGACAAACATGTTCATCTCGCAGAAATGCTGCTAGAGCTTCAGAAATAACCCAGCGTGATCCAGAGGGGGCTAGGTAGAAGAGCGCCAGTAGGCGGAGAGCAGACGCTCATGACGAACAGTGCGACTCATTCTTAGGCAATAAACGACAAAACCAGCAAGATTCTGCAAGAGATCAGGCAGGCTTGAGCCTACGGTGATTCGCATACGTCTCCAATGTCCGGTCGGTCGAAGCCGGAGTGCGCGTGAGAGGCAATCAAGAACTCAATGGTCCGAGTGGATCTCTACTACAAAGGAGAATGGTCATGAATCAGCATGTCAAAAACGTGGTCCTGGTGCATGGAGCTTTCGCCGACGGCTCCGGTTGGGAAGCCGTTGCTAACATCCTCATGAATGATGGGTAAAGGTGTCGGTGGTGCAGCACCCCGAGACCTCCTACGCCGACGACCAAAAGTACACGAAGGCGGCCATCGACGCCATGGACGGGCCAGTGGTTCTGGTCGGCCACAGCTACGGTGGGTCCAGCATCACCGAGGCCGGCAATCATCCAAAAGTTGCGGCGCTTGTCTATATTGCCGCATTTGCTCTCGATGAAGGTGAGAGCTGTGCGTCGATCGAACAGGCCCTGCCGCAAGCGTCCAAGGCGTTCAAACCGGACAGCAACAGCAACTGGTGGATAGACGAGTCCCATTTCGCCGCCGACTTCGCAGCGGACATTCCACCGGAGAAGGCGGCATTCATGGTTGTGTCGCAGGTGCCGATCTCCACCGACTCTTTCACCCACCAGGTGACGTCGCCCGCCTGGAAGACGAGCCCACCTGGTACATGGTGGCCACCGCAGACCGGTCGATCAATCCGGATCAGGAGCGCATGATGGCGAAGCGCGCCAAGGCTAAGATGGTCGAAGTGAAGGCGAGTCATGTTGCCAACATGTCTCGTCCGAAGGAAACAGCCAAGCTCATCGAAGAGGCTGCCACCTCCGCGGCAGCCACGGCAGCAGCGTGAAGTGCTTCGCTGATCGGATCCTTCGGCAACACTGCGCTAGTACTGTCGGTGGCTGTTCAGTCGGGTGTGAATAACTTGGCGTAACTTGAGGGCGCCCGATTAGGCTGAACAGGTACAGCCCGATTCGAGAGTAGGCCTCCGCCGATCCTGACGACATCGGCGGGGGCCCGGACGAACGTGGTCGTCCCAATCGTGATCGAAGCAGGTAGCGAATTATGACTGAATCAGCGGCGCACGTGCGGGTCATCGAGGAAACATCCGCGTACTGGAGGGTTCTGTTCGATTACCCGCCTTTCAACATCGTAGACGCCAGCATATTCGAAGCCGTACAGGATCTGCTCGCGCGAATGGACGCCAGCCCAAGCCTGCGGGTCGTCGTATTCGAAAGCGCGAACCCCGAGTTTTACCTTGCCCACTTTGATTTGACCGGCAAGATAGGGAACATCATGACTGCGGTCGGGGCTTCGGGCCTCCCGATCCTGATGGATACGTTCGTGCGTCTCACGAAGTCGCCCGTGGCCAGTATCGCGAAGATCCGGGGCTGCGTCCGCGGCGTGAGCAGCGAGTTCGTCCTAGCCTGTGATATGCGCTTCGCATCGCGCGAGAACACACGACTGGGCCAACCCGAAGTCGGGGTGGGTCTGCATCCCGGCGGCGGCGGTGCGGAACGCCTTCCACATCTCGTTGGCCGCGGTCGCGCGCTCGAAATCGTTCTCGGCGCGAACGACTTCGACGGCGATACCGCAGAGCGATACGGATACGTTAACCGGGCGCTTCCCGACACGGAACTGGACAGCTTTGTGGACGCACTCGCGCGCCGGATCGCCTCCTTCGACCCGCGTGCCATCGCGGCGGCGAAGAATCTCGTTAACCAAGTCTCGTTGCCATCCGCCGATCGGCTCCTCGACGCCCTAAACAGCTTTCAGACCGCTCTGACGTGGCCTGAAGCGCAGCAGCGGATCCAAGCTCTGTTGGAGCGCGGACTGCAACGGGAAGTCGACTTTGAGAATCGGTGGCCCGAGGTGCTCGGCACGCTCGTCAAGATGTAGTCACCGTGTGGAACGCGTAATTCATGTTCTGGAGTCTCCTTCGAATTTTTGCGATTTAGCTTTCGCTGTTTGACCTACGTTCAAAAAGACGCCAGCAGAAAGTGGACTGTTAACCAGCCGCGCGAAAGTTCAGGAAGAACTGGAAGCATGGATTGCCGGTGGCGCGGTTATCTTTCGCGCGCACTCGCATTTGCCGGCGCGGCTCCGGGCGCTACTGTTCGAGGCGTTGCTGTCCCAGGCGTTGTTGTTCCAGACCAGGAGCGCTCCCAATGGCGCCAAACCGAGATGTCGTCAAACCCGAGTGCGTTCCACCACAGATCAAGCATCGGTTGATCGAGACGCAAGATTCCTTCCTTTGTCACACTCGCAGGAGGAGGCGCGAGCGATGCCAGCCGATCGTAGACCAGCACTCGTTGACCTTCGTCGGCACGCGCCAGCAGATGCCACAGCGTGAGTGCGTCGCGTTGGCGAGACTGGGAAAGAATGATCGCGAGATCCCCGGCGCGCTCCTGCGGTGTGCTGTCTTCAAAATCGAATCTCGTCAAAGCAGCGCGGAACTCCGAGGAAGCATCCTCAAAGTAAGGTGTGCCGGGACCGACCTTCGGCCGGGTCGCGCAAGCCGCGCCAGCTGGAATGAATGATTCGTGGCCATTCAGTTTAAATCCGACCCACCCGAGCGATGTACGCACCAGCCCAGCGCCGGAATCATCCACTTGCAACGTGTACGCGCAACCCAGGTCCACCGTCACAGCCGATGGCGTGTCGACCACGAACTGACCGGCAGGCGCCCAGATGTAGGCGTGAATGGTTCCGCGATCCAGGGCAATCCGTTTCAGGCCGGCACTCATGGTGAGCAGACGCAGACGCGTACTCGGCTCCATCTCGATCTTGCCGATGTCTTCTGCCTGAAGACTGGCCCGCGACTGGCCGTCGGTTTCAAGCATCTGGCCGACGCCGAGACGACTTGTTCCTTCTTTCCCGCTGATATTTTTCCGTCCGATTCGAGGAGTGCCTGCGAGTCGGGATACGTCCCAACCCGCGACCGTAACTGGAGCGGGCTTCCTTCCGTACACGAGAAATGTGGCAGCAACGATAACCACGGCGGCAGCCGTCGCCAGAAGTGGAAACGGCCGCATCCGTCGCGGGAAGAACGCCCATCCTCTGCCCAAGGCTAACTCAGGGAATGCTGGCGCCGGACGGTCATGTCGAAACCCTCCGAGTAGTGCTTCCAGCCTCTGAATTTCAGGATTAGGCTCGCCAGATCCATCCCACAGATAGCCGTCATCCCTTGGCAGCAGTTCGTTTTCAGTTTTGTTGTCCCACGAATCCATGATTACGGCGTCTCCTGTTGGCTACCACTACTCAGGCTCGAGCTAAGTTTCGCGCGGAGTTGCTCCATGCCGCGATGCAGATTCACCCGTACCGAGCCGTGTGTCATCCCGGTGCGTGCTGCTATTTCAGGACCGGTCATGCCCTCAACAAGCCGCAGGATCAATGTCTCCCGATAGGCATCGGGGAGACGCCTGACCGCGTCGAGGACTGCGGCGGCCTGGCTTTCGCGATCTCCTCCGGAGATTCCGCGCTTGGCTTCGTTGGCGGGCGTGTCATCGGTCAGTGGATCTTCTGGCACCGACCGCCGGTAGTAGTCATTCGCCAGATTGCGAGCGATCGCCGCCAGCCACCCGCCAAACCTTTCGGTTTCACGCAGCGTTGACAGCCGACGGAGCGCCTTCATAAAGACATCCTGAACCAGGTCGTCCACATCGCCCACCGGCACCTTCGCCAGCAAAACTCCGTGAACCATGCGAGCGTAGCGTTCGTAGAGCTGACCGAATGCCGCCCGATCCCCGTCCCGTGCCGCATCCACCAACTTCGCGTCTTCGCAGAGTTCAGGCGCGGGTTGCTCCCTCATTGGCCCAGGTCCCAAGCCTGCCGCGAGCAGGTCAACTCTGTCTCCAGACGTCGAGGCCATGCGCGAAAAATCCCCACGACATCATAGACGCTCGCAGGAGAAGAACTGTTAACAGCAGATGAGTTCGCCGCAAGAGCCCAACCGACGAAGGCAATTGCGGTGCAGCCGATCAGGACGACAGAGCGCTGGGGAATCGCGTCTGGAAATCCAGCAGGCCGACCCATTCTGGAACAATCGTGATGCGGACCATGCTTGGGACCAAAGTGCGAAGCTGGTTTACCCAAGCCTTGCCCTGTTCGGGCCCGAAGTAGCGCTCGGCGGCTGCGGCGTACTCGGGCACGACGCCGTCGACCGTCTCCAGCCGCGCAGTCCCACGGATCAAGAGAACCTTATGCGGAAAGGTGTTGTCGTCGATGGTGAAAGACACCTTGGGATTCTTGGCGAGGGCCTTCAGCTTCGGCGCTTTGGGCGGGGTTGCCATGATGAACTCCCGTCCGTTCCAGTGAAACCAGATGGGAATCACCCTGGGCGCGCCGTCCGTCCCGATGTAGGCGAGTCGGGCAGGAATTTTCGAGTACAACAGTTCCAGCGATGCGGGATGCTGCAGGAGTTCGAGGCCTCCCTGATGAACTGCTTTCATAATGCGCTCCTTTTCGCCGAGCGGTCCTGGTGGAATTGCTCCACCAAGCTCGCCACGATGGCCAGCATGCGGGGAATTGTGCGCTTGGGATGAGGCTGGGTCAAGGTCTTTATCTGCTCGCCGAGAACCTGCAAGATCGCCCGCGGGAACTTCCCGCGGGCGGCTCCTTGTAGCCCCTTCCTCAAACTCGTGTCGGATGACGGCGTTCGACTGCCCGGGGTATGATTCCATCCCACAGCGAATAGAGGTTTCTCCATGAAGATCCGGTGGATGATTTTGTTTTTCCCAGTCGTTTCGGTGATCGGGCTTTCCCTGGCCGTGATGCGACACGCTGCGAATGCGGCTCCGCCGCAGGCAGCCGCGGCCTCGGCGGCAAAACCTGCTGCCGCTCCCGTGGCCGCAAACAGCGCCGAGGCGGCGGCGATTCCCGACACTACGCTGGCCATCAATTCGGCCAAGCCGATGTCAGAGCGCGTGGTGCACTACGAGATCGACGCGCATTACGACGCGGTGAAGCATACCGTCGTCGCCACTGAGGTGCTTACGTATCACAATCTGACCGGACAGGCGCTCGACCATTTTCCATTTCATCTTTATCAGAATGCATTTCAGCCGAAAGCCACGTGGGTGACCGAGGCCAAGGTCATGGGTGGCCAGGATCCGAACTACGAGAAGTGGGAAGACAAATACTACGGGTCGGAAGAGATCAAGCAGCCTGGAAGTGGTGGGACAGGGCGATTTGACTGCGCAGTTGCAATACATCCAGCCGGATGATGGCAACAAAGACGACAAGACCGTGATCGACCTGCGCCTGCCCAAGCCCATTGCGCCGGGCGATTACGTGCAATTCAAGATCGCGTTCCAGACCAACTTTCCCGAGACCCAGGCGCGTTCGGGATGGAAGCGCGATTTTGTGCTGGGCGGGCAATGGTTTCCGAAAGTTGGCGTGTGGTGGCACGGAGCCTGGAACTGCCATCAGTATCACAGCACGAGCGAGTTCTTTGCCGACTTCGGCGTGTACGACGTCAAATTGACGGTGCCGCAGTATGAAGTGGTGGGCGCGAGCGGCGTGAAAGTCGGCGAGGTGAGCAACTCTGACAGCACCAAGACCGTGACCTATCACGGAGATGACATTCACGACTTCGCTTGGACGGCGAGCCCGCGCTACAAGGTGAGGGAAGCCGTCTACCAGGCGCAGATGGGGCCGGTGCAGATGCGCATTCTCATGCAGCCAGCGCACTGGAGCCAGGCGGAGCGGCATGAAAACATTTTGCGCCAGTCTCTGGAGCACTTCGAGAGCTGGTATGGGCCATATCCCTACAAGACGCTGACGCTGGTCGATCCTCCGCCAGATTCGGAGGCGGGCGGCATGGAATATCCCACCTTCATTACCGGGGGCACGAGCTGGTTTATGCCGGAGGGAGTGCGCTTACCGGAGCTTGTGGTCGAGCACGAGTTCGGGCACCAGTACTGGTACGGCATGGTCGCGACCAATGAATTTGAAGATGCCTGGATGGATGAGGGCATCAACAGCTATTCCGAAGTGAAGGTGCTGGATTCGATTCTCGGCCAGAATACCTCCATTCTGAATCTGGCGGGAGCTACCTTGGGCGAGCGGGAGGGTCAACGGCTGGGCTATATCGGCGTGGCCGATCTCGATCCCATCGCGCAGAAGGCTTACGACTATTACAACTTCAACTCCTACGGGGGCATTACCTACGGCAAGACGGCGAGCGTGCTGCTGACGCTGGAAAGCATCATCGGCGAAGACACCATGGCGAAGGCGATGCATGTCTATTTCATGAAGTATCGCTTCACGCATCCCACCAAGGAAGATTTCCTGAAGACCATTGAAGAAGTTTCGGGCAAGGATCTGCGCTGGTACTTCAACCAGGCTATCTACGGCACGCCGGTGATGGATTACAAAGTGTTGAGGATCGACTCTGTTCCAGTGAACTGGTACGAAGCCAGAAAACACGCTGGAAAGGATGACAAGGATACGGTGTATCGCTCCTACGTCTGGTTGCAACGCAAGGAAGACTTCGTGATGCCGGTGGATGTGGAGATCAAGTTCGAGAACGGCGAAAAAATTCGCGAGCACTGGGACGGCGTAAGCCGCTGGACGAGGCTGGGTCCCTACGACAAGAAAACGAAAATCGCGTCGGCGGAGATTGATCCGGACCACAAGATGCTGATCGACCGCAACGACTTCAACAATAGCTATATGGCCGAAGCCAATCGCAAGCCGGCGCGGAAGGTGTCGAACTACTGGCTGTTCGCGACCCAGTGGTTGAGCCAGGCGCTGGCGTGGTGGGCGGTGTAATGCGCGCTTCGGCAAGAGATGAGTGAGCGACCAGGATCGAGGTAGGAACGCATGGTAGAGAATCAAGGTTTACTGAGCAGCGGCTGGGGCATGGTGGGGCGCAACAAGCGCTACATTGTCTGGTTCTATTTGTTGAACCTGACGCTGGCGGAGTTTGGCGTCTCAGCGTTCCGTAATCAGGCGCATGCGATTCTGGACCACAGCCTGCAGTCAGACCGGCTGGTGCATGGGTTCGACATTGGCGTGCTCATCGAGATGTTTGCGCGGCCTGAGTTTGGGCCGACTACAGCGTCCATGATGCCGGCGATTTACTTTGCCGTGCTCTTCTTCGTTGCGACCGCGCTGTTTTTGCCCGGAGTGCTGCAAGGCTATGCCTCCACCTACCGGCTGCCGCGGGAGGATTTTTTCCGCGCCTGCGGGCGGAACCTGTGGCGGTTTATCCGGCTGATGATTGTGGCGGGAATCGTGATGGGAATCGTTGCAGGAGTGCTCTTTGGTATTCGCGTTCCGCTGTTGAACGCGGCCGACGAGAGCACGAACGAGTTGCTTCCGTTCTATGTTTCGATGGCGAGTGTTTTCCTGATTTTCCTGGTGATGAGCGTGCTTCGCATCTGGTTTGATCTGGCGCAGGCGGATGTGGTCCTGAGCGATCAGCGGGCGGTGCGCCGCTCCATTGGCGCGGCCTTCCGTTATACGTGGCGCGGTTTGGGGGAGCTGCTGGCAAGTTACGTGGCGGCCGCAATCGTCGCGGTGATTGTGCTGGTCGCGGGGCTTTGGGTGTGGATGAAGTTTGTGCCGCCAGCCAGCATGACCGGAGCGTTCTTCGTCAGCCAGTTGACCCTGCTCTTGCTGCTGATCCCGCGTTTCTGGCAGCGTGGCGTCGCGGTGACTTACTACCTGCAGAATATGGTGCAGCCGATCGCGGTGGTGGAGACTGTCACTTCCGTGACCGTGGTCGCGCCGGTGGATCCAAGCGCTCCGCCGGAGATCCAAGCGTCATAACATCCTCGCAAAGAGGATTGTCGCGAAGGAGACCATCACACAGGCGACAGCCCGCTTCAAGCTTTTCTCACTCCCAACTCCCGGACTGCGCGATATGCCTGATCAATCGCTTCGTTGGTATAGGCCGATGCTCCCGCATCTGAGTTAGCGATGGCAATCTGTCCAAACGGCTTGCGCCCGATTACCCACGGCTTCTCATCCTCTGCCCAGTCGGGATCGAACAGCGGATTGTAGGAATACGCATATCCGTGCGCCCAACGGTTCACCGTGAGGCCGTCGATGTCGCGTGCCGGATCGAAGCCCGCGCTCCCCAGCATGCGCCCGAGTTGCTCGCGCACATTGCGCTCGAAGGTCGAGAACGGAGTGCGTAACAACTCAGCCCGTCCCGCCCGATGTTGATCGCGAATGGGCACTCCGGGCTTGCACGGCGTGCGCAGCATAAAGAGGACCATGGGTTCCTCCGGCTTGCCGGGGAACGCGTAATCGCCCAGGCTCACGGGAAAATCGAGCGCGGTGTATACGTGATAACTTCCCGGCGACTCAATATGCCGTACTCCCAGCTTTTGAAATGACGTCCAGTTGCGGATGGCGACATGCGTGTAGACCAGAGGCGCCTTCACAAGGTAAGCCAGCGCTTCCTTCTGCTTCTCCGGCAACTCCGGACATACGTAAGGAATCATGCCGTTGTAGCAGGCGAGCACACACTGCTTCGCTCGAACTGCCTGCAACTTCTTTCCGCGAACATAAGCCACTTCAACTTCCTTCGAGGTTCCCGCATTGGTGTGCTTCACGTTCACGGCCGTACTGTTCAGGCGGATTCGCGCGGCTGATCCATCGCGGTCCAGTCGGCTGTAATCGGCCCGCGCCGTCACCACGTCTTCCATGGTGTGCCCGGGAATCGCGCCCGGAATCAGAGACCGCACCAGCAAGCGCACGATGGAAGCGTTTCCATCGGGAAAATGAAAGATGTATGGCTCTTCCTCTTTGTCAGGCCCCAGGTCCATGGCCTCGAAGCCGGGGTATGTGAAGCCGCCGTAATCGTCGCCCGCGAAGTAGCAATACATGGCCGGGACAGCCTCGATCCCCACGGTAAACTCGTCGTGGGTAAAGGTCTGGAAGAATTTCAGCGCGTCGGGATGCACCTTGCAGATCCGCGTCAGGAAATCGGCGTAGCTGATCTTCGACAACTTCGCGATCTTCTGCTCCTGCGAGAGCCCGGGCAGGTAATCGACTTTTTCGGTGTATACGCGCGCGATGTCCCTTCGCACCTCATCGGTCAGCGGCGTCTTCGCCAGCCACGCGGCCCAGGGCGTGGTTCCCATCCCCGCGACCAGGCGGTCTTCCCCGAATGTTTCCTTGTCGAAGAAATAGCCTGTGCCCAGCTTTTGCGACGCATACAGTTTCTGGTCGTAGGCTTTGAAGAACTTCTGGGTGTCGATTCCCAACTCGACCAGCAACGCCTTGGCTTCGGGGCTGTACTTTCCGGGACTTTCGATGGACTGAGTTCCGCCATAGCCGAGCAATAAGCGGCCGCCGGAATGGAACTCGTTGCGCTTGGCGTGTCCGCCGAAGTCGTCGTGATTGTCGAGCACCAGCACGCGCGCTTTCTCACCCGCGCTTTTGCGAAAGAAGTACGCTGCGGCCAGCCCGCTGATTCCGCCGCCGACCACGACCAGGTCATAGGTTTCGCCGGTCGACTGCGGGGCGCCGTCGGCATCCCAGGCCTCGCCATCGCGCAGGCGGTGCGCATAAGTAAACGTGCCATCATGGTTGCCGCGCATGCCGGTGAGCGCGGGAGGATAGTAGTCCGCTGCCTGCTCGGGCGCGAACGGCGCATCGGTGGCAGTGGTTTGAAGCATGAATTCCGCGGGCGCGAGAGCCGCGAGAGCGCTCTGGCTTGCCAGCAATCCGCCGATCCCTACCGCCGCTCCGTTCAGAAAGTCCCGCCGCGAAATCGGGCGTCCCATGCCCAATTCGCGGTCCCGCTTTTCGTCGGTCCACCTTTCGTCGGCCATGGGCGAACGCCTCCCGGAAACGGAGCGATTATAAAGGATGCGAGGCCACTGGCAGCCTTACAGTAAGACGATGGTGATGCCGCGGTTGCGGCGGCCGAGATCGGGGTCGCTCTTGAGTTCGGGATGCGATTGCAGGAGTTTCCAGGCTGCTTCGTCTGACTTTGACCAGCTCTCGCCGAAGATGCAGCCGCGGATCTGGCTGTTCTGCGCCATCTCGACAAGACGCTTTTGCACAGCGATGCGAATGTCGCCGCCCGCGCCGGTTGAGCCGTAGCCGTGGACCAGCTTCAGCAGCTTTGCTTTTTCCTGGCGTGCGAGAGCCAGTTCGCGGTCTAGACGCTGCAGGGCTTCGTGGACCTGGGGCATGTCGGATTTGAGGTTTACGGTTTTCACTGTGAGAAAGTGGTCAGTGGTCAGTGATCGGTGGCCAGCCCTGAATTTTACTGACCGCCGATCAACGGGTACTGACCACTCCCGCTGTGGATTCCGGTCCGAAAATAAAGTCTGGAGCTTCGTTGCGGCGGGCGTTGGATTGCTCGCTCCTACGCTGAAATTGTTGGGTACCCCCCTCCCCGCTACTCTCTGAAAGGCTTGCTGGGCGGGGGGGTTGCAAAAAGTGTCTGCAAAATCTTGATGTCAAAGAGCTCAGAGGTCAAAATCTTGGGAACAAGGGACTTACGGGTGAGCCGATCAGGCTCTCTGTACCCCGTGCCCCTCAGTCATGATCGCGCAAGTTTTAGGACCGGCACAAGGTCAGATGTCACAGCGGGCTTGTGGAAATTCTTTTCTTGGTTCTTTACGCCGACTTTGAGTCGGAGGCTTTCAGGTCGCTGATGAGGCGCTGAAAGGCTTCCTGATAGGAGTCGTGGTCTTTCCAGTTGCTGTAGCTGGGGATGAATGAGTGTTAAAGGCCTGTGGGTGTTGAAAAAGTCACGTCGATTAGCAGGATGAGATTCAGCAGAAGCATGTTAGAAGAAAGTGATCCTGCCATGCTCTGTTTGATTCTCATTGTCGGAGGCCTGCTGATCATGATGGGGCAACACGACCGCTCTGAAGCGTTGTTCTACTACTTCCGCCTGGAAGATCAGGTTCCAGAAACTCATCCGCTGCGGCTCATTGAAAAGCACATCAGCTTTGCCTTTGTGCGCGAGAGGTTGAAGGAGAGTTACAGCGAGACGGGGCGGCCCTCGATTGATCCCGAGCTTCTGTTGCGCATTCTGTTGATCGGCTATCTGTATGGCATCACCAGCGAACGGAAACTGGTGGAGGAACTGCGTATGCACCTGGCGTGGCGCTGGTTCACGGGTTTGGGTTTTGATCAGGAGATTCCCCATCACTCTACATTTTCCAAGAACCGTCATGGGCGGTTTCAGGAGTCGAAGCTGTTCGAGGAGTTGTTTGAACAGATCGTGCGCCAGTGTGTGGAGGTGGGAATGGTGCAGGGCAAGCACCTGTCTGTCGATGGCAGTTTCGTGGAAGCCAATGCCGCCAAGGAGAGCCGCATTCCGCGCGAGCAGTTGGCGGAAGTAGCACAGGTCAATCACACCGTGCGTCAGTATATGCAGGAACTAGAACAGCAGAACCCGGTAGAAGAGCCGGTGCATGAGCAAGACCAGGTGTCGACCACCGATCCCGATTCTACTTACGCCACCAAGGGTGGGACTCCGGCCCGACTGGGTTACTACGACAACTATCTGGTCGACAACCACAGTTGCGTAATCGTGGGAGTACAAGCGACGGCAGCACGGATGAGTCAGGAAACGGTGGCCGCACAGGACATGCTCACTCGCTTCACGCAATGGCAAAGACGAGAGCCAGAATCGGTAGCGGCCGACACCACCTACGGAAATGGGGTGTTCTTGCAGTGGTTGGCGGATCGGAACATCACACCCTATATGCGAACCCGCGACAGTATCCACAGAAGGAACAGTCCGTTCTATGGTCCCGAGCGGTTCACGTATCAACCCGAAAGTAACAGCTATCGCTGTCCTGCGGGGGAACAGCTCAACTATGTCGGCCTGAATGTTCGCAACCGCGCTCACGCCTATATCGGGAGCGGCAAACGTTGTGGGGCGTGTTCGCAAAAAGCGCAATGCACCAGTGGGCGTTATAAGTATCTCGCCATTCATATGGATGAGACGGCCCGGCAACGCGCTCGCGAGTTGGTCAACACACCAGAGTTTGCGAAGGCACAGCGGGAAAGAAAGAAGGTGGAAGCCCTGTTTGCGGAACTGAAGAATCAGATCGGATTGCGTCGCCTGCGCCTGCGCAGACTGAAGTTCGTGCGGGAGCAGTTCTTCCTGGCGGCCGTGGCCCAGAACATCAAGCGGCTAGTGCGATTCCTCAGCCAACCGACAACCTCTACTATGGAAGCTGCCACTTAGTGGAGGTGAGAGGAAAACCTCGATGGCAGCGATAATCGCAGCCGAGAGTACATTCCGATCACAGACTTTTTCAACACCCACGGCCTGATTTCAACAACGAAAGATAGAATTGAGCAATATAAGGCCCGGAATTGCTGTGCTTTTTCGCCGATACCATCATCTAATTTTCCGGCTCGCAACTTTCTGGTGTCATGACGGTCAAGCGGATTCAATCGAAAAGCATATTGAATGGAGGAACCCTTATGAAACAGTTCACATTCTTCTTGGTTGCAGTTGCAACAGTGGCCGGCCTTGTGGCTCTCATTGTCCCCGCATCAGGACACGCGGATGGAGAGCCCGCCCCGTTCGTTACCGAAATTCCTCAGGGGTACCGCGACTGGAAGTGGATCTCCTCGGCCCATGAAGCAGGCAAGCTCAACAGTTTAGGCGCCCTCTTGGGCAACGACGTGGCGATCAAGGCCTTCCGGGAGGGCAAGCTTCCGTTCCCGGACGGCACAATCCTTGCTGCTTTGCATTACCGTAACGTTCCATCAGATGAAAACAACAAAATCTTTGGCCAGGTCCAATCTTTCGTCCCCGGCGCCCCCACCAACATTCAGTTTATGGTCAAGGACTCAAAAAAGTACGCCGCAACCGGCGGCTGGGGGTTCGGTCACTTCGCGGACGGCAAACCTGGCGACGCGGCATTTATGAAGAGCTGCTTCCCCTGCCACGAGAAGACCAAAGCGACCGACCTCGTTTTTACTCGCTATGCGCCTTGACGCTGAAAGCTAGAGCAGAAAAGAATGAGACGATAGCCACTGCAGTTAACCAGGACGAATGATGAAAGGAGATGCCATGCCTCGTGATCGCGTTCGTTTCGAATTGAACCGACGGCGTTGGCTAGAACTCGGAGTCAGTTCCGCCTTGGCGGTGTGGCTACCGGGTACGCGGCTCGATGCGCAATCCGCACCTCAAGCCTGCGCGCCGACCATCCCACAGAATCATGAACCCTCTAACGGCGGATCATGCCCGTATCCCATTCCCTGGCTCGACAAGAACGGCGATCACAATCAGGCTGCCATGCCGAATGTCGAACTCTCCAGCATCTATCACTTCAAGGGAAAGTTGGCCCGCTGCAATGGCTTCCACGGTATCGGCACGGATAACAAAGGAAACCGCCTCGCGTGGGGCACTCCGACCACCGACTACAGCTATATGGCCGGAGAGTACTGGGCGGGGCGGCAGGCCCACCAAGCCGTCTTCGCGCACACCTGACTCACCGTGTTCAAGGGACCGGCGGTCCCCGCGAACCAGATCCATGATTTTCATTCCCCTATTTCGCCCGAAGGTTTGTATTGGGTTACGCCAGCTCCAACCACTGGCCTCGCATTTTCTCCGGACGGCAAAACCGCCACGCTGCAGATGGCAAACGTGCCCATCATCGACCAACCGCGTTGGCCGGCTTTGGATGCTGAAACCAATGCTGCATTCCTGGACTTCAAGTTGGTGTTCACGGCGACCGAGGAACCGGTTAAGTACGAAAACGCGATGCAGCAGTATCGATTCGAAGGCTTCACGGCAAGGGCGCAACTCGAAGCAACGGTTCGCGTCCCGTTAATCGATTTCACCTTCAAGACTGATCCGCTGGAAACATCCAGGTGCGATTTCGCAGTGATGGGCAGTGAAGTCAACGGAAAGTACTATGAGACGTAAACGACGGGCTGGGTCCCTGCAAACGGCCGGGCTGTGCTCGGCTGGGCAGCCCCTTCGACTCCGCTCAGGGCAGGCTCGGGGAGCTGGCCCCACATGGTTCTGGCCGGGTACTTCGCCTACAACCTCTTGACTCGTATATACGAATCGAATATTGTGTATATATCGGTAAGGAGGGGCGCTATGGCTGTAACCATGACATCAATCCGCCTGGACACGGACTTGGCCGACGAGGCCGTGAGGGTGCTCAAGGCGAAATCCCGCACCGATGCCGTTCACATTGCGCTGCGCGAAATCGTTGGGCTGAAGCGCTTCAAGGCCCTGATGAAGAAGAACTCCGGCAAACTCAAGTTTCCCGGACTCGATGAGTGAGGTCGTAATCTTCGACACATCTGTTCTGGTGGACGAGGTCCGCACAGGGCGCCACCGCAATAGGATCGAATCCGTTGAGGGTGTGGTCCGCTTGTCGTCGGTAGTCCTCGCGGAATTGCTGCGCGGAGTTAGCGGGCCCGCGGAACTCAAATTCCTCCGCACTTTGGCGAGAAACTGCCCAGTCCTGACTCCGACGCAGAAGAATTGGCTGGAGTCGGGCGAGATACTGGCCAAAATCCGTGCCGATCACGGTTTCGGGCCGCACAAACTGCGTGACTTGCATTTCGACGTTCTCATCGCCCTCACCGCGCGGTCCCACGGCGCCCGCCTTATGACCACCAACCGGGCCGACTTTGAACTCATCAGCCGGTACCGGCAGATCAAGCTTGAGGTGTGGTGAGGGGCTGGGTGTCCCAATAAGGATCGGGGCATCTTGCCGTCGGCACGGGGGCGGGATGCCCTCCGGGCGGCCGGCGGGACGGCGGCGCTACGCGACGGTCACTACTTTTTGCGGCCCCGGATCGCTTCCCGGGCTTCTTTGTCTGCCGTTCTCCGGCGTTCGGTTTCTCGTTTATCCCAGAGCTGCTTGCCTTTGGCCAGGGCTAGTTCAACCTTTACTTTGCCATTCTTGAAGTACATGCGGACGGGGATCAGGGTGAGGCCTTTTTGTTGCGTCTTGCCGATCAGCTTGCGGATTTCTTCTTTGTGCATCAGCAGCTTGCGGGTGCGGAGCGGGGCGTGGTTGTGAATGTTGCCGTGCTCGTAGGGGCCGATGTGGGCGTTGAGGAGCCAGAGTTCGCCGTCCTTGACCAGGCCGTAGGAATCTTTGAGGTTGGCGAGGCCTCCGCGGACGGATTTGGCCTCGGTTCCGGTCAGGACAACGCCGCACTCAAATTTTTCCAGCAAGAAGTAGTTATGAGAAGCGATCCTATTAACGGCGGCGTCTCGTTGCCCGGAGGCTGTCGGCTCGCGGCGCAGGGATTTCTCCGGCTTGGGCTTGGTTTCGTGGGTGGATTGGCGGGGCATGGGTTGGGATCATCTTAGCAGTGGGCTTCGGGCTTCGGCTATCGTGCTTCGGGTCTGGAAGAGTGCCGTCCCTGCGGGACTTGGTTCCCATCCCCTCGCCAACCCCGCACTTACGTGCGGGGCTAATGAATGCCGTCGCTTCGCGACTCCCGTGCCCGAGAGCCGAAGCAGGAAGCCCGTTAGGACTACGACTAAAGAGTGTAACTCCCGTGCGTGCAATCACATGGGGAGGCGCGAAACACGATGCTATAATCGCAGCAAAACCGTTCTTTTTTGTTTCGAAAGTAGTGTCACGTGAATCCCAGGTTCGCTGGCCTTCAGGGTAGAGACTGCTTGTCCGGCGAAGACTTTGTAGACGAGGACTGACGAATGAGACGTCTGATGCCCGCGGCAGTAGTGCTGCTGGTCGTGGTTGCCATCCTGCCTGCGATTGCCGATAAGGCCAAGACTATCTATGAAAAGGGCCAGGACGCCGAGGCGCGGCAGAATTATGTGGGGGCTTACGAATTCTACAAGGAAGCCTACGAGCTGAAGCCAAAAGACTTGCGCTACCGCTCGTCGTTCGAGCGCATGCGTTTCAAGGCGGCCGCGACGACGGTCCATCACGGAGTGGTACTGCGCGAAGCGGGCAAACTGCAGGAGGCGCTGGGCGAATTTCAGAAGGCGATGCAGATCGATCCCTCGCTGTTCAATGCGCAACAGGAGTACAAGCGCACGCAGCAGATGATCAACGATGCCAACAATCCCCCGCCGCAGGCGGCAGGGCCGCCCAGCAACCTGGAGCGGAAGATCAAGGACGCTCTCGGCCCCGTAGAACTCGCTCCTATCTCAACAGTTCCTATTACCGTCAAGCTCACCGAAGATTCCAAAGTCATTTATCAGACCATTGGGCAGTTGGCCGGGATCAATGTCCTGTTCGATTACGACTACACTTCGCGTCGCATTAAGGTCGAACTGAATGGAGTGACTCTGGAAGAAGCGTTGCAGATTACGGCTTTGGAATCGAAGACTTTCTGGCGGCCAGTGACGAGCAATACCATCTTTGTGGCGCAGGATAATCCGGCTAAGCGCAAGGAGCTGGAACAGAGCGTTCTGAAGACGTTTTATCTATCGAATCTATCGGCGCCCACCGAGTTGCAGGATGTAGTGAATGCGATCCGCGCCGTGCTCGACGTGCAGCGGGTGCAGCAGTTGCTCTCGCAGAATGCGCTGGTGGTGCGGGGCACGCCCGACCAGATCGCGCTGGCGGAAAAACTGGTGGACGACCTGGATAAGGCGCGTCCGGAGGTGGTCGTCGACATTGCGGTTCTGCAGATCAGCAAAGACAAATCGCGCACCCTGGGCTTGAGCCCGCCGACCAGCGCCACGGTTACCCTGCAGAACAACATCAACACCACCACGACGACCACGACCACGGGTACAACAACTCCCTCCACCTCAGGCTCTGGTCTGGAGTTGAATACTCTGGGCAACTTGAACGCGACCGATTTTCAGGTGTCGATTGGTTCCGCCAACTTGTCAGCAGTGATGAGCGACAGCGATACAAAGATGTTGCAGAACCCGCAAGTTCGAGCGCTGGATAATCAGAAAGCGACGCTCAAGATCGGCGAACGTGTGCCCGTGGCCACGGGATCGTTCCAGCCCGGAATCGGTGGCGTCGGCATCAACCCGCTGGTGAATACCCAGTTTCAATACCTGGACGTGGGTGTGAACATCGACGTCACGCCGCATGTGCACGCGGACCGGGAGATAACCCTGAAGATCACGATGGAAATCTCCTCGGTGGTGGGCCAGTCGAGCATCGGAGGCATCAGCCAGCCCATCATCGGGCAGAAGAAAATCGAGCATGAAATCCGTCTGGCGGATGGGGAGTCGAGCCTGATTGGCGGAATCTTTGACGATTCCCAGACCAAGGCGCTGAGCGGCATCCCGGGGCTGGCGCAGATTCCAATCCTGGGCTACCTTTTTGGGCAGAGAACGCAGGACCATGAGCAGGATGAGACGGTCTTTGCGATCACGCCGCACATCATCCGCGGAGCCACGGTCAGCGAGTTGAACCAGCGGCCGATCGACATCGGCACCGCGAGCACCATTGAACTGCGGCACGTCAGCCGGGCAGCGCCGGTTGCTCCGGCGGGACAGGCCCCGGCGGCGCAGCCTCCCGCCCCCAAGTCGCCCGCTGTTCAGCCACCGACGACTCAGACTCCGGCGAGCCCGACGGGCACAAGCTTCCTGTTTGATCCGGGGCAGATCACGGGGGTGAAGGGCAACACGTTTGTGGTGAACCTGCTGATTTCGGGCGCGCTGAATGTGCATACCGTGCCGGTGCAGCTGAATTACGACATGGCTAAACTGCAGTTGGTAAACGTCTCAAACGGCGGGTTCCTCTCGCAAGATGGCCAGGCGGTAGCCCTGGTGCACCGCGAAGATGAAACCACGGGAACCTTGCAGATTACGGCCACGCGACCGCCGGGGTCGGGTGGAGTTTCGGGGCAGGGGACCGTGGTCACGCTGACTTTCCAGGCGAAGGCCAGCGGACAGACTCCTCTGACCATCACCCGGGGCGGAGCGCTCGATCCCGCTCAACAGGCCATCACGGTGAACGGAGCGCAGGCGTCGGTGACGGTGCAATAGCGCGATCCGGTCGATCGGTTCAATCCGGATTTTGAGATGAATCTACAAGGATTCCAGCGCGGGCGGAGTGCGAGGTCCGAACGGGGCTTTACGCTTCTTGAGTTGATCATTGCCACCTCCATTCTGGTCGTGCTCTCGACCATGGCGGTGCCCCTGGCGCGGCTGACCATACAGCGGGAGAAGGAACGCCAACTGCGATTCGATTTATGGGAGATGCGCGACGCCATCGACCGCTATAAGGACGCAGCCGACCGCGGCGGGTTCCAGACCAAAGTGGACAGCCAGAATTATCCACCCGATCTGGAAACGCTGGTGAAAGGTGTGGATGTGCAGGGCAAGAAGGTGCGCTTCCTGCGTCAGATTCCTGTCGATCCCATGACGGGCAGCACGGAGTGGGGCCTGCGTTCGATGCAGGATGATCCCGATTCTGACTCCTGGGGCGGGCAGAGCGTGTTCGATGTCCATACCAAGTCGCAAGGTACGGGGCTGGACGGCACCAACTATAAGGACTGGTAAATGGTAAGAAGGCTGAAAACGGGGCGGGGATTCACGCGACGGCGGGGTTTCACGCTGCTCGAAATGATGATCGTGATGATCATTATGGGGATCTTGATTTCGATCGCGCTACCCATTTACAGCCAGTCAGTGGTGCGGGCGCGCGAAGCCGTCCTGCGGAACGACTTGTTCGAACTGCGCAAGTTGATCTCCCAGTACACGCTCGACAAGCAGAAAGCGCCGCAGTCGCTGGATGACCTGGTGCAGGCGGGCTACCTCAAAGAGCTTCCCAAAGATCCGATGACGCATGAGGCGAACTGGGAGCCGAAGCAGGAAGAGGTGCTGCTGACCGTGGACCAGCAGGATCCCGGCATTGACGATGTGCATTCGGCGTCGAGCGCGATGTCGAGTGACGGCACGGCGTATTCGACGTGGTGAGTTTGCTCCCGCCTCCTGGTCCTCCCAGGTTGCAGCATTGAACACTTCCATGCCGAGCAAGTAACATCTATTCATGCCCGTCGAAACGGAAATTCAGGCCCGCACCTCGATTCGCGCGCCGCGCGGAAACACCATCGCTTGCAAAGGCTGGCAGCAGGAAGCTGCCATGCGCATGCTGATGAACAACCTCGACGAGGAAGTCGCCGAGCGTCCTCAGGATCTTGTGGTCTACGGCGGAACGGGGCGGGCTGCGCGGAGTTGGGAGGCATACCACGCCATCGTCGCTTCGTTGAAGAAGCTCGAGAACGATGAGACCTTGCTGGTGCAGTCGGGAAAGCCAGTCGGCGTGTTCAAGACGCACGATCATGCGCCGCGCGTGCTCATCGCGAATTCGAATCTTGTTGGCCATTGGTCGAACTGGGAAAAGTTCAACGAACTGGAGCGCGCCGGTTTGATGATGTATGGGCAGATGACGGCGGGTTCGTGGATCTACATTGGCTCGCAGGGAATTGTGCAGGGGACGTTTGAGACGTTTTCGGCAGCAGGCGAAAAACATTTCGGCGGAGACCTTGCAGGCAAGCTGATCGTTTCAGGTGGCATGGGTGGGATGGGCGGCGCTCAGCCACTGGCGGCGACCATGACGGGCGCAGCGTTTCTTGGGATCGACGTCGATCCGGAGCGCATCAAGAAGCGGTTGAAGACCGGCTATTGCGATTTCATGGTGAACACGCTCGACGAAGCTCTGCGCATTCTGAAGAATGCGGTGCGCAAGAAAGAAAACGTTTCGGTAGGGCTGGTGGGGAACTGCGCAGACGTGATTCCGGAGTTAGCCGCGCGCGGCGTGGTGCCTGATATCTTGACCGACCAGACTTCAGCGCACGATCCCCTGAATGGATATGTGCCGAACGGCATGACGCTCGCCGAGGCCGTCGAGTTACGGAAAAACGATCCCAAGGCGTACCAGGAAAAATCGCTCGACGCCATCGCCGCTCATGTGGAAGGTATGCTGCGGCTGCAGAAGATGGGGTCGGTGACGTTCGACTACGGCAACAACATTCGCACATTTGCTTTTCAGCGCGGCGTGAAGAACGCGTATAACTTTCCTGGGTTTGTGCCGGCTTATATTCGTCCGCTGTTTTGCGACGGGCGCGGACCGTTCCGCTGGGTGGCACTGTCGGGCGAGGCGTCTGACATTCACGTCACTGACGATCTGGTCTTGGAGTTGTTTCCCGAGAACCGCATCCTGCGGCGCTGGATTGATCTGGCGCGCAAGCGCATCAAGTTTCAGGGACTGCCGGCGCGCATCTGCTGGCTGGGGTACGGTGAGCGCGCGCAGTTCGGCCTGGCGATGAACGATCTGGTGAAGAAAGGGAAGATCAAAGCGCCGATCGTAATTGGCCGCGATCATCTTGACTGCGGCTCGGTGGCGTCTCCGTTCCGCGAAACCGAGAGCATGAAAGACGGCTCGGACGCGGTCGCCGACTGGCCGTTGCTGAATGCTCTGCTGAACACTGCGGCGGGCGCGTCGTGGGTTTCGATTCACAACGGCGGCGGCGTAGGCATCGGATACTCCCTGCACGCGGGGCAGGTCACGGTCGCTGATGGGACAGATGCGATGGCTAAGCGCATTGAGCGCGTGCTGACAACCGATCCGGGGATGGGCGTGATTCGGCATGTGGACGCGGGTTATGAGGAGGCGAAGGAGTTTGCAAAGCAGAGCGGCGTGATGGTGCCGATGGCGGAGAAATGAACACCCACCACGGAGACACGGAGGCACGGAGTTCCTTGGAGCACACACTTCGGCACTCTCATCAATGTCAGGATCTTGGTTCTCCACCGGGGAATCATGCGCCGAGTCCTATGATGCCAAGAATTCTCCGTGTCTCTGTGCCTCGGTCGTGGGTGTTTTGCTTGCGGAGGCTGAGTGCCTAAGGAATCGGCGCTGCTTCTGGCCAACATTGGCCAACTTCTCACGCTCCAATCTTTCTCCGGCAACCCCGGTCCACGCCGCGGGCCCGATCTCAAGCAACTCAGCATCATCGAAAACGGCGCCGTGCTCTGTCTTGGCGGGAAGATCGTTTCCGTTGGCACCACCAAAGAAGCTCTGCGCGATCCCTGGCTGAAAAAGAACCGCAAGAAGCTCACCGAGATTGACTGCGCGGGCAAAGTCGTCCTCCCCGGCTTCGTGGATTCACACACACATCCTGTCTTTGTCAGCCCGCGGCTGGTGGATTTTGAGAAGCGCATCGAGGGTGCTTCGTATGAGGAGATTGCCGCTGCTGGGGGTGGGATACGGTCGAGCCTAGAGGGTGTCCGCAAGGCGGGGAAGCGGGTTCTGGTCGATAAAGTTCTGGCTGCCCTGCGCGACATGGCTGCCCATGGCACCACCACGGTTGAGGCCAAGTCGGGCTATGGACTGACGGTTGAGTCGGAGATGAAGTCACTGGAAGCGATCCGCGACGCGGCGTCGCGATGGCTGGGAACCGTGGTTGCGACTCTGCTCGGGGTGCACGTGGTCCCCAAAGAATTTCAGGGCCGCTCGGCAAAATACGTTGAACTCGTCTGTGAAGACATGATTCCGCAGGCGGCGAAGCGGAAGCTGCTTTAAATCCAAACCATTGTACTCATCACTCCCAGCTTCTACTCCGCTCGGCTCGGCCCGCGACGGCGTTCCCTTTCACTGGCATCATCCAAGACGCATGCCGTCCTTTGCCTCGGCGGGAAGATTGTTTCCGTCGGCAACACCAAAGACGCGCTGCGCGATCCGTGGCTGAAGAAGAATCGCAAGAAAGTTACTCGAGATCGACTGCGCGGGCAAAGTTGTCCTGCCCGGTTTCGTCGATTCGCATACGCATCCTGTTTTCGTCAGCCCGCGGCTGGTGGATTTTGAGAAGCGCATCGAAGGCGCTTCCTATGAAGAGATCGCCGCGGCTGGCGGCGGCATTCGGTCGAGCATCGAGGGCGTGCGCAAGGCAGGGAAGCGGGTTCTGACGGAGAAAGTTTTCGCCGCGCTGCGCGACATGGCCGCGCACGGCACCACGACAGTCGAAGCCAAGTCGGGCTACGGGCTGACGGTCGAGTCAGAAATGAAATCGCTGGAAGCGATCCGCGACGCTGCCTCCGGCTGGCCGGGAACCGTGGTCGCGACTCTTCTCGGGGCGCATGTCGTCCCGAAAGAATTTCAGGGTCGCTCACAAGAGTATGTTGAGACTCTCTGTAAGGAGATGATTCCGCGGCGGCGAAGCGGAAGCTCGCACAGTTCGTCGATGTTTTCTGCGACCAGGGAGCGTTTACGGCGGAAGAAACGAAGCAGATTTTTGAGGCCGCCGAACAGCACGGTCTCAGCGTGCGGGCCCACATGGGCCAGCTTACGGAGACGCCGCTGCAGCCGTTCCTGCGTTTCAATCCGGCATCGTTTGATCACATGGACCATGTGAACGAAGAAGACATCGCGCAGTTGGCCAGGCACGACACGGTCGCCACGCTGGTTCCGGGGGCGAATTATTTTCTGGGGCTGAAGGAATATCCGCAGGCGCGCCAGTCTGATTGACGCGGGCGTGCCGGTGGCGCTGGCGACGGACTACAACCCGGGCACATCGCCGACGCTGAGCATGCCGATGGCGATGTCGCTGGCCTGCACGCACATGAAGATGTCGCCGGCGGAGGCTATCGCCGCGGCCACCATCAATGGGGCGTGGGCGCTGCGAGTCGCGGACCGGAAAGGCAGCATCGAACCGGGCAAAGATGCCGACCTGGCGGTGTTCGCGGTCGACGATTACCGCGAGATTCCCTACTGGTTCGGGGATCAACCGATGCCTGATGACGGACTGAATGGAATGGGACGGTTGTCGTGCGAGTGAGCCAATTTCTCGCGCGAGCTCGCAGCGTCGATGTTGAGTGAACTCGGCGGCCATTGCTATAATCGAAGACGTTCCGCACGCGTTCGGCAGCGAGCTGTTTCATTCGGTTCGGAATCCCGCAATAATCAGGCGTGAAGCGAACAATCCTCGCAGCCCGCGAGTGGATGAGCGGGTTTCGAAACGTGGCCAGGTAGCTCAGGTGGTAGAGCGCAGCCCTGAAAAGGCTGGCGTCGGCGGTTCAACTCCGTCCCTGGCCACCACATTTCAAAGCAGTTACATCGAATCAGCAAAATCGCTTCAGTCCGCATTCAGTCCGCTGTTAGCGGCAGTAGCGCCGCCAAGAATGGCCTGAAGTACCTCCCCTTGCGCCGTCATCCGGTCCGCGCTGACGCTGTGTGCATAGAGCTGCAGCGTCGTCTTCACGTCCGAATGCCGTAGCAATGCTTGCACCGTCTTCGGGTCGGTCTTGCTGCGGACCAGAAACGATGCCAGCGAATGCCGGAGATTATGGAAACCGAACCGGCATGGATCGCCTGCGGCGATCACTCCCGCTTTCACCGCTGCTGGCCGGAGATAGTCTTCCACCAGCATGTTTGCTGCCCGTGGCTTTCTACCGTCTAGTCTGAGGCTGGGGAATACCCAGTCTTCAGGTTGTGGGTAGGGCGTGCGGATTTGCCACGCCCGCATGAATTCTGCCAGCAGAGGATGCATCGGAACCGGAGCTTGTGACGCCTTGCTCTTAGGTTGTCCGACCTTTCCCCAAGTCCAGGTACGCCGCACATGGATGAGCGATCCGTCGAAGTTCACATCCAGCCATTGCAAGCCCAAGCACTCGGAGATGCGTAGGCCCGTACTGGCAGCGAGCAGCGTCAGGGTTCTTTCCGGTTCCGGCAGATCAACCAAAACCGCGAAGGCCTGCTCCGGACTCAGAATCACCGCTTCGTAGTTGCTGATGGTCTTGCAGCGGACAAAGCGTAGCGGGTTGCACTCCTCTCGACGCGAAATGAGACCATAGCGCTGGCCGTGTTTATAGACCAACGACATGACCCGTCTCATCTTGTCGAGAGTTGGATTTTCCAGCAGTTCCTCTTCCTTCACCGCAGAAAGCCACTCTTCGACTTCCAACGGCTGAATGCTGAGCGCCATTCGCTTGCCCCATCGCGGTAGCAGACGATTGCGTAGCACTCGTTTGTATCCTGCGATGGTTGTGTGGGCTTTCGGATCAACAATCGCACTCCGCCGCTCGCCTAGCTCGTGCTGTTGGTAGTGCTGAGCCAAGTCCGCAAACGTCGCGCGCTTCCGAAAGTCCGGTTTATTGATCTGGATCTGCTGTCGCTCCACTTCCGCCCAGGCCGAGGCTTTGGTCGGGAAGTCGTGAACCGTTCCAACGGAAACCTTTTGCTCGACTCGCTTACCGTCGGATTCCCGAGTTGTGCGGAAAAACAGCATCCAAGTTTCGCCGTCTTTGCGTCGTTCTTTTTTCAACCAACCACGTTGATGTCTCTGTGCCATTTCAGATTTCTCCTCTAGGCACGTGAGACTGCCGCTTGCATTGTACCCTGCCTGCGAGCAGAGACGAGCAAGTTCTGAAAGACGGAATCGCCACAGGTGGCGAGGGCCACTGCCAAGTGGATAACCGGGAAGAACGCCACGCCGTGCTAACTCAAGGATGCGACGCGGACTCACCTGTAGAAACTCAGCAGCCGCGTCAGCGTCAGCAAGCGGCTCCATTTCGCCGCCGATTGTGGATTGATAGCTGCTTTGGTGGGAAGACGGGTTAGAAGTGGGAGGCTGGGATTGGGAACACATGTTGACTCCGGCGGGACGAAGGCTGTGACATTTCGATTTTCTTCTTTCGCTTCCATAGTTGCGGGTTGGGTTGGAACTGCGAAGGTTCAGTCAAGGGCGACCGGAGGGAGCCGCGCCAGCGGGCCTGCCCCTTGACGGGTTCTTCGCAGTTCCGGTTTCGTTCATGTGGAAGCGAAAGAAGACGTTGGATGTGTGGGATGTTGTTCGGGTGCTTCATTGCGCCGCCTCATCCTTCGATGTGGGCTTACCTTGAATCTTGCGGGCAGGGTGAGTCGTAACGGTGTTCGGCGCTGCTGACCCTGGTTTTGATGGAACAACGACCGCGTTCGGGGTTGGTTCTGGTGCCGCTGAATTGACCCAGCGGTAATAGAGGATTCCCAGCGCAAATCCTACGGCCAGAGCCACACTGCACAGGGCGAGAACCGACCACTTGTATTCGCGGAGGAAAGTGTGCGTTAGATCGTGTGCTGCTCGCTTCGCGGTGGCCGTGGCATACTCGATGCTTCCGCGTATTTCATCGAGCGCCCTGCGTGCTTCGCTGGCAGCGCCTCGATAGGAATCGGTCAGTTGCTTGGACGAGCGGTCAAACTCTCCCGCGACTTGCTTCGTTTGTTTCGAGATGACGGCTAGGGCTTGTGCTGTTTCAGGAATGCCACTTGCCACAAACTGCTGGCGCAGACTCTCGCTGAGTTTCGCGGCAATAGCTGCGGGACTGATGCCCTCGGAGATTTCTGCTGGCAATTGCGCCAGCCGCTCTTCGAGTTGCCTGTGCAAAGCGACTGCATCTTGTCGGGCGGACTGAATGGCCTTGATGCTGTGGTCCAAGATCGTGGCAAGCTTTTCTCGCTCCGTGGCGATCTGTCCGGGAGTTTGCCGCGTCACCAATGCCAGAAAGCCCATAGCGCGGGCAATCCGTAGCATCTCGTCATCGGCGGGCAAGCGGCGCAAGTGCGCCATGTCACGATACCAAAGCGGACGCTGTTCGGCGGGCAGCAGTTCGGCGATGTCGTCGATGAAATCGGACTCAGCAGATTGTTCTTCTACGAGTTTGGGCTGGGGGTTCACGGCAAGAGCAACCCCTTGGCTTTGTCAATTTCCTCAAAGAGCCGCCTCCGATAGCTCTGAGCGCGGATGACCAGTGAGGCTCTCTGCAGCTCCGGGACTTTAAGCCGGCGTTCGGCGATCTGGCCGAGTGTGACGCCGTGTTGTCGGGCGGGGTTTTCGAGTTCCGGCAGACGAAACTCCATCGTGAGGACAACTGGCTGGAAGACCGTGCGAAATTGCTTAGCTTGCTCGCTGTCCCGCCAGTAGGAGAAATCTGCTTGATGTGTCATGGCGTTCTCAACCACAACGTAGTTCACTCTGTCTTGCAGACGGGCAGCCCAGCTCAGAATGCTTTCCACGCTCGCCGGGTCGGGAGTGACGATGCCGATGGCCGTGAACGCCACACCGGTAGCTGCCACATCCTCAAACATGCTGTCGAACCACTCGTGAGTCACTTGCCCGGAACTCGCGCCCATATCCGCGAGGATGATGGGAGCGCCGTCTGCCAAGTGGTCAACGAAAGCGTCAAGGCCCGCAGCGGTGTGAATGTTCACCTTGGTCACCCTGCCGTCGAAGTAGTGCTTCAAGCTTCCGCGAGATTTGTTTTCGGTGTCCAGGTCGAGAAGCGTTACCGGAATCTCATGGCTCTGGAACCATTCGGCGAGGGCCAGCATAAAGCTGGTTTTTCCGACTCCTCCTTTTCCTCCCATGGTGAGAATCACGCGCTTGGACGGGGCGGTGGACGAGACGACAGAACGTGAATCGGAATTTTTCCGTTCGGCTGTTGCAGCGGTGTTGGAGTCGTACATATATGGCTACTCCTTCGTTCTTTGATTACGATGAAGCCGCAACGGTTCGTCTGGGTTGTATTCAAATAAAAGTTTTTTCGCCCGCGTTTTCAGCGGTCGGTCTTTCAATTCCTTAATCGTCTTTGCAATGCCTTCCAGTTCCTTCTGAGGCTCTTCCGGTGCTCTCCTGAGCCTTAGTGTTCCTATAAGT
The DNA here is from genome assembly GCA_963850165.1 of uncultured Acidobacteriaceae bacterium. Taxonomy (GTDB): domain Bacteria; phylum Acidobacteriota; class Terriglobia; order Terriglobales; family Acidobacteriaceae; genus Sulfotelmatobacter. The sequence goes on along the minus strand of CAWKKK010000032.1, from coordinate 3,334 downwards.
ACCTGTAAGTGCCCTCCATGTTCTTCTTAGTCGCTATTGTCCTCGGACGGCGAAACAGACCGCTTCGCTTTTGATCTTCGAACGTGCGAGCACGAAGTCGTTCACCGTGCTCGTGCCTACCTTGAGGCCACAAGCTTTCTTGAGTACCTGCGTGATTTCTCGATAGCTGTGACCTCGCTTTCGCATCTCAGTGATTAGCTCGCTGTAAGGTTCCAAACGCGAGCGCGGCTCTTTGGCAGGCAGGCTGTTGAGTATGGCTTCAAATTTGGCGTCCACAATTTCCTCCGAGAGCGTCAGGCGAGATGGACTCCGGCGAAAGGCCGTTACTGATAACAGACGCCAAACGGAGGTCAGAGGATGGCCGGACAAGCGCCGGACAGATGCCGGAAGTACACCGGATAATGCCGGATGCACACCGGACGAGATTCAGGTCGCGCACGCGACACCGGACCTAACGCGGAGCGTTAGGGATGGTGTCTTCTTGCAAATGAGACGTTAAAGGTCTTCAAACATGCTCACCATTCGCGCCATGTCCAACGGAGCAGGCTACTCCGCACGCCATTTGCAGCACAGCGACTACTACGCCGAAGGGGAGCGTGTAACGGGTCAATGGCAAGGCCGGGGAGCGGAGATGCTCGGCTTGGCAGGGGAAGTTCAGTCGGAACAATTCGAGGCGCTGCGCCAGGGCGTCGATCCGCAGAGTGGTGAATTCCTCCGGCAACGCCACAGCGCCGACCGCACAGCCGCTGATGGCACGACCCAGAGCCGAGGTCGAAATCTGTACGACTTCACCATCTCGGCTCCCAAGTCGGTTTCCATCATGGCCCAACCGGGTGGGGACGCACGACTTGTGGAAGCTCACAAGAAGGCCGTTGGAGAAACGCTGAAAGAGCTGGAGCATCGCGCAGCAAGCCGCGTCCGAAGGGACCAGGCGAATGATAACCGCACCACGGGTAATCTTGTATTGTCTGTCTACCATCACGACACGAGCCGCGAACTTGATCCCCAGCTTCACACCCACGCGGTTGCCGCTAATCTGACCTACGACGGCGCTGAGGGCCGCTGGAAGGCGCTGCAAGCCTCCGATATCTACGAGCAGCGGGCGTACCTGACTGAAGTCTACCGGAACGCGCTTGCCCGCGAAGTGCGGTCTCTGGGCTATGAGATCGAGGACCGGCGCAGCTCCAAGGGCAAGAACCTGGGTTTTGAGATCAAGGGTGTCTCCGATGAATTGCTCGAAAAATACAGTCAGCGTAGCGAGCAGCGCGACCGGGCCATTGCCGAGTTTGTCGAAAGTAAGGGTCACCAGCCCAGCGACAACGAAATCGCCGTGCTGGTTCGTGAGTCGCGGGCCGATAAGCTGGTTGAGATTTCAACTGCGGAGGTGCACTCGCGCCAAACGGCTCGATTGACCCCAGAGGAGAGCCTAACCCTTGAGCAAATCCGCGAGGCAGTCCGGGAGAGATCCGAAACGCAGCGACTAGAACCAGAGAGTGCAGTTCCTTCCCTCGACTACGCAAAACAACACGTCTTTGAGCGCGTCTCTGTGGCGCTCGACCATGAACTGTTGACTGAAGCACTCCGTCATGGCCGGGGCCGGATCGACTTGGCGGACCTGAAAGGTGAGTTTTCACTGGAAGAAAGCAACGGCAGAATCCTCCAGGCTGGGAAGGAAGTCGCCACACGCGAGAGTCTTGACCGTGAGCGCGACATGATCGAGCGGATCAATCGTGGAATCGGTCAGTTTGAGCGGCTAGGTGGGCAGCATGAATTCGCTGATTCCGCCTTCCTCCGCCCCGAGCAGAAACAGGCAATCGAATTTGTTCTCGATTCGCATGATCTTGGCGGTGAACATTCGTGGGGCGGCAGGCACCGGGAAAACCGCTACGCTGCAAGAGCTGCAGCGCGGCCTCGAAGAGAGCGGTCGCCAAGTGTTGGCGGTGGCTCCCACGATGAGCGCGGTTGAAGAACTGCAGAAAGTCGGCTTCTCGGATGCCATCACGGTGGAACGGCTGTTACAGGACCAGACGTGCTCAAGCAGAGTTATTCGGGAAAGCGCTGATCGTGGATGAAGCGGGCATGGTTTCCGGTCGTCAAATGTCCGAACTACTAAAGCTGGCCGACCAGCAATCAGCGCGAATCATTTTCAGCGGTGACACCAAGCAGATTCGAAGTGTCGAGGCCAGCGATGCTCTTCGGGTGCTGGAAAGAGAATCTCACTTGAAGAGTGTTTCGCTTAGCGAAGTGCAGCGGCAAACCGCCCAAGGCTATCGCGACGCGATTCAGGAATTGCGCCGTGATCCTGAGCGCGGCTTCGACAAGCTGGAACAAATTGGCGCTGTGCGTGAGGTTCCCTGGTCCGACCGGGCACAGGCGGTTCAACAAGCCTACTCAGAAGCTCAGGCTCAGGCCAATGCGAAGGGCCAACCACGCAGTGTGCTGGTTGTCGCCGCCACACACGAAGAGATTGGCCATATCACCGAGGCTATCCGCGCTGAGCGCACGCGCACAGGGGAACTGGGACAGAGTACCCACCAGCAGCACCACGTACCACTGAACTGGACGAGTGCGGAGAAAAGTGACGTGCGGAACTATGCTGAAGGCCAGGTGCTGGAATTTCATCGGGCTGTCAAGGGCGTTGCTAGGCATGAATCGCTGGAAGTCATCGGAGTGGAAAACGGCAAGGTCGTTGCCCGCAACGCACGCGGCGAAGAGCGCGAGTTCACAGCAAAGCAGGCGAAATGCTTTGAGGTCTATGAGCGCCGCACCATCGAAATTGCTCCCAATGACAAGTTACTGCTGATGGCAAATCGGCGCGAGCCGGGCTTTCGCGCAACCAACGGCGAACTGGTGACGGTTTCCCGAATTGATGAGCAGCGGCCGCATTCATCTGCAGGATGGCCGCGCTCTGCCGGAGAATTACAAGCAATTCACACACGGCTACGCTGTCACTGCCCATCGCAGTCAGGGGAAATCTGTCGATGCCGTTGTCATCTCCGCTGATGGGATGCGGAAAGAGCTGTTCTACGTGGCTGCTTCGCGGGGCCGGGAGAGCATCACGGTTGTGACCAGCGATAGAGACCTGCTGCGGGAGTCGGTAGCACACTCAGTCGCACGGCAATCCGCTTCCGAGTTGTCGCGCAAAGCGCAAGAACCTTCCTTGGAAAGGCTGAAACCGTCTTTACGCGAGCGTGAACGCCGAGAACTGCCGATTGCCCGCGAGCAAGGGTGCGATAACGTACTCGAAGGAAAGGGGCCACTTAGAAAAGCTCCCGCTCCCGAAACAGTGCAGACCATCGACCGGGAGAATCCCACTTGCGAGCAGAAGCAGGAA
>CAWKKK010000031.1:0-77088 GCA_963850165.1 uncultured Acidobacteriaceae bacterium | reverse complement strand
TGAAATCGCGATGTTACGTCAACTAACCCCGTGGGCGGTAGGGAGACTCGTTTTTAATCGCTGCGCGGCGACATACCCAAAGGAAAAGAAGAGGACTGTAAACCCCAGTGGGTCCAAGATTTTGGGCGGACTCTGGTAGCCCAGGGGGAGCGACAAATTGCCATACAACCCTTCAATCGCGAAAAGAAATATGCCTACAGCCGGAACGCGGTTGGGCAGGATTAGGAACTTGAGAGAGAGTCTTGGCACGGCGACCACGGTTGCCAGGACAGCGAGCAAACAGGCGGCGAGGAGATGGTTGTAGGGCATCACTTCGTTGGACGAGCCAGTAAATACGAAAAAGCCGACACCTGCTAAAGCTATCGCTAATCCCACTAAAGTCATTCCTTGCAGAAGGAGCCGCAGTTTGCCCTGGCTTAGCTGCAAAAAGGCGAGCACAGCAACAACCACGACCAAGTACGAGAGAACATCGCCCAGATATGGAAGAGTGACGTGAAGCCAGTGCGGCAGAAGTCCCGCGTCATCCAACGAAGGAAATAGGGGTCTGGCCTCAATCGCACTCAAAGCTCCCACCCAGATGAGGACGCCCACTCCGCTCCGGCGGCGCATCAGGGCGATGCCCCAGGCGCCCAATGCAACAAGCAGGAAAAGTGTTCCAAAAACGACATCAGAGGTTCGGTCGCGGAGCATCATCAGAACTTGATCTGTCAAGACCAACACTTCCGTAGGCCGTATTTCAGCCATCAGCATCCTGCGCCACCACCTTTTACCTGTCAGTGACCAGCATCACGGCTCAAATAGTGAAACCAAGGCGATAGCGCTCAGAACTCCGGTCGGTGAGTGCGAAAGCGATTTTGACACTCATGCCGCCGCGTGTCGGACTGTCGATGAGCATCAGCGGTTGCCTTTAGGCGCTTCTGCCGCCCTTGCGAACCCTCGTCCATCCAGCTCATTCCCACGACCCGCGAAGACGGTATGCCACTCGAAGCGCGATCATCAGCTTCAAGAAGTTAAGCACGAGGCGCTCAAGTTTGCGTAGCCAGTTCATTGCGTCTCACCATCCGCGACGTTGCGTTTCTCATGAAGACCGTGAAAACACTTCAGGCTACGGCATTAGGGAACTCCTGTCTGTGCGTTCCGTCACGTCGTCGGTGGTCACTTACCAAACCACGCGATTACACTCAAAGCCCCCTCGGCGGGGGGCAATGAGTGATATCGCGATTTTTCAACAACTATCCTCTTGAACCGCCGCCAACTCCACGGCTTTCATTGACTTGCCTGATTCGCAGACGTAAGATTCGCGCCAGCGACTGGGCAGACGATCTTGCACTACCGCATCGGAGAAAAACTCGGGGCCGGGGGGGGCATGGGGTGGTGTATGAACTCTAACGTTTTCTTCAAGTCGGCAGCAGAACCATTTCAAACGCTCGCGGCAGCCGGTTGAGCACGCGAAGGAGGGCTGCTTGGACACGAACTCGATCATTCTTGGATTGACGCTGGGTGCGCTTATCGTGGTCGTGGTGGTGTGGCTATTGGCCCGCAAACGTTTGGATTGGTGGGGACCGCAACTCCGCCAGTTGCCCGTCCATCGTTTGAAATATCTTTTGGCGGCGCGATTCTTTCGCATGGCGTCGGTTGCCTTCATGTTGGATGCGGGCCTTGGTGGTGGGGGCCTGTCTCGGATGCTGGTTGTGGTTCTTTCGTTGCCGTTTGCCGCGATCGGTCCTCTGGTTCTTTTCCTGCGCCGTCTTCCTCCGGGCAAGCGCTTTTTGATATTCGTGCCGATCGTCTGGGGCCTGATTGCCGCGGTTCTTTTTTTGCGCCCCCATGATGTGCCATCGGCCGCCACCGCCGCCGCGGCCTATCGCTTCGACGCTCTCGCCATCTTTGCCACTATGCTGGTGAGCGCTTTTTTGACAACCAAGCACATCAACACTGAGGGGGCGCGGCAGCTTCGCGCCGAAACCGAACTGGAGCTGGCGCACAAACTGCAGCGGATCCTGGTGCCGAATGTCACCTTTCGCAATGCTCGCCTGGAAGTTTACGGCCGCTCGATTCCGAGCGACCAGGTCGGAGGCGATCTGATCGACCTGATCACTTCAGACAGCCATACCCTGCTGTATCTGCTGGACGTGTCGGGTCATGGGATTCCCGCCGGTGCGCTGATGGGATCCCTGAAAGCCGCCATCCGGATGGCGTTCCCTCAACCCACGCCGGCGATGCTCGACCAGCTTAACCTTATGTTGCCGTCGGTCAAGGAGCCGCATATGTATGCGACCTTCGGAGCGCTGGTGTTCGAAATGAGTGGCGAAAACGTAGAATACACGCTCGCCGGACACATGCCGATCCTGCATTATCAAACCAGCAGGGCCACCGAGCGATTAGGGTATGAACAGTTCCCGCTCGGTCTGCTCCCGGTGGACCACTATGTCAGCCGGAGCGGTCCATGCGCACCCGGCGACCTGTTCGCGCTGTACAGCGACGGGATCGTCGAAGTGGCAGATGCGGCCGATGAGCAATTCGGTATCGACCGCTTGGAAGCTGAAATCCGCAAGCGGATCTCCGAGCCCTTGGAAACCATTTGTGAGGCCGTGATGTCGGCCTCGTCTGCGCACGGGTTTCCCGACGACGACCGATCGCTTTTGTTGATTCGCGTTCTGAGTTAAATTTACAGATGTGATACCGGGAGCGCACAGACAGGCATATCCCGTCGTCATCCTCGAGTCCGTTTTGAAACTCTCGCCTGATACCCGAGGACGTGCTTCCGGAGTAAGCACGATTTGCGGCTTCCGCTGGAGCGGAATCGGTGCGTAGAGTCGGCATTCTAGCTTCGAGCGATTCCGTCAACTGTCGAAACCAGGCGTGGATGTTGAAAAAGTCTGTGATCGGAATGTACTCTTGGTTGCGATTATCGCGGCTCCGAGTTTTTTCTTCTCACCTCAGCTAAGTGGCAGCTTCTACAGTGGGAGCTGTCGGTCGGCTGAGGAACCGTACCAGTCGCTTAAGATTCTGGGCAGCCGCTGCGAGGAAGAACTGCTCCCGCACGAACTTCAGTCTGCGCAGGCGCAGGCGACGCAATCCGATCTGATTCTTCAGTTCCGCGAACAGCGCCTCTACTTTTTTCCGCGCCCGTTGTGCACTAGCGAATGCTGGTGTGTTCGACAGATCCCTGGCGCGTTGTCGCGCAGGTTCATGCATGTGAATAGCGAGATACTTATATCGCCCGCTGGTGCATTGCGCCTTTTGCGAACATGCCCCACAACGCTTGCCGCTGCCGATATAGGCGTGAGCGCGGTTGCGAACATTCAGGCCGACATAGTTGAGCTGTTCCCCAGCCGGACAGAGATAGCTGTTACTTTCGGGTTGATAGGTGAACCGCTCGGGACCGTAGAGCGGGTTGTTCTTGCGGAGAGCACTGTCCCGCGTGCGCATATACGGTGTGATCCCCCGCTCCATTAACCACTGCAGGAACTCACCGTTGCCGTACGTGGCATCAGCAACCACCGACTCGGGATCGCGTCCTTGCCATTCAGCGAAACGAGCGATCATGTCTTGTGCGGCTACCGTTTCCTGACTCATCCGGGCTGCGGTGGCTTGCACTCCCACGATCACGCAACTGTGGTTGTCCACCAGATAGTTGTCGTAGTAACCGAGCCGGGCCGGAGTTCCACCCTTGGTCGCGTAGGTCGCGTCGGGATCGGTGGTGGACACCAGTTTCTGCTCATGCACTGGCTCGTCGGTCGGATTTTGCTGCTCTAGTTCCACCAGGTACTGACGCACAGTGTGGTTCACCTGCGCCACTTCCGCTAGCTGCTCGCGTGGAATGCGGCTCTCCTTGCTGGCATTGGCTTCCACGAAACTGCCGTCCACCGACAAGTCATCTCCCCGCACTAGTCCCGCTTCCAGACAGCGCGCCACGATCTGTTCAAACAACTCCTCGAACAGCTTCGACTCCTGGAACCGTCCGTGCCGATTCTTGGAAAACGTGGAGTGATGTGGGATCTCCTGATCGAATCCCAAACCCGTGAACCAGCGCCAAGCCAAGTGCATGCGCAGTTCCTCCACCAGTTTGCGTTCGCTGGTGATGCCGTACAGATAGCCGATCAGCAGGATGCGCAGCAGAAGCTCAGGATCGATCGAGGGGCGACCCGTCTCGCTGTAGCTGGCTCTTAATCGCTCGCGCACAAACTCAAAACTGATGTGCTTGTCGATCAGCCGCAGCAGATGGTTCTCGGGGACCTGATCTTCCAGGCGGAAGTAGTAGAACAACGCTTCAGAGCGGTCGTGTTGCCCCATCATGATCAGCAGGCCTCCGACGATCGGAATCAAACAGAGCATGGGCGGATGCTTCCTTCTAACATGCTTCTGCTGAATCCCACCTGCCTATATCAGTGACTTTTTCAACACCCACAGGCGATTACACTCAGAACCATTCGGTTATGAGCGTGATCGAGATTTTTTCACCAACCAGCCGTGCAAGAGCGGCGCATAATAGCTTCCACGAGGTGTGGTTCTATGCGGAAAGCGCTCCCAATTGCCTTTCACTTGCAGCTGCTGCGGGGAAATCCTTTTGGGCCACAAGGTCGAAACGCTGGAGGTCGGGCACTCCAGTTGCTCCCTTTGGTTAGCCCTATGCTCCAAACTGCCTCAGGTGGTGATCCATGTGACGGTAGGCATGCCGCATCCGCTCAGTCCTCGACAACTGACCGAACATGGCGTGAGGTGTGAATTCACCCTTCCAACCGCAGAACTGTTCAAATAGAGTGCGAAGGTTCTCAACATCTGATGAAAATTCAACGGGCCGAGTACCGCCCTGCTGTTGATCCACTTCAGGGCGGGTCTTGATGCCATGTGGCCACCTGAGAGGCACCCATAGAGCTGCCCACTTATAAATTGTTCGTTTGAAGAGTGTTGAGGAAGAACTGATCTGCTTTTTTCCTAATGCCGCCCGAAAAGAATCGCTCAGATGGCAAATCATCTGATGAGCGGACTGCTGCCCCAACGCCTCTGGCTGTCGGGATGCACCTTGCGCAGGCGATCTAGCACTTCGTTCCGGTCGCGATCATTTAGGAGAGTCTTCATACCTTGGACGTGCATTCTACATCCTGCTGGCATCACTCGCAGGGCTGCATGTGGGGTTGAACCGGAGCGTTGTTGCGCTGCATTGACTTCCCCTTCCCCGCATCCCTACCATTGCAGCCTGAGTGCCATGATCGGTCAGACCATCTCGCACTATCGCATCGTCGAAAAGCTAGGCGGCGGCGGGATGGGTGTGGTCTATAAGGCTGAGGACATAAGCCTCCATCGGTTCGTCGCGCTGAAGTTTTTACCCGATGAACTAGCCAAAGACCCGCAAGCCTTGGCCCGCTTCCAGCGAGAGGCGCAGGCAGCTTCCGCTCTGAACCATCCCAATATCTGCACGATCTATGAAATCGGACAGCACGAGGGGCAGCCGTTCATTGTGATGGAGTTTTTGGATGGACTGACCCTGAAACATCGCATCTCTGGGCGACCGATGGAGACCGAATTGATTCTGCCTCTCGCCATCGAGATTGCCGATGGACTCGACGCCGCGCACTCCGCGGGCATCGTTCACCGCGATGTCAAGCCTGCCAATATTTTTGCCACCAAGCGTGGGCATGCCAAGATTCTCGACTTCGGGCTGGTGAAGATCGCCGTGAAGCCGGGGAACGTTGCCATGAGCGCACCGACTATAGACTTGGAGGAACATCTCACCAGCCCAGGGCAAGCCTTGGGCACGATCGCCTACATGTCGCCGGAACAAGTTCGCGCCAAGGAACTGGACGCCCGCACCGACCTGTTCTCCTTCGGGGCAGTTCTGTACGAAATGGCGACTGGGGTGTTGCCATTTCGTGGGGAAAGCACGGGACTCATCTTCAAAGCCATCCTGGACGCGGCACCCACACCAGCGGTGCGGCTGAACCCCGACGTGCCAGCCGAACTGGAACGGATCATCAGCCGAGCGCTGGAGAAAGACCGAGAACTTCGGTATCAGCACGCCTCCGACATGCGTTCCGAGTTGCAACGGCTGAAGCGGGACAGCGAGAGTGGACACCGTTCTGCGGCAAACTTAGGCATGGTAGCCGTGCCAGAAGCTCCAGCGGCTCGGCAGGGCAAGGTCTGGAAGATTGCGGTTCCCATTCTGCTAGCCTCCTTACTTGTGGCGGGCGGGCTTTACTACCGCTCGCATAAAGCGAAGCCTCTAACCAACAAAGACACCATCGTTCTCGCCGATTTTGCCAACAGCACGGGCGATGCGATCTTCGATGACACTCTGAAGACGGCGCTCACCGTTGCCCTGCGGCAATCGCCTTTCCTGAATGTTCTCTCCGACAGCGAAGTTGCGAAGACCTTGCAACTGATGACCCGTCCGACCAGCACGAAACTCACCCCCGAGGTAACCCGCGAGATTTGCCAGCGGGCAGGCAGCAAAGCCTATATTGCTGGAACAGTTGGAAGTCTGGGCAGCGAATACGTGCTGGGATTGAAAGCCGTGAATTGTCAGAGTGGGGACACGCTGGCGCAGGAGCAGGTGACGGCGGCGTCCAAGGAAAAGGTGCTGGACGCTCTGGGCGAGGCAGCGTCGAAGCTGCGAACGGAGTTGGGTGAATCTCTGGCTACGGTGCAGAAGTTTGATGTACCGCTCCAGCAGGCCACTACGTCCTCGCTTGAAGCCCTGAAAGCGTACAGCCTGGGCTGGGGAGCGGAGAGCCCGACCGCGGCCCTTCTGTACCACCAACGCGCCATCGAGCTTGACCCGAATTTTGCCATGGGTTACAGGGCAGTAGGCAACGATTATAACGGTCTTGGTGAAGTAGAGAGGGCCGCCGAACAGTACACCAAGGCCTTTGCGTTGCGAGAACACGGCAGCGAATGGGAAAAGCTGGTGATTACTGCCGGATGGGGCAACACGACCGCTCCGAAGCGCTGTTCTACTACTTCCGGCTGGAAGAACAGGTTCCAGAGACTCACCTGTTGCGACTTATCGAAAAGCACATCAGCTTTGCCTTCGTGCGGGAAAAGCTGAGAGAGAGTTACAGCGATACGGGCCGGCCGTCGATTGACCCCGAGCTTCTGCTGCGCATCCTGTTGATCGGCTATCTGTACGGCATCACCAGCGAACGCAAACTGGTGGAGGAACTGCGCATGCACTTGGCTTGGCGCTGGTTCACGGGTTTGGGATTCGATCAGGAGATCCCACATCACTCCACGTTTTCCAAGAATCGGCACGGAACAGTTCCAGGAGTCGAAGCTGTTCGAGGAGTTGTTTGAACAGATCGTGGCGCAGCTGTCTGGAAGCGGGACTAGTGCGGGGAGATGACTTGTCGGTGGACGGCAGTTTCGTGGAAGCCAATGCCAGCAAGGAGAGCCGCATTCCACGCGAGCAGCTAGCGGAAGTGGCGCAGGTGAACCACACTGTGCGTCAGTACCTGGTGGAACTAGAGCAGCAAAATCCGACCGACGAGCCAGTGCATGAGCAGAAACTGGTGTCCACCACCGATCCCGACGCGACCTACGCGACCAAGGGTGGAACTCCGGCCCGGCTCGGTTACTACGACAACTATCTGGTGGACAACCACAGTTGCGTGATCGTGGGAGTGCAAGCCACCGCAGCCCGGATGAGTCAGGAAACGGTAGCCGCACAAGACATGATCGCTCGTTTCGCTGAATGGCAAGGACGCGATCCCGAGTCGGTGGTTGCTGATGCCACGTACGGCAACGGTGAGTTCCTGCAGTGGTTAATGGAGCGGGGGATCACACCGTATATGCGCACGCGGGACAGTGCTCTCCGCAAGAACAACCCGCTCTACGGTCCCGAGCGGTTCACCTATCAACCCGAAAGTAACAGCTATCTCTGTCCGGCTGGGGAACAGCTCAACTATGTCGGCCTGAATGTTCGCAACCGCGCTCACGCCTATATCGGCAGCGGCAAGCGTTGTGGGGCATGTTCGCAAAAGGCGCAATGCACCAGCGGGCGATATAAGTATCTCGCTATTCACATGCATGAACCTGCGCGACAACGCGCCAGGGATCTGTCGAACACACCAGCATTATTACTATCGCAATGCGACCGGTGAGCTAGATAAAGCGGCCAAGACGTATGGGGAGTGGATTAGGAGCTATCCGCGGGACGGAGCACCCTATGGTTATTTGGGCTTGGTGCTTGCGGCTCAGGGGCGGTACGAGAAAGGAGCCGAGATCATCAAGGAGAATATACGACGTGCACCCAATGATTCAGCCTCGTACAGCAATCTGGCGGGCTACTCCTTGGCCTTGCAGCGCTTCGATGAAGCCCAGCGGATCATCCACGAGGCGCAGGCCCGAAAACTGGATGAGTATCCTATGCACAATGACCTGTATGCTCTGGCCTTTCTTGAGGCGGACTCCGCGGCTATGATGGCACAGCTAGAGTGGTTCGCTGGCCAGCCCGAGGTGGAAAACTGTGGACTTGCGCTGGCCTCGGATACCGAGGCGTACGGCGGTCACCTTGGCAAAGCGCGGGAACTGACCAAACGGGCGGTGGACTCCGCCGTGCGTGCTGACAGCAAAGAAGGGGGAGCAATTTATCTCGGAAGCGCCGCGTTGCAACAAGCAGGGTATGGAAATGTTACAGAGGCGCGGCAGTCTGCGGCAGCGGCGTTGAAACTGGTTCCCACAAGTCAGGGTGTCGAGGTCGAAGCCGCACTTGCGTTTGCCATGGCGGGCGACACGGCACGAGCCGAATCCTTGGCACAAGACTTGGGGAAACGTTTCCCGGTGGACACGCAGATCCAATCGCTCTGGCTGCCCGCGATTCAGGGGCAATTGGCGCTGGACAAGAAGAATCCGGCCGCTGCCCTGACTGCCCTGCAAGCTGCCACCCCCCCGGTCGAGTTCGGCGCAATTGCGTTCATCAACAATGTTTCCTGCCTCTATCCGACGTATGTGCGCGGAGAGGCGTATCTGGCGGCCGGACAGGGCAGCGCTGCCGCCGCCGAGTTTCAGAAGATAATCGACCACAACGGCATCGTCTGGAACTGTTGGACCGGGGCGTTGGCACATCTGGGAGTCGCTCGTGCTAATGCTTTGCAAGCGAGAACCTCGCAGGGAGCGGACGCCGATGCCGCCCGTGTCCGTGCGCTCGCCGCCTACAAGGATTTCTTCACCCTCTGGAAAGACGCCGACCCCGGCATCCCCATTCTGAAAGAAGCCAAAGCCGAGTACGCGAAGCTGCAATAGCCGGGACGGGCTATCATGTTGTCGGCGACGGCAAGGGAGGAGGGCACGATGAATCGAGAACGTGCGCTGAAGGTTGTGCTGGTGCCAGTGGGATTGTTATTTACGGCGGGAGTTATTCCGATGACGATGTTTTTCTCGCGAGAACCTGCGGTGCCAGATAATGAGCATCTATGTCACACTCGGGATTTTCCTCCTGCTAGCGGTGCGTAACCCAGCGGCGAACCGCAGCCTGATCGGCTTCGCCGGATGGGCGAATCTTGCGCATGCTGTTGTAATGGCAGCGCAGGAATATCGGAAGGTGATCGAACGCCGAGAACTAGTGGGAGTGGTTGTGTTCGCAATAGTCGGCTCAGCGCTGGTCGCGCTGACTCCTGCGAAGCAGGCAGTCGAGCGAGTATCGGCAGCTGCTACGTAGGCTCGGAAGGTAGTCGGACATGCCGATCATCACAGCAGTCATCCTGGTTCTGGCAATCCTGCTGACTCCCATCCTTCTAATCCGGTTCCGCAAGCGGTGGGTCGCAGCCTTCAACTTGGCTGTTACCAACCGAATCACGAGCCGATTCGCCGCCCGATTGCCCGGCTTCGGCATTCTTAGGTATGTGGGTCGGAAGTCAGGCAAGGTCTACCGGACACCAGTGAATGTTTTTCGAGCGCCGGAGGGATTCCTCATTGCGCTCACTTACGGGCGGGAGAGCGAATGGGTCAAGAACGTAGTAGCCGCTGGGGCGTGTCAGCTTCAGACTCGCCGTGCGCTGTATCAACTCTCCGCACCAATCATCGTGCATGACCCCACTCGGCGACGATTCCCCCTTTTCGTCCGCACAGTCCTCGGGCTCATTGGTGCAAACGATTTCATGCAGCTTTCAACATCTCGTGCAGTACACGGCGTTCCATCCTAATTCAGATACTCTCTGGCGCATTGTGGCTCCTTTACGGCACTCAGTCTATCCCAGCAAAGCTCTCAGGATGCTGAGCCATTCCGCATCCAGTGGCTCCCGGGCACATAACCTTCCTCGCCCCAGCCGCCGTTGGCTTGCACCAAAGTACGCCACCGTACCGACAAAGCTAGACGCCATATCTAGCATTTACTCGGGAGTACAGCATGTCTCAATCCCGTTCTCCGGCTGATGGCACTACATCTTCTACCAAGTGGTATGAGCTTTACCAAGCCGCAATGCGAGAACTGGACGATAGCAAGCTCCCGCTGCGAATTGTGGAAGCGCGTCATGCTATCTACGACAGAGCCGAACAAATCCTGACAGTTTCCACAACGGACGAACACCGCGATCTCAACAATGCGCTTCGTATTTTGAGCGCCCTTGAGAAGCTTGCCGCGAAGGGAAAGCGCGCAGCCTAGTTGCACAGTGCAGATGAAGGGCCTACCTTCGCCCAGCGGAGACTGGGCGCTAACGCACATGCAGTTGCTTGGATGCGCTAGACTGCGGTCATGGACACCCGCAAGCTCCGCATCGTAAAGCCTCCGCTGCCAGCCATCGGCGTCTGCGAAGGTTGCAATTCTCAGTTCAAGTCCAATAAGCGTTCAGAGGATCAGGTGGAGTCCGAAATTAGAGCGGCATTTGACGCCCACAGGTGCGAACTGATGGACAGTCAGGACGCCCAGCGAGTCGAGCGCGGTTTCACTGAAGACAAATAGCGGTCGATGTTGCAATCTTGGCCTTAGCGGCGGCTTTAGCAACTTTGGGTTCCGTTCGTTAACTTTTTGTTCTTACCTGCTGTAGTGCACAGAGAAAGTACGACTTTAGGCCGCGGCGTCTTGGCTAAAATATGTCCCGCCGTTCGTTACGCTTTCAACCGCCTTCAGCAAGGACGCCATCTCGTACTTCCCACAAAGCCCCTTGATTCCCGCACGTCTTGCCTCGATCTCCAATTTCTTCGATGGATCAGTGGTGACCATCAGGATCAGAGCATCGGGGTGACGCCGGGTCAGGTGACGGGCCGCTTCCAGCCCGTTCATTTTGGGCATTATGAAATCCATCAATGTGAGATGAGGCGTGTGAAGATGAAAGGTCGCCAATGCATGATGCCCGTCAAACGCTTCCCCGACCACAACCCATTCAAGACGTTGCTCCAGTACTGTCTTGAAAGCGGCCCTTGCCGTGGCACTATCATCGACTATAAAAATACGGACCAAGCGAACTCTTTCAAGTGCCGTAGTTCAGAGGTTGTAACTGAGCCTTACTATATTAGTAGGAGTTTGTGCCGCTGGACGCCATACCCAGGAGACCTGACAGCCGTTCGTATTGGGTAGTATGGAATGCGAGAGAGTCTCAAAATGAAACTGGCTCGTTAGATACAAGCGGAGACAAACAGTTCGGGCCGCAAAACAGAGCGCAGAACGCTCGCCAACCTCACCCCGAAAACACATTATCAATCTTCCGCATGATCGCCTCCGCCCATTGAACTGACGCGGCGCAAGCAACTTGTCGGAGCGTGGGCTTGCAAGTGCTGCGAACAGCAGCTTAGCATTTCTTGGGTTGTTGGTTTGCCACTGGTCTTGGGATTTTTCTGCATTAGGCTGTCGGCTCCGCCAAAGCCTTGATTTGATCGCAGATTTCCTGCCGCCGCATCTGCCGTCTCTCAAATTCGGCATTCCCAGTATCCGACTTCGGTAGCTTGGAGAGTTTCTCATCCAATTCTTTGAGCAATGCCAATTCTTTCAACAGGTCCAACATCAGTTCCGAGGACTTGGTGCTCATTCGGTATCCTCCGTGAATTCCTCACACTGGTGACTCCGTGATTAGGATGCGATTCACGGAGAAGAAGTTTAGGTACTGGTTGCCGACATCCACCTCCGAAATCGCAGGTAACGCGCATCGAGTCGCAATGCATGGTCGCCATGCTTCCCCCTGATGTGGTTTCTGCTTGGCCACAAAAGCCTGCAATGGGGATTGAGACGTTCCGAGCGACCCGAACCCCCATCCAGGCGCGGAGTTAAGGTTGGGGTGCCCGCAGACGAGCACCCCTCCATGAAATGGCACTCAAAGAACGGCTTGGTTACGCAACTGCTTTGCTCTGGTGCGCAGAGACTGCACGCTGCACAGCCCCTTTCCCAAGGAAGTTTGCCAGTTCAGAGTTCACTTCCTCCGCGTGGGTCCAATTGATGCAGTGTGGTCCGGGTGTTGCGCTGATTTATGCTATCGATCCGGCATGCTTATCAGGAATTCCATCTTTTGCGACTGTCACCCGCGACCAAAAGCTTTGCCGGTGACGATTCTTCGGCGATCACCAATGCCCAACAGATCGTCAAAGTCGCGATGACTTAGTTCGGTTCCATCGTCGGCGACGATTGCACAGTGATTGACAAAATCCAGCACAACCGATAAGTCACAGTGGAGAGCTTCGCTAATTTCGCTAGCCGCGTCCCACAAGGCAATTTGAAATACAACGGCTTCACGGAGCTTGTTTAAAATGATTTCTCTTTCCCGTGCATTTGGACTTCTCGCGGAAAGCTCGTGCGTTACGAACATCTGCGTAATCTCGTCTCGCGTCATGTTTTCCCTTTTCAAATACCGATTCCTCGCTCAAAGAAAATCCATCAATCCCTCGCGCGGCGGCGGGACTGGCAGCGGCGGCTGCTCCGTCACTGGGGCGTCACCACTACGTTCCGGCTGTCCCACTTGCACGAGTTGCACATAGAAACATCTCCGTACCGGGAAAGATTCTTGTTGCCGCAAAGCGGACACGACGGCGCACCCTGAGAGGCTCGCGCATCGCGGATGTGCGCGCTTGTCATCGTCGAACTTCTCAACGCGCCAAAGCTCTTTGTCTCTGAGGAATCGAGTCCCGCCGCTTTGCTGCTGCGTTTTCATCTGTGCTTCCCGCAGTGTCTCCGTCGAGGACTTCGATGTTTCCACCGCCAACGGATTCACCCCCTGTCTCTTTGTAGGTCGCGCTCGCTGTTGCCCACCAGTCCTGTTCTCATAACCGTCCCGCGACTGCAAGTGCACAGACGCCTGTGACACGGCATCGACCATATCGTCGTGCTTCGCCGCTGGAAACATCAGCAGTTGCGTCAACAGTGGCTCCGTCCAGGCCGCGTTGCGCAGCACATACCAGTCGCCCGCCTGCCACTCCGGTGCCATTGCCTGCACGCGCGATGCTTTTCCGCCTTCAGGATTGATCGCGATCACCCCTGGGATCGTCTTCTTCAAGTGTTTGATGACCGCGCTGCCGTTGCTTTTATCTTCGATCAGCACCGCGCTGACGGGCTTGTAGATTTCACGCTGGCGCAGAATCTCTTCCTCCGTCGCAGTCGAATCCAGATGCGCATTCACCACGTTGAGTAGATAGCGCTTGCGCCCCTTCACCCCCACAACGGCGATGGCAACATAGTCGGAAGTGGCGAGGTCTTTGAAGCTCGTGTCCACGGAAATAATCTTACGGTCGAAGTGGTCCGGCAAGATCTTTCATCGCGCACCCCGGTGAGAGGATCAATTCCGCAGGCAAACCTCACGTCGGAACGCCGAAACCTAGTCGCCTTCGAGCGGCGCTGGCCGCTGCTGAAATTGCGACGCGAATGTATAGCGATCTAACTTCTTCGTTGCAACTACTTTCGGAGGGAAGCGCTTCCCGTCTAAGCACTCGCCCTGCTTGCGCTCCACGACACGCCCGCTGATCGGAAAGACCCAGCGCTCATCTTCCTCTGCGATCAGCGGGAACATATCCTGCTTCCATGTGTCCGGCTCAAGCTCCATGACAAAACCACTCGTATCTGACTGGTGAAGCCTTTGCTGCACGAGGTAAATGGCGCTGGTTGCGGGCTCGTTGAGACGCTGAAAAAGCGTGTGCGTGATCCAGTCGTTTGACGACTTGCGTTGTAGATCAGAAAGCGCTATGTCGTCTGACTGTGGATCGTCCAAAATGATTGTGTCGCCGCCTCTTCCTTGCGAACGGGCTTCAATCGAAGCTGCGACCATCGCGCCCTCTTTGTCGTTGCCAAACTGCGTTGCTAAATTCCGATCTCCGGAGAGTTTGAACTTGTCACCGAAGAGTGACTGATACCAAGGCGACAGGATCAGGTTGCGGCGCGCGATGTTGTGATCCGTTGCTAACTGCATTTCGTAAGACGCACACAAAAAGCGATGCGACGGATCGGTAATCCAAACCCAGCACGGGAAGCAGACAGAGAATACCGTTGTCTTCGCGCAACGCGGCGGGCAGTTGGTGATTCCCCTGAGAATTTCGCGACGCTGCATCTGCATCAGGCGCTCACACCAAAAGTCATACATCCAATTCCGGTGAAACTTCCGGCCGGGGTGAACGACGCTCCACGCTGCTCGCAGAAACGCCCCAAAGTCTCTTGCGAAGTGTTCGGCCAGCAGTGGACGGCTTCGCCCGATCCGCTCACGCAGGAAATCTGCCGGGTTCATCGCGCCTCCAGCCCGCTAAGCGGACGCCGCGCTTGAGCATCTGGTTTTGTTCCGGAATCATTTGATTTTGATAGAGCCGATTTGGGGTTCCCCACGTGCGCCAGATCAACGACTTGCGCACCGTCGATCAGTGGGGTTTTCGGAACATCCACGGCGCTCAACATCTCCAGAAGCCAGTCCCGAATCCCCTGCGTGCCGCCGGCAACTTCCATCTCGATGATTTGCTGGCCGTCGCAAGCGCTTCCCGGCGTGACAACCCCTGATCCACGGGCTTATCTGTCGCCTGGAAGCTCTCACTTTTGACTTTTAGGGCCATCCAGTTACGAAGTTCAGCAGACAGCTTCAGGGCTGCCGCGTTGTCGCGCCGCCGCGTGGCGTTCGCCTGTTCCCTACGCAGCCGGATGATCTCGGCGTCGATGTCTGCGGACCTCATGTTTACAGGGGTGATCGTGTGCTTGCTGTGTCTGTAAAGTGCGTCTTTTCCCAGTGAAAACTGTCGCGCAAGAGAACGCAGCGAGCCTGTTTTCGTGATCAAAGCCCGGTCGATGGCTTCACGATCAGGCGAAGCGCAGACGGTGCAAGAACCGCAGGGTCGCATGTTATTTCACCTTGCCTTTCCTGTTCTGTTGGCCTAACCGTTGCGTAGAGCTAGGTTGCTTGCGTTTCCCTTCCCCTGCTGAGGCGATCTGAAGGGCGAGGGTATTGACGAGGCGCAGTTGATCGTAGACGGCT
The DNA here is from genome assembly GCA_963850165.1 of uncultured Acidobacteriaceae bacterium. Taxonomy (GTDB): domain Bacteria; phylum Acidobacteriota; class Terriglobia; order Terriglobales; family Acidobacteriaceae; genus Sulfotelmatobacter. The sequence goes on along the minus strand of CAWKKK010000031.1, from coordinate 61,726 downwards.
GGGAGATTGCCTCTGTTCGCTATTGCTGTTCGCTGGGCGAAGGCGCGGAGTAGATCGACGAGCATTTGGCTTTGAGCTGGTTTCTGACTGCTGGGGAGCATGGCGCGGCTCTGGGCAGCAGAGAGCGACTCTGGATGAAATATGCTCATGCCGGCACCCGCCCCGCGTCGTAGTCTTCCACGTTGGCCATCCGTGTCCCGCCGCAGTCACGTTCCAGAATCCCCGTTGCAATTGAGAACAAACCTTCCGCAGTGTGGTCGTGTGAAGCGGCTTGGTCCAGAGCGTCACAGAGGATCTGCACTCGGTCGTCGTCGTTTCCCTCGGGAATCATTGCCCAGAGAGAACGCAATGCGGCTCTATCCCGCTTCAGGTTGCGCCATTCGATCTCGGTGAGTCCTTCGCGGACGTGCTGTAGGATGTGCTCCCAGCATTCGGGTGGAATCGGTAGGCGGCTGCTGCGGGCAGGATTTGCTTTTGACTTTCCTGCTGATGATATCTCTACTGCTCTGGAAGGATTGCGACTGCTCTCTCTCCCTTTTGAAGAAGAGGTTAAGGGCATCGTCACGTTAGTGACGCCGTGTTTTCTGTTCTTCTCTTCGTTGCTCTTTACTCCATCGTTGCCTTTTACTACATCGTTATGTGGCCGGGTTTCCCGCCGGGCGGGTTTTCCGGTGATCGGGTTTCCCGCCCGCGGTAAACGTGCAGGTTTTTCGATATTCCACCGATACCAGAATGAAAAGTGAGTCCATCGCTGGTTTGATTCACGATCACAAATCGCCGCGCCTTCGCTTCGCGCATCACCTTTTGATAGCGCTCACGTCCCCAATTCAGCAGCGAGCGCAGATGGTCGCCGCGCCAACTCCAGTTCTCGCGCGGGAATGTCGCAACGACTGCGATGAGCGCCTTCAATTCGCTCGTTATCGAAGGGTCCTGCATATGCTTGGCAAGAACTATGCCGTACCAGGTCGGTGCAACGTTGCGATGGATCGACTTGATTAGGGTATCGGGCGTGGGCTTTTTCGCCATGATTTTCGCCTCGCTACTCATGTGCTCCCTCTTCGGGATTGCGATAGCCCACTGGTGGAAACAAAAACCCAGGCGAGTGCGCGCCGTCCTGCTTCACAGCTTCTTCGACTCGCTGCTTTACGACATAGTTGTCGAGAACATCTTCGCGGACTGACTTGACGAGACGGTAGTAGCTGTTCCCGGCTTCATCTCGCCGGTTGATGATTCTGTGACCGAGGGCACGTAGCTCAGCAAACCTTGCACCGTGTTGTGCGATGTGCGGCTTCATCTCCGAAATCTCGCCCAGTGAAAACTCGTAACACGATTCCAGTTTTGCCAAGAACCGCGCCGCCTGTGACGCTCTTGACGCACGCTCCCGCTGTGCATTACGCTTCAAATCGTCAGCCATAGAGACTCTCCGCAAACGGCCCCTGTCTATGCTCGACAGCGACGCAGGGGCCTTTGCTTTTCCAAGCTGAGCGTTGCTTTTCCTAGCTGAGCTTTGCTTTGCTGTGCAGGAGTCCGCTTAGCGGACGGCGGTCTTATTACGTCGGCAGAACCGGGCGCTTTGGGAGCGCACACTTTTCGATTCCTGCGCAGCGAGCCATTCCATCACGCTTGTCTTCCGGTAAAGAGTCTTGCGGCCCAGCTTCGTTCTTGGTGGTCCTGTCCTCATCGTTTGCCACCTCCAAATTGTGCGCGGCGTGACACCAAGCGCTTCTGCCAATTCCTCAGGCGTGAAGTAGATGTCCCGAAGCACTCCCGCGCTGTTGCCGCTTACCTGCTCAAGTATTGTTTGTCCTCCTGCTGCCATTTGGTGACTCCTGCGTCCGAATGCTTTACTCTTTGATGACAATCGTAAAACGCTGATATGGCTCAAGAAAATTGACTCAACGTTGAGTGAGACACACTAGAGATCATTTACAATCGTGCAGAAATCGGATAGTTGGTGGGTCGCTCCCCGCAGCGACAAAGCGCGGTGTCTTCCCACGGCGCTTTCCAGGGTGATTTCAAGAAAACGGGAAGGGTCACGGAAGGGTGACAAATGCCTCAGCACGCTTCAGAAGTTGCCAAAGATCAGAGCGAGTCCACTGGCCATCGTTTCCTAGATCCCGTGGTGGAGATGATGAACGCCAAGACACGGGCGGGTGCGCGACTGCTCGAAGAAAGACTCATCGCCGCAGGCAGAAGGCGATCCGAATCCGTGTCCGAGCCAATGGCTCAAATTGTTTGGAAGGGCACTGCGCGCGAATTTGGTGACACTATCCTCGACCTGCACGGCAGAAAATTACTCGATGTCCCGAGCAAATGGGTGCCCTAGAGATCGCCTGCAAGCACTTCGTTGGCAGGGATGGGAAACCCCTTAAGGCACGGTCTATCTGGCAGAGCCTTCAAAACAGGCAAGATTTTGAACGCAAGTAGAAAGACGGAGTCGGTCAGCAGGAACAGCTGTGGAAGGACCGGTCAAGCTAGAGCCGCGCGGCTGACTGGAAATTGGCGTCAGCCTCATCTGGGAAATGCACCCCCCCAAGAAGAAATCTTCTATGACAGCCGAAATGGGACCTTGGACTCCCGAGGAAAGACCATGATGCCTTCAGACTGAAGGAAGGCGAATGCCGCCTGACTCGCGTGTGGATGGCTGCCAGGTCCGAGAATCACATCCACCAGTGACAGCGTTCCTACGGCGTCAGTCGGCAGTGGATGGGCAATATAAGGGACCAATGTTGTGCTTTGTGGCCGAAAGCGAGGAGGGTTCTTCAGCACCTTCCCCGTCCCCACGGATACGGGGAGCACTAATCTCCATTCTTGCTCTTCATGGAAGGCTTGATCTTTTAGAAGAGGAGCGACCCGTAGCAGATGGGCTTCGGTGCTTACCAACGCCGTTCCGAGTCGGGTGTTGAAATCCGCGTTGGCAGGGAGAGTTTTAACAAATTCCAAGATCGACGCTTGGTCCTTAGTATGCGGTTTTGGGAGTTTGTAGAAAGCTTCGACAGTTGTATCCCAATATCCCTGAACCTCCTTCATGAAGTGGTTAAGAGCATCCCGCAAAAGCGCTTTCTTCTCCGCCAGATCGTACACACATGGGGCAAGCAAACCAGAGTATCAGTGCCGGTAGGCGGGCGAAACGCGCCTAGTTGAAAAGCTAGACTGACACCACTCGATCCCTGAGAATAGCCGCGCCACTGACTGAGCTGATCTTCTGCTGTCGAAAAGGAAGCGACGAATACTTGGAGACGACTTGGGTGCAGGCCGGTACTAAAGGACAGGTTGACAGCCTGCTCTAAATAAATTCTCGCCGGGAAGAAATGTGAGCCAAATTCTGGAGTTTCTGCAACTACTTCTTTGGCGATCTCACGAGCGTGGATGAACTCCTTATAATCATTGAGGAATCGAACATCCGTAGCGAAGATCGCCTTGCTTGTTACGATATCTTGGAAGCCCCGAACTGATGCGTAATGCCAGAGCTTTCCTGGGATTACCCAATTCAGTAAGTCTTCCACGCGACTCAGCATGTCCATTTTCCTCAACTTTTTTCTTAATCGCCGCATTGAGGATACTTGACAGCCCGCTTCGCTTGTCGAATCGATTCGAAAACCGCCGCATACGAACTACCCCACAGCTGCGGACATGGTACGGACACAGAAAAACTCCATCGAGCACACGCTTACATATCAGCGGAGCAAAATGCGCGGAACAATTGATTTTATTGGGTTACTTATGGGTTTGACTTGGCTGCCCCCCAGGGATTCGAACCCCGATAACCTGCTCCAGAGGCAGGTGTCCTAGCCGTTGAACGAGGGGGCAACTCTCCTCATTATCCAACGAGTTCAGAAGGCGGTCAAATCTCACAATCGCGAATCGACCTGCAGAGTTGCTGCCTGTCATCAACCAAGCTCACTTAACAAGAGAAGCGCGAGTCAGGTTGCGAATCTGGTTCAAGTACTCAACGTAAACGGGGATGGGTATATCGGGCGAGTCACCGTCATTGAGAAAGTGTGACAGCTGGATCTCCAGCGGAATCGCGCTGATCAACTCCCGGAACCGGGGCGTCTGGAGGTATTTCACCCGCCATATCTCGAGCATTAACGAGCGAAACTCCTCGCTGATGAAGCCCCTGCGGCTCTCGCCCAGGTAGATGGCGTCGAAGTGGCTATCGGCCAATGTGGCTCGAATGGGATCGTTGGCCGGAGAAAAGCTATAGATCAGGTGGAACAGATCGGCCAGATCACCCCACAGAACCTTCTCCTCGTTCGCGCTGAAGCGAAATGGAGTGACGCCGCGTTGTTGAACTGACCGGGCATGCTCATCCGTCTGCAAGCCGTGACGGCCGAGTTCATCCCGAAACCAGCGGAGCCGGTCGGGCACGAGGTTGTGGCGCAGAAACTCGACGGCATAAGCGTTGCGCAAATAGAGATCGGGATCATCATCCAATCGCGCGATCCAAGTCTTCCAGTCTCTCTGCAGCAACACGGCTAGCAGCTTAATCAGATCAGCCACGGTGATGTCGGGGTGATACTTCACTGCCTGCCAAAAATGTTCAGTGGAATCGTAGGTCGCGCCGTAGAGAGCGATGCCTTCTTCAATCGGATACCAATTGGAGAGCACGCGTGCGGGAATTGACGGTGCGGCGCTCCAACAGTTCAGGGAATGCTTCCATTTCTCCTGTACTTCGAGGAAGGCTTCAGTATAGCCAGGAGGAACCGGCTCCTTCACGCGCCCCAGCGCTTGCTGCAGTTCCTCTCTGGTATGCGTTACCAGCGTCTCTAGCGGGCGCTCATCGATCATCGAAACAACGCGGCTCTCGACCCCGCGGCGCAGTAGTTCCCGCGCCAGCAGCTGCCGTCTTTCCGGTGTTAGGTTTCCGTCCGTCTTCCAGCGGTGAGTCTGCGATTCGATGTAAAGAAACGATTCAGACAGCGATTTGAATTCAATGAATCCGTGAATAGCAAAGGTGACCGGATGGCCATCTTTCAAGATCGTTGTGGATGGCGTGACGAGCGTCTGAAGTGAAATCCGTTGCGCCGGCAGAGTGGCAGTCAGGGCGGCTGCGCCGAAAGCAACTCGGACGATCCACCCCGATACCACGCATCTCTTGCTTGAGAACCGCTTCACGAGTTTCCTCCAACTCAGCCGCGTCTTACAAATAATCTCACCGATTGTCCCAGACTTTCGCGTTGAGGGCGATAAGAATCGCCCGTTTCTTCGCTACCAGCCGCTTCGCGCTAAACTCTATTTGAATCATTTGTTCGCCCAAAGGAGTTGTTCATGGTTACAGCCTTTGAAAATGCTTCCGCCGATTATGCCGAACTCGCGCGCCAGCCGTTGGAACCTGAGCGCTGCGCCCTTCTGGTCATCGATATTCAGGAGAAACTTCTGCCTCCGATTTTTCAGAAGGACCAACTCGTGCGCAACTCGAAGTTGCTCATTCGCGCCGCAGGTGTGCTTACGATTCCCGCGATGATGAGCACGCAATATGCGAAGGGCCTGGGCAGGACTGTCCTCGAAATCGCTTCCCTGCTGCCGGAAACGGAGGCCATCGATAAAGATCGGTTCTCTTGTTTCGGCAGCGATGCCTTTTGCACGCTGCTCAAGCGGCTGCCCGGCAATCGCAACACCCTGCTGCTGTGCGGCATGGAAAGCCACATCTGCGTGATGCAGACGGCGCTGGCGGCGCTGTGCGAAGGCTATCTCGTACATGTCGCCTCGGATGCGGTCAGCTCGCGAACGGAATGGAATTGGAAGATCGGCCTGGAAAGAATGCGCGCCGCCGGCGCTGTGATCTCTTCCACCGAGATGATGATCTACGAACTGTTGCGTTCCTCATCGTCGCCCGCGTTCAAGGAGATGCTGCCGCATCTGAAGGGATGACAAAATTCGCGACCACAACGGACTGTCATCCCGAGCGAAGCGAGGGACCTTGGTGTTTGCCGGAAGCGGCAACACCGATAGCGAAGGCAAGAACCAAGATCCTTCGCTTCGCTCGGAATGACAAATAGGGCTCGGGATGACAGTTCTGTTTAGACGCAGACTTGAAAGCGTTTAACCTTCCTCCGGCTCCTTCTTCTTCACCCGGACGACCGTGATCTTCGCTATGCCCTCTTCAAACGCGGGCGGCTTCAACTTGGCGGCCATGCGGCGCATCACATCTTCCGGAACGACCCGGTCGCGACGCTGGTGCCGCTCAATGCAGACCTCGAGCGGTACGTCGAAGAAGACCGCGTGCACTTCGTACTGATAATCCTTGGCGAGCTTGATCCAGTGCTGGCGCTCCTGCGGCGTGAGGTTCGTGGCATCCACATAATTCATGGGACGCTTGGCGATAAGCCGCGCTTTGAGCATGGAACGCAAGTTGGAAAACACGAGATCCTGAAAACGCTGCTCGCGCACGTCGTCGAAGAGCAACGAGCGCACCATGTCACTGGAAAGTGGGATGACGTTGTGGCGTTTGAACCACGAACTCTTGCCCGAGCCGGGCAGACCGATCGCCAGCACCACTACGCCCTTTGGTGCACGCTGGGCCGCTGGAGGAGTTGCCGGAGCATGCGGACCGGGAGCAGCAACTGGCGGAGTTAGGCTTGGAGCTTCTACCTCGCCCGCATCGGTGAGCTCCTCGTCGGCCGCATCCACCGGTATGACCGGTATCGATCCCTTGACTGCTGCAGGTGTGAAAGCCTGAGCAACTGCCTGCTCGCGCCCGCGGCCACCCCGGCCGCGCCCACCGCGACGGCGGCGCCCCCGACCAGAGTTCGAAGTACCGGGGTTCGAACGCGGTGTTATGGGCTGTGCTTCAAGCGGCTGCGCTTCCAACGGCTGTTCTTCGGAAGGTGCATCCGGGGAAGTGGCGCGCGCCCGGCGAACCGGTCGAGGCTCCTGCGGGGCAGAAGGTGAGATCTCAGATTCAGTTTTCCCTGCGTCGGGCGCTGGACTGGGCGGCTGTTCGGCTTCGAAATACGCTGGCTGCAAAGGTGGCGGAGCGGGCTGATCGGAGGGTTCTGCGGGAGTCTTTTTGCGGCGCGTCAAGCGCTCGCGCATCCATTTACGCATGTACGGCTTTTAACACAAAGCGAAGGGCGGGATCAATCAGCCCATGGTCCGGACGAACCATGCCCGACAGCGCCATAGGCGCTGTGGGGGGGCAAGAAGAAGCTGTTGGGCTGGCTAGCCCGGTTCCGATCTTGCGCCAGGCCACAGTGGCGACAGTCGCGCCATTTCTTCTGCCGGTCCATGTATCCCTGCCATTGCAATCTCCAGTAGTACAAATTCCCGCAGCGCGGGCACCTAAATCGGTTCAGCCACTGACGCGGCAATGAACGTGACAAGGACAGAAACGCAGCACTAAGGATGATCGGGAAGAACGCGATTTGGATCGTCTTGAAGACCAGCATGCGGCGGCGCTGGTCCCGCCGCGCTGCTGCGTAGCTTTCCGCGGCAATCATTCGCGTATTTTAGCAGCGGCCATGTCCAGCGATCCCTTTCAACGTCTGCGTGCAGAACCTTTACAATGAATCCTATGCCGGAAGCGATCCCCGCAGAAATCAGCGGCCAGAAATACATCTCTCTCGGCACGTTCCGCAAGAGTGGGGCGAAAGTCGCAACGCCCGTATGGTTCGGCGAAGACGGCGACAAGCTTTACGTGATGACCCGCAGCGATATGGGCAAGACGAAGCGTGTTCGCAACAATCCACAGGTGACAGTTGCTCCCTGCACTGTCCGGGGGAAACTGACTGGGCCTGAGGTGGCGGCGTTGGCGCGTATTCTGCCGCCGGAGGAACATGCCCGCGCGCGGCAGACCGTCAACCGGAAATATTGGTTGGCCCGGCTGTCTTCGCCTGGAGTAGGGCGGATGCGTTCCTGGAGATAAGTTTCCCGCAACCCGAGTGTCAAGGACCGGAAGCACAGAGTCTTGTGACAGAGGTTCCGTGGCGGGAACCGGAGTCCTCCAAATCTGAGCAGCGATCATTTACGCCGCCTCCCTGTCCTGCTAACATCATCTGTCTGTATACCGGCTCAGGACACTTTCTGATGTCGCATTCATAAGAACGGAGAAATCATGGCAATCAAAGTTGGCATTAACGGTTTTGGACGCATCGGCCGCAACGTTCTTCGGACCTCGCTCAACGACCCCAACCTGGAATTCGTGGCGGTCAACGATCTCACCGATCCGAAGACGCTGGCGCACTTGCTGAAATACGATTCCATTCTCGGCAACCTGCCAAACAAGATCAGCGCCGGCGCCGACAACATTACCATCGATAACAGGACTATCCGGGTATTTAAGGAAAGAGATCCGGGCGCGCTGCCTTGGGAGTCTGTAGGCGCTCAGGTGGTGATCGAATCCACCGGACACTTCACCGACGCGAACGACGCCAAGAGGCACCTGCGCGGGACGGTGAAGAAGGTGATCATCTCGGCTCCGGCGAAGAATGAAGACATCACTCTGGTGCTGGGCGTGAACCACGAGAAGTACGATGGGGCGAAACATCACATCATTTCCAACGCTTCCTGCACTACGAACTGCCTGGCGCCGATCGCCAAGGTGATCAATGACGAGTTCAAGATCGTCAGCGGGACGATGACCACGATTCACTCCTACACCAACGACCAGGTCATCCTCGACTTTCCGCACAAGGATCTGAGGCGGGCGCGGGCCGCGGCGATCAACATGATTCCTACATCCACTGGCGCAGCTAAAGCTCTCAAGCTGGTGATTCCAGATCTTGCTGGCAAACTCGATGGTTTCGCCATGCGCGTGCCCACGCCGAACGTTTCGGTAGTCGATCTGGTGGCGTGGGTGGAAAAGAAAACCACAAAAGAAGAAGTAAACTCTGCCCTGAAAAAAGCATCTGAAAGCGGGCCGCTGAAGGGCTACCTGGGATATGAGGAGAATGAGTTAGTGTCCTCGGATTTCAAAGGCGACTCACGCTCGTCGATCGTCGATGCGCCGATGACCCTGGTTGTGGCCGGCAATTGCGTCAAGGTGATCTCGTGGTATGACAATGAATGGGGATACTCCTGCCGCGTGCGGGACCTGATTCATTACATCGCCGGCAAGGGTTTGTAGCGCCGTCATCTTTCCTTTAATAAGGACGAACCAGCCAATGTCCAAGTTGTCCATCCGTGATTTGCCTCTCAACGGCAACCGCATCTTGATGCGCGTCGACTTCAATGTTCCGCTGGAAGACGGCCGCGTGATCGATGACACGCGTATCCGCGAAACCCTGCCCTCCATCGAGTACGCCCTGCGGCACGGGGCCAGGCTGATTCTGGCCTCGCATCTGGGACGACCCAAAGGCAAACCCAATCCGAAGATGAGTTTGAAACCGGTAGCCGAGCGGCTGCGCATGGTGCTCGACAAAGAGCTGGCGCGCGGAGAAAATGTGGGCTTCTGTCCCGACTGTGTGGGTCCCGAGGCGGAGGAAGTTGCCACTCAATTGGAAAAAGGGCAGACCCTGCTTCTGGAGAATCTTCGTTTTCACTCCGAGGAAGAAGCCAACGACGAAAAGTTTGCCAGGCAGTTGGGAAGTCTGGCGGACTTTTACGTTAACGATGCATTCGGCACGGCGCATCGGGCGCACGCCTCTACCGTGGGCATTACAAAGTTTGTGGCGAAATCGGCGGCCGGCCTCCTCATGGAAAAAGAGTTGAAGTATCTGGGCAAGGCGCTGGAACATCCTGAACCGCCGTTTGTGGCGATCCTGGGGGGCGCCAAGGTCAGCGATAAGATCGGCGTGATCCGGAATCTGATGAGCAAGGTCGATTCGCTAATCATCGGCGGCGGCATGGCATACACCTTCCTGAAAGCGCAGGGACAAGAGATTGGCAAGTCGTTGCTTGAGGCCGACAAGGTCGACCTGGCGCGCCAACTGCTGGAGGAAGCCAAGAAGCGGAATGTAAAGTTCCTGTTGCCCATCGATCACGTAGTCGCGATGAGGCCCGAGACCAACGCGGTCGTGCAGCAGATCGGCGAAGGGCAGCCGATTCCTGCCGATCGGATGGCGCTCGACATTGGGCCGAAGACCATCGAACTCTTCTCTGAGGAGATCTCGCGGGCGCGCACTATCGTGTGGAACGGGCCGATGGGGGTGTTTGAGGTTCCGGGATTTTCGCGGGGAACCTTCAAGATCGCCCATGCCGTGGCGGAAAACGCGGGCGCGATTTCGATCGTGGGCGGCGGCGATACGGTCTCTGCGGTGCATAGCGCTGAAGTTGCGGATAAGATGACGCACATTTCCACCGGTGGCGGCGCATCGCTGGAATTTCTGGAAGGAAAGAAGCTTCCTGGGGTCGAGGCCCTCACCGACAAAAAGTGATTGGTCTGGATACGGGCGTGCATGATTTCACAATTCGACTCGTGCTGGAGCGGGGCGGGGTTGAAAGAGGAAAGACCATCGAGTTTCACGGTCCAGCCGACATCACCCGCGAAACCACCGACGCCGTTGTGAATGCCGCGAACTCATCTCTTCTTGGCGGAGGCGGAGTCGATGGCGCCCTTCACCGAGCCGGCGGTCCGGCGATACTCGCCGAATGCCGGCAGATCGCGGGCAAAATTGGGAGCCTGCCTGCCGGAGAGGCTGTCATTACTACCGGCGGATACTTAGCCGCAAAATACGTGATCCACACGGTGGGCCCGATCTATCGCGGCGGAAACCACGCTGGGGCGGAAAAGCTGGCGAGCTGTCATCGCGCATCGATTCGGCTCGCCGATGAGCACGCCCTCACCTCTTTGTCGTTTCCTGCCATTTCGACGGGGGCTTACGGTTACCCGATTTCCGAAGCGGCGCTCATCGCGATTTCCTCCGCGGTTGAGGCCCTAGCGGCGGTTCATCACGTAAGCAGGGTTCGATTCGTCCTCTTTGACATCGACACTTTGAAAGCATACACGGGTGCCGCCGAGAGGCTGGGGAACGCTTCGCCTTACAGAATTGAGAAGGGACATTCATGAGACAGAAGCTGATTGCCGGGAATTGGAAGATGTACAAGACGCCCGACCAGACAGGCGAGTTTTTCCGCGATTTCCTTCCTCGGGTGAGTGGTCACACGCGCGACGAGATTGTGGTTTGTCCTCCGGACATTGATCTGGCAGCGGCGCTGGAAGCGGCGAAGGGCTCGAACGTCGCGATTGGCGGGCAGAACGCGCACTGGAAACATGAGGGTGCCTTCACAGGCGAGACTTCGGCGGCGATGCTGCAGGCGCTGGGCGTGACTCATGTGATCATCGGGCACTCGGAGCGGCGGCAATATTTTTGCGAAACCGACGACACGGTGAACCTGCGGCTGAAAGCCGCGCTGGAAGCCGGTCTTACGCCCATCTGTTGCGTGGGGGAAGTGCTGGAAGAAAGAGAGGCCGGACTCTGCGACGACGTTCTTCGCCGCCAATGCGTCCGTGCTTTTCACGCCATCTCCGCCCGGAAAGCTGCAAAACTGTTAGTGGCCTACGAGCCGGTCTGGGCCATTGGCACGGGCAAAAACGCTACTCCGGAGATTGCGGGCCAAGCCCACGCCGTCATCCGCAGGGAAGCTGCGGAGGTGTTTGGCGAGGAGTTCGCGGTCAACCTGCGCATTCTCTACGGAGGATCGGTGAAGCCGGAGAATGCTTCGTCTCTGATGGCGCAGGAAGAGATCGATGGTGCGCTGGTGGGTGGGGCGTCGCTCGATGCGAAATCGTTTGCGGCGATTGTGAAGTATTGAGCTGCCTCCGGGCTGGAGGCACGACAACCGATCACGCGAGCAAAGTCAAAGGGAGCGGACAGAAGTATCCGCTCCACACGAGTCCCGTCGGAATCTGCTAATCTTCCTGCTTTGCAAGCCCTGGGTTCAATCTGGTGAAAGATAGAGAGCGTGGATGACGGAAACTGTGCGCCCGGAACCGAGCCGGCTTTACCGATGGCTGGTGTTGGTCTTTGTGAGTCTGGCGATGTTTGGCAGCTACTATGCGTACGACGCGCTAAGCCCGCTTGCCGATGTGCTGAAGCAGCAGCTCGGATTCTCTGATTTGGACATCGGATTTCTGCAGTTTATGTACAGCTTCCCTAACATCTTCACAGTGGTCATCGGGGGTTTCATCATTGACCGTCTGGGGTTGCGAAAGGCGCTGATGATCTTCGCCGTGCTTTCTTTCGTTGGCCCGGCCATTACCGCGGCAACCGGTCATCTCCCAATCATGGCAACCGGACGCCTCATTTTCGGGATGGGCGCGGAATCGCTGAATGTGGCCGTGGTCACTGCGCTGGCGCGGTGGTTCAAAGGAAAGGAACTCAGCTTCGCTTTTGGATTGAATCTGACGACCGCGCGCCTGGGCACTTTTGCTGCGCTCAACTCCCCCACGTGGGCACGGGCGGCGTATGCCAGCTGGCGAACTCCGTTCCTTATCGCGGTGGCCTTCTCGGCCTTGTGCCTGGTTGGAGCAATCATCTATTGGGCTATGGAGGAATGGGCCGAGAAAAACTACGACCTGGGAAAGGTTTCCACCGACAAGGTCGTGTTTGCCGACCTGTTCAAGTTCGGCGTGAGCTACTGGCTGATCGTCGCACTTTGTGTGGTGTTTTACTCTGCCATTTTTCCTTTTCAGACGTTTGCCGTGAAATTCTTCATCGAAGCCCATGGCACTTCGCGCGAATTCGGTGGGTTCTTATCAAGCATGCTGACTTTGTTCGCTTTGATCGCGACGCCGCTATTTGGTCTGCTAGTGGATCGCGTGGGCAAACGCGCCCTTTTGATGATGGTCGGGTCTTTGTTGCTCATCCCTGTCTATCTGATGATGGGCTACACGCAAGTCAACCTCTATGTGCCGATGGCGATGATGGGGGTGGCGTTTTCGCTAATTCCGGCGGTGATGTGGCCTTCGGTGGCGTATCTCGTAGACCAGTCAAAGTTAGGTACAGCTTATGGCTTGATGACGATGATCCAAAACATTGGCTTTGGGGGGTTCAATCTTCTTGTCGGATGGGCGAATACCCACAGCCACGCGGATCAGACGAATCCTGCCGGATACCATTTGGGAATGTGGATTTTCTCCGTTCTCGGGCTGCTTGGAGTGTTGTTCGCGTTTCTACTGCGGCAACGGGAGATGGGGCCTCATGGCCATGGGTTGGAGACGATTACCACGGCCAAGAGTGCGGCTTAGGCTTCGCGAGCGGGCATTGCCTGGGCGAGCAGAACCTTAACACGGGGGAACACAGGGTAGACCGGGATACCAATTTACGAAGATTGCGACTCTTCTGTTCGGTCGGGGTTTGAAGTTTTGGGGTATTCGGACGCATTCAAGCCTGCGGATGCAAAGGCTTTCCGCCGGTGTTCAAGACTGGAACTGAGACGGTCCCCCCAGCATCCGAAGATCGGTAGAAATTCTCTGATATTCTGGAACTGTGGAGGCTGCGGCCTTCGCACCAAAGTCACGCAAACAGTACAACACAAACTACTTATGCCGCATCCCAACGATTGCGGCCCGGAACAGGTAATTTGACCGAGCCACGACAGCTAAAGGGCACCGAACCTAGCGAAGCTGAATTAATCGAACGGGCCAAGCTAGGGGACGCTGAGGCGTTCCAGGCGCTCTATGACAAGCACAAGCGGCGGGTATATTCGCTGTGTCTGCGGATGACGGCGAACACGGCGGAGGCGGAAGATCTGGCACAGGAAGCGTTCCTGCAGCTCTACCGCAAGATTGCAACGTTTCGCGGGGAGTCGGCGTTTTCGACCTGGTTGCACCGGCTTTCGGTGAACGTCGTGCTGATGCATCTGAGGAAGAAAAGTCTTCCCGTGGTTTCGCTGGAAGAGACCACGCAGGGGACCGAGGAAGATTCTCCGAAGCGGGATTTCGGAGCGGACGACGTGGCGCTGGCCGGATCCATTGACCGGATGCAGCTGCAAAGGGCAGTCGAAAGTCTTCCTCCCGGCTATCGGATGATATTTGTCCTTCACGACATCGAAGGATACGAGCATAATGAAATCGCGAGAATCGCGGGATGCTCGATTGGCAACAGCAAATCGCAGTTGCACAAGGCGCGCATGAAATTGCGCGACCTGCTTAAGATGAATAGAGCCGAAAAGGCCGGGAAATCTCGGGCAGGGTAGGTAAGGCTGCACGGTAGTGGTGCAGTCGATAAGGAAGCGAGCCAAGCGCGCGATTTATTGCGTCGCAAAGAACGCGACGCTTCGCGCGGCTCGCCTGGATCCTTCGGCCGCAAAAAGCAGCGGCCTCAGGATGACAAGTCAGACCTGGGCAGAGGCGCAAGTGCTGCGGTGACGGTTTGAGCCGCAGAAGACTTGGGGAGAAGTTATGAACTGCGTTGAGCTGCAGCAGAGCTTGGCGGAAGCGGAAGACTTGAGCAGTCGGAGACAGAGAGCCCATCTGCGGGAGTGTCCAGCGTGCTCAGCGCTGGTTAGAGAATTGAATCTGATCGTCGCGGCGGCGAGTCAACTGCAGGCGGCGGACGAACCCAGTCCCAGAGTTTGGAATTCCATTGAATTCACGTTGCGGCAAGAGGGACTGATCCGTCCGCAGCGGGCGCTGGTGCCTTCATTCAGCGCGCGCTGGGGAGCGGCACGATGGCTGGTACCGGCGGCGGCGCTGCTGTTGCTGACTTTGGGAATCTACATGCGGCACGAGTCACGGTCCAATATATTGGGACAACAGGCTTCCGTGGCTGTGGCCAGCCCGTCGGACCTGAATGACGAGGACCTGATGCAAGAGGTTGCCGACAACGAGCCCGCGATGAAGACGCAATTTGCAGAGAACCTGCGGCAGGTAAATGAATCCATCCGCGAGGCGCAGGGGATGGTGGATGAGAGTCCCAACGACGCAGAAGCCCGGCGGTCGCTCATGGATGCCTACCACCAGAAATCGATGTTGTTCGAGATGGCGATGGACCGCTCTTTGCCATAGTGATTTGCCATAGTGAAGTGATGGAAATGTTTGGGCGGTACTTGGGGGAGTCGTATATGGTAAGCAAACGCACGGCAAAACTCGTGGCGATCGGCGCTATCGTGGCGGGTACGCTGGTGGCCGAGAGTAGGAAAGAGTACCACTTCGCGGTGGGACCGAGAGCGGGCGTGTCGGTGATGAATCCGTATGGCTCGATTTCGGTGAGGCCGTCTTTGAACAACACGGTTGTTGTGAGCGCGTTCTTACACTCCGACAAGGTTGAGGTGGATAACAACCAGAACGGAAACCGCGTGGATATCCAATCGCACCTGCTGGCTGGCGCCGATTCCGACTCAGGGCGGGTGGATTATGAAGTACTGGTTCCCGCCGATGCTAGCATCACTTTGCATTCCAGCACCGGTTCGCTGCGCGCCGAGAAACTGCATGGCGACATGAGCCTGGAAGGCGCGGGAGCGGCGGTGGACGTTCGCGACGTCTCGGATGCTCATGTGCACGTGAAGACGATGAACGGGCCAGTGAATCTGGACAACATCCAGAACGGGCATGTTGAGGTCGACTCGTTGAGCGGAGAAGTTACGATGAGGGGCGTGAATGGCCCGCTGGTGCAGGTGGTTTCGACGAGCGGCAGAATCAACTACATCGGCGACTTCGGCAATAGCGGCGAATACCGGTTGACCAGTCACAGCGGTGACATCGAAGCGACGATTCCGGAATGGACCTCCGCCGACGTGAGCGCCCGCTCCGCACGCGGAGAAGTACACGACGATATTCCGCTACAACCGAAAAACCACACATGGTTTGCAGTCGACAAGGGACGTGCCTTCGCTGGTACCGTGGGCCGAGTGGCAGTGTCCTCCACCGTAGTTCTGCGGACGTTCAGTGGTAAAATTCACCTCAGAAAACGCTCCGAAAACAAATAAAGAAAACGAAGCGAAAACCGGATCGGCGCAAACCGTCTGCTCATGGCCCGGCCAAAACGATAGGAATTGGTGTGCGTGGCCGCCAGGCTCAGACAACGGGCCGGCAGTCCGGGACGCGCGCCGTGGTCTTGATCGGCTTCATGGGCGCCGGCAAGAGCAGCGTGGGCCGGGCTTTAGGCGAACGACTGGGCTGGACGTTTGAGGATCTCGATGAGCGCATCGAGCGCCGGGAGCGGCGGATGGTGCCAGAGATCTTTCGCGACTCAGGAGAGCAGGCGTTTCGCCGGGCAGAACATGCAGCTTTGAAGGAATTGCTGAGCGAGCTGCGGAGCGGCGCTGAAAGAATCGTAGCCCTTGGGGGTGGCGCTTTTGCGCAGAAGCGCAATGCCAAGCTGATCGAGGCTGGAGGCGTTTCCACGGTGTTTTTGGACGCGAGCGTGGAGGAGTTATGGCGCCGCTGCCGGCAGCAGGCCGAGCAACAAGGAATTGAGCGGCCTCTACTCAGCAGTCCGGAAAGCTTTCGCGAGCTTTATGAGACGCGGCGTCCGCATTACTTGAAGGCGCGGTTCAGGCAAGAAACCGGCGGGAAGACTGTAACGGAGATTGCGGCAGAGTTGGTTCAAGCTCTGGGACTTGGTGCGTAGTGAAGATCGAAGCCGCGGAAGACGAGGAGATAAGCAGTGAATCTGATGGCACGGATGCGATGGGGAACGGTGGTGGTTCTAGCGTATGCGGCTTTGTTGTCTGCCGGCGACAAGAAGGACAAGCCGAAGCAGGCGGAGAAATTTGTGGATTCGGGCTCTTTCGGCGTTTTCGTGAGGGGCCAACGCGTGGTCACGGAAACTTTCAGCGTGCAGCAGGACAACGGCATCAGTACCGTCAAGTCGCAATTAAAGGAAACCAGCAGTTCGTCGTCCGGGCAAAGGTCGGAGCTGCAGATGAATGGCAGCGGGGAGTTGCTTCGCTACGAATGGAGCGATGGCAGTGGATCGCTGGTAGTAATGCCAAACAACGAATTCCTGCTGGAAAAGATCACGACCGCTGTGTCGACCAAGCCGGCCGAGCAGCCCTTTCTGATGCCGAGCACGTCAGCGATTCTGGACAACAATTTTTTTATCCACCGCGAGGCGCTGGCTTGGCGTTACCTGGCGGCCGACTGTCACACGGAAAGCGGCGGTCTGAAGTGCCAGCAGGGACCGGTGGAATTCGGGGTGCTGGTGCCGCAGGACCGGACTTCGATGCGGGTGCGCATGGAGTTGGTGGGACGAGAAAAAGTTACAATCCGGGGAGCGGAGCGGGAGCTGTTGCGGCTGAACTTGCTGGGCGAGTCCTTCTCCTGGGTTCTTTGGGTGGATGACAAGGATCAGTTCAAACTGGTGCGCGTGTTGATTGCCGACGCTAATACGGAAGTCGTGCGCGACTAGCGGGGATGCGGCAAGGGTGCGACACTTGATTGGGGATCTAGTTTCCGGTTTCTAGTTTCCAGTTTCTAGTCCCGACCTTCCAGCATTGCTGCGCTCTAAACTGGAAACTAGAAACCGGAAACGGGAAACTGATTCCTAGGTAGGCTACGATGCCGGTGACGGATGGACGAACAGCGCGGGTTCTGATCACGGTGCTGCTGTTCGCGCTGGGGTTGGGGTTTCTCTACGTGGCCCGGACCACCCTGATGGCCTTCCTGTTTGCCATTTTCTTTGCCTACCTGATGAGCCCTGTGGTGTCGCGCCTGGAAAAACTCCTGCATGGGCGCGGCCGCGCCATCGCCGTCATTTATCTGTTACTGCTGGGCCTGGTGGTGCTATTTTTTGTTTCCATGGGACCGCGGATCGGCCGCGAAGGGGCGCGCCTGATCCAATCGCTACCCGCCCTGGGACAGCTAAGCTCCGGCCAGATCGCTGAACAACTCGGACAAGAGCATGGCTGGAACGGCAAAGCGGTCGATCTGCTTCGTGACTACCTGGCCAGCCACAGCGACGAAATCGTACAACTGGCGCAGGGCGTGGGACTGCACGTGGCTCAAGTGGCGAAGCAGGCGTGGTTGCTGGTGGTGGTCCCGCTGTTATCGATTTTCTTTTTGAAGGATGGCCGCGCGTTCAGCGAAATCCTGCTGGACTTGGTGCAGTCGCGGTTGCAGCGCGAACTGCTGCAGGGCGTGCTCAGCGACCTGAACCAGATGCTGGCCCATTTCATCCGGGCACAACTTACCCTCGCGGCGCTGACGCTGGCGATGTATTCAGGCGGGCTCGGTCTGATGCGGGTGCCGTACGCGCTGGTGCTGGGAACGATAGGCGGGCTGTTGGAATTTATTCCGGTGGTGGGGCCTCTGGTGGCAGCGGTAATTATTGTGGGCGTTGCCTTGCTGATGGGTTACAAGCACTGGCTGGTGCTGATCATCTTTCTGGGCGTCTGGCGGCTGATTCAGGATTACGTGTCTTCCCCGCGCATCATGGGCCACAGTATGGAACTGCATCCGCTGGCGGCAATTTTTGGCGTGATGGCGGGCGGCGAGGTAGCCGGTATTCTGGGTATCTTCCTTTCCATTCCGGTAATGGCGAGCTTGCGGATTGTCTTCCGGCGCTGGCGGCTGTATGCGCAGAAGAGGAAATTCGGCACGCTCAATGAGTATGTGCCGGACAGCCAGGTTGGCGGGCGGAAGTAAGGCAGTTCTCAGGCTTTTCCATTCTCAAGACTTCCCTTCCCAACTCTTGTATCCGCTCGTTTGTTTAGCCGGCGGAGGTTGCTGTCCCCGCCGCTTGTTCCGTCTTTACGTTGCGAAGAAATTCGGCAGCCGCTTCGGGCAGCACGGTATTGATAAACATGCCGGAGCCCAATTCGAAGCCGGCGACACGCGTTAGGCGCGGGATTACGCTTACGTACCAATGGGAATGCCGGGCACTGGCATAATCGGAGGGGCAACTACGGACGGTGAAATTAAGATCGGGGTTTTCAAGCCCGACATAGAGCTTGGCCAGCAGACCACGCAAAACGCGGGCCAGGTCCGCGATCTCTGTGGGCGAGATGTCTCCGAAGCTGGCCATGTGGCGTAGGGGAAAGATATGGGTGGCGAAGGGCGTGGCTGAAGCGAAAACCTCCATGGCCACGAAGTGTTCGCTTTTTTGGACGAGGCACGTCTGCTCGTCGATTTCCCGTTCCACCATATGGCAGAACATGCATTTTCCGTCGTCGTCGTAGTAGCTCAGCGCCTCGTGCAGCCGATGCCGAACCTGGCTGGGAATCACCGAGGTCGCGATGAGTTGGGAATGGGGATGTTGCCGGCATCGAGGCCGTGGTTCTTGAAGATGGTCACGTGGTTGACGCGGCGGTCCATGCTGAGGCGGGTGTAGCGTTCCTTGTAGACGCGCAGAATTCTGGCCACCTGTTCATCGGGCAGCAGAGCCATGCAGCAGGAGTGGTCCGGACTATCGATGATGACTTCGTGAAACCCGAAGCCCTCGATGCGTCGCCAGACGTCCTGCAGACTGCGGGTGGGCTGGGCCAAACTGTCGAGCGCGGCGAACTTGTTAGGGATGACTCGCACCGCCGAGGGCTTGCTGGTTGGAAACCGCATGACCTCGGGCGGGGTTTTGCTCTCATTGCCGGGGCAGAATGGACAGCTTTCCAAGAAAGACGGCACCGATTGTGGAGCCCGATGCGTGGCCAACTCCTCGGGGCGCTTGGCGCGCTCGGTGGCGATGATGACCCATTCCTTGGTGAAGAAATTCTGGCGCAGCTCCGGCATGGTAATCCTCCAACTTGGTCTATCGACCGGACGAGTCGGGCAGCGCAGTGACGGAAGACTCCCGACTTTCGCGGCAAGCGGGCTGTTGTAGAATCGAAAGACCCTCTTATGAGCAATAAACTTCCTATCGGGATTCTGGGCGCTACCGGCGTGGTTGGACAGAGGTTTATCCAGATGCTGGAGCGACATCCGTGGTTTGAGGTGGCGTGGCTGGCCGCGTCTGACCGTTCTGAAGGCAAGACCTACGGCGAAGCTGCGCGCTGGCGGCTGAAGACGGCGATTCCGGCAAATGTGGCCGCAATGAAAGTTTCTCCGGCTACGCCTGAAGGCGCTCCGAAGGTTATTTTTGCCGCGCTCGATGCGTCGATTGCAGCCGAAATGGAGCCCCGTTTTGCCGAGGCGGGCTGCGCCGTGGTTTCGAATTCCAGCGCGCTGCGCATGCAGTCCGATGTGCCGCTGGTGATCCCCGAGGTCAATGCCGGGCACATCAAGCTAATCGACGGGCAGGCGTGGCGGAAGAAATCCGGCGGTTATGTGGTGACCAATCCCAACTGCTCGGCCATCGGGCTGGTACTGGCTTTGGCGCCGCTGCACAGGCGTTTCGGCCTGGAAACCGTGATGGCGGTGACGATGCAAGCGGTTAGCGGCGCGGGTTATCCGGGCGTAGCTTCGCTCGACATCCTGGGCAATGTGATTCCCTACATCCGCAACGAGGAAGAGAAGATGGAGGAGGAAACGCTGAAGCTGCTGGGACAAATGAACGGAACGAAAATTCTGCCGGCGGAATTCGCCATGAGCGCGCAATGCAACCGGGTCGCGGTGGAGGATGGACACACGGAATCAGTTTCGGTGCGGCTGAAAGCGAAAGCCAAGCGAGAAGAGATCATTGCTGCGTGGAACGACTACCGCGCCGAGCCTCAGGAACTAAAGCTGCCGAGTGCGCCGGAACGTCCGGTAGTCTATCTGGAGGCGAACGACCGTCCGCAGCCGCGTTTTGATGTCGACATGGGAGCGGGCATGACTACTGCGGTGGGGCGGTTGCGGCCATGCGGTGTGCTGGATTGGAAGTTTACCGTGCTTTCGCACAACACCATCCGTGGAGCCGCCGGCGCGGCGGTGTTGAATGCGGAACTGCTCAAGGCTAAGGGCTACCTTGCAACTTCCTAGAATGAAAACTGCGTCGTGCTTTTGTAATCGGCACTGGCGCAATCCCGCAAGAGAGTCACGCCGATGATCGTGATGAAATTCGGCGGCACTTCGGTGGAAGACGCGCGGGCCATCGAGCGCGTGGCCGCGATCGTGAAAGACCGTTTGCCGCAGAGGCCGGTGGTGGTGGTCAGCGCCATGGCTAAAGTTACCGACACGCTGCTAACCATGGCGCGCGCCGCGGGAGCCGGGGAACGCAAAACGGCGCTCAAGCTCTGCCGGTCCTTGCAAGAACGACATTACAATACCGCCAGCGAACTGCTGGGTACGGCGATGTTTACTGACTTCCACTCGGAACTGGGAAGCGACTTTGAATCGCTCGATGAACTGTTGCGCGGCATCACGGCGGTTGGCGAGATCACTCCGCGGACTACCGATCACGTCGCCGCGTTCGGCGAAATGCTTTCGAGCAAGATTGTGGCGGCAGCGTTTTTAGCGCATGGACTGAAGGGCGCTCACGTGGACTCGCGCGAGGTTCTGGTTACGGACAGCAGCTACATGCAAGCAGTGCCGCAGCAGGAAGAAACCAACGAGCGGCTGCAATCGAAAGTGAAGCCGCTGCTTGATTCCGGCAAGGTTCCGGTGATGGGCGGGTTTATTGGGGCGAACCGCGCGGGCGTGACCACCACGATTGGACGAGGCGGTTCCGATTTCTCGGCTGCGATTGTGGGGGCTGGGCTGGGCGCCGAGCGGATCGAAATCTGGACTGATGTGGACGGGATTTTGACTACCGATCCGCGGATTTGTCCGGACGCGCGGCGGATCAAAGTGATTAGCTTTGATGAGGCGGCGGAACTGGCTTATTTTGGGGCCAAGGTGCTGCATCCGGCGACGGTGCTGCCTGCGATCCAGAAAAATATTCCCGTGTACGTGCTGAATTCGAAAAACCCGTCATGTGAAGGGACGAAAATCACAACCCGCGCGCCCCAGGGGAAAAACATTTTCAAGGCGATTGCGGTGAAGAAACGCATCACCATTGTCGACGTGGCTGCGCCTCGCATGTTGCTGGCGCACGGGTTTCTGCGCGCGATTTTCGAGGCCTTTGACCGGCATAAGGTCGCGGTCGACGTGGTCTCCACTTCTGAAGTCAGTGTTTCGTTGACCGTCGATTCGAACTACGCCATCCCTGCTCTGGCAGCCGATCTGGCCAAGCTGGCCGACGTGAAGTATGAAGGGCGCAAAGCCATCGTGTGTCTGGTGGGCGAGAGCCTGCGGGATAAGCCGGGCGTGGCCGCGCTGGTGTTTGGCGAGCTGAAGGACAAAAAGATTCGCATGATTTCGCAGGGCGCGTCGGAGATCAATCTGACGTTTGTGATCGAAGAGGATGAAGTGCCGGAGGTGATCCAGCGACTGCACGGCACGTTTTTTGCCGACCTGGATCCGGAAGTGTACGCTTAGAATCAAAGGCTTTTAACCGCAAAGAGCACTGAGAGAATCCGTGAAGGGCACGAAGAACTGATGAACATTCTCCTTCTCGGCCGCGGAAAGACGGGATCGCTGGTGGCGGAAGTCGCGCGTCGGCGTGGGCACGACGTTCAGGTCGCTGGGCGCCGCGGAGAACGCCGCCTGCGCGGCTCTCGCCCCAGAAAAGCTGCGTGGAGTTGATGTGGTGATTGATTTCACCGCTCCCTCTTGCGTCGTAGGCCATATCGAGGCCTGTCTCACGGCGGGCAAGAACATGGTCGTAGGCACTACCGGCTGGCATGGAGAGGTCGACCGAGTCCGTGAATTGGTCGAGAGCCACGGCACGGGATTCATTTACGCGGCCAACTTCTCGGTGGGGGTGAATTTGTTTCTGGATGTCGCGCGCGCGGCCGCTACGGCTTTGCGGCATGATTACTCCGGACAAATCTTCGAGCGGCACCATGTTCAGAAGAAAGATGCGCCTTCGGGGACAGCGATCGCCATCCAGCGTGTAATCCGCGAAGCCAGCGGCGAGAGCAAAGCCAAGAATAAAGACCTTGAAATCACTTCCTTTCGCGAAGGCGAGGTCGTGGGCATGCACGAGGTCGTGTTGGAGTCCGCTGCCGACAGGATTTATCTCTGCCACGACGCCAAATCCCGCCAGGGCTTTGCCGATGGCGCGGTGCGCGCGGCGGAGTGGCTGGCCGGCAAGAAAGGCTTCTTCGAGTTCAAGGATGTGTGGCGGGAGTTGTAGTTCGACCGCCCGTTCCCACGCAAACCCCATTCGCGTTATCTTATTACCATGCAACTTCGTGGCTGCGGTACCGCGCTGGTCACTCCGTTTCATCAGGATGGTTCTGTCGACAACGCTGCCCTGCGGAATCTGGTGGCGTGGCAGGTGGAGTCTGGCATAGATTTCCTCGTTCCCTGCGGAACCACCGGCGAGACGCCCACGCTCACGCACGACGAGTGGCTGCACGTGATCGATACGACTATCGAGGTAGCCGCCCGGCGCGTGCCCATCATGGCGGGCGCGACTTCGAATTCCACGTACGACGCCGTGGAAAAGGCCAAAGAAGTTGCGGCACGGCTTGGAGTCGACGCCATTCTCACCGCGTCTCCTTACTACAACAAGCCGACGCAGGAGGGCCAGTACCGGCATTTCAAGGCGATCGCCGAGGCTGTGGGCGACAAGCCCATCGTTCTTTACAACGTGCCGGGCCGTACCGGAGCGAACATTGAACCGGCGACGCTGGCACGGCTAGCGGAGATTCCGAACATTGTGGGCGTGAAAGAAGCCAGCGGCAACATGACGCAGATTGCCGAGGCCATCAACGCAGTGCCTGAAACATTTTTGGTATTCTCCGGAGATGACGCCGTTACATTGCCTGTGATTGCGCTGGGCGGCGTGGGGATTGTTTCGGTGGCGTCGAATGAGATTCCGCACGAGATGGCAACCATGACGCGAGCTGCGCTCAATAACGACTGGGCTAAGGCGCGCAGCATCCATCGCAAGTATCTCGCTTTGATGGAAGCGAACTTCATCGAATCGAACCCGTTGCCGGTGAAGGCGGTGCTGACGATGATGGGCAGGATCGAAGAGAACTACCGTCTGCCGCTCTTACCCATGCGGCGCGATACGCGCTCGAAGCTGCAGAAAATTGTGATGGAGGCCGGACTGATCGCGAAGCCGGCGGCGCCCGCGCCGGAAGCCGCCGAGTTCTACATCTATGAAAACTGGGCAGCCGGGCCGCATAAGATTGTGTTGCACCGCGGATCGTGTGGACAGTGCAATCAAGGCAAAGGCCGTCCGGCGGGGCACGATGCCAACCACGCGCGCTGGCATGGGCCTTACGCGACGCTGGTCTTGGGACGCGACGCGGCCCATGGCATGACCGGAATATTGATTCGCAGTGAGTGCAAGTGCGTGTGAATGCAGAAATAAGAAGTCAGAATGTAGAAGTTAAGAATCCGGAGCGTTAAGGTTTTACTTCTGCCTTCTAACCTCTGACTTCTTCATTTCCTTTATACTTTCCCCGCATGCAATCCCTAAGAGCTTCCATCGAGCGTCTCGCCGCGTTGGGCGAAGTCGAACACAATCCCGAAGCGCGGCCGGCATTTCTTGAGTTTCGCGACGCACTCACCCAGGGCAAGATCCGCGCGGCCGAGAAAATCGATGGCCGCTGGGTGGTCAATACCTGGGTGAAACACGGCATTCTGCTGGGCTTCCGGCTGGGCGAACTGGCCGAGACGGGATGCGCTGCGCTCACGTTCGTGGACAAAGACACCTTCCCTGCCCGGCATTTTTCTGTCACCGACCGCGTGCGCATCGTTCCGGGCGGATCGTCGGTGCGCGTGGGAGCTTACGTTGCGCCGTCGGTGATCTGCATGCCGCCTATGTTTATCAACGTGGGCGCCTACGTCGACGAAGGCAGCATGATCGATTCGCATGCGCTGGTGGGGTCGTGCGCGCAAGTCGGCAAGCGCGTGCATCTGAGCGCGGCGGCGCAGATTGGCGGCGTGCTCGAGCCGGTGAATGCCGCGCCCGTGATCATTGAAGACGACGTGCTGATCGGCGGCAATTGCGGAGTGTATGAAGGCACGCTGGTGCGCTCGCGCGCCGTGCTGGGCGCAGGAACGATTTTGACGCGGTCGACGCCGCTCTATGACCTGGTGCGCGGCGAGGTTTATCGCGCGACTCCGGAATCCGTGCTCGAGGTTCCTGAAGGCGCCGTGGTGGTGCCGGGATCCCGCGCGGTGAAGAAAGGCGCGGCCGCAAAGTCAGGAATCTCCTTGTATACGCCGGTGATCGTAAAGTACCGCGACGAGAAGACAGACCGGGGGATTGAGTTGGAGGATTGGCTGCGGTGATTCGCCGCTCAGCTTGCTGTCGGATTCGACCCGATAGCAGATTCCTCTCTTGTCTCGCCGCGCTTTGGCGCGGCTCCGCCAGCGTTCGGAATGACACGATTTAACCGATACTGATCGCGAGCTTCCGCGTACCATCCACATTGACCTGAATCTGCGCGAGCTTCTCTACTACCACCTCGGCTTCGCCCAGTGCTAACGCCGGATACGTGCTGGCCAGTGCAATCACTTTCATCCCACCTGAGTGCGCCGACTGGATTCCGGCGGGCGCGTCTTCGATCACCAGACACTCCCCCGGGTTCACGCCCAACAGCTGCGCACCTTTCAAATACGGCTCTGGATGCGGCTTTCCGTTCGCAACATCCTCGGCCGTAATCATGACCTTCGGAACTGGTATTCCGGCGAGCTGCAACCGTGTGCTGGCTAGATGACGAGTTCCGGAAGTAACCACGCACCAGCGGTCCTCGGGAATCGCGTGCACG
The DNA here is from genome assembly GCA_963850165.1 of uncultured Acidobacteriaceae bacterium. GTDB lineage: Bacteria > Acidobacteriota > Terriglobia > Terriglobales > Acidobacteriaceae > Sulfotelmatobacter. Next base: position 36,217 of record CAWKKK010000031.1, on the reverse strand, counting down.
AGTTCGACTGCGCCGGGCATCACAACGACACCGTCGCGATCATCCGCCTCGCGGCTTTCGAGCTTCTTGACTTCAGCTTCCGCATCGAGATGAGGGGCGATGGCACGAATCACTTCGACCGCGCGCACGCCGTGGCCCACCGTCATCACTTTGTCGCCGTCAATTCCCTGCTCGCGGGCCCAGGCACGCCATTGCCGCTCCACGGAGCGAGTAGAGTCGACGAGGACTCCGTCGAGATCGAACAGAACGGCCGCGCAGCGGAACATCGTCATTCTTTTTTCTAACACAGGGAGGGCTAGCGGATCGGCACCGGAAGAACTTGTGGCGATGACGCCGGCAAAGCGGCCTGCTCAGGTTTCTGAGCTTGCTCCCTCAGTTGCAAGTGCCGCTCGCGGAAGTGGGCCTTGGCACGCTCACCCCAGGCGCGCACAAACCAGTAATTCAGCCCGGCGCCGATGGCGGAACTCACGAGAGGAATCATCCGTCCCGCCCACTTCTCGACAACCTCAGCGCTGGCCCGGGCGGCGATACTCTGAATCACGCGAGGCACAAACTTGTTGACTACTTCCTTCTCCAGAAGTTCGCGGCTGATGTCGACTCCCGCGGCGCTGGCGGCGGCAATCCACAATTCGGCGATTTCATGGTCGGTGTTGAATTGAAAACCATACACGAGGCTCAGTTTCTGAATGGTGCGCATGGTAATGGCTGACAGAATGCCGAGGTCGGGGAAGATCGTGATCAATCCGCCCAGGCCGAAACCGGCGCCCTCGACGGCAGCGAGTTTCATGCCGCTACGGATCAGTTCGTCGGCAACTGCGTCAAGTTCGCCCATATCGAGCGAATACACTCCGTGATATCCGCTAATGGGCAGCCTGTAGGCTGTACGGAGTTGCAACAGGAATTTTCCCGGATCGACCTGCACCGTGGAATAGGCGCGGGTCAGCCCCTTGATCAGCGTCTTCTCGACCCTAGTGCGAAGCCACGACTTGGAATCTTCTGTCATCAGGTTTCACCTTAACTCAGCGCGAGCGAGAAAGCTATCCGTCGTCGGCAGTAGAGGCGGCCCTCCGTGCGATACGACACACAGTCTGTGCTAGCATCAAATATCTAATGCCAACTGGAAAATTGCAGATTATCCCCCTGGGGGGCCTCGGCGAGTTCGGTATGAACTGCATGGCGGTGCGCTGGGGCGACGACATTATTGTGATCGACGCGGGCCTCATGTTCCCCGAGGCTGAACTGCTCGGCGTCGATATTGTGGTCCCGGATATTTCCTATCTCATCGAGAACCGGCAGCGGGTTCGCGGCATCGTTCTCACGCACGGTCACGAAGATCACATCGGCGCCCTGCCCTGGATTCTCTCCGAACTCAACGTGCCGGTGTGGGGCACCGAATTTACGCTGGCCTATGTGGAAGACAAACTCGACGAGCATGGACTGCTCGACGATGCTGACCTACGCGAGATGCAGGCTGGCGAACGCTTCAAGGCCGGTGCGTTTACGATTCATCCCATTCGAGTAACGCACAGCCTGGTAGATTGCGTTGCGCTGGCGATTCATACGCCGCTCGGCGTGGTCATTCATACCGGAGACTTCAAGGTCGATCCCACGCCGACCGACAATCATTTGTTCGATCTGCACGCCTTTGCTGAATACGGCAAACAAGGCGTGCTGGCGCTGTTTCAGGATTCGACTAACGTTGAGCGCAAGGGATACACGCCAAGCGAGCGCGCCGTGCGGCGGAAGTTTGACGAAGTGTTTGCGCATACGCAGCGGCGGCTTTTTATTTCATGCTTTTCTTCGTCGATTCACCGCATTCGGTTGGCGGTGGAGCTGGCTCACCAGCACGGGCGCAAGGTGGCCTTCATCGGCCGCTCCATGAATAACTCAGCTGAGATCGCCGAGGATCTGGGATACCTGGAAATTCCCGAGGGTCTCGTAATCAATCCCGGCGAGATGAAGAATTTCCCGCCGGAAAAAGTCTGCGTGATGATCAGCGGAACCCAAGGCGAGCCCATGTCCGCGCTGTCGCGCGCGGCCGTCGACAATCACAAGCACGCCAAGATCGAGAAGGGTGACACGGTCGTGCTCTCGTCGCGCATCATCCCGGGCAACGAGAAAACGATCTACCGAATGATCGATCATCTCTTCCGCCGCGAGGCCTACGTGATTTACGAAGACGGCACCACGCCTCCCATTCACGTCAGCGGACACGGCAGCCAGGAGGAACTGAAGTTGATCATCAACCTGGTAAGGCCGAAGTATTTCATTCCCATCCATGGCGAATACCGCCAGTTGAAGCTGCATGCCGAAATGGCTGGAGCCATGCATAGCTCGGTGGGGAAAGTGATTCTGATCGAGAGCGGCGACGTTCTCGAATTCGACGAACAGAACGCCCGCAAGGCCGGACGCGTCAACGTGGGCCGCGTCTGCATCGATTCCGGCTCGCGCACGGACGTGGTTGAAGATTTAATTATCAAAGACCGGCGTCATCTGAGCGAAGACGGCATTGTGTTGCCCATCATCGCCATCAACAAGCTTACGGGCCGTGTGGAAACTGCGCCGGAGATCGTGACGCGCGGGTTCAATGCCGGAGAAGACGGCTTCGTGGACGGAGCAAAACGCATCGTCGAAGACACTTTGGCGCACTCCAGCGAAGAGGAAAAAGCCGATTACGGCGTGATCAAGGAGAAAATTCGCGCCGATTTGAAGCGCTATATTTCGAAGCAGACGCAGAAGCGGCCGCTGATCATGCCGGTGATACTGGAGATTTGACCGCACGCCACTGATGGTAATTCTCAACGACATCCTAGCAGCCCAAGCCCGCCTCAACGGCATAGCCGTCCACACGCCCCTGATCGAATTCGTTCATCCAGAATGCAACGCCCGCCAACTCTTCCTCAAGCTCGAGAACCAGCAGCCCATCGGCGCCTTCAAGCTTCGCGGAGCCTACAACAAGATCGCTTCGCTTTCGGAAGAAGACCGCAAGCGCGGAGTCATTACCTACTCCAGCGGCAATCACGCGCAGGGCGTGGCATACGCGGCCCGTGCCTGGAAAACCAAAGCCATTATCGTCATGCCCAACAACACCCCAGCAATCAAACGCGAGGCAACTGCCGCACTGGGCGCGGAGATCGTCTTCGTCGGCCCCGGCAGCGCCGAGCGCCAGAGCAAGGCCGAAGAACTGGCCGCGGAGCTTGGATACGTGATCGTGCCTCCGTACAACGACGAGCAGATCATTGCCGGCCAGGGCACGATCGGATTGGAGATTCTCGAAGACCTGCCGAAGGTGGGAGCAGTTATCGTTCCGGTCGGTGGCGGAGGCATGATCAGCGGCGTTGCTACGGCGATCAAGTTGAGCAAGCCTTCGGTCAAGGTAATCGGCGTGGAGCCAGAACTGGCCGCCGATGCGCAGGCCAGCTTGCGCGCCGGAAAGGTCGTTCAGTTCCCTGCCGAGGAAGTTGTACAAACTATCGCTGACGGGCTGCGCACACAAAGCATCGGCGCGATCAACTTCGAGCACATCCGCCGCTACGTCGACGATATCGTGGCCGTGACTGAAGATGAGATTCGCGAAGCGGTTCGGCTGCTGGCGTCGAATTCCAATACCGTAGCCGAGCCCAGCGGGGCCGGGGCCGTGGCCGTCGCGGGATTCCTGTTTCGCCGCGACCAACTCCCGAAGACGAAGCTGAACGTTGCCATCATTAGTGGCGGCAACATCGATCCCGAGATGCTGCAAGAACTTCGACGGCGTGCGCCGTAAAGCAATTAGCAATTAGCAGTTGGCGAACCGGCAGCCTTAAGCGGACCTGAAAAACTCCAACCCGCAAACTGCCAATTGCTAGCTGCTTGGTCGCGCTGTCGCGGGTTACTTCACGCGTCCTGCCGATAGCCAGCGCCGTAAGGCGACCACCGACCACACGGCCTCGACCAATCCGAACGGCCACGCTCCCTGCAGAAAGCCGTAGACTGAGCCGAGCGCGCAAGCTCCGGCGAAGGCCAGGATGAACCACCGGCTCCGCCCTTCGAGAGCGTAGCAAACCAGCATCGCCGTGACCGCAAACAGTCCGAAGATGGATAAGGGTGCCATCGAAAGGTCAGCGCATGCCAAGCCAGCAATCCTACCAGCTGTTGTGCGTGCGAATCGGCTACGGTAGTCGAACTTGCCATCGCCAGGGCTTATTCCGCTTGACCGGCGCGAAACACGAGCACTAACCTGTACGCGTTGAATATTCAGTGGCGCTCGCGCGAAATAAGAGTTCACGGTGCAACCGCGTTATGCCCAAGCTCCTTCTTACTCAATGATCTGCCTGACCGCACGCCGGGAACTCGGAATGTCATGAAACTACGATCCGTACGGATTTCGACCTTAACGATTGCCGCGATAACGACGGCCACGCTCACCCTTGCGCTTTCCGCCCCGTTGGCCACAGCGCAGGCCCAGCGCGGAACGCTGGTGCATGAAGAAACCATACGCGTTGCGCCGAACGCGGAAGCGGCGAAGCTGGGAGAGGCGGGTCGCGGGCGCGAACTGGTCGTCCTCGATAGCAGCCATGATTGGGTTCATGTGGAAGCGATTCTTCGACCGCCGAGTCACGACGAAGGCGCAACCGAAGAAGAAGAGGAAGGCAAGGCCGTTACAGGCTGGGTTACCGCCAAGGCATTCGTCAGCGCCACAACTCAAGACGGCGACCGGATCATCTTCGGCGAAGCGGCGGATTCCGAAGAAGAGGCGAGCCACCGGCGCGGGCGTCGCGATGCGGCGCAGGATGCGATGCGGCTCTACTATCGCGTGTATGATCTGATGCCCACCTCGCCGCTGGCTGCGGAGGCGCTGTATCGCGCGGCCGATATTCGCTGGCAAGTCGAGAAGTCTGACGTGATGACGCGACCTTCCGCGCGCGAACGCCAGTCCTATATGCGCGGGCAAATGCAGGAAGAGTGGATGAAGCTGGTGATCAAGAAATATCCCGGCACGAAGTGGGCCGACCTGGCCGCTTTTCGCATGATCGAAAACAAGCTCTGCGGCGAGTGGGAGGGCCTGTCGAAGTGTCCCGACAAAGAAGCCGACCTCTACGAGAACTATGCCAAGGAGCATCCGCAATCTCCGGCCGCTCCGGAAGCCTTGTATGACGCGGCCTGGCGCCGCTCGGCGCTGATTGAAATTTACCGGACGGAACCCAACCAGAAAAAATCCGCGGAATCCAAAGACCGCGCTCTGGCGCTGGCGCAGAAGATCGTGAGCCAGTACGGACAAAGCGATTGGGCGCTACGCGCACAGCGGCTGATCTTTTACGTGCAACAAGGCATTCCAACGTATGGGAACGCGACTGACTAAGCAATACTTCCCCGATAAACTCGCCGCTATGTTTTTCTGAGATACTGTTCCCTTACTCCTGGAGGCCGATTGAACGACTACCTGCTGTCTGTGGTCTTGGGAATTGTGGAAGGTCTCACGGAATTTTTGCCGGTCAGTTCGACCGCGCACCTCAGGCTTTCCGAGGCCTTGTTGCACATCAGCCTCTCGGACGGCTACTGGAAGATGTACTCCATTGTCATTCAACTGGGCGCGATCCTCTGCCTGCCGGTGTATTTCCGCAGCCGTATTGCGACGTTTCTTTCCACCTTTCCGCGCGGCGAACGGGGTGACCGGACGCCGCTCACGCATCCTCTGGGATTAGTCACCGTCGCGTTTGTGGTTACGGCCATTCCTTCATTTCTGCTGACCAAGGTCATCGGCAAGCACCTGGAGAACTTGCACATCATTGGTTGGTCGTTGCTGATCGGTGGTGTCATTATGTGGATTGTGGATGCAATGAACGCCAAGTCGGAGGCTGCGGGACCGTCGGCGGGGGGAGGCCGCATCCATACATGGAAGATGGAAAACATGAGCCTAGGACAAGCCGTATGGATTGGCTTCTGCCAGATCTTTTCGGGAGTGTTTCCGGGAACGTCGCGCTCCATGTCAACCATCGCGGGCGGTCAACTTGCCGGGATGTCGCGAGCATCAGCCCTCGAGTTCTCATTCTTCGTGTCGATCCCGACCATGGTTGCAGCTACGGGATACACGCTGTTCAAGTCGGTGATGGGCAAGGGCGAGAATCCGATTGGGGTTTCGCAGATCGATGCCCATGGATGGATCGTGCTGGCCATTGGCTTCGTAGTTTCCTACATCGTTGCCTACGCATCCGTGGCGTGGTTCATGGGCTACGTCCGCAAGCATGGGTTCGTGCCATTTGCGATTTACCGGCTCATCGTGGGGACGCTGGTGCTGGTGTTTGCGGCGAGGTTGGGAGGATAGGCTCCGCGCCGACCTGATTCAGCTTTAATTTTGTCAAAGAACTTGTGCCGCGGCTCGTTGCCCGAGTCATAGATGAGTTTATCGTTTGGTAATTGTTTACCTTCTTCGTACGGGGTACCCCCATCCCCCCTCAATCTCTGGAATCATCATCTTACGGTGGTATTAATATTCTTGACTAATCATGATTAGTCTGCTACCATTACTACATTATGCAAGAACCCAAGACTTTTCAAGAGGCAATTTTGTACTTTGCGGATCGCAACCGCTGCATTGACTATCTCGCGCTTCGCCGCTGGGCGGATGGGTTGCCCGTGTGCCCCGTATGCCAGCGCACCGATGCGAAGTTTCTAGAGACTCAGGGACGATGGCAATGCAAAGCCGTCCACCACCACAGGCAGTTCTCCGTCAAGGTTGGCACGGTCATGGAAGATTCGGCCATCCCGCTCGAAAAATGGCTCCCGGCGATCTGGGCCATCGTGAACGATAAGAACGGTATCAGTTCTTGGGAACTGCATCGCGCTCTGGGAGTAACGCAGAAAACCGCATGGTTTATGCTGCACCGCATCCGGCTCGGAATGTCGCTACAGCGCAAAGGATTCGGCAGCGCAGCGCGTCCGAAGATGGGAGACGGCGGCAAGGGCGGAACTGCCGTGGAAGTGGATGAGACTTTCATCGGGGGGCAGAAGAAAAACATGCACGCGGATAAACGAGTCCGCTACGAAGCACGCGGCGGCGCATCTGGCAAAACGATTGTTCAGGGAATGCTAGATCGCAACTTGCGCGAAGTCAGGGCGAAGGTGGTTCCCGATGTGAAGCGCGAGACTCTACAAAACGAAATTCTCAAGAACGTAAAGTATGGGACTACCGTCTATACCGATGAGGCGGTCGCATACGAACAGGGAATGCAATGGCGTTTCGTGCATGATGTTGTGAATCACTCGCAGACCTACGTCAAGGGCAGGTTCACACTCAGGGAATCGAAAACTTCTGGAGCCTGCTCAAGCGGACGTTGCGCGGCACTTACGTTGCAGTCGAGCCTTACCACTTGGATCGCTACATTGACGAGCAGATTTTCCGGTACAACAATCGCGGCACGAAGGAGGAACCACTGACCGACGCAGACCGATTCAGTCTCGCGCTAACGCAGATCGCCAACAAGCGATTGACCTATGCGGAGTTGACTGGAAAGACTGCGGAGGGGGCCACGCAAACGCAAGACCCTTTTTAATTCCCGCCGTTTGAAGCGTGGCCGGAAGGAGCGGGCTGTTTCCTAGCCCGCTTTTTTCTTGCTTTCTCGCGCTTCTCTCTGTCCAAAGCTTTTTTAATCTCAGAGTGCGGCACGCGCATCAGACCATCCATTGCGCGGGTGAAGTTCTCAAACGGTGTCAGCGGTTTTGACTTCATGGGCACATCATATCGCAAGACGCATCGCGGATCACGCTTGGAATCTCAAAGAACTGCTAGAATTGGTCATAGAAAGCCTCGACACAGGTACGAGTAATTTCCTATAATGGATCACGTAGATTACGTCGGTCCGATGAACGGATGGGTACAGCACCGGATTTTACCGTTTGCTTTCCGGCATTCATATTCTGACTGAATCAGTTTGATTAGTCAAAGATATTTATGCCCTTACGGTGTTTTTCCCCGTAAAATCCGGCGGGCAAAGGACTTAGAGGTCAAAATCTAGAGAACAATGGAGTTGCAGGCCGATTTTTAACCCGGAGCGTCCTTTTTGCTTTCGGTGAACTTACTGCCTTTGCTTGGGCAATTATGGAATGAGTTTTTGGTGCGGCGCAAGGTTAGATGTCACAGGGTTGGGCTGTGGAAATCTCTTGCTGGACCCCAGACTTTTTGCTATGGCCTGACCTAGGTTCCCAAAATCCTTTAACACGGTGGGCACAGGGTCGCACAGGGTAAACCAGTGCTTCAGTCCCGCGACTCAATGAACGTCATACGAGTTCCAGTCGAACTTGACGTCCGACGACGGCTGCAGCCTTTTGAAGCGTAGTCAGCGTAATCGCATCATTGTCGGGATCGAGAAGCCGGTCGAGCGCGGAACGGCTGGTGCGCATCCGCCGCGCCATTTCGACCTTGGTCAGGCCTTTCTGTTGCATGGCGGCCTCAACCTGACGTGCGACGACCCGTTTGATCGCAGTCGCGCTGACCTTCTCATAGAGGCCTTCCTCACGAAGCCAGCTATCGAAAGTTGAGCCGATGTTCTTTTTCTTCACGTTGTTCCTTTCTTGCGCCTGATCGCCAGATCAATCTCCTGTATGGGTGTCTTCTGCGTTTTCTTCATGAACCCATGCAGCAGCACCATGCAGTCTTCTTCAACGCAGAAGAGCACGCGAGCGATGCGGCCATGCGGTAAGCTGCTCCGCACTTCCCACAGTCCCGGCCGAGCGAACGCACCAGCGGCATCCCAATGGGCCAGGAAAATTCAACATCCTTGATGTCCTCGCCGATGACTCTGCGGTCTTCAGCATCCAGGCTCTTGAGCCATTCTCGAACCGGTTCCCGTCCGCTGTTGACGCGATAAAACCGGGCTGGGAGTCTCTTCAGGCCTGGATTCACGTCTGAATGTACCTCTTTTGGTACACGCCGTCAAGGGCGTACTTTGCCCGGCGATTTCGGTGGGAAGCCAACTCAATACCCCGCGCTCAATTCCTTCATTGCCCACTCTGCCGGTTCTTGTAATAATGACTTCGCTCTGGCCGATTTGCGCCACGGGGCATTTTTGTCCGGTGGGAAACGGCCCTCATGCGTTTTCTGGCAAGCATTTTTGTGCCTACAGGCAACCGGCGGCTGAATGAGCTGATCGGGTTCCTGTTGTGCGTCTCTGCGCTCCTCCTCTTCCTCGCGCTGGCTTCGTATTCGCCGCTTGATCCTTCGCTGAATAGCGCCTCAGTGCTGACCGGGACCCACGCTGCCCGCAACTGGATCGGCGTGGTCGGGGCGCTTATCGCAGACCTTACGCTGCAGTTCTTCGGCATCGGCGCGTTTCTGCTGCCGGTCTTTCCTGGGTTGCTTGGAATCCGCTGGTTTGCTTCGCGGAAGATTCAATCTCCAGTGGCGAAGAGCCTGGGAGGAATCTGGCTGGTGGTTTTCATCCCCGCGCTGCTGGCGTTGCTGCCGGGCCATTCGCGCTGGTTGAACGCGATGCCGATCGAAGGCCTGCTGGGACGGGTTGTGGGCGATTTCCTTATCCACTACTTGAACGTGGCGGGCGCTTACATTGTTTGCGCCAGCGTGCTGGCGGTCGCGTTGTATCTCTCGACAGCATTTTCGTTTTCGGCAATTCAATTGTGGGCACCGACTCGGTTCGCGTTCGTGACCGCGCTGTGGAACCGCTACCAGGATTGGCGGGAGGAGCGGGTCAAGAGGCAGCAACAGAAGGAACTGGAGAAGCGGCGGATATCGAAGCCGGTGGTAAAAACGCAGTTGATCCCTTCGCGGCAGCTGGTCGAACGGGACGAGCCGGCGAGACCTTCGGCGGAACCCCGTCGCACCGGGATCGAGCGCACGCTGGAGCCTGAGGTCGCAGAAGAAGCTCGAGGTACTGCGGCGACGGGCGGGATTCTGCCTGAGTCATTGGTTGAAGCCGGAGACGGACTTGACCCGGAAGTAACTCAGCGTGCCGACCGCGATCACAAGCCGAAGACGACGATGCCTCGCATCGCTGGCGGCTACAAGTTGCCGTCGAGCAGTTTGCTGCAGCGTCCTGATGAGCAGCAGGTTGTCGATGCCGACGAACTGAAGCTGCTGGCCCAAGTGCTCACGGAAAAGTATGCGGAGTTTGATGTCCACGGACAGATCACACAAATCAATCCCGGGCCGGTGGTCACGACATTCGAGTTCAAGCCCGACGCCGGAATCAAGTACAGCCGCATCACCAACCTCACCGACGATCTCTGTTTAGCGCTGAAGGCTGAGAGTATTTTGATTGAGCGCATGGCTGGGAAATCGACGGTGGGCATTCAGGTACCGAACCGCGAGCGCGAGATCATCTGGTTGCGGGAGAACATCGAGTCGCAGGAATTTATGGGCTCGAAATCGAAGCTGACGCTGGCGATGGGCAAGGACATCAACGGGCGCATCGTGACTGCGGACCTGAATGGCATGCCTCACCTGCTGATTGCCGGGTCCACGGGGTCAGGCAAGAGCGTGGCCATCAATGCCTTCATCATGTCGATTCTGTACAAGGCAACGCCGGAGCAGGTGCGGCTGATTCTGGTGGATCCGAAGCGGCTGGAGCTGGGAAACTACGAAGGCGTGCCGCACTTGTATACGCCGATCATCACCGAACCGAAGCTGGCGGCGAATGCGCTGCGTAACGCCGTGCGCGAAATGGAACGGCGGTTGAAGCTGCTGGCTGCGAAGGGCGTACGCAATATCGACCAATACAACCGGCTGTTCGAAAACGGCGGCACGCCGAGCTTGTTTGAGGAAGATTCCGACGACAAGCCGATTCCCTACATCGTGATCATCATCGACGAATTGGCCGACCTGATGATGCTGGATTCCTCGAACGTGGAAGAGTCGATTACGCGGCTGGCGCAGATGGCGCGCGCGGTGGGCATTCACCTGGTGCTGGCGACGCAGCGTCCGTCGGTGGACGTGATTACGGGATTGATCAAGGCGAACTTTCCGGCGCGCATTTCCTTTCGCGTGGCGACCAAAGTGGATTCGCGAACCATTCTTGACGCCAACGGAGCGGAGGCCTTGCTGGGCCGGGGCGACATGCTCTATCTGCCTTCGGGATCGGCGAGAGTACATCGCCTGCATGCGCCGCTGGTTACGGAGAAAGAGATTGCGGCGGTGGTGGAATTCTGGAAGGCGCAGGGGTCGGCGGAATACCAGCAACAATTCCTTGAAGCTCCGAAGGACGAACGCGAGGTTGGGAGCAGCGGCAGCAGCGGCGATGGAGCAGACGATGCGGGCGAAGACGATCCTCTGTATCAGGATGCGGTGCGGCTGGTGGTCGAGTTTGGGAAAGCGTCCACTTCCCTGCTGCAGCGGCGGCTGCGCATTGGTTACGGGCGCGCGGCGCACCTGATCGATCTGATGGAGCACGACGGGATTGTGGGCGCAGCGGACGGTCCCAAGCCGCGGGAAGTGTTGAAGCGGCCCGACTGGATCTCTGAGATTGAAGAGACGATGCGATAAGCCGCATAGAGCAGGTCATGCCTAAACGCAATCTGCGCGTGCTGCAGTGGCTTGGAACTACTCCGGCGATTGCGGTCTGCACGGTGTGCGACCGCGAATTCAGGGTTCCTCTCGAAGTGTTGAAACGCGTGGGCGGAGCTGCGGAAAACCTTAAGCTTCAATTTGCACGGCACCAATGCACACCAGACGAAACTGCTGCTGGAGGCTAGATGTTTCTTCCGACCAGGGTTCATCGCGGGGAGAAGCTGAACTTTACTACCTCCAGCGTTTCCCTGGGCAAGGGCTGGTACTTCCACTGCAGGACGGCGCTTGCCACGGCAGCTGCAAGCAGGGGGTGGCCGCCGAGAATCTTCACCTCCTTCACCGTTCCGTCCGGCTTCACCATTGCCTCGACCTGCACGGTTCCGGTCAATTTCATCCGTTCCGCGATGGCGGGGTACTCCGGTGGAATGCTGCGCTCGATTTGGCGCGTCCCTTCAACCGGCGAGGTTGATGCCGCTGTGTGGGAGGGTCCATAGCCAGCCTTAGCCAGCACCAGAATTTTCGAGCTGAAATGTATCCCGGAGCGGTCAATGGCTTCAGCGTTGACTTCAAAACGAACGCTTCCATGTTCCCGGATCAGATTGATCATGCCGCCTTGCCGCAAAAAGGACTCGTCCTCACCCACGAAGAGCACGCCCGCCTGCGCCAGGCCCTCTATGGCGGCTCGGGTATGCTTCCTCTCGGACGCCCGGAAGAAAACGACATGGCATGATTTCATGTCCTCTTCAGAGCTCACAGGTTTGACCACCAGCGGATGGGTGCCGACGATTTTTTCGGCGACAACGGCCTTCACGACATCAAGAAAATCATCATCCCCGCCGCTAACTCCGATCACCAGGGGTGAGGGACCGTCCGGCAAGGTGTGACTGGGTCATTCCGCCAGTTTTGCAAAATTAAAAAGATATGCCGCTTTGACTTGGTCTTCGGTGGCATTCTGCTGCTGCCCCAGCGCCAGAAGTGAGAGCGCCAGAAGAGCAAGAGCAATCCCCAGAACGGCCCGGAGCCAAGGCCGCCAAAACAACGATTCGTTTTTTGCTCCGGAGTGCATTCTGAGCTTCAAAACCTGGCCGTGAGTTTGATCCAGAACTGTCCCCCGTCCTGCGCCTTCCACGAAAGTCTGCTGCGCTGTATTCGCTCGCTGCAATTTGTTCTTCCTGCCCTTCAGAACTGCCAGGTGAACTTGGCGTATGCACTGCGCTTGATCAGGGTGGATCTCACGCTCCCAGTATCATCGACGAATTCCAGATGGCGGTCCTTCGCCAGGTTTTGCCCAACCAGGCTCATTCCAAGACCCTCGGTTAAGCGCCACGTCAGTCCTGTATCGAGCCTCGTGTAAGACGGAATCTGTCCACTCCTGAGGCGATCCACAAAATAGGCGGAAGCATCCCACTCGACTCCATGGGCCAGGTCGAGGTGCGACCTGAGCTGGGCACTGTGGACCGGACTGCTTCCTTCCGCTTCAAGCACGGAAGTCGTGTCCCGGCTGGTCGGATCCAGGTGCATGTGAATTTGTTCGAAGGCGTAACCGGGGCTTAAGCTCCAGCGGTCGGTTGCCTTCCAGTTGACCGCCATTTCAAAACCATACGCTTCCCCGTGCATCAGGTTCTCGTAGGTTACTGGCAAAACCAGATGAGGAGGAGCGGGTGCGGTTTCGAAGAAAGGCGCGGCTGGTTCAGTCGTTTCCTGTGAGTGATAGTCATCGTAATAAGCCGCGAAGTCAATCGAGAGATCTTTGAGAACCGCGGTTCGCCAGCCCGATTCGTACGCAGCCAACGCTTCGTCGTCGAAGTAAGGATTGCCCGCCAGGGCGGCCAGAATTGGAGTGCCACCGGGGCCGGGGAAGCCGGCGAAGTTTAAGCGGCTGCCGGTGTCAGTTTCCGAGGGCGTGCGGCTGGCCTTGGAGATCGCCGCCCACAACATTTGACGCGCGTTGGGCGTCCATGACACCCGTGCACCCGGCAAAATGTTGAACCCGGTGTAGTAGTTGTGGTCGAGCCTTGTGCCGGCGGTTAAGTAAAGTTTGTCTGGGAGCAAGGCGATCTCGTCCTGAACAAATAAACTGAAGAGCTGCATGTTGACGTTTGCGGGATTCAACGAGAACCCCAGGTCGCCGTGGGTGTGCGAGTCGGTATTGCGGTAGCCTGCTCCCCACACGATGTCCTGCCGTGAGCCCCAGGCGATGTGGTGCTGGAATTCGACATCGAGAGTCCGTCGCTGCTCCATGAGTACATCATCGCGCTCGTAGCGATCGAGGGAAATTCTTAGAGTTGTATCGGAGCGCGCGGAAAAAGCGTGGTCCCATACCGACTGAAGAAAACCGCCGGACAAGGGAACCGCGAAATTAACATCCTGAGGACCTGGCGATGTAACGGAGAGAAGAAACGAGCCGGGACTGCCTTCTTCTCCCGTGTAAACGTCGCCTTGAACCATCAGTTTGTCTCTAGCGGAGAAATTGCAGTCGGTTCGAAAACCACCTCGCAGGATGTGCCAACCGTCGGCTCCATCCTGGCCCGTGAGTCCCACCATGTGATCCTGGTTGAAGTATTTGGTGTAGAGGCGGTAGTCCATACTCTTGCCCAGACCGCCTCCGTATTGCACGGTGCCGAATACCTGATCCAGATTGCCGCCGCCCGCGACCACCATGCCGCCCCGGGTCTCTGCGGCCTTCCTGGTAATAATGTTGATCACGCCGTTCACCGCGTTGGCTCCCCAGATGGTTCCTCCCGGGCCGCGGATCACTTCGATGCGAGCAATGTCCTCGAGCGGGAGGTCCAGTACATCCCAGAAGACTCCGCCAAAAGTCGGAGTGTAGACATTTCGTCCGTCGACCAGTACCAGGAGTTCATTGCTGAAGCGTCCATTCAAACCGCGAATGCTCACCGCCCATGTGTTGGCGCCGATCTGCGCCACGTCTACCCCTGGAACCATGCGCAGGAGATCAGGAATGTTGGTCGCGCCGGAGCGCCGGATGGCGTCCGCCGTAATCACAAAAATCGCCGACGCCGTCCGCGAAAGTGTCTGCTCCTTCTTGGAGACGGAGGTGACCTGGGTGTTCATCAGGTCCTCGATACTCAACTGGGTCAGATCCTTTTGCTGGGCGGCTGCGGGTAGGGCAAATAAGAGAAAGATCATTAAACATGAACTGGCGGGGATGCATCGGCTCGCTGACAGCTTCAGATGGCACAGCGAACGTGTGACCCAATTCGCTCTGGCGACACGCATGGAGCCTCCCCATATCATCCTGTGCGCGAGCCCCGGCCTTGAAACTGGCGCACACGCCCTACAGTCAACTTCGGTAGGAGGCTGCTTCTTCTCTAGTGGGTGTGGCTGGTTACTTCGGGTCGATGGAGGTCCGTCCCGCCGAGATCCCCTGCTGCGCAAAAGACCGCTTGCTCGTGATGACAATCAACCTGCAACCGCTACCTCCTCGTGTGGCCGGGCGAGCGTTCAGGCCGACCTGGGGTAAAATCTCCGGCACACAGGAGTGTGCGATGAAAATTCTTACGGAATATTTAAAGTTCCATACCAAAACGCACCGGGCATATGTGCACATCACGCCTCAGGTGGAAGAAACCGTGCGCAAAAGCGGAGTCAAAGATGGCATGGTGCTGGTTTCCGCCATGCACATCACGGCGGGCGTGTACGTGAACGACAACGAGAGTGGCCTGATCGAAGATATCGATCAGTGGCTGGAACATCTGGCTCCGTTCCGCAAGAACTACAAGCATCACGAGACTGGGGAGGACAATGGCGATTCGCACCTGAAGGCGCTGCTGATTCATCATGAGGTGATCGTGCCGATCATCGCCGGCAAGCTTGACCTGGGGACCTGGCAGCGAATCTTCTATGCTGAATTCGATGGGCAACGTGACAAGCGGGTGATCGTGAAAGTGATGGGGGAATAAGGCAGTGGCCAGTGGCTAGTGGTCAGTGGTCAGTTTCCGGTTCCGGCATTCTTTTTCCTATTGAAAGTCGAATTGCTGCTTGCTCAGGCGGGCCTGAATCCGTAGTATCGAGAACTGCCACCGGGCATTTTGAGGAGGTGGCGCTTGGCAACTCGAGCTTGCTGAGAAACTCGAATGCCGAGACAAAAAAACTGGCCACTGACCACTAGCCACTGGCCACTGCTTTGGAGGATGCATGAGTGCTGATGAGGTTCAGGAGCTGCGGGAACGGGCGGAGAAAGCCAGAGAGGACCATTCCCTCGCGGCCGTGTCGCTGACCATGGCGATAGTGGCAGTATGCGTGGCGGTGGTGTCGCTGCTGGGGCATCGGGCGCACACAGAGGAAGTAGTGCTGCAGGCTAGGGCTTCCGACCAGTGGGCTTTCTATCAGGCCAAGAATATTCGACAGCACGAGGACGAGTTATTCTCTGACCTAACTGCGGTAGTGGCCAGCAAGGACGCCGACGGGATGGGGAAGTTTCGCGAAAAGGCTGCTCAAGAGGCGGAGCGTTACAAGCATGAAAAAGGAGAGATCAAAGACGAGGCGGACAAGTTAGTTGGAGAAGTTGCGGTGGAAACACACCGCGCCGACAGGTACGACCTGGCGGAGGTGTTCTTGGAGGTCGGATTGGTGGTTACTTCGATCACACTACTTTCAGGGCGGCGAATCTTCTGGCATTTGGGGATTGTGCTGACCGTGGTAGGAGTGGTGGTGGCGGTGATGGGGGCGATGGTGCACTAAGCACAGAAGACGACCGTTCGGCACGGTGCCGAGCATTCGGCACGGTGGAACGACGTTTTGGCCGGGCGCTGGCGTCGAATTCAAGGAATTGAGCCGCAGAAGTTTCCACAGGATCTGGAATCTCACATGCACAGACTTTAAAATCTGGCCGCTCTGGTGAGTCTCAAGATTAAGTCTGGGCTGTTAGAAGACTGAGACGGGAAAGAGCAGTCCAGTGGAGGGCAGGATGCTCAGCCACTGTGCGAATCCGCAATGTTCGAGGCCGTTTCTCCGACTACGCCAAGGCAGGCTGTTCCTGGTAGAGACGGAAGGCGCAGCCAAGCTGGGAGAACCGAGAACCCCAGCTTCTCCTCAGGCGCGGCTACAGCCCCGGCGGGTGGAGCGCTACTGGCTCTGCGACCAGTGCGCGGAAACCTGGACGCTGGTGCATGAACGGAGCCAGGGCATCGTACTGGTGCCGTTGGGGCGGGCGCCGACTCGTGCTGGCGTAGCAGCGGCGATGGAATATAGAGAATCGGCGTAGAGACTGCGGTAGTGTTACGGTTTGGCAAGTTCGGAAAGAAGCCGCCTCACTTCGCTCGGCGGGACAGCCGAGGCGGCTGTCCCTACATGAGCAGCTCTTCAGACGGGCTAGGTGCCGACCCGTCGGTGTGGGGCACGGTATCCCATGCCCATGGAGATGTGCCGGGCTGCGTCCTTGAGCGTTTCCAGAATGCGCGGCATGGTGTGCAGACTGACTTGCTGGGTGGTGCCGCTCAAGCCCAAGGCGGCTTCGATGGAGCCGCGCTCATCAAAAATCGGCGCGCCAACGCAGCGCGCGCCCAGGTTGTTCTCCTCATCATCGACGGCGTAGCCTTGCGCGCGTACCTTTTCCAGTTCCTTGAGCAGACGCGGGAGCGTGGTGATGGTTTTCGGCGTGCGTTTTTCCATACCGCTCTTGCGTAGAATCTGTTCCAGTTGCTCTTGGGGAATGTGGGCGACAATCGCCTTGCCAACGCTGGTGGCGTGCACGCGCATGCGGCGTCCAACCCAAGTGTCCATGCGGATAAAACCTTCGGGTTCAACTTTCTCGATGTAGACGGCTTCCGGTCCATCCAAAACGGCTAAGTGGCAGGTGAGGCCGGTCTGGTGCGTGAGGTGGCGCATGATGGGCAGGGCCACTCCGCGAACGTCGAGGCCGCCGAGCGCTCCCCGGCTCAGGCTGAGGATCTTCAGACCTACGCGGTATTTTCCCGACTCGGCGTCACGAGTCAGATAGCCCTGAGTCTCGAGGGTGCGCAGGATGTAGCTGGCGGAACTCTTTGGAACGTTGAGTTTACGGCTGATCTCGGCATTGCTCAGGCCACCGGACTCCTGGGCCACGGCTTCCAGCATGGCCAGAGCGCGTTCCACAGCGGCGGATGGAGAATCGGGCGAAGGCGGCATACCTCCAAAGAATACCGCAAAAACACCGTAGATGGCCAATTAAATGAATGTATGTTCACTATATTGAACAACTGGCTTGACCTCGGCTGGGGCCCTGACATACGCTGCGCCAGTATGGTGAATTGATGTTCACTATATTGAACACATAATTGAGCCTCTGGAGAAAACGCCAATGCCCGCCAAGGAAAACGGAAACCGGAACGCGACCCACTCCCCATTGATGAGAGAACAAATGAGCGAGAGAGAGAAGACGGCACAGTACGCGCTCGCGCAGGACTGCCTGACCTATGAGTGGGCGAACAATCCGCGATGGAAGGGCATCGAGCGCCCTTACACAGCAGAAGACGTGTTGCGGCTGCAGGGCTCCATTCAGATTGAGCACACGCTGGCTCGCCTGGGAGCGGAACGGCTGTGGGAACTCCTGCAGACTGAGCCTTACGTCAACTCGCTGGGCGCGATGACCGGCAACCAGGCGGTGCAACAGGTGCAGGCAGGCCTGAAGGCGATCTATGTAAGTGGATGGCAGGTGGCGGCGGACGCCAACAATGCGGGGCAGATGTATCCCGACCAGAGCCTGTATCCGGCGGATAGCGTTCCGAACCTTTGCCGCCGCATCAACAGCGCGTTGCAGCGGGCCGATCAGGTGCATCACGCGGACGGGAAGGTGGCTCCCGGGCAAACCTGGTTTGCGCCGCTGGTCGCCGACGCGGAAGCCGGGTTCGGCGGCACGCTGAATGCGTTTGAACTGATGAAGGGAATGATCGAGGCGGGCGCGGCCTGTGTGCACTTTGAAGATCAGCTTTCGTCGGCGAAGAAGTGCGGACACTTGGGCGGGAAGGTTTTGGTTTCGACAACTGAAGCCATTCAAAAACTGGTAGCGGCTCGATTGGCGGCCGACGTGATGGGCGTACCTTCGCTGATTATGGCCCGCACTGACGCCGACAGCGCGAATCTGCTGACCAGTGACATCGATGCTCGCGACCGCGCCTTCTGCACCGGCGAACGGACGTCGGAAGGCTTCTTCCGCATTCGGGGCGGAATCGAGTCAGCCATCGCGCGTGGCCTGGCCTATGCGCCTTATGCGGATCTGATCTGGTGCGAGACTTCGCATCCCGATCTCGAAGAAGCGCGGCAATTCGCCGACGCGATTCACGAGAAGTTTCCAGGAAAATTGCTGGCCTACAACTGCTCGCCCAGCTTCAACTGGCGCAAGAAGCTCGATGAGGCAACGATTGCGCGCTTCCAGCCGGAGCTGGCCCGCATGGGATACAAGTACCAGTTCGTGACTCTCGCCGGTTTCCATGCGTTGAACCTGAGCATGTTTGAACTGGCGCGCGGATACAAACTCGCGGGCATGACTGCCTATTCCCGTCTGCAGGAAAAGGAATTTAGCCGGGAGACGCAGTATGGATACGAGGCGGTGAAGCATCAGCGCTTCGTGGGCACCGGGTACTTCGACCAGGTGCAGCAGGTGATCACCGGCGGACTGGCGTCGACTATGGCGCTGGCAGGATCCACGGAAGCG
Organism: uncultured Acidobacteriaceae bacterium; assembly: GCA_963850165.1. Taxonomy (GTDB): domain Bacteria; phylum Acidobacteriota; class Terriglobia; order Terriglobales; family Acidobacteriaceae; genus Sulfotelmatobacter. Next base: position 17,069 of record CAWKKK010000031.1, on the reverse strand, counting down.
GAGCAGTTCGGCGGAATCAAACCCTTGCTCCATCCTGAGCACGGTCCCGATGCCGCCTGTCAGCCTATTCTGGGCGAATGCCCGCACCTGCCCGTGCAGATTGAGCATGGCCCTGAGGAGATGCTGCTGCCTTCGGGCGACTAACAATGTCTGCCCGCACGTCCCATGCGGCGCCGCTGGTAGTGTCTCAGTTTGGCAGCCTCTGTGAAGGAGCCGCCTCGCCGCGCGTGTGGGACCGCCGAGGCGGCTATCTCTGCATGAGCATTTCTCACATCACGCGCTGGCCGCTGCACAATGCCGCGCAAATTCGTTCTGCTATAATCGAAGTCGCCCCTGTGGTGTTGTTTCACATCCGTGCGGAAGTGGTGGAACTGGCAGACACACCATCTTGAGGGGGTGGCGCCGAAAGGCGTGCGGGTTCAAATCCCGCCTTCCGCACCATTGCACTCATTCTGAACAATTTAGGACTTCGAGATTCTATGCTCATTATCCTTGTCACTGTCGTTCATGTGATCGTTTGCCTGTTTCTGATTGTCGTTGTATTGCTGCAAAGCGGCAAGGCCGGGGACATTTCGGCGGCCTTCGGCGGACAGGGCAGTCAGGCCGCGTTTGGCCCGCGCGGTGCAGCTACCACGCTTTCCCGAGCGACGACGATTTCTGCGGTTCTGTTCATGCTCACGTCGGTGACGCTCTCCATTAACGCCATCAAACACGGCTCGGCCAGTTCCAGTTCCGTGTTGCAGGGTGTGAAATCAGCGCCTGCCAAGACGCAGCCGGCGACGCCGGCGCCAACCCCGGCAAATCCGCCGACTCAAAAGTAAGCTTCCGCGGTGTCACTCCCGCCTGCGTAGGGATTTTGCTGTAATTGTATTTCCCTCATCCGGGTGCTAACATCCGATTATCGGCACTTATAGCCGGGAGGTACCTGTCATGTCGGAGAACAACAACAGCAACAGTTTCGGGTGGTTCCTGGCCGGAGTCGGCCTGGGCGCCTTGGTGGGAGTTCTGTACGCGCCACGGTCGGGGAGTGAGACGCGGGACGTTCTGCGGGCTCGAGCCGAAGAAGGACGCGATTACGTACGCACGCGGGCGCGCGAAGCCCGCGGCCAGGCTTCGGAATGGGTGGATCGCGGACGTGAAGTCGTGAATCAGCAGAAGGATCAGTTCCGCGCCGCTTACGAGGCTGGCAGACAGGCTTATCAAGAGGCTACGACGGAGACCGGGGCACCCAAGAACCTGTAGTCCTCTTGGAGCCGCAGTTTGGCTCGGGGAGTACGCTCTATGGAAAACCTTACCATGGTGTTCATCGCTGTGACGGCCGCGGCGGTGCTTCTGCAGGCAGGCATTCTCGCGGCTTTGTACCTCGCCATGCGCAAGAGCAGCGCCCGCATGGAGGCGCTGGCCGTGGAAGTTAGAACCAAGGCTCTGCCTATGCTGGAGACAGCGCAGGCCATGCTGACGGAACTTCGCCCCAAACTCACCGTGATTGCCGACAATCTGACAGAGACGACGCACTCGGTGCGCGCGCAAGTGGAACGCATGGATGCGACGGTCACTGACGCGGTGGATCGCGCGCGCCTGCAAGTCATCCGCGCCGACGAATTGCTCAGCCGCACGCTCGACCAGGTGGAAGAGACTTCTGACATGGTGCACCAGACCGTGATTTCACCGGTGCGGCAATTCTCCGGGTTGATCCAGGGCGTTACGGCCGGCATTGAGTTTCTCCTCGGTGGGCGCGGCCGAAGAAACGGCGGCAGCCGCGAGGCACGGCGTCCCGTACCGCAAGATGAGATGTTCATTTGAAATCTTAATTGTTGATTTCTGATTGTTGATTATTGATTAGAAGCCGAATCGCTGCCCCCAGTCCTGCCGTTCGATCAACCATCATCAATCAACCATCCCCTCCCATGCGTTATCTGGTTCGAGCCCGCGTTAAGCCCGGTCGCGAAGACGATCTGCTTCAAGCCATTGAGAATGAGAACCTCGGCCAGGGATCGGTCGCCGAAGGCGAATACCTGCGCAATATGAATGAAGCGCGGCTCTGCTCCGACCAGACCGTGCGTTGGGTGGAAGTCTGTTACTGCCCCACGCCGCTGCAAGAAGAACGGCCTTACTGGGAAGAATACTTCGATCTCACGAAAGTGCAGGATGCTAACGACCGGCGCAACTGCCGCGACGAGAACGGCAGCGAGCCGTGGGCGTGTGGCGATTGCGACTGCACCTCGCGGTTGGAACAGAAGCTGAAGGCGTCCGGCACGCGTTTCCTAGATCTCTCTGCGAAAAGAACCGACGTCGAATAACCTGAAAGCCCCCGAGGCCATCGCGCCACAGGCCTCAAAACCCACTACACTAGTTCCGCGACACTCGGGGATACCCCAAGCGGCTTTCACCATGGCAAACGCCTACAAGCTGACACTCGACACGCTTCTGGACGCAGCGCGAACCACGGTGGCGGCGGTAGTCTCGATGCTGTTGGCTCGGCTTCTGAAGCTTCCCGAGTTTTACTGGGCGCCGATTTCCGCCATCGTGATTATTCAGTCGACCATCGATCCGAGAACCCTGGCATGGCAGCGCTTTGCAGGAACGGCGTTGGGCGCTGTGCTGGGAGCGTTGATCGCCACATTTTTCTCCTCCAGCGCGCTGGTGTACGGGGTCGCGATTTTCTTGTGCGGAGTGCTGTGCGCTCTTCTCCGGTTTCGGGGCGCCTACCGCTTTGCTGCCATTACGCTCAGCATCATTCTATTGATCGCCCACACAAGTCCGGCGTGGATCGTGGCTTCGCATCGCTTTGTGGAAGTGTCACTGGGCATCGCGGTGGCGCTTGGCTTATCCGAGGTGTGGCCCAGCCGCGCGTAACTCTTTCAATCCTAACTTATGCTATCCAGGCGCCGCCAACGATGATGTCGTCGTCGTAGAACACGGCGGCCTGGCCGGGAGTGATGGCGCGCTGCGGTTGATCGAAGGTGACGAGAACTTCGTCGTCGGCAATCTTCTCGAGCATGGCAGGAGCGGCTTCGTGGCGGTGGCGAATCTTCACGGAGACGCGCATGGGCTCGCGCAGGTCGTCAACAGAGATTAGATTGACGCGGCGGGCGCGCAGCGTTCGCGAATAGAGATGCTCATCGCTGCCGACCACGACCTGCTTGTCCGCTCCGTTGATTTGGATTACGTAGAGCGGCGATCCCGTTGCCACGCCCAGACCCTTGCGCTGGCCGACGGTGAAGTTGTGAATGCCGGCGTGCTCGCCGATCACTTCCCCGCTCGCGGTCACGAGTTCTCCCGCAGTGTCGGGCAAAGCCTCGCCACTCTCGGCGAGATAGGCGTCGATGAAGCGCTTGTAATCGCCGCCGGGGACAAAGCAGATCTCCTGCGAATCGGGCTTCTCGGCGAGAGCCAAACCCTGCTTGCGGGCCAGTTCGCGCACCTCCGGCTTGGTCATTCCGCCGAGGGGAAAGAGCGTGCGACTGAGTTGCTCTTGCGTTAAGCCGAACAGGAAATAAGTCTGGTCCTTGCTGCGGTCGGTGGGACGCTTGAGCAGCCAGCGTTCGCGAGAGTCATCGTACTCCACGCGAGCGTAGTGACCGGTGGCGACGCAATCGGCGCCAATCTGCTGGGCAACGACTAGCAGCTGATCAAACTTCAGGTGATTGTTGCACAGGCTGCACGGGATCGGCGTGCGTCCCGAGAGATACTCGGCGACGAACGGGCGCACTACGTCGCGCTCGAAACGCTCTTCATGGTTGACCACGTAATAGGGAATGCCGATGTGCTCGGCCACGCGGCGGGCGTCGTAGACATCGTCGAGCGAGCAGCAGCGGCCGGTTACCTGCTCCGGCATGCCCTCGTGTCCTGCAAGGCGGCGCTGGTTCCAGAGCTGCATGGTTAGGCCGATGACGCTGTATCCCTCGGCGCGCAGCATGGCCGCCACGGTTGAGGAATCGACTCCGCCCGACATGGCTACGGCGATGGTTTTGGTTCGAAACATCAATCCTGCAATCTGATCAACCTGCCGGACCCAGACCCCTCTTCCAGCTTTCTGCTTGTCTTGGCGGGAGGACAGGCATCCTCCTGCACAAGCTGAAGACCAGAGGGCCGAGCTGATAGGACTTCGTGATTAGGCATGAAAAAAATCCAGTACGCGTCTCGGTCAGAGATATTTTCGAGGTAGTCAGCGGGGGAAACCACCAACCGGAAATCGCCGAAGGAAAATATAGTCCTCTTCTTTCGAGCGTCGAAATCAATATCGGTCAGCAAGGCCTCCTCCTCAAGCCTGTTGGCAATAACCTCGATGCGCTTACGCTCCGAGTCGGAGTCAAGCAATCGGTGATCGCCGTGAAAAAGTATCCAATTGGATAGATAAATCCACAGGCGCCACTGAGCATAAAGATGGCCATAATTTCTGCTGCGGCGACCGAACTCGAATGTCAGAAAGCTGCCCACTCCGGCACGCACTCGCAGAGGGCGAAGACCGAACACAGGCTGGAAGTACTGTCGAATTTGAGCGCCAACGACCTTCATCGCCTTATCTAAACATACATTTCGCTATCTGAACATACCGTCGCCAATTTGGGCTATTTCGTGATAGTCAAATCCCTTTTGGAAACTTCGCGATGCAGTCGGTCTATCTCAGTGTCGGTAAGCTCTCGTCCAAGATCGTGCGAAATCTTACTTACTGCATCACGAAAAACCTTGTTTTGGTGTCTGTTATTCGTTTTCTTAAGTCTATTGATCTTCATGTAGGCTAATACCGAAAAGATCGCAAGATCTCGAATTTCCAGCCACCAAAAGTTTCATCAATGAAATCAGTTACTTGCGGTTAGAGGCTAAACGGGGCTCAACTCCCGCAACCTCGCTACCGTCTCCGGCACCAACGCGAGCGCGATATCGATCTCTTCCGCAGTGTTCTGCTTGCCCAGGCTGAACCGGATGCTGGCTCGCGCCCGATCAGTGCGGAGTCCCATTGCAACCAGCACGTGGGACGGCTCAATCGCGCCCGACGAACACGCGGCTCCCGTAGAAACTGCCAGACCCTTGAGGTCAAGGGCGATCACCATCGACTCACCCTCGATGTGATCGAAATAAATGTTCGATGTATTCGGGACACGCGGCGCGCGCTCGCCGTTCACGCCGGCTTCTTCCACCTGGCCAAGAATTCCCTGCTGCAGACGGTCTCGCAACGCCGACATTTTCTCATCATCGCCGCGCTCGAAGCCTTGCATAGCCGACTCCGCAGCCTTGCCGAGAGCGACGATTCCCGGAACATTCTCGGTTCCGGCCCGGCGCGAACGTTCATGGCGTCCGCCATAAAACAGCGGCTGAAGCTGGGTTCCCTTGCGCACGTAAAGCGCACCCACGCCCTGCGGCGCGTGCATCTTGTGGCCGGAAATCGACAGCGCATCACAGCCGATTCGATTCACATCAATCGGAACCTTGCCCGCGGCCTGCACCGCGTCCGTATGGAAATAAACGTCGGCCTCAGCGGCAATGTTTCCGATCTCCTCGACGGGCTGCAGCACTCCGGTTTCGTTGTTGGCCATCATGATCGAAATCAGCCTTGTGTGGGGCCGCAATGTGCGCCGCACATCGTCGGGATCAACGAGGCCGCGGCCATCCACCTGCACGTACGTGACTTCGCAACCATTTTCCTCCAGATGCTTGCAGGAATTCAACACCGCATGATGCTCGATACTGGAGGTAATGATGTGATCGCCCGCGCTGGTCAATCCCGCAATTGCCAGGTTGTCGCCTTCGGTTCCACCGCTGGTAAAGACGATTTCAGATGCCCGGCAACCCAAGAGGGCTGCTACTGAATCCCGCGCCCGCTCGACGGCAGCCCGAGTCTCCTGTCCATGGTGATGGATCGACGAGGCGTTGCCAAAGTGCTCGCCAAAGTATGGGCCCATGGCTTCGAGTACTTCCGGCAGAACAGGCGTGGTGGCGTTATTGTCGAGGTAAATCCGGGGCATAACCTAACTATTCTACCTGTATTCCCTGGAATAGCAGGGCGAATCAGCTCCGGAAAGACTTCAGGAGATCACCGTTTTTCCATCGCCACGTAATGATTCGGATAATCCGGACCGAGGTATTCGGCGCGGGGACGAATCAGTCGGTTGTCGTCGAGTTGCTCGATGACGTGCGCTGCCCAGCCGCTGATGCGCGAGACCGCGAACACGGGCGTGAACAGATCTTCGTCGATACCCAGCACATGGTAGGTGGAAGCCGAGTAGAAATCCACGTTGGCGTTCAGTTTCTTTTCCGCTTTGACAAGCTTCTCGATTTTTTCGGACATCTCGTACCATTGGGGCTGACCGCTGGAACGGCCCAGATCCCGCGACATCACGCGCAGGTGCGTGGCTCGGGGATCTTCGGTGTGATACACGCGATGGCCGAAACCCGGGATTTTTTTCTTTAGCGCCAGCATGTTCCGAACGTAGTCGACGGGATCCGCCTTCTGATGGTCAATCGACTCCAGGATGCGGAAAACCGCTTCATTCGCTCCGCCATGCAGCGGTCCCTTGAGCGCGCCAATGGCCGATGTGATCGCGGAGTGCATGTCCGACAAGGTCGCGGCGGTCACGCGGGCGGCGAAGGTGGAGGCATTCAACTCGTGATCCGCATGTAAGATCAAGGCGATATCGAGCGCGCGCTCGGCCGTGGAAGACGGCTTGGTGCCATTCAACTGCAGCAGGAAATTGGCGGCGTGCGAGAGCGAGTGATCTGGTTCAACGACGGGCTTGCCTTTGCGAATCCGATCATAGGCGGCGACGAGCATCGAGATTTGCGAAGTCAGCCGGATGGTTTTGCGGACATTGGCATCGTGATCGTTGTTTTTCTCGTCCGCATCGTAGAAGGCGAGGGCCGAAACCGCGGTGCGCAATACATCCATGGGCAGCGCGGTCTTGGGCACGGTGCGCAGAAACTGGATGATCGCCGGGTCAAGGTGGCGCTCTTGCGCCAGACGCTCCTGCAGATCCTTCAGCTCGCCTGGTTTCGGCAAACGCCCAAACCAGAGCAGGTAGCAAGTCTCTTCAAAATTGGAGTGATCGGCCAGTTCATGAACGTCAATGCCGCGATAGGCAAGAACGCCGCGGTCGCCATCGATGTAACAAATGCTGGAGTTCGTAGCAACAATGCCTTCCAAACCTTTCGGGGCAGGAGTGCTGGTGACGCTCGACATAGTTTCTCGCTTAATTAGATTGATTCCCGTTGCCGGAGCCGCGCGAGGGGGTACGCGGGGAATGCAACTTTCTTTTATACCCCAAAAGAGGGGTACATTCCAGACGTGCGGATGACTGGTAGTGTCGTAATCAAATAGGACACTACCGGATGACTTCGGTTGCGTAATGGGCGACGCCTGGCCATCGGCGGAAGTTCTATACCGCTCTGATCGGACTGCGGCCCGCACCTTTGCCGCCATCTCCTCTCGCAGCGTATAGTAAAGGGTTCGTTCATAGCGCGCAGAGGAAGCTGTAGTCGCTCCTCAAACCCTACCGGAGGAATCCTGATGAAGCGTCTGTTTTCGATTTGCCTTGCCCTGTCCTTTCTCTTCTCGACTGTTGCTTCGGCCGACGAGGGCATGTGGCTCTACAACGAAGCCCCCAAGGACAAGATCAAGGCCAAGTATGGTTTCGAACTGACGCAAGCGTGGCTGGACCATGTAAGGCTGTCTTCGGTGCGGTTTAACAATGGGGGATCCGGGTCGTTTGTTTCCGCTGACGGCTTGACCTTCACCAACCATCACGTGGGCGCAGCGTGCGTGCAGCAACTTTCGAGCGAAGGCCACGACTATATCAAGACTGGCTTCTACGCCAAAACGCAGGCCGAAGAGGCAAAGTGCCCGAATCTCGAACTCAACGAACTGGTTGGGATCGAAGACGTGACGGATAAGGTGAATGCCGGTATCAAGCCGGAAATGACGGCCGCCGATGTGGGACAGGCGCAGCGCGCCGCCATGTCACAGATCGAGAAAGACTGCGCGACTTCAACCGGGCTGCGCTGCGACGTGGTCACCTTCTACTCCGGGCAGGTTTATAACCTATATAAGTACAAGAAGTATACCGATGTGCGCCTGGTCTTCGCACCCGAGTTTGATATCGCATTTTTTGGCGGCGATCCCGACAACTTTACCTATCCGCGCTACGATCTGGACATCACTTTCTTCCGGGTCTACGAAGACGGACACCCGGCGCACCTTGACAACTATTTGCGCTGGTCGCGCACGGGCGTGAAGAATGACGAGTTAATCTTCGTTTCCGGCCATCCTGGAAATACCAGCCGCCAGCAGACGCTGTCTCAATTGGAGTTCATCCGCGACGTGAACTATCCCTCAGTCCTGGCGTTGCTGAACCGCCGCATTGCTTTGCTTCAGGACTTCAGCAAGCAGTCGGAAGAGAATGCCCGCATCGCGAAAGAAGATATCTTCAGCCTGCAAAATGGTCAGAAGGCTATTACGGGATACGAAGCCGGCTTGATGGATAAATCGATCATAGATGCCAAGGCTGCCGATGAAGCGAAACTCCGGGCGGCGTACAAGGCGGACGCGAAGAATGCCGGCACGGCCGATCCCTGGGATCAGATCGCGCAGGCCGAGAAGCTGCAACACGAGATCTATCTTCAACTAAACTACCTGGAGCGTCTGCGCGGATTTGCATCGGGCCTGCCGCAGATTGCGCGGATACTGATACGAGCAGCGGAGGAGAAACCGAAGCCTAATGGCGACCGCCTGCGTGAGTTCCGCGATTCTGGGCTGCCGTCGCTGGAGCAGCAGTTGTTCTCTCCGGCGCCGGTCTACAAGAGTCTGGACACCGTTCTTCTGGCGGATTCGCTGGCCGATATGCAAGCCACGCTCGGAAAAGACAACGCCGACGTGCAGAAGATCCTGAACGGCAAGACTTCCGCGGACGCAGCGAAAGACCTGATTGCGGGCACCAAGCTGGATGATGTGGCTGTGCGCAAACAACTCTACGAAGGCGGTGAGGCCGCGATCGCCGCCAGCAACGATCCGCTGATCGTAGCCATGCGCGCGATTGAGCCTGATGCCCTGGCTCTGCGCAAGGAGTTTGACGATAAGATCGACTCCGTGGTGCGCCTCAATGGAACGCTGATTGCGAAAGCGCGCTTTGCCCAAAGCGGCTTCAGCCAGCCGCCCGATGCCACCTTCACGCTGCGCCTGAGTTATGGCGCGGTGAAAGGCTACAAAGAGAATGGGAAGGACATTCCCTACTTCACGATCATGGGCGGCGCCTATGAGCACGCGGCTGAGCACAGCAACGAACCCCCGTATAAGTTGCCGGAAAGCTGGATGACTGCGAAGTCGAAGCTCGATCTGAAGACTCCGCTGAACTTCGTTTCCACAGCCGACATCATCGGGGGCAACTCCGGCTCGCCTACGGTTAACAAGCAGGGCGAAGTAGTCGGCATCATTTTCGACGGCAACATCGAGTCCCTGTCGGCGAACTTTGCCTATAGCGAAGTGCAGAGCCGCGCCGTGTCCGTTGATTCTCGCGGAATTCAGGAAGCGCTGCGCAAGATCTACGGGGCTAACGCTTTGGCGGATGAACTCTCTGGGGCCAAAACAGACGCCGCGAAGGCAGGTAAATAAGAACACGCAGAGATGACAGGCCTGCGCTTCGGCGCAGGCTTTTCTTTTGTCCAAAACAGAGTCCTACGACTACGATTCACGGCTAGTTAACCCTTGGCCGCGACGGCCGTGCTATTATTTTTGCCGATTCCTGAAAGGAAATTGCGATGGGACAGCCCGTAGTTCACTTTGAAATCGGCTGCAGCGACGGCACTAAGACCGCAGACTTCCTCTCCCGCCTCTTCGGCTGGAACATGCAAGCCATGGGCCCGGCGACCATGATCAATACAGGCGCGGAGAGCGGTATTCATGGTCACATTACCGCCCTTGACCATGAATCCCCGCTGGCCTGCGACCATCTACATCTATAAAATGCTGAAGAAAGTATACGGACAGCAATACGCCCTCTATTCTGGGCGTACTACTGCACTACTTCTTGATCAGCTTCATGATGTGATGCACGATCTCGATGCATTCGTGCATGAACTTCATGCTTCCGAACGCAGCTAATACAACCTCAGCAATACGCATCAGATGTTCCATATCTAGATCCTCCTTTCAGGAGTGGAACAACTGTGCTTACGCCGCTGCCTTTGCTTCTGCTTTCACCGGTGCCGGTGCTGGTGCTGAGGCCGTAGTGGCTTTCTTCTGCTCTCTCGCCTGCTGCTTCTCGAACAACTCCTTCCCGTCCATTGCTGCATCAAACGCCGAGGAGTAGCTCTTCAGTTCGACTACGGTGATTCCGCCAGTGCTACCAAGCCTCACTGTCGGCCAGCCTTCGTCAACGATGAGCAGCTTAAACTTGCCGTCGTCCTTGATCGTCAGCTTGTCCAGGTTGACGCCCCTCGCCGTCCATCCGGCTTTGAGCCGTTCGATCGTTTCTGTCTGCTTGTTGGGCTGTGCCGGTGCCGCTGCCACCGGTGCAGGTGTAGCCGCTGGCTTTACTACCGGCTTTGACTGTTTGGCTTCTGCTGCTGGTTGGACTTCTGGAGCCGTAGTCTTCTTGGCACGCTGTGCTGCTGCTTTCTGTGTCTTGTTTTGACCCGTGATGTTACTCTCCTGTCTGTGCTACTTAACTAATCAACTACGTCTTGCCTGTTAGTCATTAGCAACCTATTAACTTATAATAAATACCTCTCCCTGCTAGCTCCTACCGATATCTTTGTCTTTGCTCAACTATATGAATAGTGTTTGTACTAGGATAGCGACGATATTCACAGCGGTTCACAGTTTATACTCAGCAGTTAGAGGGTGAATCAATACTGTATGAACCAAAGTTGAACTGCCATTGCCCGAGTGAAACCACGCCACTACACGACCTTCTACGTGCAGGTGGATGATGTGCAAGGCTATCTGGACAAGGCTGGCAAGCTGGGCGGCAAGACGCTGGTGCCACCGGTCGAGATTCCGACGGGAACCTTCGCCTGGTTTGCCGATCTGGACGGCAACACCATCGGATTGTGGAAACCGAAATAGACCAAGATCGAATAAATGAAGATCGAAATAAATAAAGATCAAGCGGGCCAGATGCTCAGCGCAGTCTTGCTCAGAATCTGCTGCTGAAGCCTCTTCTCCAGCGGCAACGCGCAGAATTCATCAAGATTCTTCTTGATGTCCGGCACACCGGGGCCTGGCCAGTCTGTGCCGAATAGGGTCTTGTGGGCGATCTCTTCGAGGCGTGGAAAGTACCTGAGCAAAGCCGTGGGCGGAATGCCGCTGATGTCGAGATAGACGTGGGGATGCCGGCGGATGAGAAAAAACGCGGTTTGCATCCAGAGCGGACGGCCACCGTGCGCTAGCAGAATTTTTAGTTTGGGAAAATCGACGGCGACGTCATCCACATACATGGGATCGCCATATTTGTTTCGCGCCCCAGGAAAGATGGACGTTCCCGTGTGAAACATCACCGGCACACCGTTGGCCTCGGCGGCGCGATAAATGATTTCCAGTTCCTTGACGCCGTTCAGATAGTCGTTGGGAAAAAGAAGCTGGTGCGGCGGATGAATCTTGATCATGCGGATCCCCAGCCGCAGAATCTGTTCCATGTCGGATAGGACGTTCGTGGTGTGCCGGGGATGCAGGCTGCCGCACAGCTTCTATTTCCCAACCACTATCTGAACGGCGTCAAGGAACTGGAAATCATCTATCGCGCCGCCGAGCCACGGTGTGCCGGTGATGTTTTCACACCGGCACGTCGATCTTCCCTGGGCGCGCAACAAGTACGGCGATCCCATGTATGTGGATGACGTCGCCGTCGATTTCCCCAAGCTCAAAATTCTGCTAGCGCACGGCGGTCGGCCGCTCTCGACGCGAACAGCGTTTTCTCTCATCCGCCGCCATCCCCACGTCTATCTCGACATCAGCGGCATCCCGCCCACGTCTTTGCTCAGTTCTTTCCTCGTCTCGAAGAGATCGCTCACAATCTCTGTTCGGTCTCAGTCTCGCCCGCCCCGTTTTGCCTCATCTGTGTTCTGTTGTTCTCTCGTTGCCGCTGAATTCATCCAGATTCTTCTTGACGTCCGGTACGCCCGGACCCGGCCAATCCGTGCCGAACAGGGTCTTATGAGCGATCTCCTCGAGGCGCGGAAAATACTTGAGCAAAGTCTTCGGCGGAATGCCGCTGATGTCGAGATAAACGTTGGGATGACGGCGAATGAGAAAAAATGCAGTCTGCATCCAGAGCGGGCGGCCACCGTGCGCCAGCAGGATTTTTAGCTTAGGAAAATCGACGGCGACATCATCCACATACATGGGATCGCCATATTTGTTTCGCGCTCCGGGAAAAATCGACGTTCCCGTGTGAAACATCACCGGCACGCCGTTGGCCTCGGCCGCGCGATAAATGATTTCCAGTTCCTTGACGCCGTTCAGATAGTCGTTGGGAAACAGAAGCTGGTGCGGCGGATGAATCTTGATCATGCGGATTCCCAGCCGCAGAATCTGTTCCATATCGGCCAGAACGTTCGTGGTGTGCCGCGGATGCAGGCTGCCGCACGACAGCAACCGCTTAGGATCTTCCTTAACGTAATCGGCAACGAACTGATTTACACCGTTGGTGAAACCGATCACCTCGGGCGCCACGTAGTTGATGAGCACCGCGCGGTCAATGCCGCACTCGTCGAGATATTTCAGGAAAGCCTTAGGTGAACGGCAGAACTCGGCAATCTGCTCGAAGTTCGGCCGCTTTTGTTTCATGAGTTCCAGCGCGTGGGGCTTGAACATCTCCATCGGCTGGATGTGGATGTGGCAGTCGGTGATCATGATTCAGTTGCTCGCGGCCGCCAGCACCGCACGTTTTGTGAACACTCTAATCATCTCGCGACGGTACTCCGGTGTGAGCGCCGATGTGGTCAGAGGCTTGGCTGTGCGCGCGGCCAAATCACCGGCCGCTTCCGCCAAAGCCTCGTCAATGATCCTTCCGATCAGCATTTCCCCGGCTCGGCGCACCAGTACAGGCGCGGGATTCACCGCCGTCATTGCAATGCGCGCATCAGAGACGTGTCCGTTCGACCGCTTCATCACGACCGCGACGCCGGCCAGAGGATAGTCGATTGATCCGCGAACCCGCAGCTTGCGATAGATGCCGCGATAATCCGCCGATTCCGCGGGCAGAAACACGCGCGTGACCAGTTCGTTCGGCTGCAACTTGCGGTAATTTTCTCCGTCTCCAGTGTAGAACTCAAGCAAAGGAATGCGCCGTGTACCAGTTGGGCTCGCTATCTCAATTTCCGCATTCAAACAAAGTAACGCCGGCGGCGTATCTGCAGAAAACGCTGCCCAGCATTTCGTTCCACCGGGAGCGACGTGGCAAAGATCGCCGTCCTTCTTAATGCAGAACCCGCATCCCTTGCGCCAGGTCAACGACTGGTTGTACCACAGGCAGCGCGTGTCGAGGCAGATGTTACCGCCGAGCGTGCCCATGTTCCGCAGCACCGGCGATGCCACGGTCGACGCCGCTTCGGTGAGTACGGGGAAGTGCTGGCGTAGATATTGTGATTGTTCGATTGCGCTAAGGGCGGTGAGCGCTCCTATTTCGACCGCTCCGCCGGCTTGTGGCCGGATTCCGCGCAACTCGGCGATGCCGCGCAGATCGAGCACGTACTCCGGCTCAAACAGTTTCTGCCGCATCGATGGAATCAGGTCAGTGCCGCCGGCGAGCACGCGGATATTACTTGAATGTTTAGAGAGGAAGGCAACGGCTTCGTCAACCGCGCGCGGCCTGAGCAGTCGGAACTGTGGAAGGCTCAATCCGCACCTCCCGTCGAGGCTGGCGCCTCGCGGCGCGCCGGATCGAGCGCATGGCGCTCCGGTCCTTTGCGCTTGAAGCAAAGTGATCCGCCATGCTCGCGAAAGCGCGCCGGCGCCGTTGGGTCCACCCCTTCGGTCAGGTTCAGAACTTTGTCATGCCTCTTCGCTCGCAACGCCGCCAACACGCGCTCCGGGGTGAAGGGAGACTCATGCAAACGCACGCCCACCGCATCGTAAATCGCATTCGAAATCGCCGGAATCGTCGCCGCCAGCGATCCCTCGCTGCATTCCTTGGCGCCGAACGGTCCTTCGGGATCGATGCTCTCGACGATGATGGCTTCGACTTCAGGCGATTCCACCGACGACGGGCTGCGGTATTCCAGCATTCCGGCATTCATCAGCATGCCGTCTTTCCAGACCATTTCCTCCGTGAGCGCCTGCCCCATGCCCATCCACACCGAACCAATAATCTGCCCTTCCACCGAAACCGGGTTCAGAGCGCGTCCGCAATCATGCGCCGCCCACACTTTGTGTACCGTCACCTCGCCCGTGTCTTCATCCACGCTGACTTCGGCAACTTGCGCCGAATAAGAATAAGCGGGTGACGGTCCCACGCCTCCACCTTTGTGTTTGCCCCCGCGTGCTTCTGGCGGAGGCGCGTAGGAACCCGTGCCGGTGAGCGCGCCGTGAAAGTCGATGGCGGCGACCACGGCCTCCTCGAAGGTCATCCACTCCTTGGGGCCTTCTTCTTTGCGCTTTTGCTGCAGAGAGCCGCGCAGAATCTGCCCTTCCACGCGCCCGCTGACCGAAGCTCCAGCTTGCGTCGTTTCCACCTCTTCCGCCTGATCCTTCTTTACGGCGGGCGGCGCGCTTCCCTTCCTGAGGACGAGATCGTCGCGGAATGTAATTTCCTCCGCAGCGCAGTTCATCTTCTTTGCCGCTGCGGCAGCAATTCGCTTCTTGACGTCTTCGGCGGCGCGCAGCGTAGCGTTGCCCGCCATGAAAGTAACTCGGCTGGAATATGATCCGATATCGATGGGTGTGAGGTCGGTGTCCGCCGCGATTACTCTTACACGCGCCAGCGAACATCCCAGCACTTCGGCGGCGACCTGCGCCGTCATCGTGTCTGATCCCTGGCCGATTTCGGACGCGCCGGTATAGACGACGACTCCTCCGTCGCGATCGATCTTGATGTTCACCGTGGAATGCGGCATGTCGGAACGAATGATCGAATTTGCCGCGCCACTCACATAGTGGCTGCAGGCTATGCCCAGGCCGCGCCCCTTGGGCAGTTTGCCCTTCCGCTGCTTCCAGCCCGAGCGCTCAACCGTCTTCTCGATGCATTCCGGCAGTCCATAGCTTTGCACGCGGAGGCCGTTCACGGTGATGCACGGTGGCTTGAGCAGATTGCGCTGCCGAATTTCCGCCGGATCCATTCCAATCTTCGCCGCAAGTTCATCCAGTTGCGATTCGAAGGCGAAGCGCACATTTACGGTTCCATGGCCGCGCATCGCGCCGCAGGCAGGCTTGTTCGTGAGCACGCGATAACCGTCGTATTGAAAGTTCGGAATTTCGTAGAGCGCGCCCAGCAGCGCTCCGGAATAAAGAATCGTGACGACGCCGTAGGAGCAATACGCGCCGCCATCCTGCACCACGCGCGCCTTCACCGAGGTAATGCGGCCGTCATTCTTGATTCCGGTCTTTAGATCGATGATAGTGCGCGGACGCCCGCGATGCGCCCAGAACACTTCTTCGCGTGTATAAGTAATCTTCACCGGAGCTTGCGCTTTGCGCGCCGCCACAGCAGCGATGATCTCCAGCGGAATGACTTCGCTCTTGCCGCCGAATCCGCCGCCCACCAGCGGTTTGATCACGCGGATCTGCGCCATCGGCATTTCCAGCACCAGTGACAGCTTGTGCTGCAAGTAATACGGAACCTGCGTGGAGGACCATACCGTCAGCCGCCCAAGCTTGCCAGTGTGTGGATCGAGTTCGAACGACGCCAGCGTGGAATGTGGCTCCATGGCAGCGTGGGTCACTTCATTCGCAATGAAACGCGCTTCGGCTACATGATCCGCCTCGGCAAAACCTTTGTCGGGGTCGCCGAACGCGTGGTGATAATCCTTTTCCAGATTGCCCGGCTTGTTGTCGTGGATGAGGTCGGTCTGCGCCTTCATCGACTCTTCGGGATCGAAGTAGGCAGGCAGCACTTCGTACTCTACATCGATGAGTTCGAGCGCTTTCTCGGCAATGGCTTCTGAAATGGCGACCACGCACGCCACGTTGTCTCCGACGTAACGCACTTTGTCGAGCGCCAGCGCGTGTTCATCATGGCCGACGGGAAGAATGCCATAAGGATTGGGCGCGTCTTTGCCGATTACGACGGCGACAACGCCGTCAAGTTTCGCGGCGCGACTGGTATCAATGCTCTTGATGCGTGCGTGCGGATAGGGCGAGTGCAGAATCTTGCCGATCAGCATTCCGGGTACGCTGAGATCGTCAGTGTACTTGCCAGCCCCGGTGGTCTTTTCCGCCGCATCGACCATGGCGGTCGGCTTGCCGATGATGGAGAAATTATCCATTGTCATTCCGACAACTCTGGTCATCCCGGAGCGAAGCGAGGAATCTGCTTTCTGCCGGCAGCTCCTCATCACTTGGCAGTTCCCTGCTGTTCCGCTGCAATCGCCGACCGGATCGCCTCATACATCTGGCTATATCCGGTGCAGCGGCACAGATTGCTGCTCAACGCGGTACGAACCTCGGCTTCCGACGGATCAGGATTTTCGGCCATCAGCGACTTCACCGTCATAATGAATCCGGGAGTGCAAAAACCGCACTGCGCACCGCCCCAGTCGCCGTATGCTTTTTGAATTGCCGCCAGACTGCCGTGCTCGCTCACGCCCTCGACAGTCGTGACCTCCTGCCCCTGGCAACTCGCGGCCAGAAGCGTACAGGACATCATGGCAACACCATCCACCAGCACGGTACACGCCCCACACGACGACTCATCGCAGCCGCGCTTCGAGCCAGTGAGCCCCAAGTCTTGTCGCAGCACGTCGAGCAGCAGCGCGCTTGGCTCGATTGCAAGCTCGTGCGTGCGGCCGTTGACTCTGAGTTCGACGAGTTCTTTTTTCATCTTCAGCTTTTGGCTCTTAACCTTTAGCTCTTAGTTCGCCGGTTTTGGCTAAAGGCTTAAAGCTAACAGCTAAGAGCTGATTTCAGTACACCGGTACCCGTCCAT
>CAWKKK010000030.1:0-24175 GCA_963850165.1 uncultured Acidobacteriaceae bacterium | reverse complement strand
TCTGGAGCAGGTTATCGGGGTTCGAATCCCTGGGGGGCAGCCAGACATTCGTTGGTCAGGCCAATTCCAATTCAATCTTCTTCGCCGCCGGATCTAACTTCGCGATCTTGAACTTGCGAATCTGTCCAGCGCGAACAGGATCCGGCTCAGCACCGCCAGCGGGCGCTCCGCCCTTCCAGCGCGCTTGCAACATAGACCCCAGCGAAGATAAATCGGGTTTGGCGTTGCGCGCTGCGATGACTCCGGACGCCTCGTTTTTCGAAGATGCGGCACTCGCCGCATGCATCCGGCAATTGGCCTGGATGCCTTCGCCCAACTCCACGCGGGCGTGTTCCCCTGAAACCTCGATCATGCGACCGGTGACCACATCGCCTTCTTTATGTTCGGCGATATATTCGTCGAGGCCGCTGGGAACCAGTTGCTTCATGCCCAGCCGCATCTGCCGCTTCTCCATATCGATTGCAAGCACCTGGGCCTTCACGAGTTGTCCAACCTTCAGCAACTTCCTGCGGATGGTTGATGCGCTTCTCGGCGCTCATGTCGCTGATGTGAATCATGCCTTCAACGCCTTCGGTGAGCTGCACGAATGCGCCGAACTTCGTGATGCTGATTACCGGCCCTTCGATCGCCGTGCCCGCAGCGAAGCGCTCCGCCACTTCGGCCCACGGATCTCCCAGAGCCTGCTTCAGGCCGAGCGACATGCGGCGCTCGGCGGCGTTCACGCCCAGAATCACCGCGTCCACAATCTCGCCCGGCTTCACCAGCGTGCTGGCACTCCTCATTTTCTTTCCCCACGACATTTCGGAAACATGGATCAGCCCTTCAATCCCCGGCTCCAGTTCCACGAACGCTCCGAACTCGGCCACGCGCGTGACTGTGCCGCGCACGCGTTCGCCCACGTTGTACTTTCCAGCGACCGCATCCCAGGGATGCGGCTGCAACTGCTTCATGCCGACGGAAATCCGCCGCTTGTCCGGAATCCGTCGAAATCTTGAGCACCTTGGCTTCGATCTGCTGCCCCACCGAGAGCACGTCCGCAGGCTTGCTGACGCGGCTCCAGGCGATGTCACTTACGTGCAGCAAGGCGTCCACGCCGCCGAGATCGACGAAACGCGCCGTAATCGGTGAGGCTGCGCACCGACGCCGCTTACGGTATCGCCTTCCTTCATCTCCGCATAGCGGCGCTCTTTCACCGAGCGCTCTTCCTCTTCGGTGACGGCGCGGCGATCGACCACCACGTCTTCCTCGGTCACGTCGAGCTTGATGATGCGGCAGAGGATTTCCTGCTCCACCAGCTTCTCCATCTCGGCGGCGTCGCGCGCTCCGCTGCGCGAAGCCGGCATGAACGCGCGCACGCCCACATCCACGCTGAGCCCGCCTTTGATCACGCCCGTCACCGTGCCCACGATCGTCGCCTTGTCGGCGAAGGCCTTCTCCAGCGCCGACCAGTCTTTTGGCCGCTCGACTTTGGCGCGCGTGAGCTGGTAATAGCCCTCCGGATCGCGGCCCTTGACCGAGACCGGCAACTTATCGCCGGGCTTCACCGTTTCGCCGGCGCCCTGTAAGACCGCCAGCGGCAGAATGCCTTCGCTCTTGAAGCCGATATCGAGGAAGACCGAGTCGCCGGTAACAACAATTACCGTGCCTACGAGTTGCTTGCCGCCGTCTTCGCTCTTGCGCGAATGGCTCTTTTCATATTGTGAAAGGAGGTCGCCGAATGACTCGTCGGGTGCGGCGGCAGATTCAGCGGTAAGTTGGGATTTTGGAATGCTCGGGTTGGACATGATTAGGTAAGGAAGAAGCTAAGAAAATGGGAGGCGCGGGGAGACTCGAACTCCAGACCTCTGCCGTTTCAAATTTGCACCGCCATTGCCTTTTGGCTCTTGCCTTTCGAATGTTTACAACGCTCAGAATACACCAGAATGCAGGTTCACTTCTCGAAGCCAAGAAGGAAATTTCGCTTGAGCAGGCAACTTGTCGGGACCGACCACCACTCTGTGTAGGAGGGCGTTGTCAACAATGTCTCTGTCCCGCTGCCCCACGAGGGACGGACCAATCAGGAGGATGATGGCGTCAGCAGATCGCAATCCGAACCCCGGAAAGGAGCCGGAAGTTCATCTCCTGCTGGCCGACCCGTTTGAGCCGCTATGGAAATCGCTTTTTCACGGCTTCGAGGAATTTCTCTTTCCTTAGAAACTTCCTCCGTTCGAGCTTGAATCGAAGCCGGTTCCGGTGAAGGACATTTGGGGCTTCTGCAACTACAGGAAGAATGGTGTTCTGGGTTCAACAGTGGCGCACGCGCTGGTGCTCGGGATGATCATCGGCGTCACGTCTTTCACAATACGCCGTCCCGTTCCCGGCACGCCCAAGCCGCAAATCACCAAATTGATTGATCCTGGTGACAACCCGCTGAAGCCCGCGAAGACTCAGGCTGGAGGCGGCGGGGGCGGAGGTGATGGCGATGTGCTGCAGGCTTCGGTGGGTCGTTTGCCGAAGTCCTCAATGCAGCAGATCACGCCCCCGGCTGTTGTCCTGAGGAATCCAAATCCCCGGTTACCGGTCGAGCCTACCGTGATTGTGCCACCCGACATCAAGCTGGCCATGAATGACATGCCCAACCTCGGCGACCCGAAGTCCTCCGCCACTGTTCCTTCGAATGGTTTGGGGGCACGCGGTGGTATGGGTGACGGATCTGATGGCGGCGTCGGCCCGGGACATGGGCGCGGAGTTGGCCCCGGCGACATTGCAGGGACGGGCGATGGTGTTTTCCATATCGGCAAGGGAATCATACCTCCGCGCGTCATTTACCAAACCGACCCGGAGTTTTCTGAGGAAGCACGCAAGGCGAAGTACCAGGGGAACTGCGTTCTGGGCCTGATCGTGGACGCCAACGGACGTCCCATAAATATCCGCGTACTTAATGCTCTCGGCATGGGCCTAGACGAGAAAGCTATCGAATCGGTTAAGAACTGGAAATTCGAGCCGGGCAAGAAAGATGGGCACGATGTAGCAGTGGAAATCGCCGTGGAGGTCGATTTTCACTTGTACTGATAATGAGCCGTACAGTTTACAACTCGCCTCGCTGTTCGTATTTCGTAACAAGCACTAACAGCACCTTGTTTTCTTGCTGATCTGTGCTAAGTTTCTCAGCGTCCAACGGGCCAGCACCGATTCGTGGAATTGCAGAGGGCTAGGCTCCTTCCCAGGGTATCGCGAAAGAACTCCGGTAGTAGCTTCGCTCTGCTTCTCTTCACGCTCGGCTCGCCCGAACGAAAGGAGATCCATGGCTACTCCGAAAAGTTTTCAACTTGCCGGTAGCGAGCGCGCTCCGCTAAAGGGAGCGCGAGAGATAGGCCCAGCCAACCCCAGCGAAATAGTGGATGTGACAATTCGTTTGCGATCCCGCGCCGGGAAGAAGCCGATTGTCGACGCCAATGAATTTAAGAAACCGATTCAGCAACGCGCTATTCTGAGCCGTAAAGATTTCGAACGGTTGCATGGCGCGGACCCCGACAGCATCGCCCGCGTCGAGGCATTTGCCCGCCAAAACAATCTCACGGTAAAGGAAAAGAGCCCCGGACGCCGGACCGTTATTCTCTCCGGGACTGTAGCTGCAATGAACCGGGCGTTCGGCGTCGAACTGAAGCAATACGAACACCCTAGCGGCAACTATCGCGGGCGCACCGGGACGATCCAGCTTCCGCCGGAACTGCAGGATGTGGTTGAGGGCGTCTTTGGCCTGGATAATCGTCCTCAAGCCAAACCACATTTTCGTAGGCGGCGTGGACTTGCAGGGGCCCGTGCCGCAGCCGTAAACCTGTCCTACACGCCGCCGCAAATCGCCACGCTTTACAACTTTCCCACGGGCGTAGACGGCTCCGGAGAATGTATCGCGCTGATCGAGTTAGGCGGCGGATACAATCCGACGGACCTGAGCAACTACTGGACTCAGCTCAAGCTCAGTGAGACGCCAACCGTATCCGCGGTCTCGGTGGGCAACGGCAGCAACAATCCAACTGGAGACCCCAACGGGCCGGATGGGGAAGTGATGTTGGATATTGAAGTGGCCGGGTCGATCGCGCCCGCGGCCAAGATCGTCGTCTATTTTGCAGATAATACAGACGCCGGCTTTCTGAACGCGATCACAACCGCTGTGCACGACAGCACGAATAACCCGTCTGTAGTATCGATCAGTTGGGGTGGTCCGGAATCGTCCTGGACGCAGCAGGCCATGACGTCCATGGATCAGGCATTCCAGTCTGCCGCGGCGATGGGAGTGACGGTTTGCGTTGCCGCGGGCGACGACGGCTCGACCGACGGGGTAACCGACGGACTGAACCACGTAGATTTCCCGGCGTCGAGTCCGAATGTGCTGGCATGCGGAGGTACGGAGTTGGTGGCCTCGGGCAATACCATCACCAACGAAACCGTGTGGAACGAACAGGCAAATAATGAAGGCGCAACCGGAGGCGGCATCAGCGACGTCTTCCCGCTTCCCAGTTACCAGAGTGCGGCAAACGTGCCGCCTTCCGCCAATCCCAACCACAATGTTGGCCGAGGCGTTCCGGATGTGGCCGGCGATGCCGATCCAACCACCGGCTACGTTACTCTCGTCGATGGGCAGCCCGACGTGATCGGGGGCACGAGTGCGGTCGCTCCGCTGTGGGCCGGCCTGATCGCTCTCATCAATGAGAGCATTGGAAAGCCAGCCGGCTTTATTAATCCATTGCTCTATCAAAACCCCAAAGGTGATTTCAATAGCATCACCTCGGGCAACAACGGAGCGTATTCCGCAGGTCCCGGATGGAATCCGTGTACCGGGCTGGGATCGCCGATCGGGAGTCAAGTTGCGGCAGCGTTAGGTGCACCCGCAACGCAAGCTATGAGAACGGGCACTTAGCTTGGGCGTGGAAGCGGCGCGGTCTTTGGCCGCGCCGCTTCTTTTCCTCTGGACGCGAAAAGGACACTGTAGATGATGATTGAAAGCCCAGTCGGTCTAGCCAATATTCAGCTCCCGACATACCGCGCGTACAGGCTGCGCGCAACCCCGGTGTCAGTCGTCCCCTTGATAATGGCCCGTCCATCGGGGAACAGCGTCATCTCATAGGGCTCGCGCCAGAACTTCAGAACAAATTCGTTGTGCCGAACCCTGCCGTGCGCTTCCAGACGCTGCTGCATCTCGGCGAAATCAATCGGCCGGGCACGTTCGTGAATCTGCACGGAGTTTCTTCCGCACATCGTGATGTGCGGACGCCCCTCGCCCGCCAGATGCACAAAATTCCGCTCGCCACACGCCCGGCAGCCCGGCTGTGGATTCGCGGCCGCAATCTCCGCTTGCTCGTTCTTCCACACATCGAATGACCACAGGGTCTTGCGCAGATGCTCCCCCGCTGCGCCTCCCACCAGCAACTTCATCGCCTCGGTCGCCGCAACAGACGCCACCAGGTTCACGGCCGTATTCAATATGCCCGAGGTCTCGCAAGTCTCCACCAACCCTTGCGGAGTATCCGGAAAAATGCAAGCCAGGCATGCCGTCTTTCCCGGCAGGACATTCAGAGTGACACCATAGCTGCCCACAGCCGCCGCGTAGATCCACGGCACAGAATTCTGCACGGCATAATCATTCAGCAGATATCGAGTCTCGAAATTGTCAGTGCCGTCGATGATTACATCCATCCCCTCAAGTAACACATTAATATTTCCCGGAACCACATCCTCGACTCGCGCCTCGACGACAATCTCCGAATTGAAGGCCGCAATCTTTCGCGCTGCGGCGATCGCCTTGGGCACCGATTCGGCCGCATCTTTTTCCTCGAACAAGGACTGCCGCTGCAGATTGCTGGCCTCGACGTAATCGCGATCGATAATCCGCAGCGTTCCCACCCCCGCGCGTGCCAGCAATGATGCCAGGGCCGACCCGGTCGCTCCGCAGCCCACAATCGCAACTCGGCCTGCCGCCAGCCGCCGCTGGCCCTGCGCTCTGATTCCGCGAAACAGAATTTGCCGCGAGTACCGTTCCTCGAACTTTTCTTTCTCCACGCCTGCCTCTTCTCCACCCGCCTCAAGGAGGTCACCAGTTCCGGCCCGCAAAACCTTTATTATAAGTGTCTGGACTGCTTCCGCCGCCAGGAGGCAGACAACACAGGCCTTCCGCGCTTCATCGAATTTAGGCAACAGGCCCAAGGACATGGTTTGCTGAGACGGTACGCATCATTCTTCATCATGATCACGGTCTTGCTCGGCTCGGCCGCCTCTGCCGGATCATCCCTGTCCGTCTTTTCGCACGACTCTCAAGAAGCGCAAACCGCAACCCCTTCCGCTCTCGATGCCATGTCGGCTTATGCCGGGCGCATCGTTCGATCCATCGAACTGCCAGGCGTGCTGGATCGCGACCACTTGCTGCAAATGATCCCGCAGAAATCTGGCCAGCCGCTCGACCGCGACCAGATTCGCGAAAGCATCCGCGTCCTGTTTGCCACCGGACGCTTTGCCGACATTCAGGCCGAAGTTACCTCCGACGGTTCGGATGTGCTGCTCACCTTTACTACTTTGCCTAATTTCTTTGTCGGCGCCGTCGATGTAGAAGGCGCTCCCGGACATCCCAACACCAACCAGGTCCTCAATGCCGCGAAGTTCCAGCTCGGCGAACTTTATACGCTTGATAAGCTCAACCACGCCCTGCGAAACGTCCGCCAACTTATGCAGGAGAATGGCTATTACCGCGCCCGCGTCACCGCCGAAAGCACTTCTGATGCCGCTACCCAGCAGAGTCACCATCCTCTTTCACGTTACCCCGGGCGAGCCTGCCCACATCGGCGAAGTGCAGGTGACGGGACACGCAGCCTTTTCCCAGAGCCGTCTGCAGGAGGTCGCCAGAATGCACTCTGGCGAGCGCGTTACCGCCGCCCGGGTCACCAACTCCCTTCAGCGCCTTCGCAAGACGTTTCAGAAGCAGCAGCGCGTTTTGGCTCAGGTGTCGATTGCGGAACAGAAATACCACCAGGAATCGAACGCTGTCGACTATACCTATTTGATCGAACCCGGACCGGTCGTCCTTATCTCCGCTCAAGGTTTTCATATCAGCCGCGGTCTCTTGAAAAAACAGGTTCCAGTCTACGAAGAGAACGCCCTTGACGACGACCTCTTGAACGAGGGCAAGCGCAACCTTCTCGACTATCTGCAGAGCCGCGGCCATTTCGACGCCACGGTCGAATTCCAGAAGGAAGCCAGCCCTGACGCGGTTCGCGTCACTTACCGCATCGATCCCGGCCTGATCCACAAATTCGATCTCATCGAGATCACGGGGGACAAGTATTTTTCGCGGCAAATGCTCCTGAACCGCCTTCAGATTCAGCCCTCGAGCAAATTCTTTTCCCGCGGACGCTACAGTGGAGTGTTGCTCAAGAACGACGTCGCCAATCTCCAGGCCCTGTACGTCTCCAACGGATTTCGCGAGGCCAGGATTCAGACCAAGGTCGACGACAACTATCGCGGAGCCCCGAACCACATCGCGGTTCACATTCAGATTGACGAAGGCCCGCAAACCCTCGTCGGAGCATTCCACATTGCAGGCAACCAAAAGATCGAGGCGAAGGCTTTTGCCGAACTCAGCACCACCGAGGGCCAACCCTACTCCGAACAGAATCTCGGCAAGGATCGCGAATCCATCCTCAACTACTACTTCAATCACGGATTTTCCAACGCTAGCCTCGATATCACCACCAAACCTTCACCCGGCCAGCCCAACCGGGAAGACGTCACCTTTACCATCCAGGAGGGCGAACAGTTCTTCGTCAACCAAGTGATGGTCGCCGGGCTCGATCACACCCGCGACTTCATCGTGCAGCGCGAGATTCAAGAAGTGGCCAGTCAGCCTCTAAGCCAGCAGGACCTTCTTGATACGCAGAGCCGGCTCTATGACCTCGGCATCTTCAACCAAGTCGACACAGCCGTGCAAGATCCCGAGGGCTCCGACCCTCAGAAGAACGTTCTCGTCCAGGTGCAGGAAGCCAAGCGCTACACCTTTACCTATGGCTTTGGGCTGGAATTCGAAACCGGCCTGCCCTCAGGCACCAGTTCTCCGACGGGCTCTACCGGCGTAAGCCCCCGTGTCGGATTCGATGTCACCCGCCTCAACGTCGGTGGCCGGGACCAGACCCTGACTTTCCAGTCCCACGTCGGACGCCTTCAACAACGCGGCCTCATCAGTTACGAAATCCCCAAGCTCTTCAATCAGGACCGCTTCAAGGTCTTCTACACCATCTTCTACGACAACAGTCTCGATGTTTCCACCTTCACGTCGCAGCGCGAGGAAGGCAAAATCGATCTCCGCCAGCAGATCGGCAAACAGCAACTCAATCACTCCACGTCCATTACCTACCGCTTCGACTACCGCTACGTGAAAGCCAGCCATTTAGCTTCCAACTTTTCGCCGGCTGAGTTTAGTTTGTTCTCTCTGCCCGCACGCGTCGGCGGTCCCGGTTTCACCTTCATCCGCGACAAGCGAGATAATCCTCTCGAAAGCACCAAAGGCCAGTACTTCACCCTCGATGTCTTTGCCGCATCCAGTTACTTCGGTTCTCAAGCTAATTACGCCCGCGCTCTCGCTCAGGATTCCACCTACTACGCCTTCGGTCGGCCCAATCACAAATTTGTCTTTGCTCGCTCCACCACCCTCGGATTAGAACAGGTTTATCAGGGGACCCTGGTTCTTCCGCCGGGAGCCTGCCAACTTAGCAACTTAAGCCTTAGTTCATGCCCGGCGGGATTTTCGGTGATCCCGCTTCCCGAGGTCTTTTTTGCGGGCGGAGGCAACTCCCATCGCGGTTTCGGGTTAAATCAAGCAGGACCCCGCGATCCTGACTCGGGCTTTCCGGTTGGCGGCACATCGCTGTTCGTCAACAGCGAAGAACTACGCTTTCCCCAGGTCACCCTGCCCTATCTTGGAGAAGGCTTCGGCTTCGCAGTCTTTCACGATATGGGCAACGTCTTCACTGCCGGTCACGACATGCTAAAAGGCCTGCTGCGCTGGCACCAGCCCGACCCCGTGCAGTGTGTGCCATCCAGCGGCGTGATGAATACGGGCTGCGAGACATTCTTCAATAACAGCGGTTACGACTTTACTTCTCATGCAGTGGGGCTTGGTTTACGTTACAAGACCCCCATCGGCCCTTTACGCTTCGACTTCGGGTACAATCTGAATCCAACCGGCTATTTTCAGGGAACGGTATTTTCGACGAGCGGGCCGACTACCGGGCAGGCGCTATTTTTTGAGACTCAGCATCTTCGGCCTTTCAACTTCTTTTTCAGCATAGGTCAGCCATTCTAATGGGAACATTTTAGTGAGAACCAAAGGAACGATTGCCGCTGCCGCGCTCGCGATTCTGCTGGCGGTATTCTCGCTTGCACCCGCGCGCTCTTCAGCTGAAGTAATCGACCGCATCATTGCCACCGTTAACGGCCGCATTATTTTGCAGTCCGACTGGGACGAAGCCCTGTGCTATGAGGCGCTCCTCAGCAATCGCACTCTCGCCCAATTTACCGACGACGATCGCCGCGCAGTTCTGGATCGTCTCATCGACCAGGAACTTCTTCGCGAGCAGATGAAGTCTGCCGACTTCCTCCATGCCACCGACGCGGAGGCCGCCGCGCGCGTCGCCGATGCCCGCAAGCAATATCCTCAAGCTGCATCCGGCGAGTCATGGCAGGCTCTTCTCGCCACGTACCACCTCACGGAAAAGGATCTTCTTGCCCGCGTCCGGCAGCAGATCGACGTGATGCGCCTCGTCGATGCGCGCCTTCGTCCCGCCGTCCAGATCGATTCCAAGTCCATCGAGGCTTATTACCGCGACCAGTTTGTCCCAAAGTTGAAGCAGTCCGGAGCCTCCGAAATTCCGCTCGCTGAAGTCTCCGCCAGGATTCGAGAGTTGCTAACCGAGCAGAAGGTGAGCGAGTTGCTCGTTTCGTGGTTGCAAAACTTGCGCTCCGAAGGTCAGGTCCGTCTCCCCGGCGTCACATCCTCTGCGAGCGACCCGGGAGTACAATCGCAGTGAACGAACCCTCCACCAAGCCCGTCCGCCGCTGGTGGAAGTATCTTCTGATTGCTGCCGGGGTCGGCTTACTTAGCGCTCTCGGCTTGCTCATCTACGTCAACACAGGCTCATTCCAGTCGCTGGTTCGGCGCCGGCTCGTCGCCGAAGTGGAGCGCGTCACCGGCGGCCGCGTCGAAATCGCCAGCATCCATACCACTCCTTTTCTCCTTCAGGTCGACGTTCGCGGTATTACCGTCCACGGCCGCGAGCCTGCGACCGAAGTTCCCCTCGCACACGTTGACCGCATCGTGGCGCGTCTGAAGATAATCTCTCTTCTCCGATCCGAGTTCGGCTTCCACGAGGTCATCCTCGAGCAACCCGTTGTCCACGTCGCTTTCTACCCCGACGGCACCACTAATTTTCCCCAGCGCAAAGCTAGCGTCGTTGGCGGCGAGACTGTCGTCGAGCGACTCTTTGCTCTTTCCATCAATCGCTTCGAACTCCGCCATGGCCTGATCCTCTGGGACGACCGGACCATCCCCATGGATTTTGCCGCTCGCGATGCTTCGCTCGGAATGGACTATTCCTTCCTTCGCCGCCGCTATGACGGACACCTTCAGGTGGGCCTGGTCGACACCAAGCTGCAGGACTGCCGCCCCTTTGCATGGATGACCGCCGTGGAATTCAGCCTCGGATCGGACTCCGCAGCTGTTCCCTCGCTCAAGTGGAACTCCGGCCACTCCCATTTCTCAGGCAGCGGCCAGATCACTGACTTCCGCCGTCCGCATCTTCAGGGTTCCTACGATGCCCAGTTCGATCTCACCGAAGCCGCGTCTATCGCCCGTCGGCGCGAGCTGCGCGCAGGTGTGCTCGAACTCAGGGGACATGGCGACTGGTCTCTCGACCAATTTGCCAGCGGGGGTTTGCTCACCGTCCGGGATCTTGCCTGGCAAAGCGATCAGGTCTCGTTTTCCAGAGGCTCGCTTAATTCCGACTACTCGGTCAGCGACCAGCAACTCAAATTCTCCAAAGTGCAAGGCAGGATTTTCGGCGGCAGCGTCACGGGCGATGCCGAATTCAACCAGTGGCTTGCGCCTGGGCAGCATCTGTCTCCTGCGGCTAGAAAGAACCTGGAGACCGCCGTCATTTCCGCCGAGCCGCTCCCAAACAAGTCAAGCGTCAAAACGCCCAGGCTAAAGCCGCCAGCAATCCAAAGCGCGGCTGTTTTTCTTCGTCTGCGCGACCTCTCCGCCGAGGACTTGTCCGAAGCCCTCAATGCTCCAGCTCATACATTCCCGCGCTTCCATCCCGTCGCATCCGCCTCGGGTACTATTGAGACTCGCTGGAAGGGAACTCCTCGCGACGCGGAAATCCAGTTCGTCCTCGACCTCACTCCTCCCGAGCACCACGTCCCCGGGTACCTGCGAATCAGCGCGCATGCCGACGGTGTCTATCACGCCGCTAATGACACTCTGGATCTGCCGCATTTCGCCCTGACCACGCCCACCAGCCACCTGCTGGCCTCCGGCACGCTGTCTGCCGCATCCGCGGTCCGCCTGTCCGTTTCCACTTCCAGCCTTGCCGACTGGCTGCCCTTTATCGCGCTTGTTCGCGGTCCCGAGATGTTTCCAGTCATGCTGAACGGCAGCGCCACCTTCACCGGCAACATGATTGGTGCAATTTCTTCACCCCAACTTGCCGGTAGCCTGAAAGTCGAAGATTTCGATATCAACCTCTCCGGGACAGGCAACAAACGTCAACTCAAAACACGATGGGATTCTCTTTCCGCCTCTATTCGGCTTTCTTTCAATGCCATCTCGCTTCA
The DNA here is from genome assembly GCA_963850165.1 of uncultured Acidobacteriaceae bacterium. Classification (GTDB taxonomy): domain Bacteria; phylum Acidobacteriota; class Terriglobia; order Terriglobales; family Acidobacteriaceae; genus Sulfotelmatobacter. The sequence continues at coordinate 12,319 of CAWKKK010000030.1, read as the reverse complement.
CAACGCCACCCTGCGGCGGGACGACACTTCCGCGGAATTCGACGCCTCCGCCACTCTCCAGCATGGCCACTTTACCGGCAACAGCGTCCTCAGTCTTCGCGCCAACCTCCACAACTTCGATCTTGCTCCCTTGCAGGCCATCGCCGGATACAACTATCCCATCTCCGGCAAAACCGATATTTTCGTGCAGGCCGCAGGCGCCTTTTCCGATCCTCATGGTGAGGGACAAATCCATCTCACCCACGCCTCTGCCTATGGTGAGACCATTCAGCAATTCGATTCCAATTTTCATGTCGCCCACGGCGAATTTGCTTTCGACAACATCCATCTCATTCACGACGATTCCATCGTCACCGGAAGCGCCGCCTATAATCCTTCCACCCGCGCCTTTCGCCTCGACGTCGCTGGCAACAATTTCGATCTCACCCGCGTCCGCCAGATCCATCTGGATCGTCTATCTGTCGAAGGGCGCGCCGACTTCGTTCTCAAAGGCTCGGGTACTCCCGGCGCGCCCTCCATCAATGCGGAAGTCCATGTTCGCGACTTTACTCTTGATCATGAACTCACCGGCGACTTCGACTTGCAAGCCGTCACTCAAGGCGGCGAGCTTCATCTCACCGGCAATTCCCATTTTCAGCGAGGCTCTTTATTGGTCAACGGCAACGTTCAGTTACACGGCGACTATCCCGCCAACCTTTCCTTTCGCACCGACCAACTCGATCTCGACGCTCTCTGGCACTCTTATTTCCGCGGCCAACTCACAGGACATTCCTCCGTTACCGGGTCCCTCGACCTGCGTGGTCCACTCCACCAGCCCGGACAATGGATCCTCGCTGGCAACCTGAGCGCCCTTCTCCTCGACGTCGAAAATGTCAAAGTCCACAATCAGGATCCCATTCGCTTCTCGCTGGCCAATCGCTCGATCGACATCCAGCAACTCCACTTGGTGGGGGAGGGTACTGACCTCACTGCGCACGGCTCCATGCAACTCTCCGGCGCACGCACCATCGACCTCACTGCCGATGGCCGCCTCGACCTCAAACTGCTCTCCGGCTTCGATCCAGACTTCACGTCCTCCGGCCTCGTTACGATGAACCTGACTGTCGGTGGCACTCTTGCCGACCCTTTGCCGCAGGGCAGTTTTCAAGTGACTAACGGCGCGCTTTCCTATGCCGGACTGCCCAGCGGCCTCAGCGAACTCAACGGCTCGCTTCGATTCACTCGCGATCGCATCCATATCGAGACACTGACTGCCCGCACCGGAGGGGGCACGCTTGACCTCAAAGGCGACGCCAATTACCTTAACCGCCAGCTCAACTTCAATCTCACTGCCACCGGCAAGGATGTTCGCTTGCGTTATCCACCCGGGGTCAGTTCGACGGCCAACACGGAATTGCACTGGATCGGCAGCCGCTCCGCCTCCACCGTTTCCGGCGACATCAGCATCACCAAGATTGCGGTCACTCCCGGATTCGATTTCAGTGCTTACCTCGAGCGCAGCCGCCAGTTCTCCACTGTTACCGTCGCCAACTCACCGCTCAATAATGTCAAACTCGATATCCACGTCCAGACCGCGCCAGAACTCCAGATGCGCACTGCAATCGCCCGCCTTTCCGGCGACGCCGACCTTCGCCTCCGCGGCTCCGCCGCCCGTCCCGCAGTCCTCGGCCGGGTCGATGTCCTCGAAGGTAAAGCCACTTTCCACGGCATCCGGTTTACGCTCGAGCGCGGCGACATTACTTTCGCCAATCCGGTTGCCATCGAGCCCCAACTCAACCTGCAGGCCTCCAGCCACGTCCGAAACTACGATCTCAACATCACGGTCATCGGCACACCCGACCGCCTGAACATTAACTACCGGTCCGAGCCCCCCTTGCCGAAGTCCGACATCATCGCCCTGCTCGCCTTGGGCCGCGCCAACGAAGAATCGGCTCAACTCCAGGAGCAGTCCGGCCAGAGTGTATTTTCCGATCAGGCCAGCAATCTCATCCTCAACCAGGCCCTCAATGACACGGCCGGCAGCCGCTTCCAGCGCCTGTTCGGCGCCAGCAATATCAAAATCGATCCTCAAGGACTCACCACCATCACCAATCCCGTCAGCAACGGTCCCCAGATCACTATCGAGCAGCAGTTCGCTAACAACCTGTCCCTCACTTACTCCACCAACGTTTCTCAGAGTTCGCAGCAGATCATCCAGGGGGAGTACTATGTCAATCGCAGCGTTTCCCTCGTCGGCAACCGCGACCAAAACGGGGTCGTCAGCTTCGACGTACAAATTCGCCAGCGCAAGAAATAAAAGTAGGGGCCAGCGGTCAGTGATCAGTGGCCAGTAACCCGGTCGCTTTTCTAGTGATCACTGACCACTAGCCACTGACCCTGTTCACTGGCCACTGCTCATGCCCAACCCGACCACCGCTCGTCAACTGATGGTCGACTCCCAACTTCGAGCCCGTGGCATCTCCGACCCGCGCGTCCTCGACGCCATGCTGCGCGTCCCCCGTCACGAATTTGTCCCCGAACCTTACCGCGCCCAGGCCTACGAAGATCATCCTCTTCCCATCGGCGACGGCCAAACCATCTCGCAACCTTACATCGTTGCCCTCATGCTGGAGTCCCTCGAACTCACGCCCAGCGACAAGGTTCTCGAGGTTGGCACTGGTTCCGGCTACGTCACCGCTCTGCTCGCACAACTTGCTGCGCAGGTTTTCTCCATCGAACGCCACGCATCCCTCGCCGAGAGCGCCCGCAATCTTCTAGCCGCCCTCGGCTATTCCAACATCCACGTCTTTACCGGCGACGGGGCTCTCGGACTTCCCGCCTGCGCTCCCTTTGACGCAATTCTCGTATCCGCCGCCGCTCCCAGTTTGCCGCCCGCTCTGCCCGCTCAACTCCGCGAGGGTGGACGAATGATCATTCCTGTCGGCTCGCCCGACTCTCAGCAGCTTCAATTCATCCGCATAGTCAACGGGCAGCCGCTAAATTCCCTTCGCGAACTGGTCCGCTTCGTTCCTCTGATTCCCAACCAGGAATAAATACGGAGTTCTGCACAAGGAGGGCAGGAGAAAGGTTACTTGGAGGACAGCCGCCACTCATAACGACGCAATAAGTAAAGGGCATCCTGATCGATGTCAGGCAGATTCTCCGGCGACTCTCCAAGCAGTGCGGTTCTGTATGCGGCTCGGAGGGTGCCGTCTCCATAGAGATCAGGAAACCTCGAGCCTGCGAACGTCAGGCGCGTGCTGTAGCCGAGGGCAACCATCCCAAGCAGGCAAAAGATCGAGCAGTAGGCAAAGATCGCAGGCCGCAGCAGACGAGAGGGCACCAAGTGTCTCGCTCCGATCAGAACATAACCCATCAGCAGCGGCAAGACCGGCAGCCAGAGCCTCGTATCGAACCACGGGTAGGCGAGCACGATAGCTGCAAACCCCACCACATACCAGACCGAAGCATCGACCGTCCGGCGTTTTTCCCAGATTCCGGTTGCCGCCAATAGAAAAGCAAGGAATCCGGCAATCCTCACCGGTACTTCCAACCCTCCCGGCAACTTCGAGACAGGAGCATTAACCGCCAATTCGCCCCATTCGACGGTGTGGTCCTGCAGGTCGGCAACGAAATTGCCGACCACTCCCCTTCGATGAAGAGTCTTCGCATTGAACTGCAGATAGCGGGAGCGCAGAAACATTCTTCCCCCCCAAACCAACGCGACGCAAACCAATAGCAGAAGCACAAGGGACGCGATTCTATGCCGCCGCAGCCATTGAGGCACGCTCCTTGCCCAGGGCGCTCCACCAACCATCGCCCACGCAAAAGCTGGAATCAAGGCAATCCCAATCGTGCGCACCTCAATGCAGAACACCAGCAATGGAGCAGCGACAGCCAGCCGCCAGTAACGGCCGGGGCTGGTGTCCGCTTCAGTTCGAACCAGCAGTAGCAGACACGGCATCGAGGCCCCGAAAAAGCAGACGTCGCTCAGCGGATAGGTAACGTGCTTCACCATCACGAATGACAGAAGGGTCAGCAGGCAAATAATTTCCGCGGCCGCAGCCTCAAACCCGAACGAACTGCGCAACACGTAGTAGCTCGACCAACACCCAATCCCCAACAGAAGGCAATTCAGTGCAACAATCGCCCAGGACTTCCCAATGCCCGCCTTCACCAGCAGAAAAATCAATGCGGGATACCCTGGCGGTCGCATCGACTGTTCACCGTGCACTCGGAAACCGTGTCCGTCGGCCGCGGAACTCGCCTGCAGTAGATAGTCGACTCCGTCGCCCACCAGCCGCAGCGGACTGGCAATCTGCACCAGGTAGGCCAACGAAACCAGCAGCAAAGCCAGCCCCGCAGCAACCCGGAAGCGCTGCGAGGAGTCGATCATGTTAGAGAGTTTCTGGAACCGCGGGAACAGGTGCGGATGAATTAACGCCAGGCTGAGCCGGCTGCACAAGCTGCTGAGCGGAGTCCTGGGCAAATTGCAACACGCGGCTGGGAAAGATTCCCAGATAGAGGGTTGCGGCAAGGCACGCTGCCAACGCGACGCCAAGCGCGACTGGAACTGGGGTCACCGGAACTGCTTTCCGTGATTCGCGCATGTACATCATCACGATGATGCGCAGGTAATAGTACGCACCCACGCCGCCGTTGACGACGCCAATGATCGTGAGCCAGATCAGGTTGGCTTTCACAGCGGCACTGAACACGTAAAACTTGGCAAAGAAGCCGCCCGTCACAGGGATCCCGATCAACGAGAGCAAGAAAATGGTGAGAGTCGCCGCCAGCAGCGGGGAACTGCGGCCCAGGCCTTCATAGTCTTCAAGCGTCACGTAGCGTTCGCCCGCGCTGGCGAAGTGGCTCACCACGGCAAACGCACCCAGGTTCATCGCGGCATAAGCTGCGGTATAAAACATCGCCGCCGACGTTCCGAGCTGAGGCGCGGCCGCAAATGCCATCAACAAGTAGCCCGCGTGCGCGATCGACGAATAAGCCAGTAACCGCTTCACGTTGTCTTGCACCAGCGCACCCAAGTTCCCCAAAGTCATGGAGAGCGCTGCCGCAATCCAAATGACCCAGAAGATGGCATGCACGTTGATCACAAAAACGACCCGCAGCAGCACCGCAAATGCCGCCGCCTTGGGCGCTGTCGACATCAAGCCCACAATCGGCGCCGGCGCTCCTTCGTAGACGTCCGGGGTCCAGATGTGAAATGGCGCGGCAGCCACCTTGAAGCCCAGGCCCACAAACATGAATGCCACGGCGACATAGGCCAGCAATGGGATCGGACCAGCCTGCAGCGCGCGGCTGATCTGGTCGATATTGGTCGAGCCCGTAGCCCCAAACATCAACGCCACTCCATAAAGAAAAAATGCCGTGGCAAAAGATCCCAGCAAAAAGTACTTCAGCGAGGATTCAGCGCTGGCAGCTTCGTGCCGCCGGAATCCCGCCAGCACATAAGAAGAAATCGAGGAGATCTCGAGCGCGATGAAAATCAAGACAAGTTCGATCGCGGATGACATCAGCGCCATACCGACCACGCCGAAAAGAATCAGAGCGTAGTATTCTCCGGCGCGGATCCGCTGCACGGCCATGTATTCGTAAGAGCTAAGAATGACGACGGCCGCGATGGCAATCACCAGAACATGGAAAAAAACACTGAAGCCATCCACCTGCACCATATTCCAGAACGCCAGCCCCGGAACTTGCGACATGAACCAGGTCGCCCCCATCCCTGCCAGCGTTCCCACCAACGCGATCAGACCCAGAATCTTCTGGCCAGCCTTTTCGTCGAGCAGCGGTTCGAGCACCATCACAATCATGCCAAAGATCGAGAGAACAATCTCGGGCAGGATGCGAACGTAATCGGCACTCTGCGGAAGCGTCGGCGAGAAGGCTGGGACAAACGTCAGGATCATTGTCCTACCCCCCTGCTCACTACTTGCGCGAAGGGAGTGAGCGCAGCCCGAACCGCTGGATCGATGGCCCCCAGCCACACAATGGGAGCTACGCCCATCACCAGCGCCGCCACCGCGCACGGCAAGATCGCGGCCTTCTCGAATCCCGACAGGTCGCTCAGGGAATTATTTACCGGGTGTGTGACCTTCCCGTAGAAAACTCGCTGATACATCCAGAGCAGGTAGACAGCGCTCCAGATTACGCCGGTAGCGCCGAGTATCCCGTAAATCGCCTTGTCCTGGAACGCGCCGCTCAACACCAGAAATTCACCAATGAATCCATTCATCAAAGGCAGACCCGCCGATGCCAATACGATGAACAGATAGGCTGCGGCATACCTTGGCATGGGCGATGCCAGTCCGCCGAACTCGCTGATCTCGTAAGTGTGACGGCGTTCATGCAGAATCCCCGCCAGCATGAACAGCCCGCCGGTTGAAATTCCGTGAGCCAGCATCACGAACATCGCGCCGTTTAATCCAGCCTGCGTGAAGCTGAAGATTCCCAGCACCACAAATCCAAGATGGCTGACGGAGGAATACGCGATCAACTTCTTCATGTTGGGCTGGACCATCGCCACCAGCGCCCCATAAATGATTCCAATCAAGGCGAGCGTCATCACCCAGGGAGCGTTGCGCCGCGCTTGTTCAGGGAACAATCCCAGGTTGAAGCGCAGCAATCCGTAGGTGCCCATCTTGAGCAAGACACCGGCTAGTAACACCGACCCAGCCGTCGGCGCTTCTACGTGCGCGTCGGGCAACCATGTATGAAAAGGAAACAGAGGAACCTTCACCGCAAACGCCAGGAAGAATCCGAGGAAAAGCCACTGCGCGGCCGCCGGAAACTTCGGTACCGCGCCACTCGCGATCTGGTCGCGAATCGTGACAAAGTCAAAGCTGCCGGTATGTGCGTAAAGCCACAAAATCGCCGCCAGCATGAACACCGAGCCGATCATGGTGTACATGAAGAACTTCACTGCGGCATAGACTTTGCGCTCGTGGCCGAAGATGCCAATCAGCAACGCCATCGGAATCAGCGTGGCTTCCCAGAAGAAATAAAAGAGGAACAGGTCCAGGGAGGTGAAGACGCCGATCAGCGCCGTCTCCAGAATCAGCAGCAGAATGAAGAACTCTTTCACCCGCTCGTGAATCGACTTCCAGGAAATCAGCACACACAGCGGCGTGAGAAACGTGGTCAGCACCACAAGCCAAAGCGAGATGCCGTCAACTCCCATGTGGTAGTGGATGTTCGGAGTAGAAACCCACTGCCGGTCGATCTCGTAATGAAACCCATTCGTTACGTAGAGCGGCCGGTGGAAGTAAACCGGCAGGTGAAGCGAAAGAACAAACGTAAGCAGCGAGACGACCAATGCAAAAATTCGGATATCGCGATCACGGCGAGGAAAAAGCATCAGCAGTAATGCGCCTGCCAGTGGTGCAAACGTCACCAGCGAGAGAATGACGGATCTGAGATCGTCAACGCCGCTCATCGCACTCCCATCCAGATCATGAAAGCAATCACCACCGCCGAACCTGCCGCAATCCATCCGGCATACGACCGAATGTTGCCGGATTGCATGTGGCGAACCTCGTCGGAAACATGGCGCGCGCCGTCGCCGGCATCATTCACCGCGGCATCGATAATCTTCCGGTCCACGTCCTGCCAGAGAATTCGAGTCGAGCCCTCGACCAGCGGCTTGACGAAAAGCGCTGCATACAATTCGTCAATGTAGTACTTGTGCACCACGGCCTCATAGAGGCCGCCGAGCGAGTCGGCAACTTTCTGCGGCAGCTCAGGCCGCTTGTAGTAGAGCAGGTAGGCCAAGCCCCATCCCGCAAAGGCCAACAGCACTGATACGCCCATGAGCAGATATTCGGTCGTGTTGCTTGCGGCTTGGGCGGCAGCTTCTCCCGTCCCAAACACGGGCTCAAGAAAGTGTTCGAAATGGTTGCCCCAGCCTACGAGTCCGCCGACCAGCGAAAGCGCCGCCAGGATCATAAGCGGCACCAGCATGACCATCGGACTCTCGTGCGGTTGGCCGTGTCCATGAGCGCGGTGTCCGTGGGAGCTTTGCGTGTCGGCTTGCGCTCCGCGGTAGTCACCGAAGAACGTCATGTACAACAGGCGGAACATATAGAAGGACGTAATAAACGCGGTCACAACGCCGATTCCCCAGTACACCGCGCTCACCTGATAAGCCTTCCAGAGAATTTCGTCTTTGCTCCAGAAGCCGGCCAGCGGCGGGATTCCGGCAATCGCCAGCGTCGCAACCCCCATCGTGAGAAACGTCCACGGGATGAACGATTTGAGCCCGCCCATCTTCCGCATGTCCTGCTCGCCGCCAATGGCATGAATCACCGATCCCGCTCCCAGAAACAGCAGGCCCTTGAAGAAGGCATGAGTCATCAAGTGAAAAATGCCAGCCGAAAAAGCCCCCACTCCGCAAGCCATGAACATGTAACCGAGCTGCGAGATGGTCGAATATGCGAGCACTTTCTTGATGTCGGTCTGCGCAATGCCGATGGTCGCGGCGAAGAACGCTGTCAAGGTACCGATGATCGCCACCGCCATCAGCGCACTCGGCGCGCGCTCAAAGATCACGTGCGATCGCGCGACCATGTAGACCCCGGCTGTCACCATGGTTGCAGCGTGGATCAACGCCGAAACCGGCGTCGGGCCTTCCATCGCGTCGGGAAGCCAGACATAGAGCGGAATCTGCGCCGATTTGCCGCAAGCGCCCACCATCAGCAGGATGCCGATGGTTGTCAGCAGCTCCGCCGTGGCAGTCTCAGACTGTAAAGGAACTACGGCGCCGAATACCTGTTCGAAATTCAGCGAGCCAAAATGCTTGATCATCAGGAATAACGCAATCAGGAACCCAAAGTCGCCAATGCGATTGACGATGAAAGCCTTCTTGCCCGCCGACGCCGCCGAATCTTTCGTGTACCAGAACCCAATCAGCAGATACGACGCCAGTCCAACGCCCTCCCAACCAATGAACATCAGCAAATAGTTGCTGGCCAGCACCAGCGTCAGCATGAAGAACATGAACAGGTTCAGATAGCTGAAGAAGCGGTAGTAGCTGGGATCGTCCCACATGTAGCCGACGGAGTAGATGTGAATCAGGAACCCCACCCCGGTGACCACCAGCAACATCACCAGCGAAAGTTGATCAAGATAGAACGCGAAGTCCGCGCTGAAGCCGGTGATGCGGATCCAGTTCGCGAAGAATTCGTTGTAGGGAAGAGTCAACGACGAAAAACGAATTGCCACCCGCAAAGCCGACGCAAAAGCCGCTCCGCTGAAGAAGAGCGCAACCGCGGTGACGCCCGGCCGCGACGCCTTCTTCCCGAGAAGGCCGTTGATCGCAGCTCCCGCCAGCGGCAGAATCGGAATCACCCACAGATTGAGAGACGGGTTCATAGTTTGAGCAGGTTCACCTGATCCACATTCAAAGTTTCCCGGGTGCGGTAAACCGCGATGATGATCGCCAGTCCCACGGCCGCTTCCGCGGCGGCCACTACCATCACAAAGAAAACGAACACCTGGCCGGCCAGCGCGTGCCAGTGCGCGGCGAACGCCACGAACGAAAGGTTCACGCCGTTTAACATCAGCTCAATCGACATGAAGATAGAAATAATATTGCGCTTGATCAAAAATCCAACCACGCCGCAGGCAAACAGAAATCCGCTGAGCAGCAGGTAATAGGATAGCGGCACATATGACGGCACCATCAGTCCGCCTTCCCCGCCGAAGCTTCCGGCGTACTGGCCAGAACCACGGCACCCATGATCGCAATCAGGATCAATACGGAAGTGACTTCAAAAGGCAAAAGAAAATCGTGAAACAGAAGCTGAGCGATATCCGCAGGATGCCCGGGCAACGCGCCGATCGGCACCGATTCGTTCCCAGATTGCCGCAGCACCACCCACGCCATCAGCACGCCGCCGGTTAGCATCCCAGGGACGCCGAGCAAAAGCGCTACGCGGCTTCCCATGGTGTGTTCTTCCTCGCCTGCATTCAGCAGCATGATGACAAACACAAACAGCACCATAATCGCGCCGGCATACACAATCACCTGCACGGCAGCGACAAACTCCGCGCCCAGCAGCAGATATTCCCCGGCCAGCGCAGCCATCACCGCAATCAGCGACAGCGCGCTGTTGATGGGATGCCGCTGCGCCAGCAGGTTAATCGCCCCGCCCACGCATACGGCTCCGAACGCCAGAAATAAAATAAGGTGCATCGATCAGTTCTCAGTTCTCAGTTCTCAGTTCTCAGAAAAACCTTCGCGAAGGTTAACTCCTCAGCCGGCGTCCAAGCGCCTTTAACTGAGAACTGAGAACCGAGAACTGAGAACTCGCTCTTGTCACCAGGCCACGGCAATCGCCGTTGCCACCAGATTCACAATCGCCAGCGGCAAGAGAAACTTCCACCCAAACGACATCAGTTGGTCGTAACGGAAGCGCGGTAACGTACCGCGCACCCAGATGTAAAGAAAGAGAAAGCAGAAAATCTTCGCGCCAAACCAGAACAACGGCAGCAACGCCTGCACCAACGGAGGCCCACCCAGCGGCCCGTGCCATCCTCCGAAGAACAAAACCGGCGCCAGGCACGCCACCGTAATCATGTTGGCGTATTCGGCCATAAAAAACATGGCAAACTTCATGGCGCTGTATTCGGTGTGGTATCCCGCCACCAGTTCGGTTTCGGCCTCAGGCAAATCAAAAGGAATGGGTTGGTCTCTGCATAGGCGGCCATCAGATAAATGAAGAAGCCAATGAACTGCCCGTGAAAAATATTCCATCGCGGTATGAACCCCCAGAAATGCCCGCCCTGCGCATCGACGATGGCGCGCAGGCTGAAGCTGCCGGATTGAATCAGTACCCCAACCAGCGAAAGTCCGAGCGCAATTTCGTAGCTGACCATCTGCGCGCTGGCCCGCAGCCCGCCCAGCAGCGAATATTTGTTGTTCGACGACCACCCTGCCAGCGCCACGCCGTAGACGCCCAGCGAAGTAACGCCCAGAATCAGCAGCAGCCCGATATTTAAGTCGGTGATTTGCAGCGGAATACTCGTGCCGAAAATCGTGATCGAGTTGCCAAACGGGATCACTGAAATCGAAGTCAGGGCAAAGATCAACGCCATCATGGGCGCCGCCAGAAATAGAGGCTTGTAAACGTGTGGCGGCGTAAGGTCCTCTTTGAACAGGAATTTGATTCCGTCGGCCGCGGGCTGAAGCAATCCAAACGGCCCCACCCGCGTGGGTCCCCAGCGGTTCTGCATGTGGCCAACCACTTTGCGTTCCAGCCAGACCGTGTACGCGACCGCGGTGAGCAGCACGACCAGGACAATCACCGACTTAATCACCGACACGAGTATGAAGGCGCTGACCGACAATGCCGTTGCTCCTCTCCGAAAGTTGATCTGCAAGAAAGCGATTAAAAAAGATCAGTCAGCCGCAACTTCAGCGGGCTTGACCTCGTGACTCTCGACCACCGACTTCAATGTGCGTGAATAACGTCCCAGAGTTCCGGAACTAAAGAGGTCGTCATTTGCCGGCGAAATGGATTCCGCCCTATCAGCAACTCCGAGCCCGGACTTGGCGAGCGAAGTACGCTGGCTGTTGCCCGCCAGCAGATCCATCCGCGAGACATCATAACCGGAAACCAGCCGTTGAATTTCATCCAGAATCGCTGTGGGATCGAACGGGCTCAGCTTCGGCTCCAACCCGTGAGCCTCAGCGACTCCGCATGGCGGTCGCCTCGCCCGATTGCGCTCCGCGCGACTGCCCCATGTCGGCACGCGTTCCGCCGCCGAAGGGCACGAGTTTCCGAACGTCAAAACCCATGGCGTCAGCGATGCGCACGATCATCTCGAAGTCAGCCTTAGTGCCCGTGACCTCACCGGCCTTCTTCACCAGTTGCAAGTCGCCGCAAGTATTCGTGAACGTTCCCGACTTCTCGTATGCATTCGCGGCCGGCAACACCACGTCGGCCACCATCGCGGTCTCGGTCAGGAACATATCTTGCACGACGACAAAGCCCTTCGATAACGCGAAAGGATCGATCTTCAACCGCCCAACCGGATTGGAGCCCACAACATAAAGAGCCTTCAGCTTATTCGCACTTGCCGCCTCAACCATGCCCGACAGATCAAGGCCAGCAGCTTGCGGGATTTCTCCCCACTCTTTATGAAACTCGCTGCTCCCTCCAATTGCGTGGTATCCAGGAAGCAAATCAGGATATAAGCCCATATCGGCCGCTCCGCGCGAGTTCGCATAGTCCGCAAGGCAGACAAACTTGGTCCCAGAGACGCCAGAACCGAACTTCACGATGCTGGAAAGATCGTTGCCTCGGATTTCAGAGCCGAAAAC
>CAWKKK010000029.1:0-17011 GCA_963850165.1 uncultured Acidobacteriaceae bacterium | reverse complement strand
GTTCTCGCCTACGCCCTGACCAACATGAAAGACCCGCTGCCTAGGTAGGACCGCGCGATGCTCAACCTCGCTACTCCAACCTGGAATGAATACAGGAACAACTGTATCGAAACGCCCGCATGCGCCACATAGAATCCTCTGAGTCCGGAACCAACGACTCAAAGGGAGGAGAAAGCCTTGATGCAACGAATCGGAAAGGCAGCCGTAGCCGCAGTGGCGGCGGGAGCTTTATGGATGTTCGTAGCAGCTGCGCCGCCCGCCCGCGCCGATGACCACGCGAAGTGCCAGCATGCCATCGAAAAAGCCGAGGCAAGACTCGACAAAGCCATCCATGACAAGGGCGATCGCAGCCGCGAGGCCGACGCCCGCCGCCAGGATCTTAACGCCGAACGCCAGCGCTGTTGGAACAAGTATCACGGTTGGTGGAACGGCAAAGAACATCGCTGGGAAACCGAGCACAGCTGGTAAGCAGAACACGGTCATCCGTGAAACTGAAGTCTGTCGGACACGCCAAGCGTCTCTGATAATCAATGGAGTTGGGGTGCCCCGTTCCTCGCTTAGTTTGCGAGAAGCGGGGCTTTTTTCAGCAGGAGCGGCCGGGCCCTCATCCATTTGTGCACTTCGCGAAAGGGCGGGGAGCCGGGCCCCTCCCGTGCTCGTCGTATTTGCCATCCCAAGTAAGTTCAGCCATGCCTGAGAGAAAGCGAGAAGCAAGACATCTCACATCAAAGAATGGATCGGAGGGTCTGTGGGAAGAACCAACGCAGAAACACGAAAGCCCCGGTCGTCATCCGGAGCTTTTCGGCAGAATTTGTACTGAACACCGCCCGCCAGCCTTAATCATAAACCCGGCGCTGACCGTGTCAAGTAATTAAGTGAAAGTCGAGTGACCGCGGAGGGCGAGGGACTCGAACCCTAATGGCTGACGAAAGCCACTCGACCGCTTGACGGGCGGTGTCCAGTACCCACTGGCAACGCCCTCCAAACACTGCCCGCCGAAAATAAGTCTATTCTTACGCGAACGGTCCAGCGCAGCAGAGGCGAACTAAATTGCACAATCGAGTCCCGAACCGGGAAAGCGGACGGGCCGCCCGCCCCTTAGCCTTCCCGGCGCAGAAAACAGGAGCCCACCCCACGCAGATTCGCCCTCAGCATCTCCGCCGCTCCCAACCCCCGCGGCTCCTATCACTTAAGAAGAACTGTACATACGATACAATACATATCTTATTAGCTGCACAAAATGCTCCAGTTGGAACATATTGTACATATGTTCCAGTCGGAACATGAACGCACAATGTTCCCACCGGAACATTAAGCTACTCTCACCACCGCCTTCCCAGGCACAGCCCACTGGTGACCCCCGTCACCGGCACGGAGGGCTGATCCCTCAAGTGTTCCCTCGCCCCACCGATGACCTGAACTAGAGAGCCCCATCTCATCTCGGAGGCCGCACCAGAATGTTCCGTCCGTTGCCCGCGCCCCTGCCGCGTCGCTCATCGTCATTGTTATTGTCATTCTCATTTCTAACGCTGACAATTCTCCTACCGTTTCTTTCCCTCGACGCGTCCGCCCAGGCGAGAGACCGCATCACTTCCTTTATTGATGACGACCAGCGCCTGACTCTGCGCGGCAACGTGCATCCTCTTGCCACTTCTCAGTACGACGCGGGCGAAGTCGCGCCCGGCTTTCCCATGGAGCACATGCTGCTCACGCTGCTGCCCGACGCCGCGCAGCAAAACGCCCTCAACCAGTTGCTGGACGCGCAACACAACCCCGAGTCTCCTTACTACCATCAGTGGCTCACGCCAGAGCAGTATGCGGAACGCTTCGGCATCTCCGACGCCGACACGGCGCAGGTCGTGGGCTGGCTGAAGGATCACGGCATGGAAGTGGAAGAAGTCACGACCGGCCGCCGCTCCATCATCTTCAGCGGCGCGGCGGCGCAGGTTGAGTCGGCGTTCCACACTCAGATTCATGCCTACAAGATTGGCAACGAACTGCATCACGCCAACGCAACCAACCCTGAAATCCCCGCCGCGCTGGTTCAGGTTGTCGGAGGCGTGGTGTCGCTGCATGACTTTCACAGCGAACCGATGCACAATTCAGTCCAGAGACCAGCGCCTGACTTCACCAGCGGAGGCTCACACTACCTGGCGCCCGCGGACTTCGCCACCATCTACGACCTCGTCCCGCTGTATCAGCAATCGATCACCGGGAGCGGGCAGTCGGTCGCCATCGTGGCGCGCTCGAACATTAAGATCGCAGACGTGCGTCAGTTTCGAACGCTCTTTGGCTTGCCGGCGAACGATCCGCAGATCATCGTCAACGGAGCTGACCCTGGCGTCTTCAGTTCGGGTGAAGAAACCGAAGCCGATCTCGACGTGGAGTGGTCGGGTGGTGTGGCGAGGAATGCCACGATCAAGATTGTGGTTTCGAAGTCGACGAACTCGAGCGACGGTGTGGACCTTTCGGCGCAATACATTGTGAACCACAACCTTGCGCCGGTGATGAGCGTCAGCTTCGGATTGTGCGAGGCCTCGCTGGGTTCTTCCGGAAATGGATTTCTGAATAGCTTGTGGCAACAAGCGGCATCGCAGGGAATCACGGTCCTGGTTTCCTCGGGAGACAACGGCGCGGCGGGCTTCGATTCCCCGTCAGCCTCGTCTGCAACGCATGGGCGCTGGGTCAACGGCTTGTGCTCCACTCCCTACGGCGTTTGTGTTGGGGGCACTGAGTTCAACGATGCCGCTAATCCTTCGTTCTATTGGTCTTCCTCGAACACCGCGGGTACACAGTCATCAGCTTTGAGCTATATACCGGAAATGGCCTGGAACGAAAGCGGGCCGGGCGCAGGGTTGTGGGCGAGCGGCGGCGGCGCCAGCTCGGTCTATGCCAAACCTGCCTGGCAAGCGGGCACCGGTGTTCCCGCCGATGGCAGGCGCGATGTTCCTGATGTTTCCCTCAGCGCCGCCGGGCATGACGGGTATCTCATCTATCAGGAAGGCGGACTCTACGTGGTGGGCGGCACCTCCGCGGCGTCTCCGGCGTTTGCGGGCGTGATGGCGCTCGTAGTGCAACACACGGCTGCCCGGGAGGGCAATGCCAATACCGTGTTCTATTCCCTGGCCAGCAAGCAGCGGGCGGGCGGCGCATCCGTTTTTCACGACATCATTAAGGGCAACAACAGTGTGCCGGGACAGGCCGGGTTCAATGCAACCGTTGGATACGATCAGGCGACCGGACTTGGCTCCATCGACTTTTCTGTGCTGGCGAACCACTGGAGTGATGCCAGCGTTGTTCCCGCTTATCAGGCAGCGGTTTCGGCGAACTCTCTTTCGGTAACTGCCGGATCGAATAACAGCGTCACGTTGCATGTCACGGTCAGCGGAGGGTTCGACGCGGCAGTCGGCTTCTCCGTGGCTGGGCTGCTCGCCGGAATGTCGGCGGCTTTCACACCGGCTGCGCTATCCGCTCCCGGATCGGGCAGCAGCGTGCTCAGACTCACAGCGAGCCGCAGCGCGAAGGCGGGAGTTTATTCTGTCACGGTGTCGGCAACGAGCGGCTCGACCAGGCAACAGATGCCGGTGGCGGTTACGGTTGTGCGGTAGATCTCCGGTCGCTGCGACGTGCTAAGGTACCTTGAGATAGGGATCGCGGCCTGTAACGAGGGACTGGTGCGTTTATGACGAAGTCGAGAAGGATCTTTGCGGTGCATCCGGGAGAGATTCTTAAGACCGAGTTCATGGAGCCGATGGGTGTTAGCGCTTATGCGCTGGCGAAGGCGCTCGATTTTCCCGGCATTTATGAGGTCTTCCGCGGAGAGCGGGCCGTCAGTGCTGATACCGCCATTCGCCTGGGAAAGTATTTCGGTCTGCCGGCACAGTTTTGGATGAACCTTCAGAACGACGATGACCTGAGGATTGCCGAAGGCAGCGGGGTCGGCAAGCGGATCAGGCCTCGTGGCGTTGGGTCTCGGGTGGAACTTGCCGGTGCGCGCTAAGGCGTGCAGTCCCCGGCCATTCCTTCGGCTTCACCATGCACAAGTTGAGCAGCGGATTCTCGGCGTGCCATCGTGGTTGTCCGAAAGTAATCCTTGACATTGGAACGCATTCAAGGGTTGATACTCAACATGGTGCAGAGAGGCAATGCGACGTTTCACTCCGGAGAACTGGCGAAGGCGACCGGAGTCAGTCCAGACACGATTCGGCATTACGAGCGGATCGGCGTCTTGCCGAAGGCCGTGCGGAGTGCGTCGGGTTACAGGGTGTATCCCGAGAGTGCGGTGGAACGGGTTCACGTCGTGCAACGGGCACTTCGGATCGGGTTTACGTTGTCGGAACTCGCTGAAGTCTTGAAAGCTCGTGACGCTGGTGGTGCTCCGTGCCAGCGGGTCTTTGACTGGCACAACAGAAGCTCGTTGGGATTAGAACAGACATTGCGGCGTTGAAGCGGACTGAAAGCTATTTGGAGAAGGTGCTAGGAGATTGGAAGGGCCGAGTTCGACGGGCGGGCAGAGGACAGAAGGCACATCTCCTCCATTCATTGACTGATGTTCTGAAGAACTCGCCCGGTCCTGTGAAGTTTCGGAGGAAAAACCAATGAAGACGCTAGTGATATTCGCTCTGTTCTGTGGCCTGCAACTAGCAGCGCAGGACATGAAGTCCTGTCCGATGCACAAAGACACGAAGTCGGAGCATCAGGCCAACGTTGAGAAACACGGCGACGAGGCGATGGGGTTCCAGCACGACAAGACAACCCATCATTTCCGTCTCTTGCCGGATGGCGGGGCGATTGAAGTCACTGTCAACGACGTTAAGGACGCTGAAAATCTGGGGATGATTCGGATGCACCTGAAGCACATCGCCTCGATGTTCTCCAACGGTGACTTCTCCATTCCGATGTTCGTCCATAGCGAGGTTCCGCCGGGAGCGACGGAGATGAAGGACAGGCGGGCCGACATCACGTACACCTTCGAGGAATTGCCGACTGGTGGGAGAGTCCGCATCACGACCACGAATCACGATGCTCTTAACGCAGTGCATGACTTCCTGACATTCCAGATCACAGACCACCAGACCGGAGATGCAGCCCAGCCTTGAGTATGGCGTGTGGCCGTCGGCAAACTGCTCATTCTCGTCGCCGTCTTCTTCCTGACAAGCGTAACGATCATATTGTGACGACCTTGGCCGACCAGGTCTTTACGAATGCTCCGAAGCGGTCGAGCGCTTGGGAGAAATTGTCTCCGGCTGCGGCAAAGCCCAGGCGGAAATGCGACGGGGCATCGAAACAATCGCCGGGAGCCAACAGGATGCCATGCTCGGCGGCGGCCTGGCAGAACGGGCGGGCATTTTCTTCGTTTCGTCGCTCTCCACTCACCAGCCAGGGGAACGCGGTCATGCCGCCTTGCGGGGGAATCCAGCCGAGGACGTCGCGATGGTCCGCCATGAAGCGCTCGAGGAGCTTGAGGTTTCGGGTTGCGGTTTCCTGGGTCTTGCCGAGCACGACCTCACGTTTGCGGATTGCGATTTCCGAAAGAATTTCTCCGGTGGTGGTGTTGCAGATGGAGAAGTAGGTGCGCGCGGTCCAGTATTGCTGGCGGCGCTGGGCGTCGTGCTCGATCATCCATCCCGTGCGCACGCCGGGAATCGAAAATGCCTTCGACAGGTCGGAGATCACGGTGGCATGGGGCAAGCGCGCCGCCGATTTCGTTTGCCTTCCGTGGTAGATGGGATGGTAGACCTCCTCACTCACCAACTGGATTCCGCGCTCGGCGGTGAAGGCGTGCAGGGCTTCCAATTCTGTGTCGCCGAGGGTCGCGCCCGTGGGGTGGTGCGGGCTGTTGACCAGGATGAGGCTGGTCCTGGAGTCGGCGAGCCGCTTGATTTCATCGGGGTCGATGCGGAAGCCGTTCTCGCGGCGCAGGCGATAAAAACGGGTTTCCAAGCCAAGAGATTGCGGGAGCGCAGAGAAAGGAGCGTATCCAGGCAGCGGGAGGATAACGTTCGCGCCGGGCTCGGCGGCCAGCCACATCAGGGCCACGAGCGCCTCGGATCCGCCGGTAAAGATTTGCACGGCATCTTCCGGGACACGCTGCATTTCAGCGATTGCCTCACGCAGAGTGTCGGCGCCGGCGGGGCGGCCGTAGACCAGCTTGTGGTTCAGGAAGCGGTGGCGCGTTTCGTCGTCGGCGAGGGCGAGGATGTCGTTTACGGTCCAGGTCGGTCCGGTGCTCGCTGCGAGATTGAATTCTATGTCGTGTTCGTATTGGTCGAACCAGGCATCGAGCAGGAAGGGCTTGAGTTGCATGCGAGCACCTCGAAGGTGGTTGTGTTATTGATTCTGCGAGGCGGCGCACGGATGGTTTTTAGTTTGCGAGCGATGAGGATGCAGCGTTCAAAGCCTTAGACCCAGGCTCCCATCAGATGTCCGAGACCGCCGCGGACGAGCAAGCCGTCTTTGCGGTCTTTGAAATAGCGCGCGTTGAGTTCCTTGCCTTGTAGAAACTCGGTGCGGTGGAATCCCAGAGACTTCAACTCTGCCTGCAGTTTTCCTGGATCGAAGAATAGTTGAAAAGGTTCTCCGTACCGGGCCACGCGCTCCGAGAGTGCGCCGAGCGCCATCCTCTGTCCGGGATTGAGGAGCGCGGGATCGACTGCGAAATCAAATACCACGCCGCTGCCCGCCGGCATTCCTGCGATGAAGCTCAACGTGATCATGCAGGCTTCGCGCGTGAGATAAGGCGTCACGCCCAGCCAGGAGAAAAATGCGGCTGCGCTGGCGTTGAATCCAGAGTGCTCAAGCCCTTCTGCAAGCGTTTGCCGTTCGAAATCGATGGGCACGAAGGTCAGCGACGACGGCACTGGAATACGCGCCGCCTGCAATTGCTCGCGTTTCCAGGTCTGGGTTGCGGGGTGATCCACTTCGAACACTCGCAGGCCAGGATGAGGGTTGCGGTAGGCGAAGGTATCGAGTCCGGCGCCGAGCACAATATATTGCGTCACGCCGTGCGCGACGGCGCGGGCGAGTTCGTCTTCGGCGTAGCGGCTGCGCGCCGCCATGAATGCGCGGAACGCGCGGGAAAAAGCATGGTCCTCTTTGGGATCCGATCGAAGTGCGTTCTCAGCTTCGGAGCCGATGATGCGCAGTGCCAGAGGATCGTCGAGCACTCTGGGCTGGTCGAGAAGCTGGTGCGCGGCCCGGCGAATCGCCACCCGACGCGCGGTCCTGCTGAATTTGCCCTCTTGCATCGAAGATCGCCTCGGACCTTTATGCCCCGGACCTATGCCCCGTTCTTCAGCTGTGCCACCCCTTCGGCTAGCTCAGGGCAAGCTTACATTGCTCGCAGGGGCAGATTTCGCGCAAGAGTTTCCACGAGTAGATGCCGAGGTCGTGGTCATCGTTCCACTTGAACCGGATGGCGTATTTGCCCATGCCTTCGGCGGAAACCGGTTTGGCTGCCGGTTTGAACATGGGCAGCGCGCCGGGAGCGAGTTTGGGTGGTTCGCCCGGCTTGCGTCCAGCCTTGTCGCGCTCTTCGTTGCACATGGCGCACGGGCAGGCGTCGCGGAGAAAGACGAAGCCGTAGTGGGAAAGGTGGCCGTCGGCCCATTCGATGTCGACACCCGTGCCGGTGGTAAGGTTCACCTTCACCGACTTGGGGTCTGTGGCCGCGGTGGGCGATTGAAGCGGGGACTGCATGAGTTCAGTATCGCATAGGGGCGCTGGTTGGAAGTGGGTCATAGGAGAGAACAAACCTGTCAACCACTAAGGACACGAAGTATCACGAAGGTTGATGCTTGCTAGTTGGCGGTCTTGAAGAACGCCACCAGGAATAGCACTCCGAACAGCGCGTCGATGCCGCCGAGTGCCATATCCTGCGGGTGCAGGCGATTCTGCAGGTAGAGCACGATGAGGGTAGCGCCGTAGCCGAACTTCTCGATTACGGAAGGAATCATCATGGGGCGGAGGCGCACTGGGTCTTTGGCGATTACGAAGAATACGACCTGGAAGGCTAGCCCCACGCTGGCAAAGCCGTAATAGAACGCGGGATGCGTGATGGGCGGCGGATCGTTGCGGCCGATCGTGTCGAAGATGAAATACAGGGGAGTAAGAATCAGCACGCCCCAGATGCCTGCGATCAAAAATATGATTCTGGCGAATTTCATGCAGCGATTATTCGCCGCCGACAGTGAGGCCGTCAATGCGCAGCGTCGGCGAGGCCACGGAGCCGCGGAATTCGAGATCGTTCGCGATCTCGGAGATGTTGAAGAAAATCTCTTTGAGGTTTCCGGCGACGGTGATTTCTTCGACCGGGTAAGCGAACTCTCCGCCGGAGATCCATAAGCCCGAAGCGCCGCGGGAATAATCGCCGGTCACCAGGTTCGCGCCGTGGCCGAGGAACTCAGTTACGTAGAGACCTTCTTTGATTTCAGAAATCAATTGCTTCGGCGTTCTGGTTCCGGGCTGGAGAAAATAGTTTCCGGGGCCGATGCCCGGCGTTCCTGCCAGTCCGCGGGAAGCGTTGCCGGTGGTGGCGAGTCCAAGCTTCCTGGCCGTGTAGGTGTTCATCAGGTAGGAGTTCAACACGCCATTCTCGATGACTACCGTTCGTCGCGTGGGCACGCCTTCGCCATCGAAGGGGCTGGTGCCGAAGCCGCCGCGGATCGTGCCGTCGTCGATGATGGTGACGTTCGCACCAGCGATTTTCTGGCCCAGCTTGCCGGCGAGAAACGAAGCGCCGCGGTAGACCGAATCGCCGTTCACACCTTCGAAAATATGCTCGAGGATCGACGTGGCGACCATGGGATCGAAAATGATCGGGACTTGCGCGGTTTTTGCTTTGCGCGCGCCCAGGCGGCGCAGCGTGCGCTCGGCCGCGACTTTGCCGACCTGCTCTGGAGATTCGAGCTTCGACAGCGTGCGCGCTACCGAGTACCAATAGTCGCGCTGCATCGCGCCGTCTTCGGTTTGGGCGATGGGAACGGCAGAGACTGAGCAATAAGACCGACGGTATTCGCCGACGAAGCCGTGAGAGTTGGCTAAAACTTTGTGGCCGGTGGCGGCGTCGAACGATCCACCTTCGGAATTCTTGATGCGCGGGTCGAAATCGAGAGCGGCCTTTTCGGTGCGGCGAGCATAATCGATCCGATCGGGGCCGGGCAGCGAATAAACATCTTCGTGGTAGAGATCGAGATCGGCGGTGAGCGAGCCTAGCTGGGCCGGCTCGGGAATTCCGCCGAACGGATCTTCGGATGTGATCTTTGAAAGCTCCAGCGCGGATTTCACCATGCGGTCGAGGCTGGCGGGGGAGAAATCGCTGGAGTAGGTGCTGGCCGCGCGCTGGCCGTTAAAGACCCGCACTCCTATGGAACGCGATCCGGATTCTTTGAGGGTCTCGACTTGGCCCAAGCGAACTAGCGTGGAGAATTCGTCGCCTTCGCGGACTACGCATTCGGCGGCCGTTGCGCCACCGTTCATGGCGCGGCGGACGATGTCCTGGGCCAGGTCGCGGAGGTCAGTTTCCAGTTTCGGGTTTCTGGTTTCCAGTTCGGTCGAGGGCATATGAAAATTCTTTAACACAGCGGACACGGGGAAACACAGGGTAAACCAAGACCTGAATTTCTCCGTGACTCCGTGTCTCGTGGTGAGTTCGATCTTACTGCATGAAGCCGCCGGGATCTTTCTTGGCGGTGCCGCCGACGGTCAGGCGATCGATCTTGATGGTCGGAATGCCTACGCCTACCGGCACGGCCTGTCCGTCTTTGCCGCAGGTCCCGACGCCTTCGTCCAGCATCAAATCGTTGCCCACCATCGAAACTCGCGTCAGAACGTCCGGGCCGTTGCCGATCAGCGTTGCGCCTTTGATGGGTGCGGTGATCTGGCCGTCTTCGATCATGTAGGCTTCCGAGGCGCCGAAGACGAATTTGCCGTTGGTGATGTCGACCTGGCCTCCGCCGAAGTTTACGGCGTAAATGCCCCGCTTCACCGAGCGGATAATATCTTCGGGATTGTCTTGACCCGCAAGCATGTAGGTATTCGTCATGCGCGGCATGGGGATGTGTTCGTAGCTTTCACGGCGTCCGTTGCCGGTGTCGGCGATGCCCATCAGGCGCGCGGAGAGCTTGTCGCTCAGGTAGCCCTTCAGGATTCCTTTTTCAATCAGCACGGTTTCTTGCGTGGGCTCGCCTTCGTCATCTACATTCAGGGAGCCGCGACGCCACGGCATCGTGCCGTTATCGATTACCGTACACTTCTCGCTGGCTACTCGCTTGCCGATCAGACCGGCGAAGGCCGAAGTTTTCTTGCGATTGAAATCGGCTTCGAGGCCGTGTCCGACTGCTTCGTGAAGCAGGACGCCCGGCCATCCCGGGCCGAGAACTACTTCCATCTCGCCCGCGGGAGCTTCGCGTGCGTCGAGTTGCAGGATCGCCTGCCGGGCAGCTTCTTTCGCGAAATACTCGGGATTTTTGTCTCCGAAGAAGAAGTCGAGGGCGACACGTCCGCCGCCGCCGGAACCACCGCGAGCCGAGTTGCCTTCAGTTTTAGCGATACAGGAAACATTCATGCGGGCCAGCGGTTGGGAATCTTCGGCGAAAGTCCCGTCGGAACCGACGACAAGAATATTTCGCAACTCGTCGCCGTAGCTGGCGCGGACTTCCTGGATGCGCGGGTCGTAGGCGCGTGCAGCCTTATCGGCTCGCATCACCAACTCAACCTTGGCGGTGATCTCGGCATCGACCGAGGGCAAGGTCACGGGATACAGGCTGCGCGCCGCGGTTTGCCGGAAACCAGCGACGGGAGTTTTGGCCGGAGCGCTCGCGATCAATGCCGCGGTGCGGGCTGCGTGCAGAATGCGGCTGGCCGAAAGATCGTCGGTGTAGGCATATCCGGTGCGTTCACCGGAAACCACGCGAACACCGCAACCGGCTGAAATGCCTTGCGACGCCGACTTGACCATGGACTCATCCACCAGCAGCGAGGTGGAGGAAAGATATTCAAAATAGAGGTCGGCGTAGTCGCCGCCGGCGGAAAGAGCGGCTGCCAGGTAATGTTCGAGGTCGTTTTCGGTGACGCCGTAGTGGTCGAAGAAAAAACGCTGCTTATCTTTATTCAAATCCAGAAGAGGTTGTTTGTTCAAACTTTTACTCACAGAAATTAGATGCCGCCGGGCCGGAGGCAGACTCAGTTGGGCGGGCTGGTTCATTATCCCACACGGAACAGAAGCGGGCGGGCGAAACATCCACAGGCAAAAAGTGACGATGGTCACATGTCACAGACAGCCGGACGGCGGTGGGGAGAAAATCCGGCAGGGAGCTTTCCATGCCGACAGTGACGCCGCAGGCCTTGACTCGTACCGTGCAGGACTTTCTTAGCGAAGCGGCGGGCGCGGTGGTGCTGGAAAACGGCGCAGTCGCCTTTGATCTGGCGCAATCGAAGTATTCGATTTCAGGCGAGTACAACCGCTGCTTGTTGCACTTGTGGTCGGCGGAGCGAAATGCCGTTCGGCGCGTGCTGGAGGCCGAGGTCAAAAACGGCACGCTGCGGCTGGCGGTGCAGCGGCTGGGACAGGCGCGACCCTCGAAGCTGGAAATTTGCCGCGAGCGCGACCGGCGTACTCCAACGGCTCGACGAGCGGCCCGCGCCGCGTATGAGCAAAAGCTGCGCAGGACGCTGGAACGCCACTTTCCCGAGTTCAAGATCATGAAGCTGACGACCGGCGTGGACTTGGAGAAATCCTTTGGGCCCGTGTATACGCGAGGCCAGGTACGGCAGGGACGTTCGGCCTTCGCGGTACTTGGGGTTAATGCACAAGAAACGCAGTCCTCGACTGATGCGGCGCTGACCTTTGGCATTCTCTGGCTCGATGTTTGCCGAAAGTCGCAGGCCAGCAATGTTCTGGTCGAGGGTCTGAAAATGTTTGTTCCGGCTGGAACGTCCGCGCTGGTGCGGGAACGGATGGCGAACCTGAACCGGGATGCCGCCAAGTGGCGACTGTTTGAGTTGGACGAACGGCGCGACGCGGTTGCGGAAATCGACTGCGCGGACCGCGGCAATGTGGCAACGCGGCTGGTGCATGCCGCGGACGACGAGGCGGCTCGCGAGCGTTTTAGGGAGTCGATTGCGCGAGTTCAGCAGGTTCTGCCGAATTGCGAGGTCGCCGTGCTATCGGCGGCGGAGATTGTTTTCCGCTGGCGCGGTTTGGAGTTTGCCCGGGCGCGGCTGGGAGGGATTGCGGGATCGTTTCGCAGCACCGAGGAAATTGTGTTCGGCGTCGGCGCGGAGGAACGGACCCTGGAGACAAACAATGAAGCCGAATTCGCAGAACTTGCCCATTGCCTGCGCGACACTCGCCATCCTTATGGACCGCGTCAGCATCCGCTGTGGCGGGTGCGTCCCGAGAGATGGCTCGAATCTCTGGTGGTGGGCGACGTCAGCGTGGTGGATGGGCAACTGGAGCCGTCGTACCTTTATTCGCAGGTTCCGGCTTTCTCCGCCTGCGACCGCGCCATGATCGATGTGCTCACGGCCACGCATGCGGGACGGCTGGCCGTGGTCGAACTGAAGGCCGACGAAGACATTCACCTGCCGCTGCAGGGGCTGGATTACTGGTCGCGCGTCGAGTGGCACCATGCCCGCGGCGAATTTCCCCGCTTCGGATATTTTGAAGAGCGCGAGTTGTCGAACCAGAAGCCTCTGCTATTTCTGGTGGCCCCGGCCTTACATGTGCACCCCGCCACCGATACCTTGCTGCGTTACCTCTCTCCCGAGATTGAATGGGAATTCGTTGGGATTGATGAGCGCTGGCGCGAGGGAGTAAAGGTTGTGTTCCGGAAGCGTCCTGATCGGAGCGGTCAAGCAGCCTGCATCCCTAAGGCGCGGAACTCACAGACCGCCGCTCCGCGCTCTCGAACAGACGCGCCGTGGCAGCCCCGAAAATGAATCCGCCGACGTGCGCCAGGTACGCCACTCCGCCAGTCTGCGCATGCGCCACCTGGCCGGCATTGAAGAGCTGGGTAAGAAACCAGAAGCCGATCAACAGCGCCGCCGGAATAAATGTGACCTTAACAAATATAAAGATGATCAGAATCGAGCGAATCCGGTCGCGAGGATAAGTCACCAGAAACCCGCCCATCACCGCCGCAATCGCCCCGCTCGCGCCCAGGTTGGGCACTGTGGAATGCGGGCTGGCTGCGACCTGGGCCAGCATAGCTACGATTCCGCCAACCATGTAGAAAACCAGATACCGCCATCGCCCCATCGTGTCTTCGATCTGCGGGCCAAAGGCCCACAAGAAAATCATGTTGCCGATGATGTGCGACCAACTGGCGTGCATGAACATCGCGGAAAGAATCGTGATCCAGTGATGCCCGGACATAATTTCGGCGGGAACCGCCGACCACTGGGTCACGAACGCTTCGCCACCCATCAACTCCCGCACAAAAACGAAGACATTCACCAGGATAATGAGGATGGTGACCACGGGGACGCGGACCGGCCGCCGCGATGCGTCCCCTAGCGGAATCAGTCCTCCCATTTCGTCTTACTCCTTGCTTCTTCGAGGGACAGCATGTGGGGACAGCCGCCCTCGGCTGCCCTGAGCGGAGCCGAAGGGGCTGTCCGCCGGGACGCAGCCCGGCGTTTTATTTTGTCATTCCGAACCGGGCGCCAAGCCCAGTGAGAGCCTGCCCTGAGCGAAGCCGAAGGGAACCTGCTGTTCCCTGCGCGCACCACGACCGCGAATCTAAGCCACTAAGCCGCCAACTTCCCTACATCATCCGCAGTCTTGTGTACAACCAACGACATCATCACCCGCGCCACGCCGCTGAAGATCATGCTAATCCCCACCAGAGTCCCGATCGCCCACAGCGAACTCGATGGCCATTGCATGTAGATCAGCAGGCCCAGCAGCAGGGTAACGATCCCGTCGATCAGCATCCAGGCCGATCCCCCGATAGGACGCATCTTCACATACAGCACAATGTCCAGCACGCCTTCAATCAGGAACATCAATGCCAGCACCAGCGTAAGCGACGCCACGCCCAGCAGCGGATGCACGATCAGGTATCCGCCAAAGCACAAATACGCAATCCCCACCAGAGCCTTCCAGATCCGGCTGCCGGCGCCATGCGCGCGAAAAGCCAGCGTCAGGTGGACTACGCCCGCCAGAACAATCAGCCACGCCACCAGCGCACTAACTGCCACCGCTGCAAGCAGAGGCAGACCAATCGCCACCATGCCAAACACAATCAGCAAAACTCCCCACAAAACCGAAACCGTCGAAGCTTTCCGTACCGTCTCAATCGGAGTGATCTGTGCCATAAAGGCCTCCTTAAACAAGCGGCATAAGCCTACCTTAAAAACGAACTGAATTGAAGCCCCACCGAATGTTAAGGAACGAATCATGAGCTAATGGCTAAGTGCTAATGGCTAACGGCTGATTCCTCTTGACATTCGCTTTATATTCGCCAACAATGTCCCCATGGCGATCACACGCAGGCAGCGCGAAGTCTATGACTTCATCTCCCGCTTTGTGGCGGAGCATGGCTACTCTCCGTCGTTTGAAGAGATTGGCAACGGGCTTGACCTGAACTCGCTGGCCACGGTGCACAAGCACATCACCAACCTCGAGAAGAAGGGACTGCTTACCCGCGACTACAACCGCAGCCGCTCCATCGACCTGCTGCCGCCCAAGGGACGCCTCAAGCAGGCCATGAGCGTCAACACCGGCCTGGTGTTGCCGCTGCTCGGCCGCATCGCGGCCGGCCAGCCCATCGAGGCCGTGCAGAGCAATGAGACCATCTCGCTCGCCGACTTCGTGCGCTCGAAAGAAGTGTTCGTATTAGAGGTCCGCGGGGATTCCATGCAGGATGAGGCCATCCTCGACGGCGACTACGTGCTGGTCGAGAAGCTGAAGACAGCGCACAACGGCGACATCGTGGTCGCGCTGGTCAATAGAGATGACGCCACGCTGAAGCGCTTCTTCCGCGAAGGCGACAACATCCGCCTGCAGCCCTCGAACGTGACCATGAAGCCGATCATCGTGCCGGCCGCGTCGGTGGAAGTGCAGGGGCGCGTAATTGGCGTGCTGCGGAAGTATTGAGGGCTTCCGGGCTTCGGGCCCACAAGAGCTTTTAACCGCTAAGAGCGCGAAGGAAACCTGAGAGTCTCAATCGCCATGCAACGCCAACGTCTATTCCTGGTTCAATTGATTGCCGGGACCTGTCTATGTCTGGGCCTCGCAGCATATGGTTGCGCGCAGAGCCAACCGGGGGCGCAGGGTGCGCCTGCGAAGGAGAAAGTTGTGACGAGTCACGCGAGTGGAGCGTTTGATGTGAAGGTGACGCCGCAGGCCGTTGAAGACGGCGATGCGGGCCTTGGTCGAATGTCGATCGATAAGCAGTTCCACGGCGATCTGGAGGGAACCAGCAAGGGGCGGATGCTCTCCGCGATGGGCAGCGTGAAGGGCTCTGCGGGTTACGTCGCGATGGAGCGAGTCGCTGGAACCCTGAAGGGCCGCGCGGGCAGCTTTGTCCTGCAACACAGCGGCACCATGACGCGGGGCGCGC
Source organism: uncultured Acidobacteriaceae bacterium (assembly GCA_963850165.1). Classification (GTDB taxonomy): domain Bacteria; phylum Acidobacteriota; class Terriglobia; order Terriglobales; family Acidobacteriaceae; genus Sulfotelmatobacter. Next base: position 1,445 of record CAWKKK010000029.1, on the reverse strand, counting down.
CGCAACTGAGCGTCACGGTTGTGCCGGACTCGGGCACCGGACAACTCGAGGGTCTCGCGGGAACGATGACCATCAAGATTAACGCCGGAAAACACTCGTACGACTTCGACTACACGTTGCCGGAAACGCTGTGAGGACGCTTCTAGCCGCTAGCAGCCAATCCGAATTCGAGGGAAGGTCCGCTGGAAAAGCGAAACGCACGCGACTCATAAGGTCCGCGTGCGTTTGAGATTCAACTAGCAGCTAGAGGCTCGATGCTGCTTATCCAACGTGCCGGTCGAGAGCTTGCGCGATGGTTTCCTTGGGCTTGTAGCCTACGATCTGCTCGACGACTTGCCCGCCCTTAAAGACCAGCAGCGTGGGGATGCCGGTGACTTTGTAGCGCATGGGCGTGGAGCTGTTGGCGTCCACATCCATCTTGCCGATCTTGATCTTGCCCTGATAGTCCTTCGCCAGCTCTTCGACGATGGGAGCGATGGCGCGGCAGGGGCCGCACCAAGTTGCCCAGAAATCCACCAGCACGGGCTTGTCTGACTTCAAAACATCCTGGTCGAAGTTTGCGTCGGTGACTACGACGATTCCATTGCCCGCATGCGATTGCTGGGACTTGGTTGTGCTCGTGTCTGTACCTGCCATACCTGTTTCTCCTCGTTGTAACGTCGCGTTGTCGGCGGACGCTCCCGTGTTTTGGAAACAACGAGTGTCTTTGCCGGGGCCCGGACGATCTTAATTGATTATGATCCTAATGAATACGATCTATGAAATGTTCCCCACCTGGGGACAACCTCTTATCGTACCACCTGCCATTTGATGCGTGGGCGGGGACGAAGGTCGCAAGAAGGAACTGTGGGATTTACGGGCATTTTGGGGCGGGAGCGAGTGACTTTAAATAGCTAACAAGCTGCCAGCGCTGGGGCTCCGGGAGCTTGGACCAGACGGGCATGCCGCGGCGGACTACGCCGTTGGTGAGTATCCAGAAGAGCGTGCCGGGAGTGGCTTGCTGCACGGGGTCGGCGCGCAGGCTTGGGCCTTTCTTGCCGCCCTCGGCCAGTTCGCCGTGACATTCGGCGCAGTGCTGATCGAAGAGGTTCGCGCCCGCGGCCACGGCGTCAGGATCGTCCTGCAGCGGACTGCGGCGAGCGCTGGCTTTCCGCGGGGCCTTCGTCAGTTCGGCGTAGACGTCTTTTCTGTCGGGCTTGGAGCTTTCCTTCTGTGCGAAGGCGAGAGGAATTGCAAGGGTAAGCACCATGGCCGCTGAAATTACCGAGATGTTTGCAGTCTGAGTCATCGTTATGGGTTGCGGCTTATGGGTTGCGGCTTATGGCTTGCGGCCTCCGAAGATGCGGCCCACAGTTTCGCCGAAGCCGGAGAACTCGCGCGAGACGCCCCAGCGCAGCAGGAAGCGGTGACTGTTGTCGTTCAAGCCGAAACCGGGCGACAGGCGC
>CAWKKK010000028.1:0-120853 GCA_963850165.1 uncultured Acidobacteriaceae bacterium | reverse complement strand
CAGGTCGACGACCACGCCGGTTCCGCCCCCCGGGCAGTTGCTGGAACCGTAAATCTTGAAGCTCTTGACGATGCCCCATTGGCCGCCTGGACCCCAATCCCGCCAAAATTCGCTGAAGGGATATTGCGCGTGATTCTGCGGATGCTGCTTCCATCCCGGATCGTGATAGTAGATGCCGTAGGCAGTTTCGAAGTCTTGCTTTTGCAAGGACGAAAAGAATTTTTCTGCGACGTGCGTTTCCGGCCAGAAGCGATTCCACCAGACACCGAAAACCAGGAGTATGACAAAAATGACCGCCGAAATAATACCGGGTTCTTCGCTTCCGCTCTTTCTCGGGGTCGTACTCTTTCGCGTCCAGTAGGGTCATTGACCTCTAGCATAACGGGAAACTCGTCAACCACCAAGGTCACGAAGTACCACGAAGGTTTTGTTCTCCTTTTGTGGACCTTAGCGACCTTCGTGGTTGAAGGTTTAAAGCGTGCGCTTGAACAGAGGGATGGCGACTCCCAGAATAACCGCGGCAAAGATCGTCAGGAACAGCATGTCGCCCCATACCGCTGAGAGGGTCGTCTCTTTCAGCAGCAGACATTTGAAGCCATCCACGGCAAAGGTAAAGGGATCAACTCTCGCGATCGCCCGCAGCCACGGCGGGAATGCCTGGATGGGATAGATTGCGCCGCTGGGAAAGAACAACAAAGTATTCAAAATACCGAACATGGCGCGCGGCACCAGCGGGTCTTCGATTCGCACCATCAGCAGAAACATCATGGTGTTGAACGCAAGCGAGGTCAGCACGATCATGACCAGCAGCCCGAACATCGTCACCGGATTGAAAATCGTGCTCACCCCGGAGATCAGCGCCCCGATCACGCAAATGATCACGCCCGTCATCACCGCCTTGATTGCGCCCGCCAGGTTGAGTCCCAACACGAGTTCCAGCTTGGTGATGGGTGTGACCAGATAGCCTTCATGCACCCCGCGCGCTTTGTCGTCGATATAGAGCATGCCGCCGCCAATCATCACCGAGACAAACATCGCGAGCGTCAGCGAACCGGGTAGCAGATACTTCATGTATTCGATGTAAGGGTAAAGTTCGACAACTTCAAGCGCGGTCTGCTGCAGAATGCGAGGTTCGACTGTAGGCTGGTTCAGGGCGGCGGTCAGATCGGTGAGTTCCGACTCCAACGCTGAACTCATGAAGTTGTCGCTGTTATCGACCACTAGTGCGATCTGCGGATGGTTCTCCTCGTAAACCCGCCGCGAGAACTGCGGCGGGATAATCACGGCGCCGTCAAGCTTGCCATTGCGCACATCTTCCGTTGCCTTTTTTTCGTTATCGTAATAAACCGGAACAAAAGTGCGGATGTTGGCGCGTACGGAGTCGAACGCTTCGCGAATCTTCAGTGCCTGCGTACCTCCGTCTTGATCGACGATTGCGACCCGGGCGTCGCGAATCTTCCCGCCAAACGCATTGCCCAAAATAATAAGCTGCACCAGGGGCATGATCATCGACGCCATCATGAGGGTGGGAGACCGGAAGAACTTGCGCATTTCGCGCTCGACAATTGCCATCATTCGATTCATAGCTTTAACCCTGGGCGCTTCATGGCCGCAGCCCTGGACTCTGCGGCATGGTGAAGGCGTACGCTTTCTGCAATTCGTCGCGCAACTGCCGGCCTGTGTAATGCACGAATACGTCGTCCAGCGTGGTATTTTGCACCGAGAGCGACTTCACGGCCACGCCAGCTTCGACGGCCATCTCTACAAGTTCGGTGGTGGTTCGCGAGCCGTTGCCGGTCAGAATTCGATACATGCCCGCTCCCTCGTGCTGCACCGAGGTGACGTCGTCGAGCGTGTGCAGGCGCTGCTCCCAATCGTCCGGAGGATTCTCGAATTGCGCTTCAATCACGTTCGATCCCGGCACGCTCGCCTTCAACGCCATGGGCGCATCCAACGCGACCAGCTTGCCATGATCCACGATGGCAATCCGGTCACAGAGCCGATCGGCCTCGTCCATGTAATGCGTGGTAATCAGAATGGTGAGTTGCCGCTGGCTCTTAATGTTGCCCAGCATCTCCCACACCGCCACGCGCGACACTGGGTCCAGCCCGGTAGTAGGCTCGTCGAGGAAAAAGATTTTCGGATGATGCACCAGCCCGCGCGCAATCTCCAACCGCCGCCGCATGCCGCCAGAGAGAGTCTTGGTCTGTGCATCGCGCCACTTGAGTAAATCCACCAACCCCAGCAATTCGTCGATCGAGCGTTTTCTTTCTTTAGCCGGCACGTCGTAGAGCTTGGCGTATATGCTCAGATTCTCTTCCACCGTAAGGTCGAGATCGCTGGTCAGCGCCTGTGGAATCACGCCAATGGTTCGCCGCACTGCATCCGGATCTTTGGCAACATCGTGGCCCGAGATACGCGCCGTCCCAGCAGTGATCGGAATCAGCGTGGTCATCATGCGGATCAGCGTCGACTTCCCCGCTCCATTCGGTCCGAGCAGGCCGAAGATCTCGCCTTCTTTCACGTTGAACGAAACGTCGTCGACGGCCGTAAAGTCGCCGTACTTCTTAACGATGTGCTCGACCTCGATGGCGTAGGGCGTTTCGGCGCTCGACACAGAAGAAACACCTCCATTCGCTTTGGCGTTCACATCCGGCGTCATTGCTGCCCCGCTGCCGCTGCGCTCTGCGCATTGCTGCCTTTCAGCTGCTCCGGTGAAACCAGCACCTCAGCCGTCATCCCCGGCACGAACGCGCCTTTGGGATTGTCCAGCCTCACCTTCAACACAATGGTCTTGATGTCCCGTTTCATCCGGCTCACATCGCGCTGCGTGGCAAAATCACCTTCCACACCTTTGAAAAAGACCTTGCCGCTGATAATCGTCCCTCCGGGCATTCTGACGCGCAGCACGTCGCCGTAACCGATGTGATCGGCGTAAGTTTCCGGAATCGCAGCTCGCACCCAGGTGTCAGTGAGATCGACGATGGTCACAATCGGCGCGCCGATATTGACCACCTCTCCCTGCCGCGCGGCGCGCACCGAAACCGTGCCGGTCACGGGCGCGTAAACGTTGGTATACCCCAGCCGCACCGCGGCCTGATTCTTCTGTGCGATGGCATTCTTTAGATCCGCTTCCGTGGATTGCACTGTGCTCTTCGCCGCGTTGGCTTGCTGCGTGCGCGCGATGGAGGCGCTTAAGTTCGCCTCCGCTGCCTTCACCAGATCCTGCTGCGCCTGAACGGTCGCTTGCGCCGCCTGCAGGTTGGTCTCGGCCTGTACGCGCTCTTGATCAGAGGCCACTCCAGCCTTGGCCAGTGCAATGGTGCGCCGGCTGTCGCTCTCGGTGCGGTCGAGAGCCGCCTTCGCCTGCAGCAGCTGCGCTTTGGCCGAAGACAGCATCGCGCGCGCGTTGGCCACGTCGCTCGAAGTGGAGCCCGATGTGGATTCCTCTGTGTGCTGCATCTCAAAAACTTTGTGCTGCACGCTGGCGATGTTCGCCGTCGCCGCGGCTTCCTGCGTCTGCAACTCCGAAGGATCAAGCACGGCGATCAAATCCCCGGCCTTCACCGGCGTGCCTTCATCCACCAGCAGTTTCTGAATGCGGCCCTCCACCTGAGCGCTCACGATTACCTGATTCGAGTCGACGGTGCCTATCAGAACCAGATCTTTGGAATGATTGGTAGAGAAAAAATAGTAGATCGCGGCCATCACGAAGATGATGCCGAGAAGAGTGAAGAAACGGTTGCGAGCACTCATTTGCGTACTCCTGAGTTTCGTAACGGCGGCGCGGCGCTGACTCGGGGCTGAAACAGCGCTGCCGAAATGAAATCGAGAACTGCGGCGCGCCGCTCAGCGATGCGCTGCGGTGTCAGCGGATTGAAATGCACGATCCGCTGCATCACCGGAGCGCTGCTGAAGTAGAAAACGATCATCGCTACCATCGAAGGAACGAAGTGGGCCGGATCGACTTGCCGGAATTCGCCTTCGGCGATTCCTTTATGCAACAGCTCGCCGACCCTCCGGTAGATCGGCTTGAAATAGGTCTTGACCAGCCGGTCGATATGCTCGGAGTGTCCTTCGCGCGCCCGCATCATCTCGCGCTGCATGAGCTTGGGATAAATCTGGTTCGAGGCAATGAAATCGAAGTACGCCCCCACGTAGGCCATGATCTTCTCGCGCGGCGGCAGGTCGCTGTCGAGCACCCGGAAGACCTGCGATTTCATCCCGGAGAACGCGTCGTCGAGCACGGCGCCGTACAGTGTTTCCTTATCCGTGAAGTAGTAATAGAGCAGGGCCTTGTTGACTCGGGCCTCGCGCGCGATGGCGTCGGTGCGTGCTCCGGCAATGCCAAGCTCGGCAAACTCCCGCGCCGCGGCCTGCAGAATGGCGGCACGGCTCTCCTCCGGCTGCCCGCGGGAGCCCAGGCGGGGAAGACGATTGCGATGACGGAAGAGTTGAGCCATGCCTTAGTTAAACTGGCCTTAATTAACTGGTTAGTTAGATTGATTATTGCAGAATTCGCCAGAAATGACAATCGACAGGATCAGACAGGAACTGGCACCGAGACTAACCCGCTCCGCCCGCAATCGACGGTACGAGCAACACTTCATCGCCATCCTGAAAGGCATACCCCGGTCCTCCCAGGAAGCGGATGTCTTCTTCATTCACGTAAATGTTAAGGAAGCGGCGCACCTGTCCCGCCTCGTCGCGCAGGTGAGGTTTCAGATCCGGAAACTTCTCATCGAGGACGGAGAACAGTTCACCCAGATTCGTGGCCGCACACGCGATCGAGCCCACGCCCGCAGTATGCCGCCGCAGTGCGGTCGGAATTTGCACGGTGATCGCCATTTTGGGCCTCCGTTCCTAAACGCTCACCGTGGCCGCTACTTCTTTGGCGACCTCCACGGTGTCCAGCGTTTCGTGCAGATACTTCTCGAACTCAACCAGCTTGGGCGCGATCGCTCGCTCCGTCTCATACACGCCTGCCAACACATCAGTCGTCTTCAACCCGTTGCCAGTGATGCACAACACGGTGGTTTCTTCGGGCAGAATGCGATCCTGCCGATACAGCTTCCCCGCCGTGCCCACGGTCACACCGCCGGCCGTTTCCGTGAAGATGCCTTCGGTCTCCGCCAGCAATCGGATCGAATCGATCACCTCGGGATCGCTCACGTCCTCGCTCCATCCGCCGCTCTGCTTGATTGTCTTGATGGCATAGTGCCCGTCGGCGGGATTGCCGATGGCGAGTGAACGCGCAATGGTCGCCGGTTTCTGCGGATCGATCTCCGCACTGCCGGTCTTTACCGCTGTTGAAATCGGAGAGCATCCCGTAGCCTGCGCCCCGAAAAACTTCACCGGCTTCTCCTCGACCAACCCGAGTTTCACCAGTTCATCGAACGCCTTCTTGATCTTTACGATCAACGACCCGCCCGCCATGGGGACAACTACGTTATCCGGCAAACGCCAGCCCAGTTGCTCCGCGATTTCGAAGCCGACGGTCTTCGATCCCTCGGCGTAGTAAGGCCGCAGGTTGACGTTGACAAAGCCCCAGCGGCGCTCTTCGGCAATCTGCGAACACAGGCGATTCACCTGGTCGTAGTTGCCCGCGATGCGCACCACGTTCGCCCCGAAGACTTGCGTGCCGAGAATCTTCGCGGGCTCCAGATCGGAGGGGATAAATATCCAGGCCTTCAGGCCCAGGCGTGCTGCATGTGCCGCCACGGCGTTGGCCAGATTTCCGGTCGAAGAGCACGCCACCGTGTCGAACCCGAACGCCTGCGCGTTGGCGAGAGCCACAGCCACCACGCGGTCTTTGAAGCTCAGCGTCGGCAGGCAGACGGCATCATTCTTGATGTAGAGATTCTGCGCGGCAGTCTTTGCGTCGCTACCGCCGACGCCGTTACTTCCAGCGCCGTTGGCGCCGGCCAGCCGCGCCGCCAGACGTGGCGCCTGAAACAGCGGTGTGAATCCTACCGGCAGCCGCGGCTCGAAGCCCTCGGGCAGCGGCAGCAATTCGGCGTAGCGCCACATGTTCGGCGGCCGCTGCGCGATGCGCTCACGACTGGACCTCTGCGGGTCAAGGGTTCCCTCGCCCAGCACGTATCGAATCCAGTCGTAGTCGTAAGCGATTTCCAGAGGAGAAAAACATTCGTCGCAGATCGAGCGGGGCTGGTTTCCCCAGCGCCGGCCGCATTCCCGGCACCGCAGTTCGTAGTGAGCTTGAGGGTCGTATGGATGACCGTCGTATGGATCACCGTCGTATTTCGACATCGGGCTACTCGCTTTCTGTGGAGTCTCGCACCCTTCGAAAACCGAAGGTGGGACACCCGCGAATAGCTGAGGACGAGCCGGAGAAAAGAACCCTAAAATACAAAGGCCTCTTTTCCCCGGAAATAGGAAAAGAGGTTATCGGAATGCAAATACAACTAAGCTTCGCATCCGAATCTCATGTTCCCCGTTTCCGGGCGGGAGTTGGCACCTGGCGGTCAGGATATATGATCCCGATCCGGTTGCCGTGGCGTCACAGGGCTCGTCCCTCAGCCACTCTGCATGAAATTCAGCCTGCCCCGAAGGGCAAACTTGTCTCTACGATGCTACACGGCCAGGTGGGGCTCGTCAATCAAAAATTAGAAACCTGGCCCAAACTAACCTCGGACCCTCTTCAATCAGCAATTGCCCTCACCGGCTGTACTGATTCCTCTTCTTATCCGCATGTCGCTCCAGTCCAAACTGAACCAGTCTGTCAATCAAGTCTGGATACTTGAGCCCCGATGCCGCCCACAGCTTGGGATACATGCTGATCGCAGTAAAGCCCGGCATGGTGTTGATCTCGTTCAAATAAATCTTCCGCGTGGCCGCATCCATCAGAAAATCCACACGCGCCAGCCCGGAGCAATCTACGGCTTTGAAAGACCGCACGGCCAGTTCCTGAACTTTCTTTGTTTCCGCCTTCGTAAGCTTCGCTGGAATGATCAGCTCGGAACCTTCGTCGAGATACTTGGCGTTGTAGTCGTAGAACTCCTTCACCGGAACAATTTCACCAGGGATCGAAGCGATCGGCTCGTCATTGCCGAGCACCGAGCACTCGATCTCGCGCGCCTTACTTTTCTTCCCGCCAACGCCCTGCTCGATCACAATCTTGCGGTCGAACTTCGCCGCTTCCTCGATCGCGGGCCCGAGTTCCTTGCGATTGTGTGCCTTGCTGATCCCGACCGACGATCCCAGGTTCGCCGGCTTCACAAACACGGGATACTTCAGCTTGCTCTCAACGAACTTCTGAACTTTCTTCGGTTCGTCCTCCCACGCGCTGCGCAGAATAGTGACGTGCTTCACGATGGGCAGTCCCGCGGCAATAAACAAAGACTTCATAATGTCTTTGTCCATACCCGCAGCCGAGCCCAGCACACCCGCACCCACATAAGCGATGTCGGCCAGTTCGAGCAGACCCTGGATGGTTCCATCTTCGCCGAACGTGCCGTGCAGCACGGGAAAAATCACATCGACGTTGATGGCGCGATCGCTGGCGCGACGCGTGAGCGCGGCATCCGTCTGAAACGGAACCAGCCCGCTCTGCCGATGAACCGGCTCCGGCGGCACGACAACCGACTCACCTTGAGCCAGCACCGCCGCTGCCTGAGTCGTTTCAGGATCGCCGGCACGCAACTGCCGCGGCTCGATCACCAGCTTTCCCTGCAACAGGTTCTCGGCGTCCCCCGCTGTCAACCAGCGGCCGTCCTTGGTGATGCCGATGGGCACGACCTCGTATTTATCTTTGTCGATAGCCTGGAGAACCGACGCAGCCGAGAGCAGCGAAACCTCATGTTCCCCGCTGCGCCCTCCAAAAAGAATTCCAACTCGAAGCTTTTTCATAAACCTTTCAGCCCAAGACGCGGATGCGGACCATCGTTAATGCCGAAATATGTCAGTGCTGTCACTGCTGGCCTAAAAAATCGAGCAAAGCACGATCGAATTCTTCTGGCCTTTCCAGCTCGGGTACGTGTCCACACTCCTTGATGGCAATGAGCTTCGAACCTCCAATCCCAGCATGAAGTCGCTCACCCATCGATAACGGAAGCAGCGCGTCATTCGCTCCCCAAACCACAAGCGTAGGCACATGCACCGATGCGAGCTTCGTGTCTTCAAGCTGATTGGTGGTGGTAAAGCCGTCCAGGATTCGCCGGATGGTGTAACCGTCGTTGTCCTTCAAGTGTCTGGCAAACACAGCGGCAGCAGCCAGATCGGTGACCATGGCTTGGTTGTAAAAAACGACGCCCAGGACTTTCTTCGTGTCGTCGATCGAAGCCGGGTTGAGATTAACCGTCGGCGGCGCCGACTCGAAGGAAAGTCCGGCGGCATCCACCAGCACAAGCTTGTCTACCATCTCCGGGTGCTGAAGTGCGAAATCGAGGGCAATCCAGCCACCCAGCGAATTGCCCACCAGCGTCGCCTTGGCGATCTTCTGCGTCTGCATGAAGCCGTAAAGAAAGTCGACAAACGTGACAATCTTGTAATCGATCAGAGGCTTATCGGAATGTCCGAAACCGATCTGGTCAAGAGCGATTACGTGATAGTGCGCAGAAAGCGGGCCGATGTTGGCGACCCACATTCCGGCATTCGCTCCCAGTCCGTGCAACAGAATGACCGCCGGACCTTTCCCAGCCTCGTAATAGTGAATGCTCTGCCCAAAAACCGTCGCAGTCTGCTCTGCGGGCATTTGCGGCATCTGAGCAGCGCAAGCCGCAGCCAGCAGGGGCAGGATGATCAGCGGCAGAAGCGCTCGCCGAAGTTTCATAATTTTCCTCATTCGTCTCAAGGCCTACAGAATTTTCTTTCCAAACGCCGACAGCGCCAGCTCCACCGCCAGATCCGCCGTCCGGTTGTGTTCATCGATCACAGGATTTACCTCGACGATCTCGAAACTCAACATGCGTCCGTGGTCGGCAATGATCTCCATCGCCAGGTGGGCTTCGCGATAAGTAGCGCCGCCGCGCACCGGAGTGCCCACCCCGGGCGCGTCTTCGGGATCGATCCAGTCCATGTCGAGCGAAATATGATAGCCGGCAGTTCCGCGTCCAGCCATGCGCAAGGCTTCTTCCATCACGGTACGCATGCCGCGCTCGTCGATATCGCGCATGGTGAAAACGCCGATGCCAGCACGGCGCACATTTTCCTTTTCAATCGAATCAATGTCGCGTACCCCCACCAGCACGCAGTTCTCCGGTTTCACCTTGGGAGAAAAATCGAAGATGTTCGCCAGTTCCGCCGGACCCAGTCCCATCAGCGCCGCCAGCGGCATCCCGTGTACATTGCCGCTCGGTGAACTCTCCGGCGTATTGATGTCGGTGTGCGCGTCGATCCAGATAAGCCCGATTCGCTGGTTCTGCCGGCGATAAAACTCTGCCACACCCGACACTGTGCCCGCCGCCATCGAATGATCGCCCCCAAGTGCCAACGGAATCTTCCCCGCTTCAAGCGTCTTAACCACCAGCTCCGCATGCTTGGTGCAGGTTGCCGTGATTTCCTTCAAATACTTGGCGTGAGTGTCCCCTTCTTTTTTCTGTTCAGGGATCGCTACCGCAACGTTTCCGCCGTCTTCAACTTCATGTCCCAGCGCCTCCAGCCGCGCCTCAAGTCCTGCCACTCGTACGGCCGAAGGCCCCATGTCGACGCCGCGCCGGGACTGGCCCAGATCGAGCGGCACTCCGATCACCCGAATCTTTCTGGGAGCGATGTTCGTGGTGCTTATTGTCGTCATAAGGATTTTGCGATTGGGCAATCGGGCGATTTGGCGATTGAGAACCGAAGCTGAGAAAGCCTTGGTTCTTAAATCGCCCAATGACTCAATGCCTCACGGATACAGCCGATGCAGCATTCGTGGAAACGGAATCGTCTCCCGCACGTGTTCAAGTCCGCAGATCCATGCCACCGCCCGCTCAATGCCCATGCCAAAGCCGCTGTGCGGCACGCTGCCATACTTGCGCAAATCCAGATACCACTTGAACGCTTCTTCCGGCAATCCGTGCTCGTGAATGCGTTGCACCAGCAACTCATGCGAAGCCGTGCGCTGCGAACCGCCGATGATTTCGCCGTAGCCTTCGGGCGCCAGCACATCCACGCACAGAGCTAACTCAGGCCGCTGCGGATCGGGCTCCATGTAGAACGCTTTCACCTTCGCCGGATAGCGATGCACCATCACCGGCCTGTCGAATTGCGCCGAAAGATAAGTTTCGTCAGGCGAGCCCAGGTCGCCGCCCCACTCGAATTTTGTTTCCAGAGCGCCCTTAGCGTGGCCCTCCTGCAGATTCTTCACCGCGTCGTCATAACTAATTCGCGGGAAAGGCGGCTCAATCTTTTCCAGCTTCGACAAATCGCGGCCAGTCGCCAACAAATCTCCACGCCGCCGCTCCAGGCAGCGCTTCACCACGAAACTGATCAGCCCCTCGGCCAGATCCATCAGGTCATCGAGTTCGGCATAGGCAATTTCCGGCTCGACCATCCAGAACTCGGTAAGGTGACGGCGCGTCTTCGATTTCTCTGCGCGAAATGTTGGCCCGAACGAATACACCTTGCCCAGCGCCATCGCCGTGGCTTCGATGTAAAGCTGGCCGGACTGCGTGAGGTAAGCCTGTTCGTCGAAATAATCGACGGGGAAAAGTGTGCTCGTGCCCTCGCACGCCGCGGGAGTGAGAATTGGCGGATCGGTCAGCGTGAATCCACGCTCATCAAAGAAATCGCGCACCGCTTTGATAATCTCCGCGCGCACTCGCAAAATCGAGGCCTGCCGCTGTGACCGCACCCAGAGATGCCGATGCTCCATCAAAAATTCGGTGCCGTGCTCTTTCGGGGTAATGGGGTAAGGATCGGACTCCGGCACCCGCTGGACCACCTGCACGTTCAACACATCAAGTTCGTAGCCGCCGGGCGCGCGCTTGTCGGCGCGAACCTTGCCTTCGACGATCACGCTTGACTCCTGCGTCAGCGTCTTGATCGCCTCGAACACCTCCGGCGTAACCGCATTCTTCGGCACCACGCCTTGAATCACCCCCGAGCCGTCGCGAAACTGCGGAAAGAGCAGCTTCCCGCTCTCGCGCAGGTTATACAGCCATCCACGCAGGGTGACCGACTGCCCCTCATGCTTCCCAATCTCCGCGATGGTAGTAACAGGTAACATATAATCGTGGTTTTCATTACCCAACTACAAAATTACTCAATTCCTAAATTTCTAAATTCGCTCCAGCTTCTCGAACGTTTCTCCCAGCTTCTCCAGCGGATTTAACTTCTCGTCTCCCTCCAGTTCCAGCAACAAGGGCGGCGTCTGCGGAGCGGAGCGGAGCAATTCCATCGCTTCTTTCCAGTCGATCGTCCCCTGTCCTGGCCACAGGTGCGAGTCCTGAACTTTGGCATTGTCGTGAACATGCGTCGACCAGATCTGTTTCCGCACAATCTCGAACGCCTCGCGCACCGAACTCATCATGTGGGCGTGCCCGAAATCGAAGCAAACTCCCACGTCGTCAAAATGCGCGGTTTGAATCATCTCCATAAGCTTGTCCGGCGTGGAAAGTTCGTTGGGAATATTTTCCAGCAGAATGCGGACGCCAAGCGGCTTGGCAAATGCCCGCAAATGCTCGAGAGACGTCATCGCCGATTCAAACTTTTTCTCGCTGAAACTCTCATTCGGCAGGCCAAGATGCTGCACCATAAAGCGGAACGGAATCTGCTCCGCGATCTCCAGCGCCCGCTTCACCTCATCCATGGCCTCAACCAGTCCCGCGCGATCCGTAGACGCCAGGTTTATCGGCGGCGATCCGGCGCGACCCCACTCGTAATCGGCATAGAGCGGCGAATGGACGGAATTCAGCGGAATTGCGCTCCCGCGGAACCACTCGGCAATCTCTTTGACGTGTGCCTTGCGGTTGGCGTAATCGAGATGCTGCCGCGCCGCGAATATCTCGATCGCCTGCACTCCGCTGCGAGCGAGGCCATCCAGAATCCCCGGATGCAGCCGCTCCCTCACGTACAAATAGGTCGATACCGCTTTCAACATGCCCAGTCCTTATCGAAGAATTGATGATCGCCGACTAGGACCCAAGTCCCGACGCTGTTTGATTTTCAATCAGCAATCAACATTGTCCTAGTATCCCACGGCTTTTCCGTTATTCCGACCGTCGCTCGCGCCCAGCCGCTGGCCAGTCTTCGCATCGATGACGATACACTCCGCATCGCTCCAATACGGATACACTTTCCCACTTTCGTACACACCTATCTGCACGTTGTATCCCATTTTCCGCAACGCTTGCACGGTATCCGGCGAAACCCAGCGCTCGACGTTCAACACATCCGGCAACCACTGATTATGAAAGCGCGGAGCATTCACCGCCTCCTGGATATTCATCCCGTAATCCACCACTCCCATCAGAACATTGGCCACGGTCGTAATGATCTTCGAACTGCCGGGCGATCCCAGCACGAGAACAGTCTTTCCGTCACGCGCCACAATGGTTGGCGTCATCGACGATAACGGCCGCTTCCCCGGTCCAATAGCGTTAGCCGCGCCCTGAATCAACCCATCGGCATTTGGCACGCCCGGCTTGGCTGAGAAGTCATCCATCTCGTCGTTCAACAAAAAACCCAGCCCCTCCGCCGTGACCCGTGATCCAAACCAGTCGTTGATGGTCGTCGTCACCGCAACCGCGTTCCCCTCCGCATCCACCACGGAGTAGTGCGTGGTATGCGGCGACTCATGATTCGCCACCGGCTGGGGATGAGAAGCGGCATATTGCTCAAGCTCGCTGAAAATCGCAGGCCGCTTCAACTCTTTGCTTGCGCTGGCATGGTCCGCATCAATCGATTCGCGCCAGGCCGCCGCGTATTTCTTGTCGATGAGCTGCGCCACGGGAATCTTTGAGAAGTCAGGATCTCCCATGAACTCCGCCCGATCGAAAAACGCCCTCCGGAATGCCTCCGTTGTGAAGTGAATCGACTGCGCCGACCGGTCGCCGAGCCTGGCCAGATCGTATCCTTCCAGAATATTCAGCGATTCGATCAGAACCGTTCCACCTGAAGATGGAGGTGGCGCGCTGATGATTTCGTATCCGCGATATGTCCCCCGAACCGGCTCGCGTTCCTTCACTTCATAGTGCGCCAGATCGTCCGCCGTGATCAGTCCACCACCTTTCCGCATCGCCGCCGCCAATTCCCCCGCCAGAGCGCCGTGATAAAAGTCATCCGGCTTCGCCGCAATCCGTTCCAATGTCCGCGCCAAGTCAGGCTGCCGGAAAATTTCGCCCGGTTGATAATAGTTGCCGTCCCGCTGAAAAATGCGTCGCGACTCGGGGAACATACTCAGATATTTGTCATCCTGGAAGTCCCGAGCCTCTCCCCACGTCAGCGCGTACCCCTCGCGCGCCAACCGGATCGCCGGAGCCATCACCTGCCTTAGCGTTAGCTTGCCGTATTTTTGCTCGGCGTAAACCATGCCCGCAACCGCTCCCGGCACGCCGATCGCCCTGTACCCGTACTCGCTGGCACCCTCGATCACGTTGCCCTGCGCATCGAGAAACATGTCCGCCGTTGCGGCCGCCGGAGCTTTTTCGCGGTAGTCGAGGAAATGCACTTGGCCGTCCGACATCCGCACCAGCATGAATCCGCCGCCGCCCAGATTTCCCGCCGGCGGATGCACCACGGCCAGCGCGAATCCAGTAGCCACTGCGGCATCAATCGCATTGCCGCCCGCCTGCATGATCTCGACTCCCGCCCGCGAGGCCAATTCATGAACGCTGACCACGATGCCGTGGGCCGCATGCACTGGCTCCGTGGAAGCGCCAACGAAAGGCCCGCCGCAGATCGCCACCGCCGCCATCAGCAGCAAAATCAATGATTTGTACCGGAATCGCATGAACGTCGAAGATGTCCAGCAACGGGCGGACTCTTGAGGCTAGCCGACCGCGGCAAGTAGAGTCAAATCAAGTGTAGGGCGGGCGCCCTCGCCCGCCAACTCTATCCACGAAGAAGAATCTCAAACCCTCTTCGTTTTCTTCGCCTTCAAATGTGCACGCCGAGAAGCGCTTTTCTTTCCCGGCACCTTGGCCGCCACCATCTCATAGGACTGCCGGATCAACTCCCGCAACTCCTCCCACTGCACCGCGTCCAGCCGGTCCAGCATCACCCACTTGTAGCGCCCCACATACGGCGCCGGATGGATGTCCTCGCGCTCGATCAGCTCCGCGAAAATCTCTGGCGTGCACTTGAAACAAAGCCGCGGATCGTCCAGGCCGACGATCGCAAAAATCTTCCCGCCGATTTTGAAGCAAAGATCGTCGCCCCACTGCAAGTTCTCGGTAGCTTGCGGAAAAGACAGGCAAAACTCGCGGATCCCGTCCACGTTCATGTCGTCTCAATTCTGAATCGGATTCCTCCGGCTGTAAATCAAAGTTTTAAGGAGAGATTGAAATGCAAACCCGCAAACTTGGCAACTCCGATCTGCACATTACTCCCGTGGGCTACGGCGCCTGGGCCGTCGGTGGTTCCGGCTGGCAATTCGCCTGGGGATCGCAGGACGATAGCGACTCCATCGCCGCCATTCACCGCTCCCTCGAACTCGGCGTCAACTGGATCGATACCGCCGCCGTCTACGGCCTGGGACACTCCGAGGAAGTCGTCGCCCGCGCCCTCAAAAGCTGGTCCGGTCCGCGGCCCTACGTCTTCACCAAATGCAGCCTGCGCTGGGATTCCAGCGGCCAGGTGCAAAAAGTCCTGAGCGCCACTTCGATCCGGCGCGAACTCGAAGACAGCCTTCGTCGCCTTTCCGTCGACGTGATTGATCTCTACCAGATTCACTGGCCTCCCGATCCTGATTCACCCGCGCTCGAAGAAGGATGGTCTACGCTCGCCGCTCTGCAACGCGAAGGCAAGGTTCGCTGGATCGGAGTTTCCAACTTCAACGTCCAGCAACTGAAACGCGCACAAGCCATCGCTCCCGTAACTTCGCTGCAGCCTCCGTATTCATTAGTGCACCGCGAGATCGAAGACGAGATTTTGCCTTACTGTTTGCGCGCAGGCATTGGAGTGATCGTTTACTCCCCGATGGCCTCCGGCCTGCTTACCGGCGCCATGACCCGCGAGCGCGCGTCCAGACTACCCAACGACGACTGGCGCAAAGGGCATCCCGACTTCACGGAACCGAACCTCTCACGCAATCTCGCCCTGGTGGAACGCTTGCGCGAAATCGCGAAGCGGCACAACCGTTCTATCGGCGAAGTCGCCATCGCCTGGACCCTGCACCATCCCGCCGTCACAGGAGCGATCGTGGGAGCGCGCAATGCCAGGCAGGCTGAGGGAGTCATGCGCGCCGGCGACCTCCGCCTTAATGACAAAGAAGCGAACGAGATCGAAGACTTCTTCGGCGAAACCGCCGCGTGAAGCGAACTTCAATACCGAGACAAGAACAAGAACAAAAGAGGCATTGTCATTCCGAGTCATTCGCAGCCGCGCGAGAGCGCGGCGAGAATGACGAGGAATCTGCTGCTGGCGTCCGCCGCCTGCGCATAATACAGAATGAAAAAAACGCTTAAGCCTTCCCCACGTCCTTGATCACCGTAACCTTGCTGTAAGCCACACGAAATCCCAGCCGTTCGCAGTTGCGCTGTGAGACCGTCCCGCCCTGGGTGACGACGACCGCATATTCGCAGCCTGCCTCGGACGCTGCCGCCAGGCGTGCCCGCAACAGTGCCGTCTGCAACCCAAGTCCGCGAAACTCCGCCAGCGTCCCAGCCCCGCACACTGCGAATATCCGGTGCTCTGGAATGACGAGCCCCGCCCCGCAAGCCGCCATCTTGCCTTCGACAGTGGCCACAAACGTTACAGCGCCCTCCATCTGGTAGAGCGGCGTGAGCAGACCCTTAAAAGCCTCAGGTGCGCCATCGGGAAAGAACGCCCGCTCTACGATCGCCGATTGTGTCTCCGCCTCCTCGCGCAAGCCGCGGCGAATTTCGCACCCGGCGGGAGCCGCCGCGAACTTCTCATCGCGATCCAGTTGCCGGTAGAGAACGTTGTTCAGTTCCGCGATACCGTAGCCGCGCTCCTTGAACATCTCAAACACCGCCGCCTCGTGCAGCGGGCACAGATCCACGTGGGATGGAGCCCCGTGTTCACGATAGAACTGCTCGACTCGATCCAAGTCCGCGGCAGTAAACGGCCGGTCCAGACCCGCGCCAGTCGCTCTCCCAATCGGCGATCCCAACCCGGCGAAAATCATGTGCCCGCCACAGATCTCTTCCTCGGCAGCTCCAATCGTAGGCCGGCTTTTCTGAAACTCTCGCGCATAATAGACCTGCGGCATTTCTTCGCAAGCCTCCAACCTGCGCGCCAATGCTTTATCCACGAATTGCATGTGAAGAATCCTTTCCGGGATTGAGAAGACAGAAAACAGATGGAACGAAACGCACGCACTTCGGCGTCATCGTTCAAAGTTGCAAGTTGCGGAGCTAGCGAACGGCGGTCATAGGCAGGTAAACAGACTAATTGGGACACCCGAAAATTTCAAGAAATAATGCATTTGCGCCATCAGATAACTCCGATAGCTGACAGCTGACAGCCGTTCTTCACACCTGTTCCCGAGCCTCAGCCAGCGCTACGCTCAACTCCATCTTTTTCTTGTTGCGGTAGATCGTCACCTTCACCGTGTCTCCGGCGCGATGGTTGTTCATCATCTGCGAGAGGTCCATCTCGTCTTCAACTTTTTCGCCGTCGATGGCCACGATCAAATCTCCGCCCAGCATGATGAGCTTGTTGCCCAGATAGGCGCGCTCGGTGCCGCCGCGCAGGCCGGCCGCGTCGGCGGAGCCGCCGGGGGTTACCTGCAGAATCAGCAAACCGTAATCCACCGGCAATCCCATTTCATCGGCCAGGTCCGCGCTGATCGGAATGGTGCGCACGCCGAGCGCCGGCCGCCGCACCCGGCCCAGCGTCATCAGATCGTTGAGCACGGCCTTCGCGGTGTTGATGGGAATGGCGAAGCCGATGCCGGCATTCTGGCCGACGCTGGAAAGAATCATGGTGTTGATGCCAATCACTTCTCCGTGCCAGTTCATCAGCGGACCGCCGGAGTTGCCGGGATTGATGGCGGCATCGGTCTGAATGGCTTCGTCGATGGTTGCGCCATTGGGCTCGCGCACCGGACGGATCGAACTCACGATGCCGCGAGTCATCGTCCCCGCGAGGCCGAACGGATTGCCGATGGCGTACACCTTCTGCCCGACCTGCAAGTTGCGCGAGTCGCCGAGCACCGCGGGAACCAGGTCGGGCGCCTTGATCTGGATCACCGCCAGATCGTGCGCCGGATCTGTGCCCACAACCGTCGCCTTGTACTTCTTGCGATTGTGCAGCGTGACTTCCACCTGGCGGGCGTCGGCGACGACGTGATAGTTGGTGAGGATGTGGCCGTCCTTGTCGATGACAAAGCCGGAGCCTTGGCCATCCTGCGGCACCAGACCGTAAAAGAAGTCGAAGGTCATCGCGCGCGACGTGACGTTCACCACCGACGGAATATTCTTCTGGTAGACGCCGATATTGTTCTGCTCTTCGCTGTCGAGCCCTTCGCCGCCGGAAGCTTCGGTGATTTCCACGCGCGCGGGCTGGCTCAGCCAGTTCACTGGATTCGAGCCGGCGAGTCTCGCATTCGAACGCCAGGTGGTGAAGTAGAAGAACGCGCCGGCGATCACCAGCGCGAATATTGCAGGTCGTATGAGTCTCATAAGTTCAAACCTTCGGGGCCGCGAACCAGATTCGAGAAAAAAGCCCTCTTCGATTCTACGTTCGATTCTAAACAATGTTCCACTCAGAGGCACGAGGCGAAGAACTGGTTCATGGGAGCGGGGAAACTAGCAATTGGCATTAGCAGTTTGCAGTTGGCGAACAACGGCTTTGCGCGCAGCCGGAGGACTGGACGCTCAATTCCAGTCTCTTCTTGCCTGTGGATTTCTGTCCGACATTATTTCTCTGAGCGAAGCTATGCGGGAGGCCGTGAGCGGATTGAGTTTTTGTTTTTCTGAAGCACTCGAAGGGTACCCCTCCCCCTCGGTCTCTTGGAATCATCGGGTTAGGAAGAAAACGAGATTTAATCCATGGGCATCAATCACTTGCGGGCAAAATCTTGCGTTCACAGGACTTAGGTCCGTTATGGCCGAGTGCGCATCTACCGCCTACGCCTTGGGATCATGGACTCTTTCAATGTGGAGGGCAAGGTTAGATGTCACACGCCGGTTGTGGAAAGTCGGCGGCGTGGCGGCGTTGTTATGACTTGCGGTTCGCTTCGTCGCGCAGCTTTTCCCATACCTGCCGTACCTGCTCGCGCGTCTGGTCGAGCGAGCCGGAGTTGTCGATCACATAATCGGCGGCTTTGATCTTTTCCGCTTCGGGGAGTTGCGCGGCCATGCGGCGTGTGACTTCTCTACGCGCGGCTCGAGGTCTAACTTCTGGCGCGCGGCGAAGCGGGCGACGCGTTGCTCGTCGCTGCACGTGACCACGATCAGGCGGTCGAAGCGTTTCGCTGCGCCAGCTTCGAGGATGAGCGCAGCTTCCACGATGGCGACGGCGTGCGGATCCTGGCGTCCCATCTCTTCCATCCATTCGTCCTGGCTGCGAATCACCGCGGGATGCACGATGCGGTTCAACTCCTGGATGCGGGATTCCTGGGCGGGTTTGGCCGAGCCAAAGGCCTCTTCCGCCAGCTTGGCGCGGTTCACGCTGAGATCGGGATTGAGAATTCCACCGCCGAAATGGCGCACTACCTCGTTGTAGACGGGCTGGCCGGGCAGCATCAGTTGGTGGGCGATGCGGTCGGCCTGGACGAGATGCGCGCCGAGGGCGACCAGCATCTCTCCGACGACCGATTTGCCCGAGGCGATGCCGCCGGTGAGGCCGACTTTCAGCATAGGCAGTGGCCAGTGGTCGGTGTGCCAGTGGTCAGTGGTCAGTGGCCAGTGATCAGTAAGAGCGGCTTGCATAAAATCCTTTTGGGAAGTTTCCCAAGTTTTCGAGGGCCAACCGAAGTCTGAGTCGGAGCCACTGATCACTGACCACTGACCACCGACCACTGCCCTCTCCGCATTTTCGCGGCTTTCACGGTGTTGTACATCAGCATGGCGATGGTCAGCGGGCCGACGCCGCCGGGGACCGGGGTCAGAGCTCCTGCTACTTCGGCCACTTCCGGATGCACGTCGCCGACCAGCGTTGATCCCTTCGTGCGGAAAGTTTCTTCGCGCTTGGCGTTTTTGTACAACCTTCCGCCGAACAGGCGCTGGAAAACCGCCGCGTCGGTCACCTTGTTCATGCCGACATCAATCACGGTGGCGCCGGGCTTCACGAATTCGCGGGTGATCATGCCGGCGCGGCCGATCGCGGCTATGAGAATGTCGGCGCGGCGGCAAACTTCCGGCAGGTCCTGAGTTTTCGAATGGCAGACGGTAACCGTGGCGTTGGCATTGAGCAGCAGCATGGCGGCGGGCTTGCCCACGATATCGCTGCGTCCTACGACTACGGCTTCCTGACCGGCGATGGGGATGTGGCTGCGCTTCAGGATCTCGATGACTCCGGCTGGCGTGCACGGCACCAGGCCGGGGCGCTGGGTCGAGAGAAAGCCGACGTTGACGGGATGGAAGCCGTCAACATCTTTAGCGGGATCGACGGCCATCAGTATTCGTTTTGCATCCACTTGCGGAGGCAGCGGCAACTGCACCAGGATGCCGTCAATCTCGTCGCGGCGGTTGAGGTCTTCGACCAGAGCGAGCAGTTCGGCGGTGGTCGCGGTTTCGGGCGGCGTGTGCTGCTCGCTGTAGATGCCGACTTCTTCGGTGGCTTTGACTTTGCCGCGCACGTAAATCTCCGACGCCGGATTGTGGCCGGCGAGGACGACGGCGAGGCCGGGGCGCACTCCTGCGGCAGCCATGGCCTTCACTTCCGCAGCAACTTCGCTGCGGATGTCGCTCGCGATCTTCGTGCCGTCGAGAATTCTGGCGGGCATTCGGGCTCCGGGCTTCGGCTTTCGGGCGTCGGCTAGAAAATCTTACACTGCCGAGGCCTCAGGGGAAATCACTTCACAAGGCAGTGGTCAGTGGCTAGTGGACAGTAAAACCAGAGCGCACCTACTGAACACTGGTCACTGAACACTGACCACTGACTTTGTCGTACAATGCTCCGCATGATTGCCAAGGACTTGCTGGAAATTCTGGTCTGCCCCGCTTGCAAGCAGACCCTCGACTACCGGGAAAACCCAGAGAGCTTGAAGTGCACGCAGTGCCACCGGGTATATCTGGTGAAGGACGACATCCCGATCATGCTGGTGGACGAGGCGACCATCGAGGGCTAGGAGCCTGAATCGCCAAGCCTGAATCGCCAAGCCTGGATCGCCAAGCCTAGACTGCCTACCCGTCCGATTCAGAACTCGACTGTGGCGGATCTTGCTCCCCAGGCGCATGCGTCAGGGCTTGGCTCATCCGCTTTGATTCCCACCTTCTCTCGACGTTTGGTCCGCAGTGTGTTCATCCGTAGGTATCTTCGCTGGAGCGGGAGGCTGCTGTCGGCTTCTGAACGGTGCCGTGTTCCCGAAATGACACTCTGTGTCTTTTTCTGGGACGGCTGGCGGTTACCAATCATGCCTTGGAAACCTAACAGTGCCGGGGAGCTGTCCGCAACTTCCGATATTCACAGGGGTTTATGAATCTAAAGCGGCCTGCTTTCCGTATTTAGAACAAGAAGGCAGCTGCGGCAGCCAAATTGCATGCAACTTGCATGGCTGCCGATGAGTCTAATAGGCACAGGCAGTCCAAGGTCGGAGTCGGAGGTGATGACGGCCATGTTTGAAGAAACCAGGTCTGAAAAGGCAATGAACGACCGAGCCAATAACGATAAAGACAGATTCACGGCAACCGAACTGGCGGCATTGCGGAGCGATCTGCTGCAGGGTGGCATGATCGACTCGTACGAGGCTGCGGAGTTGCTGCAAGTCTTCCTGATGGGGCGCGGCTATGGGGTTTCTCCCAAAGCGGCGCTGGACGCGGCCGGCCGCGTGGAAATGGCGGGGTGCGCCCTGCCGGTCCTGCAGTATGAACTGGAGAACCTTGCGCTGGTGATGTAAGAGTTTGCACAATTTTGACATTCTGGGCGGCTGATGGAAGCAAGATTGGCCGAACCAGTTCCACAAGAGAAGAGCCGGGCCAACCAGCCCGGCTTTGTGGTTTTTGGGGCTCGGCGGCTTCCGGTGGGGCGCTGCAGAATCGGCGTAATGTTCCAACTGGAACTTTTCACTTTGCAGAAAATCATCGGCGGGCAGTGGCGCAGTTTGAATGTTTTTGTTGGCGTCATCCTGAGCGGAGCCGCTTTTCAGGCCGAGCGAAGGATCTCCCGCACCGCGTATGCGTTTGTCCACGGGAGATCCCTCACCCGGCTGAACTGCGCCGGGTTTCGGGATGACGCCTCACAAAGAAGACAGATTCAAACTGAGTCGGGGTAAGTTATTGATTCACCGTGCTTACTTCTTATAAGAGATGGTCAAGCCGCAGCCGCATCATCAACGTTTGAGCGCCTCTCCGGACTGTGAGGTCATATTTTGCCGAGTTGGCTTCGAACATATGCTTCACCCTGTCCAGACCAAGTTGCAACGATGGAACGCCTCCGATTGCGACGATGATATCTCCGGTTTGCAGTCCCGCATCGGTGGCCGGTGAATTTTCGGAGAGACCATGTACTACCAGCTCCTGGGTTGCGGGATCAAGGCGCAGGTTCATGCCACTCTGATCGGCCGGGAAGGGTCGATGATAATTCCGATTGGGCTGAAGGATTAACCTTTGACGGGGATAGTCAAAGGTGACGGTGAACCTGCTCAAGGCCTGTCCGCCGATCAGCTGACTGCTGAGGTCGGAGCCGCCACAGCAAGCCGAGACGGCACCATGCAATTCAAACGGGCCGAGTTGCAAGTATTCGATCCTGCCTTCTACCCCACGCGATTCCTTGCCGATGCCAACTCCGGTCGTCGTGTTGAGTAGTTTTCCGGTGGATTTCTTGATGAGAGGATGATCGACGGCGTCCCCGGATCCGGAATCGACCAGGAACTTAGCGTCGACAGGAGGATTGCCCGGAATTGCAATTCGGCCCTGGACAAGCGGCACCCGGTCCTGTGGGGTATTTCCTCCGGTTTCCAGGCTGAGCGGAAGACTTTGCCCGCCCCGGGTGGAATGGAATTCCCCGGGGTCGGTGAACGTGACTTGGCGGGAGACATAGTCTACGGTTATGACGAGTTCCTGAAAAATATCGTATCCGAGAGTTCCGTCAATAGTGTGGCCGACCACTGGCTCAATCGATGTGAGATCCATTGCCCCCGCGGGCGCGACAGAGACCTTTACTTCACCAAAACCAAAGTTAACGGCTCCCTTGATAACTTGGACATCCGTAGTTCCAGCGCCGGCGCCTTGCGCTTGCACAGAGCCCTCAAACTGCAGTCCAAGCGCTTTGGCACGGCTTAGATTGATAAAGCAATATCCCGCGCCGCTGTCGAGGTTAAACCAAAGCGGTTCGGAGCCATTGATACTTACTGGCAGGAGGATCAGATTATTCGCGGACTCAAACGGAACCACGGCTCTCTTGTGGTGCGGATTTGTCCAGGCGACCACAGGTTTCTGGCTCTCTTGGTTCGCCGCAATCTCTGCCGCTAACAATGATGCAAGAAGGACCAGACCGGGGCGCAACCAACGTTTTCTCATGTGCATGCTTCTCCATGCTCGCCCTGCCGCCAGGGTTCGCTATTCGATTGATCTGGGAACATGGTTTCACGATGGAGCTGGCGCGGGCTTGAACGCCCTTAACATGCAGGCGATAACTATTTGATGGCGAAGCGGAATTGGGAGGGCGTCATTCCGGTTTGTCGCTTGAAGACGCGACACAAATGGCTCTGGTCGGAAAAACCCGAGCCATGGGCGATCTCAACGATGGGCATCGAGTTCGCGGCCAGTTTGCGGCGGGCAAATGCGACACGAACATAGCGCAGGTAATCGCCGACCGTGCAATGCAGACCGCGCGGAATGTGCGCGCGAGGTGGACGGGGTGCACTCCGATTGCGGCCGCGATCTGCTCGAGAGACAACGGCTCGTAAAACCGCTCTTGTAGCATGGCCACCGCTTCGCGCAGCCAGCGCGGTGGCTGACGTGCCGGAGCAAAAGCGCGTTCCACGATCCCGGCTAGTTCAAAGGCGATTGCTTCAATGGCGATGGAGGAGGCGTTGCCAAATGCAAGCTCCCACCCGAGGCGGCTCATGAGATTGGCGACCTCGTACATTTCAGCGGCGTCGTCGGCGACGAGTCTGCAAGGGCTAGGGCCCCAAAACTCGGAAGGCATCTCCAGGCTCAGGACTCTCCCACCGTTCTCGTCGAACTGGTCCGCATGCATCTCCCCTGGGGGATGAACGAGGACCGTGCCGAACTCGCAGCGGCGTGTTCGATTGCGATAGCGCTCAGTGTAGGAGCCGCGCAGCAGGAAGGAGACGTAGGGCCGCTGATGCACGTGACTTGCAATCCGCATTCCGGGCCGATACGCCGTATCGGCCAGCCCAAAGCCGGAGAACGCTCTTGTGCGGACGGTATTGCCGTAAAACTGACCTGATCGCAGCTGCACGCCTCACCCTCGCATCGTATGTTACGCAATCCTGCGGAATAAGTTCCTCCGGCCCTGCCGAGGCGCAAAATCAGACTCTCACTTCTTCTTCGCCGTCGCCGCAGCCACCCTCGCGGCGCGCTCTTGCATGGCCAGCATTACTACCTGGAGCATGTCGTCCTGGGGGGCGGGTTTGCCGGTCCAGATTTCGAATTGGCGGGCGGCCTGGTGGACGAACATTTCGATGCCGGGGATGATTTGCGCGCCGCGCTGTTTTGCCAGTTGCAGCAGGCGGGTTTCGGGCGGGTCGTAGATCATGTCGAAGACGTAGCGGGCGTTGATTTCTTTTTCCTGCAGGGAGTTTCGCGGCGTGTTGCCCATGCCGACCGGCGTGGCATTGATGATCACGTCGAAGGTGAACTTCTTGAGGTCGGCGCGTTTCATGGAGCGGGCGTGGGCGCGGCGGGCTAGCTTTTGTGCCGGGGCGACGTTGCGGTTCAGGATGTAGACTTCGGCTCCGCGTTCTTTCAGGCCGAAGACGGCGGCGCGGGCTGCGCCTCCGGCGCCGAGCACCAGAATCTTCGCGTCCTGCAGAGTCGTCAGGCGGCGTTCGAGCGGGCGAACCACTCCGGAGGTGTCGGTGTTGAAGCCGTAGAGTTTGCCATCCTGGGCGCGGACTACGGTGTTGCAGGCTCCGATCTTCGTGGTGTGAGAGTCGGTGTTGTCGAGATAGGGAAGAATGGCTTCCTTGTAGGGCATGGTGATGCTGAGGCCGTGGATGGGAATCTCGCGCACGCAGTTGAGCAGGTCCTTGAGAGTCTTGGCATGCAGGGCGAGATAGACGGCGTTGACGTTCTCGCGGCGGAAGGCCGCATTCATGATGGCGGGCGAGAGCGAGTGGGCTACGGGATCTCCGGCAACGCCGTAGACGCGGGTGGCGGCATCGACGGTATCGATGCGGTAGACGCTGCGCAGGTCCTGCGCGGTGGCCTGGCCGGGAGCGGTTTCTTCTCCGGGACCGACGGCGGCGAAGGTGAAGACGCTGCCGGCGCGGACTCCGAGCACGCGGCTGATGATGCCTTGTTCGCCCATGCACAGGCCGACCAGGGAATGGTTATCGGCTTCGCGGCTCAGAAACTGGATCATGGCAACATTGTCGGAGAGAGTGGTGGCGGTGCCGACCACTTTGTAGAAGTCGGCGGGGAAGGCGCGCATCTTCTCCAGAGTTTCGTCGAGCTTCTTGGTTCCGCGGAAGTCGTGGTAGGAAAGAATCAGCGCGGAGCGGGCGCGCAGCTTCTGCAGTTGCGCGGGCTTGCACTTTTGGGCAGTTGAGAGTTCAACGTCGACCAGTTGGCAGCCGAAGGCAGAGGCTTTGGCGAGGATGTCGAGTTGGGAGGCGATGGAGCCGCGGAACTTGCCTCCGCTGGCGACGCGGCGGCAGGTGGCGATGACCACGTTCCAGGGTGAGTTTCGAGGAACTGCTTGATCTTGGGAAGCGCCAGAGCCGGCTTCGAAATGTAGTCCAACCTGAACTCCAGGAAGGAGTTATCGCGAATCAGGGCCTCGGCCTTTTCGACCATTTCGGCGGGGTCGGGAGCGGTGACCGCGACGCAAACCCGCGGCAGGCGCAGGGGAAGCAGGCGGGGCGGTAGCTGTTGGGAGCAGAAATCATCTTGAATCAACGGTTTGAATCATTGCTGTTTTTCATGGTCTTTCTGAATTAGGTTCGGCGCGAATCTTACAGGGGCTTAATTCCAGATGCAACAAAGTATTCACAAATTGCACGAAAAACCTATTTCCACAGAGCGCCTGACACCCTCGTAACCTTGACCCCCTCTTACCCCCTTGTTACCTTCCAACAGAAGCCTTGCTTCCGCGACATTTCGCTAGAGAGGGGGCATCGTGTGTCCCTTCTCGGAGGTAACATGAAGAAAATAGGACTGTTAGTGTTGTTGGTTGCGACAGCGACCTGGGCGCAATCGGCGCCCGATGCAAGTGCGGCGAGCCCAGCCACACCAGATAGGACGGTCTTGACGTCCGCCAACTTTCCCACTCAGCGGGTGCAGATGCCGACTTACGCCGATCTGTATTGCGCTGGGTTCATCAACCGCGAGACCCTGCCCGACGCCAGGTTTGTCGCCGGCGGGTTGGATACTCCGTTTACCACGAAGTTCGTCAAGGGAGACGTCGTCTATTTGCAAGGGACAGGGCTACAGCGCGGGAGCTGAGTACGAGATTGTCCGCGCTTTGCGCGATGTCAACGAGTATGAGATGTTTCCCGGCCAGCGAAAGCTGCTCAAGGAGACGGGACAGCCATATATGGAAGTGGGCCGCGTGCGCGTGATCGACACCCGCAGCAAGACAGCGGTGGCGCAGATCGAGTATTCCTGCGATCCCATCAATCCGGGAGACACGGCGATTCCTTTCGCCGAGAAACCGATGGTGTCATTCCACGAGCCGCTGCGTTTCGACCGGTTCCTGCCCACGGGCAGCAAGGTTGCCGGGCGCATCGTGATGGGAAAGGATTTTGACTCGGTGGTGGGAACAGGGCAGAAGGTTTACATCAACGTGGGATCGAACCAGGGCGTGAAGGTGGGTGACTATTTCCGCGCCGTGCGGAACTATTCCGAGACGCTGCGCGATCCGGTGGATTCGCTTTCGTTCAAGGCCGCAATCAGCGAAGACACGCAGAAGAAGCAGCCGTCTGTAGATTCAAATATGTTCACCAGGACGAACGGTCCGGTGATTCACATGCGGGATCTGCCGCGGCGCGCGGTCGGCGAGATCGTCGTCATCGGGACCACGGCGACCACGGCAACTGGAATGATCGTGTTTGCCATGGAAGACGTTCATGCCGGCGACGGTGTGGAGTTGGACGAACAGAAGCAGTAGGGCAGTGGTCAGTGGCTAGTGGTCAGTGAAAGCCTGGCGCCGCTGTTCTTTCGCTGGTGGAATCTTGCCGGAGACGGGTTACCGTCTCCGGCTTTGTTTTGGAAAAGCGGTGGTCAGTAGTCAGTGAATCTGAAGACCACAGCCAGCGGACAACGGGCTCTTACCGACCACTGGCCACCAGCCACTGACCACTGGTTTTGGTCACTGACCACTTTTCTCGCCGAAGATTTCAGCGGTAAAGGCTTCGATGGTTGCGCCTCTTTGCCAGGCATCCTGAGGCAGTCCGGCTTTGCGGCAGGTTTGCTCGAGGAAAGTCTTGCGATCCCAGGCCCGTTCGACGGGCACCTGGGGCAGCAGCAGGCCGCGGCGGCCGTGCCAGCTGATCAGGAGCCCGTGGCGGCCGACTTCGATTTCTTCGGCGGAGATCGGTTGTGCGGGCGAGAGAATGCTTAGCTCAACCTCGAGATGCGGAGCCTCTTCCGGCGTGACGGGCGAAAAGCGCCTGTCGTCGAAACGCGGCGGCGCGCGCGGTTTCCGCTACGGCCCGGAAAACCGAACAGGTGGGCAGAATGTAGCCGACGCATCCGCGCAACTCTCCGCGGAGATAGAGCGAAGTGAAAACGCCTCGGGGTTCGGCGAGGTGAGGAGCGGGAGGATCGAGGGAAATCTCGCGATGCTGCAACGCCGAAGAAATGGAATCGTGCGCCAGCCCCAACAACAGGGCGCGTTCTTCCAGAGAGAAGTCCTGGCTGGAGGATTCTTCGCTCGCTAATTTCTGGCCCGAATCCGCGCCGGTTGTGGGTTTGCCGCACTCAGATTTGTTTGCTTCCGAGGCGGCAACCGCCAACGACGAATTATGTTGTGGGGGCGACATCGGCATCTGCCGGCCGCGGAGCCGGTTGGGGCTTGCTGCGCCGGCTGAGAATGAAAGCCCGGCGGCGGCGCTTGGAGACGCGCCGGTCGATCTTCGACCAGAACGCGGCGAAGTAATCGACGCCCGAAACCAGCGAGACGCAGACCACGAACCAGATGGAGACGTAGGCGATCCAGTGCACCGGGAAGATGAAGTTTCCGTAAACCGGCCACTCCTTCCAGCGGTGGTCGAGAATTACGGCGACCACGGAAACGATCTGCACCACCATCTTGAACTTGCCTAATTCGCTGGCTTCGATGGTAAAGCCACCGGAAGCGGCGATGGATCGCAAACCGCTCACCAGAAACTCACGGCCGATAATGATTACTGCGATCCAGGCTGGAACCAGGCTGGGATTGAACTGCACCAAGGTCACGAAGGCCGCAGCGATGAGAAGTTTGTCGGCCATGGGATCGAGCAGAATGCCCATGGTCGTGATCTGGCCGCGCCTGCGGGCCAGGTATCCATCGATGCCGTCGGTCATCGAGGCGGCAATAAATATTGCCGAGGCGAGCAACTCTTTGGCGCCGTGTTCGCTGCTGAAATGATTGGAAGATAAAATCCAGATCAGCAGAGGAATGCTGCAGATGCGGATCAGCGTGATGGAATTGGGCAGGTTCACCGCGGCTCAACAACGTTCCCGGGACACCTAAGATTATCCTCCACGGTGAGAGGGAACGCAATCATTCCGGACTGAATGCTTTACAGGCAACGGTTCTGAGGTGCAGAATCGGTCGGGCCCAAGCTTCTGTTTTGCTGAGAGCAACCGTGATTCGCTGCCAAGTTTGCGGAACGCAGAACGCCGAACCGGTGGAAGTGTGCCGACAGTGCGGCGCCGCGCTTAACGCTTCTCCAACGATGTCGATTTCATCGGAGATGCCTCCGGATGCATATGGCGGAGTAACACCTGCTTCCCGGCAGCCGTCGCAGGCGCACGGCTTCGCTCCGGGCAGCATGGTCGCGGATCGCTACCGCGTGATGTCGTTGCTGGGGCGCGGCGCATGGGCGAAGTCTATGCGGCCGACGATCTAAAGCTGGGGCAGAAAGTCGCGCTCAAATTCCTTCCGTCAAAGCGCGTTCAAGATGCAAGCTGGCGCGAACAGTTCTACGCCGAAGTGCGGATGGCGCGGCAGGTTTCGCATCCCAATGTGTGTCGCGTGTATGACGTTGGGGAGAGCGATGGCCGGCTTTTTCTTTCCATGGAATTTGTCGACGGCGAAGATCTGTCTTCGCTGCTGCGGCGCATCGGACGCCTGCCCGACGACAAAGCGGTGGAGGTGGCGCAGCAACTTTGTGCCGGCCTTGCTGCCGCTCATCACAGCGGTGTGCTGCATCGCGACCTGAAGCCTGCGAATGTGATGATCGACGGCAAGGGCCTAGCGCGCATTACAGACTTCGGACTCGCCGTCGCTGCGGCGGAAGCGGACAGCAAATCCGGGCCTGCCGGTACGCCGGGATACCTTGCGCCGGAATTGTTCGATGGCGCAGTACCTTCTGTGCAGAGCGACTTGTATGGGCTCGGCCTAGTTCTGTACGAACTATTTACCGGAAAGAAGGCTTTCGACGCTTCGAGCGTGGGTGAGTTTTATCGGAAGCAAACGGAAACGAATCCCACGCCGCCTTCCACTGTGGTCAAGAATTTCGACCCTGCGGTCGAGAGGATTATCCTGCGTTGCATCGATCGCGATCCCGCGCAGCGGCCACGGTCGGCACTGGCTGTGGCCGCGGCACTGCCTGGCGGCGATCCGCTGGCGGCGGCGCTGGCTGCCGGAGAAACCCCCTCGCCCGAGATGGTGGCGGCCGCGGGCCCTCAGGGCTCACTCCGGCCGGCGGTGGCCTGGGCTTGCCTGGCGGGGGCACTCATCCTGATGCTTGGTTCAGCGGCGCTACTGGCTCCTCGAAAAATGGACTGGGGTGTTGCGCTCATCAACAAATCCCCGGAAGTGCTGGCGGACCGGGCTCAGGAGCTTTCGCAGAAATTGGGTTATTCGATAGCTGTGGATCGGGCGTTCTGGGTCGCCTCGGAAAAAGACTATTTGCGATACGACGCGCATGACGCTGCGGGTAAGGATTGGAAGCGCGCAGCCATCGGCAGGGTATGGCCATCGCCCGTGAGCTTCTGGTACCGGCAGAGCCCGCAATGGATGAAACCCGGTGCTCAGAGCGCGGGTGGTCCGCCAACGGTGACGGAGTCAAATCCATCCTATGAGACTTCCGGCATGGTAGCGATCAAGCTCGACATGCAAGGGAATCTGCTGTTCCTGCGCGGCGTCCCGCCCCAGGTGGAAACCGGGGCACCGGGGCATGATCCGGATTGGAATTTGCTATTTGCCGAGGCTGGACTCGACAAATCTCAATTTGTTCGCGCCAATCCCAAATGGGCTCCGCCCGATGCCTTCGACATCCGGGCGGATTGGGAGGGTCACCGTGCTGATAGTCGCGACCTGCTCGTTCATGTCGCGGCCGCGGCTTACCACGGCGTACCGGTGTACTTCCAGCTTATCGCTCCCTGGGATCGGCCGTGGCGAGGAGATCCGGCCGATGAATCGCGCATGCCTGCTGCCGCCGACGTTTTTACTTTGCTGTGGCCGTTGCTGATGGTCGCTTACCTGGTGGTTTCGGGTTATTTTGCGCGCTGGAATTTTCTTCGTGGCCGTGGTGACCCAAAGGGCGCATTGCGTCTGGCAAGTTTTGCCGTGGTGATCAATTGAATCTACGGTTTGTTTACCTATCATTACGTTCCAGACCCGGAGTATCTCTCGGTGCAATTCATCCTGCTTGGGGCTCCCCTGCTTTTTGGGCTGGTCGCGTGGCTGGGATACATGGCCGTGGAGCCTTACGGCCGGCGAAGCTGGCCGAAGCAGATGGTTTCGTGGCAACGTCTGCTGGCAGGACGGTTTGGCGATCCGCTGGTTGGACGCGACGTTCTGGTGGGGCTTCTCACAGGCTCTGCTGTCGCCGCCATCTTCCTGGGAGCCGGCGTGCTTTCAGGCTCCTCCGGGACTTCTCCCGTTGACCGCTACTTCAGTCTGGGACTGTTGCCCGCTTTCGCCCACTGTGCCCTGCTGTTGTTTGCCGCGTGCTTTTACGCTCTTCTTTATTTTGCCATCTTGACCATCCTGACAGGCGTTTTGCGCCGGCGATGGCTCGGTTTGTCGGTAACCGCACTGATTGTGCTCGTGCTCAATGCTCAAGGCACTCGGCTGGACCTCCTGGCTCTCACGGTGCTATTCGTGGCCGCGTTCCTCGGCATTCAAATCAGAGTCGGCCTGGTGGCAGCCGCCAGTTTCTTCTATATTCTGATAGCTCTGAATACATCGCCGCCCCTGGTGATCGGCCAGTGGTATGCCCCCCGCGCCGTGATTGCACTGCTGATTCCGCTCGGGTTGTTGTTCTACGGCTTCTACGTTTCGCTGGGAGGACAGCCCATCTTTGGGAGAGCCTTAACAGAAGACTGAGGGCAGGGACGCGACGGCCGCCTCGCGTCCCCGCTATGATTTCTGCTAGGTGCCCGTCTTGCCGAGGGAAGAAAGAAGGCTTTCGCCCATCTGCAATAGATTGGAGTGATCGGGCACAGCACCGTTTGGTGACAGCTTGTCGATGACCGTGGGCAGCAATTGAGCCAGGGTGGAGCTGGCGGCTTCCGGAGAAATGCCCAGCTTCTGCGCGTATGCCTGCACCTTCTCTGATCCGAGGACTTGCTGGATTTGCGCGGCCGTGATCGGTTGGTTGGCGCCGGTGCCGGTCCAGGAGGCAACCAGACCGCTCATGCCGTTCGCATGAAACGACTCCACCAGACCATTGATACCGCCGGGATGATTTTGAATCATTTCCAGCACGCCCGCCGCTTCCGGATTCGACCCTGCAACTTTCGACACCGCCATGCTTTCGAGATTGTCCAAGAGACCCATACATCCTCCTTAAGATTTTCAGAACACGATTTCAGGACACAAAAACTTGTGTAAGAGCAAGAAAGGGCCGGCTCAACACTATTCGGAGCGCCGGCCCAACCGGTTCACTAACTCTGTTTCGCAATGATCTTGTCCTTGATCTTGTCGTAGGTGGCCTGGGGAAGGATCTTCTTCTTCACCAAGTCGGTTTTCGCCTTGTAAGGGCGGCCGGCGATGATCTTCTGCGCGTAGGCCTCGCCGATGCCGGGAAGCGCATCGAGCTGATCCTTCGTCGCGCTGTTGATGTCGAGCAAGTCGGTGGAGCTTGCGGCGGTCTTGGCAGTCTTGGCGCTTCCCGCCTGGGCTACGCCGCGATTCGTGGTCATAGCGAGCAGCAGGGTGAGCGCGAACAGGGCAACCAGAGTGCGTAAAACAAAATTCTTGCGCATAGGTTTCTCCTTAAGATCAGTCGCTAAAGTTAGTCGCCGCCTTTGGCCGCGGTATAACCTGCCTTCTTGGCTTCGTCCTCGGTCATGAACTGGCCCTTTTTCGTCTTGCCGTACCACTGACCGCCTTTGTGGTAGACCTTCGACTCGGTGTTCACCCACACCTTGCCCGAGGACTTGGCAGCGGCGATATCGGCGTCAGACGCATTGTTGGCCGGAGATTTTGCGGTGGAAGATTTCTTCGCGGTGGCGGGCTTGGCAGCGGGAGCCGGGGCGGGCGCAGCCGCAGCCGGCGCCTTCGACTCAGCTGGCTTTGCAGTGGCCGCTGGAGCGGGAGCCGGGGCAGCGGCTTTGCTGGAATCAGCTTTCTTGCTTTTCTTTGATTTCGTGGTGGAAGTCGCGTCCGCAGCCGGCGCAGCGGCAGCATCTTTATCTTTGGCCGCGGCTTCTGCTTTCTTGGATTTCTTTGATTTTTTCTTGGTGGTAGTCGAGGTTTGATCGGTTGTGGAACCGGTCTGGGCCTGCGTCCAGCCCATGCTTATGCACAGCGCAAGCAAGAGACACAGGGACGCGCCCCACTTTACGGTTGCATGATTTTTCACAGGAATTTCCCCCAATTTTGGTCGCAAGCTGGATCAGTATCAGGTGATCAGCATTGCGTGATTTGACCCGAGTCGGCGCAACGGGACGTAGGAGTGATTGTGGAAACGCGTCCTGTGTGCGCGGCACCGAATGATCGCAGCCCGCAGGCCGAGAGTCAAGCCGAAAACGATCCGGCCGCGGGACAAGACTCACAAAGTCTTTAAGCGTAAATTCCGCGCTGTCGGATGGTGTAGGCCACGCGATCAATGGCCAGCATGTAGGCTGCGATGCGGTTGTTCACCTTGTGCGTTTCGGCGTAGCGGACCACATCGCCAAACGACGAGATCATGATTTCTTCCAGTTGCTCGTTGACGACGGACTCCTTCCAGAAGTAGCCCTGGCGGTCCTGTACCCACTCGAAGTAAGAGGTGGTTACACCGCCGGCGTTGGCGAGAATGTCTGGGATGACGAAGACACCCTTGTCGGTTAAGACATCGTCCGCAGCAGACGTGGTGGGACCGTTGGCGCCTTCGGCCAGGATGCGGCACTTCACGCGATCGACGTTGCGCGAAGTGATGACGTTCTCGGTGGCGGCGGGAATGAGAATTTCGCATTCCGTGGTGAGCAGGTCGGCGGTATCGGCTGGTTCCGCCCCCGGAAAACCGTGAACGGTTCCATTCTTCTGGCGGAATTCGACGAGCGCATTCAGATCGATACCATTTCTGTTGTAGAGACCGCCGCCGACTTCGGCGATGCCCACAATTTTGTATCCCCCTTGATGCATTAGTTGGGCGGCGTTCGAGCCCACGTTGCCAAAGCCTTGCACAATCACGCGGCTGCTCTCGCGCGACAGGCCAAGCTTCTTGATAGCCTCGTCGCACACCACCATCACGCCGCGGCCAGTGGCCTCGCGGCGACCGCGGGAGCCGCCGATGTTGATGGGCTTGCCGGTCACGCACGCAGTCACGGTTTGCCGCATGTGCATGGAATACGTGTCCATCATCCAGGCCATGATTTGTTCGTTGGTGTTGACGTCGGGAGCGGGTACGTCTTTTTCCGGGCCGATGAATTCGATCAGCTCCGAGGTGTAACGCCGCGTCATGCGCTCGATTTCGCCCATCGACATCTTGTGCGGATCGCAGATCACGCCACCCTTGGCTCCGCCGAAAGGAATGTTGACCACGGCGCACTTCCAGGTCATCCAACTGGCGAGAGCGCGCACTTCATCGAGCGTGACGTCGGGCGCGTAGCGGATGCCGCCTTTGCCCGGGCCACGCGCGATCGAGTGCTGCACGCGAAATCCGGTGAAGACCTCGAGGCGGCCGTCATCCATCTGGACGGGGATGTAAACCGTAAGTTCGCGGTTGGGATAGCGCAGAACCCGCCACAGGCCTTCATCAAGATTGAGCTTCTGGGCAGCCAGGTCAAAGCGCGCCCGCTGCGACTCCCACGGATTGCTTTCCTTGTCGACGTGCGGGGGGGTGGTTAGCGTGGTCATAAATGAGTCTCCGGAATGAATGCGATTCGAGGTGTTGGCCGGCGCCGGGGCGAGTTCCCGGAGCGAACGAGCAAACGTTCAGAGTATATGAGTGGGGATGGTGGGGAAGCAAGGTCCAGCGACCGAGAGTACGGCTGCAACGACGCTCGGGGACCAGCGAAAACGCGTTCAACGAGATCAAGGGCAACTCGGATCGCAGCTCTGATCCGTCATGCCGGCGCAAGCATCACAACGTCATTGCTGGACGGTCTTGCGGCAACATGTCTCGCCGAACCTCGCCCTTCGCTGACCATATTCCAGAGGTGAACCGCGGCATAGGCTCGCCACGGCCGCCAGGCTTCGGCACGCCGTTCCAGATCACGCGCAGTGTTCAGGTCCAGCGCTCTCAGAAGGCCAAGGTCGCTCGAAGGGAAAGCGTCGGGCTCTTGCAGGGCGCGCATTGCGACGTATTGAGCGGTCCAGTCGCCGATGCCGGGAATTTCACAAAGCCGGTGGAGGAAGTCGGCGGAATCGACGATGCCCTCAAAACTGATTCGCCCATCGCAAACCGCCCGGGCGAGCGCCTGGATGGTTTCGGCCCTCGCACCCGGCAGGCCGATGCCGGTGAAGTTGGCTCCGGCAAGAGCCTCGGGTGTGGGGAAGATATGAGAGATGCCGTTTGCCGCGGAGAACGGCTCGCCGAAAGTTCTCGCCAGCCGACCGGCCAGTGTTGATGCACCCTTGACGCTGACCTGCTGGCCGAGTATCGCCCGAACGGCAAGTTCAAAGCCGTTCCAACAGCCTGGAACTCTCAATCCAGGATCGGCCTTGATCAGTGCAGCTAACACTGGGTCGGTTTTCAAGCTGCGCACGATTGCGGCCCAATCCGCATTCAGATCGAACATGGCACGGATTCGCTCGGTAATAAAAAACAGCGAACGCGGATCGCCAAACTGGACCCGCGCCACAAGGGCGTGATTTGCCACGTCCAGCGAAACTTCGAAATAACCGTGATTGCCGTTGCACGAAATAGACCGGCGATAACATCCCCCGTCGACGACCTCGACGCCGGGAATCGCACGCGCCGCGAGGAACGCCAACATCCCCTGCCAGTCATACGGTGGGCGGAAGCGCAGGCGGAACAAATATTGATTTTCCGGCTGGCCTTGCTTCTGCCGTGCCAGCCGTCGTATCTGCGTCGGCGTTCGATGGTAGACATTGCGAATGCCGGCGTTGAATCGCCGGACGCATCCGAAGCCGGAAGCGAGCGCGATTTGAGTCATGGGCAAACGAGTTTCATCGATGAGCTTCTTGGCAAAGTGCAGGCGGCGGGTGTGAGCCACTGCCGTCGGTGTGGCGCCCAGATGCTTGAGGAATAGCCGGCGAAGATGACGCGAACCAACCCCGAGGCGTGCCGCGAGAACCTCCACTCCGCCATCTTCAAAGCCACTTTCGCCGATCAACCGTAACGCTCTCGAAACCGTATTCGATGTTCCATGCCAAGCTGGCGTCCCGGGCGAGCATTCTGGACGGCAACGCAGACAGGGACGAAAACCGGCTTCCGCGGCTGCGGCGGCCGTCGCGAAATAACGGACATTCTTCTCTTTCGCGGTCGGGGCGGGACAAATCGACCTGCAATAGACACCGCTACCCACGACGCCGATGAAAAACTTCCCGTCAAAGCGCGGATCGCGCGACAGCCGGGCTCGCGAACAAACCTGCCAATCGAGATTCATGGCGATCTCATCATAGCCGCTCCCGGGGGGGGGGGGGACGATATGGACGTTTTCGGACCATGTTCCGGTACCATGTTTCGTCTCGCCCGAGCAACGTCCGCAAACGTCCAACAATTTTCGTGCCGCGGACTTACTTTGTTCAATGAATCCTATGCCTGCCCGCCTCCGCCACTGTGTGGAATGTCCGGAGTGTTGCACCCGATATTTGATCGGCTTCAGCCCGTACCGCAACGGGGCATACCTGGTGTCTGCGGTTAGCGAAGCGGCGAGGGATTACTGGCTATTCTGCTCCTGCTGCCGGCCTCGTGTGTGCAGCCGATGGAGCCGCAACGACTTGAAGGCCTATGAGGTTTCGAACACGGCTTACGTTCGCGGTTACGGCTCCGCGCGCGAGATTTGGCTCTCCCCGCGATACGGCAACCAGGCCGAGGAGCAAAAAGAGAGTGAGATAAGACCGCGCGGAACAGATTGAAGTCTACAGCTTAATTTCCATCCCTTCAGCCGCGGCGCGCACCTTGGGATAGAAGTTGCGCGCTTCCTTGACGACGTTGTCGATCACGGCGTCGGTGTGCTCGGGATCGTGGTGGAATAATACAAGCTCTTTCGCGCCGCTCTCCATCACTATGTTGACGGCTTCGCGCCAATGGCTGTGTCCCCAGCCGCGGCGGTGCGCTTCGTATTCTTCGGGAAGATACTGTGCGTCATAGATGAGCACGTCCGCGCCTTCGGCCAGCTTGCGGACGGCTTTATCGAACTCAGCATCGCCGGGCTCGTTGTCGGTGGCGTAGACGAGGATTCCGTCTTTGGTTTCGAGGCGGAAGCCCATGCATCCCTGGGGATGGTTGAGCCATGCCGTTTGCAATTGGACGCCATCCTCCACCGTGATACGTCCGGCCTCGATGTCGTAGAAGTCGCGATGCGCCGTCATCTGATCGAGTCTCACCGGGAAATAGGGCGCGGCCATCTGATGGGCCAGGACTTGTTTGAGATGGCGGGTACGGGTGGAACACTGAAAGAGAAAGCGGTTCTCCGCGTTGGAATACAGCGGACGAAAGAACGGCATGCCCTGAATGTGGTCCCAATGAAAGTGCGAAACGAAGACGTGGGCGGAAAAGGGCCGGTCGCCAAATTCGTCTTGCAGTCGCTGGCCGAGCACGCGGAATCCGGTACCGCAATCGAAGATGTAGATGCGGTCGCCGAAGCGCACTTCGACGCAGGAGGTATTGCCTCCATAGCGCATGTTCTCGGGTTGAGGGGTCGGCGTAGAACCGCGTACGCCCCAGAACTTAATCCGCATAGGCTCGTTGACCGCACGAGGGCCCGGTTGTTTGGTATATCCCTTGATATCTTCGGACTAAGGGAGGCGTCCGTCAATTGCCGGATTGGTTCGCGGTCCGCTATTTCGAAAGCAACGGCCTGGTTGTGCCTTGAAGGGGAATGCCGCAAGCGCCTCCCCTATAATGAACCGCTGGCCGGTTAAGTCCGCCGAGTCTTCATTTCATTATGATCCCCGGGTTCAAAGAATTCCTGCGCCTGGCGCGGTCGGCGACGCTGGTGCCGGTGGTGAAGTCGGTG
The DNA here is from genome assembly GCA_963850165.1 of uncultured Acidobacteriaceae bacterium. Taxonomy (GTDB): domain Bacteria; phylum Acidobacteriota; class Terriglobia; order Terriglobales; family Acidobacteriaceae; genus Sulfotelmatobacter. Next base: position 83,705 of record CAWKKK010000028.1, on the reverse strand, counting down.
AGCGCCGACTTGCTCACGCCGGTCTCCGCTTTTCTGTCGATTGCTGAAAACGAGCCGCACGCGTTTCTGCTGGAGTCAGTCGAGCGCGGCGAACAGATCGGGCGCTACACCTTTCTAGGAGCGCGGCCTTATATGCGGCTGCGGGCGCGGGGCACCGCCATCGAGATCGAACGCGGACGGAAACGCGAGCGGCACCAAGGAAACGCTTTTGAGTTCGTGAAGCTTTTGCTGAGCGAGCATCAGCCGGCCGCGGTACCCGGATTGCCGCCCTTTACTGCGGGAGCTGTTGGCTATTTTTCTTATGATGTCGTGCGGCAATTGGAGAAGATTGGCGAACATGCCAAAGACGATCTCTCGCTGCCGGATTGCGAACTGATGTTTTTCGACCGGCTGCTGGCTTTCGATCACCTGCGCCATCAGATTCACATCGTCGCTGCAGCCGATGTATCGCGGGAAAGTCCGCGGCGCGCCTATGACCGGGCAGTTCGCGATATTGCCGCGATCGAGAGAAAGCTGGCCGCCGGATTGCGCCCGGCGATGTGGCGCAAATCCGCCAAGACGAAGCCGGGGAAGCTCAAGATCCACGCCGGAACGACTCGGGCGAAATTTCTGCGCAGCGTGGAGCGCTGCAAAGAATACATTGCGGCGGGCGACATTTTTCAGGTGGTGCTTTCACAACGGCTCGATTTCATCCCCGGAGTTGCGCCGTTCGATCTTTACCGCGCGCTGCGCCAGGTGAATCCTTCGCCGTATCTTTATTTTCTGCGCATGGGTGAGACGCAGATTCTCGGATCTTCGCCCGAGATGCTGGTGCGCGTCACGGGCCGCAAGCTGGAATACCGTCCCATCGCGGGTACGCATCCGCGCGGGCGCGACGAGGCCGAAGACCTGCGCCTGGAAGAACAGATGCGCAACGACGAGAAGGAACGAGCCGAGCACGTCATGCTGGTCGATCTGGGGCGCAACGATCTCGGTAGGGTGAGTGAGTACGGTTCGGTCAAGGTGAAAGACTTGATGTACGTAGAGCGCTACTCTCACGTGATGCACCTGGTCTCGGCGCTGGAAGGCACGCTGCGCAAGGATCTCGGCGCGCTTGATGCATTTGCCGCCTGCTTTCCCGCAGGCACGTTGAGCGGAGCACCCAAAGTCCGCGCCATGCAGATCATCGAAGAACTGGAGCCGGTGCGCCGCGGCATTTATGGCGGATCGGTACTCTATGCCGATTTTGCCGGCAACCTGGATTCGTGCATCGGCATTCGCACCATGCTCATGCAAGGCAAGCACGCTTATCTGCAGGCGGGAGCTGGCATCGTGGCCGACTCCTACCCGGCGCGCGAGTTCGAGGAATCGATGAACAAGGCGCAAGCGCTGCTGCGGGCGGTGGAGATGGCGAGGAGCAGATAATGCAGCCGTCCACCAAGATCTCCCACCGCACCACCGCAGGCTCGGCCGCTCTTCCTTTGTCGGCATTACTTTCCCAGGTATTGGTTGCGTTCACCATAGAGATCGACAACGAGTCCGAGCACCGAATGCCGCATTGGACCACAAACCAGGGTCCGAAGGCCGGCTCGCTCGACGCCACATGGCTGGTTTCACTCGCAATGTGGGAAAACTGCATGCGCTACGTCAGCGAGAAAGGCGTGACCGTACGTGAGCTTCAGCGCCTCGCACGCACCACAACGAACTTGAACGGCATGGAACGATGGGGAAACATTGTCGTCGAACCGGACCCCGCCGACCCGCGGCCGAAGCCACCGCGCGGCGACTGGTTGATTCGTGCCACTCCAGCCGGACGGAAGGCTCAGGAGATCTGGCCGCCGCTGCTCGGCGTCATTGAGCAGCGCTGGCAGGTTCGCTTCGGTAAACAAGAGATCGCCCAGCTTCGGGAAGCGCTCTGCGATCTTCTCCGCCGAATCGACTTGGATCTCCCTGACTGTCCTCCGATGCTGGGATACGGGCTGCTCCGCAAAGACCCGGAGTATGTGCGGAAGCCGAACGCCAACGAAGAAGACTTCAGTTCTCTTCCCTTGTCGGCGCTGCTCTCACGCGTACTGCTGGCGTTCGCCATCGAGTTCGAGCGCGAGTCGAATTTGTCGCTTGCCCTCAGCGCCAACGCCGTGCGGGTGCTCGACGAAACCGGAGTTGCCATGCGGGATCTTCCGCGCCTCTCCGGAGTATCAAAGGAGCTGATCAAGGTCTCGCTCGGGTTCCTGCAAAAGCGCGGCTACATCGCAATCGTGTCAGACCCCGCCGCCAAGGGGAGAAAGTCAGTGCGCCTCACTCCCAAAGGCCTGCGTGCTCAGCACTCCTATCATCAACTTGTTGGCATCATCGAGGAGCGCTGGCAGGAACGCTTTGGCAAGAACTCCGTGCGCGATCTAAGGCATTCACTAGAGCGGTTGGTCGGCGAGGCCACCATGCAGCGCTCGCCTCTTTCACGCGCTTTGGAGCCCCATCCTGACGGCTGGCGGGCATCCGTTCCCAAGCCTGATGCACTCCCGCATTATCCCGTGGTCACGCACCGCGGCGGCTTCCCCGACGGCAGTTGACAGACTAGCTCGCGCCAATTCCCAGAAAGTTCTCCACCAGCTTTTTCCCCGCATCCGTCAGCACGCTCTCCGGATGAAACTGCACGCCTTCAACGGCAAACTCTCTATGCCGCAGGCCCATGATGGTGCGGGATCCATCTTTCTCGGTCGTCCATGCGCTGACTTCGAGTTCCTCGGGCAGATTTTCTTCCTCCACGATGAGCGAGTGGTAGCGCGTGGCCGTCATAGGCGTGGGCAGGCCTTGAAAGATGGTTTTGTTATCGTGCGTGACCGCGCTGGTCTTGCCGTGCATCAGGTGAGGAGCGCGAACCACCCGTCCGCCAAATGCTGCCCCAATAGCCTGATGCCCCAGACAGACGCCGAGCACGGGCACTTTGCCGGCGAAGTGCCGGATCAGAGCGATGCTGATGCCGGCATCCTGAGGCGTGCAGGGACCGGGCGAGATCACGATGCGCTCTGGTTGCATGGCCTCGACGTCGGCGATCGTGACCTGGTCGTTGCGGCGCACCTCAACCTTTGCGCCGAGTTCCCCTAGATACTGCACCAGGTTGTAGGTAAAGGAATCGTAGTTATCGAGAACGAGGACCACGGGAACCGTCCTAACTTGCAGTTTACACGCCGCCATTCCATTGCCGCCCTCCCCATCGCTGCCCCTCCCCGAAACGGGCCACGCCCCGGCCCAAGGGTGGTATTGACGGGAGATGCCCTTCAACGTCATCCTAGGACATACTTTGTTGCCACTTCATTAGCTTGGAGTAACGCATGGCAGAAGCCCAGCAGGAGAAGAGGGCTGCACGACGCTTTGCGCTCCGGATTCCGGTAGCCGTGGCCCGGGGCGAAGACAAAAACTATGGCGAATCCGCCGAAATCCGCGACGTAAGCGCGCGCGGCATTAGTCTTTACCTGGACTCGCCCATTGAGCAAGGGTCGCCCATCGGCTTCACGCTCACCCTTCCACCCGAAATTACGCTTACCGAGAGCATTCGCGTGCAATGCAAAGGGCGCGTGGTGCGAATCGAGGATCAGGCTGCTGAGGGCAAGATGGCCGTGGCCGCGGTGATCGAAGAGTACGAATTCCTGCCCCAGAGCTGAAGCGGGTCGTCGAATTCCGCGACTTATCGGACCCCTCCGCTGCTCCGCCACTTCTTTCACTTTCTGACAAGTGATAAGGTTTCTTTGAGGGCTCTTCAGTTCTCTGTTCTCAAGGGATTTCTTTGCCGCGATCTGGCGTCCAATTTGTCGTCGTTGTGCTGCTGGCGGCCTTGATGGTGGCGAGGGCCTCGTCACAAAATACTGAGCCTCAAACGACCAGTCCCCCTAAACCTGAACCCGCGGTCGTCACCAGTGTGCGCGTCGTCCACGAGCGCGGTGTGCCGGCTCTGGAAGTTGTTTCCTCCAGCCCCGTCGTACCCACGATTCAGGTGCTGGATTCGCCGCCGCGGCTGGTTATGGACTTGCCCAACACGCGCATGGGACTGAAGCGTAAACGGATCCCCGTGCTGCAGGAAAATATTCTGACCATTCGGAGCGAGCAATACCAGATAGAACCTCCCGTCACGAGGATTGTGCTGGACCTTCTCGTCCCCTACGGCTACAGCTGGGACGCCGCGGGCAACCGCCTGATGGTTCGGCTGAAGCCGCCCAGAGAATCAGATACGAACACGGACGCGAATGCCGACAGCAAGAAGTCGCCTTTCCACCCGCCGCAAGTCTTGTCGGCGGTTGCGCCGGCAGTTGTGCCCGTTACCAGCGGGGCCGGCGAGATCGTAGTGCCTGATAAACAGTTCGGGGCAGGACAATCCCTCACCTCCGGAAGGGATACTACGGTTTTGCAGTTATCGAGAGGCGGCGAAGTCCGCGTTTGTCCCGGCACAACGGTTTCAATAACCCCTTCGAAGAGTGCGAAAGACCTGATGCTGGGCATGAGCACGGGCGCGCTGGAGACGCACTACGCACTCGACGCCTCGGCCGATACCGTGCTCACGCCGGACTTCCGCATCCTGTTCGCGGGCCCAGGAGAATTTCACTTCGCCATCAGCACAGACTCGCACGGCAATACCTGCGTGCGGGGTTTGAAGGGCAGCACCTCTTCGGCGATCGTTTCGGAGCTGATGGGCGACCGCGTTTATCAGGTGAAACCGACCGAGCAGGCGGTGTTTCATTCGGGACGGCTTGATAAGGTGGACACAGACGTCCCGCTGGAATGTGGTTGTCCGCCGCCAGTGCCCGTGATGCGAACAGCGTCCCCGGCGACGACGAGCCCGGATTCCGGGGTGGCGAATACTACCGTGGCCCAGGGCCAGACGCTGTCCAGTGGACCGGAAACCCGGCCCCTGCCGCCATCGCAGCCGGGCGAGGTTCACATCCAGGTCGACGCGCCATTTGTTTTCGAGGCTAAGAAAAGTCCCCCCTCAGTACCCGCAGACGAATCGGCGCACTTGCCGGTGATGGCATCGTCATCCCCGCCAGTCCAGCTCGAAGCACAGGTGCAACCGCCTGCCCCGGCTCCCAGCGCGCAGCCTGAGCACCATCGCCTGCTGCACCGGATCGGACGGTTTTTCGCTGCGGTCTTCCGCTAGACTGGAATGCCGGGAGAGCCTTACCCGCGATTGATAACTCGCCGCAATGGTTCGACTTTATCGCGGGCTGCGTCGCGCAGGTCTTCCGCCAGATCGGCGCCGCGCTCGGCCGCGTCGCGCACGCGTTCCTTCGCGTCGCGGACTCGGTCCTTGGCCTCTTCAGTCCAATCCTGCAGCGTGTCTTTGGCGTCGTCATAGCCGCGTTTCAGGTCGCGACGGAATTGCTTGCCGGTTTTCGGGGCAAGAGCCAGCGCTACCAAAGCCCCCGCACCGAGCCCAACGAGAAAAAAAGTGATGGCGGTCCCTGCGTTGTTTCCCTCGGAAGATTCATAACGTCCAAAGCGCATGATTTTGACCTCATTTCCAGGTGGCGGAAAAATGCCGGCCAAATTCCGCACCGGCTGATTTTGTCCCGCCAACGGCAATTCTAGTCCTCCGCAAGAGCGGTGGCGAATCTACCCACGGCTACGAAAGCGGTTCCGCTTACGATGAATGCAGCTTTAGGAAGGTTTCCTTTCTCAGCACCTGAGTGTAAAATAACTTTTTCGGCCCTTGTGCGGCGGAAAATGTGGCTGCCCGCCTTCCGTCAGCTCAGCAAACCGCACTTATTTAGAGGAGATTGTTTCAAGCGATGTCGATCCCTGCCACCCAACTGCGCCCCGGCATGATCATTAAGCACAACAATGATCTGCACTCCGTATTCGCCGTCGAACACCGCACGCCCGGCAACCTGCGCGCCTTCATCCAGGCCAAGCTGCGCAATCTTCGTACCGGAGCCATGTTCGAACACCGTTTCCGCTCGCCCGACCCAATCGAGAAAGTCAACGTGGACGAGGTTGAGATGCAGTTCCTCTACGCCGACGGCGACAATTACTACTTCATGGATACGGCGAACTACGAGCAGACCCACCTGAGCAAAGAGATTCTGGGCGACGCCGTGGATTACCTCATCGCCAATCTCGAGATCAAAGTAGAATTCTTCGACGGCAAAGCCGTAGGCATCGAACTGCCGCAAACTGTGGAACTCACCGTGGTCGAGACAGAGCCCGGTCTGAAAAGCGCGACCGCATCGAGCGTCACCAAGGCCGCGAAGACTGAGACTGGGCTGGTGGTGCAGGTGCCGCCGTTCATCAACGAAGGCGAGAAGATCAAGGTGGACACGGCCGAGGGCGTGTACTTGTCGAGAGCGTAGGACAATTGCCGATTGTCAATTTCCAATTGTCGATTGAAAAGCCAAGATCTCAGTGGGACTTTCAATCGGCAATTGGAATTCGGCAACCGGCAATCATCGTCAGTATGACTTCCACCGAAAAAGCCGTCGAAGCCCGCCGCTTTGTGGTCCGCGGACGCGTGCAGGGTGTCGGGTTCCGCTGGTTCGTCGAACGCGAAGCGCACATTCTGGGTATCGCTGGCTGGGTACGCAACAATACCGATGGCAGCGTCGAGGTTCTCGCCCAGGGAACCCGCGATCAGCTCTCCGGATTGCGCTCACGCCTGCGCGAAGGCCCGCGCGCGGCCCGCGTGGATGCCGTCGAAGAACTCGACGCTCGCCCTGCCGCCGGTATCAGTTCATTTCGCATTGAAGGAGCGTGGTAGATTGTCTCCCCACTCAAGACTGAACTCCGACCAACTCAAGCGGCTGATCCGCGAAGTTCCCGACTTCCCTAAAAAGGGGATACTGTTCTACGACATCACAACTCTGCTCAAAGACAAGGTCGGATTCGCCACGCTGGTCGACCGGCTTTCCGAGCACTACATAGACCAGAAGATTGACCTCGTCCTCGGCATGGAAGCCCGCGGCTTCATCTTCGCTCCCGCCCTGGCATATCGCCTGAATGCCGGATTCGTTCCCGTGCGCAAGGTCGGCAAACTCCCCGCCGAAACCGTGAAGTTCGACTACGCGCTCGAATATGGCACCAACTCGCTCGAGATGCACAAGGACGCGATCCAGAAAGGCCAGAAAGTGCTCATCGTAGACGATCTGCTGGCCACCGGAGGCACCGCCGAAGCTACGGCCAAGTTGGCGTCTCTACTCGGGGCCGAGATTGCCGGGCTAGGCTTTGTCGTGGAATTGGATTTCTTGCACGGGCGGGAGAAGCTTAAAGGCTACGAAGTAATGTCCTTGCTGCACTATGACAAATAGCGCGAAAGCAGCCTATCTCCAGATGTGAACGATCATCAATCCTATGCCGGCCCAGAAAGCGGCGCTGACAAGGGTTGCTGCCGTGAGCCCGAGGACCGCGTTCCAGTTGAGGCGCGGCAGTTCAAGGCCCGGCCGGACCCTGGAGTCGTAGACACTCCAGGAGTGCACGAACTCGATGTCTCGCGAAATGTCTCGCAAAATGTCTGGCAAATCCGTGGGCGCGGATTCCCACGAATTGTGAATCGTCCAGCAAAAAGGTGTCTCGCGACTGCCGGATACGGGAAAGAGCTGTGATTTGTAGCTCATGATTTTATCCGCAACGCGGGAAACTCTTTCGAGCACACTGTCTGCCATCTCCTCCGGCATAACAATTCCCTGGTGAATAGGATAGCCGAGAACCCAGGGGAAGTTGCGACTATCTTGTCAACAACTTGTCATATCTTTAGGGCCCATGATGTGGATAGTGTCCGCCAGCCGTCAGATCTCTTCCAGTAACAACTTCGAGTCCTTGGGCAGATAGCCCTTGCGCCGGAACCAATCCTCCATGGCATCGCGGAGCTGGTCCAAGGGTACGTTTGTGCCGATCTCCATGCGCCCGTCGGAAACCGGCACCGTATCGTCGAACACGCTTGCGTTGGTGAAGTTGCGCATGGAGAAGCTGTCCAGCCATTTCAGCGGACAAGGAAGCCTCTGGCCATCGTGTTCGTACTCGACGCGAAGCTTGCGGGCGAACATGACTTGATTTAACCACACCCGCGCTTGACAGATCGGCGTGAGGTCGCTAGTCTGCCCAGCACCACGCTTGCGAGGTTGGCCGGCGCGGCCAGTTTTTTGAAACTGACAATCGCCGGTTCGCTGCTGCTCGGGTTTCCGGCAAGTTACGGAGGATGGCATGCTTACGGATTTCATTTGGTGGATCATCGTTGGATTGATCGCGGGCTGGGCTGCCGGCAAGATCATGAGGGGCGGCGGCTACGGCGCCGTCGTAGACATTATCCTCGGCATCATCGGCGCGGTCGTCGGTGGATGGCTTCTGGGCGCGCTTGGCATCCACGCCGGCGGCTTCATCGGCACCATCGTGGTGGCGATTATCGGCGCCATGTTCCTGATCTGGCTAACACGTCTGCTCAAGAAGGCGTGAAGAGCAATGTGCGTGTTAGGTCTCAGGTCCTGGGCCTGAGACCTAACACCATGACCTAAGATCCTTACTCTTACGCTGGGATCGGCCCCTGCATCGCCGCAATCACCGCTTCCAGGTGGGCCAGCGTTTCCTCGACGGTGAGCGAGTACATCTCCCGGCCCAGGCCTTCGCCAGCCTGCAACGCGGCTTGCAGATAGTGGCCGGCAATTTCGACCGCGAGAGAGTCGGTAATGGCCCGTCCGGTTCGCTTCTTGTATTCCACCCACGCCGGGTGCGGCAGCGCGACCCAGACGGTTCTTCCGTCGACCAGAAACTTGACGTCGACGGCATCGGCGTGCCGGGTGGCAATGGCGACAATCAGCGCCTGATAGACGCAGTGCACCGGCTTCTTCGTCCAGCGGTCGGTGGCAGTGAAATCCCCAAACATGGCTAGGAAAACTATAGCGGAGGGACGCGGCGCGGGCAAATGGTTCGCGGCGATGTTCCAGTGGGGACAGCCGCCCCTTCGACAGGCTCAGGGCAGGCTCTCGGCTGTCCGGAGAGCGAAGCTCGACGCCTCTTCGTTGGCGCCCAAGCGAACCTAACCGCCGGCAATCGCCCCGATGATAAGAAGCGGCTCCTTCCCCGACGCGACCGCGTCGGGCAGCAGAGCGTCCGGCGGCTCATGCGATAGATCCTCCTCGCAAGCGAAGAATCGCAGGAACGGCCGGCGCTCCAGCGTGACGTGATCGCGGATCGTCCCACGCAGCATGGGATAGCGAGCCTCAAGCGCGTCGAGAGCCGAGCGCAGCGTAATCGGGGCCTCGACCTCGATCTGCACCTCGCTGCCAACGTGCGCCAGCGTTCGCAGATGCTGCGGGAGTATGACTCGGATCACGGCAGCGTCTGCACCTCCACCGAAAGCACCGCCGGCAAATCCCGCACAATCGCAGCCCAGTTATCTCCGGCATCGGACGAGGCGTAGACCTGGCCCCCGCTGGTGCCAAAATAGATTCCGCACTTGTCGAGCGAATCTACCGCCATGGCGTCGCGCAACACGTTGACGTAGCAGTTGCTCTGCGGCAGGCCGTTGGTTAGCGCCTCCCATTCGTTGCCGCCGGTGCGGCTGCGAAACACGCGCAGTTTGCCATCGGGAACAAAATGCTCCCCATCGCTTTTGATCGGGACCACGTAAATCGTCTCTGGTTCGTGCGCGTGAACGTCGATGACGAAGCCGAAATCAGTGGGCAGGTTTCCGCTAATCTCCTTCCAGTTGTCGCCGGAGTCATCGCTGCGCATCACGTCCCAGTGCTTCTGCATGAACAGCACCCCGGGGCGCGACGGGTTCATCGCAATGTGGTGAACGCAGTGGCCGACCTCGGCGTGGGGATCAGGAATGTATTGAGAATGCAGTCCGCGGTTGATCGGCTTCCAGGTCTTGCCGCCGTCGTCGGTGCGAAATGCGCCCGCCGCTGAGATGGCGATCCACATCCGCTGTGGATTGTTGGGATCAAGAATTATGGTGTGAAGGCACATGCCGCCTGCGCCCGGCTGCCACTTAGGGCCGGTGCCGTGCCCACGCAGGCCGGAGAGTTCCTTCCAGTTTTCGCCGCCGTCGGTTGAGCGAAATATGGCGGCGTCTTCCACGCCGGCATACACCGTATCGGGATCGGTGAGCGAGGGCTCAAGATGCCACACGCGCTTGAACTCCCACGGATGTTGCTTACCATCGTAGAACTGATGCGTGGTGAGCGGCTTGCCGCTCTCGGCAGAGGTATCGTAAACGAATTTATTGCTCGCGGCCTTCGGCGGACCGGGCGCAGGTGGCTCCCCGGGCGGGGTTCCGGGCTGGTGCCAGGTCTTGCCGCCGTCGTCCGAGCGCTGAATGATCTGCCCGAACCATCCGCTGGTCTGGGACGCGTACAGCCGATTCGGATCGGCAGGCGATCCTTTCACGTGATACATTTCCCAGCCTGCAAAGTGCGGGCCGCTGACCTCCCACTTGTCGCGCTTGCCGTCCGCTGTCAGAACGAACGCTCCCTTGCGTGTGCCCACCAGCACTCGTACCTTGCTCATTGCTTCCTCCCGTTTCTTGTTGTCAGGCTCTCTGGTAGCCGATCGACGAGCATACCAAATCGGATGGCCCAAAATCTCGCTTGCAGATGGTTCGGCTAACGTGTTCGGTTAGCATGTTCCGTTAACATGTTCGGTTAACATGGATGGGTGCCGACTCGGCTTCCCAAGCAAGCGAAACTCAACATTCTCAGCGCCTCACACCTGAGCAAACTTCCGTGGCTCGTCCATGGATTCTCCACGCGACTGGGAGGATTCTCGCGGGCCTACGGAGGCAACGCGCTCAACCTGGGATTCACCAAAGACGATTCCAGAACCGCGGTCGAACGCAACCGCGCGAAGTTTCTCCAGCTACTCGGTGGCAGTCAGCCTGAACAGAAGCGCGGCCCTCGCAACACTTATTCTCACCTCTGGCCGCTGGTCACGCTGCGTCAGGTTCATTCCGACATTATCCGTTTCGTCGACTCGCCTCCTGAATCGCAACTTACCGGCGATGGCCTGATCACCGCAACGCCGGGCCTGTTGCTCGGCATTCAGGCCGCCGACTGTCTGCCCATTATTCTCGTCGACCCCAAACGCCGCGCCGTTGGGGTGTTTCACGCGGGCTGGCGGGGTACGGTGAAGCGAATCGTTGAGAAGGGAGTGGGCGAGATGCGCCGCCGGTTCGGCAGCCGACCCCGCGATCTGAAGGCCGCGATTGGTCCCGGGGTTCACGGCTGCTGTTATGAAGTGGGCGCGGAAGTTCGGGAAAAGTTCGAGTCGCAATTCGCTTATGCGGCGAAACTTTTCCGCGAGGTCGCGGAGCGCGATCCGGTGCGCGAAAAGTATCCCATGCTGTTTCTCACGGCTCGCCCGCCCGGCCACAGTGTTTTGCCAAAGAAGATTTTTCTCGACCTGGTGGAAGCCAATCGTCAACAACTGTTGAGTGTTGGAGTGTCGGCGAAGAGTATCGAAGCTTCGCCGCTCTGCACCAATTGTCGCGCAGACCTATTGTTTTCCTATCGCGCCGAGAGAGGAAAAACCGGGCGGATGATGGGAGTGGTGGGAATTCGAGGGTGAGGCGAAGTCAGAATGCAAAAAGTCAGAATGCAGAAGTAGAAGCGTTTCCGTTCTTACTTCTGCATTCTCACTTCTGACTTCTGCATTTCTATCCCACAGGCGGTGCGGCCGCAGGTGGAGCAGGCGCCGCATCGGCGATGCCCTCATTCACCAGATCCTTTAACTCCTTGCTGGGCTTGAAGAAAGGAATCTTCTTGGCGGGCACTTCTACCTTTTCGCCGGTCTTGGGGTTGCGGCCCATGCGCGGCTTACGCTGACGGGTCCGGAAGCTGCCAAAGCCGCGGATCTCGATCTTGTCGCCCGCGCGCAGGGAGCGCACCACGCTGTCAAAGATCGTCTCCACGATCACTTCGCTGTCTTTGCGCGTAAGTTCAGCTAAACGCGAGACTTCATCGATCAGATCGGCTTTCGTCATAATTCCTCTTCGCTCCCGGCCAACCTGGCAGTGAGGAGTCGCAATCTGCGAGCGACGGCCCCGGTTCCAGGTTGGCAACCTCCCATAACCTTCTCAAATTTCAGGGGTTGTACGCAAGTCTCCGTTTTGGGACGACGCAGTGCCAGGGTTTGGGTCCGAGGTCCTAGGTCTTGGGCCACGCGTTCCGACACTCCGGCAAACTGTTTGGGACACAGATCTGGAAGCCCAACACCCGAGACCTAACACCCAAGACCTGACTCCTACTTCCACAGATAATAAAAGCCAACGTGTTGCTCCAGCATTTTCGTGGCGTCGGGAAGATACTGCGAGACGTCGCCCGTCATCAGGTCGAGCAGCGTCTTGCGATCTTTTTCTGGATGCACCAGCGTCGGCTCGCCCGAGATGTTCACCGATTTCGCCGTGTCCTTGACCACTGCTTCAAAGTCGCCGGTGTCATCAATCAGCTTCATCGCGAGGGCTTCCTTACCAGTCCAAACCTTGCCGTTGGCAATCGCTTTCACGTCGTCGAACTTCATGCCGCGCCCATCGGCCACGGCCTGGATGAACTGTCCAAACATATTGTCGATCAGCGACTGCAAGTAGGCCTGCTCCGCGGGGGTAAGCTCGCGGGCTGGGTTCCCCGTGTCTTTGAACTCGCCGGTCTTGAACACGACATTTTTCAGCTTGGCCCACTTCAGCAGGTCTTCATAGTTCATCCACTCGGCGATGACCCCGATCGAACCTACGATACTGCCCTGGTCAGCATAAATTTTATTTGACGCCGACGCGACGTAGTACGCGCCGCTGGCGCCCACCGTTTCAATGGAAACCACGATGCGCTTCTTCTTTTCCTCGCGGATGCGTTTGACCTCGCGATAAATTTCCTCGGACGCCGCCACGCCGCCGCCGGGCGAGTTTACATGCAGGATGATCGCTTTGATGGACGAGTCGTCGGCGAACTTCTTCAGTTGGCCGACGACCGGCTGCGGCGAGAGAATCACGCCGTCGAGGTCCACCACGCCGATGCGGTCGCCAAAGCCGGCAAATCCAGCTTGATTGCCGCCGGCGTGCAGCGTCAGGTAAACCAGCGAAAACACGGCCAGCACAAAGAGGAAGAAGGCTCCTCCTCCAATCAGAATCCAGAGTACAGTTCGGGAACGTTGGTCAGGCATGAAGAAAGTTTAGCACCGCGACTGGGACGTGAGCACTTTCAGCACTCCACGCTCCATGCCAACCTCCACCGGCGTGCGGCAGACGAACTCGCCATCGGCATAAATATCAAGAGGAGTCTCTGTTTCCACGCGCACCCGCTCTGCCTGGAAGTACTTCACCTCGCGGATGCTCAGGTGGCGTCCGAAATAGACTGTCGGAAACATGCAGGCGAGTTTGAAGGGATCGACGCTGCCAATCACACAGACGTCGAGTTGGCCGTCATCCATTTTCGCGCGGGGCGCGATCTTCATGCCGCCGCCGTAGGTGGAAGTGTTGGCGAAAGCCGCCAGAATCGTGGGCTGGTTGCTGCAAGTCGTCCAGCCACCCGCTTCGTTAGGCGTGAAAATCTTCACGGGAAGCGCGGCGAATCGAAAGATTGCAGGAGCCAGCGCTAGCGCGTAACCGCCGTTTCCGCGCAGCCAGCGTGGCAACTCGTTGGCCCGGCGGGCCACTTCGCTGTCGATTCCGATGCCGGCCACACTGCAGAAATAGTTCCTGGTGCCTGGTACCGATTTTCGAACGTGTGGCGCGGGCGCCTCGCCCGCGACCTCCAGCGGAGTGATCACTCCCAAATCGATGGCGCGCACATTGCCCTGCCGGGCGCAGAACCTTCGCCACGCGGCGAACGAATCGCGCACACGGCGAATTCCAAGCGCGCGGGCAAAGTCGTTCCCACTGCCGGCCGGGACAACCAGCACAGGCACGCCAACCTTCACCAATTGACTCAAGTGCCGGTGGATGGTGCCATCGCCGCCAAACAGCAATACAACGTCCGCCTGATCCCCGGCGGCGGGCATCCCGACCCGCCAGTCGATCGTTTCATCCGTCTGGAAGGGCGTGAGGTTTTTCGCAGAACATCCCAGCCCGAAGATGGCGGCCGCGCGCATGTGCGCGGTTGAGAGTAACAGAGTCGCACTTCTGAGCGGGATCGGAAAGTCCCAAGGACTTGTCCGAGCGGCCACCCACTCAGCCTCTTAAGCCAGGCAGTTTCCCGCACTCTCGTAACCTTCCGACCCTCCCAACCCGCTGGCATGATGCACGCCAGACAGAGCTCGGACTCGAGGGGGGCATGAACGTTCGACGGCTAACAGATGTATCTTGTTTTCTTATAGTTAGCCTCCTCCTGGCGGGATGCAGCGGTGTATCTACACCCGGCAATGGCACCCCCGCCATTTCTCCCACCATTGCCGCTCAGCCCACGAACCAGACTGTTGCCACCGGACAGCCGGCAACATTCTCGGTGACGGCGGCGGGAACGGCTCCCTTGATTTACCAGTGGCAGAAGGGTACGACTGCGATCACCGGTGCGACCTCGGCCAGCTACACCACGGCTGCGGCTACGACCTCTGACAATGGCACCCAGTTCAGCGTCGTGGTGAAAAATTCGGCGGGAAATATAACGAGCAATGCCGCCACTCTGACGGTAAACACAACTCCTGTGGCACCCTCGATTGCGCGACAACCGTCGAACCAGACCGTTACCGCCGGACAATCGGCAACATTCTCGGTGACGTCGGCGGGAACGGCTCCCTTGAGTTACCAGTGGCAGATGGGTACGACCCCGATCACTGGCGCGACCTCGGCCAGCTACGCCACGGCTGCGACGACGACCTCCGACAATGGCACACAGTATCGAGTCGTGGTCAGCAACTCGGAGGGAAATGCAACCAGCAATACCGCGACCCTCACTGTAATCGCAGAGGTCCCAGGCACCACCGACGTCCTGACCTACCACAATGACATCGGACGCACCGGCCAGAACCTGACGGAAACCGCGTTGAGCACCAGCAACGTTACATCGGCAAAGTTTGGCAAGCTGGGTTTCTACTCCGTCGACGGTCTGGTCGACGCCGAGCCGCTCTACGCCTCGAACGTCACGAACAACGGCTCGCACAATCTGCTGGTCGTTGCCACCGAGCACGGTTCGGTCTATGGCTTCGACGCGGATTCCGGCGCAACGATATGGCACGTCTCCACTTTGAAATCGGGCGAAACAACATCGGACGATCGTGGTTGCAGCCAGGTGACTCCCGAAATCGGCGTGACCTCTACACCAGTGATCGATCGAACGCGCGGCCCTAACGGAGCGATTTACGTAGTGGCGATGTCGAAAGACGCTTCGGGCAACTACCACCAACGCCTGCACGCGCTCGATCTCGCGCTCGGCACCGAGCTGTTCAGCGGCCCGGTCGATATTCAGGCGACCTATCCCGGAACTGGAGACAACAGCAACGGCACCGATGTCGTCTTCGATCCCGGCCAATACAAAGAGCGATCCGCGCTGCTCTTGCTGAATGGCGTCATTTATACCGCCTGGGCTTCGCACTGCGACATACGCCCCTACACAGGATGGATCATCGGTTACAGCGAATCCACGCTGGGCCAGACCAGTGTGCTGAACGTGACGCCGAACGGCAACGAAGGCGCCATATGGATGGCCGGATCCGGGCTCGCCGCCGACACCTCCGGCAACATCTATTTCCTGGATGCCAACGGCGACTTCGATACCAATTTGAATGCCAGCGGCTTTCCCAGCGACGGCGACTACGGCAACGCCTTCATGAAACTTTCGACCTCGGGCGGTCTCGCCGTGGCCGACTACTTCGAAATGGACAATCAAGGATCGGAGAACGGCAGCGACACCGATCTGGGTTCCGGCGGGATGATCGTCCTGCCCGACCAGACCGACGGCTCAGGCCACACCTGGCACCTCGCGCCCGGCGCCGGCAAAGACAGCAACCTTTACATGGTGAATCGCGACTCCATGGGCAAGTTCAGCTCGAATAGCAACAATATTTATCAGGAACTCGCGGGAGCCTTGCCCGGCGGGGTTTGGGCGACGCCTGCCTACTTCAACAACACGGTCTACTACGGATCGGTGGGCAGCCCCATCCAGGCGTTCCCCATCACCAACGCGCAGCTCTCAACCAGCGCAACCGCACAAACTCCCACCGGGTTTGGGTATCCCGGGGCAACTCCCAGCGTTTCGGCGAATGGCACGAGCAACGGAATCGTGTGGGCTGTCGAGAACAACAGCCCGGCAGTATTGCATGCCTACAATGCCACAAATCTGAACGAACTCTACAACAGCAACCAGGCCAGCAACGGCCGCGATCAATTCGGCGCAGGCAACAAGTTCATGACTCCGATGATCGTAAACGGCAAGGTGTTTGTAGGGACGCCGAACGGCGTAGCCGTGTTCGGGCTGCTGCCGTAGTTGATACCTTCCACTCTTGTTGTCATCCTGAGGAAGCGGAGTCCCGCGCAAGGCGCGGGACTCCCGACGAAGGACCTGTGCACTTGGATTAGTTGAGAAAGATAAATCCTGAGAGCACGTGCCGGGAACGCGAACAATGCTCACGGGCAGACCCTTGGGAAGACAAATGTAAACTAGTGAATGGTCACCTTTCGAGCGAACCTGCTAGTGCGGCCTATTTTGATGACCATTTCATATGGAGTGCCAACCGCGATTTTCAAGACCTTCACGACAAGATCATCGACGTAGACCGATCCGGCCTTAATCTTCCGTGCGCCATCCGACGCGGACTCTGCGAGATTGCAGGCAGCCAGCAGCTTGTCGAGACGGACGATCCAGAACCTCGTGTCGGGCGGAGCGTTCTTGTTGAACATTCTGACATCTGCTGGAAAATATCCCGATGCCATCGAATCCGGGTCACTCTCACGCGCCACGACGTCGGCAAGTTTCACGTCCCACTTCACGGCATCGATATCTGCGGTCGCCACCCGTACTGACGGGATGTTGGATGGCGTTTGACCCTCCTGGACTCGTCTGGTCCACGCAGCTGCAGCCTCCTCTGCTCTCTCGCGGGAATGGAAACCCATGACAATGAGTCTTGCGAGAGACCTCTTTATTTCCAAAGGATGCCGGTCCCCTTTCGCCACACCTTCCTTCAGGGCCTCGATCTGAATCGAGAGGACATCCGTTAGTAGTTCGTAGTAATCCCACATTAATTTGTCGGAAATCCGCATTATCTTGCTGTACATCTCTTCTGGCGGTTCGTCGATGCCAATCGCATTTCCCAGCGACTTCGACATCTTCTGCACGCCATCAAGCCCTTCGAGAATCGGTGTCGTCAGCACTACCTGCGACTCCTGGCCGTAGGCGCGCTGCAGTTCACGGCCCACCAGCAGATTGAATCTCTGGTCGGTGCCGCCGAGTTCTACATCCGCTTCGAGCGCGACCGAGTCGTATCCTTGCACCAGCGGGTAGAGCAACTCGTGCAGCGAAATGGGCTTCTCGTCTTTGAATCGTTTGTGGAAGTCCTCGCGCTCCAGCAGTTGTGAAACGGTGTACTTCGCCATCAAGCGGACGAAATCGTCGGAGGTAAAGTGGCCCATCCAGCGCCGGTTGAAGTCGACCACAGTCTTCTTCGAATCAAGAATCTTGAAGACTTGGGCCTTATAAGTTTCGGCATTTTCCTCGATCTGCTCACGGGTTAGCGGCGGTCGCGTGGCCGAACGTCCTGTAGGGTCGCCGATCATGCCGGTAAAATCGCCGATCAGAAAAATCGCAGTGTGGCCGAGATCCTGAAAATGTTTGAGCTTGCGCAGCACCACGGTGTGCCCGAGGTGCAAGTCGGGAGCCGTCGGGTCCATGCCGAGCTTCACCCGCAGCGGCTTGCCCGTGGCTCGCGACTTCTCGAGCTTGGCGCGCAGGTCGGCCTCGCGGATGATTTCCGCCGAACCCTTCTTGAGATACGTCAGTTGTTCGTCGACAGGTGCGAAGGTTGACATGGGAAAGGACATTATATGGAATGCAGAAGGCAGAAGTCAGAATGCAGAAGCTAGAATTGGCTCTGCATGAGAATGAGGCGCATGTGACGGCGACGAAAATTCACATACGAAAGGCCGTCGCGGCAGATGTTCCCCGACTGCGGGAAGTGATTGAGGCATCGGTCCGAGGCCTGCAAGCGGAGGACTATTCTCCGGCGCAGATTGAAGGCGCGCTGCGGTCGGTCTATGGCGTGGACAGCCAGCTCATCGCCGATGGAACGTACCTGGTGGCGGAAGTCTTTGCGTCGCAGACCGAATCCGAGATCGTCGGCTGCGGCGGTTGGAGCAAGCGCAAGACACTGTACGGCGGCGATCAGTATGCCGCGCGCGAAGATTCGAGCCTTCTTCGTGCATCCGGACTGGGCGAGGCGCGGCATCGGCAGCTTGATCCTCGAAGCCTGCGAGAACGCAGCCCGGGAAGCCGGCTTCACGCGCCTCGAGATGGGCGCGACCCTAAGCGGCGTGGCGTTTTACCAGGCAAAGGGTTATACAGCTTTGGAGAATCTGGAGGCTCCGCTCGGCAACGGCGAAGCGCTGCGCATTGTGCGAATGAAAAAAGAATTCAAGTGAGCTATCGCGGGACTCTTACTTCTGCATTCTGCCCTCCGACTTCTAACTTAACGCGCGCAGGCGCCGGCCTTTCACTTCGTACTTACCGCCCAGCACGACGTTGATCGCCTCCGTGTAGGCGATATGCTCCTGCTCAAGGATGCGCGTGGCCAGTGTGTGCTCGTCATCGCTATCGAGCACCGGCACGGTCTTCTGCACGATGATCGCCCCGTGATCGAGTTCTTCGTCAACAAAATGCACGGTGCAGCCGGAGACTTTTACTCCGTACGCGAAAGCCTGCTCTTGGGCTTCAAGGCCGGGGAATGCCGGCAGGAGCGAGGGATGGATGTTCAGAATGCGGCGCGGGAACTGCTGCACAAACCACGGTGAGAGCAAGCGCATGTATCCCGCGAGGCAGACCAGATCGATATTGTGCTGATTGAGTGCGGCAACGACCTCGCGTTCGTGTTCCCCTCGCGGCCTGCCCTTCGATGGAATCACCAGCGCATTCAATCCACGCTGGCGTGCAGTAGCGATGCCGGGCGCGTCCCCTTTGTTCGAGATGACAACGGCAATGCGCGCGCCCGCGATGCGGCCCGCGTCAATGCTGTCAGCGATGGCAACAAAGTTCGAGCCACGCCCTGAGAGGAGAATGCCAAGGGATTTCATGGGAGATCAAATGATAATTCACCACGGAGACACGGAGCCACGGAGAACTTCTAAATGCAGGATTAAGATCAACTGAAAGGACGCGTCCGCTACTGAACGCAAGTTTGAAATCCCCGAAAGGTTTTCTCCGTGTCTCCGTGACTCCGTGGTGAGTCGAGTTTCAGTTGTAGATCACCTTGCGCTCGCCCTTAACCACGCGCCCCACGGTAAAAGCCTTTTCTCCCGCGCGCTCGAGCACGGTCTGGGCTTTCTTGAATTTCGCCAGGGGAACGACCAGCAGCATCCCCAGGCCCATGTTGAAAGTGCGCAGCATCTCCTCTTGCGGAACATTTCCCAACTGCCGCAGGTGTTCGAACAAGGGCGGCACCGGCCAGGACCCGAGATCGATCGCGGCTCCCGTCCCGCGGGGCAGCACGCGGGGAAGGTTCTCCGTGATGCCGCCCCCGGTAATATGGGCCAGCGCGGAGACGCATTGGGCGGCAATCAGTTTTCTCAGCGCCGGCCAGTAGCTCTTGTGCGTGCGCATCAGTTCATTGCCGACCTTATTCTTGATCTCGTTGACGTAGTCCTCCGGCGAGTAGTGGGCCACTTCAAACAGCAGTTTGCGGGCCAGCGAATATCCGTTGGTGTGCAGGCCGTTCGATGCCAGGCCGAGAATGACGTCGCCGATCTGCACATCCTTGCCGGTAATGATCCGGTCGCGTTCCACCACGCCCACGATAAACCCCGCCAGATCGTATTCCCCATCGGGATAGAAGCCGGGCATCTCGGCCGTCTCTCCGCCGATCAGTGCGCAGCCATTATGCTTGCAGGCGTCGGCAATGCCTTCCACCACTTTCTCGGCGATCGAGGGCTCCAGTTTTCCCGTCGCCAGATAGTCCATAAAGAAAAGCGGTGCCGCGCCCTGCACGGCGATATCGTTGACGCAGTGGTTCACCAGGTCAGCGCCCACGGTGGAATGCAGGCCCATGGAAAAGGCAATCTTGAGCTTCGTTCCTACACCGTCCACGCTCGAAACCAGCACCGGGTCCAGGTACTTGGTCTTGTCCACCGCGAACAAGCCGCCGAAACCGCCAATTTCGCTGAGCACCCCCCGGGTAAAGGTTTTGTGCGCCAGATACTTGATGCGCTGCTTGGTGCGATTGGCCCGGTCGATATCCACGCCGGCGTCGGCGTAGGTAATCGGCGCGCCAGCGGAGGTGGGGTTCTTGGGCACGAGTTATCCTGTTATTTCTTTCTCTTTCTCAGTGCTTCAGGGCGGGAAAATGCTCGAAGCAGCACCTTCTAAGGCCGCTCATTGTAGCACGTTCAAAGGGGCTCTTGGACCTGCAGGACGCCTTGTTCAGGAAGACGAAAACTTCGAATACACTTCTGACGCTCTCCGCGGACGCGGAGCGCGCTCATCGCAACCGACGCCTTCAGTGAGCGATGAAATCCGAGAAGAAATAAGCGAGGAGCGCGAAAAGTGCCAACCCAGAAATGCCGTAGGCGGTCAGGACCCATGCACCCCGGCCTTCGTGCTTCCTGGGCACCGACTGCTGGCTAATCGACTGCTGGGAAACCGAAGAAGAGACATCACGATCTTCCATGCCAGAAAAACCTCCGAACGGAAGGATCGTGGCGCAAGTACATTATGCGTCACGCCTGCCCAGCGTCGCGGCCAGGCAAGACTATCTAGGGCCAGATTTTACTATGGTTTCGTGACTGTTCCACAAACAAATTCCCGCCTTGGGATAAAAGCGGCACAGGCCTTACTATTACCTTATGCGTAGTCTTTTGCTCCAGTTCTTAATGGCCTGCACCTTGGCCGCGCCCTGCAATGTCGCAGCACAGTCGGGCGAAAAGCCCACTTCGCCGCCCGTCCCCGCAAAGCCTGCGGACGCCGCCTCCTCCAAGCCGCAGGAACCCAAGCACGACTATTCGCAAGAAGCATTTGTCGTCGAGCAACTCCACTCCACCTACCGCTTTGAAAGCGATGGCACGGGCCGCAAAGAAACGGTCGCTCGCATCCGGGTGCAGAGCGAGGCTGGAGTCCAGCAATGGGGACAGATTCAATTCGGCTACAACTCCGCCAACGAGCGCGTCGAGATAGCCCATGTCCGCGTAGTCAAGGCCGATGGCACCGTGGTGAAGGCGGGCGACGATGCCGTGCAAGACCTGAGCGCGCCCGTGGAGCGCGAAGCTCCCGTCTATACCGACTACCGTCAGAAGCACATCACCGTGCCCGGCCTGCGCCCCGGCGAAACGCTCGAATACGACATGGTCACGCTGATTCACACTCCGCTGGCTGCAGGGCAGTTCTGGGCCGACTACGACTTCGACAAGAACAACATCATGCTCGATGAGGAACTCGACGTGGATGTTCCCTCCGGCCGCCCGCTAAAGTTGAAGAACAAACCGGGCATGGACCCCAAGATCTCGGAGGCGAACGGACGCCGCGTCTACCACTGGACCAGTTCTCACTTGGAACGCGAAGACGACACCAAGGACAAAGATAAAGACAAAGACAGGGACAAAGATGGAGATAAAGACAAGAAGAAAAAGAAGAAGAGGCCCGATGAGGAACGGCCCGACGTTCAGCTGACCACGTTCGTCAGTTGGGAACAGATCGGCCGCTGGTATGCCAGCCTGGAAAAAGACCGCCGCGCGCCCTCACCTGAAGTCCGCGCCAAAGCGGCCGATCTCACCAAAGGCCTCGGCACCGACTTGGATAAGGTCGAGGGGCTCTACGACTTCGTTGCGAAGAATTTCCGCTACGTCAGCCTGTCGCTGGGAGTGGGCCGCTATCAGCCCCACGCCGCCGCCGACGTCCTCCATGACCAGTACGGCGACTGCAAGGATAAGCACACTCTGCTCGCTTCTCTGCTCGAAGCGGAGGGCCTTCACGCGTCTTCCGTGCTGATCAACTCCAGCCGCAAGCTCGATCCCGACGTGCCCTCGCCCTCGCAGTTCGATCACGTCATTACCATGCTGCCCATGACGACGCCCCACGAAGAAGTCTGGATGGATACCACCAGCGAGGTCGCTCCCTTCCGCCTGCTGGCCTTCAGTCTGCGCAACAAGCTCGCGCTGGTCATTCCCGCCGACGGCAGTACGCCACATCTCGAGGAGACGCCCGCCGATACGCCCATGCCCGACAGTGAGGTCTCAGAGGTCGATGGAAAAATAAACGAGATCGGCAAACTCGAAGCCCACGTGCATTACACCTTTCGCGGCGATGAAGAACTCATGCTGCGTTCCATCTTCCGCCGCGTTCCGGAAGCCAATTGGCAACGTGTGGTAGAAAACGTCAACGCCGGAATGGGCGGCGACATTACGAATCTGAAAATCAGCGATCCCGCCGCGACCCGCGAACCGTTCACGATGTCCTACGACGTCGCCAGGCCGAACTTCTTAGACTGGTCGAAGAAGAAATCCGACCTCACGCTGCCGCTCTGCCAGTTCAACCTGCCCGATCTCGGCGATGGCAATAGCGATGACGATGGCGATGCAGACGGTGAGGTTCTGAAACTCGGCCCCAAGGCAGAGTACGTCTACAAGATCAAGCTCGACTTGCCCGCCAAGTACACGGCGCATTCCCCGTTGCCTTTGTCCGTCAGGCGCGACTACGCCGAGTACCAGGCCACCTACAAACTGGAGGGAACGAGCTTCACCGCCGCCCGAACGTTGACGCTGCGTCAGGCCGAGCTGCCCGCGTCTCGCGCCTCGGATTACCAGGCTTTTCGCCACACCGTCAGCTCTGATCTGGGACAGTTTCTTTCCGTCGAGAACACGGCAGCCGGCACGCCAACGCCGCCGGCAGATATGAAAGCCGACGACCTGGTCGAAAGCGGTCGCGCCGCCATGGCCAACAACAATCTTCCCATGGCGATTCAACTTCTCAAACGCGCCACCGAAGTCGATCCAAAAAACAAGTACGTCTGGAATATCCTCGCCGCGGCTTATCTAGGAATGCGCCAGAATGACGACGCCATCGCCGCTCTCAACAAGCAGATTGAAATCAATCCCTATGACGAGTACGCCTACAATGCTCTCGGCCGCGCCTACTGGCAGGAGCGCAAGTACCCCGACGCCGTAACCGCATTCAACAAGCAGATTGAGATCAATCCCCTCGACAAGTTCTCCCACGCGGGCCTGGGCGCAATGTATTCGGAGTGGCACAAGTACGATTTGGCTGCCCCGGAGCTGGAAAAAGCCGCGTCCCTCTCGCCCGATAACGCCGAGCTGCAGGTAAGCCTGGGCGACGCCTATCTGAATCTCGGCCAGGACGACAAAGCGCTTGCCACCTTTGACCACGCCGTAGAACTCTCGGCGACGCCGCTGGTCTGGAATAACATCGCCTACCAGCTTTCACTGAAAAAGTCGCATCTTGACCGCGCCCAGCAATACGCCGAGTCGGCAATCTCGGCCACCACGGCAGCATTGCGCAACGTGTCGCTCGACCGGCTAACGCCGCAGGAGTTGCCCCTGGTCCCATCCCTGATCGCCTACTGGGACACTCTGGGCTGGGTCTATTTCAACGAAGGCAAGTTCGACAACGCCGAAAAATATGTTTCCTCGGCCTGGCAGCTCGGCCATCACGGCGAAGTCGGCGACCATCTGGGGCAGATTTACGAGAAGCAGGGGAAAAAGGATCTAGCCCTGCGCACCTACGCGCTCTGCCTGAGCGGACTGCGCCCCATCCCCGAAACCCGCGACCGTCTCGCTTCTCTAGCCGGCGGTGACGCCAAAGTAGACGCTACCGTGGCGAAGCACAAAGAAGAGCTGCAGCAATTGCGCACCATCGATCTGGGCAAAGTAGCAAAAGAAACCGGCAACGCCGATTTCTTCGTGCTCCTAAGCCGCGGCCCAGGTCACCCTAATACAGGTCACCCTGATTCAGGTCATGGAGGGAACTCGGCTGCAACCGTTGAAGCCGTAAAATTCGCCGGCGGCGACGAAAAACTCAAAGTGTTCACCGAAGCCCTCCGCACCGCCGAATACCGTCTAACCTTCCCCGACGACACCCCAGTAAAAATCCTCCGCCGCGGAATCCTCTCCTGCTCAACAGCGACGGGAAACTGCATGTTCGTGTTAATGCTGCCAGATGATGTAAGAACGGTGGACTGAAGCACGTTGTCCTCCTGAGCCTTGCAGTTTTCCACAACCACCTTGTGACATCTAACCTTGCGCCCGCAATTCAAATCGCGCGATCATAGTCGAGGCAGTGACGGTTGGAAGCACCCAGTGTGCCCGCCTCTAAGCCCGTTGTTCTCAAGATTTTGGTATCTAAGTTCTTTGAAAACAAGATTTTGCGCGATACGGTTTTGCCAAACCCGCGCTGGGCAAGGCTTTCAGGGGTATCGAAAGAAAAAATTTAATCCGCAGATCCGCTCCAGGAAGCTAATCCTCCATCATCCGCTGTCTGCGTCCAGAATTTATTTCACTCCAGAAATCCACAGCCGGGAAGCTGTGGACGTGACAGCTCAGCCCACCGGACGCCGCTTATGCCGCCCGGCAGCCTGTTCGTAAGCATGAGCCAGCCTCAGCACCAGATCCTCCCGCCAGTGCGGTCCAGCGATCTGCAAACCGATGGGCAGACCGGCTTTCGTAAAGCCGCAGGGCACTGAGATAGCAGGCAGCCCCCAAACATTGAATAGCCGCGTGTTGCGCAGCAATGCAAGTTCCGCCGGCCGAAGCGCAGCAGGATCTTTTTTCAAATCGGCAATCGCCGGCGCCGGGATGGGCATCGTGGGTGTGACCAGCAAATCCACGTCGGCAAAGAAGTCATGAGCGCGACGCCGTTCCTGATCCAGCTCGCGCCGCCGCCGAATATATTCCGTCGCTGAAATGTTTGCACCTGATCGAATGCGCCGCAAAGTCTCCGGCTGATAAAGCTCCGGCGTCCGGGCAACATGGTCGGCGTGATAGGCAAAAGACTCGGCGGCTTGCACGGTTCGGTCCGAAGATACTTCGATCTGTACGTCCCGAAGCTCCGCCACCAGCGCCGCGATCACGACCAGGGCCTGCTCTACTGCCCCGCGGACTTCATCATCAAGTTCTTCATAAAAATGCGCCCGCGGAATCCCAACGCGAAGCTTCCCAATCGCCTCGCCCAAGCCAGAAACATAATCCGCGACCGGAGCGTCCGAGCTGCACACGTCAAGCGGATCGTATCCCGCGATAGTCTGCAGCACAGCAGCCGCATCCCCAATAGTCGCGGCCAACGGCCCAACGTGATCGAGCGACCAGGAAAGCGGAATCACGCCGCGCGCCGACACGCGCCCGTAAGTCGGCTTAATCCCCACGCACCCGCAAAGCGCAGCAGGTTCGCGAATGGAACCCGCCGTATCAGTCCCAATCGCCGCATAGCAAAGCCCAGCGGCAACAGCGGCCGCCGATCCTCCCGACGATCCTCCGGCAATGTGCGCCGTGTTCCAGGGATTGTGAACGTCTCCGAAGAGGCTGACCAGCGAACTTCCGCCATAAGCGAACTCATGCAGATTGTTCTTCCCCAGAATCACCGCACCCGCCCGCCGCAGCCGCCGCACCACTTCCGCGTCCTCAGGCGGGACACGATGCTCGAAAACCGCGCTGGCAGCGGTTGTGCGCGTGCCAGCAGTATCGATCAGGTCTTTTATCGCCACCGGAATCCCGTGCAGCGGCCCGCGCCATTCCCCGCGCGAGATTTCGATCTCCGCAACCCGAGCCTCCGCCAGCGCAGACTCTGCAGTCACCGTAACGAAGGCATTCAGCCTGGGATTGAGCTTCTCGATGCGATCCAGGCAAGCGCGAGTCACCTCGACCGGAGAAACTTCTTTCCGCCGCAAACGCGGGGCTAGCTCAACAATGGTGTCCAAGGCAGGCATTGGCGCTAACGGCCTTCATTGTAGTGGACAACTGAAAGAGTTCTTCCCGCAGAAAAAAGCAACCACCTGCCAAGGCCTATAATCAAAATCGCTGTCTGCATCCGGGAGGCAAAAATGGCGGAAATGACGATTGCCCCAGTCGCAACCCACGGCTTCTTTGTCGACGGCCGCTGGATGGAAGACGGTGACATCGTTGAAGTCCGCGCGCCCTTCGATGGAAGCGTGATTGCGCGAGTGGTCCAGGGCCGCCGCGAGCACGCCGAAGCTGCAATCGCCGCCGCCGTAAAGGCTTTCGGAACCACCCGCCGCCTGCCCGCCTTTGAGCGGCAGCGCGTGTTGCGGCGTGTGGCGCAGGGTATTACGGAGCGCCGCGAAGAATTCGCCCGCACTCTGGCGCAGGAAGCCGGCAAACCCATCAAGCTGGCGCGCACCGAAGTGGATCGCGCCGCATTTGCCTTCAACGTTGCCGCCGAAGAGGCCACGCGCATTTACGGCGAGTATCTTCCCCTCGACTGGCAGGAATTTACCGCAGGACGTTGGGGCATTGTGAAGCGTTTCCCGCTCGGTCCCATTGCGGGGATCACGCCCTTCAATTTCCCGCTGAACCTGGTCGCGCACAAAGTAGCTCCCGCCATTGCGGCGGGTTGCTCGATTGTGCTGAAGCCGGCGCCGCAAACTCCGCTGTGCTCGCTCCTGCTGGCGGAATGCGTGCAGCAGGCGGGCTGGCCCGACGGCGGACTCAACGTACTCCCGCTTTCAAACGAAGACGCCAGTCTGCTGGTCACAGACGAGCGCATCAAGCTGATCAGCTTTACCGGCAGCGTTCCCGTAGGGTGGGACATCAAACGCCGCGCCGGCAAAAAGAAGGTCGTGCTCGAACTCGGCGGCAACGCCGGCGTGATCGTGCACAGCGACGCCGATCTTAATTATGCCGCGGAGCGCTGCGTTGCGGGCGGGTTCGCCTACGCCGGCCAGACTTGTATTTCCGTGCAGCGCATTCTGGTTGAGCAATCCGTCTACGGCAAATTCACCGACCTTCTTGTCGAAGGCGTCAAGAAACTGAAAACGGGCGATCCCATGCAGGAGTCGACCGACGTCGGACCGCTGATTCGCGAGAGCGATGCCGTCCGCATCACCAATTGGGTGGAGGAAGCGGTTCGCTCGGGCGCTCGCTTGCTCTGCGGCGGTGGCCGCCGCGGGTCCGTGGTTGATCCCATGGTACTGACCGGCACCAAGCCCGACATGAAAGTAAACTGCCAGGAGGTTTTCGGTCCCGTCGTGACCGTCGAACCTTACCAGAATTTCGACGAAGCGCTGCGCCGGATCAACAATTCCAACTACGGTCTGCAGGCCGGCTTGTTCACGCGCGACGTGAAGCTGCTTTTCCAGGCCTTCGACGAACTCGAGGTCGGGGGGCTCATCGCGGGCGATGTCCCTTCGTTCCGCATCGATCAGATGCCCTACGGCGGCGTGAAAGACTCCGGCCTCGGCCGCGAGGGCTTGCGCTACGCGATCGAGGAAATGACCGAGCCGAAGCTGTTGGTGATGAACCTGCGCTAGAGCGTCGTCCGTCGCCGAATCCGACCTTCATCTGATCGTGTTGCGTTTTGAGACATTTTCCGCTCCCGCGGGAAAGCACAAGACAACGGCGCGCGAAGTATTTATAATCCTGAGCTTTCCACTTTCATCGGCCAAAGTTCTGGGGATATTTTTGATCGGGACGCGTCCGACGCAGCTGACGAAACATCTCAAGCATAGATTTCCATAACCATGCCGCAGATTTTTCATCGCAGCACGAACACCTTGTCGCGGGCCACGATTTTTGGCGCGGTGTTCGTGGTTGCCGCGCTCAGTTGGATGGCAATGGAGATCCAGCGTTCGCCCTACGTTACCTATGCCGGAGTGCGAAAGCCGCAACCCGTGCCCTTCAGCCACCAGCATCACGTTGCCGGGCTGGGCATCGATTGCCGCTACTGCCACACTTCGGTCGAGACTTCGAGTTTCGCCGGCGTCCCTCCCACGAAAACCTGCATGAACTGCCATTCGCAGATCTGGACCAACGCCCAGCTGCTTGAGCCGGTCCGCGCCAGCTACCGCACCGGCCAGTCGCTGCAATGGACGCGGGTGAATCAGCTACCGGACTTCGTCTATTTCAATCACAGCATTCATGTCAATAAGGGAGTCGGCTGCAACACCTGCCACGGTCCGGTCGACCAGATGCCGCTGATGTATCAACAGGAATCGTTGCAGATGGAATGGTGCTTGAGCTGCCATCGCGCGCCGCAAGAAAATCTGCGCCCGCGCGATCAAGTATTCAATATGCGCTACCAGCAGCCCACCACCGCGCATCCCGTGGTGCTGGACGGACAGAGTTACACCGATCAGCTCGACTTAGGCGCAGCGCTGGTGAAGAAATACAGCGTGCGCAGCGTGAAAGACATCACCAGTTGCAGCACGTGTCATCGGTGAGAACGAACTATGAGGTTGTCATCCTGAGCGGAAGAGTCGAAGGATCCCTAGCGGCGCGTCAGATCCATGGTTATAGGGATCCTTCGACTGCGCGAGACTTCGCTTCGCGAACTCTCGCTGCGCTCAGGATGACAGTCTTAAAAAGTGTGATGTCTAACCAATGAAGATTGAAGAACAAGACGGCCGTGCCAAGCGAGAGGACATTTGCCCCGGCAAGAAGGGCAAGCTCGATCTCGACTCCCTGCGCGCGCAAATCAACGAGGCTAACGAGAAGGCCGGTCCGGAATACTGGCGCAGCCTTGAAGAACTTGCCGGCAGCCCCGCTTTCCAGGAGGCCTTGCACCGCGAATTCCCCAAAGGCGCTTCCGAGTGGGTCGATTCCGTCTCGCGCCGTGGGTTCCTGAAAGTCATGGGCGCGTCCATGGCGCTGGCCGGCATGACCGGATGCGTGCGCCTGCCGCTCGAACCGATCGTTCCCTACGTCCGCCAGCCCGAGGACGTGATCCCCGGTCGGCCGCAGTTCTACGCTACCGCGATGACGCTTGGCGGATACGCCAGCCCACTGCTGGTCGAAAGCCATCTCGGGCGTCCGACAAAGATTGAAGGCAACGACAAGCATCCAGCATCGCTCGGCGGCACGGACATTTTCGCGCAGGCTCACATTCTCGGCCTGTACGATCCCGACCGCTCGCAGAGCGTGGTGTCGATGGGCGACCAGCGCTCGTGGCAGGCTCTTCTAACCGCGCTTCACGGACCTCTCACCGCGCAAAAGGCGCTGCAAGGCGCGGGCATCCGTATTCTCACGCCAACTATTTCTTCACCCACCCTCGCCGACCAACTGCGCGGCTTCCTGAAGATTTATCCGCAGGCCAAGTGGCATGTGTACGAGCCGGTCAATCGTGACAATGTGCTCGAGGGCGCGAAGCTGGCCTTCGGCCAGCCGGTCGAGACGCGCTACGATTTTGAAAAGGCCGACGTAATCGTCTCGCTCGACGCTGACTTCCTGTATGCGGGTTTTCCGGGAAATGTCCGCTACATCCGCGACTTCGCCAAGCGCCGCAATCCCGACGGCAACATGAACCGGCTGTATGTGATCGAGAGCACGCCGACCACGACGGGAGCGAAGGCGGATCATCGGCTGCCGATGCGGACGAGTGAAATCGAGAGATTTGCACACGACTTGTCGAGCCACCTGCCTGTCAATCCGCCGACAGGGGGCGTAGCGGGTGATTACCCTGGGTTGGGTGGGATTCTGTTTCAAGATCTCCTTTCCCATCGCGGATCCAGCATCGTCATCGTGGGCGATCATCAACCTCCTAACGTGCATGCCTTCGCTCACGCGGTCAACCAGGCTTTGGGCAACATTGGTAAGACGGTTTTCTGCACCGATCTGGTCGGCTCGAATCCGGTAAATCAGAACGAGTCAATTAAGGATCTCTCCGCCGATATCGGTGCTGGAAAAGTGGATTTGCTTGTGATCCTCGGAGCCAATCCAGCCTACGATGCACCCACTGATCTCGACTTCGCTAATCTCCTCAAGAATGGAAAGATTCCGCTCCGCGTTCATTTAGGCCTCTATCAGAACGAAACGGCGGACCTTTGTCAGTGGCATGTCAACCAAGCGCATGAACTAGAAGCTTGGGGCGATGTCCGCGCTTACGACGGCACCGTGAGTATCGTTCAGCCTTTGATTGCTCCGCTCTACAGCGGCAAGAGTCCTCTGGAATTCGTGGGGCTCCTTTCTGGGCAAGCTGACACCACGGGCTATGATCTCGTACGCGCCTACTGGCAGAAGCAGCACGCTGGCGCGGATTTCGAAACATTCTGGCGTGAGTCGTTGCACGATGGATGGGTTGAGGGCACCACTTACCAACCGAAGCCGGCTACGGTAAAGAACGACAACATTGGCTGGAAATGGGCGATGGATACGTCCATCGAGCTCAACATCCGCCGCGACCCCACCATCTACGACGGACAATTCTCCAACAACGGCTGGCTGCAGGAATTGCCCAAGCCGATGACCAAGCTCACGTGGGACAACGCCGTGCTCATCGGTCCCAAGATGGCGGAGCGGTTGCAGATCAAAGTGGAGGATGTGGTCGAACTGGAATTGAACGGCAAGAAAGTCACCGGCCCAGTGTGGATTCAAGCCGGCCATCCCGATAATTCCGTCACGGTGACTCTAGGCTACGGCCGCAAGCGCGCCGGCCGCGTCGGAACCGCACAAGGTTTCGATGCCTATGCGCTGCGCACGAGCGCTGCGCCCTGGATTGCTACCGGCCTGCAAATCCGCAAGACCGGAGAGACTTACAAGCTCGCCTCGACCCAGGGCTATCAAAGTATGGACACGCCCGATGGCGGCCATCGTCCGCTGGTCCGCGAGACCACGCTTGAGGAATACCGCAAAGAGCCGGGCTTTGCCAAAGAGGAGGAGCCCGCGTCCGGCCTCACGCTGTACAAACCGTATCCATATAAGGAAGAAGATTATGCGTGGGGAATGGCGATCGATCTGAACTCCTGCGTGGGTTGCAACAACTGCATGCTGGCCTGCCAGTCGGAGAACAACATCGCCGTCGTTGGCAAAGAACAGACTGTCATCGGGCGCCACATGCATTGGATCCGCGTTGACGCCTACTACCAGGGCGACCGCGACAATCCCAAAGCATTTTTCCAGCCCGTACCGTGCATGCAATGTGAAAATGCCCCCTGCGAAGTGGTTTGCCCCGTGGGCGCTACCAATCACTCAAGCGAAGGCCTGAACGACATGGTCTATAACCGCTGCGTGGGCACGCGCTATTGCTCGAACAACTGTCCTTATAAAGTTCGGCGCTTTAATTTCCTGCTCTTCCAGGACTGGGAGACGCCGCAGTACAAAATGATGCGCAATCCCGACGTCAGCGTGCGCAGCCGCGGCGTGATGGAGAAGTGCACCTTCTGCGTGCAGCGCATCAACGAACACAAGATCGACGCCGAAACTGCCTCGGTGCGCGACGGCAAAGCAGTCAAAGTCGGCGACGAATTGCAAACCGCGTGCCAGCAATCCTGCCCGGCGGGCGCGATCATATTCGGCAACATCAATGACCCGAACAGCAAAGTCTCAAAATTGAAGGCGCAATCGCGGAACTACAGTTTGCTCGGTGAACTCAACACTCGCCCGCGCACAACTTACTTGGCGGAAGTGAGCAACCCGAACCCGGAACTCAAAGCGTAGGCATTCGGCAACAATAAATGGACGAGCAATACAAAGCGACGGTCGAGACTCCGGTGATCGAGCCCGGCCACACCTTCGGCACGGTCACGGAAAAAATCAGCGCGATCGTGCTGACCCGTCCTGCTTCGAATGGATGGTTCGTCGGCTTCGGTATCGCGTTTCTGATGACGATGATGCTGCTCTATGCCATCGGCTACCTGTTCCTGAAAGGCGTCGGCATCTGGGGCGTGACGATCCCGATCGGCTGGGGCTTCGCCATCGTCAACTTCGTGTGGTGGATCGGAATCGGCCACGCGGGCACGCTCATCTCCGCGATTCTCTTGCTGTTGCGGCAGTCGTGGCGCAATTCCATCAACCGCTTCGCCGAAGCGATGACGCTGTTCGCCGTTGCCTGCGCCGGAATTTTCCCAGCCATCCACGTGGGGCGTCCGTGGCTGGCGTACTGGCTTTTCCCCATTCCCAACACCATGGGAGTGTGGCCGCAATTCCGCAGTCCGCTCATGTGGGATGTCTTCGCGGTCTCCACCTACGCCACCATCTCCGCGCTATTCTGGTTCATCGGCCTCGTCCCCGACATGGCGACACTGCGCGATCGCGCCACGCATCCAGTGGCCAGAATCGCCTACGGCATGCTCTCGATGGGCTGGCGTGGATCAGCGCGGCACTGGCACCGCTACGAAACTGCTTATCTGCTTTTGGCCGGACTAGCCACGCCACTGGTGCTCTCGGTCCACACCGTTGTGAGTTTTGACTTCGCCGTCGGCATCGTCCCCGGCTGGCATACGACAATCTTCCCGCCGTACTTTGTTGCCGGCGCCATCTATTCCGGTTTCGCCATGGTGCTGATGCTCGCGATTCCGATCCGCAAGATCTACGGCCTCGAGGATTTCATCACCGAGAAGCATCTTCAGAACTCCGCGAAAGTCATGCTCGCGACTGGATTGATCGTCGCCTACGGCTACGGCATTGAGGCCTTCATGGGCTGGTACAGTGGCGATCGCTACGACGCTTTCACCCTCTGGAACCGCCTGCATGGGCCGTATGCCATCCCCTATTGGTCTCTGCTGATCTGCAACATCTTTATCCCGCAAGTGCTGTGGATTCGCAAACTGCGCACCAGTCCGGTGGCATTGTTCCTGATTTCCGGCGTGATCCTGATCGGCATGTGGCTGGAACGCTTCATCATCGTCGTGGTCAGCCTGCACCGCGACTTCCTCACCTCGTCGTGGGGAATGTATTACCCCACGCGGTGGGATTGGATGACCTACATCGGCACCATCGGAATGTTCCTCGCCGCCATTTTCTTGTTCGTGCGCCTGTTGCCCATGATCTCGATCTTTGAAATGCGCACCCTCCTGCCGGAAGCGGAGGTCAAAGAATGAAGCAGGAACGCATGTACGGAATCATGGCGGAATTCGATTCGGCGACCACTCTGGTGGAGGCAGCGCGAAAAACGCACCAGGCCGGCTACAACCGGATCGACGCTTACAGCCCGTTTCCCATCGAAGGCCTGGCGGAGGAAATTGGTTTTCACCGCGATGAAGTTCCGCTCGTAGTGTTAATCGGCGGCATCGTCGGCGGCCTCACCGGCTACCTGATGCAGTACTGGATGTCCGCCGTCGATTATCCGCTGAACATCGGCGGAAAGCCTTATCATTCCTGGCCGGCATTCATTGTCATCACCTTCGAGATGACGATTCTTTTTGCCGGAATCTCCGCCGTCTTCGGCATGTTGGCGCTCAATGGCTTGCCCATGCCTTATCACCCCGTGTTCAACGTTCCGCGTTTCTCGTCGGCATCGAAAGACCGTTTCTTCCTGATCGTGTTTTCTTCCGATCCCAAGTACGATCCCGCCGGCACGCGGAGCTTTCTGCAGGGCCTCGAACCACGCTCCATCTCGGAGGTGCCCAGCTAGAATGCTGCACCTCCGCAAAATTTCCGTTGTCGCCGCGCTGGCCTCGATCGCCTTGCTCCCAGGGTGTCGCATCGACATGCACGTGCAGCCGCGGCAGAATCCACTGTCGCGCAGCGATTTTTTCACCGATCAGCGCTCCGAGCGTCCGCCGGTCGAAGGTACGGTAGCTCGTGGGCAGTTGCATGAAGACGCCTATTTTTACACCGGGAAAGCCGGCAACAATCCCGGCGACTACTTGCCGTTTCCCGTGACCAAAGAAGTTCTCGAACGGGGCCGCGAGCGTTTCGACATTTATTGCGCTCCCTGTCACTCGCGGGTCGGAGACGGCAACGGCTTCGTGCCTTCGCGAGGTTTCGCGCGCAGGCCGCCGTCGTTCCATATCGCGCGGCTGCAAAAGGCCCCCCTCGGGTACTTCTACGATGTGATCACCAACGGCTTCGGTATAATGCCCGACTACGCTTCGCAGATTCCGCCAGCGGACCGCTGGATGATCGTGGCCTATGTACGCGCATTGCAGTTCAGTCAAAACGCAACCCGGGCGGACGTGCCCGCCGGACAGCCCGTACCCTCGGAACCGCCGCAGTTCCGCGGCCAGCCCGGCTCGGGCGCGACGCTTCCCCTAATTGATTCCGAAACGAGTTCGCACTCCGAGGAACCTAAATGAGCGCCGCGACCACTACAAATCTCGATTTAACGGCGCCCGAAGCCACGAAGAAAATTTCCCAGCGCTCGCTCGCGATCGGCGTCGTATTCTCACTGATCGCAGTGGCGTTGGCCTTTACCCGTCCCAACGAGTTCTATCGCGCCTACCTGCTTGGTTTCATGTGCTGGCTGGGCATCGCACTCGGCTCAATGGCAATCCTGATGATCCGCCACCTCACCGGAGGCGGTTGGGGTACGGTCATTCGCCGCATCCTGGGGGCGGCCATGCGCACGCTGCCGCTGCTCGCGGTTCTCTTCATTCCCGTCCTATTCGGAATCCGGCGCCTCTACATCTGGGCTCAGCCACTCAGCAATATTCAGGACAAACATCTCCGCGAGCACCTCGAACAGATCACGCAGACTTATCTCACCGTGAACGGCTTCATCCTCCGCGCCGTATTCTATTTCGCGGTCTGGAATCTGCTTTCGTTCCTGTTGTCGATGTGGTCGAAGCAGACCGACCGGCCCAATGCCCCCGACAACAGCGGCCGCTTCAAGGCGGTCAGCGGCCCCGGACTCATCCTCTACGGATTCACCATCTCCTTCGCCGCCATCGATTGGATCATGTCGCTCGATCCCAGTTGGATCTCGACTATCTTCGGCCTGATCATCCTCATCGGCGAAGTGCTGTCCGCCATGTGTTTTGCGGTGGTCGTCGAGCGCATCCTCTTCAACTACAAGCCCATGTCTGAGATGTTGAAGCCCGATTTCGTCCACGACCACGGCAAGTGGATGCTCGCTTTCACCATGGTCTGGGCCTATTTCAACTTCTCGCAATGGCTCATTATCTGGGCCGGGAATCTGCCCGCGGAGATCACCTTTTATCTCACGCGCATCAATGGCGGCTGGGGATCGATTGGGCTTTTTCTGGTGCTGTTCGGCTTTGTCGTTCCTTTCGCGACGCTGCTGTCGCGTCCATTCAAGCGCGACATTCGCCGCTTGGTGTGGCTCGCAACCTGGCTGCTGCTTATTCGCTATTTCGATCTGTTCTGGATCATCGAACCGAATTTCTCGAAGCATCTCACACTGACTCTGGCAGACGTCGTTGTGCCCATCGCCATCGGCGGTCTCTGGCTTTGGTATTTCTTTCGCAACCTGGGTTCGCTGCCACTTTTGCCGGCCTACGACACCGATGCCCACGAGGTTCTGCAGCCGGCACATGAAACACACGCATAACGCATAGCGATAAATGAGCGACGAAACCAAACACGAGAACACGGCCGGGCACGGCGGCTACGAACACCAGGACCTGCAAGCGTCCAGCATTCTCTACTTCCTCCTGACCATAGTTGTCGGAATCGCGATGTGTATCATCGGTCTCAAAGGACTCTTTGCAGTTCTCGACCACCGGGAAAAGACTTTGCAGCCTCCGGTGAATCCGCTGGTCACCAATGTTCCGGCGGACACGCGTCACATTGCTCCCGGATATCCGCAGAGCGCCTTCCCCGACCCAAAGCTGGAGGAGGACGAGCGCGGTCAACTCAACGGAATCATCCTGAACGAAGATGACACTTTATACAGCTACGGTTGGGTGGATGAAAAAGCTGGCATCGTGCATATCCCCATTGAGCGCGCCATGGAATTAATCGCGCAGCGAGGGCTTCCCGTGCGTCCGCAGGGCGCTGCCGGCATCGCCGCCGCCGCAACCCCAACCGGCAAACCTGGGACAAGTAAAACTGCGGCAACTAGGAAGGGTGACAAGAAGTGATCGGTGAGCAGTGCAACTCGATCTCCACCACGCGCGTGTTGCTGGCAGTCGCGCTGCTGGCAGCTTCTGCCTGGGGACAGATGAACAACGGCGTAATGTCCCCTCCGGCGAGCACGCGACCTCCGCGACTGGAGAACGTCGGCATCGAACAACATCTCGACGCGCAGGTGCCGGCCGACCTCACCTTCCGCGACGAAACCGGCACGACCGTGAAACTCGGGGATTATTTCGGCCGCAAGCCCCTGATCCTCAACCTGGTTTATTACAACTGCACAATGCTGTGCGGCGAGGCTCTAGCCGGACTCGCCAGCGCCATGCGCCTGGTAAAGTTCGACGTGGGCAATGAATTTGACGTGATCACTGTGAGCTTCGATCCGCGCGAGACTCCAGAGATGGCCGCGGCCAAGAAGACGGACTACGTCGGCCGCTACGGCCGCGCCAATGCTGCCGCAGGCTGGCACTTCCTCACCGGCCAGCCGGATTCAATCAACGCGCTCACCAGGACTGTCGGCTTCCAGTATCAGTACGACCCAAAAAGCAATCAGTATGCCCATGCCACCGCCATCATGGTGCTCACGCCGCA
Source organism: uncultured Acidobacteriaceae bacterium (assembly GCA_963850165.1). GTDB lineage: Bacteria > Acidobacteriota > Terriglobia > Terriglobales > Acidobacteriaceae > Sulfotelmatobacter. Next base: position 47,107 of record CAWKKK010000028.1, on the reverse strand, counting down.
AGGCCGCATCTCGCGCTACTTCTATGGCGTGGATTTTCCGCCCAAAGATTTACGCATGGGACTGGTGGAAGCTTCGCAAGGCAAGATCGGCAACGCAGTCGACGCGGTGCTGCTTTATTGCTATCACTATAATCCCGAGACCGGAAAATACGGCGCCATGGTAGCCAACATTCTGCGGCTCGCGGCGGCCGTGACAATTCTCATCATGGGCATTTTTCTTTTCATTCTGTGGCGGCTCGATCTTTCGGTAACCAGCAGAACGGCAAAGACGCCGACAAAGACACGGTATGCTCAATAATTTTCCATTATGGCCGGAGCAGGCCTCCACGATGGCGCGCAACGTGGACGCGCTCTATATTTTTCTGCTCATCGTCACCGGGATGATGACCCTGCTCATCTTCATTTGTCTCGTCTACTTCGCCGCTCGCTTCCGTTACCGACCCGGCGTTCCCGCCGAGCAGATCGAGGGCTCTCATGCTCTCGAAATCACCTGGAGCACGATCCCATTTCTCATCTTCATGGTCATCTTCGCGTGGGGCGCGGTTGTCTACTTCAAAGAGCGCACTCCCCCCGCCGACTCGACCGAAGTGTATGTCGTCGCAAAACAATGGATGTGGAAGCTCGAACACGCCGAAGGCCAGCGCGAGATCAACGAGCTGCACGTCCCCGTCGGACGCGACGTGAGGATGATCATGACCTCGCAGGACGTGATTCACAGCTTTTTCATCCCCGCCTTCCGCATCAAGCAGGACGTCCTGCCCGGCCGCTACACCGTTGCCTGGTTCCGCGCCACCAAGCCAGGCACTTATCACCTCTTCTGCGCCGAGTATTGCGGCACGCAGCACTCCGGCATGGTCGGCGACATCGTGGTCCTGGAGCCGGCTCAGTACGAAACCTGGATGAACGGCGGTTCGACCGGTCCGCTCTCCGCAACCGGCGAGAAAATTTTCGCCGAACTCGGTTGCGTTACCTGTCACCGTACTGATACGCAGGGCCGCGGCCCCAATCTGCAAGGAGTCTTCGGCAAGCCGGTTCAACTCGAAGATGGCCGCACCGTCACCGCCGACGAGAATTACCTCCGCGAGTGCATTCTCGACCCAGGTGCAAAACGCGTGAAGGGATTCCAGCCCATCATGCCCACATTTCAGGGACTGGTCAGCGAAGAACAGGTAAATGCGTTGGTCGCTTACATCAAGTCGATTGCCGGGCCCAAGGGTGAGGCCGCTAAAACCAGCGCCAGCGCGGCGGCTCCGCCAGCACAGACACATGGAAGTCAGGTGCAATAAGTATGCCGATAGCGACGCCTCAACCCGAACGCGAGAACTACCTGAACACGAAGTACGGAGTGTGGTCCTGGCTGCTCACCACCGACCACAAACGCATCGCGCTTCTCTATCTCCTCTCGATCACGTTCTTCTTCTTCATCGGAGGCTTCTTCGCGCTGCTTATCCGCCTAGAATTGCTCACCCCCGCCGGCGACCTCGTCCAGGCCGATACTTACAACAAACTTTTCACCATGCACGGCATGGTTATGGTTTTCTTTTTCCTGATTCCTTCCATTCCCGCCGTCCTCGGAAATTTCCTCGTGCCCCTGATGATCGGGACCAAAGATCTCGCCTTCCCCCGCATCAACCTGCTCAGCTGGTACCTCTACATCATCGGCGGCGTGATGATGCTGCACTGCATGCTGACCGGCGGCGTCGACACCGGTTGGACCTTTTACGCGCCCTTCAGCACCAACTTCACCAACACAAAAATCGTCGAAGCGGGACTCGCAATCTTCGTCGCCGGATTCTCTTCCATCCTCACCGGCCTGAACTTCGTCGTCACCATTCACCGCATGCGTGCCCCGGGGATGACCTGGTCGCGCCTGCCTTTGTTTATCTGGGCACATTACGCCACAAGCATCATTCAACTTCTGGGCACGCCGGTTGTCGCCGTCACCATCGTGCTGGTCGCAGCCGAACGCGCCCTGCACCTCGGCATCTTCGATCCCAAACTCGGCGGCGATCCGCTCCTCTTCCAGCATTTGTTCTGGTTCTATTCCCATCCCGCCGTGTACATCATGATTCTGCCGTCGATGGGCGTGGTCACCGAAATCATCGCGTGCTTCTCACGCAAGCGCATCTTCGGCTACAGCTTCGTGGCGTTTTCTTCCATCGCCATCGCCGTCTTCGGCTTCCTCGTCTGGGCTCATCACATGTTTGTGGCCGGAATGTCGGTCTACGCCGCGCTGGTCTTTTCTCTGCTGAGCTACGCCGTTGCGGTTCCATCCGCCATCAAAGTTTTCAACTGGACGGCCACTCTCTACAAGGGCTCCATCCACTACGATGCGCCCATGCTGTACGCCTTCGGCTTCCTCGGACTCTTCACCATCGGAGGCCTGACCGGATTATTCCTCGCCGCGCTCGGCATCGACGTCCACGTCACCGACACATATTTCGTCGTGGCCCACTTCCACTACATCATGGTCGGAGGCGCGGTCATGGGCTATCTCGGTGGAATGCACTTCTGGTGGCCGAAGATTTCCGGCAAGTTGTATCCCGAAGGCTGGGCGCGCCTGGCCGCGCTGATCGTTTTCATCGGCTTCAACCTCACTTTCTTCCCGCAATTCCTGCTTGGCTACATGGGCATGCCGCGCCGCTACTACGATTACAGCCACATGCCCGAATTCCAAATTTTGAACGTGCTGTCGACTGCCGGCGCCACCGTCCTCGGCGTCGGATATCTTCTGCCCATGATTTATTTCCTGTGGTCGATGCGCTACGGCAAGCCGGCATCCGACAATCCCTGGAATGCCGCGGGACTCGAATGGAAAACGCCGTCCCCGCCGCCAACCTTCAATTTCGACGAAGAACCCGTAGTGACCTGGGAAGCCTACAACTACGAGGAGCTGGACGCACCGGACAAAGACGCGCCGCACAGCGAGGAGGTTCCCGTTGCCCGATAGCTCCACCGCAACCGGCCTTCACACGGAAGAGCACAACCCGGCGCTCTTGCATCACTTCGCCGAGCCGCAGCAACAGCGCGATGCCGCTAGCCTCGGCATGTGGGTCTTCCTCGCCACCGAAGTCATGTTCTTCGGCGGCCTGTTCTGCGCCTACCTGGTCTACCGCCGCTGGTACTTCGGAGACTTCGCGGCCGCCAGCAAAACCATCAACATGGGCCTCGGCGCGACCAATACTGCAGCGCTCATCTGCAGTAGTTTGACCGTAGTCCTCGCGGTCTGGGCCGCGCAGACTGCCCGCCGCACGCTGCTGATCACGAGCCTCATCCTCACCATGCTCCTCGGGATGGTCTTCCTCGGTATCAAAGGCATCGAGTACCGGGAAAAGTTCGTGGAGCATCACGTCCCCGGCGCCTCTTTCAGTTTCGACAAGGAGCCGATCCCCGGACATCCGGGTCAGTATGCCAACCCGCGCCACGCCCAGCTGTTCTTCTCTCTTTACTTCGTCATGACGGGCCTGCACGCCCTGCACATGATCATTGGCCTGGGCATTTTTCTCTGGCTGCTAACCATGGCCTGGAAAGGCCGCTTCACCCCCGAGTGGCACACTCCAGTCGAGATCGGCGGCCTCTACTGGCACTTCGTCGACATCGTCTGGATTTATCTGTTCCCCTTGCTTTACCTGATCGACCGGCACCCGTGAGGCTTGCATACTTGAGGCTTATTATGTCTGAACACTCAAAATCGTCGCCGCTTCCCACTTACTTTGCGGTCTTTTTCGCGCTGCTCATCGGCACCGGTCTGACCGTCTACGCTGCCACGCTGGATTTGGGCAAATACAACGCCGCCGTCGCCCTCACCATCGCCAGTGTCAAAGCCACTCTGGTGGCTCTGTTCTTCATGCACATCAAAGGCGCCAGCGAAAAGCTCACCAAGCTGGTCGTGATCGCAGCCTTGTTCTTCCTGCTCCTGCTGCTCGGATTAACCATGACCGATTACGCGACGAGACTCTGGAGCTAGGTTCGAAGAAAAGGGTTGGGCAGGTGAGAGGATGAAGCAGGCCTTCAGGCCTGCGTTGAATACAACTATTCTGATCGGGCTTTAGCCCTGAGGGATTTCATCTGTCATCGCGCTCCGCTTCCGCTCCAATCTGCGATATACTCGCGCCGACCGTCTACAGCATTCTGTGAGGTGACCCAATGGCGTTCTGCAATTCTTGTGGTGCCAACATCGCTCCCGGAACCAGGTTCTGTAACAAGTGCGGTGCAGCGGTTCTAACTTCCTCGCCCGCCCCATCGTCCACGCCCGCCGCCAGCTCTCCACGGCCAGTTGTGTCCGCATCTCCAGTTTCCTCCCCTGCGCCAACTTCCGGCGGCGGAGCCCTTAAGGCGATTCTGATCGTCGTGGGCGTAATCGTGCTCGTGGCGATTCTCGGCGTCGCCTCGCTCGGATTCATCGCCTGGCGGGTCGCTCATCGCACCCACGTTCGCCAGGAAGGCGACAATGTGAAAGTGGAAACCCCGTTCGGCACCGTCGAGACCACAAAAGATCCGCAGGACGCCGCCCGCAATCTGGGAGTGGCTCTCTATCCCGGGGCCCAGGTCAGGAAAGAAGGCTCTGTCTCCATGACCTTCGGAAATGTTCATACCGCGGCGTTGACTTTTGAAACCTCCGATTCCGTGGACCAGGTCTGCAATTTTTACAAGCCCAAGTTCCCCAATGCGACGGTCGTGACCTCCGACGCGAATCAGTGCACCATCGTCTCCAACGATCAGAAGAACATGATCACCATCAATGCCAAGATCGAGAACGGCAAGACGCGCATCGTAATCAGCAACGTGAGTAAGTCTGATGCGGCAAACTCGTCCTCGAATTGATTATGTAGCAAGACCGGCCGCATGCCAGACCCATTCGCCGAACTCGCACAAGCCTCGAAGTCGGCGCAGGTGGATGCCGCCGGACTAGCCGAAGCCCTGCGCGAGCAGATTCGCGGCGGATTTCGCGGTAATGACAATGTCCGTTTCGACCTCGGCACCCGCGCCCTCTACGCCACCGACGGCTCCAACTATCGCCAGGTTCCCATCGGTGTCGCGCTCCCCCGCGACGCCGACGATGTCCTCGCCACGGTCGCGATCTGCCGCGAATTCGGCGCGCCGCTGCTCTGCCGCGGCGGAGGCACATCTCTCGCCGGCCAGTGCTGCAACATCGCCGTCATCCTCGATTTTTCCAAATACATGGCGAGGATTCTCGAAATCGATCCCACCCGCCGCATCGCCCGCGTACAGCCCGGAGTCGTGCTCGACACCTTGCGCGCCGCTGCCGAAAAACACCATCTCACGTTCGCGCCCGACCCCGCCAGTCACGATCGTTGCACCCTCGGTGGCATGATTGGCAACAACTCCTGCGGCGTCCACTCCGTAATGGCCGGCAAAACTGACGACAACATCGAGGCGCTCGAAGTCCTCACCTACGACGGCGAGTGTATGAAAGTCGGCGCCACGTCGAGTGCGGAACTCGAACGCATCTATGCGGCGGGCGGACGCCGCGCCGAAATCTACACCAAACTGCAAACCATCGCAGCCGCCTACGGCGATCAGGTCCGGCAGCGCTTTCCCAACATCCCACGCCGCGTCTCCGGCTACAACCTGAACTACCTCCTGCCCGAAAATGGATTCCACGTTGCCCGCGCTCTAGTCGGCTCTGAAGGCACCTGCGTCACAATTCTCGAGGCTACCTGCCGCCTGGTCGAAAGTCCTCCCGAACGCGTGCTGCTGGTCGTCGCCTATCCCGACATTTATCAGTGCGCCGATCACGTGCCCGAAATCATGGAGCACAAGCCGATCGGCCTCGAAGGCTTCGACGATCTCTTAGTCGGCTATACACGAATGAAAGGAATCAACTCCGAAGGCCTCGCGCTCCTGCCCGAAGGCGCCGGATGGTTGATGGTCGAATTCGGCGCTTCGACCGCGATAGAAGCCGAGTCCCAGGCTCGCGCTCTGATGCAGTCGCTAGGCCGTAGTGCGAATCCTCCAAGCATGCGTCTCTACACCGACAAGCACCAAGCCAAGCGCGTGTGGGAGGTTCGCGAGTCGGCTCTCGGCGTAACTTCCCACGTGCCCGGCGAACCGATGAACTGGGAAGGCTGGGAAGACGCCGCCGTCGCGCCCGAGAAACTCGGCGGCTACCTTCGCGATTTGCGCAAGATGTTTGCGGCCTACGGCTACAAAGGCTCGCTGTACGGCCACTTCGGCCACGGCTGCGTCCACACTCGCATCAACTTCGACCTGCAATCGAAAGACGGCATCGCAAAATTCCGCAAATTTATGGAAGAGGCGGCCGACCTCGTCGTCAGCTATGGCGGCTCCATCTCCGGTGAGCACGGCGACGGTCAAGCCCGCGGCGAATTGCTTCCGAAAATGTTTGGCCCCGAACTGGTTCAAGCCTTCCGCGAGTTCAAGTCGGCATGGGATCCCGAATGGAAGATGAATCCCGGCAAGCTGATCGAGCCTTACAAGCTCGACGAAAATCTACGTCTGGGCGCCGCCTACGCTCCGTGGGAACCGAAAACCAACTTCCAATTCACCGCCGACTACGGCAGCCTGGCCCAGGCCACTCTGCGCTGCGTGGGCGTGGGCAAGTGCCGCCGCGAAGAAGGCGGCGTGATGTGTCCCAGCTACCGCGCCACGCACGACGAAGAACACTCCACGCGCGGCCGCGCCCACCTGCTCTGGGAGATGACGCAAGGTGAAGTGATCCGCGACGGCTGGCGCAGCGAAGAAGTCAAAAACTCCCTCGATCTCTGCCTCGCCTGCAAAGGATGCAAAAGCGATTGCCCGGTCGGCGTCGACGTTGCGACCTATAAGTCCGAATTCCTTTCCCATTACTACGAAGGCCGCCTGCGCCCGCTCAGCGCCTACGCGTTCGGCAACATCGACCTGTGGGCGCGTGTTGCGTCGCGCGTACCTGGCCTGGTCAATCTAGCAACGCAAGTCTCATTCCTGCGCGACCTCTCCAAGCTAGTCGCCGGAATCCCCAGGCAGCGCTCCATCCCAGCCTTCGCTCCGGAGACTTTTAAGACGTGGTTCCATCGCCGCGCCCGTACTGCTCGAAATGCAGAAACCCCGCCGGTCCTCCTCTGGCCCGACACCTTCAATAACTATTTCCATCCCGCAACAGCGAAAGCTGCAGTCGAAGTCCTCGAAGCCGCAGGCTTCCATGTCATCGTGCCCCGAGCCAATCTCTGCTGCGGACGCCCACTCTACGACCACGGCATGCTCGACCGCGCCCAGTCGTTGCTGCTCCAGATCCTCGACGAGCTGTCTCCAGAAATCGCAGCCGGCATTCCCATCGTCGGTCTCGAACCGAGTTGCGTAGCCGTTTTCCGCGATGAACTCGTCAATCTCTTTCCCCACGACGAACGCGCGCAAGCCCTGTCTCGCCAGACCTCCCTGCTAAGCGAATTCCTGGAAACCAAAGCAAAGGATTTCCCGCTGCCCCGCCTCGATCGCAAAGCCCTCCTCCACGGACACTGCCACCACAAATCCCTGATGAAGATGACCGCCGAAGAGGCCGTCCTGCGCCGCCTCGGGATTGACTTCCAAAGCCCCGCTCCCGGTTGCTGCGGCATGGCCGGCTCATTCGGCTTCGAACGCGACAAATACGACATCTCGATCGCCATCGGCGAGCTGGAACTCCTCCCAGCTGTTCGCCAAGCACCGCCCGATTGGCTGATCATCGCCGACGGATTCAGTTGCCGCGAACAGATCGCCCAATGCTCGCCGCGCCACGCCCTCCACTTGGCCGAAGTTCTACAGATGGCACTCGACGGCGATAGCGAGGCGGCATCCGATTCCGGCCCCTATCCAGAGTCAGAACGAACCCGCCGGCGCGAGGCCGACGTCTTCCAGTCGATGAAGCGCGCGGGCCTGGGGTTAGCGGCCCTCGCAGCGGGCGGAGCGTTGTTATGGAAATTATCCAAAAGGCACTGATTCTAAAGCATTTATCCGAATCTTATAGCTGAATGCTAACCCCCACCTCTCGCCAGATTGCTTTTCTTCTGGGAGAATAGAAGCCTCTCTGCTCTTCCACGGGAGTCAGGATTCTCAGTTAGGAAGTCGTAGATCCCGAAGCCGGGATCCCGAAGTCTGGACCCCGAAGTCATGGATCATGAAACCACCATCACCGCCCCAGCCGTAGGCAAGGTCCCCGCCGAAGCCCTGCCCACTCTGGTAGCCGCCAAGCCCCCGGATGTGCCCCTCTGCGGCTCGGTCCTGGTCCTGATCCAGTTTGACGTCTGCGAAGAGATTCGCCTCGACCAGCTTCGCGAAATCCTGGGCGCGCGCACCGTCGACGCGAGCTTCAAGCATGTCGCTCCCGGCTACGTCCGCTTCCAGCGTCCTCCGGTCGAGGAGGTCCTCGAAACCATCGTGCTCGAAAGCGGCGAGCGCCTGCAGGGCGACATCAAGTATTTCGACTACGGCGTGGTCAGCGTGATCTTCGAACTCCCCTTCTCCGGCGACTGGGACAAGCTAGTCCAACTCTCCAGCCGCTGGGTCTGGGACACCAACTTCGAAAGCCTCGCCACCCGCATCGTCAAAGAGAAACTAGAGCGCGCCGCTCCCGCCCTGGTCAAACCCTACGCCGGCGAATGGCTGAAGGAAGACTATTTCATCTTCCATCTGCGCGAGATCACCGGCTCACCCTCCGCCGGCGATCTTCTGGCTTCTCGTGGCGACTTCATCTCGCAAGTCGTGCGCGGCGAGAACCAGCCGCTCTCCGACGGCGAGCGCCAAGAGATTCTCCAATCCCGTATCTCCTACTATCCCAACGACCTCGCCGTAATCGGATGGAACGCCGCCTTCATCTACGACACCGCAGTCGGCGCCGAGACCGCTGTCCAGCTCCTGCAGTACGCCAATTCCCAGTTGCTCGAGTTCCGCCACTACGACGAACTGCTAACCAAACAACTCGAAGGCGTCTACGACTTCCTCGATCGCGGAGGCCGCGGCCTCTGGTCGCGCTGGCGCACCGCCAAGGCCGCCTCGAAACTCCACACCGTCCTGCTCGACGTCAGCGAGCTAACCGAGCGCGCCGACAACGCCATCAAATTCCTGAGCGACATGTTCTCCGCCCGCCTCTACAAACTAGCCGCCCAGAAAGTCGGTGTCCCCGACTACAAAGACCTGGTCCAGCAAAAACTGCAAACCTCCGAAGAGCTCTACCGCTTCATGGTCGACGAATTCAACCAAAGCCGAGCCTTCGTCCTGGAATTAATGGTAGTAATAATCCTGATCATCGAACTAATCTACTTCTTCCGCGGCAAACCCATCTAGGATTTTGTTGGTTTGTCATTCCGAGGAGCGAAGCGACGAGGAATCTGCTGTCTGCCTGCGCCGCCACCACTCCGGCGTGGAGCGCAAACGCAAACGCCACGACTTCACTCGTGCCGTCGCAGGGACAACACGATAAGATGAAACATTCACCACTAGAAACCGGAAACTAGAAACCAGAAACTAATTACGGAATGCGCGGCCTGAAACACAAACGAGTCTTGATCACCGGAGGCGCCAGCGGAATAGGCGCAGCCACCGCCGCGAGATTCCTGGAAGAAGGCGCGCAAGTCTGCATCCTCGACCGCAACCCGAAAGCTTGCGATGAAATTCGCCACCAACTCCCGAAAATCTCCGAAGCCATAATCGCCGACGTCAGCAACCTCAAGCAGGTAGAAACCGCCTTCGCCCAAGCCGTCCAAGCCATGGGCGCAGTCGATGTCCTGATCAACAACGCCGGCATCAGCATCCGCCACAACTTCCTCGAAATCACTCCCGACGAATGGGACAAGGTAATCGCCGTCAACCTCACCGGAGTCTTCTACGTAGCCCAAACCGCCGCCCGCCACATGTGGGATCGTTTTTCGGTTGAGCCGGGCACCGGAGTCATTCTGCAAACCGCCTCCACCAACGGCATCATGGGCTATCCCTACTACGCCGACTACAACGCCGCCAAAGCCGGTGTCATCGAGTTAACCAAATCCATGGCCCTCGAACTAGCGCCCAAAGTCCGAGTCTGCGCCGTAGCCCCCGGCTACGTGCTCACGCCCATGCAGCGCGCAGAATACACCGACGCGATGTTAGAAGAAGTGAACCAGAAGATTCCCCTGCGCCGCCACGCAAAACCAGAAGAGATCGCAGCCCTCTTCGCCTTTCTAGCCTCCGACGACGCCGCCTACGCCACCGGCCACGTTTACACCCTGGACGGCGGCGAAACCGCCGGCGGCCTAGCCAGCCGCTAGCGGAATTACAGTCAAGCGGAATTACAGAAAAAAGGGATGTCATTCCGAATCGGGCTGAAAGCCCGGTGAGGAACCTGCTTTTCTCTGTCATCCTGAGAGAGCGCGTTCTTTGCGCGAACGAAGGATCTGAGCGAGCCGCGCGATGTGTCGCGTTTTTTGCGACACATGAATCGCGCGTTTGGCTCGCTTCCTTACCGATCCAACCCCCGCAACCTCTCCACAATCCGCGCACTCAACCGATCAATCGAACCAGGCCGACCGTCCACCCGCGGCACCGCCGTCCTAGCCCCTCGACGAAAATGACGCCGCGTCAGCAGCCACCAGTTTTCCAGGTAACGCTCGTACTTGTGTCCTTTGCGATGCGCCGTCAGCACCACCGCCCCCATCCCCGCCAGTGTCCTTGCCGGAAAGATGTACCACAAATCCAAAGGCAAAACGTAAATGGCAAAGTAGTCAATGTCCTCCGCCGAGTACAGCCGGCCGCACATATGCAACTGGCACACGTAGCCACTCCCCGTCCACTGCTCCGTCGATTTCGCCTGAATCCTCAGGAACCGCCCGTCATTCTCCACAATCACATCGTAGCGAGCCGAATCCCCAAACGGCTTAGCCACAACGAAACCCAACCCCGCAGCCACTGTCATAAACAACAGCTCCACCCACTCGCCCCGCTGCTTGAAATTAGCAAAAACTCTTCGACCCCGACGCCTCATAGGTTCTCCTCAAAAACAGTTAGCTTGTCATCCTGGAGGCGACGGCTTTATCGTCGCCGAGGGACCCGGGCGAGCCGCGCGATGTGTCGCGTTCTTCGCGACACATAAATAGCGCGCTTGGCTCCCCTCCTCACCGAACTCAGCCTGGCCCAGAAACACAAAAGGCGCAGCCCGTGGGCTACGCCTTTCTTTTTTCGACTCTATAATTATATTATATCATGCGGCTATAGGGAAAACCGCCACATTTTCCAACTTTATATTTCCTTTGCCTGCTGTCACATAGCCAAAATTGTTTACTCCTTAGCTATTGACAGGCTCCGGCTACCATTTCTCATAGACGAAGCCCAGCCGCAAAGCCCGAAAGAATGCAGCCCATGGCAGGTGGCCCATTCAAGCCGTCCTTTGGCTTGAGTGGGGCAGTTCCATAAGTCACAAATGCTCCGTCTTCCCATCCAGCAAATTCAGCGCATGAGGAATTAACCGCACCACAGCCTCCAAAGACTCCACCGCGCCGCTGGGACTGCCCGGCAGATTCAAAATCAGGGTTTTCTCCCGCACCCCGCACACCGCCCGGCTCAAAGCCGCGAACGAAGTCTTCTTCGCGCCTTCATGCCGCATGCGCTCACCCACGCCGTCAATCAGACGATCGCAAATCGCCTCGGTCGCTTCCGGAGTGACATCGCGCGGCGCAATCCCCGTCCCACCCGTGGTTACGATGAGACGCACTTCCAGCGCCAGATGAACCAGGGCATTCTGAATCTGCATGGAATCATCTTGCACGATCCGCGTGGCCACCACGCGGAAGCCCAGCTTTTTCAAGACCTCGACAACCGCAGGCCCCGAAACGTCCGCGCGTTCCCCGCGAGCGCAGGAATCGCTGACCGTAACCACAGCGGCAGTGAAAACAGCGGGATCCTCAGTTGTCGAGGAGGACATCATCTTCCTCTTCCGTCCGGCCGCTATCAGCGCCACTGCCCGCGGGAGCGCTGGTCGCACCAGCGCCGGCTCCAGCGCTCGCACTAATGCTCTCAGCGCTGTCTTCAACAGCCTCCGCGCCCGCATCGCGCTGCGATTCGTCGAGCAGCCGCAATCCCTCCATCAGCAGGCCCTGTGTATTGAGCTTCGTGGTTTCCTGATCGGTCTTGCCCTCGAAGTTGAGTTCAAAGTTGCCGCCAGTCCAACGCAGGACTTTGAAGACAGCCTCATCTCCCAATAGCGATCCGTAAGTTGCGTGCTTCACCTGCCCCTCGGCAAAGAAAACCTCGCACTTCTCGCCCTCGTTGTTCAGCTTGAGTTGGCAGCTCTTGCGGCCCATTTCAAGTGACTGCATCAGGTCAATCACATTCATCTGCGAAAGGTTCCCGCGAACCACGCCGTCAGAAGGGGCGGTCTTAGCCATCTTCTCCAGCGCAATGCGATCGACGGTCCGCTTAATGCGCCGCGTAGCTTCCTTCAGGAAGAATGGCTTCGCAATATAGTCGTCAGCCGCATCCTGCGGAGATAGACGCTCATCAATGTCGGACCGGCTAGCCAACAAGATCGCAGAGAAATTAGCCGTGGCCGGCCGCGACTTCAGCTTTTCGACCAGCTGCCGCCCATCCATCCCCGGCATCCGATAATCGCATACGACCAGCTCTGGTGGATCGTCGACCGCCTTGAGCAAAGCGTCCGCGGCATCGCCGGCAGCCACCACCCGCGCAAACGGAGCCAGCGCATGCTGCAGCATCGCCAGCACCATTGGATTGTCGTCCACCAAGAGGAGTTTGACGTCGTTGGCCATGGAATCAGTGTGAACTTCCGTTACTTCTTTTTGCGCCGGTACTCTCCGCTCTTGCCGCCACTCTTGCCCTCCAACGCGATCTCCCGAATCTCAATTCCCTTATCGATCCCCTTGAGCATGTCATAAATCGTCAGGGCAGAAATTGCGGCTGCCACGAGTGCTTCCATTTCTACGCCGGTTTCGGCGGTAGTGACGACTTTGGTGGTGATGGCGACGCCATTTTCGCACAGCCTCATCTCGACATCAACGTGGGAGAGAGGGAGAGAGTGGCACATGGGGATCAGCTCTGCGGTGCGCTTAGCGGCCATGATTCCGGCGAGGCGTGCTACTTCGAGGGGATCGCCTTTGGGATTTTTAGGCAGCGCTTTCAGGACCAACGGGTGCATGCATACGAAGGCGCTGGCTTCGGCTTCGCGCCTGGTGGCTGCTTTGCCGGAGACATCGACCATGCGGGCGTGGCCGGCTTCGTCGTAATGGGAGAGCTTTTTCGCCATGCAGAAGCTCTATCTTACATGGGAGGCGGCAGGCGGCGGCTAAAGCCGTTCTTGATTTTGTGAGGCTTTTGCGGCGCGGTTGAAGCCGCGCCCTTCAAAGAATAGTCAGTGCGGCATGACCGCGATCCATTCGCCGGCGAGGATGTGCTGGCGATCGGGCGGGACTACGATGTAGCAGTTCGCGCGGGAGCGGGCTGCGATGTCGCCTGATCCCTGCCAGGGCACAGGCTCCGCGTGTGAGTCTTCATACTTGCCGGAAACGATTGCAGGGAGGAATCTGGTCAGTCCAGTCTTGATGTGGATGTCGGATTTCAGACGGGCGTGCAGAAAGATGAGGGGGCGTGGCGACATTCCTGCGAGCGCTTCGAGCATCGGTCTGGCAAACAGTTCGAAGGTGACCATGGTTGAGATGGGGTTGCCGGGGAGACCGAAGAAATATTTGTGTGAGGTTTTGTTTTGGACTCGGCCGAATACTACCGGCCTTCCGGGTTGGATTTTTGCTCCCGTGAAGAAGAATTCGGCTTGCAGTTCGGAGAGGACCTGCTCGACCAGGTCGTAGCGTCCCATGGAGACGCCGCCGGTCATGATCAGCAGGTCTGATTGCAGGCCTTCTTCGATCAATTGGCGCAGGCGGCGTGCCTCGTCGGGAGCGATGGGCAAGAGCACCGGTTCGCCGCCAGTTTTCTGGATCTGCACCGCGAGCGAATAGCTGTTGGAGTTGCGAATCTGCGTGGGGCTGATTTCAGCATCGACCTCGACGATCTCGTCGCCGGTTGTAAGCACGGCCACACGCGGGCGAGCGAACACCTGCAGCCGCGATTTGCCGACCGAAGCCGCGAGCGCGATGGCGGCTTCGTCGAGGCGTGTGCCCCGGTCTAGCAGGAGGCTGCCGCGTTTGGCCTCGGCACCCTGGGCGACGAAGTTTTCGCCTGGCGTGACTCCCTTTGTGATTTCGACGGAGTCTTCTCGAAGCGACGTGTATTCCACCATCACGACCGCGTCCGCGCCCGGCGGCACCGGGGCACCGGTCATGATGGAGAATGCCTGGCCGCGAATCAGTGGGGATGGGGGGTGACTGGGGCCTGCTTTGATTTCTCCTATTACTTTCAGCTTCGCTGGAAGCGTTGCCAGGTCAGCCGCGCACACAGCGTAGCCATCGCGCGTGGAGCGCGGAAAGGGAGGGATATCGCGGTCGGCGACGATGGGTTCAGCGAGAACTCGACTGGCGGCGTGGAGCAGGCTTACGGCTTCTTTGGCACCCGGAACGATGTGAGACGCCTGCTCCTCGACAACGCGGCGTGCGTCCTCAAAACTCAGGACGAGGGATTGGACCGGCGGTGCTGCCATGCGGAGATGATAGCGGAAGGAGGCCTTGCCACAGAGAAATCAATTGCCGGCTTTTTCGGCAGCGATCCATCTTGACAGTCTGCTAAGATGTGCCGCGTGGCTGATCCCCAATCCATTCTTGGCCAAACGGTTTCCCACTATCGTGTTCTGAGCAAAATCGGCGGCGGCGGGATGGGTGTGGTCTATCAGGCCGAGGACATCCAACTCAACCGCTTCGTCGCGCTCAAGTTTCTTCCCGATGCGCTGGCCCACGATCCCCAGGCGCTGGAACGATTCCGGCGTGAGGCCCGCGCCTCCTCTGCGCTGAATCATCCGAATATCTGCACCATCTACGAGATTGGCGAGCACCAAGGCCGCCTCTTTCTGGTGATGGAGTATCTGGAGGGCAAGACTCTCCGTGATCTGATCCTGGGCCCGCGCCTCGAGCTGGAGCGGTTGCTGGATATTGCAATCGAAATTGCCGACGCACTGGATGCGGCCCATGCTAAAGGAATTGTTCATCGGGACATCAAGCCTGCGAACCTGTTCGTGACCGACCGCGGTCACGCCAAGATTCTCGACTTTGGATTGGCAAAAACCCGTGCGACGGCCACTCCGGATGGGGCTACCGTTGCCAGCGCTGATGATCCACACCTCACCAGCGCGGGCAGCACTCTGGGCACTGTGGCTTACATGTCGCCGGAGCAGACGCTGGGCAAGGAGCTTGACGCCCGTACCGATGTCTTCTCTTTCGGCGCGGTGCTTTACGAGATGGCGACCGGAACGCTGCCCTTTCGCGGCGATACCACTGCCGCGGTCTTCGATTCCATACTGCACAAGGAACCCGCGCCCCCGATGCGACTGAACCCCGATCTTCCAGCGGGGCTGGAACATATTATCGACAAGGCTCTGGAGAAGGACCGCGAGATCCGCTATCAGAGCGCGGCTGAAATCCGCGCCGACTTGAAACGGCTGAAGCGGGACAGCACCTCGGGCAGAGTGAGTGTCGCGGTTTCGCCCGCCTCAAAGCCTTCAGGGAACAAGCGAGGTTGGCTCTGGGCGGCAGCCGCCTCGGCGATGCTGCTGGTAGTAGCGGCCCTGATCTGGTTTTTCCTTCCAGTAAGTCCGCCCAAGGTCACGGGCATCACACAGATCACGCATGACGGCTTCGGCATGGGAAATATGCTGACCGATGGCGCGCGGGTCTATACCACCCAATGGCGCCCTGAAGGGACGGTACTGGCGCAGGTTTCAGCAACGGGCGGGGAAACGTCGACAATTCCGGCGCCGGTCAAGAGCATGGAAATCCATGACATCTCTCCGGACCATTCTCAACTGCTGGTGGGCAGCTCGGTGGCGACCGGGAACCGAGTTGTGCCTTTGTGGGCGCTGCCGCTGCCCGCTGGTTCGCCGCGGCGCCTGGGTGACGTTGAGGGCAGCGACGGCGCCTGGTCGCGCGATGGAAGGCATCTCGTGTTCATTCAAGGCACGGATTTGTACCTGGCGAACGCCGACGGCACAGGGGCGCATCTTCTCGTCTCCGCCCCGGCTTCCGCGTATGGTCCCGCGTTCTCTCCCGATGGGAGCCGGATCCGCTTTTCGGTCCATGATCAGGCCAACACGAACTCTCTGTGGGAGATCCGCTCCGACGGATCCAATCTGCATCAACTGCTCAAGGGCTGGCACAATCCGCCGCAGGAGAACTGGGGCCGCTGGACCCCGGATGAGCGCTACTACGTCTTCGACAGCGGCCAAGGCCAAAGCAACGATATTTTCGCTCTCGCGGACTCCATCGGAATGTTTCGCAAAGGTTCCGCTGTTCCCACGCAACTGACGACTGGCCCGACCGTATATTACGCGGCCGTGCCGAGCCTGGATGGCAAGAAGCTATTTGTGCAGGGCATGCAGCCGCACGGCGAGCTGGTTCGTTACGACGCTGCCTCCAAACAATTTGTTCCGTTCCTCGGCGGGATTTCCGCCAGCGACGTGGCCTTTTCCCGCGATGGCAAGTGGGCGGCCTACATTGCCGTTCCCGCCAGCACGCTGTGGCGAAGCCGGGTCGACGGCAGCGAGCGCCTGCAGCTTACCTATCCGCCGATGGCAGCCGCGCTTCCTGTTTGGTCCCCGGACGGAAGTCAGATCGCTTATATTTCCGCTCAAGCAGGAAAGCCATGGAAGATTTTCCTGATTTCGGCGCAAGGAGGCTCGCCCGCGGAACTTCTGCCGGAAAATGTTGGCGAGATCGACGCTACCTGGTCGCCGGATGGCTCCCAGCTTGCCTTTGGACGCATTGCATCCATGAATCCCGGAACCATAGACATTCAACTGGTGGATATGAAGACCCGCCACGCTTCTACATTCCCCGGTTCCATTGGTTTTTTTGCTCCGCGCTGGTCTCCCGATGGCCGTTACCTTTCAGCTCAGACTGTGGGATCGAAGAAGCTCATGCTTTACGATTTCCATTCGCAGGCATGGTCGGAGTGGGTTACGGAGGCCGCGAACGTGGACTATCCCTACTGGTCGTCGGATAGCCGCTACGTCTACTACGACAACCTTGGTACTGAGAATCCCTTCTGCCTTCGCGTCAAGGTGGGAAACCATGATCCCGAGAAGCAGTTCAGCCTGAACGGGCTGCGCCGCTTTTTCTGGACTGGGGATCGTGGAGCGGCCAGGCCCCCGACGATTCGCGGCTTTTTGTGCGCGATGTGAGCACGCAAGACATCTACGCGCTGGATGTGGATTTTCTCTAAGCTTCCCGCGCGAACCCTCGTTTCAAGCTATCGGGCCAGCTCCTGGCCCAACACAGTGGGATTGCTGGCGTAGGAGAGGCCGGTCTCGAGGTCGACCACGCGGTCCCGCACGAGCTGGGCGATTTCGCCATCGAAGTGTTGCATGCCTTCGGAGGCGCCGGCTTTCATGGCTTCCAGCAAGGTCTTGCCGTCGCGCTCGCCTTTTTCTATGCACTCGCGGGTGCGGGCATTGGCTTTCAGGATTTCGGCGACCGGGACGCGGCCGCTGCGGTCGGCTTTGGACAAGAGCCGCTGGCAGATGATGTAGCGGAATGATTTCGCCAAGCGGTCGCGAGCGCTTTGCTGTTCACCGGGCGGAAACGAACTGACAATGCGCTCCACGGTTTTGGGTGCGTCCATGGTATTCAGGCTGGAGAGCACCAGGTGGCCGGTTTCGGCCGCTTCGAGGACGCTCTCGATGGTTTCGTGGTCGCGCATCTCTCCGACCAGGATGACCTTCGGCGCCTGCCGCAACGCAGAGCGCAGGGCGTGAGCGAAACTAGGGCAGTCACTATGCAGCTCGCGCTGATGGATGGTAGAGCATTTGTGGTTGTGCAGGAACTCAATAGGATCTTCGATGGTGATGATGTGGTAATTCTTCTCGCGATTGATGCAGTCGAGCAGGACGGCCAGGGTGGAGGACTTGCCCGATCCGGCGGGCCCGGTCACCAGAACGATTCCATCGCGCAGTTTGGCCACATCGGCGATGTGGGAGGGCAAACGGAGTGATTCGAAATCAGGGATGGCGGTTGGAATTACGCGCATCACCACCGCGCAACTGCCGCGCTGGATGAAGACGTTGACCCGGAACCGCGCCACGCCCGGCAAGCCGTAGGATATGTCGCAGGAGCCGTGTTCGCGGAGGGTTGCGACCGCCTGTTTGTTTTCGCCGATGAGATCGGCGGCGATGTAGCGGGTGTCATCGGGAGTAAGAGTGGCCAATCCCGCGACCTGGACTGGAATGAGCTGGCCGTGAACCTGAACCTGTGGAGGCCTTCCGGGAGAAAAGATTAAATCGCTGATTTTGTCGGCGGCGCGGAGCATTGCACCCAGCAAAGCGGGCGTGGCTACCTTGCCGTTGCCGGAATAGCCATCCAAAGAAATTGAAATTGCGGCCGTGCCAGATGCTGCCATTCCATCCTCGGGGTTAACTGTTCTTATTTCTAGGGAATTGCACGCACCACAGAATGGAGATCCGAGCCAACCGGAGTTCGCCTGATAATTACACTTTACTGCGCTGGCGGCAGAGGTGTAGGGACAGTTAGGACATAGCCCTTAGTAACTAAGGGCAGTTCTCAGTTCTCAGTTTCT
Source organism: uncultured Acidobacteriaceae bacterium (assembly GCA_963850165.1). Taxonomy (GTDB): domain Bacteria; phylum Acidobacteriota; class Terriglobia; order Terriglobales; family Acidobacteriaceae; genus Sulfotelmatobacter. The sequence continues at coordinate 28,456 of CAWKKK010000028.1, read as the reverse complement.
CAGTAAACGCTCCCAGCCCTCGCGGCAGAGCCCGATCGCGGAGGCACAAAGAGGCACAAAAAGGGCGGTCCGCTAAGGCCGCCCCTTTGTCGCTTAATCCGTGCCTGTTGGACTCGGCTTAGTTCTTTGCGCCCTTCTTTTTCGTACCAAAACCGGTTTGCACGGCAGCCCCGATGCTGGCTAGCATCTGCTTCGCCACGTCGGCGTACGGACCGGTGGGCGCAAGCTCAAGGTATTTATTGAAAGCCTCAGCCGTGCCCGGGGGCGCGACCATTTTGTCGCCTTGCAGGGTGGCCTTGCCGATCATGTTGACGCCCTTCTGATAATAGGCGTCGGCTTTGTTGGGGTCGGCCGCAATGCATTTGTCGAAGGCGGCGATGGCTTCGTCTACCTTGCCCGCGTTGGTCAACACCGCGCCGGCGTTGTAGTAATAGCTTGCCGCGCTATCGGGATTGACCTGCGCCGCCTGGGTATAGGCTTTCAAGGCATCTTCGACTTTGCCGGCTTTGCCGGCAGCCTCGCCCAGGTTGTTGTAATAGGCCGCCAGTTGCTTGGTATCCTCGGGCTTCTTCACGCCGGATTCCATAGCCTTCTGCTTGATGTCGATGGCCTTCTGATAGTCGGCCATGGCTTCCTGCAGGCGCTTCGCTTTTTCGGCGGGATCGGTCTGTTTTAACCCCGAACCGCGATAGGCATCGGCGAGTTGTGCCCAGATTATGTCGCGAGTCGCATCGATCTGAACGGCTTCATTCAGGGTATTGATGGCAGTATCGAAGTCTCCAGCCTTGGCCGCGGTGTTCGCGGCCACGATCTTCTCGTTCAGGGCCTTAATCGTGTTGCCTTCTTTCTTCTGTTTCTCCTCTAATTCCTGCCTCTGTTTGAGTTGTTCCGGAGTCAAGCCCTGGCCCTGGGCGGCCTTCTCCTGTTCCTTCTTCAGGTCAAAATCCAAAGTGTTATCGCCCGTCTGCACCTGGAATCCGTTGACATGAAACACTTCCTTGTTCGCTTTCGCGTCGTCGGCATTCTTATACAAGGTGACCTGGTATTTGCCGGATGCCAATCCTAAGGAGAAATATTCGCCCTTCTTGTTGGTCTTGAGGCTGTATTTCTGGCCGTTGTCCAGGTTGGTGTAGACCACGACTGCATCCGCGATAGGATTGCCTTGAGGGTCCTTGCACACTCCCTGGACCGTTGCCGAAGCCTGCGAGAAAACCGGAGGCGCACACAGTTCCAGCATTACGAGAACAGCAACGAACACTGCGAAATGCTTTTTCATGTTGGCCTCCCGGCGGTAAACATTGCTGATCGTTGATTTCTGATTGCTGATTGAAAAGCGGCTGCACCGTTCGCTGTTTTCAATCAGCAATCAACAATCACAACTGAACCATCGCGTTTTCTACATACGGAATCGGATCCCTGGCTCCAACTGCGGCAAAGGCCCGCAGCCTTAATACGCAGCTATCACAGACGCCGCATGCCTGATCCTGGCGGCTGTAGCATGACCAAGTTAAATCGAATGGCGCGCCTAATTCAAGGCCCAGGCGCACAATTTCAGCTTTGCGCAGCCGAATGAGCGGGGTGGCGATTTTGATGGTTCCCTCTTTCGTCCCCACCTTGATCACCTGGTTAAAGGCTTCATAATACGCCGGCCGGCAATCGGGATAGCCGGAGCTGTCCTGCTCCACCGCGCCGATATAGATTTTCTCAGCTCCCAGCACCTCGGCCCAGCTTACTGCGGCAGCCAGAAAATGTGCGTTGCGAAAGGGCACATAGGTTACTGGGATGGTGTTGCCAATGCCGTGACCACCTGCGTCCGCGCTGGGCACGGGGATGTTTTCGTCGGTCAGGGCCGACCCCCCGATGGCGCGCAGGGCCTCGATGCGCACCAGGAGTTTGTCCTGAATGTTCAGTCGCTGGCAGATTGCCAGAAAGGATTGTCGCTCGCGGTCTTCGGTGCGCTGTCCATAACTCAGGTGCAACGCCGCAGCATCGTGATCGCGGGTGGCCAGAGCCGCGCAGACGCAGGAGTCCATTCCACCGCTGAGCAGGACTACTGCGCGCGACTTGGTTGGATGGGGCATCTGTTGACGAGACAATTGATGATTGATGATTGTTGATTGCTGATTGTTGATTGAGAATCTTATGCTGCCCGGCCTTTCAATCAGCAATCAGCAATTTCTCTAGACTCCCTTCATCGCTGGGTCCCAGACGAACTTGTGCAATTGCAATCCGAGGCGCGCCGGAACGTCGTCGGCGAGCATCCACTCGGCTAATTCCTGGGGATCGAGCAGGCAGTGCGAACTGTCCCGCGCCCCAGTCGCATCTTTGCGAAAAGCCGGCGAGAATAGTACCGCATTCACGCGCCCGGCCAGGCGATGCCGGTGGGTAAAGTCCCGGGCAAATTCATAGTCCGCGCGTCCGCTCAGCACGAACTTGACTTCATCCTGCGCGGTCAGCGCTTCCAGATTCTCGATGTGAAATGTACCACCCTCACCCGAATCCGGACACTTCACGTCCACGATCTTAATGACTCCAGCCGGAACCCGCTCCAGCGGCCGTTCGCCGCTGGTTTCGAGCAGCACTCGATAGCCGGCTTCGAGCAGTTGCCGCATGAGCGGGAGCAGTTCGCGCTCCTGCAGCATAGGCTCGCCGCCAGTAATCTCGACCAACCCTCCGCCGGGGCTGAGCCGCATCACTTCGTCCTGTACAGCCTCGATATCCATCTTGCGCCCGCCTTGGAACGTGTATTCGCTGTCGCACCACGAGCAGCGCAGATTACATCCGGTCAGCCGAACGAAGACACACGGCAACCCCGCGTGCGTCGATTCGCCTTGCAGCGACTTGTAGATTTCGGTTATCTGCATGGAAGACAGTGGTCAGTGGCTAGTGGTCAGCGTAGACAGTCGGCTGCGAATCTTCGACCACGAAATCCTTACTCTGGCCACTGATCACTGACCACTGCTACTCACTGTACTTCGCTGTTGTCGTATCTGTTTCAAACACCGTTACGTCTTTCACCCGTACACGGCCGTTGGTCACGCTCTTCAGCCGCGCATTCGATTCGTCATAGAAGTACTTCGCCAGGTTTTCTGCCGAGGGATTGATCACCGTAAACGGCTCAATGTCGTTGATCATCTGGTGATCGAGCCGCTCGATGATGTGCTTCATCACCTCTCGCAAATCCTTGAAATCGAGCAGCAGTCCGGCTTTATCCAGCTCAGCCCCGGCCAGCGTCACCCTGATCTTATAGTTATGGCCGTGCGGATTTTCGCACTTGCCCTTATAGTTGCGCAGGTAATGCCCCGCCGCGAACGTATCGTCAACCGTTACTTCGAACATGCACCCCTCAGCGGCTTCGCGTGAATACAGGCCGAACCGCGTGCCATTACGAAAAATCTATTGTAACGCGGCATGAGCCGAATGCGGCTTGACTGCCCACTGCTTCTAAAGGTAGCTTGCCTATTCGTCTCTTTTACTTCTTTCATTGACCAAAGGACCACTCATGCTGCGTCGCAATTCATCGTTCCTGATTCTCGTCATCCTTGCCTTAACCGCCCATCTCGCCGCCCAGAGCAAGGCCGAGGCCGCGGAGCGCGACATCAAGGAACACTATACGAAATACGAGTACAGAATCCCCATGCGCGACGGCGTGCACCTGTTTACATCCATCTATGTGCCAAAGGACACATCCCGCGCCTACCCGTTTTTGATCAATCGCACTCCCTACAGCGTGGGGCCGTATGGCGTTGATCTTTACCGCAAGCAGCTCGGGCCGTCGCCCGACTTCGACAAGGCGGGGTACATTTTCGTCAACCAGGACGTCCGCGGGCGTTACATGTCGGAGGGGACGTTTGTCGAGATGCGTCCGCACATCGACAACAATGAAGTCCAAACAGGATGTGGACGATGCCAGCGATCTCTACGACACCATCGACTGGCTGCTCAAGAACGTGCCCAACAACAATGGGAACGCCGGCATCTGGGGAATTTCCTACCCCGGATTTTTCACCTCTGCCAGCATCATCGACTCGCATCCCGCGCTCAAGGCGGCCTCTCCGCAGGCCCCTATGACCGATCTTTTTATGGGCGACGATGCCTATCATGGCGGCGCATTCATGCTCGACCCGAACTTCGGTTTCTATGCATTCTTCAAGCCGCAGGAGAATCCTCAGCTTCCGCCCAAAAACCCCGTGCCCTTCGACTTCGGCACCAAAGACAGCTACGAGTTCTACCTGAATGTTGGCCCCATCGCGAATCTCAGCAAGTATCTTGAAGGCAAGAGCGCGCTGTTTGACGACCAGATGCGCCACGACACCTACGACGATTATTGGAAGGCGCGCAATCTCGCGCCGCACATGAAGAACATTCATTGCGCCGTGCTTACCGTCGGGGGATGGTTCGACGCCGAAGACCTGCAAGGCCCGTTCAGCACGTTCCACGCCATCGACAAGAACAACTCCGGAATCTTCAACGCGCTCGTCGTTGGCCCCTGGGTGCATGGCGGCTGGGCACGCTACGACGGCGATCACCTGGGTCGCGTCGAGTTTGCGTCGAATACCGGCGACTATTACCGGAAAGAGATTCTGTTTCCGTTTTTCGAGCAATACCTGAAAGGCAACAGCGACGCGAAACTCCCGAAAGCGTATGTCTTCGAGACCGGCACAAATGTTTGGAGGCGCTACTCCGCGTGGCCTCCGAAAGAGGCAGAGGCGAAGACCCTTTATTTCCGCGCCGGTGGCGAACTTTCGTTCGATCCGCCCGGCCCTGACTCGCGCGCGTTCGATGAATATGTAAGCGATCCGGCCAAGCCCGTGCCTTTCGTCAACTACCCCGCGTTGGACGTGCCACAGGAATATATGGTCTCAGACCAGCGCTTTGCTGACAGCCGCACCGATGTTCTGGTTTACGAAACGCCGGTGCTGCAGGAAGATATGACCATCGCCGGCCCGGTTTCGCCGCGCCTCTTCGTTTCGACCAGTGGAACGGATTCCGATTGGGATGTGAAGCTGATCGACGTGTATCCCACCGACTATCCTGATCGCAAGCTCGACCGACCCAGGCACGAAGATCAAGACAAGCCGCGAACCGACGTGCCTCCGCCGCCTTTCACCATGGGCGAATATCAGCAATTGGTGCGCGGCGAGCCTTTCCGCGGAAAGTTTCGCCATAGTTTCGAAAAGCCCGAGCCCTTCACCCCCGGCAAGGTCGAGCGGATCGATTTCACCATGCAGGACGTCAACCACAGCTTCCGTCGCGGCCACCGCATCATGGTGCAGATTCAGAGTTCCTGGTTTCCGCTCACCGACCGCAATCCTCAGACCTTCGTCAACATTCCTGACGCCAAGCCCACGGACTTCGTGAAAGCCACCGAGCGCGTGTATCACACGAACGCCGAGGCTTCGGGAATTGTCGTAGGCGTGCTAGCCAGCCCGGGAGCAGCGGAAACGCACAAATAAGGGGAGCCCATTTCAGGAAGACCCGAACTGGCAAGCTGTTTTCGCCGCTGACATCCGGCAGTTATCCATTTCGACCGCAAGCTGCGTTACAATCTGACCATTCGCCTCGCTACTGTCAACCCGCGCCTGCGGGATTACTGCGAGGCAGTAAGGACTGGTCCTGATGAACGTCCTGTTGCTTTCGATGCCCGATTCCTTCGAACACATGCCCCCGGTCGCGATCCGCATGCCGAACGGTGCGCTCACGTCACTTGCGGGAAACGTCGATCCACATCACCGCGTGGCCGTGGCTGATTTAATTCTGGCTCACCGCGAGGTTCGTGAAACTGTGACGAGGCTTGTCCAGGAGCTGGACCCCGAGGTCGTCGGACTCTCCATCATGACATTTCAGCGGCGTACCGCGGGCCGCATTATCGACCTGGTGAGCGCTCTTCGGCCGGGAGTGAAGGTTGTGGTGGGTGGATACGATCCCAGCCTTGCTCCCGAAGCCTACGAAAATATGGGCGTCGACTATCTGGTGCACAGCGAGGGCGAAGTCACGTTCCGGGAATTATTGCGCGCGCTCGAGCAGGGGTCAGGGGTGGGGCATATCTTCGGGCTGTCGTGGCGCAACGGCGATAGCTGGGTGCACAATCCCGCGCGGCCGCCGCACCGGCTCGAAGACAAAGAAATCAGGCCGCCGAACCGCGATGCGCGCGTGCTCAAGGGATACACGATGATCGGCCGCCAGGTGGATGTAATCGAGACCTCGCGGGGCTGCACCTTTGATTGCAGTTTCTGCTCCATCATCGAAATGCGCGGCCGCAACTTCCATACTTACTCATTCGACCGCGTGCTGGCCGACATTCGCGACGCGCGCGATCACGGCGCTCGGACTATTTTTCTGGTCGACGACAACATTACTCTGAACGTGAAGCGTTTCGAGGCTTTGTGCGAGGCCATCATCGCCGCCGGGCTAGAGAAGATCGATTACTTCGTGCAAGCCATGACTTCGGCGATCGCGAACCACGGAGAGACCCTTGCCCCACTGATGCGGCGCGCCGGATTCCGCTACGTCTTTCTCGGGATCGAGAACATCCTCGAGAACGACCTGCAATTCCTGAAGGCCTCGGCCAAGAACACCGAGCGTACCAACGGACACAATACGGGCAACGCCACCCTCAAAGCTATCGATTACATCCGCCGCAACCAGATGTATGTGGTCGGTGGATTGATCGTGGGCAGTCCCGGCGATACGCGCGAATCCATCGAAGCCAATCTTGAATTCGCTCGCCGCTATGTGGATTGGCCTTACATTCAGCATCCCACGCCGTATCCGCGCACGCCCATGACAAAAGACTTCCGCGATCAAGGTTTGATCATGAATGAGCGCCTCGAGGAATACGACGGCACCACGGCCGTGGTGCGCACGGAGCATTTAGCCGCAGAAGAAGTCGAATTTATGCGCTGGAAGGCCGAGCGCTGGATGAAGGTTCACCACATGCCTGTCGCGCTGAAGCATGATCCTAAGTTTGTGCTGACGACGGGGTGGAAAATGCTGGGCCACACTTTCCGCGGAAGCTCCATCCGCTCGGCGCTGGGGCTGGAAAGCCAGAGGAAAGTGTTCGAACGCTATCGGGAGATTCGGCGGGCGGAGCGAGAGTATGTGTGAGCGCAGCCGCGGCAGGCTGCGTGTGATTGAGTTCACGCTAGACTAGTCCTGCACTCCGAAAAACTCCTCGACCACCCGCATCTCGGTAGTCTTCTTGTAATTCGGCAGGCTCTCGATAAACACCCGCCCATACTGCTTTTTCAAGATTCGATTATCGAGCAGCACGAGCAGGCCACGGTCGTGCAGCGAGCGGATGAGCCGCCCGAAACCTTGCTTGAGCGTGATCACCGCGGCCGGTACCTGATACTGAAAGAACGCGTTGCCGCCGTCGGCATCAATCGCTTTCACCCGGGCGGCCACGACCGGGTCGCTCGGCACCGCGAATGGCAGGCGATCAATGATCACGCAGCTCAACTGTTCGCCCTGCACGTCCACGCCCTGCCAGAACGACGAAGTCGCAAACAGAACTGCATTCGGCGTCAGCCGGAATTCCTCGAGCAGCGCGCTCTTCGGCGCATCGCCCTGCCGCAGCATGGGGAACTCCATCTCGCCCAGCAGTCGCTGGTAAATGTCATTCATCTGCGCGTAGCTGGTGAAGAGCACGAAGGCGCGGCCGCGCGTGATTTCCAGGAGCTTGCGAATGCGCTCCGTCGCCAGCGCCGTAAACTGCGGTGTGCGCGCATCGGGCAGGTCGGGAGGCACATAAAACAGCGCCTGATTTTCGTAGTCGAAGTGTGAAGGCAGCACCGACTCGCGCGAATGCTCCAACCCCAGCCGCTGCCGGATGTACTCGAATCCTCCGCCGACCGCGAGCGTTGCCGAGGTCAGCACCGCACATTCCAGCTTCGACCACAGGCACTCACGCAGGATCGGGCCCACGTCGATTGGAGTAGCTTGCAAGAAAACATTCTGCCTTCCGCCACGATAGCCCTGAGACGTTTCACCGGCTTTTTCTGTGCCTCTGCGTCTCTGTGGTGAGTTCGTTCTTCCACCACCTCTCCGCTCAATCCAGAACACCGTGTTGCGATCGTCGGACTCCATGGCGAAGCCCAGTTGTACCTGGATTTCCTGGGTCCGCCTGACGAAGTTGAAAATCTCCTCCGGCTTCTGTGGCAGGCCTTCGAGTTCGCCCGCCAGCCGCATCAGCGCTTGATTGAAGGCGAGGAACTCGTCTCCGTTCTCTTCGAGAAACTCGCGCCGCGTGTCGAACGCGAAACGTCCATCCCCGGGCGGCAACAGCGAGAAGAAGAATTGCGACCTCTCCCGCAAGCTTCCCAGCGCTCCTGAGAGCGATGCCCAGAGCATCCGGTTATGCTGCAATGACGCCTCGACATCCCGCGCCAGATCTTCCACTCGCAGGTTGCTCACCGAGATTCCGAAGTAGTTCCCCGCCACATCCTCCAGTTCGTGCGCTTCATCGAAAATCACCGCCGCCGCTTCCGGCAGAATCCCCGCGTCGGGTGCGCCCTCGGCCTGCAGCTTGATGGCGAGATCGGCGAAGAATAAATGATGATTGACGATAATAATGTCACTCTCCATCCCGCGCCGGCGCATCTCGGTGATGAAGCACCGCTCCCACTCGCTGCACTTCTGCCCGATGCACGTTTCCGACCGCGCATCCAGTTTGTGCCAGAGTGCGCTGGTTTCGGGAAGCTCGGCCAGTTCCGCCCGGTCGCCGGTCGCGGTCGTCTTCTCCCACGCGGCAATCGCGCGATATTGCTCAATCTCCTCCAACCCGCTAAGCACCGGCTGATCAGTAAGGTCGTAAAGCTTTTTGCGGCACAAATAATTGTTGCGGCCTTTCATGTAACAGACCGAAAGCCTCCGGTTCGAGCTTTCGCCGACGGAAGCCGGTTCTCCAAACAACGCCCGCTCGAGAAAAGGGATGTCTTTGTAGAAAAGTTGTTCCTGCAGATTCTTCGTGCCCGTCGAGATGATGACGCGCTTGCCCGAGCGGATCACCGGCATCAAATACGCCAGCGTTTTTCCCGTGCCGGTGCCGGCTTCCACAATCAAATGCCGCTTTTCTTCGAGCGCCTGCTCGACCGCCTGCGCCATCTGCAACTGCCCGCGCCGGAATTCATACGCGGGATGCGTGCGCGCCAGCACTCCGCCTGGAGCGAAGAATTGGTAAAGAGACGCGTCCCCGCCGCCGGTCGCGGAGCGACTCGGCGTTGCAGGAGACACGGGTTGGGAACCTAGAGCCACGGGAGTCTCTATAATAAGGGTTCCGGGCGATCAGCACCGGTTACCGCGCATTTCGATTCGACCCATTGACTCAACCCACTTACAACTCGACCAGCACTCTCGCCACCACAGCAGCCGGCGTCCCTACACTCGCCATCGTGGGACGCCCCAACGTAGGCAAGTCCACGCTGTTCAACCGAATCGTAGGTTCGCGCCGCGCCATCGTAGGCGACGAGCCCGGCATCACCCGCGACCGCCTCTACGGAGATGCCGAGTGGCGCGGTCGCCAAATCCGCATCATCGACACCGGCGGGATTATTCCGGAGGACAAGGATTTCATCCCCTCGGAAATCTTCCGCCAGGCTCGAGTTGCATTCGATGAAGCCGCGGCGATCGTCATGGTGGTCGACGGCCGCGCCGCGATCGCCGGCCCCGACCTTGAATTGGTTCGCTTGTTGCGCAAGACAAATCGCCCGCTCTTCCTGGCAGTCAACAAAGCCGACACCGAAAAGCAAGCGCACATTGTTGACGAATTCCATCGTCTCGGTATCAAACAGATGTTCCCCATCTCCGCCGAACACGGCCGCGGGATCGACGATCTGCTGGATGCTGTCTTCGAAATCCTGCCGCCGCCGGCCAAAGACATAACCACAGGGGAAGCAGAGGAAACACGGGAAAAACCGTTTCAAGCAGACGACGAATTAGCAACAGAACCCGAGCCTGTCTACGAAACCAAGGTCGCCATCATCGGCCATCCTAACGTGGGCAAGTCCACGCTACTGAATTGCCTCACCGCTTCCGATCGCGCCATCGTGTCGCCCATCCCCGGCACCACGCGCGACGCAGTCGATGAAATTGTGGAGCGCGATGGCCGCCGCTTCCGCTTCATCGATACCGCCGGAATTCGCCGCAAAGGCAAGACTCACCTGATGGCGGAGAAACTTTCGGTGGTGATGGCGAGGAAGCATCTCGAAGGCGCCGACATTGCGTTGCTCGTCATCGACGCGACCGAAGGCGTCAGCCAGCTCGACGCCGCCATCGCCGGCTACGCTCATGAGAGCGGACGCTCGATGATCATCGTCGTGAACAAATGGGATCTCGTCACCGGCGGCGCGCAGCAACCCGGCAGGCCGTCAAAAGCCATGCGCATGCGCGAGAGCAAGCGCCCGGGCGATCGCGACGCCTACGAAGAGCGCCTGCGCGACGATCTCAAGTTCCTGAACTACGCTCCCATCGTTTTTATCTCAGCCCAAAACGGCAAAGGTACGGAGAGAATTTTCCCGCTGCTCGAACAGGTTGCCACCGAGCGGCGCAAGCGTATCTCCACGTCAGCCATGAACCGCTTCATCGAGACCGTGGATTTCGAGCGCGCCTCAGTCCCCATGCGCTCGCGCGTAAAAATTCTCTACATGACGCAGGCCTCGGTGGCTCCGCCGACATTCGTGCTCTTCACCAACCGCGCAGTGAAGTTGCACTTCTCCTACCAGCGATTCCTGGAGAATCAGATCCGGAAGGCCTTCGGCTTCCTAGGAACGCCGATTTGGATTAAGAATCGCGCGAGGAATTAAGCCCGGCAGTCGTCTACTCTCCCGCCACGACCCGATCCATCGTCAGCAACCCCACGCGCTCGACGCCGGCGTGATGCGCCACGTCGATCACCTCGGCCACGTACTGGAAGTCAACATCAGCATCGCCGCGCACGAACACAACTTTCTCCGCGCGCTTCAAATAGATTTCCGCGAGCCGCTGTTCCAGATCCTCCCACCGCACCTCGTCCTGATTGATCTTCACCGTCGGCGGCTGGTCTTCCTTCGTCGACACCACCTGAATGACCACCGTGCGTGGCTGTGAAATGTTTTCCGTCGGCTTCTGATCTGGCTGCGGAATCTGCGTTGTCTCTCCCTGCTCCTTGTCCATCGACACCACGACCATGAAGACAATGATCAGGGTCAACAGCACATCGATCAGCGGCGTGACGTTAATCTCGGGTCCGCGCGCACCTCCGCCCATTGAGAACGACATCAGAACGCTCCTCGGCTTTTCTTTTGCACGCGCGTCTGCAACATCAGACACCCGCAGCAGCACGAGAGTTCCCTGCACCGATGATAAGTGCGTGCGCGGACGATATACTTAGACATGGCGCGTACGGCTCGCCCTGCCATCCTTGCCTTTCTTGCCGCTATTTTCTTTGCGTGGGCTCTCGTCCCGATTGCCGACGCGCAAGACAACTATGAAATTCAGGTCTATGGTTCCGAAACGGTCGCTCCCCGCTCCACCATGTTTGAAATCCACTCCAATTTCACGGTAGAAGGCAGCAAGACCGTCGAAGACGGAGTGCTCCCCTCCAACCACGCCGAGCACGAGACCCTTGAAATCACGCAGGGAATCAACGACTGGGCAGAAGTTGGCTTTTACGTCTTTACCAGCATTCAATCGGACGGTGGATGGCAGTGGGTGGGCGACCACATCCGCCCGCGCGTGCGCATTCCGGAGAAATGGCATTGGCCCGTGGGCGTGAGTCTGTCGAACGAGATTGGCTACCAGCGCGCCGCTTTTTCTCCCGATACCTGGACCTGGGAAATTCGCCCCATCATCGACAAGAAAATCGGCCGGTGGTATTTGTCGTTCAATCCCGCGCTCGACCGCTCCTGGCACGGCCAAAGCGTGAACAAGGGCGTGGAGTTCTCGCCCAACGTGAAGGTCAGCTACGACTTCACTAAGAAGATTGCGGGGGGGCTGGAATACTATGCGTCCTATGGCTCACTCACCGGCTTCGACGCACTCAGAGATCAGCAGCAGCAGTTCTTTCCTTCGATCGACGTCGACTTCGGTCCGCAGTGGGAGTTCAACTTCGGCGTTGGTGTCGGCGCTACGCGTTCCACCGATCACTTGATCGTGAAATGCATTATCGGCCGCCGCTTTTCATGGCCGCATGGACGCGACGCCGAGCTGAAGAATCCGGCACAGTGAACCGCCTTCGCCCTATCCGATCGGCGAGGGTGTGGGCGGTAACGGCGGAGGCTCATACGGAGGAGGCGTGCCCGGTGGAATCTGAGGCGCAGCCGGAGCCGGCGGCGCGGGGTAGAGCACAGCGCTCAGCGCCGGATAACGCGCGGCGAAGAAATAAATGGAGTATGCGGGAAAGAATATGATCGCAGGCACGGAGATCAGCGCCGTCACAAAAAGAAAAACGGCCAGCACCCCGCATACGGCGACCACGGCCAGTGTGATCGTCGCGACCGTCCAGCCCAGCCCTGCCGCTTTCCCGCCCAGCACGGCGGCGACCGCCACTCCCACGGCTGGAATCAAAATGATTAAGGCGAGAATGAATCCTACAATGCCGAGGATAATCGACGCCCCGATCGCCAGCACGATCTTCATTCCCACATAGCCCGCATAGCTGCCCTTCTCGGCTTTCATCATCGCCCAAAGCCGGCTCCAGCCTTCCATCGCCCCAATCTCTTCCAGGGCCATTTGCGGCACGACGAAGTCCTTGGTCAGGACATAAATCACGGACATCGCGATGAGGAAAATCACGAGCACGAAAAACAGTGCGATACCGCCCAGCACCAGTGGAACCACATGCTGCTTTGGATCGTTGAGCCATCCCACCGCGAAGGCAAAGCCCAGCGGAATTCCTATCAGGACGATGAGCACGCCGAACGTCGCCAGCGTATAAAGCAGCTTCCAAAGGAAATAGCGCAATCCTGGAGCTTGACGCCGGCTCCATCCCCGGCGAATGTGGCATTCCTTCGCCAGCACGCTGTCGAACAAAATGAAGCGCATGACGCTGCTTATATACATCAGCAGAATGCCCAGCACGAACGCAGCAACCACCAGCACTGCAATCAATCCGGCGAGCAGCATGGGGTCCATCCCCCCGAAGTCGAAACCTGGAGCCAGAAAGTGCTCCGTTCCGGGGCGCCGCGGAAGGTTGAAGCTGGAGAAGTTGGGCACCTTAAATCCGCCGGAGCTGAGTTCCCCGGCCAGCAATCCCACCAGGGCCAGCCGCGTCCACTGGCCTATGCGAAAGGGTTGGAAGAGCTGCCGCTTTGTATGCTCAAAGGCGGGAGAAATTGCGTCGACGGCGGAGAATGGCAAAACGCACCTCGGCTGCGAAATGAGTTAGCAGAAAATGTACTGCGAATGCCGTTGCGGATCAAATCAATTCGCAAGACAGAGGCGCAAGGGAGAGAAATGCTGAATGCAGAAGTGAAAAGGTTCAACCGCTCTATTCATAGCGCAGCGCTTCCACGGGGTCCAGTTTCGACGCCCGCATGGCCGGAACCATGCCGCTGATTACGCCCACCACCAGCAATACCGCGCTCGAGATCACAACCGTCATCATTGAAATCCGCAGGTGAATATCGCCCTGCCCGGATTCGTCTTCAAACAGGGGACCCATCATCGGCAGCGTACCCACCGCCCAGGCGATGACATAGGAAAGCAGCACGCCGATCGCGCCGCCCAGCACCATAATCAATAACGTCTCCGCCAGGAATTGCAGCTTGATGTGCCGCTTGCGCGCGCCCAGCGCCCGGCGCAGCCCGATCTCGCGAATACGTTCGTCCACTGAGACCAGCATGATGTTCATCACGCCCACGCCGCCGATCCCCAGCGTCAGCGTTCCCACGAAAGCGAGCAATACTTGCAGACCAATGGTCAGTGCGTCGATGACTGGACGGAATTCATCCCGGCCGAACATCAGGAACGCTTTCGGATCGGTCGGTGAAAAGCCCTGTCGTGTTGCCACCGCCGCCAGCACCTGCACCATTGCCTTCTTCTCAAACTGCGGCGCGATGGGCTGAAAAAGCAACACTGCGGCATAGCGGGTGTTCCACAGATCGCCGGCGGTTGAGTAGGGAATCCATGCCGAGTCATCATCGCTCGAGAAATAATTGCTGAGCTGAATCTTCCGCGCCATCACTCCAATGACGGTGAAGCGCACACCGCCCACTTCCACAGTCTCGCCAATCGCCGGCCGCCCGCTGAAAAGTTGCTCTTTGATGCGGCCGCCCAGGAAGATCACTCGCCGCCGCTCCAGCTCGTCCGCCGCATCGATCCATCGGCCCTGGGAGGGCACTTCATTCCGCATCTCACCATACTCAGGGCAAACACCCCGAACTGCCGCCGTCCCCACCATGCGGTCCCCATAGGCGATACCCGGCCGGTTCACCGTTTCGCGGCACACATGCCGGACCAGGGGGGCAGTGGCCTTCACCATATCCACGTCGGCTTGCTCGATGACGACTTTCTTCCCGGCGCGCTGTCCGCCCGGCTGCTCGCTGGTTTGCTGCGGCCAGCAAATCACCACGCTCTTGCCGAAGGCGTCGAACCCGTGCACCAGCACGCCGCGGAAGCTGCTGCCATACGCGATCAGCAGCGTCACCGTAGCAATCCCCCACACGATTCCAAGCATCGTGAGGAAGCTGCGCGTCAGGTTTCGCTTCAGCGCGATCCAGGCCTCGAGAATGATTTCGATGAGCATGAACAAATTTGGTAATTGGGTAATTTGGTAATTTTGTAATTTGAAAATCTTCGTGCACAGGTTTGAAATTACCAAATTACAAAATTACGAAATTACCAAATTTTCCTTACCCTCCCGCCTCATACCGCAGCGCCTCGATCGGATCAATCGACGCCGCCCTGCGTGCCGGATACAGCGCGGCCGCTACCGCAATCGTACCCAGCAAGCCCGCGGCGACCAGTCCCGAGGTCCAGTCCGGAAGTAGTCCCGCAAAGAAATCCGGCATGGGAAGCAGGTTCACCAGCGCGCAAAATCCGAATGCAACTCCCAGCCCAATCGCACCGCTCAGAAAGGCGATGATCAGCGCCTCCACGAAAAACTGCCGCAGAATCGTGGCCGCCGGGGCGCCCAGCGCTTTGCGGACGCCAATTTCCCGCGTCCGCTCGCGCACCGCCACCAGCATCACATTCATAACGCCGATGCCGCCCAGTAATAGCGTTACGATTCCCACCGCGCCCAGAAAATACTTCATGCTGTCCGTCATCGTCTTGAAGGCTTGCGCTTCCTGCACCGTGTCCCAGATGGGGCAAGCCTCCTTATCGCTCGGGTCATAGCGATGCATGCGTGCCAGAGCCACGCGCACTTCGTGTTTGCAGGCCTCATGCTGCTCCACCGACTTCGGCGTTACCAGGAGTTGATCGAAAGTAGTGGGCGTTGCCGGAGGCTTGTCGGGAAAGTCGCGCCGCATGGCGGAAAACGGAATGAAGATCTTGTTGACGTCCCAGCCGTCGTAACTGGAATCCTGTTTCTTCTTCGCCATCACCCCGATCACAACGAAGGGGAAATCATTCAGATAGACGTTGTCTCCCACCGGATTCCGGCCGGGGAACAGTTGTTTGGCGGCATCCGATCCCAAAAATGCGACACGTCGCGCCTCGCGCATGTCGTCCCAGTCATAGAAGCGGCCCTGGCCGACGTCAAGACTGCGAATGTAAGCAAACTGCGGATGCGATCCAGTCACCGTGAACGCGGCATTGTTGAAGTTACTGTGCGCCCGCACCGTGTCCTGCTCCAACTCAGGAATAGCGTATTGACAGTCCGGACTTTCCGCCTGCACCACGGGTAAATCTTCATCCTCCCAGTGCACCTGCCGCCCGGCGTGCGTTCCGCCCGCCTGCAGGCTGGTCCGTCCGTGGAAGACAATCATTATGTCCTTGCCCAGGTTCTTGGCCTGCTCCTCCTGTCCTTTGCGCAAGCCCTCGCCCGCCGCCACCATCAGCACGATCGAAACGATCCCCCAGGCGATGCCAAACATGGTGAGGAACGCACGCAGCTTATGCGCCCACAACGTCCGCAACACATCGTGGAAAAGATCTCGCAGGGTCATAAGCTCTTCAGTTGGTTGGACGCGACCGGCTCAGGAAAGTAAGCCTGCCGCTCCGGTTTGCCACTTGGTATGTGGATACGTAAGGAAGGGGAGTATTGTTGCAGAAAAATGGCCGCACCCAGATGGTCCGCCGAGGGCCCGTCTCCGCGATCCCCCTGGCCGTTCTCGGTGTCCTCAGCGATTCAAGGTCTACCCGCAGTAAGCGCCCCGGCGACTTCCATCCACTCGTCAAATTGCTTCAATGCCAACTCACACTGCAACCGGTGCCGCTGCTTCCGGTCGCGGATTTTCTTCTCCAAGGCCGGCAAAAGATCAAAGGTGATGTTCGCCGGCTGGAAGTTTTTCGCGTCCGCATGGGTCACATAATTCGTCAGCGATCCAAAGGCGGAAGCCCGCGGTGGAGGAACAGCCTCGTCGCCGAGCGCCAGCGCCGCTGCATGCAGTCCCGCCATCAATCCCGTGGCAATCGATTCCACATAGCCTTCCACGCCACAAATCTGTCCGGCAAACAAAACTCGCGGATGCGCTTTCATCTGCAGCGTCTCCCGTAACAATGCTGGCGCATTGATGTAGGTATTGCGATGAATTTGTCCGTAGCGCAGGAAGCGCGCATTCTCCAGGCCCGGAATCAGGCGCAACACCCGCGCCTGCTCGCCAAACTTCAAATGATTCTGGAAGCCTACCAAGTTGTAGGAATCCGCCCGCAGATTTTCCTGCCGCAACTGCACCACCGCATACGGCATTCGCCCGGTTCGCGGATCGTTCAGCCCCACCGGCTTCATTGGCCCGAAACGCAGCGTGTCGCGCCCGCGCCGCGCGATCTCCTCAATCGGTAGGCAACTTTCGAAGTAGTTCAACTTCTCCCAATCGCGCTCCTCGACCGACTGCGCGGCCAAAAGCGCGTCATAGAACCGATCGTAATCGTCCCGCGTCATGGGACAGTTGATGTAATCCGCCGATCCCTTGTCATAGCGCGCCGCCATGTACACGCGCGACATGTCAATCGAATCCGCCTCCACAATCGGACTGATCGAATCATAGAAGTACAAATGTGGATTTGGAATCGCGTCATGCCCGTGTGGGAGTAGGCGACTCGCCCGCTCAGGGTTTGTCCCTTCCACTCCTGCACTCAACCTCGCAATCTCCCCCGCCAGCGCCTCTGAAGTCAAAGGCCCGGTAGCGACGATAGTGATGGCTGTCCCCGCCTCCTCAATCGCAGTCACCTCTTCCCGCTGCACCGTGATCCGCGGCTCCCGCGAAATCGCCTCCGTCACCTTCGCCGCAAACGCGACTCGATCCACTGCCAGCGCATGCCCCGCTGGAACCGCACACTCCCGCGCAATCTGCAACAGCAGCGACCCCGCACGCCGCATTTCTTCCTTCAGCAACCAAGGAGCCGTGTTCTCGCTGTCTGACTTCAGCGAGTTCGAGCACACTAACTCCGCAAAGTCCCCCGTCTGGTGCGCCGGCGTCGACCGCACCGGCCGCATCTCAAACAACTCCACTGCCACGCCTCGACGCGCACACTGCCACGCCGCCTCCGCTCCGGCCAACCCCGCTCCGACAATGTGTACCCGGGCGCTCACCGTGCCTTCTCCACTGATCTCCGCCGTGCATCGCGGATAAAGAGCCGCAGCAGCGCCCCATCCTCAGCCGTCGCAGTACGAATCTGGATCATCAGGAGAGAAGAATACATCAGTAGCGGATCGACGTGACTCGCTCTCTAGGCAAAAGGCTATTTCGATAGGGGTGCGGCCGCCGCCGCGACCAGCATCCAACGCCCCTTTTCGTACACCCATGTATCAACAAAGCGCCAGCGCATCAGCAATGACTTCGCATCTTTCTCTGCTGGTTCCCGGTAGGTCCCAACCGCGATGGCGGTGCCTCCAAACGTGTGCACCGTCAGGGCTTCCATTACGATTTGTTCCAGCTGTGGCTTTGCCGACTTTACGCGCAACAGGTAATCTCCCTTCGATATCAAACTCCCATATTCCACGTACACCGGAGCATTATCGAAGATCAGGTCCAGCGCCCTATTGTCGTTGTGTGATTGTGCCTCAAACCATGCATGCTCCAGGCTACGAACTGTCTGCGCATCGTCATTCTCAAGGGCGGTTTGTGCGGGAACGGACAGCGACGTCGCGCAGACCAGAATGAATAACAGGCCTGTTGTTTTCATTGGATTCGCCGCCTGTCGCCAGACATCGGAAAAAGGCAAGTCCCACGCTTTGGCCTCACGACGCGAGCGGCGTTGTCAGGCTTGCAATCGAAACCCACAACCCGTTCTTGTACCACCAGGTATCTACGAAACGCTCTCGTCGCACAAACGGCTTTCCGCGCTCCACGCCAGTTATTTTGTAAATTCCGGTAACCACCGCCGTGTCACCATGCAGGTGCACCGCCATCGAGGCGGATGAAACTTGGAGCCCATGGGCGGCCTTTACGTCCGCCAACACTTCCACCTTTGTCAGCAGCCGGCCGTCCGCGTCAACGTAGACGAAAGCCTCGTCGAGGATCGCGTCCAGCGCCTTTAGGTCCTTCGACTCCACGGATTCTCGCGGATTTTCACGGATAAACCCAGAATTTTGTTCTATCCGTGTTGATCCGTGCTAATCCGTGGCTGAAGAAGGTGCAGTTACAAGATCTCGCGCACATCTCCAAGGCGCCTCGTCACCCGCTCGCGATCCAGATATTCCAGCAGAGGGATCGCATACTTGCGGGTCACACCGGTCATCTCCTTAAACGACGCGACGTCAATCTTCACCGACTTCGCTTTGTAGGCCGTCATCTGCCGCCGCAATGCCTCCAGCGCGTTGCGATGAAAAACCAGTTCGTCGGAGACCTTGATCAGGATCTTGTCGCGCAGCAGCAAAGTCACAATCTTGTGCGCCCGCACCTTGTCCACCTTCAGCCCCGCAATCACTTCCTGGAGCGCTGGAACCTTCAATCCGGCCGAGGCAAACGCGTCCTCGATTTTCTTCTTCGATTCGGCCTCATCATCTTTCATGGCCACTCCACCACCCGGCAACCGCACCAGGTCTCCGATCACCTCGAGCTTCTTTCCCCCGGCCAGCATGGCGGCAGCCGTCTCGAACACTTCCGGAATCGCATCCACTTGCGCCCGCAACTCTTCCTTGCTGATTCCGCCCACAAGAGGATTCTTCTTGTGAAAATCCCCGGCGGCGGTGACGATGTGGGACTTCAACATTTCCAGCGCAGGCGCATCCAGGAATCGCTCGCCAGCCCGCACCACGACGCCCGTCCGCAACGCTTGAGCTAGTCGTGATTCGATTACGTTCCTCGCCCAACCGGTTTCGGCCACGAGTCGAGACATCGGCATTCCTTGACGATGCCTCCGGGCAATCCGCGCTCTCACGATCGCCTCTGGATCTCCGCCTGCCAGAGTCTTCAGGAAGTCGCGGTGTCCCGGCATCCGTGGAATCGGAGCCGCGTCCAGCACAACTCCGCCGCCAATCGTCACCACCGGGGAAAATTGCCGAATGATAAACCGGTCTCCGGGCAGAAGCAGCGCCTTTTCCGGCAGCTTCAGCCGCGCAAACGCCTCTTCGGCAGGCGCGATTTGCTTCGTCTCAAGCAGCACAACCTCCGCCACAGCCTCCATCGTGTATGAATGAAAATGCACTCGCGCGCGGTCTTTCAGAGCACGCGGCGCCGAAGGCAAGAGGCGCAACCGCACGTCCGCACGCCGTGTTGCCTCGAACGTGGCCGGAGGCGCCAGGGTCATGCCTCGCGACAAGTCTTCTGTGCTCACTCCCGCCAGGTTTAAGGCGGTCCTCTGACCAGCAACCGCGGCCTCCGCGGATTGCCCGTGAACCTGCACGCCGCGCACGCGCACTCGCCGCCCCATCGGGAAAACTTCGATCTCGTCCTCGCGGCGAATCGTGCCGGCCAACAGCGTTCCCGTCACGACTGTGCCGAACCCCTTCATGATGAAAACCCGATCGATCGGCAACCGGGCGATCGCGTGCGAATCTCGCGGCTGCACTTCGGCCGAAGCCACGGCTATCGCCCGCTTCAGATCTTCCAATCCAGCACCGGTCAAAGAACTCACGGCGACGATTGGAGATTTCGAGGTTCCCAGGAACTTGCCGCGCACAAATTCTTCCACTTCCAGTCTCACCACTTCGAGCGTCTCGGCATCCACCGCATCGGATTTAGTCAACACAGTAATGCCGCGCTGCACCCCAAGCAGTTGCAGGATGTCAAAATGCTCCCGCGTCTGCGGCTTGATCGCTTCATCCGCCGCGATCACCAGCAGCACCAGGTCAATCCCGCCCACGCCAGCCAGCATATTGCGGACGAAACGCTCGTGCCCCGGAACATCGACGAAGCCCAGGCGCAAAGTCTCGCCCGCGGGCGAGGGCAAGTCCATGTGGGCGAAGCCAAGGTCAATGGTGATGCCACGCCGCTTCTCTTCCTCGAGCCGATCCGCGTCGATCCCGGTTAACGCTTTCACCAGCGCCGTCTTCCCGTGGTCGATGTGTCCCGCCGTTCCTACGATGATGGATTTCATCTGGACGTTCATCTTATCTGGAAACAGGCTAACGCTCGGACAGACTAGCTACAGTCGTGCAATCTGTGTTGGCGTCATCCCGAGCGTAGCCGCTTTTCAGGCGGGGCGGGATGACGCCTTTTGAGAAAGACCCGGAAATCAAAACCATTGCGCGACGAATGTCGGAGGGTTCCTCCATTAATTGCAATAGCTTGGCGATATTGTCAACGACTTACGGAGTTTTTCAACGACTTGCAGAGAATTTCTCGTTAGAGGCGATTTAAGGCGCGCCGGATCGGTGGACGACTCCTTGGTGTCACCGGAGAGGACGGATGCGTTCAGGAGCCATTTCTGTGCGTTCCAGAGGCATCCTGCATGCGCCCCACCCGCGTGATTTAGCCAGCTGAGTCCGTGAGCCCTGCGCCTGTTTTCAACAAGTTGCGGATCGCGTGATGAAAACAAAGAACATCGCTGGGCCCGAAGGCATCCGCCATTTGCGCCGCTCTCGTTTTTCAATAGCTTGCAGATAAGCTATTAAAGATGGGTCTTCTCCTGATCTCGTTTACCCGGCTTGCGCATTCGCCTGGCCTGCTTTTACTCTTCCACAAAGCATGGCCATCCACGCCGCTCTCGGATTCAGGCTGCATACGGGTTGGGCAGCTTTGCTTGCCGTTGCCGGGAAGCCCGGCAGACTCGAGGTGTTGCTCCGTCGCCGCATCGAGTTGTTGCCGCCGGGCGATTCTGTTCCCCGTTTTGTTTACCACGTCGCCTCGGAGTTGCCCGAATCTCAAGCCGCAGCGCTGGTCTTGCGGGCCGAGGAGGCGTCTCAAGAAGCAGCCCGAATCGCCGTAAGAGATGTTCTCAACCGACTCGTATCTCTCGATCATGCAGTCAAGGCGGCTGGACTTTCGTCGGGTTCGAGGCCTGTTCCCAAGGATCTCTCCGCGATTCTTGGTTCCCATCCGATGATCCACACTGCGGAGGGTGCCTTGTTCCAGCAGGCGGTCGCTTCCGCTTGCAAGAGTTGCGGGCTGGCTGTGGTTTCTCTTCGTGAGCGGGACGTTTGGCTCAATGCCGCTTCCGCCTGGGGCTTGAAGGAAGCAGGACTGCGTAAGCAAGTCGATAGCTTGCGGAGATCCGTGGGTGCCCCTTGGGGCGCAGACCAGAAGACGGCCACCGCGTTTGCCTTGTTAGCGCTGCAGTTCAGGAACTGATCCCAACGGTTTTGTGTCGGAAGACTCCCGTCGACAAAAGGTGATTGGCTCTACCCACCCGCCCCGCTAAATGCGACAATAGAACTTCCCCATGACCACGTCCATGACTCCTGCCTTTTCTCCGGAGACGCTCCGGCAGCACGGCCTCACGGTTGACGAATACGAAAGGGTCAAGCAGCTTCTTGGTGACCGCGAGCCCACACTTACTGAACTTGGCATCTTCAGTGTGATGTGGAGCGAGCATTGTTCCTACAAATCGTCGCGCGTGCACCTGAAACGCTTGCCCACGCGCAGCAAGCGCGTGCTGCAAGGGCCCGGAGAGAACGCCGGGATCATCGACATCGGCGACGGCTGGGCCTGCGCTTTCAAGATCGAGTCGCACAATCATCCATCGTTCATCGAGCCGTTTCAGGGCGCAACCACCGGCGTCGGCGGAATCTTGCGCGATATCTTCACGATGGGCGCCAGACCGGTCGCGGTGATGGATTCCCTAAGGTTCGGTCCGATACGTGTAGGCGCGCAGAAAGATATCCACCGCAACCACTCCATCCTCGAAGGCGTGGTCAGCGGCGTCGCCTCCTACGGGAATTGCTTCGGCGTCCCCAACCTGGGCGGCGAGACCAAGTTCGAGCCGTGCTACTCTGGCAATCCGCTGGTGAACGCATTCGCCATGGGATTGGTGCGCAAAGACGAGATCTTCTACGCGCGCGCCGCCGGAGAAGGCAATCCGGTGATCTACGTTGGCGCCAAAACCGGACGCGACGGCATTCACGGCGCAACCATGGCCAGTGAGGAATTCAGCGAGGCTTCGGAAGCCAAGCGCCCGAACGTGCAGGTAGGCGATCCGTTTCTGGAGAAGTTGCTGCTTGAGGCTTGCCTCGAAGCGATGCAGACGGGAGCGATTGTCGGCATTCAGGATATGGGCGCGGCCGGACTCACTTGCTCGACCTGCGAGATGGGCGCTCGCGGCGGCGTGGGCATCGAAATCGAGCTTGACCGTGTCCCACAGCGCGAAACCGGCATGACTCCGTACGAAATCCTGCTGAGCGAATCGCAGGAACGCATGCTGCTCGTCGCCCAGAAAGGCCGGGAGCAGGAAGTCTTTCGTGTCTTTGAAAAATGGGGACTCGATGCGGTCGAAGTTGGCAGGGTCACAACCGAAAGCAAGTTGCGCGTGCTCCAGCACGGAGAAGTCGCGGCTGAGATTCCGAATCAGGCCCTCACCGACGACGCGCCCGTGTACCAACGTCCGCTGGCGCGCTGGGAACCTCCAGTGCCGCGCGAAATGCCGGAGCACATTAAGTTCAGCAGCGACAATGACTTCACGCGGAGCCTGAAGCAGCTTCTCGCCAGCCCAAACATTTGCGGCAAACGCTGGGTTTGGCAGCAATACGATCACATGGTGCAAACCAACACGGTCGAAGCTCCGGGTGCGGGAGACGCGGGCGTGATTCGCATCAAGAATCCGAATGCGGGATTATCTGAAGATGGATTATCTGAAGATGTCCCCCAGCGCGGGCTCGCAATGGCGCTCGATGGCAACGGTCGCTGGTGTTATCTCGATCCGCGGTTGGGCGCGATGCATGCGGTTGCCGAGGCCGCGCGCAAAGTGGCATGCTCGGGAGCAACTCCCGTGGGCGCGACCAACTGTCTCAACTTCGGCAATCCCGAGAAGCCGCACATCATGTGGCAGTTCTCGCAAACCATCGATGGCATCACCAAAGCCTGCGAGGAACTTGAGATTCCAATCACCGGTGGGAATGTGAGCTTCTACAACGAGACGCTGGGCGAAGGGATTTATCCCACGCCGGTGCTTGGAGTGGTGGGGATTCTCGACGACGTGCGCAAGACCGCGAAGATGCATTTCGCCTCCGCGGGCCGCACGATCGTGCTATTGCGCGCGGGCGAAGCAGCCGATATCACCGATGTGGAGAGTGAGTTCGGGTCGTCGGAATATGCCAAAGAAATTCTAGGAGCGCTGTGGGGATATCCTCCGGAACTCGATTTGGAGAAAGAGGCTGCGCTGCAGAAGGCGGTCGTCGAGTTGATTCAGCAGGGCTTGGTGGATTCGGTGCATGACTGCTCGGATGGTGGATTGGCAGTCGCGCTGGCAGAAAAAGCGTTTGCGAAGAGGGTTGGTGCGCGGGTGAATCTTCCCTCGCAGGGACTTCCCGCTGAGTTTGTGCTGTTTGGTGAAGATGCGAGCCGCATCCTGCTCTCCTGCGACCCGGCTAACGTTCCGCGAATCCAACAGATTGCAGAGGACCACGAAATCACCGCGGAGGTTTTGGGGGAGACGATTCAGGATCGGCTGGAAATTTCTTTAGATGGGAAGGTGTTTGTGTCCGCGGCGGTTGCGGACTTGGATCACGCTTACGAATCTGCGCTGGAGTCTATTTTGCGGACTGATCCGGAATTGGTAGCGGCGGATTGACGAACTCAAAGCAAGAGCTAAGGGCTAACTGCTAAATGCTGACTTCCGACAAATTCCACGACGAGTGCGGTGTCGTCGCGATCTTCGCTCACCCCGAGGCTGAGAAGCTCGCTTACCTGGGGCTTCACGCTTTGCAGCATCGCGGGCAGGAATCGGCCGGTATTGTCACCTCCGACGGCCTGACTTCCCGCGTGCATAAGGCGATGGGAACGGTCGCTGACATCTTCACCGAAGATGTGCTCTCGAAAATACGCGGCACGCTGGCCATCGGGCATACGCGCTACTCGACTGCCGGCGATTCAGCGCTCTTGAACGCACAACCGATTCTGGTGCAATCGAATAAGGGCTCGATTGCGGTAGCGCATAACGGCAATCTGGTGAACGCCATGGAGGTTCGCAGCCGCCTGGAGCGCCAGGGATCGATATTTCAAACGAACAGCGATACCGAAGTGATCGTCCACCTAATCGCGCTTTCGCGAGAACACACTTTGCCCGAGGCGATTGCGGACGCGCTGCGGCGCGTGGAAGGCGCGTTTTCGCTGGTGTTGATGACTCCCGACCGGATCATTGCGGCGCGCGATCCGCGCGGCTTCCGTCCGCTCGCCATGGGACGCATTCCAGCCCTCGATGGCCAGAAGTGCGACACCATCGTCTTCGCCTCGGAGACCTGCGCCTTCGATCTGATCGGCGCCACTTACGAGCGCGACGTGAAGCCCGGCGAGATAGTCGTGGTGGGGCCGGAAGGCATCAGCTCGCGTTTTTATTCGACGGGCGCGCCGCAATCGAGTTGCATTTTCGAGCACGTTTACTTTTCGCGCCCCGACAGCGTGGTGTTCGGCCGCGCCGTACAGACCAGCCGCGAAGAGTTGGGGCGGCAGTTGGCCCGCGAAGCGCCGGTGGAGGCCGACCTTGTGGTCCCTGTGCCGGATTCGGGCGTAACCGCTGCCGTCGGTTACGCGGCCGAGAGCGGCATTCCGTTTCGCTTTGGGCTGATTCGCAATCACTATGTGGGGCGCACGTTTATCGAACCGAGCCAGAGCGTGCGCGACTTCGGCGTAAAGCTCAAGCTGAATCCGGTTCGCTCGCTCCTGGAAGGCAAGCGGGTGGTGCTGATTGACGATTCGATTGTGCGTGGCACCACCAGCCGCAAGATCGTGCGCATGATTCGCAGTGCCGGGGCCAAGGAAGTGCACATGCGCATTTCGTGTCCACCTACGATTTCGCCTTGCTATTACGGTGTGGACACGCCCTCGAAGAGTCAACTGATCGCCGCCAATAAATCGATCGAAGAGATTCGCGAATATATTCGCGCCGACTCGCTCGCCTATCTCTCGCTCGAAGGGCTCAAGAAGGCTTGCGGCGAGGGCGATAAAATTTCTTATTGCTCAGCTTGTTATACCGGCAAATATCCTACGAGCATTGTGGACGTGGAAGAGATTTTGCCGGCGTCCGTTCCGCGGTAGCGCAACGAGCTTTCCGGTGCGCTATTTCCGCGCTTGTACCACGCGCGGGATCGATTGCAGATCCGGCCTGATCAACACGTCGTTCCAGTCCCGCAGCAGGCGTTTTACCTCTTCCGCAATCGTCCCGCTGATTTCCATGACCAGCCGCCCGCCGGGCTTGAGCGCGGCATGGGCTTGCGGAATTAGCCGCGTGATCACTTCAACTCCTGTTGGCCCGGCAAAGACGGCGTTGCGCGGCTCGAATTTGCGGACTTCGAGTTGAACTTCATCTGCTTCCGATTCGCCG
Organism: uncultured Acidobacteriaceae bacterium; assembly: GCA_963850165.1. GTDB lineage: Bacteria > Acidobacteriota > Terriglobia > Terriglobales > Acidobacteriaceae > Sulfotelmatobacter. The sequence goes on along the minus strand of CAWKKK010000028.1, from coordinate 2,458 downwards.
ACGTAGGGCGGATTGGAGACGATGAAATCGAAAGAACTATTCTCGAACCCGGCAAGCAGGTCGGCTGCGCGGAACTGAATGCGACTTTCGAGTTGATGGCGGGCAGCGTTGGCGCGCGCGACTTCGAGTGCGGTGGCGGAGATATCGGTCGCGTGGATTTCGGCTTGGGGCAGCTCTTTGGCCAGAGCCAGCGCGATGCAGCCCGAGCCGGTGCCGACGTCGATAATTCGGCATCCAGGATTCGGCTTTCGGCCTTCAGGCGCCGAGCGCTGGACGCCAGACGCCGATCTTTGCAATTCCAGCACTTCCTCGATCACATGCTCAGTCTCGGGACGCGGGATCAGCACAGCGGGCGTGACGATGAGATCCATGCCCCAGAATTCCTGGTGGCCAGTGATGTATTGTGCGGGAATGCCCTGGGTGCGCTCGGCGAGGGCGGCACCGTAACGAGTTTTCTCATCGACTGTGAGTTCGCGCTCGGGATGCGCGTAGAGGTAGGCGCGGTCACAGCCCAGCGTGAACATTAGAAGCAGTTCGGCGTTCATGCGCGGAGAAGGAACGTGTTCCGCGCTCAAGCGGGTAATGGCGGCGGCGAGGGCTTCTCTCAGTTGCACAAGACCATTTCACCACAGAGACACAGAGACACAGAGACACAGAGGCAAACAAATTCGAGAAGTTGGGTCTCATCTCGATCTGTTCTGGGACTGCCGCTTCCACTCATGATTCAGATAGATCATCTGGCCGATGTGGGCCGCGCAAATGACGACAATGTCGAGGCGCGTTCTGGCATCGGTGCCGACCCCCGAGTACTCCGCCGACCAATCTTCGGGCGATTGCTCGCCGATGGTTTTGAGAACCATCTCCACGGCGGCGTCGAAGTGGCTGAGAGCCTCGTCTTTCGATGGAGGGTTTGGGTCGTTGAATTCGCGCGGGCGGTCGCGGATGTAGCCGGTGTTCGCGATCTGCGCGCCGATGTAGTAATTCAAATTGCCGGTGAGATGCAGAACCAGGTGTCCGAAGCTGTTGCCGAAAGCGAATGCCTTTTGCCAGAACTGGGCGTTGGCTAGGGGCGCGGCCAGTTCACGGACTCGGGCTGCGTTCGCACTGTAGCGATCAGTGAGAACTGACGGGACGGTCGAGTGCAGGTCGGACACATTCTTCTCCTTGGCCGGAGCCGGGCTTCGCCCGCTGGACAGCCGAGGGCGGCTGTCCCCACATAAATCTCTAAATCTTGAATCCTTCAGACCGCAGTGGTCGCTTCCTGCTTCAGTTTCTCCGCCTGGTAGTGCGTGGTGAGCGCTTCGATCAGCGGCTGGAGCTTGCCGTCCATCACTTGTTCGAGCTGGTGGAGTGTGAATCCAATGCGGTGGTCGGTGACGCGATTTTGTGGAAAGTTATAAGTGCGAATCTTTTCGCTGCGGTCGCCGGAGCCCACCATTGCCTTGCGTTCCTTGGCCAGCGCCTGCTGCTGCTTCTCCATTTCGATTTCGTAGAGGCGCGAGCGCAGCACGCGCATGCCTTTTTCGCGGTTCTTGATTTGCGATTTCTCGTCCTGGCAACTCACGACCGTGTTCGTCGGAATGTGCGTGATGCGCACGGCAGAGTACGTCGTATTCACGGACTGGCCGCCGGGACCGGAGGAACAGAAGGTGTCGATGCGCAGGTCTTTAGCTTCGATCTTGATATCGACGTCTTCGGCCTCGGGCAGCACAGCGACGGTGACGGCGGAGGTGTGGACGCGTCCTTGCTGCTCGGTGGCGGGAACGCGCTGCACGCGATGCGTGCCGCTTTCGTACTTAAGCTGGGAAAAGACGCGCTTGCCTTCGATAATGGCGATGACTTCTTTCAGACCCCCGGCCGACGACTCCGAGGAAGAGAGGATTTCGACCTTCCAGCGCTGGTTTTCGGCGTAACGCGTGTACATGCGGAAGATTTCGGCGGCGAAAAGAGTGGCTTCATCTCCTCCGGTGCCAGCGCGAATTTCCAGAATGATATTTTTCTCGTCGTTCGGGTCCTTGGGCAGCAGCAGGACTTTCAGCTCTTCTTCGATGGCAGCGACGCGGGGCTCCAGCTTGTTGAGTTCTTCCTGCGCGTAAGCGCGCATCTCGGGATCTTTTTCTTCGGCGAGCATGGCGCGGCTCTCGGCTATCCCTTTTTTTAGGTCCTTGAACTCCCTGTATTTTTCGACAATGGGAGCAATCTCACTATGGGCCTTGGCAGTCTTCTGGTACTTAGAGGAGTCATTGACAATATTGGGCGAAGCTAGCGCCTGAGTCAGTTCCTCATAACGACTTTCGATTTGGTCTAATCGTTCAAACATTTTGGAATCTCTCGTAGAGACGTAGCTTGCTACGTCTCGGCTTCGCTGTCGGTTCGTGCCACGAGCGAGAGAACAAGTTACGTCTCTACGGCATTTTAGTGGATTGTGGGACGAAAGGAAGTATTCGCGGCGGGGCCG
>CAWKKK010000027.1:0-129283 GCA_963850165.1 uncultured Acidobacteriaceae bacterium | reverse complement strand
AACTCACGCCGCTCTCCAATCCTCCGCGGGGCAACTGGAAGGAAACCTGGCAGCAGTGCCTGGAGATTATGCGCCGCTGCGTCTATCTCGATAAAGACCTGGTCCTGCCGCCGATGGGGACTTCGGGAGCCACCGAAACTTTTTTTGTCGTGGCCTCGACCGACCTGCAGCGCTCCGGGATCATGACTACGCGCATTCGCGAGCAACTGGAGCGCGTGCCGATCTTAAAACCAAATGCATGCTTACGATCACTACGCGTTCCGGTTGAGCTTACCGTCCGGCCCGAGCGGAGAATCCCTGGAGCAGCAGGTTCAAAGCGTGGCCGACTGCGTAACTCAAATGATTTTGACGAGCAGGGAACGGAAACACTCATTCGCCGGAAATGGCGCAAAAACCACAACGTATCAACTGATAACACCAACCAATTAAGGAGAATTTCAATGCCAAAACCGAAAATTCTGGTAGTTGACGATGATCCCGACCTGGTGCGTGCCCTGCGGCTGCGCCTGCGAGCCAACAACTACGAAGTCACCACTGCTACCGACGGCTATTCCGCCATCGCCGCAGCCCAGAAAGAACGCCCTGCCCTGATTATTCTGGATCTTGGCCTGCCTGTCGGCGATGGCTTTGTGGTCCTGGATCGGCTGCAGAACAGCGACACTCTGGCCGGAATTCCGGTCATCGTGCTGAGCGCGCGCGATCCCCAGAGCAACGAAGAACGCGCCCTGAAGGCCGGGGCAGCGGCTTTTTTTCAGAAGCCTGCCGACAATGACGAACTGATGAACGTGATCCGGGTCAGTCTTGGCACCGGCACCGCGCAGCCAGCGCCCTGGCCCTCATAAGCGGGTTCCCGTTGTCCGCCTTGAATCCCGCGCATCGCGGGCGAATATGCCTGCCCTGAGGCTGCCGACGGGATCCGGGGTATTCCGCTGGCCGGCCGAGTCCCGCCGAGCCCGGTCGCACCGCCTACCAATTGCCCTAAGATCTTCCAGCCCAGCCAGATACAAAATTCCACAGAAACCTCCAAAAAACCATACTTGGTTTCCCGAAACCCATCTATAATCTTGGAAGTGCTTTAGATATGGCACTTAGCAGTTCCGAAATCGGGAAACGACATGGCAGCGAAGTTGCTCATCGAGCATCAGGCGGGTATTGAATTGCCGGAATCGCCCTGCGGCTCGCCAGCCAACCCGCGGGGCGCCGCCGAAACCCATGAACCGGGAAAGCCAAGTCCGCTTTGTTGCCGTTCTGCTGTTCCTTCTGACCGTAGCTGCAGTCGTCTTCGCCGGCTTCAATTTTAATGCCGAGTGGAAGTTCCTGGTTCCCGACGACGGCGTCTGGTGGGTCGAACACGGCGGCCGCCTGACCGCTGATCGGGTCGATCCCAACGGACCGGGCGCCAAGAGCGGCATCAAGCCTGGCGACCAACTGGTTTCCATCAACGGGCAGGAAGTCCAGAACATGTCGGGGCTGGAGCGCCAGCTCTACCGTAACGGCGTCTGGTCAGAAGGCTTCGTATTCCCTGCTCCGGCAATCCGTTCCTCTCGATTCCAGCGTCATTCTGGTTCCTGCAGAGCGCTCGCTTAACAACTGGCTGCGGCTGATTGCGCTGATCTATCTGGGCATCGGCCTTTACGTGCTGCTGCGCCGCTGGACCGCTCCCGGATCGACGCACTTCTATATTTTCTGTCTGGTTTCGTTTATTGCCTATTCCTTCAAGTACACCGGCAAGCTGAACGATTTCGACTGGACGATTTATTGGGGCAACATTGCCGCCGGAGTGTTGCAGCCGGCCCTGTTCCTGCACTTCGTTCTCACCTTCCCGGAGAAACGTGAGATTGTGCGCAAGCATCCCTGGCTGCTGGCGCTGGTTTACGTGCCGGGAGCGGTGCTGCTGGCGGCCCACGTCACAGCCATGCGTTGGCTGCAGGCCAGCGAGCGGCTGCGCTGGAACCTCGACCGGATGGAAATGTCCTACGGATCGCTGTTTTTTCTGGCCGCAGCCGTCGTGCTCTGGTACAGCTACCGGCGCGCCAGCACTACGATTCTGCGGCAGCAGTTGAAGTGGGTGACCCGCGGAACCATTCTGGCGATCGTTCCCTACACCCTGTTCTACGTCGTCCCTTATCTGATGGGTTCGCTGCCCGGCGCAACCATGAAAGTTTCGGCGCTGTCGCTGGCGCTGCTGCCGCTCACCTTCGGCTACGCCATCTTCCGCTACCGCCTGATGGATGTGGACCTCATCTTCAAGCGCGGCGTGGTCTACACGCTCGCGGCGGCGATCGTGGTGGGATTGTATTTCGGCCTGGTGGCGGGCGTGGCGCTGCTGGTGCACAACTGGCAGCCCAGTTCCGGTCCCGTGGGCCTGATCCTGGCTGTGGTAGTCACCGCGCTGCTGTTCGATCCGGTCCGCAAGTGGATTCAGGACCGCATCGACCAGTTCTTCTACCGCACCCGCTATGACTATCGCCGCACGCTGCTCGAGTTCGGCCGCGAGTTGGGTTCGGAGACCAACCTGAATACGCTGCTCTCTTCGCTGATCGACCGCTTGTCCCGCACTCTCGCCGTCGACCGCATGGCGATTTTTCTGGCCGGCGACGCGCCGGACAAGAAAGGCCGGGACAATTTGTGCTGGCCAAATCCTTCGGCCTGACCGCGCCCGGCAACATCGACCTCTCATTCCTGAGCGAGCCGCGGCCGGAGCAGGCTGGGCATCTCTTCTTCGAGAACACGCACCAGGTGCCGCGCGAGACGCCGAGGCGCAGCAAGCCATCGCCCGGCTGGATCTGAATTACTACATTCCCTGCCACGCGCAGCAGAAAACCATCGCCGTGCTCGGCCTGGGCAAGACCACGCAGGGCGACTTCCTCTCCAGCGAAGACATGGAATTGCTCGAAACCCTGGGCGGCTACCTCGGCATCGCGATTCAGAACGGCAGCTCTATGCCTCGCTGCAGCAGAAGGCGGCGGAATACGAGCGCCTGAAGGACTTCAACGAAAACATCGTCGAATCCATCAACGTGGGCGTGATGGCGCTCGACATGGAAGACCGCATCGAGAGCTGGAACGCGCAGATGGAAGTGATGTACGCGGTGCCGCGCTGGCAGACTTTGACCCAGCCGTTGAAAGCCATTTTCCCGGCGGAGTTCGTCGAAGAATTCGATCGCATGCGGCAGGAAGCGGGCATTCGCAACCTGTACAAATTCCGCTTGAAGACGCCCGCGGGTGAAGTCCGCACCGTGAATGTGGCGCTCGCGCCGCTGGTGACGCGCAAGTTCGAGGTCATCGGCCGGCTGATCATCATGGATGACATCACCGAGCGCGTCGAACTTGAAGCCCAGCTTTCGCAGGCCGACAAACTTTCGTCCATCGGATTGCTGGCGGCCGGCGTGGCTCACGAAGTCAACACTCCGCTGGCCGTGATCTCCTCCTACACGCAGATGCTGGGCAAGCAACTGCAGGGCGATCCGCAGAAGTCGGGCCTGCTGGAAAAGATCACGCGGCAAACTTTCCGCGCCTCGGAGATCGTGAACAATCTGCTGAATTTCTCGCGCACCAGCGGAAGCGAGATCGGCGATGTGGATGTGAACAAAGTGATCGCCGACACGCTGGCGCTGCTGGAACATCAGTTCAAAGTGGCCAAGGTTGAAGTGCAGAACGCGCCCGAGCCCAAGCTGCCCGCCGATTCAGGGAAATGCGGGAAGGTTGCAGCAAGTGTTCCTGAATCTGTTTCTGAATGCCAAAGACGCCATGCCGGGCGGCGGCACGCTGCGCGTGGCGACGCTGAATGGCGAGAGCGTCAGCGTGTGCGTCTCCGACACCGGATCGGGCATCGCGCCGGAGCACATTCAGCGCATTTACGATCCGTTCTTCACCACCAAGACTTCGCCGCGCGAAGGCCAGGCCCGCGGCACCGGCCTCGGCCTTTCCGTCACCTACGGCATCATTCAGGAACATGCCGGCAAGATTCGCGTGGAGAGCCATCCTGGCGCCGGTACGACGTTCACTCTCGATTTCCCTCTGAGCAAGAAGGCGGTCCATTCCAAGGCAGAATATGTCTGATGCCGCCGTCATCTCGCGCACGTTGTTGAATGGAACCCCGGGCCTGGCGGGCGCGGTGCTCATCATTGACGATGAAGCAGAGATTCGCGAATCCCTGCAAACCCTGCTGGAGATGGAAGGCTTCGCCGTGGAAACCGCAGCCACCGGCGAAGCCGGCCTGCAGCGCATCGGCGAACATCCTTTCGATCTGGTCCTGCTCGATCTCGCCCTGCCCGGCCGCGATGGCATGGAAATTCTGGCCGAGATTCGCGCCCACGAAACCCGCCTGCCGGTGATCATGATCACCGCCTACGGCACGGTGGAGAACGCCGTGCGCGCCATGCAATCCGGCGCCGCCAACTTCGTCCAAACCCTGGGACAACGAAAAGCTTCTGGCCGACGTGCGCGCCGCCGTGGGCTGGCGCCGGGCCGAAGAAGAAAACGTCCAACTGAAGCGCGCCCTCAAGCAGCGCTACAACTTCGAGAACATCGTCGGCAAGAGCGAGCCGATGCTGAAGATCTTCGACCTGGTCGCGCAGGTCGCGAACAGCCGCTCCACCGTGCTCTTGCAGGGCGAAAGCGGAACGGGCAAGGAAGTCATCGCCAAAGCCCTGCATCTGAACTCGCCACGCCACGACCGGCCTTTCGTCCCGGTCAATACCGGCTCCATGCCGACCGACCTGCTGGAGTCCACGCTCTTCGGCCACGTGAAGGGCGCATTCACCAGCGCCATCGCCTCCAAGAAGGGCCTGTTCGAGATGGCCGACCGGGGCACGCTGTTTCTCGACGAAATCGCCACCATGGGCCTGGATACGCAGGCCAAGATTCTGCGCGTGCTGCAAGATCGCCGGTTCATGCACCTGGGCGGAGTGCAGGAAATTCAGGTGGATGTGCGCATCATCGCCGCCACCAACGTGGATTTGCGCCAGTCGGTGCGCGAAGGCCGCTTCCGCGAAGATCTGTTTTACCGGCTGAACGTGATCACCATCGAGCTGCCTCCCCTGCGCCAGCGCAAAGAAGACATTCCGCTGCTGGTCGATTTCTTCCTGAAGAAGTACGCCGAGGAAAATGACCGCCCGGCGCGGCACATCACGCCGGAAGCGCTGCGGCCCCTGATGTCTTATTCCTGGCCGGGCAACGTGCGCGAACTGGAAAATGTAATCGAGCGCGCCGTCGTGCTCTCTTCCGGAGCGGAAATCGCCCTCGATCTGCTGCCCGACAATCTGCTGGGCCGCGGTTCAGCTTTCACTCTGCACGATCCTCCGGCGGATGCTTCGCTGTTTGAAATCGTGGAAGACGTGGAGCGGCGCATCATCATCGATATGCTGGAGAAGTGCAACTGGAACCAGACCGAAGCCGCCGAGCACTTCAAAGTGCCGCTCTCCACGCTGAATCAGAAAATCCGCCGCCTGAATATCGAAATCAAGAAGAAAACGCGGGGATAGAAGAAAGTGGTCAGTGGTCAGTGGCTCGGTGGTCAGTCACCCCGCACTCTACTTTCCGCAGCACAGCCAGCCCGATTTTTCTGACCACCTCACCACTGATCACTGACCACTGACCACTGTGCTTCTGCTATAGTTTCGGGAAAGCTTGGGCCGATCCTTCTCGAAGGAGTGTGGCGCCGCGCTTCTCGAACCGCATGGAACTCACTTCGCCCACGTATTTCGCCAAAGAAAAAGTCCAGACAGTTCAGGATTACGTTCTGTTTTGCGGTCAGGCCGTCGCGAATCTCTTTCGCAAGCCGCTGTACTTCGCCGACATGGTGCTGCAGGCGGACACGATCGGCGTGGGTTCGCTGCCCATCGTGGTGCTCACCGGCTTCTTCACCGGAGCGGTGCTGGCGCTGCAGGCCTCGAACACTCTGGAGCGTTTCGGCTCCATCACCCTGGTGGGGCAACTGGTCTCGACTTCCATGGTGCGCGAGCTGGGGCCGGTGCTGACCAGCCTGATGGTGGCGGGGCGGAATTCCTCCGGCATGGCCAGCGAGTTGGGATCGATGGTGGTGACCGAGCAGATCGACGCCATGCGGGCTCTGGGCACCGACCCCATGAAAAAGCTGGTCACGCCGCGCGTGGCCGCATCCGTGTTCATGCTGTTTTTCCTGACGATCATTTCCGATCTGGTGGGCCTCGCCGGAGGTTTGTTCATCGCCAAAGTGCTGCTGCGTCTCGACGCCCGGCAGTACTGGTACAACGCCTGGGAAACGCTGGTGTTTCAGGATGTGTTCATGGGGCTGCTCAAGCCGGTTCTGTTCGGCTTCATTATCGCGACCATCGGCTGCTTCTACGGCATGAACGCGCGCGGCGGAACCCAGGGCGTGGGCCGCGCCACCACCCAGGCCGTGGTCGCGGCTTCCGTTCTGATCCTGGCGTTGGATTTGTTCCTTACGCGGTTCCTGATGGCCGTGCTCACTTACCACTAAACTATTGTCCGCGCCGACCTTGCCGCTCGATTCCGCTGCCCCCGCGACCGAGGAAAATTCCGCGCCAGTCATTGTGTTTGAAGATGTGAAGATCTCCTTTGGCGAGAATGAAGTGCTGCGCGGAGTTTCTTTCCGTCTGGCCCGGGGCGAGACCAAGGCGCTGTTCGGCGTGGCCGGCTCGGGCAAGAGCCTGATTCTGAAGCTGGCGCTCGGACTGATCCGGCCGGACTCGGGACGCATTGTCGTGCTCGGGCAGGACGTGACCCAGATGCGGGAGGAGGATCTGTTTGAGTTGCGCCGCAAGATCGGAATGGTCTTCCAGGAGAGCGCGCTGTTCGATTCTCTTACCGTGCGCGAAAATGTCGCCTATCGGCTGATGGAAGAGCACGGCGTCTATGACGAGGATATCGACCGCAGAGTGCGCGAGGCGTTGCGCTTCGTGGAACTGGAGCACACGCTCGATCTCAACCCTGCGGAGCTTTCCGGAGGCATGCGGCGGCGCGTGGCCATCGCCCGGGCGATGATTACGCAGCCCGAATTGCTGCTTTACGATTCGCCCACCGGCGGCCTCGATCCGGTGACCTCGAATACCATCATCGAATTGATTGTGAAGCAACGCGATGTATACAAGACCAGCGCCCTGCTGGTCACCCACCGCCTGCAGGACGCCTTCACCATGGCCACGCATCAGTTCGACAAACAAACCAACCGCATGGTCGCGCTTCCGCCCGGCCAGCATTGCGAAGTGCCCATGAGCTTTCTGATCCTGCGCGACGGCAAAGTAATTTTCGACGGCGACCTGCAGGAGCTGGCGCACAGCACAGGACGAGTACATCAGGGAGTACATTTCGTAGCAGTGATCAGTGATTAGTGATCAGTGGACAGTGGTCAGTGGCCCGTCAGACCAAGGATGCCGTTCCCATCGCTTTTACTGACCACTGACCACTAATCACTGACCACTTTTTTTCACTTCATCACCTTCTCCACGTCTTCCGCTCTCGAAGGCAACGCGCCGCTCAGCTTGATCAGCTTGCCGTCCGGATCGACGTAGTAATCGTCTTCGATGCGCACGCCCAGATTTTCCTCGGGAATGTAAATCCCCGGCTCGATGGTGAAAACCATGCCGGGACCGAGCGGAACGTTGTAGTCATCGGGATCATGCACGTTCAGTCCGATGTAGTGGCCGAGGCCGTGAATGAAATACTGTCCCAGCGGCTGGCCGTGCAGGTCTTTGCCATGAGTGTTGATGTAATCGTAGGCGACCTGGTAAAGCGAATTGGCGCCGCCGCGGGTGATGCTTGACTTGCCGGACTGGAATGCGGCCATGGCCGCCTGTTGCGCGCCCAGAACAATGTCATAGATTTCGCGCTGGCGCGCGGTAAAGTGGCCGTTGATAGGAAGCGTGCGCGTGATGTCGGAGGCATACATCGAATACTCGCCGGCCGCATCGATCACCACCACGTCTCCGGACTTCATGACGTTGTCGTCGTCGGAGTAGTGCAGCACAGTGGAGTAGTAACCCGAGCCTACGATGGGCGCGTAGGCGACGCGCTCGCAACCGCGCTTGCCCCACTCATACTGCATCAGCGCAGAAATCTCGCGCTCGTTGACGTTCGGCTTCACCGCCTTGAACGCAGCGAAGTGTGCCGCCACGGATGCGTCGACGGCTTTCTGTATCAGCACCATCTCTCCCGCGTCTTTCGTGGTGCGCAGCGACGAGATCATCGGCTTCACATCCTGAAAGAAGAGATACGCATTGAGCCGCTTCAGAAAAGCCAGCGGCTCGGTCGAAGGAGAAGTCTCACCGTGCCCAGCAACGTCGGTGTAGAGGGCGGGACGGGCCGCGGCCACGTATCGAGCCACTTCGTTGGGGAGTTGTCCCATATCTTCGACACGATCGAAGCCAGTAATCTTGGGCGCTTCGGGATTCTCCGCGCCGAGCTTGGGGCCAGTCCATTTTTCCTGAGTCAGATTGCGCGGAGGCAGAAAAAGAATCTCGGTATAAGCGCGCGCTGGCGTATCGCCTTTGGCCTCGGCAGCCGATGCAATCAGCAAAGCTGCGCCCGGTTCGTTCAAGCCAGAAAGATAAAAGAAATTGTCGTCCTGGCGAAAGCCATAAAGATCGTTCGGGCCATCGTTCTCGGTTGCGGCGAACAGAACCACCACGCCCGCAACTTTCTTGGCGAGGCGCTTCGCGGCGGGCGTGATAGTCGGAGTTAGGCTGGCGGTCGAACGCAATACTCGACTCAACAGTTGCGAGAATAAAAAAACCGGCAAAGACACTTGCCAGGAAAAGAGCAGACTGCGGCTTTCGCATCGGGTAATCCATCCATTCGTTTGACGTACGCCCATCCCCACCGTCATCGGGCGGCGTTGATTCTCGACAAAAACTCCAGGTTATTTCTGCCCGCCGGTGGCGCTTTGTTTCGCCTGCAGGAACGAGTCAACATTGCTCTTGTCGATCAAGGCAGAACCAGTATCCACGAAGGATGGGATCGGCGCAAAACTGTCCTTCGACCAGTCCGTATCGAGCGAAGGCGGCTTGTGATGATAAAGATTGTCGAGCATTTGCATGCCGACGAACGCCATGGTGTAAGGCTTCTGCGCGATGGTGGCGGCGATGCCGCCCTTCTTGATCCAATCCAGTGTCTCCGGATCGGTATCCATCGCCATCACCACTTTGCCGGTAATCTTGTAGCTGTTGAGCACGCCGGCAACTTCCTTGCCTGATTGCGCTTCCAGGCAGACGAAGGCATCGACCTGATCTCTTTCCTTGCCGATGATTTGAGTGGTGGTATCGAAGGCGATGCGCGGGTCTCCTTGAATATCGACCACGCGCGTGATCTTGATGCCGGTGTGCTCGAGCGCATCCCGGTAGCCGCGCAGACGGTCCTGCATGTTGTGCTGATCGGGCATGGTGAAGACGACGACGTTGCCTTTGCCGTTCAACTCCTGCGCCAGGCGCTGCCGCCACTCACGCCGGCCGCATAGTTGTTGGTGCCGATGAAGAAGAGCCGCTTGCTGGCGGGAGCGTCGGAATCCATGGTGATCACGGGAATCCCGGCGGCGATCGCCTTGTCGATGCTGTCCTTGAGCAGCGCGGGATCGGTCACGCCGAGCAGGATGCCGGTAGCTTTCTGCTGCACCGCCTCGTTGAGCGCATCGCGTTCGGCTTTAGGATCGTAGCTGTTGGGGCCGAGGTAGTCGGTGCGCACTTTGAACAGTCCGGCCGCCTTGGTGAAACCCGCGCCAGCCGCCTGCCAGTAAGGGACTTGGAGGTTAGCCGCCACGAAGACGTAGTATTCGTCGGAATCGTGAGTGCCGCAACTGAGCAGCGTGGTGACGAACAGTGCTACAGCGAGAAGCGAGTACAGCTTGCGGAAGCCGAGCATAGGATCCTCCTTCGGACCACGAAGTCAACACGCTCTTCAACCGGCATGGTGGGCCCGATGGGAAACTTTTGGCGACTGGATTGTAACCGAGCAGTCAAGCGAAAGAAAGGTCTGTGTGCGGGGAAAGCTACAGGATGGCTTGGCCCGGACCGGTTTCCGGGAGTTCTGCATGCGATCCTGCGCCTTCGGCGTTCTGATCCGCAAGCCGTACCCATGCCAGCAGAACAAATGCGCCCATAAGAACGATTGAGACCAAGGCGCAGGCGCTGGTGATGTTGCTCACCTTCCACTGCACGCCGGCAGCATCGGCGAGCACGGACGGTCCAGCCCGCGGAATGGCAGCCGGCAGGTTTCCGGCCGCGGAAACTGCGTAAAACACCAGCGCCAGATGCCAATAGCCGGACGGCAATCGTTCAGGACTGCGTGTGCTCCGCCGAAGATAAAGGGCGAACAACTGGTAGATGACGTCCACCGTGAGATACCAGCCCAGGAAGTTGCTGACGGGAACGCAAAATAGGCTCCGCCCCTCACCCAGATCCAAGCGTGCAAGACCGTGCCCCAGATCGGATCCATCGCCAGATCCCAAGCGACCATAATGAAGGCAGCCGTCAAAGGCAGGGTCACGATGCGGGACCCGACCAGAGGATCTCCAAATCCCAGAATCAGCCGCGCCAGTATCCAGGAGAGGTAAGCCATTCCCACATAGGCAAGTCCCAGAAAGACAGGAACGGCGAAGAGCTTTGGACCCATCAGATCCGTAAAGTAGTAGTGCCCGTAGGGGAAGCCAGTAAGGACGCCGACGTTCTCGAAGATGTTCCCGATTACGAGGCAAAGGGCGATGAAAATGAGGATGCCGCGGACGCGGTAAAGCATGGCGCCGTGGATCAGGGCAAAGAGTGCTGCAGGAACCACGTGCAGCACGACGACGGCGAGCATCGGCACTCCGCCGGGGAAGGATCTGCAAGACCCTTGAGGCAGCGTAGAGCACAATGAGCGTCCAGAGCACCAGCATCGTTACAGTCTGGTTCCTGGCTATCTCGGAGGGCTCAGTCATAGTTCTCGACCTTACACTCCAACCGGAAATGGCTTGGTGTGGGTTTCCGCGCTAAGCTCGACACCAGCGAAACGTCCTTGCAGCAGTGACATCAATCCCGTGTACCAGTAGCCCACCACAAACAACAGGAGGAACGGAACGGTGACGAAGTTCTCGTTCTCGACGGCGTAGAACACCGTAAGCGCGAAGTAGCCGCCAATCACGAGTTCCAGCCAGGGCACCCAGCCCAGGCGCTTGCGGTATTTGGTAGCGCCCACTTTATCTTTCTTCGATTCCACGTGGTACTTGGGGGTGCGCGCGAACGCGCTCTCCTTGCCGATAAGCGCTTCGATCACAGCTTTGGTGTTGGTGATGGTCAATCCAATGCCGAGTGCCATCAGAACTGGCAGATAGAGCAGCGCCCGCGGCCAGGTCTTCGGAAAGAGTTCGCGCTGCGAAACCAGGTAGAAACTTGAAATGGAAAACGTCGACGCCATGAACAGCGGCAGGTCGATGAACAGCATCTGAAACCATCCCTGATAGAAGCGGATGATCATGGCCGGCAGCATCAGCACCGAGAGGACAATCATCAGCGGATAGCTGAGGTTCGCGGTGAGGTGATACCAGGCTTCGATCTTGGTGTGCAGCGGGGCGTCGCTGCGCAGCACGCGAGGCAGGATCTTCTTTCCAGTCTGGATCAGCCCTTTGGCCCAGCGCGCCTGCTGGGTCTTGAACGCGGTCATCTCCACCGGCAATTCGGCAGGACACTCCACATCCTGCAGGTAGATGAACTTCCATCCCTTGAGCTGCGCGCGGTACGAGAGATCTGTGTCCTCGGTTAGCGTGTCGTGCTGCCAGCCTCCAGCTTCATCGATCGCCGTGCGCCGCCAAACTCCGGCCGTGCCGTTGAAGTTGAAGAAGACTCCGCTGCGGGCGCGTCCCGAGTGCTCGAGCACGAAATGGCCGTCAAGCAGGATCGCTTCCACTTGCGTGAGGAAAGAATAGTTGCGGTTGATGTGCGTCCACCGCGTCTGCACCATGCCGATCTTCGGATCAGTAAAGTGATGGATGGTGCGCAGCAGAAAATCTTCTGGCGGAGTGAAGTCGGCGTCGAAGATGGCGACGAACTCCCCTTCCGCGGTCTTCAAGGCCTTCGGCCAGCGCGCCTGCCTTGAATCCTTCGCGATTAGTGCGGTGATGGTAGGTGATGGGATTGCCCAGCGCGGCATAGCGTTCGACCAGGTTGCGGGCCACCTCGACGGTTTCGTCGGTAGAATCGTCGAGCACCTGAATATCGAGCTTCTCCCGCGGATACTTCAGCTTGCATATCGATTCGAGCAGCCGCTCGACCACGTACTGCTCATTGAAGATAGGCAGTTGCACCGTAACCCGCGGCAAATCCTCGAAGTACGCGGCCGGTTCGGTGGTGCGGTTTTTCTTGTGCTTGTAATACAGATAAACCAGAACGTAGCGGTGCATTCCGTAGGCGGCCAGCAGGATCAGCACAATGAAATACGGAATCAGCAGCGCGCGATCGAACGCGTCGGTGTGGTAAAGACCCTGAAAAGTCTTATCCAGCAAGTGGTGGCGAAGATAGGGCCCAATGCCTTTGGGGGCAGCCCACGCAGCCAAGGTCGAAGACAGGATGAGATCAGAATGGAGCAAGGAGTCGGGTGAAAACCTTTATTCTACCGGATTCGGCGGCTAATGCCGCGCCGCCCAAGCCAGACCATCCGGATCGTGACCAGCCTCGATGCGGCCAGCCACTTCCAGAGAATGAAGATTGATGACGGCGACGTAACCATCGGGAGAACATGTCACGAACGCGCGCGCCCCATCCGGCTGCATCAGAGTGCCGGCCGCTCCGTGCCCGACCGCAATTCGTTTAACGGTCTTGTGAGTTGCGCTGTCGATAACAGTCACGTCGGGACCGCGCAAGCTGGAAATAAGCACAAGCTTCCCGTCGGGCGTAAACTTCAGGCGGTTCGCACCTGGCACTTCGGCTGCCAGCGTCTGCGTCACTTGCTTGCTCGCAACGTCAATAATAGAAACCGTTCCGTCTCCAGCATTTGCCACCCAGATTTCCTTGCCGTCAGGAGACACATCAAAACCTTCAGAACCATTGCCGACGCGGATTACCGTCTCATTCCAATCCGCTTGCGGACCGCCCATCGGACCGTCCCGCCCATTCGGCCTTCCCGGTGGCGCGCCCGGTGGAGGACCGCCCTGGCCTCCACCGACTGTCTTCTCGATAATGCTCACCGTACCGGAGCTGACGTTGGTGGTAACAATCAGATTCATGTCCGGCGAGACGTAGATCATGTGCGTGCGATCCTGCCCGGTGCCAAGAATCCAATCAACGCTTTTTGCCTCCGGATCGTAGCTGCCAATCGCTTTCGCGCGCTCGGCGGTGAACCACGCCTTTCCGCCGACGAAAGTTAATCCATGCGGCCCACGCAAAGGACCAAGGTCGACAGAAGGCAACGCCTTCTGTGCCACCAGATCCACGACCGCAAGCGTGTTGTATGCGCCAAATCCGTAGTTGGAGACATACGCCGTCTTGCCATCCGCGGACGCGATGACCTCGTGAGGATCATTGCCGACTGGTACCCTCGCGATCACTTGCAAACTGGAAGGATCGACAATCAATAGCGTGCTGTCGCGTTTTGCAAGTACCAGCAATGCGTTCGCGGGAGTGTCCGCGGCCCGAACAAAGCTGGCGACGAACATCCCGGCAAGCAGAATCAGAAAAGTCAGTACAGATTTCATGGTTCTAAAAGGATACGCCATCGCAGCCAGCATCCGCGCGGGCTATGGCTGGTCATCGATCGCGGGAATTGCTCTCAGTTGCAAGCTCTTTCGCTCACCCTCGCCCAAACTCAGAGCCTTCCCCTGGCCTTCATAGCTCTTGAGGACTTGAGCATCGTAATAAGGTTCTCCGTCGACGCTCTCCCACGCGAACAGCTTGTAATCGCCGGGAGGCATGCCGCGCAGCGTAAAGCGACCGCTCTGATCCGTGACCGTTTTGCGATAGCGGTCGGGAGGGGTACGGAAGCGCGCTTCGGGCACGGCGACGACGACCGCGTCAGCGACGGGTTCATTCTTCTGATTGGTGGCGATGCCCTCGGCGACCGCTCCATTGGCGCTTGCCACTAGATCGAGCGTGGTCGTGCCGCCACCTACGCCGAATCCCGAGTCCGCCGCGTCGCGGCCCGAAGCCACGGATTTAAGAAACCAATCCGGCGTCGCACTGGCGTCGGAAATCTGAACTGAATAATGTCCTGCAGGCACGCCCTTCCACTCAAAGCTGCCGTCGGCATTGACGTGGGCCAGGGCGGAAAAATCTTCCCGCATGGTGAAAGCGCCGAGCGCGTCGTCTTCGCCATCGCCGTCGGCAGACCGCAGCAGAAGAAACATCTGGCTCGGATCAGGCCGGGCGGCGCTGCCGGCCTCCATCCGAAGATGGCCGCGAATCGAGCCGCCAGTTTGCGGCGCGAGCCGCAGACCCTCCACGTTCGCCGACGTGATATGCAGCGACTGACGCGCCATCATGGTCGCCGCTGCGTTATCAACTGTGGCAAGAATGGTGTAAGCTCCGGGAGCAACGTCGCGAATCTCGAAGCTGCCGTCTTTGCGCATCTCCGCGCCATTCAGCACCAGTCCGAAATCTTTGGATTGCAGCATGACCGTCGCGGTAGAACCGGCCGGCAGGTTCACCACCGATCCGCGAATCGTAAGGCTGGGGCTGGGCATGAGCGAGAAATTTACAGGGAAGTCATCGCCGCCATGCAATTGGATTGACGCAGCCTGGCTGCGGTCTCGTGTGCCGGGGTAATAGGTAGTCTGATAGGCGGTCGCCACCTTTTCTGAAGCGGTGCCGGCGTGTTGCCTCATCTCCAAAGGAGCGCTGCTTGTGGCTTCGATCAGGCTCCTGAAGTCGGCGGCGGCGTTACCGAAACAAAATAGCTGCCGGCCGCGAGCCCCGCGATGCGGTATTCGCCAAGATCGTTGGTGCGCTCGGCTCCCACCTGCTCCCAGTGGCTGCGGCCAGCGATGAATGTCTGGCGCAGCACGGCGACTTGCGCCTCAGGCATGGGATCGCCGTCTTCATCGGTGACGCGGCCTTCAATCACCGCCGCGGCTTGCAGATGGATGACGAAATCCTTCATCTCCTGTCCGGCGGACAGCGCGAGCGTGCGGCCTTCGGTGCGCCGGTGGTGCTTGTCGATTTCCTGGAAGCCGGGGCGCTCCACAAACATGCGATAGCGGCCGGGCACGATGTTCTCGATGCGGAAGCTGCCATCCACGCCGGTGACGGCGGTGTAGTTTCCGCCATCGCTCTGGCTCTCGGCGATCAGTTCGATGAGAGCCTTCTTCACCGGCTCGCTGCCGGGATCCTTGGCGACGATGCCGCTGAGCGTGGCGCGTGCTGGCGTGGAAGATTGCGCGGCGGATGAAGATGAGGATGAGGGCAAGCTCTGCGCCGAAAGCGCGGCGGCCAGCACGACGAGCCACATCAGGGCTGCGGGAAAAGACTTCATCGTGTTCGAATGCGGGAGGGAAATTCCAGAGTTCGCCCGAGTTCCGACCGTTAGGATCGATCAAGTTCTCTAACCAGCTATTCTAACCCGGTTTGGGCTTGAATCCAGATCAAAAAAATCTGCGGATTCGCGCTCGTAAAATATCTGGAATCAATAACTTACGCTTTTGCGATCTGGATAAGATCTTGGAAGCAAAGGACTTACGCGCAAAATATTCCATTCAAAGGGACTTAGCGGAGATCGTATCAGCTAAGTGCTTTGGAATCAGCACGCCGGATCGTAAAATATTGCATTCACGGGACTTATCTGACTTCTATCCGGTTGTCAAAGATCGAAGGATCCCCAGCCAGGACCGTAGCGCTCCTCGGCTTTACTATGATCAGCTAAGGTCCGTGTAGATGGCAAGGTTGGATGTCACACGGCTCGCTGTGGAAATCCCCTCGTTCTGAAGACGAAGGGCGGGCCCACCCAATGCCAGTTCCAAAACAAAACTCTGCTTGATAGTAACTTTATTTTACAGGTGGATTCTTTCGATAATAATGAAAGTTACCTTGGCAGGGAACGAGTTATTGGCTGTGGCAACGGCCTCGGGGATTCCGGGGCCGTTTGTATTTCGTCTACCCACAAATTGCGACGTGGAACGCATTCTTTCGCCGCTCCGCGGCTGTGATGTGCGCCTTACGTGACTTGAGTTGTTGTTGGATCGAGCCGATAGTAATAGTGACCTTGAAGGGGCGCTGATTTACCGCTGTCGCGAACGGCATCGGGCTACTGGGGCCGTTTGCATTTTCGGCGGCGAAATCGGCGTTCCCGAAACGAAACTCTCCACGGACAAATTTTCGCAAGGAACCATTGCGAACGCGCCGCGCTGGCTTAAGCTTTTCGCGTGGGCCCGTGGTGTAACGGTAGCACAATACCCCATCAAGGTATTAGGTGAGGGTTCGAATCCCTCCGGGTCCATTCCTTCCTCGTGAAGGAATGTCTCTCAGGGACAAGTGGAGAGTTCGCTGATGGGGTGCGGCTCTCCTTAAAGTAACTTGATTTGCCGCAAGAATGGATCGATAATTTATTTGATACCTTGATGGGGTGCCGGCTACCGGCTCTCGCGACGGCCTCGGGATTCCCGGGGCCGTTTGCATTTTCGGACGGCGGCGAAATCGGGGGCGGCGTTCACACCGCAATCCCACTTTCTCGCGAGGAAGCGAGAAGTGGGGCACCTGGCTGCCCTCACGCTTTTGGTTGGAGGCTAGCGAGAGAAACGAGCGAAGGCTCTTCAGCTTTTCCAGAAGCTCATCAAAGGTAATCACTGAAATCTCTCTTGAGTTGTTCCTAAACAATTCGAATGACTTCCTCTGGCTTCTGTCGTTGGGTGTCATGCCGATGATCAGGACGCAGTTCACCGCGTAGGACTCCAGATCGCTCAATCCGGAATTTTCTTTTAGGGAAGCGATTTCTTTCTGAAACTTGTACTTCTGGTCGAGCATTTGGTTGATCGATCCAGCGAACTCGGTTGTGGGCGCGTGGACTCCATCCCTGTATTCTTTGCCCAGAAGCTTTGTTCCCGGCGTCTTTATTTCTATTAGCGCCGTGTTGTCAGTAAGATTGTTCTTAACGAGAAAATCCGTTATTTTGTCTCCCGTCCCGGCGATCGTTCGTCCACCTACTGACGCTTGATCGTTGATCTTTACAATCGGAAATCCAAAGACAAGACCTAGGATAAAAGGGTTGCGGCTAAAGAGCCTCTGCCAGCGGCCTTCGGGCAGGTTCATTCCGAGCATCTCGTCAAATTTTTGTATTAGCTCACCAAGTGTGACCAGCTCGATTTCATTCCTGAGCTGCATCAGGTCGTCAGGATTCTTCCTGGCGATTGCGGCGGCGTCATTAGCGACCAAGGTCACAGCAGCTTTCCTGTCCGCGTCGGACCATCGCGTGCTCCCGGCTGCGTTGCCGGACACAATTTTGAATATCGTGTCTCTCTTATACGGGCGCGTTAGTTCTGGGTACAGGTCAGGATCGATGGAGCTGAGAAGTGAGTTGTGGGCCAAGATGGCTTTATCTTTTGTTCCTACAGCCCGGACCGCTGTTGTTATTCGGTTGATGGCCCTCCTGATCGAGTCAAAGTCGTCGAAGCTGAGGATATAGGAGTGTTTTGAAATTTTCGTGTCGCGCTTCATGCTGATGACCAGCTGGGTGACTTCCCTCAGCTTTTGAATGGCGTCGATAATGAATCTGCACTCTTTCAATAGGCCCAGCCCGTACTGGTGATTCTTGACAAGCCCCGTCGGAAGCTCTTCCAGGGCGGCCTTAACCTCGTCAGTGGTTTCTGGGGTTCCGAAGCCAAAGCCCTCTAGCAGAATCGTCGCTATTTGGCGGTACTTGGGCTCTAGGAAATCCACGCTCTCCGGGTATGTCCGAATGGGGAAGATGCTTAGATAGTCCTTGTCGCCATTGAAAAACAGAAGCTTTCTCCTCAGCTTGAGAGGATGACCGAGGTCTAGCTGCGCAGCGTCATACTGCTTGCCGTATGCGTCGATCATGTCCGGTGAGGGTTCGAAGTAAACGGTCCGACAGTGCGGGAACTCTTCGGCAAGTACAAGATGGTCTTCTGAGGGACTTACTTCCCCTGGCCCAGTGGCGTTGCTCGGCATGCGCTAGCTCCTTCGGTGTTCACATGGCGCGGCGGGTTCCATCTTCCTCGGTTGAAGAGTATACACACAGGATTTGGAGCCGGGGACTGACCTTTTAGTTCAGGAAATACTGCCGATACAGCGTGTCGCGCTGTGCAGGCCGGAAGCCGGCGTCGCGGATTATGCGGCGGAGTTCTTCTTCCGTGGTGCAGTTGGTCACTCCCGCGGCTCGTACCACGTTTTCTTCGAGCATCACCGAGCCTACGTCGTTGCCGCCGAAGCGGAGGCCCATCTGGCAGACTTTCAGGCCTTGCGTTACCCAGCTAGATTGCACGTTCAGGAAGTTCGAGAGATAGAGGCGCGAGATGGCCAGGACTTTCAGGTATTCGACGGCGGTGGCTTCGTCCCAGTGGCGGCCGCCTAGCGCGGTGTTGTGGGGCTGGAAGCTCCAGGGGATGAAGGCGGTGAAGCCTCCGGTTTCTTCCTGCAGGTCGTAGATTTGCTGGAAGTGGTTGACGCGGTGTTCGTAGTTCTCGCCTACGCCGAACATCATGGTCGCGGTGGTGCGCATGCCGATCTGGTGGGCGGTGCGGTGGACGTTGATCCAGTCGTTGGTGAGGCACTTGAGGCGGGCGATTTTGTAGCGAACTTCGTCGTCGAGAATTTCGGCGCCGCCGCCGGGGATGGAATCGAGGCCAGCATCGCGCAGGCGGAGGATTGTGTCGCGGATGCTTAGTTCGCTGTACTCGGCTATCGCGATGATCTCGGACGCGGAGTAGCAATGCAGATGAATCTTCGGGAAACGCTCTTTGATGCCGCGCAGCATTTTCTCGTGCCAGTCGATCTTCAGGTCGGGATGCAGGCCGCCCTGCATCAGCACTCCGGTGCCGCCTAGCTCGACGGTCTCGCGGATCTTTTCGTAGATGGTGTCGAACTCCAGGATGTAACCTTCTTTCGCTGCGGGGCCTTTCAGCGGGCGATAGAAGGCGCAGAAGGTGCAGTACTCCGTGCAGAAGTTCGTGTAATTAATGTTGCGGTCGATGATGTAGGTGACCGTGCCTTCGGGATGAAGTTTTCGCCTGACAGCGTCGGCTTCCATGCCGATGCCGATGAGGTCGTCGGAGTGGAACATCTCGAGGGCTTGGAGTTTGGTCAGGGACATGGGTGCAGGTTAATTCTAACGGAGGGTGGGGTCTCGGGCCAAATGCGGGCGTTCCCCAATTTTTTCCGTAGAGAAGACGTAGCTTGCTACGTCTTGCCAGCAGTGTATCTTGGGCCGGCGCGGGAGACGCTGCCGGCAGAGACGTTGCAAGCAACGTCTCTACGACTGGTTCGCGGTGCTTTTTACTTTTTCCTCATACGCAGGTATTGGATTAACGACAGTGCTGCGCCGATTACCGCCAGCCCGATCAGAACGGCCAGTGATGGTTTGTAGTATTGAGAGAAGAAACGCAGGATATGGCGGCCGTAGCGGAATCCGAGTCCGGCTTCGAGGAAGTAGCGAAGGCCGCGGCCGAGCACCAAGGCTGCGAGGAACTTTTTCTGCGAGTACTGCATGGCGCCCGCGGCCAATAGAAACGGAAGAAACGGAAACGGCGGAGGCAACAAGGCCGGAATCACAATCGCGGCGAATCCCCAGCTTGCAAACGCGTTGGAAAACTGAGCCGCTCTCTTTTTCGAGAGCTTGCGCTCCATCATTTCTTTGCCGCCCTTGCGGGCCAGACTGTAAGTAATGTAGCCGCCGAGAACCGCACCCAGCGTGGCCATCAGGCCGTAGTAGGGCCACGGTTCGCGATGACGGGCAGCCAGCCAGATGGTGAGAACGTCCATGCTGCCGGTCAGAGGGATCACGGAGTTATCTGCAATTCCCAACAGGATTAGACCGACTCCGCCGAGGTGGCGCAGTTGCCGCCAGAGGGGAACCGCAAGCAGGGGATGTAGATGGAGCAGCATTCGGATTGGAGGAGTTTACAGGAGCGGGCTCGCGGTTTTGCTAATCAATTGCCGCATTCGCAGGAACTAAGAAACGCATCTCCGGCGCGGCGGGCAGTGCGCCGATCTCATCCGCATAGCGATAGAAAAGCTGCAGACCTTCGAGGCAGGGAGGGTCCAGGTGGTAATAAATATTTTCGGTGAGATAGGAGAGCACGTCGGACTCTTTGAGACGCAGGCGTGGAGTCCATTCGCGGGCGATGTAGTCGAGGCTGGCGGGCTCGAGTCCATGGTCGCGGGACTGTTGAAAAATTGTGGCCAGGTCTGGCTCAGGCTCGCCGGCGTCGCTTCGCGACGCGGACAGCCGCAGAGCATCCTGACGCACGGCCCAGAAGGCGAAGACGAAAGGTTTGCCGGTGTAGCGAATCCATTCCTCGGCGAGATCGAGTGTGAGATAGCGCGAGCGGTCGATTTGCAGCGCGGGGTCTCCAATTACTAATCCGGCATCGTGCTGGGCCAGCATTTCTCCGATATTCGGCGCCATGGAGATGAACGTCCTGCCGCCGCCCAGCCACTTTTCAAACAAGATTTTGGTGAGAGCGACCGAGGTCATCGAAGAGGTATCGAGAGCGACGGTACGAATTTTCTCAACCGGCACGCGGCTGACTAGCAGGATGGAACGCACTGGGCGGCGCGAAGCAATCCCGACACCGGGTAACGCGATCAGGCCGGGGATTTGCGCGTAAGCGGCGGCTGGAATGATTCCGATATCAGCGGTTCCGGCCTCAAGCGCGCGAGCGCAGGCCGACGGAAGTGTGTAGGAAATTTCGAATTCGCGCCCAGCCTCGCCGTGCTCGAAATCCCACATGAGAGGGGCGGTGTTGAGGTAGGAAATTGCCGAGATGCGTAGAGGTCTCATTCCTGTTTTGATTCTAGCAGAGCGGTTTTTGACAGGGGATTGTGACGGCTGCCCTTGACGCTGCTTTCGGGAAACGGCTACAGTCCGCGAGTCGCCGTCAAGCCGTCGCAGTAAAGATTGGAGTCTCACCGTGCCCAATGCCGTTGCGCCATCCCCATCCGTCACTCACATTCTGGAATGGCTTGCCATCGCGTTGACTTCTGGCTTGGGGCCGACGAAGGCGCGGAAACTGGTCGAGCACTTCGGCAGCGCCGAAGCGGTTTTCCACGCTTCGCTGACGGAACTGGAAAGCACCGGGATGCAGGCTGTCTCGGCACAATCGATCGCAACCGGGAAATCGGCGGAAATGGCGCGGGAGGAGATTGCACGGGCTGCGGCAGAGGGAGTGACTGTGCTTTCTCTCGAAGATTCTTGCTATCCGCCGCGGCTAAAGGAGATTTACGATCCGCCGTTGGTGCTTTATGTGCGCGGGAATCCTGAGGTGTTGACGCAGCCCGGCATCGCGATGGTGGGGACGCGGCATCCCACGCCGTACGGATCGGGGATGGCTGAACGATTAGCGTGCGACCTGGCCGCGCAGGGACTGGTGATTATCAGTGGCATGGCGCGCGGCGTCGATACCGCCAGCTATCGAGGAGCGATCGCGGCCAAGGGCAAGACGGTCGCGGTGTTTGGCACGGGCGTGGATGTGATCTATCCCAAAGAGAATTCGCGGTTGTCGGAGCAGATTCTGGCGTTGGGCGGAGCGCTGATTTCCGAATTTCGGATGGGAACGTTTGCGGCACCGCAGAATTTTCCGATCCGCAACCGGATTTTGAGTGGGATGTCCGTCGGGGTGCTGGTGGTGGGGCTGCGGAATATTCTGGAACGCGCATTACGGCGCGCTGCGCGCTGGAGCAAAACCGTGACGTTTTCGCCGTGCCCGGAAACGTCACGAACAAGAATTCGTGGGGGCCGAACACGTTGATCAAGCAGGGCGCGAAGCTGGTCGCCACCTGGGAAGATGTGTGGGAGGATCTGCCGGCGGAAGTGAAGCTTGCGCTCACTCCGGCAGCCTCGCTTGAATCCGGACGAACCTCATCCGCATCTCTATTCCCGGACGAGGGGCTTCCGCCGCACGAGAAACGAATCTTGAGCATGTTGAAGGCGGATGAAGCTACACACATTGATTGAGTTGGTGGAGAAGTTGGAATCAGAAATGTCGTCTTCAGAAATATTTGCGGCGCTGTTTGAGCTAGAGTTGACAAGCAAAATCCGACAGATGCCCGGCAAGAACTTTGTGAAAGCCTTCTAGGCTTTCGGCCCTAGCTTTCTCCCGGTAACTTGTTGCTTTCGTCCCATTCGTGCTAGGTTCAAAGCGAAATCCTAAAGAACTGAGGGTCCATTGGTAAAGAGTTTAGTCATTGTCGAATCGCCGGCCAAGGCGAAGACCATCCAGAAATATCTGGGAAAGGGATTTACTGTCGAGGCCTCGCTCGGCCACGTGAAGGATCTGCCCAAGAGCACTCTCGGAGTCGACACCAGCAACCACTTCGAGACCGACTACGTGGTCATCCCCGGCAAAGAAAAGGTTCTGGCCAAGCTGAAGAAGCTGGCGGGACCGATGGATGCGATCTATCTGGCGCCTGACCCGGACCGCGAAGGCGAGGCCATTGCCGCTCATCTTGCGGGGGAACTTGCGCGCAATGGCGGCACTTCGAAGAAGAAAAAGAAGAAAAAAGAAGATGCGGACGTGCCGCCGCGGATTCAGCGCGTTACCTTTAACGAAATCACGAAGCGCGCGGTGCAGGCGGCCTTCGAACATCCGCGAGCGATCGACCAGAATCTGGTGGATGCGCAACAGGCGCGGCGGGTGCTCGACCGGTTGGTTGGCTACCAGGTTTCTCCGCTGTTGTGGGATAAAGTTCGCCGCGGACTTTCTGCCGGACGCGTGCAGACCGTTGCGCTGCGACTGATTGTGGAACGCGAGCGCGAAATCAAAGCATTCGAGAAAAAAGAATACTGGACCATTGACGCGCACCTGGCGGCCAGCAAGCCGCCGGCATTCGACGCGCGGTTCCTGGGCAAAGGCGAAGAGAAGGTCGAGGTCACGAACGGCGAGGACGCCGAAAAGATCCGGGCGGCGATCGAGCATGCCGACTGGCTGGTACGGTCGGTCGACAAGAAAGAACGGCGGCGGAACGCAGCACCTCCTTTTACTACCAGCAAGTTGCAGCAGGACTCCTCGCGCAAGCTGCGCTTCAGCGTGAAGCGCACGATGATGATCGCGCAGCGGTTGTATGAAGGCGTGGAACTGGGCGAAGAAGGCCTGGTTGGCCTGATCACTTACATGCGTACTGACTCGACCCGGGTTGCGCCCGAGGCAATTCAGGAAGTGCGCGAATATGTGGGCAAAGAGTATGGTCCCGGCGTATCTGCCCGAGACTCCGAATACATATAAGGAGAAGAAGGAAGCGCAGGCGGCGCATGAAGCCATCCGTCCGACCTCGGCGATGCGGCATCCTGATCAGGTTAAGCAGTATCTGAAAGAAGATGAATATCAAGGTCTACAAGCTGATCTGGCAGCGCTTTGTGGCTTCGCAGATAATGCCGGCGGTGTTTGACCAGACCACGGTGGATATCGACGCAAAGTCAAAGAATGGCGATGTTTATTGGTTCCGCGTGACTGGATCGGTGCTGAAGTTCGATGGCTTCCTGCGAGTCTACGAAGAGTCGAAGGAAGGCAAGGACGAAGAAGACGAAGAACTGAAGCACAAGCTGCCGGCGCTGGAAGCCGGACAGAAGCTCACGCTCAAGGAGTTGAAGCCGGAGCAGCATTTCACCGAGCCTCCGCCGCGTTACAACGAAGCGTCGCTGGTGAAAGAGCTGGAAGAGCGCGGGATTGGGCGTCCGTCAACCTATTCGGCGATTTTGTCGACGATTCAAGAGCGGCAGTATGTGCAGAAGCTGGGCGGCAAGTTTACGCCGACTGAGATCGGACTGGTGGTCACCGATCTGCTTGTCGAAAATTTCCGCGACATTTTTGACGTGGCCTACACCGCCGGCCTGGAAGAGAAACTCGACGAGATCGAAGAGGGCAAGGAGAAGTGGACGGACACGCTCGCCGAGTTCTACAAGAAGTTTACGAAGGATCTCAAATATGCCGAAAAGCATATGGAGAACATCAAGCGGATGGAGAAGCCCACAGACGAGAAGTGCGAGAAATGTGGCGCGCCGCTGGTGATCAAGTGGGGCAAGCACGGGTCGTTTTACGCGTGCAGCACCTACGACAAAGAGGATCCGAATACTTGCACGTTCACGAAAGAAAATCCGATCAACCTGCCCGACCTCGATTCGGCCGACGTGCAGGAGACGACGCAGGAAGAATATTGCGAGAACTGCGGCCGGGTGATGGTGCTGAAGCGCGGGCGCTTTGGGCAGTTCATGGCGTGCACGGGTTATCCCGATTGCAAGACTACGCGGCGGCTCGACCAGGGAAAGAAGGTTCCTGATATTCCGCTCGATGAACTGTGCCCGAAGTGCGGGCGGAATATGATGATCCGCCACGGACGCTTTGGCGAGTTCACGGCGTGCAGCGGATATCCGGAATGCAAGTATGTGAAGCAGAACTATATCGGCGTGAAGTGTCCGGAGTGCAAAGAGGGCGATCTGGTGGAGAAGCGCGCTCGCAAGGGGAATACGTTTTATGGGTGCGGAAATTATCCGAAGTGCAAGTTCACTTCGGCGCACAAGCCGATTGCCGAGAAATGTCCGAGTTGCGGTAGCGAGTATCTGGTCGAGAAGAATCTCAAGGCTGGACCAGTGATCGCGTGCCCGAACAAAGAGTGCGACTACGAGCGGCCGGCGCCGCCGGAAGCGGCGGCGACAAACGCGTAAAATCAATTGGGTAATTGGGCAATCGGGTGATTAGGCAATTTCAAAACCTACCCGCCACGTACGGACGCAGGTAATGATTTCACAATTACCCAATCACCAAATTTCCCAATTACGTAATCTCAATTACTCAATCCCAAAAGAGGTGATCTCATGTCCAAGAAAGCAACCGCTACCGATGCTCAACTCATCATGCAACTCTACGATCTGCGCCGCGAAGCGGAGATGCGCAAGGCGCGCAGCTGGTGGTTCGCCGACTTCTGGCCGCAGAGCGCCGACGATTTCATGAAAGTTGCCTGGGCGATGGGCACGCAGGAGAACAACTGGCTGCGCCAGGTAAACGGCTACTGGAGCATGGCCGCGTCCTTCGTGCTGCACGGTGCGCTGAGTGAGGAATTGTTCATTCAGCCAGCGGTGAGCGGGGAAATGTTCGTCCTGTTCGCGAAGGTTCATCCCTTCCTCAAAGAATTGCGCGAAAAGGCTGGCGACCCAGAGATATTCGGGAACATCGAGAAGGTCATCACGGCTCCAAGTACGGACGGGAACGGCTGAAGTTCATGCTCAAGCGAGTCGAGATGATGCGCGAAAAGAGGGCTCTGGCGAAGGCGAGCTAGAGGGCGTCGCTGCGAAACGATGGTCGAGCTTCGCTCGACGGACAGCCCTGAGTCCCCACACAAGCATCTGTTCGTCCCTTACCGGATCATCTGTTATCCTAGACCGTTGTGCGGATGATCTGGTGGTTCCTGATCCTGGGTTGCAGTACGTTGGTCGTGGTGTGCGTTGCAATTGCCCTGTACATGCGTTTGCGACGCCACCTGCAGGCCGCACACGCCGCGCGGGAAGGAAGTTCCAGCGAAATGGCGGGCAAGCAGCCACCGGGCGACATTGAGCGCTGATGCTGCGAATCGTGATGATCCGCGCCCAAGATTTTGGAGACTCTTCCATGTCAAAAGTGGCAATTCAAACAATAGGCGGTCAGCAGCAACGCGTTTTCGAAGCTGTGCGGCAAGTCGCCATCGTGATTGGCGCCAGCTTGTTCGTGGCGTTGTGCGCGCGCGTCACGATTCCCTTGCCTTTTACACCAGTGCCGCTGACCGTGCAGAACTTTGGAGTGCTGTTGGTCGGCCTGCTGCTGGGTAGCCGGCGCGGCTTTGCGGCGCTCGCACTCTATCTGGCCGAAGGCGCGATGGGCATGCCCGTATTCAGTCCCGTGGGTGCGGGAGGAATCGCTCATCTGCTTGGCCCCACCGGTGGATTTCTTCTGGCCTACCCTCTGGTGGCGTGGCTCACGGGATATGTAATGGAACATGGACGCAAGAGTTTCGCTCGCGCCGCGATGGGCGGGCTTCTTGGCGAAGTTGCGCTTTTCACTGGAGGTCTGACCTGGCTTGCAGTTCTGACGCACTCGGTGGCGCAAGCTTTTCGCTCGGGACTTTACTGGTTTCTGTTTGCCGAAGTTATTAAGGTGATGATGGCGGCTGGAATTGCGGCGCAGTGGCAGCGGCGTTCCAGGGCGCAGTAAATCGCAGCAGCGGCGGCGGTTTGGAGTTCAAACGATGACAATCACTTCGGAACTTGAAGCGAAACGCTCCGGCGGCAACCCGGCCTCTCAGCTGCGCGAGATCAGCATCGCTCACAGCCCGGATTCCGACGATGCCTTCATGTTTTATGGCCTGGCCACCAGCAAGGTTCGCGTGCCGGGACTGCGCTTCACACACACGCTCTGCGATATCGAGACCCTGAACCAGAAGGCGCGCGAAGGCGTCTACGATGTAACGGCGATTTCGTTTCACGCTTATCCTTATATTCAAGGTCTGTACGCGCTGATGTCGTGCGGCGGCAGCGTGGGCGAAGGCTATGGGCCCATGATCGTTTCGCCGCGGCCGTTTACTCAAGTTGAAATCAAGGATAAACGCATCGCGGTTCCGGGCACGCTCACTACCGCTTATCTCGCGCTGCAGCTTTTTGCTCCCGGAGTAGAGACCGAAGTTGTTCCCTTCGATCAGATTATTCCGCAGGTGCTCGAGGGGAAGTACGAAGCTGGACTTATCATCCATGAAGGCCAGTTGACCTATGACAAGGCTGGCCTGCACCGCATTGTCGACCTGGGGCGATGGTGGCAGAAAATGACCGGCTTGCCGCTGCCGCTGGGAGGCAACGCGATTCGCCGCGCGCTCGGGCCGGAGCTGATTGCCGCGGTGAACGGCGCGTTGCGCGACAGCATTCAGTACGCGCTCGAACATCGCGAAGAAGCTTTGTCTTATGCCATGCAGTTCGCGCGCGATCTTGACACGTCGACTGCCGACCGGTTCGTTGGTATGTATGTGAACGAGCGCACACTGGATTATGGGCCTGACGGACGCGAGGCCGTTGTACGCCTTCTGGATATGGGACACAAAGCGGGAATTATTGGGCCTGAGGCGAGAGTGGATTGGGTGTGAGGTCAGCTTCTAGCTTCTAGCGGCTAGCTCTTTGCCAGTTGGAACGCTCTCTGCCTTTCTTTCCCGAAGATGCCGACCTTCTTGATGTGACACAGAATTCCAAAAACCTTTAGTTTCGCTAAAAGCTAGCAGCTAGGAGCTAGAAGCTTGCCTCCACAAACCCTTCTCATCGACGCCGACGACACGCTTTGGGAAAACAACGTTTATTTTGAGCGGGCCATCGTCCGCTTCATTTCGTTCCTCAATCACCACGAGTTTTCTCCCGAACAGGTGCGGGAAGTGCTAAACGATGTGGAGCGCGAGTGCATTGTGAAACACGGCTACGGCTTGCACAGCTTTGCCCACGCGCTGGTGGACACGTTTGAGCGGCTCAGCGTGCAGCCGGTCACCCCCGAATTGCACGCCCAGATCACGAGCTTTGCTCACACCGTTTCTGACCATCCCATCGAACTCTTGCCGGAAGTTCCGCAAACCCTGGAATATCTTTCCACCCGGCATCGCCTGATTCTGGTGACCAAGGGGGCGCTGGCCGAGCAATCGGGCAAGATCGAGCGCTCCGGGCTGAAGAAGCATTTTGTAGCGACTGAAATCGTGGCGGAAAAAGATTCCGCGGCCTATCACGCCCTGGTCGAAAAACATTCACTGGCGCGCGATTCCACCTGGATGGTCGGCAACAGTCCGAAGTCTGATATCAATCCGGCGCTGGCCGCGGGGTTGCACGCGGTTTTCGTGCCGCATGGCGATACGTGGATTCTGGAACATGAAGAACTGAATTCCGCTCCGCCGCCGCAGCGACTGTTGATCGTGGGGCGGTTTGCGGAACTGCGGGAGCACTTCTAAGCAGTCCCACAGTTGCCGTATCCCGTCACGAACTGTCATCCCGAGCAGACTTTGTCATCCGGAGCGAAGCGAGGGACCTTGGTGTTAGCTCGCGCGGCGACACAGGTGGTGCAAGCAAAAACCAGGATCCCTCGCTTCGTTCGGGATGACAAAACGCTTTTTGGTCCACGGTATCCCGCACGCACCAAACTAACCAACAACGGGCCTCGCGGCACGTTGTTCCCGCATGCTACGCTCATTTTGCTCGGCATTCTCGCACCACACATCTTGGCCGTGGAGACCAACAATTTCCGCAGGCTGTTGCGCACCGTGGAGGCTCTCTCCGAACTGGGGCCCGAGCTTACGGCGGAGCGCGAATTCGCGGACACGTCGCGCCGGATGCTCGCCGCAGTCATGGAAGCGGCAGGGGCGCGCGAAGGCGCGCTTTTCGTTTTCAACGAGAAGCCCACCATGCTGACCTCGGTGGCGGCGGAGGGCTTCGCCATGCTGCCCGAGCCTGCGTTTATTCCTCTTCTTCCCAAGCACGCTCACGCGCTCACGGCGGCGCGCGGACCGATCGTGCTGAACGCTTCTACGTATTCGATATTCCTCAGCTCCAACGGCAACGTGGCGCCTGAACTTTTCAAGTGCGTGGCGCCGCTCAAAGCTTCCGGCAAACTGGCGGGAGTTGTGGCGCTGGGGCAGCGGCCGGGGACGCGCCTTACGAAGACGCGGAACTCGATGCCATGGATTTGCTATGCAGCTACATTGGGCTGGCCGTGCAGAATCACGCCCTGACGCAGACGCTGGCGCAGCGCGTGACTGAAAATCTGCGCCTGATGGCTTCCCTGCACGGTTTCTATGACACGGCGCTCGAGGCATTCGCGACCGCGATTGACGTGAAGCATGTCAACATTCATGGCCACTCACTGCGCGTGGGCCGCTATGCGGCCGCGATCGGCGAGGCGATGGGAGTCGATGCCGGCGAAGTGGCAGCGCTGCGCAGCGCCGGATATCTGCACGACATCGGCAAAGTCGCGGTCGACCG
Organism: uncultured Acidobacteriaceae bacterium; assembly: GCA_963850165.1. GTDB lineage: Bacteria > Acidobacteriota > Terriglobia > Terriglobales > Acidobacteriaceae > Sulfotelmatobacter. The sequence goes on along the minus strand of CAWKKK010000027.1, from coordinate 100,196 downwards.
CCGGCTGTTCAGCAAGCCGGGAGCGCTGAATCCCGAGGAGTTTCGCGAGATGGCGGACCACACCGTGGTCGGCCATCAGATTGTGAGCAGCGTGCAATTTCCCTGGCCGAAGATTCACGAGGCGGTGCGCTGGCATCACGAGCGCAGCGACGGCTCCGGTTATCCCGACGCAATTGGCGGCGATGATCTGCCCTTGCCCGTGCGCATCATGGCGCTGGCCGATACTTTCGACGCCATGACCAGCGTGCGTCCGTATCGCGAATCGCTTTCTCTGGGCAGCGCGCTGAGCGATCTGGTACGCATGTCTCCGCAAAAATACGATCCCAACGTAGTGCACGCCTTGCTGATCCAGGTGCGGCGCGATGCCGTGGGCAGCAATCGAGCTCCGCTTCTGGCCGACCATATGACGGTAAACATTGCTCCCACCGACGTCGACCAGCTGGCCGCGACCCTGCAGCACAAAGTGTCCCGCGGCAAGATGTATCTGACCTAGCCGGGTTCCGGCGACCGGCTTCCGGCTGCGCGCTTCTGGCTCCCACTCTCCCATCGACTTCGGTAACCTTGGCCAGCAACCTTTTCCTTTGCTCCGGGTTGATAATTAGGAGAGCTTGTCGCCTTTTGCCTTTGGGGGAGTCCTCATGCGTCTGGGCCGCACGAAGTTCGCCATTTCTCTTCTCTGTTTCAGCCTGGCGTGCTACGGTCCCGCAAGTGCTGGCCGGAAAGAAAGACAAAGACAAGGACGACTTCCAGCCCCAACGACAGCGATCAGAGACGCGCTCTGCACGCGCTCAATCGCCTGACTTTCGGTCCGCGTCCGGGCGATGTGCAGCAAGTCATGGCGATGGGCGTCGACCGATGGATCGACCTGCAGTTGCATCCCGGGAAAATTGACGACAGCGCGCTCGACGCGCGCCTGGAGCCGTTCCGCACCCTCCGCATGAGCACGAAGGAGATTGCGGAAAACTTTCCCGATCCGCAAGAGATCAATCAAGTGATGAACGGCAAGCGGCCCATGCCATCCGATCCGGCGCGGCGCGCGATTTTCCAGGTGCAGCTCGCCCGGCTTGAGGAGAAGAAAGAGCGGAAAGAAGAAGAGGCTGGCAAGAATGTGGCCGCTGCCGGCGCGCCGGAAAAGTCCGGCAGCGCACCGGCTGAAGGATCAGCGACGGCGAACACGGCAACTGACGGCACCAGCACGCGCGGATAGCCCGGCGATGAACGGAGCCGCGAACGGAGCAACGACCGATGCGATGAACTCCGGCGGCGATGACGCTGCCATGGCGGCGGCGACGACACCCGCGAAGCTGACGTCCGAAGAAAAGAAGCAGGCGCGCCTTCGCGAGGAGCAACTCTATGCCGACCTCGAACTTCCAGCAACTGCCGAGCCTTCCGCCCGACCAGCGTTTCAAGAAAATTCTCGGCATGTCGGTGGCCGCACAGCTTGCAGTTGCCGACTCTCTGCGCGGAGGCAAAGCGCCGGAGTTTCTCGAAGGCCTGAACCCGAAGCAGAAGGAAACTGTGCTCGCCATGAACTACCCGGCGGGCGTGGTCACGAACGAACTGGCGCAAGCGAAACTTTTGCGCGCCATCTACAGCCAGCGCCAGTTTGAAGAGGTGATGACCGACTTCTGGTTCAACCACTTCAACGTGTTCGTCGAGAAGGGACTCGATCGCCTCATGCTGACGAGCTATGAACGCGATGTGATCCGTCCGCATGCGCTCGGCAAGTTCGAGGACCTGCTCGTGGCCACGGCGAAGAGTCCCGCGATGTTGTTTTATCTGGACAACTGGCTGAGCGTGGGGCCGGACTCCGCCAAGGCTTTGGGAATTCCCGCGCAGCTCCTTATGGACCGTATGCGAATCGCTATCCGCCACCGCGCGCGGCCGCGGCCGGGCAAGCGCACCAGCGGCCTCAATGAAAATTACGGACGCGAATTGCTGGAACTGCACACGCTGAGCGTGAACGGCGGCTACTCGCAGCGCGATGTCACCGAGGTTGCCAAAGTCTTTACGGGATGGACCATCGACAACCCGGCCCAAGGCGGCGGCTTCAAGTTCGATCCGCGCATGCACGAGCCCGGGCCCAAGTTCGTGCTCGGACACAAGATCAAGCCCAAGGGCGAAGGCGAGGGCCTGGAAGTGCTGCACCGGCTGGCGACGAGTCCCCAGACGGCGCACTTCATTTCTCTGAAACTCGCACAACGTTTTGTTTCGGACGATCCGCCTCCAGCTTTGGTCGATCGCATGGCGAAAACGTTCCTGAAGAAAAAGGGCGACATCCGCGAAGTGCTGAACACGCTGTTCCATTCGCCCGAGTTTTGGGACGACGAAACCTACCGCGCGAAGGTGAAGACGCCTCTGGAATTCGTGGCCTCCGCGGTGCGAGCCACCGGCGCCGAGGTTGAAGATGCATTGCCTCTGACCCGGCAACTCAACAACATGGGCATGCCGCTCTACGGCGCACAGCCGCCCACGGGCTATTCCATGAAGGCGGAAACCTGGGTGAGTTCTTCCGCGTTGCTCAACCGCATGAATTTTGCGTTAGCATTGACCAGCGGCAAGATCAAAGGCGTAAAGGTGGATACGGCCCAACTGGCGGGAAGCAGTCCGCAGCCGCCGGATTCGGCCGCGACGCTCTCGACGCTGGAAGACGAGCCTGATCGCAGGCGGCGTATCAAAGCAGACGCACGACTCGATCGCGGCGCAGATCGAAGCGGCAGGAAAGAATGGCGCACAACAGAAGCCAGGAAATAAGGCTGGCCCGCGCAAGACCGCGGATGCAGCACGTTCTCCAGATGTGAACACGATCGCAGGTTTGCTGCTGGGTTCGCCGGAGTTTCAGAGAAGATAGCTGCTCAGCTGTAGAGACTGTAGCTTGCTACGTCTTCTTGGCGGAGGCAAGACGTAGCAGAGCTACGTCTGCTAGGAGCAGTTTTTATGTCCATTACTCGTCGCGTTTTTCTTCGTAACAGCGCGCTCGCCGTTGTCGGCACGGCGGCGGTGCCGAGCTTTCTTGCTCGTGCCGCCATGGGCGCGGCTGAGCCGGGCGTGCGCACCAAGCGCCTGGTCGTGATCTTCCAGCGTGGCGCCGCCGATGGTCTGAACATCGTGGTGCCTCACGCCGAGCCGCAGTATTACGCCATGCGGCCCAGCATCAATATTCCGCGCAAAGCCGTGCTCGATCTCGATGGATTCTTCGGCCTGCATCCTTCGCTCGCGTCGTTCCAGCCACTGTGGAAGCAGCGTCAACTGGCGATTGTGCATGCCGCCGGATCGCCCGATCCCAGCCGCTCCCACTTCGATGCGCAGGACTTCATGGAGGCCGGCACTCCGGGTGTAAAATCCACGGAAGACGGATGGCTCAACCGCTCTTTGCACAACCTGCCGCAGCCGCGCAGAAATCGGCCTTTCAGGCCATCGCCATGGGGCCGTCGATCCCGCGCATTCTTGAGCGGGCTTGAGCCGGCGATCGCGATGAACAACATCAACGATTTTTCGGTCGGCGGACGCAATCCGAAACCTTCGCCGGCCGCGAACGCGTTCGAAGCCATGTATAACCACTCGACCGACACCGTGCTCCACGGCACCGGCGAAGAAACTTTTGACGCGGTCAAGATGCTGAAGGCCGCCGACCCGTCGAAGTACAAGCCCGCGCCCGGCGCCGATTATCCCAAGGGACGGTTCGGCGACAGCCTGCGCCAGCTCGCGCAACTCATCAAGGCAAACCTCGGCGTGCAGGTGGCGTTTGCCGATATCGGCGGATGGGACCATCACGTCAACGAAGGCGCAACCGAAGGTCAGATCGCCAACGTGTTGCGCGACTTCTCGCAGTCGATCGCCGCCTTCTGGACCGATCTCGGAGATCTCGGGGAAGACACGGTGGTTGTGACCATGTCCGAATTCGGCCGCACCGCGCGCGAAAACGGCAACCGCGGCACCGACCACGGCCATGCCAACGTGATGTTCGTTCTAGGCGGGCCGGTGAAAGGCGGCAAAGTCTACGGACGCTGGCCGGGCCTTGATCAGTCGCAGCTCTACGAAGGCCGCGATCTGGCGTTGACTACGGATTTCCGGCAAGTCGTCGGCGAAGCCGTCGCGCGGCACATGGGGAACAAGAATTTGAATGAAGTGTTTCCGGGATATGAGAATCAGCCGGGGAAATTCTTGAGATTCTTGGGATAGCGGCGCAGGCTAGATCGCTTAGATTTCAATCAGCACGTCACCGTTCTCAATCTTCAGCGGATACACTGCAACCTTCGCGCTGGGATTCTGCTCAGCCGCACCGGTCTTTGGATCCCACGCCCAGCCATGCCACGGGCACACAACCTTGCCGCCTTCGATCATTCCCTGCCCCAGCGGGCCGCCGCGATGCAGGCAGACGTTGTCCATGGCGCTGTAGGTGCCGTTCACGTTGGCGATGCAGATGGTCTTTGCGCCGCAGGGAAATTCTTTGGCTTCGTCGGCGGGAGGGAGTTCGGATTCGGTGGTGAGTTTCGTGAAGGTCGGCATGAGTAATCCAGCTTATTGAAGCAATCGGCCTAGCTTCGCTCAGCGGACAGCCGAGGCGGCTGTCTACCACGAGGATCTTGCTCACGGCTGAGTGCTAATTGCTAACTGCTATTTCGGCTGCAGCGTCTGCGCGATCATTACCTGGCGCTTGAAGTTCTCCAGCATGTTCGGATCGAGACGCACTTCCGTGGGCTTCTTCGCCAGCGTCATGGTGTCGATTTTGTCCTGCAGCTTGAGCAGCGCGTAGAAAAGATTCTCGGGCCGCGGCGGGCAGCCGGTAACGTAAACATCCGTGGGCACGATTTTGTCGACGCCCTGCAACACGGCATAAGTATTGAATGGCCCGCCCACCGACGAGCACGCGCCCATCGAGATCACCCACTTCGGGTCGGGCATCTGGTCATAGATGCGCTTCACCACCGGCGCCATCTTCAAGGTCACGGTGCCGGCGACGATCATCAGGTCGCTCTGGCGCGGGCTGGGACGAAATACTTCCGAACCGAAGCGCGCGATGTCGAAGCGCGCGGTCGAAGAAGCGATCATCTCGATCGCGCAGCAAGCCAGGCCGAACGTCATCGGCCACACGGCGGACTTCCGCGCCCAGTTGAAGACGTAGTCCACCGTGCTGATCATGAAATTCTTTTCGAACTTGTTTTGCAGCCAGCCCATGAGGTGACCCCGATCTCTAGCAAATGATCAACGCCGCAATTATACAGTTCAAGCGCCGAGGAACGGGTAGCGCGGAAGCGGCCTTGTTGAGTTTGCTCCTGCGTCTCGACTCAGCTACAAATAGACATCCATGGATTCACGATCCGCCGCGGCCATCGACCGCGAACGTATCTTAAGCGCGTTTGCGAACACGTGGGCTCACATCCGCACATCGCAGTTTTGGATGGTGGCCATCGCCCTGTTCCTGCGCGTGGGCTGGATCATCGTCGGCCACACCTACAAGTTCAAGAGCGCGGACAATAACTTCGGCTTCGGCTGGGAAATGGGACGCATCGGTGCGGCCATCGCCTCGGGACACGGCTTCAGCAATGCCTTTGGCGCGCCGACCGGGCCAACCGCGTGGGAACCGCCGCTCTATCCTTACCTGACTGCCGGTGTGTTCCACATCTTCGGCATTTATTCGCGAGCGTCGGCGTTCGTGCTGCTCTCCATCAACAGCCTTTTCTCGGCGCTGACCTGCATCCCGATTTTTCTGATTGCGCGGCGGATCTTCTCCGAAAAAGTTGCAGTCGGCTCGGCCTGGACCTGGGCTCTTCTCCCTTACGCGATGTCCTGGTGCACGCGCTGGGTCTGGGAGACCAGTCTGTCGGCGCTGCTGGTGGCCGTGATTTTCTGGCTGGCGCTCACCATGGAAGACCGCGAAGGACTGCGGCCATGGCTCGAGTTCGGCACTGCTCTGGGGGATCGCGGCGCTGAACAGCACAGTGCTGCTTGCGTTCCTGCCGGCCTCGGGACTCTGGGCCTGGTATCACCGCGCCAAGCGGCGCAAGCTATCGCCGTTATCGTCGATTGGCCGGAGTAGTGCTGGCGTCTGTGGTTTTCCTGGCCTGCATCGCTCCGTGGCTGGTGCGCAATTATCAAACCTTTGGAAAGTTTATTTTTATCCGCGACAACTTCGGCGCGGAACTGCGCCTGGGCAACGGCAACGGCGCCGACGGCACCTGGATGCAGTATTTGCATCCCACGCAGGATCTCTACGCCATGCGCCAGTACACTTCGATGGGCGAACTGGCGTACATCGCGATGTGCAAGCGGCAGGCTGTGGATTACATCAAAGCAGACTACCCGCGCTTTGCCGTGCTCTGCGTCAAACGCTTCATCTATTTTTGGGCGGGACCACCGCGGCTCGCGCAAATCTGGTGGCTGGCGCAGGTGAAAAACTCGCTGTTCCTGGCCTCTTCCGTGCTTATGTTCTGGGGACTGGGACGCGCTCTGCGCCGGCGCAAACCTGGCGCCTGGCTGCTGTTCTGGCTGATCCTGCTGTATCCGGCGATTTACTACGTGGTCTATCCGGGCCAGCGCTACCGGCATCCGATTGAGCCGGAGATGACGATCCTGGGAGTCTATTTGCTGACCGAAGCAGGCAGAAAGACGCCGGACAGAGGACAAACCGAAGATTGAGTAGCGCCCGCAGACTGCAATCAGCGCGGTTCTATCACCTTTGAATCCACTGCGGTTTTCAACTCAAAACGAGCTTGCGCGCTGGCAGGTGGAATAGCCTGCAGGTCTGGTGGTGTCGGAGTCTGGGCTAACACGAGCGACCCGATATGTCCGGAGGGTCAAGCATGTCTCCTCGTTCTGACCCAGCGTGAGAATGTGCTGTGTGTGTACCGGCGCAGGCATCTTGCCGGAGCCGCGCTCGCCCTGGATGCTGCCTGGCGTCGAGTTCAACGAACCTTGCCAGTAACTCTGCCGGTAACTCTGCCAGTTCTCGGACAGAGGAAAGAAGTCAGTGCCGGCTTCCGCATTCTGAGACGGCGCCGACGTGGGCTGCGATGAATTAGGGCCGCTTTGCGGCGAAGCCTGGGCCGCAGCGGCCGCAACGCATAGCGACATAAGCGGGCCGAGAACGAGCCAGCGAGGAATGATCATGACACTCTCCTCTTTTCGCGGATTATAGCCCCGCTGCGAAGGCTGCGGCAAGGGTACAAATCGAGCCTTCGCAGGGAACCTCGCAGAGGTAACTTCCGTATCTACGTATGTGGCGTAGGGCTTTTTTCGCCCGGCCCTCACTATTTTCAAAGCGCTGCGTCTAACCTGTTGAAACGGAGGAGCCATATGAACCGCCAACGCCAATTCCCCGCCTGGTCGGGAGCCGTTCTGGGAACCATTTGTGCGCTGTTCGTCCTCGCCCTCGGAGCGCGCGCGTCCGATCACCGCGGCGCATTCACCGAAGAATTCCATCAGACCTACACGCTCACGCCCGACGGCCGCGTGGAACTCGACAACATCAATGGCGCGGTTCACATCTCCACCTGGGACCGGAATGAAGTCAAGGTGGATGCCGTGAAATCTGCCGACTCCAAAGACCGGCTCGACGACGCGCGCATCGAAGTTGACTCCAGCAAAGAACATCTTTCGATTCGCACCAAGTATCGCGACCACGACCTCACTTTCAACTGGGGATCGCACAACAATCCTCCGAGCGTTGAATACACGTTGACCGTGCCGCGCACGGTGCGGCTGGACGAAATCAAGCTGATCAACGGCTCGCTCGACGTCACCGGCGTGAGCGGTGAGGTGCATGCCTCGTGCATCAACGGCAGACTGGATGCGCACAATCTCTCCGGCCGCGCCGAACTCTCCACCATCAACGGCCATCTGGACGCCAGGTTTGACCAGCTTTCCGGATCTTCCGTCGAGCTGAAATCGGTGAATGGCTCGGTCGAGTTGACGATTCCTTCCGATTCCAAAGCGGAAATCGAGGCCAGCACGGTTTCCGGTGGAATCGAGAACGACTTCGGGCTGCACGTCAATAATCACCGCTTCGTGGGCCACGATCTGCGCGGCGAACTTGGCAACGGAGGCCCGCGCATCAAACTGGAGGACGTGAATGGCCGGATCGAGATTCGCCACGCCTCCGACGGCCGCGCCCTGAGCCCCGCGAAGGACCTCAGCCATCGCGACAAAGATGACGATGACGACAGCAGAATCTAGTTTTGAAAGAGCGCGGCTTTCAGCCGCCCGCGAGGGTGCAGCAGGCCTTAAAGGCCTGCGTTTGAGGCAAGCTTTTGATTTGGTGATTTGCGCTTCAGCCCCTGAGGGAAACATGGCCTCGCGGCCGTCAATAAATCGTGTACCCCGGCGCGGGCGTCCGCAGATCAGGCTTCGACGCCATCAGCAACAGCGCGCCCTCGCGCTTGAACGCCCGCAGATCGTCCAGGCTGTTGAACGATTTCGTCTGGTAGTCGTCGGGCGTGGGCGTGTCGTCGGGAATGCGGCACGCCTCAACATTCTCGAAAGCATGCTTCTTCAGCAGTTCGACATACTCCGCCTGCGACCGCACATGCACCGGCACCTTCAGCTTGTCCACCCACTGCAGCGAATACGGATTGTCTTTGTATAGATTGATCAGGATAAATAGCCTTCCCCGCGGCGCCATCACGCGAAAAAGCTCCATCAGCGCCCGATCCTGGTCGGCATAGTAGTAGAACGACTCCACCGACAACACCTTGTCAAAGAAGTTTTCCTCCCACGGAATCTGCTGCGCCGATCCCCAGACATAGAGCACGTTGTCGAAATCCTTCGAGGCGGCGCGAGCCTCGCGAATCATCTCATCGGCCACATCGAGCCCAACCACCTGCCCAAATCCATCCGGCCCTTCGCCGACCAGCCGCGCCAGCAGCCGCGTTGCCCATCCCGAGCCGCAACCCAGATCAAGCACGCGCTCGCCCGGACGCAGCTCCATCCGGCGAATCGTCTTCGCCGTAATGTCGAGATGATGGCTCTCCATCTTCGGGCCTTCGCCGGCCGCGGCCCAGCGGTTGAATTCCTGTTGCAGCTTCTCGTCGGGAGTCAGTGATTTCTCTGGCATGGGTAAGATTTTATCGCGTTGCCGACTGAATGCGGGCCAATCCCTCCTCGGTCGTGAATGCTAGGCTGGTTGCGTCACCTATCACGAACGGGCGCACGCGATTCATTCGGAGTGTGTTTTTGCGTCTTTGCATTCATGAGCGTCGAACTGAGCCTTAACTTCCCGCTCTGCTTGTTCGTAATCTCGCGCTGACGATTTGAAGGATGCGGAGCACGCCTCGCAAACACAAAATAACTGATTTTCTGAATTAACGACGCGCAGTTTGCGTTTTGGCATCGAGCTGACTCCGTGCTCCTGTTTTTCAATCTAACGCCGTCGTAATCGGCGAACCCTGGGAGAGAAATTAATTTCAAGGCACTTCGAGCAAGGACACCTAAAAGCGGTATCGTTCGGGAAAACGATGTGGCCGCAGTTTTTACAGATCAACTGCCCGTTGGGAAGGATGGTCATCGGACGGAACTTGTCATGGACTACGCAATACGGACAACGAACTTCTTTCTGCGCCATTCTCGTGTTACGCGGCGGAAGCTAAAGCGGCGTGTGCTAGGCCTCTTTGGGGTGATCGGCGCAAACATGGGATGCAAACTCCTTGTCGCGCCGCGACTCGAACTTGCGCATCATTTCATCGAAGGAGTTGCCGGTCGGCGCTCCAGAAGTTTTGAACCGCCAGCCACATTCGGAACAACCAAAACCCCGAAAACGCTGTTGGTCAATCCACACCAGCTTCCGGCTCATGGCGCCAAATCTTACAGGCGTTAATTCGAATGGTCTGTCGGGCATCCTACGAAAGAGGGTCGTTCGGGAAAAACGTTCCGATTTCGCGGGCCAGGTGTTTTGAAGTGCAGTGGAATCGCTTTAGTGCCGGTCACGCTCCACATGGCTGTTGTCCAATGTAAGATACCCTACCGAAGCAGCGTGTTGGGAACCTGTATACTCCGCCGAGTAGACGAGACAAATAGAGTTCCTGTTTCGTACGTCGAAGCGGGTTGCGTTCATCCCGGGTCCTGGAGGTTTTTCGGTTCTAGCTCGTGGCGCGCAAAGACCTCCAAACCGTGCAGTCTGGCGAGCGGACAAATGCCGCGGGAAAGCCAGTCAGCAACAAAATACTTCTATCGATCTCCGATAGAGAGTACAACTCACTTCGCCCTCACCTTGAATACCTCCGCTTGCCCAACCATCTGGTCCTGCACGAGGCCGGTGGAAGGATGGAATTTGCGTATTTCCCGAATCGAGGGTTGATTTCTCTTGTAGTCGTAATGAAGGATGGAAAAACCGCTGAAGCGGGCGTAGTTGGCAATGAGGGCTTCACGGGAGCACCGGCGGCGGTTGGCCTGAGCCGGGGCCCGTTGCGTGCGGTGGTACAAGTCACGGGGGACGGGTTCCAGGTAAAAGTCGGCGCTTTGCAAAAGGCGTTGGAATCCGCTCCACACCTGCAAATGATGTTGAGCCGCTATGTCGCAATTCGAGGTATGCAGGTGGCACAAACCGCCGCCTGTAACCGGCTGCACGATATTAAGCAGCGCCTGGCGCGGTGGTTGCTGATGACTCAGGATCGAGTGGATTCGGGCGCGCTGCCCATCACTCATGATTTTCTGGCAACCATGCTGGGGACAGACAGGCCTACCGTCAGCCTGGCTGCTGGCGCTTTGCAGAAAAAGGGGCTCATCGAGTACACGCGTGGCGCAGTAAAGATAGTGAACCGCAAGAAACTCGAAGACTCCGCCTGCGAGTGCTACGGGGTTATCCGGCAGTACGATGGCGAACTGAAGTAAGTCCCCCAGATAAGACTCCGGAGACTCCGCTACCACTCCGTCTCACCGCTACCCCTACCCCGACACCTGTGCTACAGTTTTCCTCCGCATGGCGACACGTCCTCAGAATCCGCCGCCGGAACCCGACCCCGGCTCCCTTTACTGCCCGAACTGCGCCAAGGAAGTAAATGACCCGCTGACCTGCGGCGACTGTTCTTCCGTCATCTGCCGCCGCTGCGGCACGCCGCTGGAATCTCCCGACGAACTCGGAATCGGATAATGGATCCCACTCTCGCACCAGCCGCCGAGCCTCCGCCATCGAAGTCGCAGTCCACTCCGGCTCAACCCACTCTGATTCGCGGACTCAGCCTGCTCGATTCCATCCTGCTGTTAGTCAGCGGCATCATCGGCTCTTCGATCTTTCTCACCGCAAAAGACATTGCTGGCCCCTTGCCGCAGCCCATGCTGTTTCTGCTGGTGTGGGTGATCGGCGGAGTGGTTTCGCTGTTCGGCTGCGTCGCCTTCGCCGAGCTGGGATCCATGTTCCCCGAGTCCGGCGGCCAGTATGTTTATTTGCGCGAAGCCTACGGCGACCTGGTTGCCTTTCTCTACGGATGGATGCTGTTCGCAGTCGCCAACGGCGGCAGCATCGCGGCTCTCTCCGTTGCGTCGGCCGCCTACACCGGACAAGTCTTCCCCATCGTCTCACAGGACCACATCGTGCTTCAGTTGGCCGGGATCACCATCACCCGCGCTCACGTCTTCGCTCTGCTCCTGATCGCTCTCGTGACCTACGTGAATGTCGTGGGCTTGCGCTGGGGCGCGCTACTGCAAAATCTCTCCACCTGGACCAAGTTCGCCGCCATGGCCGCTTTCGTGTTTCTCGGATTCGCCATCGGTAAGGGCGACTGGTCTCATTTCCACTCGCACGGCGTCGGCCTCAGCATGGAACTTCATCCCACCCAGTTGATCTCCGCCATGGGCGTCGCGCTGATCGCTGTGTTCTGGGCCTATGACGGCTGGGTCTACATCACGTGGGTCGCGGGCGAGGTGAAAGAGCCGCGCCGCAACGTTCCCCTCGCGATGGTGTTGGGCGTGCTCGTGGTCGGCGCGATCTACATGGCGATGAACATGACCTATTTGTACGCTCTGCCGCTCACCGAGATCGCCAAGCACGAAACCATCGCACACGCCGCGGCAGCCGCGTTGTTTTCTCCTCATGCGGCAGTGTGGCTCTCGCTCATGATCGCGGTTTCCTGCTTCAGCGCGGCGGCGACCTGCACGCTCTCCGGCGCGCGCGTCTATCTCGCCATGGCGCAGGACGGCGTCTTCTTCAGGCGCATGGCAGTCATCCATCCCAAGTGGCGCACGCCCGCCTTCAGCCTGATCGGACAGGGCATCTGGGCCGCTCTGCTCACCCTCAGCGGCCGTTATGATCAGCTCTACACCTATGTCATCTACGGCATGGTGCTCTCCTACACGCTGACCGTGATCGGAATGTTTCTGCTGCGCTGGAAGCGCCCCGACATTCCGCGACCGTATCGCTGCACGGGATATCCGTGGCTCCCCGCAATCTACGTGCTAGTCGGTACAGCCTGGACTTTGAATACCATCATCACGCGCCCGACCCAAGCCTTCTGGGGCACGGCGATCGTGCTGGTCGGCGTGCCCTTCTATCTTTATTGGAAACGAAGCAACCGGAAAGCAGCAGCAGTAGAGTAAGTGATATTTAAACGCTAAACAGAGAACGCGCGGCGCTGTGCACGGAGTGCTACACAAAATTCTGGGACCCCCGATTTTTTCTCGTCCGCATATTCCGACATCACTTAGCTTCAGAATACTGTTTACGTAGAGAAGTTGCTTGCAACGTCTTGCCGACGGCGTCGATGCTCCCGCCAAAGACGTAGCAAGCTACGTCTCTACGAATTGGTTTCGCCTTGTCCGGGCCGAGGGCGGCGCGCCAGCTCCACGCATTCTCAGGCCAAAAAGTCTTCATGTCACCCGCAACTTTCTCCAAGCTTCCGGGTTAAAGGTTGTTGCAAGAACGATCCCGCGAAATAACGCTTTCGCCATCGTCTTGACGTATCTTTACAAGCAACTGGCTCCAGTTGAATTTGTCGTTCGACTGAAATTATGATGAGTCGTAAGCAACATTGCGGCATCCTATCGATTTCGCGGACGCATCTTACTGCTTTGCAACGAACTGATTAGGAGGTTTCTCTTGAGAAAGTTAGCGATCCTCGCACCCGTTTGTGCTTTCCTTTTCTTAGCCCAGTTTGCCTCTGCCCAGCAAGCCGATATCATGTTCGGCGGCGGCACGCTTCTGTCGTCTACTCCCAACAGCGGCTCGAGCTTTAATCCGTCGGAAAAGGGCGGCACTTATCTCAACATCGACGGCAACGTGATCGGCTTCAAGAAACGCTTCGGCATCAATATCGGAACCGCCTGGAGGGCCAGCCAGGCCACTTACTTCTCACCTGAAACCTTCCGGCCTATCCTGACCAACTTCAACGCCATCTACCAGCCGAAACTGGGCAAGAAGGTTGGCCTTGACCTCTTTGGCGGCATCGGCATTGCCAGCACCCGGTTTTATCTCCCAGAGATAACCTCGTGCAACTTTACCGGCTGCATCAATTACACCAGCAGCAATCATTTCATGGAAGATCTGGGAGGCGGTATCCGCTATTACGTTTGGCATCACGCCTTTGTCCGCCCTGAGGTTCACTACTACCACATCCAAAGCAACACCGACGCATTCAGCTCCAACAACGTAGTTCGAGTCGGCGCCTCAATCGGATACACTATCGGTAACGACTAGGTTGGCTTGCGCGAGCGATCGCGGATTCTGGTATCCTAAGCCGCCAATTCCGACAGCCCGGAGAGTGCTGCGGACAGCCCTTCGCGGCCGCCGCGCCGGGCTGTCACCGGTCTGAAGGGCGCATTCCACAAGGCCAAACGGGCTGACAAGGGGACTGTATTGAGAAAATTCGCGCTGCTTACATCCGCGTGTGCGGTTCTTCTGTTCGCCAGCTTCGCCTCTGCCCAGCAGCAAGTGGATATCCTAGTCGGCGGCGCCACTCTCAAATCGTTTCCCCCCAGGAACAGCTCAGAGAACTTCAAACCACTGACGGAAACGAACGGCACCTATGTCAGTATCGGCGGTGACTTCGTCGGCTTCAAGAAACGCCGCCTCGGCCTTAACTTCGAAACCGCCTGGAGGTATCGCCAGGCGAGCTACTATGGATACGAAAATTACCGCCCCATCCTCACCGACGTCAACGCGTTCTTCCAGCCGAAGCTGACCAAAAAACTTGGCCTCGACTTCATGGCCGGCGTTGGCGTTGCCAGCAACCGGTTCGATCTCCTCACTTCGTGCGGCATCCCCGGGTGCACCAACTTCACCAGTAGCAATCACTTCATGGAAGACCTCGGGGTCGGCGTCCGCTATCGCTTTTGGCACAAGTTGCCCCACATCTTCATCCGCCCCGAGGCGCACTACTACCACATCCAGAACAATCAGGGGTTTGCTACCAACAACGTGTTTCGCGTCGGCGCTTCCGTCGGATACTCATCGGTCCCGATCAACTGACCGGCGCCACACTGGCAGAAAAAAAAGGCAGCATCCATCGACGCTGCCTTCCATTCTTTTAGTCCGAAACTCTACGGCATGTGCTCGCACTCCTCAGCTTCATGGATTGCTTTGTCCAGATGCTCGAGTGCCTTTTCGCGATGGCCATGGAACTCGCCCTCGGCGTGCGCCAGATGCTCCCTGGCGTTTCGCATCGCTTCGATCGCCTCGTGCACCCGTGGATGCGGTGGCATCGGCGTCGGGGCAGCCACCGCCGGGCTGGCTGGAGCCGCCACCGCCGCCGCCGGGGGCTTTGGACCAGCCGCCGCCGCCGGGAAGGCCAGGGTCAACAGGAGCATTGCCGTAATCAAGAGTGTCAAGAACCCGATTTTCTTCATGCATCTCCTCCTCGTCCGAATTCTGGCGCGGACGCCGCCGCTAGAATTAATGCCCGCGGATCCCCTTTCGCGCCAGGACGCCCGCGACACCCGCACAGTATAGTCGGGCTTGGTCAAACTTCCCTGTGCCTATGTTGATTCCCGAAGCGCTCGCCCCGGAACCGGTTCCAAAACAGCACGACAGACGGCGTCTAAGAAACATCCCGCCTGCTTCGGTTTCGCCACCACAGCAACAACCCACCCACCACGACCACGATGAGAACTGCCAGATCGAAGCGTTTGAGATCATGGGCAAGCCGGCCCCAGTGTCCGCCAAACAAATATCCCGCGCCGCAAATCGCGGCGACCCAAACCGCTGCTCCAAGAAAGTTGTACAGGACGAACTTCCGCCACGGCATGTGCAGCGCTCCCGCCAGCAGCGAGGCCAGCACGCGCATGCCAAACATGAATCGTGCAAGAAAAACGGTGACGGAACCGTAGCGATCGAAAAGCCGCTCGCCCCGCGCCACACTCTCCGCGGGAATGGAGAAGACGCCTCGGTAGCGTTCGATCAGCGGACGCCCACCGTGACGGCCCAGAGCAAACCCCAACTCTCCTCCCAACGTCGCCGCCACGGTCCCCACCACAATCACCCAGGGAAGCGCCAATTCGTGTTCGGAATAGGCCAGAAAGCTGGCCAGCAGCAAAATGGTCTCACCCGGCAGGGGCAAGCCGGCGCTCTCCAGCAACAGCAGCACCGCCACTGCCCAGTACCCGTAGTGCACCAGCGCGCCGCGCAGCAGTTCGAAAATGTGATGGTTCATGATTTAAGAATTGTCCCTAGAGAGGACGTTCTCTAAGCGAAATTGTCATCCTGAGAGAGCGCGTTATCCAAGCGATTGTCATCCTGAGAGAGCGCGTCCATTGCGCGAACGAAGGATCCGGACTCGCCCGCGTTTTTTGCGGGCGAATTAATCGCGCACCTTGGCTCGCTTCCTTATCGCGTTCGCTCAGGCGGGAAGCTTCTCGCGAGTCAGAAATTCAATCAACGCCCGGTTGAACTCCTCCGGACATTCTTCGTACGCCAGGTGTCCAATCCCCGGAAAAACGATCACCCTGGAATTCGGAAAGTACTTCGCCAGCGGCGCAGCCGATGAAGCATACACCGCCGGATCTTTGCCGCCCCACATGAAAAGTGTAGGAACGCCCGCCAACTTCGGCAGAGTCGCCTCCAGTTCGCGCAGGTCTTCGGTCCACGTGCTCGCGATGCTCAAAGCATGTTCGAACAATCCCGGCTTCGCCAGCGGCGCTTTGTAGCCTTCAAGAGCCTCCGGCGGAATCCGGCTTCGATCGCCATACAAGCGAGCGTGCCAATAGGGAAACGAAAAAGGAGTACGCGCGATCACGTGCCGGAACAAGGCCGCGCCATACGCGCTGCCGAAAAACGGCGCCAACCACTGCCCATGCGCCGAATAAGGATTCACCGGCGCCACCAGCACCAACCGCCGCAGGCGCAATCCGGTATTCCCGGCAAGGCATTCCGCAGCTGCCATCATCGCCACGGCGCCGCCGCGTGATGTCCCCAGCAGATCGAACGAAGAGATCCCCAGGCGCTCGATGAACCGGAGCAAACGCCTCGCGGTCCCACGCACGGAATGATCAATTCCCGCCGGTCGATCTGAGAACCCCGCACCCATCATGTCAGGCGCGTATACCGCAGCATAAGGCGCCAGAGCCGGCATGGTGTATCGCCAGGAAAAGGAATATCCGAACAACCCATGCAGCAGAACCAGCGCGGGCCCCGAGCCCGCGCGCAGGTAACGCATGCGCGCTCCATCGAGATTCATCCAACATTCTTCCACGCCCGCGCTCAGAGCCGGAGCAAGCTCTGAAGAAACTTCCGAATTGGACTCCACGACAGCCAAATCTCCTAACTCCCAGGACAACTCTTAGCCCGCAATCCGAGTCTATCTAAGTGAATAACGCCTCTGTGAGCTTCACTAGGGGAGCTTCGGCTCCCCGTTTTTTGAACCAGTGGTCAGTGGTTAGTGGTCAGTGGCCAGCAGAACGAAATCTGTTTTTACTGGCCACTGATCACTGACCACTGACCACTGCTTTTCGCTGTTACTGACCACTGACCACTTTCTTCTTCCGCAGCAGTTTCTTCAGCACCCGAATCCCCTTATCCACATGCTTCTCCTCCAGCAGAAACGGAGGCAGAAACCGCACCACAGTATCCTGCGTACTGTTAAACAAAACGCCCTCAGCCAAAGCCGCATCCACAATCGGCCGCGCCGGAATCTCCAGATTGATCCCCTGAATAAATCCCCGCCCCCGAACTTCCTTAGCCGCAGCGCTCTTCTCGACAATCGTTTTCAACTCCTGCTGCAGATAAGCGCCAACTTTGTTCACGTTCTCCAGCAGCTTCTCGTCTTCCACAATCGCCAGAAATTCCAGAGCGACCCGGCAAGCCAACGGACCACCGCCAAAAGTAGTCCCATGCTGCCCCGGCGAAATTGCATTGGCAAATTCTTCCTTAGCGATAAACGCGCCCAAAGGCAGCCCCGCCGCAATCGGCTTGGCAATCGCCACAATATCCGGAGTCACTCCAAAACTCTGAAACGCAAACATCGTCCCGGTCCGCCCCAGCCCGCACTGAATCTCGTCAAAGATCAGCGCCGCCTTATGCCGGTCCGCCGCCGCGCGGCACTCGCGCAGAAACTCCACCGAGCATTCATAAATTCCGCCCTCGCCAAAAATCGGCTCCAGCACAATCGCGCAAGTGTTGTCGTCAACCGCCGCCCGCAAACCCTCAACATCGTTCTGCCCCACAAAAGTCACGTCTTCCAGCAGCGGCTCAAACCCCTTGCGATGCTTGTCCTGCCCGGTCAGCGACAGCGCTCCAAACGTCCGCCCGTGATACGACCCCTGTAGCGCCACCAGCCGCGACTTAGCCTCGCCGCCAGCACGATGTCCCGCCAGCCGCGCCAGTTTGATCGATCCCTCAATCGCCTCAGTCCCGCTGTTAGAGAAGAACGCCCGGAACTTTTCTCCTGTCGTACCCCCTCCCGAAGAGCCGCTCGCAAGCGTGCACAACTTCTCCGCTAGCTCCCCCTGATACTCGTGGTAATAAAGGTTGGAGACGTGAATCAGCTTCCCCGCCTGCTCCCGAATCGTCTTCACGATCCGCGGATGCGCGTGCCCCAGCGCATTCACCCCCAAGCCAGAAACAAAGTCGAGGTACCGCCGGTTGTCAATGTCGTAAAGAAACACGCCCTTCCCCCGCGTCAACACAATGGGATACCGGTTGTAAGTCCCCAGCAAATACCGCCGCTCCAGCTCCGCGATCTGTTCGAAAGTTTTCATAGGAAGATTAGATTCTACCGGAAAAAAAGAGAGTACATGGTCGAGGCCATCGACGGTTGGCGCACGCCAACTCGTCCCCCCGGAAGTCTGACGCAAGGGGCGAGCTTCGTCCGTTCCGTCAGCGGCAAGTCTACCGTCATCGGTGGATGGTCCGAGATGCGGTCTTCAACAGAATCGTTCAGTTCGCGCATCGTAATCGCGAAATGTGGAGCGAAGTGGCGCGCTGATCTCGGTATTGCTGATTCCCGGGATTAAGGCGCGTATTGCGTGAAGACAAAGTCGCGAGCTTTGACCGGCACGTGGCAAGGGAAGCAGGTTTTGAGCAGCGTCTCGTCGGCAGGTTTGCCGTCTTTGAATTGAGCGAACCCCCAGCCGCCCGTCGCGGCGTATTTTTTTGAGTCCTTCACCATGAACTGAACGTTCGTCGCGGCCCCGGCCACGAAAGACTGGGAACGGCCAAAGACTTTGTTGTTTTCCTCCGACGGAACGTAACTCCAGGCCAGCCGCGCGATGATTGTGCCGTCCGGGAACGGCAGCTTCCCCTCCCGGTAGGCCTTGATCGCTACATCGTTGCCGAGAAGGGCGCGAAGATCGTTGAGGTTGCCTTCTTCGTGGGCCACAGAGATCAACTTCCAGTCGCGGTATCCGGGGGGAATTTTGATTCCGAAGATCGGAGCGGCTTCTTCATCCGCGTGTCGAGACGCGGGGGCCGAGGAGACGACAACGCCGGCCACCGTTGCAACTGCAACCAGCACGAAAGCAACCCATTTCATACGATGTCCTCCCTCCATACATGCTTATTGAACCTACGCGTGATAAGGCGATCCGACGGGTGGCCCACTCAAGCCTGGTTTTGGCTTGAGTGGGGGGCACGCGCGGTTCAACGCTTCTGGTACGGATGGAAGATGTAGTCCTTCGCCTTCACTGGCGTATGGCACGCGTATCCGCAGTCTGAGAGGCTTTTGGGATCGGGCGTGAACTTGTCCGACGGTGCGTCGTAGTTGAACACCGCGTATCCCCACCCGCCGCTTTTCGAAAATCTCTTGCTGTCCTTCTCCATAAGGAAAGCCTGGCTATAGACGTCTGGCACTTCCACGACGAAGGGGGCCTCGGTGCTCTTCTTCAGCTTCCACTGGAGCTTCGCGATCATGGAGCCCTCCGGGAATGGCTGGCCGTTGCCCGGAATGCCGGCCTTGTACGCCTTGATCATCTTCGGATTGGCGACGATCACCTTGAGTATTTCGTCGGTCCGGGCGGACGAGACCACCGACCAGTCCTCGTATCCTCTGAAGTCGGAGAACGCGATTCCACTCGGCGATTTCAGCAAGTACTTATCCTGCGCATAAACGGCTGCAGCGCCAAGGACGGCAACCACAGCCACGGCGATCGCAATCGTGAGCTTGCTCTTGCGCTTCATAGCTGATCCTTACTTAGCCAGAATTTCCATTTTGGTTCTAGGATTTGGCACAGCATATCACACCCCCAATTCTTGATCTCGTGGTCCTGACGAAGCACGTTCCACTTTGTTCCGCCTTAGCCAAGCATAAGGCCCACGAGCCCGAAGCCGCTTCAATACAGCGGCGCTTCCCCCGCAGGCCGTGTCTTCCACCTGCGGTGCACCCACAGCCACTGCTCCGGATACTTCCGCACGTAGTCTTCAATGATCGAAGTAAACTTCTGCGTGTTGGCCTTGATGTCGGCCTCCAGATCGCCTGTGCGCACCAACTCCACCGCCGGATCAAACCGCAGCCGGTATTTCCCCAGCGTCGCGTCCCAGATCGTAAACGTCGGCACCACGGCCGCATCGGTGCGCAGCGCAATCCGCGCCGGCCCGGCAGCCGTGCATGCCGGGATACCGAAAAAATCCACGAAGATCCCCTGCGGCGGAGTCATATTCGTATCCATCAGCATCCCCACCACTTCCCCCGCCTTCATCGCCGAGAGCAGTCCGCGCACAAAGTCATCCTTGTCGACAGCTTTGTTGCTGTGCATTGTCCGATAGCGCAGGATCAGCTCGCCCAGATAGACGTTATCCATGCCGCGCATGATCACATGCATCCAATGCCCATGCATCGACAAAACAAACGAAGAAAGCTCCCACCCTCCGAAATGTCCCGCAAACAAAAGCACGCCCTTGCCGCGGGCATGAGCGCGTTCGTAATTCTCGAAACCGTCAAATACCACGACCTCCTCAACGTTTTCCAGCGTGTACCTGGGAAAGTGGCAGACCTCCGCCAGTTGACGCCCCAGCGAAGCGAACTCCCCACGCAGAATCCGCGCCCGCTCCGCTTCACTTTTTTCGGGAAACGCCATGGCAAGATTGCGCATGCCCACTTGCCGCAATCGCACGTGCAGAAGATAGACGACCCAAGCCAGGCCAATGCCGATGGCACGCGCCAGCGGCCGCGGCAAAATACCCATGATTTTGATAAACGGCCAGGCTGCCGCGTACTCAAGTCGCTGCCGCATTTAGGGAAGCGGAACGGTACCACCGTCAAAATTTATTTGCAAATGAAGCGACGCCGCACAAAAGCATCGTCATCCCGCCACAAAAGCGTTGTCATCCCGAGCGAAGCGAGGGATCTTGGTGTTCGCCTGCGCAACGGTTGCACATGGCACATGCAAGACCCAGATCACTAGAAATGACATGCGCGAGTGGCAATGCGTTCCAAAGAATCCAGCCGACGCCCGAAGCCCGCTATTTCGCCGCTTCCTGCGCCCACTTCGCCAGCGTCGTCAAGAATGCATTCGCCGCCGGCGGCGGTTCAATCTCTCCCACCAGCGACGTCCGGAACGGCACCATGCGTCCGTAAAATTCCCGCGTGCTGTCCTTATCCTGCTTGATCGACGCACCATTCAGAGTCACCCCGGCAAACAGGCCGCGCGCACGCGAATAAGTGAGCACCTCCGCCCGCATCTTCCAATCAGTATTTCCCTCGGCATGACGCCCCACCGGCCCCGCCGCCACCGAAGCGTCCGCACCCAGCGCGAACTCGCTCGAGAGCAGATGCTTCATGCCGTCTTGATTCATGATCAGCATTACCAGATCAACGGCCTGCCCGCCGATCTGAAATCCAAAGCTGCCGCCGGCCACGACGAAAAATGCGGGCGCGCTCCAACCTTTGGGCGTGCGGCAACTCGCCAGCCCACGGCCATACTTCGCGCCCACAATAAAGCCGCCCTTCAGCATCGACGGCACCACCGCCACGCATTCCGCCGAACCCAACACTTCCTGCGGAATGCCCTTATCAGGCGCCGACTGGATTTCATTCAACACATCGGCGGCCGCCTGCACGCGATCCACCGCCTTGGATTCTTTTGCCGGTTCATCCGCCGCAAAAGTGAGAGAACAGAGAGACACAATTAGGGTCAAGAGCAAGAACTTTTTCATGGTTCCTCGTCAAACAGAAGATTTCCCTGGAATCTGGTATTTGGATTGTAAACGAAACGGCCAGCGTTGTATCAGAAGCGTTTAACGACGAAGGAAGGAACGAACATTGATGGAAGAAGCAAGCAACCTGCAGACAAAAAAATCGGGGCTGAAAGTAGTGACCCTAATCGCCACTCTCAACCCCGTCTCCCAGGTTCTGTGGTAGGTGAGGCGAGTATGCCCTGCACTCGCTTTCCCCGCAAGATTACCAAGGTCATTGTCCCGAAGTAACTTATTCCGGCGTGTCATCCTGAGCGTAGCCGCTCTTCAGGCGGAGCGAAGGATCTCCTAGATACCAGGTACTAGGTACTGCTTCCTTATTTCGCCGCCACCAGCGAATGCGTAATGGCATGCACCGACAGCGCAATCCGATTCTGCACGCCCACCTTGCGCATCAATTTCGCCACATGCGCCTTCACCGTGCGCTCTTCGATGCCTAACTGAGCGCCAATCTCTTTGTTGGAGCGTCCCGCCACCAGCATCTCCAGCACTTCTTTTTCGCGATCTGTAAAAGTTACGCGGCCCGCCGGAAAAATCCGTCCCGGCGATGACGACACCCGCTCAATGAACATGGAAAGTACTCTCCGCGGCGCCCACACCGATCCCTGACTCACGATTCGAATCGCCTGCGCAAACTCCGCCGGCGAAGCCGCCTCGTCCACATAGCCCTTGGCCCCGGAAGCGATCGCCTTCAGAATGGTCTCTTCGTCCACTCCCGACCCGGTCACGATAATGCGCAGGTCCGGGCCGCGTAGCCTTCAGGCTCGCCATCACATCAAACAGGTTTTGACCGGAACGGTTTCCCAGCAGGATCAAGTCCACGCCCTGCAGCGTGGAAATCTCGGGCAGGCCGGCGGAGATCAGTTCGAACTCAGGCTCCGTGTCGAACAAGGCGCGAAATCCCACAAACCTCAGCGGATCGCTCTCCACCACGGCAATTTTGATAATCGGTTTTCTGGCTACTGCTGCTTTCATAGGTATCCCTGTGGGGTGTAGTGTCTTAGCTAGAGCATAGCGGCATTTGCCCGCCCTGCAAAGAAAACGTGACCCAAGGTAAATTACGGGAGTAACATGAAAAAGAAGGTCGAAAAGCCCTTCTACAGCGGAGATTGGCGAGTTAATTCTCGCCGCGCCATTTCGCGGAGAAGATTCAGCATGAGAAGAAAGTCTTTTCGTTTTCTGACCGTAATCGCCAGCCTCGCACTCGCTGCCACCACGTTGTTCACGCCGGCTCCGGCCATCGCTGCCCAGACTCCAGCCCCTGCCTACCAGCCAAAATTCCACGGCGACCCGGCCCGTTCTGACTCCGAAGCCGCCGCGCTCGGCTACATGCGCGTCGTGATCCGTGCCCAGCAGCAGTTCAATAAGCAGTACCACCATTACGCCACGTCCCTCGCCGAGCTAGTCCACTCTGGATCGTTCACCAAGCGCATGGTCGATCCCAACCGCGGCGACTACACCGCCGGTTTCAAAGGCAAGAATGACAGTTTCATCCTCACCATGACGCCCAGGCATCTCGACGCCCAGCATCGTTCTTTCTACGCCGAAGACGACGGCAAAATCCACGCCGACGAAGAAAAACCCGCCGACGAGAATTCGCCCGTTGTGAAGTAGTGCTCCCACTCGTAGCGCCGCCGTCCCGGCGGCTGTCCGGCGGGCGTCCAGCCCCGCCGAGCTGAGGGCTGAAACGCCCCCTCGGGAGAGCCGCCAACAATGCCGGCGCTATTATGCCGCAACCGACGCCAAGGCAGGACTGTACACGTTCATGTATAAACTTCACCATGAGAGCGTTTTCCCTCCCGTTCATTCTTTGTCTCGGTGTGTCCTTAGTTGCGGCCGCGTCGGAAGCGCCCCAGCTTCCGCAAGCCGATCGCGAAGCCAACGCCCGCATGGAGCGTGATTTCCTAGCCTACGATGCGCACTACAAAGAAGAGAAGCAAGAACGCATCGACCGCATCCGCGCCGTCGCCCGCGAAGTGCTCGAGAGAGAATCCTCCGGCCAGAAAACCGCATGCTCCCATCAAATCCTGTTCGAGGCAATGTCGCTCATCATTTCTTCTGCCGATTTCAAATTCATCGACCAACGATTGCAGGATGCCGAGACCAGCCTGACGCATCCCGAGATGCAGTCCAAGGCCGAAAAGCCCGATCCCTCCGACGGAAGCTGGGGAGCTTGCTACGTCGAGTGGTACTTGCGCGCCGGTGCATCGTATGACCAGCTTCGGAAATCCCGAGATACGTCCAGCAAATCCGCGCCTTTGCCGGCCTGGCTCGATCGCATCGCAACTCCCGAAAAACTGAAAGACTACCTGATTTCGATTTCGGTTTCCGACATCAGCCATAACGGCATCGATCACGAGCGGGAATTCAACGACATGCTGGCCACGCTGACGCGAATGCTGATTCGCGACCGGAATTTTTCCGTCGATGCGGAACTGAAAGCAACGCTCTTGGATTTGATCCTGCACCGCTTTCGAAATCCCGAGACCGGATGGTGGGGCGAAAGTTATTCTCGCGGCGGTCACCTCGAGTTTGTCGACGATCTCAGCATCACCTTCCATCTCGTCTCCTACCTCGAAGGCCGCGTGCCCGACATGCCCAAAGTGATCGACACTGCTCTCGCCGTCAAAGACATGGACTATCCAGTTGGATGGTTATGGAAAGGTCACGACTGGAATCACAACAATATGGACGTTGTGACTCTCTTCCAATACGGCTGGGCGAGCGCGAGTGACCAGCAACGCAAGAACATGCAGGCCGAAATCGAAAAGATGCTGCACTGGTGCTTGACCGATTCCCTGCAACCCGATGGCTCGTTCAAGCCTGTCCTGGCCGACGGCTCCCTCGAGGAGAGCATGGAATACGGCGTCTCATTCCTCGCGCGAATCGGATTCTTCGACAAATCAAAACGCTTCTGGACGAACCAGGATTTTCCCCAGGCCGAAGAAGTCCGCGCTAGAATCCTCGCGTACGTCAAGAAACATCAAGCAAGCGGCGGAGCCGGTGGAACGCAATACCAGGGCGTGCTCGAAGACCTGAACGACGTTCCTGCAAAGAGTCGCTAAAAGAAGCGCTAAACGGATTGTCAGCCGACGCCCCCCATCCTTGCTCGCGCTCGGCTATCATGGAGATGCGGTAAATATCAACGCTGATGGAGAAGCTCATGCCAACGATCGGCCAAGCCGCCCCCGAATTCACCCTCAAAGATCAGGATCAGAAAGAAGTAAAGCTCAGCGACTTCCGCGGCAAGAAGCGTGTCGTCCTCGTCTTCTATCCCCTCGACTGGAGCCCGACCTGCACCAAGGAGCACGTCTGCCTCGTCAATGACATGAAGCGGTTCGATCAACTCGACGCGCAAGTCTTAGGCCTAAGCGTCGATAGCGTTTGGTCCCACAAAGCCTACGCTGACAAGATGGGAATCCACTACCCGTTGCTTGCCGATTTCCACCCGCGCGGCGCCGTCGCCGCCAAGTACGGAGTCTATCTCGAAGACAAAGGCATCACCGGCCGCGCCATCTCCATCATCGACCGCGACGGCAAACTAGCCTGGCACAAGAACTACGACATCCCCGTCGTGCCCGACATTCAGGAAGTCTCGCAAGCACTCGCCGGAGTGAAGTAGGCTGTGCTTTGAAAGGGCGCGGCTTCAGCCGCGCCGTCCGGACAGGAAAGGACTCGGGCTTTAGCCCCTAAGGGATGAAAGCTTCCGTCTTTATCGGCACCAGCCTCGACGGCTTCATAGCCCGCTCAAACGGCGCTCTTGACTTTCTGACCCCGGACGGCGGCGAACCCCACGGCTACAACGAGTTCATAGCCAGTGTCGATGCGATTGTGATCGGTCGCAAGACCTTCGAGACCGTTCTCTCGATGAAGCCCTGGCCCTACGGCGACAAGCGCGTAGTCGTCCTGAGTAGCCGCCCCATCGATTTTTCGGCGGTTGTAGGGGGAGTGGTGGAACACTTGGCAGGGCCCCCGGCCGAGATAGTTTCGAAACTCGCCGCGAGTGGCGCTCACCACCTCTACATCGACGGCGGAATCACCATCCAGCAGTTCCTGCGTGCGGGGCTGATTCAACGCCTGATCATCACCCGCGTTCCGGTACTAATCGGAGAAGGAATTCCTCTCTTCGCTTCCCTGCCCCACGATATTCGGCTCCGCCATATCGCGACCCGGCACTATCCGAGCGGTTTGGTAAGCAGCGAATACGAAATCGACGAAGCAAAAGACTTGTTCGCACGAAAATGAACCCAAGGGTGGCCCACTCTAGTCGCGTTCTTTGCTGACTAGTGTGGGGATCTTGACTTCCTAAGTCCCCGGCCGAACTTCCGCCGCCTTCCCATCCCGATAAATCACCACCAGCGGCTTCCCTCCATTAGCATAGCGCAGGGTCCTCTCCGAAGCCGAACTCCCCCCATCCAGCGCTCCCATCCCAACGGCGAAATCCGCTTGCAGTTCATTCATCCCCGGCTTCACTTCATGCTGCGTCACCGCCTGCCATACATCTGCCGGCCAATGCTTATACAACTCATGCGGATCTTCCACAAAGAACATCTCATCGGAATAAATCTTGTACTGCCCCTCCGCCTCAAACCCAATCGGCACCGCGTAGCTCTTCCCTTCTTTCTGAAATACGGCCATCACTTGCCGCCGGTTCCCCGCCCCAGTCGGAGTGTCCGTCATCACGTCCTTAACTTCCATGCGCTCGATTGGCAACAGCAGCCCGGCCTCATGCCTGAAGTCCGTCCGCTTCCGCGAAGCGTCGTATGGATAATAGGTGTACCGGTATCCTTCTTTCACCCACACCGGCTGTTGCGTCAACTGCTTCGCCGACTCCAAATCGAACGGATACAGTTTCTTCGGCACAACGTAGTTATCGGCATTCGAGTAGCCCGCCTTTTTCGCCTGTTCCAGCTTCTGCTCCGCGAGATAGTCCTCATGCCTCTGGTAAAGGATGTATCCCGCGCGCACCCCGGCCACCACCACTGCCAGCGCCAAAGCGATCTGAATCTTCTTCTTCGCTTCTTCACTCATCATGCAAGTGCTTTACCCCGTGAACCCCCGTGTCCTCTGTGGTTAAGGGTTTTACGACGCGGTAACAATCAAACAACCATCCTACGGTACACTAGGATGAAGCTCTCCTAAGAAGGAATTCCTATGCCCACTGTCACCGAAGAAGATGTCCTGAGCGCCCTGAAAAGTTGTTACGATCCCGAGATCCCCGTCAACATAGTCGACCTCGGCCTGATCTATAAAGTGAACTTCGCACCCGCCCTCGCCGACACGCCCGAACAAGCCAAGCAGGACATCTCGATCGACATGACCCTCACCGCGCAAGGCTGCCCCGAACACGTCAACATCAGCGCCCAAGTGAAGTCGCGCCTGGAGCAGTTGCCCGGCATCCGCAACGTCAGCGTCAATGTCGTCTGGACTCCGCCCTGGACCCCCGAACGCCTGAGCCCCGAAGCCAAGAAACAACTCGGCATCGACTAACCGGGCTGCGGGCTCCGGCTTTCGGGCTTCAGCGAAACTGCTGGGAACCTAAGGTTTAGGCCGAAGCCCGAAGCCCGCTCGCTCAACCCCCAATCTCCTCCCAAGTCTCGTAAGCCGACCGCCCCGCCGCTTCCGTAATCCGCCTGCCGGCGCGCGCCGCCATCTCCATCACTTGCATGCCACGGTCAAAATATTCCGGCAGCGACCTGCGCACCTTGTCGAACTTCTCCGGAAACTCCGACGCCAGCACCGCCAGCCCAACCCCTGTAGCCAGCACGCCCGCCGGATATTTCTTCTTCAAAAACAAAACCGTCGCCGCCCCCACCGAACCCGCCACCACCGCCTTCTTCCAGCCGTCCATATTTCCCCCCGCGAAACATTTTATTTGCGAACGATTATACTTCTTCGTTCCCCAGGAGACCTCATGTCAACCGGCATAATCCCAAACCGCACCGCAAGCCCAAAGCCCGAAAGCCGAAGCCCGAAGCCCGCACTCCTAATCGCATTCCTCCTCACTCTCACCCTCGCGTCCGCCCAATCCAAGCCCCGCGCCCGCGATCTCGGAGTCCCCTTCGACGGCACGCCCGGCCCCAACAACGCCATCACCGATGTGAAAGGCGTCGAGGTCGGCTACACCACGTTAATCTCGGGCGAAGGCAAACTCGTAGTCGGCAAGGGACCAGTGCGCACCGGCGTCACCGCCATTCTGCCCCGCGGCAAGAATTCCCTTGACCCGGTCTTCGGAGCTTCGTTCGCGCTGAACGGAAATGGCGAAATGACCGGAACGGCCTGGCTCGAGGAATCAGGTTTTCTCGAAGGTCCGGTAATGATCACCAACACCCACAGCGTGGGCGTGGTTCGCGATGCCGTGATCGCCTGGCGTTTGAAAAAAGCTCCGCCCGACCCGGACGGTAACGCATGGTCCTTGCCGGTAGTCGCCGAGACGGACGATGACGACTTGAACGACATCAACGGATTCCACGTCCATCCCGAGGACGCATTCCATGCCCTCGACACCGCTCACTCCGGCCCGCTAGAAGAAGGTAACGTCGGCGGCGGCACCGGGATGATCTGCAATGAATTCAAAGGCGGCATCGGAACCGCTTCCCGGGTGCTCGATTCGAAGCACGGCGGTTACACCGTCGGCGTTCTGGTGCAATGCAACTACGGTGTGCGAAGCCAGTTGCGCATTGCCGGCATACCCGTCGGCAGGGAGATTCCCAACAAGCCCGTCCGCGACGAAGATATCGGCTCCATCATCGTGGTCGTGGCCACCGACGCGCCGCTCATCCCCAACCAACTGAAGCGAGTCGCCCGCCGCGTCACGCTCGGACTAGGCAGAGACGGAAGTTACTCCGGCAATGGCTCCGGTGACATTTTCATCGCCTTCTCCACCGCCAATCCCGGCGCCGCAGATCCTGCCAGCGCCCTTCACCACGTCACGATGCTTCCCAACCCGAACCTGAGTTCCATTTTCCTAGCTACGGTCCAAGCCACTGAAGAGGCCATAATAAATGCCATGGTGGCCGCCGAAACCATGAAAGGCATCAACGACTTCGAAGTAATAGCCCTACCCCACGACCGCCTCCGCGAAGTCCTAAAAAAGTACAACCGCTTAGTGAAGTAAGGGGAGAGGATCGTGTGGGGACGGGCGCCTCGCCCGTCCAGCCAAGCGCAGCGAGGCGCATGTGGCCACGATGCTGCGGGTGCCCCATCCTAACGTCGCGCTTTTTGCGACGTTAGGGTGGGGATTTTGACTTCGATTTTGCGTGGCGCAGCGCTTCAGCAGCTACGCGTAAGACCATAGAATGAGTGACGGCTTCAGCCGCCGAGGTGAACATCCCCCCATTAGAACTCCCTCACCCACCCCCGGCATTACCTTCGCTGCCCTACCCCCGTGCCTATCACTCCGCCGCCAAAAGACTACACTCGAAGAGTGAAGCGACACTACACCATAGCGCGCGTCAAGGGAGGCATGAAGTTCACCTGCACCCGCTGCGCCCACCACGTAAGCACCCTCGACTTCGATCTCCACAACGGCAACCTCCGCACCCAGGCCGCCACCGCCATCAATCTCCACGCCACCACCGTCCACCACGAGCCAGTAATGTTCTCCTCACTAGACGCCCAGCAACTAACCTGGCGCTCCTAGCTTCCTAAATTAAAGTTTGTCATTCCGACGATGCGCGAAGCACAGAGGAGGAATCTGCTGTTTGCTGCCAGCCCCTCGAACCATGTAGAGACAGCCGCCTCGGCTGTCCAAGGAGCGAAGCGACGCCCGAGTAGAACGGACACTGCCGTCCGTTGCCCTTGACGTTTGACTTTGACTCCGACCGCGCCCCAATCAGAGGGGGTGCCCCACTTCTCGCGTCCTTTGCGAGAAGTGGGAACCACCGGCACGTTCAGCGCCGCTCTTGACGTTGATGTTGCCGATCGCCTCGGCTCAACCGCTGACGTGAACAGCCGCAGCGGCGAGCTGCCACGAAACGGTTCCGGCGGCGCACCGCCACGATGGACTGTGGCTTTGACAATGGTTTTCAGGAGGGAGAGGCTTTCCCTCCACGCATGTGGCTTCAAAACCGCATGAACGGCAACGGTAAACCCCAGACACCGGCGTGATCTCTCCGGGGTGGTGGTACTTATCGAAGGCCGCTGACCCGACCTGGTGGAAGTAGGTTCCGTTTTTGTAGTTTGGCATGTCACCTTTCTTGCCGCCAGGACACATTCCGTGAAAGAATCCGCTTGGACGTGCGGGCACCCTTCCGTGGGAGCCTGGACGGACGGTTGAACCAGATGGGTTCCCATCTGAATTGAGGTTGAATCCGAACAGTGTTGACGCACTGTTCGGATTTTAGGTTATCTGCCCTAGGTGAACCATTTTCAACTCAATGACAGAGATCGCACCGCATCCGTCCACTCGAGACGTGTGGTCGTTCCATTGAAAAAGCGCAGGAACGTGTCGTAGACAAGACGACGCATCATTTTCCCGCGTGACGATGTTATCGATTTGATGGCCTCTTGATACTCTGCGAGGTTAAGCGGATCATCTATCGGCTGGTTTAGGAGCATGAGCAGCTTTTCCAAGGCTCCGGTCAGCATCGTCATGTTGTTGCGGTTGCGAATATATCCGCAAGCAGCGGCAAAACCGGTCAGAAAGGTGCCACCGCCCGAGAAATAGTATTTCTTTCCCTGATCCGTCTGATAAACCAAGAGCATCGCAGGATGTATCTCTAACGCAACGCGCTTCAGGACGGTCACCACGTCGGCAATGTCGCCAACGTCCGCTCCAAGCGTGGTGTATCCGGTCTCATTATCGAGAAGCTCCTCGGTTATTTCCTTCCCGGCCACCTGCGCATTATTGGTGATGAACGCCTCCGCCGCCACCGCGAGGTCGGACGCGGCGAATTTGTCCTTAGGCTTCTGCTGTTTGGCCTGAGCCTCTATATCCCTTGTGTCGCGAAAAACTTCGATTGAGGCGGCAGACTCGATTTCGTCAATAAGCGGCTTCCGCATGATTTCAAGTTGAACCTGAAGGCTCATGCGCCTCTGACCCGTGTTGAACGTCACCATGTAATGCAGCAAACCCTCAAGGTCAATGTTGTAAAAGATCTCGTATCGAACAGTTCGGCCCAGCATTGTCTCGGCCGCGGCACGTGGATCACCCAGCTTTTCGATGAATGGCCGGAAGTAATTCCACGCTTCGATGGTTATGCAACGTTCTGCCACTAGTCTTTCGCGATGGAGGGCAAGCAAAATTGTCGTCGAGTAGCACCATGAGCGCTGAAGGCCGTCGATGATGCTATAAGAGATGTCGTTCTCGTTCAGTTTTTGCACTTTCCCGCTGAGCGTTCGCAAGGCAGCGATCTTCGCCTCCGGCATTTGCGCGCCGACAATGAAGTCACGCATCAAGCGCCTGTAGATCGGGTCGGCAATGTGATCGAACGGCGGTCTCTGAGACAAGTTATCCTTGATGGATGTACGCTGGAGGTAAACCGCTAGGGGCTCCTCGACGTGGCCGATGATGGCCCCATACTTCCCATCCACAACTTCCTTGGCGACGGGGGTAATCGGCTGTAGGGGGGCAAGCATCACAGAGAAATTCTGGGTCCTTAGTTCGTCCGCCAAGTTCAAGATACGGTTCTTCAGCGCTTCTTGGCGCTCGAACTTCGGGGGCGCTGGCGTTTTCGGGCGTCGTCCTTTGGGCATTTTCTTCTCCTCGGAGGGAATATCGATAAACGTTTGGTCGGCGAGTGGTTCAAGTTCTGTCAGCATGACGGTTTCTCCTTAAAGTGTGATTCTCCTCCGCCAAATCATCTCCGAGAAACTCCTAGCCACCCCAGCCGACACAAAATTTGACATCCGTAACACCTTATTTTTCAATATTTTGCGCGCAAACCCTTTGCTTGCAAGATTTTATGCGGATCTCTTCCGGCGTCACGGCGCTAACCCAAGCATTATCAATGATTTAGAAACTCGATCCCCAAATTTTCTCTCTCCAGATCAATCCACCAGGAACGCAACACGCAAACCATCGAAGGGCTCAAACACCATGGCAGTCAACCCAAACACTCGTGTCTGTACCCACATCAAAGTCAACGGAATCCGCTGCGGCTCTCCGTCGCTGCGTCGGGAAGTCTTCTGCTATTTCCATCAGCGGATGATCCGCGGCGTGCGCACTCCGCCCAAATCGCGCCTCCATCCCATCGCTAATTTCGAGGACACGCAAGCCATCCAGGCCTCGCTAATGGAAGTAGCCAACGCCCTCGTCCGCAACCACATCGATGTCCCGCGCGCCCGCCTAATCCTGCGCGCTCTCAGCATCGCCGCCAGGAACGCCAGCAAGACCCGTTTCGATTGCTGGCAAAACGACATGGTCAAGGAAGTTCCCGAATATCCCGCAGCCCAGCCCGCCGCCGGCCCATTCGCGGTGCCCACCATCCAGGCCGCAGCCCTAACCAGCATCAGCCAGCCGCCGCAAGACGAATCGGAGCAAGACCGCCTCGACACAGCTTTTCAACCCGCGCCAGCGGGTGTTCATAGGAATGTTCACCGCAAGCCGCCCGCCAGCGTCAAGGCGAGGAGTCGAGCACGCGCCGCAAGCCGCAGCCGAAGTGGATGACAAAGGGTTTGCAAAGATTATGATGTGGTTCGCTAAGAGCCAATAGCTAAGAGCTAATGGCTAGTCAACCACAGCCTTATCAGCAATCAGCAGCCCGCGATCGATGATCTCAAACGCCTCGCGCAGTTGCTGCTCATTGATGCACAGCGGAGGGTTGGTGAAGAAGGTGTTCCAGCGCACAAACGTGTACAGGCCTTGCTCACGGAAGAAGCGGCCCAGCGCAGCCATCTCCTCGGAGGTGCCGTTGAACGGCGCCATAGGCTGGCGCGTCTTGCGGCTGCGCACCAGTTCGACGATGCCGAACAGTCCAATCGAGCGCACCGCGCCCACCGACGGATGCTTCGCCTGCAACTCCGCTCCCAGCTCTTTCAGCACTGCGCCCATCTTTTTCGCGTTGTCGATCAGCCCG
Organism: uncultured Acidobacteriaceae bacterium; assembly: GCA_963850165.1. Lineage (GTDB taxonomy): Bacteria > Acidobacteriota > Terriglobia > Terriglobales > Acidobacteriaceae > Sulfotelmatobacter. The sequence goes on along the minus strand of CAWKKK010000027.1, from coordinate 67,634 downwards.
TCTTCTTCATACACGCGAATCGTGGCCAGCGCCGCCGCGCACCCCATGGGATGGCTGTTATAGGTCAGCCCTCCATAGAACACCTTGTCCTGAAAGTGCTGTGCGATGTGGTGCCGCATACCGACCGCCCCCAGTGGCAGATAGCTTGAAGTTAACCCCTTCGCCATGCAGAGCAGATCAGGTACAACCTTCCAGTGATCAACGGCAAACCACTGTCCCGTTCGTCCAAAGCCAGACATCACTTCATCGGCAATCATCAAGATGCCGTACTTGTCGCAAAGCTTGCGCAGGCCAGCGAGGTATCCATCAGGAGGAACGAGGACGCCGTTAGTTCCAGTCACTGGCTCAAGGATGAACGCGGCGATGGTCTGCGGACCTTCGAGCTGAATGGTCTCTTCAATCATGGCGAGCGAGGACTGAGCCGATTCCCAACCGCGCTCGATGCCGTGATAGGGATCAAGCACGTGAACCACGCCCGGAATGCCCGGTTCCGCAGCCCATCTCCGCGGATCGCCGGTAAGACTGATCGCGCCCGCGGTCGCGCCGTGATAAGAGCGGTAGCGCGCGATGATCTTGTGACGTCCCGTGAAGAAGCGCGCAATCTTGATGGCATTCTCGTTGGCATCGGCGCCGCCGTTGGTGAAGAAGAAGGTGTCGATGTCGCCGGGAGTAATGTCGGCGAGCTTCGCGCCCAGCCGCGCTCGCGGTTCAGTCGCCATGAAGGGATTCGCGTAAGCCAGCGTTGCCGCCTGCTCGGTAATGGCCTGAATCACGCGCTCATCGCCGTGCCCGATGTTGACCGACATCAACTGGCTGTTGAAGTCGATGAAGCGCTTGCCTTCCGGCGTGTAGAAGTAGATCCCCTTGGCGCGAGCCACAGGAATCGGATCGACTTTCGACTGCGCGGACCATTCATAGAGTGTGTGCTTGCGGGAGAGATCGACGATCTCTTTGCCGGACATCTTCTTGTCAGTCATGGTGGGCGTAGTGAGAGTTGTGGTCATGGCGTCCTCAGAACTTGCGGCTGTGCTCTTTGGCCCAGCGTTCGACTACGACTTTCTTGTCGGTGTAGAACTCGATGGCATCGCGGCCCTGGCCGTGAAGATCGCCGAAGAAGCTGTTCTTCCATCCGCTGAAGGGGAAGTAGGCCATGGGCGCGGCGACTCCGATGTTGATGCCAATGTTTCCCGCGGGTGCTTCGTAGCGGAAGCGGCGCGCCGCCGATCCGCTCGAGGTAAACAGCGACGCTTGATTACCGTAGGCGCTGCGCTCGAGGAAGGCGAGCGCGTCATCCATGTCGTTGGCATGCACCAGGCTTAGGACGGGACCGAAGATCTCAGTGTCGGCGAGATCGCTGGTCTTTGGAACATCGTCGAGGATGGTGGGCTTTACGAAGTTGCCGGACTCGTACTTCGGAATCTTCGAGTTGCGGCCGTCGAGCAGGACCTTCGCTCCCTGCTTTTCGCCGAGCGCGATGAGCGATTCGACGCGCTCTTTACTTTGCGGCGTGATTACCGGACCCATCTGCACGCCTTCATCGAGGCCGTTTCCTACTTTGAGTTTCGAGGCAGCGTCGGCGATTGAATCTCGAAATGTCTGCTGCGCTTCACCAATGGTTACGGCGACAGAGACGGCGAGGCAGCGCTGGCCGGCGCATCCGAAGGCGCTGTCGCTGATGATCTGCGTGGCCATGGGCATGTCGGCGTCGGGAAGAACGATGACGTGATTCTTGGCTCCGCCCTGGCACTGGCAGCGCTTCCCTTTTTCGCCGGAGCGGGCGTAGATATAGCGCGCGACGGGAGTCGAGCCGACGAAGCTGATGGCGCGGACCTTGGGATGGTCGATGAGCGCGTCGACGACCGCTTTGCTGCCATTGATCAGATTCACTACGCCTTTGGGCAATCCTGTCTTCTCGAGCAACTCGTAGACGTAGCGCATGGTGAGCGGGACGCGTTCGGAGGGCTTGAGGATGAACGTGTTGCCGGTGGCTATAGCATAGGGCAAATACCAGAATGCAATCATACCCGGAAAGTTAAAGGGCACGATGGCGGCGGTAACGCCGAGGGGCTGGCGGATCATCATCTCGTCGATGCCGCGGGCGACGTCTTCGAGGTTGTAGCCTTGCATCATCATGGGGATGCCGCAGGCGACCTCAACGTTTTCAATCGCCCGGCGCATCTCGGCTTTGGCTTCGGTGAAGGTTTTGCCGTTTTCCTGGGTGATGATGCGGGCGATATCGTCGATGTGGTCTTCGAGCAGCATCTTCAGCCTGAAGAGCGGCTGGATGCGGTCTTCGGGCGGGATGCGCCGCCATTCGGGGAAGGCCGCAGCCGCGGCTTCGACGGCTTGATTGACTTCGGCGGCGTCGGCTAGCGGGACTTGCGCCAGCGTCTCGCCGGTCGCGGGATTTATTACGTCGCGCCATTCTTTCGCGGACGAATCGGTCCATCGGCCGTTGATGTAGTTGGTGAGGCGGAGCGTAGGGGGTGCGGCTACGGTGGTCATGAGTTCACCTTTAGTTATCGCGAAACGCGCAAATGCATCGTAAGAATTCCCTACGACGACATTAATGATACAGCGTTACAGGGGTCCTTCGACTGCGGTTGCCCTTCGCGCTTGGGCGCGAAGGACAATCCTCGCTCAGGATGACAAATCTTAAACCAGCTGTGCGACTGCTCCTTTTTTGTCGCAGACCGCTGCCAATGCGGATTCGAGTACGTCTAGGCCTTCATCTATTTGTTCGTTGGTGGCTACCAGCGGGACCAGGATGCGGATCACATTCGAGTACGAACCCGCTGTGATCGTGATCAGGCCGTGCTCGTAGCAATACTGCGTGATCTGTTTGGTTTCATCCGCGGCTGGAGTTTTTGCTTCCTGAGATTTCACCAGTTCGATGGCCTGCATGCCGCCGAGGCCGCGAACGTCGCCGACGATGGGCCAGCGGCGCTGCCATTCACGAGCACGGCGTTGGAAGCGGTCTCCGAGTTCATTAGCGCGGGTCAGCAGATTTTCTTTTTCAAACAAGTCGAGGACGGCCAGAGCCGCGGCGCAGGAAAGCGGATTACCGGCGAAGGTGCCGCCGAGTCCGCCGGGAGCGGGCGCGTCCATAATTTCGGCGCGCCCGGTGATGGCAGCGAGGGGCAAGCCTCCGCCTAGAGACTTTGCAGTAACTAGAATATCGGGCTCGACGCCGTAATGTTCGCTGGCGAAGAGCGCGCCAGTGCGTCCGAAGCCGGATTGAATCTCGTCAGCGATGAAGAGCACGCCGTGCTTGTGGCAGAGGTCGATGAGAACTTTGAAGTAGTCGGGTGGCGGCGCGACGAATCCGCCTTCGCCGAGGACCGGCTCGGCAATGACTGCCGCTACTTCTTCACTAGCGACTACGCGCTTGAAGGTATCTTCGAGATGGCGGGCACAGTAGAGATCGCACGAGGGATATTTCAAGTTATACGAGCAGCGATAACAGTAGGCGAAGGGGATGCGGTAAACATCGCCGGGGAACGGCGCGAAGCCTGCTTTATAAGGATGCGTTTTGCTGGTAAGCGCAAGCGTCATCATGGTGCGGCCGTGGAAGGCGTCTTCGAAAGCGATGATTGCCGGACGCTTGGTATACGCGCGGGCGATCTTGACTGCGTTTTCGACGGCCTCGGCGCCGCTATTGACGAAGAGAGTCTTCTTAGGAAACTTTCCCGGGGTTACTTCGTTCATACGTTCGGCCAGGCGGATGTAACTTTCGTAGGGCGTGACCTGGACGCAGGTGTGGAGGAATTTATTGAGCTGGCCGCGGATGGCCTCGACTACGGCTTCCTGGCGATGACCGGCGTTGGCGCAGCCGATGCCTCCGGCGAAGTCGATGTAGCAGTTGCCGTCGACGTCCTCGAGCCAGGCGTCTTCGGCTTTGGCTACATAGATGGGCGTGCCGTGGGAAAGGCCGCGGGGCACGGCTTTTGCGCGGCGGGCGTGGAGCGCTTTGGACTTCGGCCCCGGGATTTGTGTGTTGATGCGAATTGTGCTCATATCAGTTTCTCGTTGGAACTCCCTGACGCGGCGGTGCCAGTGTTAGTAGCACAGGGGTCCTTCGACTGCGGTTGATCTTCGCGCTTTCGCGCGAAGATCAATCCTCGCTCAGGATGACAGGGTGTATTCATCAGTACCAGCCGATTGGGGCTTCGTTCAGGTTGATGTAGACCTGCTTGGTTTCTAAGTATTCTTCGATGCCCCAGGGGCCTAGTTCGCGGCCGAAGCCGGATTGTTTGTAGCCGCCCCATGGGGCTTCTACGTATGTTGGTTGCATGTGATTTACCCAGACGACGCCTGCGCGCAGAGCTTTCACGGCGCGCAGGGCTTTGAAGATGTCGCGGGTCCAGACGGCAGCGGCCAGTCCATAAGGCGAATCGTTGGCAATCTTGAGCGCGTCTTTTTCATCTTCAAACGGAATCACGGCGGCGACGGGGCCGAAGATTTCTTCCCGGGCAATGCGCGCGGAGTTCGTGACGTCGGCGAAGATTGTGGGCTGCACGTAATAGCCTTTACCTATCTTCTCTGGGCGTCCGCCGCCGGAGGCGAGCGTTGCTTCTTTTTTGCCGATCTCGATGTAGGAGTTGACGCGGTCGTATTGTTCTTTGCTGACTAACGGGCCCATCTTGGTTTCGCGTTCGAGCGGCGGACCGAGCTTGATCTTCTTCGCTTTTTCGGTCATCGCTTCGACGAAGTTCTTGTAGATCGACTTCTGTACGAGGATTCGGCTTCCCGCGGAGCAGACTTCGCCCTGATTGATGAAGACGCCGAAGAGCGCGCCGTCGATGGCGGCTTCGAAATCAGCGTCCGCGAAGAAGATGTTGGGCGACTTGCCGCCTAGTTCGAGAGTGACGCGCTTTACCGTGTTGGCAGCCTGTTTCACGATGATCTTGCCGACCGCAGCGCTGCCGGTGAAGGCGATCTTGTTAACGTCGGGATGCTGGACTAGCGGAGCGCCGCAGGTTTCTCCGAAGCCGGTGATGATGTTGACCACGCCGGGGGGCAGGCCGCAGTCGGCGAAGTAGTTGGCGAATTCGAGAGCGGTAAGAGGAGTTTGTTCGGCGGGCTTGAGGACGCAGGTACATCCTGCGGCGATGGCTGGAGCGAGTTTCCACGCGGCCATCAGGAGCGGATAGTTCCACGGGATGATTTGCCCGGCGATGCCGACTGGCTCTTTGAGCGACAGGGACATGGCGTTGTCGGGAACCGGGTTGACGTAGCCGACTACTTTTGTGGCGAGGCCACCATAGTATTCGAAGCAGGTGGCGGCATCGTTGATGTCGAACTCGGCTTCGACAATGGGCTTGCCGGTGTTGCGGCATTCGAGTTCAGCGAGCGCGGGCAGATTGGCGCGGATTTTTTCTGTCAGGCGGAATAAGACTCGCCCACGCTCCTGCGCGGTGGTGCTCGCCCATGGGCCTTCTTCAAAAGCGGCTTTGGCGGCGGCTACGGCGCGGTTGACGTCTTCGGAGTTCGCGTCGGGGACTTGAGCGATCACTTCTTCCGTGGAGGGATCGTAGACGGGGAACGTTTTTGCGGATTTGCTCGCGGTCCATTCGCCGTTGATGTACATCTGGTAGGTGCGGACTTCTGTGGTGACTCCGCCGGGCATTTTGTTTCGACCTCCTGGTTACCTCAGGGGCTAAAGCCCCATCACATCTGCGACTCTTATCGCAGCGCTGAAGCGCTGCTCCACCCGACATCACGGTCAGTCCCGCTCAAACCACAAGCGAGCTGCGCTCGCTGGACAGCCGAGGGCGGCTGTCCCCACATAACCCCAAATCACTAGCCGCCTAACGGCACGACTGAAGTCGTGCCCTTCCCGATCTCTGAGTGCCGTGCTTTGTGGCGGCCGTAGACGAAGAAGAAGAATGCGGCCAAGCCTAGGAAGAACAGTGTGCCGCCGAACATCCATAATTCGTAAGACCACAGCGACGTAATTTGCTGGGCGGGGAAGAATACTAGCGCACCGCCGAGGACCGTGGTGAGGAATCCGCTGGTCCCTGCCAGGAATAGCGTGGTGCGGCCATACTGGCCGCGGGGAACGGGTTCAGTCACCGCGAACTTCACCAGCGCGGCGAACATGTACGCAAAAGGAAAGAGTTGCAAAACGACCGCCAGCGATAGGAGCTTTTGAAAAGTCTCCTGCACGCCGGCGCCCGCAAAATTCAATATCACAAGCACGCCGGAGACGATGCCCTGCATGATCAATGCGGCATAGGGCGTGGCGTAGCGCGGGTGAATGTTGCCGAGCCAGGAGGGCATATAGGAATCGAGGCCGGCGACGAAAGGGATGCGGGCGCAGCCGCCGGTCCAGGCGGAACCGATGCCGGCGACGGCGAGGCTTAGCATGATGGCAAAGGGCACGGTGATCCAGTACACGCCGACGCGAGCAGCCATCCCGCTGACCGCTTGAACCACTCCTTGCAGCACGTTGACGTCTTTGCCGACAGAGATCAGCAGGGTGAGCGTAGCTGCGACGTAAAGCGTGCCAGAGATCACGCCACCCCAGGCGACGGCACCGGGAAGAGTGTGGGCAGGATCGCGGATTTCGTCTCCCATGACGGAGGCGAGTTCGAGGCCGACCAGGCCGAAGCAGATGACGCCGAAGGAGTTGAGAACGAAGCGCGGGTTGGCGGGAATTTTGAAGTCGGCGGTGGTGATGCCGGTTCCGAAGCGCGACCAGATCACTATGCCAAGGCCGATCAGGACGGCGGCGGCGATGAAGGTTCCGATAGCGCCGAGATTGTTGATCCACTTGCCGATACCCAGGCCGAGTATGTTGAGCCAGGTAAGGAGACCGAGCAGCCCGAGCGAGACAGAGGCGGCGAAGAACCTGTTGTCGGCGAGGCCGTGGTGGGCGGGACCGAGCACGTAAACGGAGACGCCGACGAAGTAGAGCATGACGGTCGGCACATAGAGCATGTTGTTGGTCCAGTAACACCAGCCAGAGAGGAATCCGTGGAAGTCGCCGAAGACTTCTTTGGCCCAGAGATAGACGCCGCCTTCGCCGGGATAGCGGTGAGCCAGTTCGATGACGGCTATGCCTTGCGGCCAGAAGAAAAGGATGAGGGAGATGATCCAGAGCCAGATGGTGACGCCGCCGTTGGCGGCGATGGAGGGGACTACGTTCAGGTTGAAGACGGCTACCACGAAGAGGAGGACCAGGTCGCGGCGTCCGAGGGCGCGGATGAGGTGGGGCTGGGGGGCGGGTTGGGTGGTGGTGGACAAAGCAAAACCAAAACAGCAGGTTCCTCACCGGGCTTTCAGCCCGGTTCGGAATGACAAAGATTTTCCTGACTTCCGGCGGACAGCCGAGGGCGGCTGTCCCCGCGTGAACTCCCGATCTACGGCTCTAGTGCGCGGCCAGACCGGCTGGCCGATTCTTTCTTGCTGCGCCTTTGCTAGCGATGCGGCTATGTCGTCGAAAGCAGATAGATGCTTGTCTATGTCGGCCTCGGTGTGCTGGACGGAGATGGTCCACTGCTCATCCCACCAGTATGGCTGCGGCATCACGCCGCGGTTGACCATGGCGAACCAGTAGTGACGCCAGAGGTCGATATCGACGGTGGTCCAATCGCGGTAGTTGCGAATTTCTTTTGGGTAAAGCATCAATGCACCGTTGACGCCGGCTTGGGCGATGTAGGCCTGCAGGCAGACTTTCGCGATGGTCTTGCGATATCCGTCTGCCAGCTTTTTGCCGAGTTTGTCGACGTGGGCGTAGTTGTCGCGGGTGAGGACTTCGCGGAACGTTGCGAGGCCCCCCGCCATCGAAACGGGATTGGTGTTGTAGGTGCCGCCGTGGAAGACCTTGTGCTGGGAGATGAGGTCCATCACGGACTTGCTGGCGCCAAACGCGGCGAGCGGAAAACCGCCGCCAATCGACTTAGCGAGGCAGATCATGTCGGGATGAACGTTGAAGTATTCGCTGGCGCCGCCCCAGCCGAGTTTGGCGCCGGTTTTTACTTCGTCGAAGATCAGGAGCGCACCGTTCTTCGTGGCGATCTGGCGAAGATCTTGCAGGAAGCCGGGTTCCGGCATGCAGAGGCCGACGTTCATGAGGATGGGTTCGAGAATGATCGCTGCGATTTCTCCGGAATTTTCTTTGAAGCGCCGCTCGACCGTGGCGAGGTCGTTGAATGTGGCGGTGACAACATTGGCGACGGCAGATTTTGGGACGCCCAAGCCGCCGGGGACGGACGTGGGATTATCGATGTCGCCGAAATCGGGAGCATGGGGCTTCACGCTGACCAGAGCGGAATCATGCAAGCCGTGATAGGCGCCTTCGAATTTTATGATCTTGTCGCGGCCGGTGGCGGCGCGGGCCAGGCGGATCGCATGCATGGTGGCTTCGGTGCCGCTGTTGCCGAAGCGGCACATCTCGACCGGAAAGCGGTTGCAGATTTCTTCGGCGAGTTCCCATTCCATGTCGTGCGGCATGCCGAACATGGTGCCGGTGGAGAGACGTTTTTCAACGGCTTTCATGACGGCGGGATGGCAGTGTCCGGCCATGAGCGCGCCGAAAGTCAGATTGTGGTCGATGTATTCGTTGCCGTCGAGGTCACGGAACTTGCTGCCGCTGGCTTCTTTCACAAAGATGGGCCAGGGTTCGTAATGGCGATAGTTGCTGGCAACGCCTAGTGGAATGCGTTTGAGGTTTTTCTTGTGGGCTTCGGCGGATTTGGGCGTGCGACGTTCGAAGGCCGCAAGCTCTTTTTGCAGATCGGGATACATCGGGTTCTCCGAGAAAACTCAGGCCGGAAGCGTTCTTGGTAAGCCGCGGGCCATTAGAATGCCGGAACGGCGGGCCATCCCGGGTGTATTTCTTAGTTTAGTCCTTCACGCTAGAAAAAGAATTTCAAAGCAAACTGCAAGAGCCGGGGATCTCCGGCCGAAGTGATCAAGCCAAACCCCGACAGGCCATCCTGGTAGTGGCCGTCCGGGTTGGAGAAGTTCGTGCGATTGAAAACATTGAATATCTCCGCCCGGAACTGCACGTATCTGGTCTCGGAGAGAGGAATTTTCTTATGAACCGAGAAGTCCCAATCGGCAAGCCCTGGGCCGCAGCAGATTGTGCGTTGTGTGCCGTTGTTGAAGCTGCCGAGCGGCGGATCGGAGAACTGATTGTAGTTGAGGTAAAAGCCTCCAGTTTTCTTGGGATTCAGAATTTGCAACGGGCCGTTCAAGCTGGGAGCCTCGGTGCCCAGGAAGAAGAGGCTGTTGATCAGTTCGTTGTCGTCTTCGGTGTCGAGACGAATGGGGAATCCGCTCTGGAATTGCGTAATGCCAGAAATTTCCCAATCGTTGAGCACCTTCCCGGCAAAGCCCTGACGTTTGGCGATGGGCAACTCCCAGTCATAGCTGACTACAAAGCGCTGCTTTGAGTTGAACAGCGAGAGGGCGCGGCTGGCGCGGAAGTTAAACGGGTTCAGCGTTTCTTCGAAGGTGGATCCATCGTCAATCGACTTGCTGAAGGTATACGCGGCCTGAAACTGCAATCCGTGGGAGAAACGTTTCTGCAGCATCATCTCGAGCGCGTTGTAGTTGGAGGCCGCGATGGTGTCTTCGGCGAAGACGTCAGTGAATACGGGAACACCATCTACGGGACAACCAGTGCCGGCCGTAAACGGCGCTCCGGTCGGATTACAGTTGGGCGAAGAGTAGGGCCGCAGGCCGACGAGATTCAGCGCAGGGTTTCCCGGACCATATTGCGGAACAGATCCGTAGGGCATATGAAGCGTGTAGCCGGCGGGAATGCTGCCCGCCGGCAGAACCCAGTCGCTATCCTCCACCGTCGGTCCGCAGCCATAGGCTGCTGAGAGAGCCGCATTGGGGTTCGGTCCGGTGGGGGAGTAGTACTGCGAGATGTTGAACATATCCAGGCAAGTCTGGGGGTTGGAGGGATTAATGTCATGAGCCGCGAGCAGTCGATGCCCCTGCGAACCGACGTAGCCAATCTGGAACATCATGCTATTGCTCAACTCGCGCTGGAAGGTCAGGTTGTACTGAGCGGTGTACTGGGAGCGCAGGTGAGGCTGGAATTCTCCGTAAAGAAGGATAGGGCGAAATAGTGATAGATCCGTGGACTGGCCTTTGACGGGCGTGATGATGCCGTTAAAAGGATTTGGACTGGAGAAGTCGGCCTGATTGACGAATGGAGTGTTGAAAAAGACATCGGCGAGCGAAGAGCTGCCGCCGAACGGAGGCTCTGCGCCGAACTGGGCCTGCACGAGTTCCTCGATCGGGTTATAGAAAAGGCCCCAGCCGGCGCGAATGCTGGTCTTACCATTGCTGCCGAAGACTTTCGCCAGCGGCCCACTGCTGAAGCTGGGACTGTAGGCCACGCCAATACGCGGGGCAAAGGCCTTGTAGTAGGTCGCGGTCATTCCAGCGGGAACGCCGGGATCGCCCGGAACCACAAGACCGGTGGGTTCCGAGCCGGTGTTGGCGCAAGATGGAGTAGCAACGCCAAGGTTCTGCCAGTACGTCGCGCTGTTCGAGATTCCGCAGGGGTAGACTGTAGAATTCTGTCCGGGCCGGAAGGTTTCCACGTGGCCGCTGATGTCGACCGCGGGAGGAGTGTATTCCCAGCGCAAACCGTAATTCAGAGTCAGGTTCGGCTTGATCTTCCAACTGTCCTGAGCGAACGGGTAGACCGCGGTGCTGCGAATATCTTCGCGTTGACCCGAACCTTGGACGTAGGTATCGGTTAATCCCAGCAGGAACTCGGCGTATTGATCGCCGTCACTCGGAACAATCGCATTGGGGCCGCTGTTGTTGAAGGTGAAAAATCCATTTACGTCGAAATAGTAGTACTGGTCGAAGCGGGCGCGACGGATATCAACGCCAAACTTGAAGGTGTGGTTGCCCCTCACCCAGGTCAGGCCGTCAGACCATTGAAAACTATTCCCAACCTGGGGCAGAAACCCTTCCCAGTTGTTGCCGAACTCCGCGCCGCCCGAGATGCTGACGTAGGGAACTCCCGTCAAGTTTGAGGGCAGGCCCGTCGTAATACCCAGGCTGGCGCCGTTGGCGAGGCCCGCATTGCCCTGGATGGCAGAGGAGTCGGACATTCCAGTAAAGCAATATTTCGTGGCGGTCGCTGCGTTACAAGAAGAGCTAACAGGATTGGTAGTTTGGTTCTTCAGGAATCCGAGTTCGCCCTCGCGCATATAGGTGAAGTGAGCTTCATTCACCAGAGCGTTGTTGATCGTCCAGGTGTGGGTGAAGTTCCACTGCTGGAAGCGGAGGTTGTTGAAATTTCCGAAACCTGGAACGGTAGCGCCCGAGGCCTCGAAGTTGTTGTAGGGCTGGAGCTGGCGGCCGTCGTTGAGGTAGTAGTAGGCGGTGAAGCTCTGATGGTCATTGATTCTGTGGTCGAAGCGCGCAGTAAACTGATCGGCGTTGTCGGTGCCCACAGGGACGGTCTGATTCTGGAAAGCGCCGATGTTGGCTGCGGGAACGTACCGCTGAAGTAAGTTGGAGGCTACGGGATCCTGGCAGGCGGGTGGGATTACGTTGTTGGGAAAGACGGAAGGGGAGCCCGCCGTGTCGTTCACGTTGTTGGAGTTCCAATCAACAACATTCGTAAGCGGGTCAGCTGCAAGTCCGGCGACGGAGTAGCCCAAGGCTGTGTCGCATCCAGTGCGACCATCGAGCACACTCGCAACAAAACCTGCGGGCGCAATACCTCCCGCGAAGGGCCCTTGATCGGAAAAATCTCCACCGAATTCCATGGTGCCGGGCGCGCCCCCTGGTCCGGGCTGACCGCTGGGGACGTTCAGTAGCTGTCCGGGCTGGCCGGCGCGGATTCGGCGTCCCTCATAGGAAAGGAAGAAGAAGGTCCGATCTTTCTTGATGGGACCACCGAAGGTGCCGCCAAACTGGTTCTGGTTGAGCTGAGGTTTGGTTGTGTCCGGGTAGCCGCGCGCGTCCAGAACGGTGTTGCGGAAGTATTCGTAAATATTCCCGTGGAAGGTATTGCCGCCGGACTTGGTAATCACGTTCACCACAGAGCCGGAGTTGCGGCCGTATTCCGCGTCGAAGGTGTTGGTGATGACGCGGAACTCTTCGACGGCGTCGGGAGTGGGTTGAATGGTTGGTGTATTTACGAACTGATCGTTGGCGTCGCCGCCGTTGACGCTGAAGTTGTTGGCGCGGGTGCGGCCGCCGTTGACGGAGACGGACCCGGCATCGTCGGAGCCGAAGAACAAGCTGCCGCTCGACCCCAGCTGGGACTGCACGCCGGGTTGAAGTTGAAGGAACTGGTAGGTATCGCGGGTGTTCAGCGGGAGCTCGTTGACGGAGCGGTCGTTGATGACGGCGCCGAGCTGAGTGCTGGTGGTATCGACCTGGGGAGCTTCCGAGGTCACTTCCACGGTCTCCTGCGATCCGCCGATTTGCAGGCTGGAGTTGAGAGTCACGACCTGATTGACGTCGACGATCACGCTTTTCTGAACGTTCTTTTTGAAGCCGGTCAACTCAAACTCGACGGTGTAGGTGCCGGGAACGACCTCGACGAACGAGTAGTCGCCGCTGTCGTTGGTCGTGGCGTCACGGCGAATGCTGGTCGCCTCATTTAGAAGAGTAACCTTGGCGCCGGCGAGCACGGCGCCCGTAGGATCGGCAACGCGGCCAAGAATGCGACCGTTGGCGCCCTGGGCGAGCAGCAGCGTGGAAACAAGAAGAGAAAGCGCGAGGATAATGCAAACCTTTTCCAGACACATCAGGGTCCAGCGAACTCGCGGTGACGGCATGGAACCTCCAGCATCTCGAGAAGAAGACATTTTTTTCTTTGAAAGCTATAGCTTGTGTCCGGCCACAACCTTGCTATAATCCCGCAAGGTTAGAGAAGGGGGAGGCGCACTGTCAAGGAGAAAAAACGCGTTCCCTCGATAGAAAACTCTTATTGGCCGGTTCGGGTGAAGGATGAGATCAGCCAGCGCGAAACCCTACTTGAAGATCGGAGATGTGGCACGGCGGGTAGGAGTGTCGCCGTCGGTGATCCGGTCGTGGGAAAGCCTGGGGCTGACGCGGCCGCGGCGCACCGAGAGCAAATACCGGCTCTATGCTCCGGATGACGTGAAATTGCTGAAGCGGGCGCGTTTTCTGCGTAAGGTGCGGGGGCTGAATGCGGCAGCGATTGTCGAACTGCTGCGGCGGGAAGGACGGGTGAGGCCGGCGGCAGGGGGAAACGCGGGAGCGATTGGTTCGCACCTGCGGCAGTTGCGAGCGAAGCGGAGGCTGTCGCTGGCACAGGTGGCGCGAACGGTGGGCATCTCGGTGGGATTCTTGAGCGCGCTCGAGCGGTCGCAGATGAGCGGGTCGGTGGGGACCCTGCGCAAGCTGGCGCGATTTTATAAGACGAATATTTTGGATTTTTTCGACGCGACCGGAGCCAGCGGCCGGCAGGTGCGCCCCGAACAACGAAAAGTGCTGGAAGCCGGACCTGGCGTGCAAATGGAGTTGCTGGCCTGGGGCAACACGGTGATGGAGCCGCATTTATTTCGAGTGGCGCCGAAAGCAGGCAGCGGCGACTCTTACACCCACGATGGCGAAGAGTTTCTCTATGTGTTGCGCGGAGAGCTGACGATTACGCTGGAAAAGGAAGAATACCGGCTGAAGGCCGGAGACAGCTTTTATTTTGAGAGCGCGACCCCGCATCACTGGAAAAATCCCGGGCAGGCGGAAACCTTGGTGTTGTGGGTGAATACGCCGCCGACGTTTTGAGGCGGGCGCTAAAGGAGGGACGATGAAGGCGCGCATGATACTGCTGTTGCTACTGGCGGTGGTGGTGTTTACCGGATCGTGCACGAAGAAGACTCCCGCGCTGAATCTGCTGGTGTGGGAGGGCTACGCCGATCCTTCGTTCGTCAAGGCTTTTGAGGAACAACATCATTGCAAAGTATCGGCGTCGTACATGGGGTCGAGCGACGAACTGGTGGCCAAGTTGCGCGGCGGCAGCGCCGGCAACTATGACGTCATCTCGCCCTCGAGCGATGTGGCCACGTCGATCGCAGCGGCGGACCTAGCGGCACCGCTGGACCTTTCGAAGATTCCGAGCTACGCGCAACTGTCTCCGCAGCTCACTTCCCTGCCCCTGGTGCGGGTGAAGGGTCAAGTATATGGAGTTCCGTTCATGTGGGGACCGGACCCGATGATTTACGACACCACGGTTTTCGCCCAGCCTCCCGAGAGCTGGAATGTTTTGTGGGATCCGAAATACAAGGGGAAGATTTCGGTGTGGGACGACCTGTCGACGGTCTACATGGCGGCGCAGGTTCTGGCTTATGACAAGCCCGATCCGTCACGGCTTTACAACTTGAGCGATGAACAGCTTGAGGCAGTGAAGAAGAAGTTGCTGGAATTGAAACCGAATATCCGCAAGATGTGGTCGACGGGCGGAGAGTTGACGAATTTGTTTCAGAATCATGAAGTAGTGGCGGCCATGGGATGGCCTTTGATGACCAATCAACTGCGCAAGGTTAACTACCCGGTGGGGGAGACGATTCCGAAGGAGAACACGACGGGCTGGATCGATCACCTGATGATCACGGCGGGCAGCGAGAACCAGGATCTGGCCTATGAATTTCTCGAGTACATGATCGAGGCGCAGACTCAGAAAAAGGTGACCGACGTGACGGGATACACACCGGCGAATCCGCAGGCAGCGCACCTCATGACGCCGGAAGAAGTGAAGAGCTTGCATCTGGACGACGTGGACAACTACCAGAAGCGGCTTTATTTCTGGCAGAACGTGCCACGGCGCGCCAAGTACAACGAGATCTGGAATGAAGTGAAAGCGGCGCAGTAAAGCGGGCTTCGTCTTTCGGGCTTCGGGCTTCGGCTTTCTTATTATGATGTCCACTTCTGAAATTGCGATGACGGATGCTGGCGACCGCTTGGGGCGCGCCACTTTGCTCAGCATTCGCAATGTGGCCAAGCGCTTCGGCAAGAATGTGGTGTTGCGGGATATTTCGCTGGAGGTGGCGGAGGGGGAATTTCTCACAATCCTGGGCGAAAGCGGATCGGGTAAGACTACGCTGCTGCGAATCATCGCTGGATTTGAGACCGCGAGCGCAGGCGAGGTGTGGATGGGTGAGGAACGACTGGATCGCGAACCTCCCTACCGCCGCCGCGTGAACACTGTGTTCCAGCACTATGCGCTGTTTCCCCATCTCACCGTGGAACAAAATGTGGCTTACGGACTGCGCGTGGCGAAGCGGCCCGAGGCGGAGATTGCATCGCGAGTCGAGGAAGCGCTGGACAAAGTAAAGATGTCGGCGCACGCGAAGTCGAAGCCATCGAAGATCAGCGGAGGGCAGCAGCAGCGGGTGGCGCTGGCACGGGCGCTGGTGAACCGTCCGCGGTTGCTGCTGCTGGATGAGCCGCTCTCTGCGCTGGACGCGAATTTGCGGCGGCAGATGCAGGTGGAATTGAAATCTTTGCAGCGCGAAGTCGGCATCTCGTTCATCTTCGTGACGCACGATCAGGAAGAGGCGATGGTGATGTCGGACCGGATCGCGTTGCTGCGGTCGGGCGAATTGGAGCAGGTCGCGACGCCGCGGGAAATTTATGGCCGGCCGGCAACCGCCTACGCGGCGCAATTTATCGGGCACACGAATCTGTTGAAAGGCGAGGTGCGAGGGGGAATCGCACGTTGCGGTCCCCTGGCGTGGTCAGCGGCCCTTCCGGATGGTCCGGCTCTGTTCTCGCTGAGGCCAGAGAATGTGCGGCTTACATCCGCGACTACGCCAATTGCTGGAAGCGTGCGCGTTCGCGGAAAAGTTCGCCACCGGGCGTTTCATGGGGCAACGGAGTTGATTCGTGTGGAGTGCCGCGACGGGCTGGTGCTGGTGGCGCGGACTCCGGGCAGTGCCGGAAGGCTGGATGACGTTGATCTGGAGTTCTCTTCGGCTGATGCAAGCCTAGTGCGTGAGTCTCCGGAAAGAATCTGATGTTCTCCCGAGCTCACAAAGCGGCGGTGACGTTGCCTCCTCTGATCTGGGTGACGGTATTTCTGCTGGTGCCGTATTTGCTGATGTTCTGCTACAGCTTCTGGTCGGTCTCGTCGTCGCAGACGATCGAACACTCCTGGAATCTCTCCAATTACGCCCAGCTGTTGCGAGTTGACGTTTACTGGCAGACGCTGCTGCGCTCGATGTGGATTGCCGCGCGGGTGACGATCTTCTCTTTAGTCCTCGGCTATCCCCTGGCGTATTTTCTCTCTTTTTACGCAGGGAGAAAGAAAGATCTGCTTTATCAGCTGGTGATCATCCCGCTGTGGGTCAGCTACCTGGTGCGGGCCTATGCGTGGAAGACGATTCTGGGCTCGGACGGCGTGCTGAATACTTTGCTGCAGTATGTCCACCTGACGAAGCATCCGCTGGAGTTCCTGCTGTACAGTCCGTTTGCCGTGGTGTTGACGCTGACGCACATCTACACACCGTTTGCGTTTCTGCCGATTTATGCGGCGCTGGAGCACATTCCGCGCAATCTGGTGGAGGCCTCGCACGATCTGGGCGCGACTCCGGGGCAAACATTCTGGAAGGTGATTTTCCCGCTGTCGATTCCGGGCGTGGTGGCTGGGGCGACGTTTGCCTTCGTGCTGAGCCTGGGTGATTTTCTCGCGCCGCTGCTGCTGGGCGGGCCAAGCGGCATCATGATTTCGAACATCGTGGTCAGCCTGTTTGGCGCGGCTTACAACTGGCCACTGGGCGCGGCAATTTCTTTCTGCATGTTACTGCTGGTGGTAAGCCTGCTATTTTTCTCGGAGCGGCTGGAAAAGAAATGGAGCTTCTCGTGAGCGAAACGAGATTCGACTCAGGCTCGCGCTGGTTGCTCGCCCATGCTGTAGCCGTGTTCGGGTTCCTCTATCTGCCGATCGCGGTCCTTATTCTTTATTCGTTCAACGGCGAGGGCGTGGGCGGATTCCCGCCGCATCATTTGACGCTGAACTGGTATCGCACGCTTTTCGCCGACGAGGCGATCTGGGATTCGGTGCTCAAGAGCCTGAAGGTAGCATTCGCGGCGGTGGTGATCTCGTTGACATTGGGCGTGCCGGCAGCGTTGGCGCTGGAGCGAGCGCAGTTTCCGGGGAAAGCCGTGTTCCGGCGATTAGTGCTTCTGCCGCTGATTCTACCCGGCATTATTACCGGGCTTTCACTGGCCATGTTCTTCAAAGTGATGGGAACAAACATCAGCCTGCTGACTATCATTCTGGGGCATGGCACGGCCCTGATCTCCGTAGCGACGACCGAAGTTTTCGCGGGCCTGCAGAAGCTCGACCGGGCGCAAGAAGAAGCCTCTCTCGATCTGGGCGCGAATTATTGGCAGACATTCTGGCGCATCACGGTGCCGAACCTGAAACTGCCGATCATCGGCGCGGCTTTGCTCATCTTTACGCTCTCGATGGACGAGATCGCAGTCAGCTTCTTCCTGATCGGGCGCGACAATACGCTGCCACTCGAAATCTGGGGGCGACTGCGGCGCGGCATCACACCGGAGATCAACGCAGTGTCGACCATCATTTTTGTGTTTTCGCTGGTGACGATTGTTTTCTGGTACCGCCTGCGTGTACGCGGCGAAGGCGGAGCAGACGCTGGCGCAGAAATCGTCGCAGCGGCGGAAGGAGATGTGGCATGAGTGCGAACCGCAGAGACTTCATCAAGTTTGTGGTTGCAGGGGCCGTGACTGCGGGATGTCCCATCGATCTTTCGCTGGTGACCGCGCAAACCGATGATTCGAAGAAGGGTCACGCCGCGGAAGTGAATGGCGAGGACAACAAAATCTGCCATCAAGTGCGCGACCAGGGCAATCAGATGTTCGCGCGGCCTCCGGCCTCGGCGCGGCATGACGTGGTGATCGTCGGCGGCGGCGTGAGCGGGTTGACAGCCGCTTATCGCTTGCAGCATCGCGATTTCCTCTTGCTCGAAAAAGAACCGCACTGGGGCGGGAACGCGTATGCGATGGACTATGAGGGCAGCACTTATGCCACAGGATCGGCATTTCTCGTGAAGGACGAATACGCCTACAACTTCGCCAAGGAAATCGGGATGACCCCGCTGCCGATCAACAGCCCGGACGCGAGCATCATCCGAGGGGAGTTGGTCCTCGATACCTGGGGCGAAGGTCTCAACAAGCTTCCATATCCTGCGCCGTTGCGCGAGAGCTTCAAGAAATTCAAGAAAGAAATGCTTGCGATTAATGTGGATAAGATCAAAGAGCTTTTCGACAAACCGTTTTCCGATTTCCTGAAGGGCTATCCGGTAGAACTCAAACAATGGTGGGACGCCTTCGGGCCATCCAACTGGGGGGCGACCAGCGAAGAGACGGCGGCCGGCTTGGCTATCGAGAATCTGCAAGACATGGCGCAAGAGAGCCACGCGGATGACCGCTACACATGGCCCGGCGGTCTGGGCGCGGTCACGAAAAAGCTGGCGGAGATTCTGCGGCCGAAACATCTAGATCGCATGCAGACTGGGGCGACGATCGTGGCCGTAGTGTCCGAAAAAGAAGAAGTGCAAGTGACTTACATGCTGGGCAGCGAATTGAAGACGGTCGCCGCCAAGGCTGTGATCATGGCGACACCGAAGTTTATTACGCGGCGCATCGTCGACGGCCTGCCCGACAAACAGAGCGAGGCCATGCATCAGATTCGGTACATCCCGTATCCCGTGGTAAATCTGATTTTCGACAAGCCGGTGTTCAATCATGGCTATGACACGTGGTGCCCGGGCAATACATTTACTGACTTTGTGGTTGCCGACTGGGTTATTCAGAAGCAGGCGGGCTACCAGCAGAAATTCAACATCATCAGTTGCTACACTCCGATGGCGGAAGAGAATCGTGGCTACCTGTTGAACGAAATCGGCGCGCGCAAGATTGCCGCCAACGTGCTCACCGATTTCCAGAAGCTGATGCCGGGGTTGAATGTTGATCCGGTTGAGGTACACATTTACCGGCGGGGACATCCTTTGTATATGTCGACGCCTGGGCTTTACACGCAGGTTCAACCGCTGGCGCGGCATCCCATGGATCGCGTTTTCTTTGCCAATACGGACTCCGAGGGACCGGAATCGACCACCAACGCGGGAATTCTCGCGGCGCAACGTGCCGTGAAGGAAGTAGAAGCACGGCTGGCGGGAAAGCCGATGCCGAAGGAGCATGCGGTCGCTGGTTAGTGTTCTTTCGGTTCCTCTGCGGTTTTCCCATGGCTTGCACGGAAGTGCGATGTAATCTCCTGAGAACCCTCCGCACATAGTAAAGTTATAGATGGGCAATACAGCTGTCGAACCGCTGCGCCCTGTCAATCCGATCCGTCGATAAAGGACAAACCATACTTTGAGTTTGAGCATTCGCAACATCGCCATCATCGCGCACGTGGACCACGGCAAGACCACGCTGGTCGACGCCATGCTGCAGCAGAGCGGCACCTTTCGCTCCAACGAACATCTCGTCGAACGCGTGATGGATTCGAACGAGCTGGAGCGCGAGCGCGGCATCACCATCCTGGCCAAGAATACGGCCATCTTCTATCACGACGTGAAGATCAACATTGTGGATACGCCCGGCCACAGCGACTTTGGCGGGGAAGTGGAGCGCGCGCTGAAGATGGTGGACGGCGTGATGCTGCTGGTCGACGCCAGCGAAGGTCCGCTGCCGCAGACGCGCTACGTGCTGAGCAAGGCTCTCGAAGCCAAGCTGCCGCCCATTGTGGTTATTAACAAGATCGACCGGCCCGATGCGCGTCCGCAGGAAGTGCTCAACGAAATCTACGACCTGTTTATTGATCTTGACGCTCAGGAAGATCAGCTCGACTTTCCGGTTCTGTACACGAATGCAAAAGAGGGGACCGCATCGACGGACATTAAAGGTGGTGGCGAGAATCTTCAGCCATTGTTTGATGCGATCCTGAAAACGATTCCGCTGCCGCAGGGCGATACGGCCGGGCCTCTGCAGATTCTGGTCGCGAATCTCGACTACAGCGACTATCTCGGGCGCCTGGCTATCGCGCGTGTGTTCAACGGAACCATGTTCACCGGCGAAGATGTGGTGATCGCCAAGCTCGACGGAACGATGCACAAGACGAAGATCACGAAACTGTTTTCCTTCTCCGGGCTGAAGCGGACTGACATCACGGAAACCGTGTTGGGAGATATCGTCGCTGTGGCCGGCGTGGAAGGCATCACCATCGGCGAGACCATTACGGACGCGGAGAATCCCGCGCCGCTGCCTCCGATCGTGATTGATGAGCCAACCATCGCGATGACGTTCACGGTTAACACTTCGCCGTTCGCGGGACGCGAAGGGACCTATGTCACGTCGCGAAACCTGCGCGAACGCCTCGCCAAAGAACTGCTCACCAACGTTTCTCTGCGGGTCGAGGAAATGGGGACGACCGATTCCTTTAAGGTGCTGGGACGCGGCGAATTGCAGCTCTCGATCACCATCGAAATGATGCGGCGCGAGGGCTACGAACTCATGGTGGGCAAGCCTGAAATCGTGACCAAGCGCATTGACGGCAAGCTGATGGAACCGGTGGAGCACCTCACGGTCGATGTGCCCGAAGGATTCGTGGGCGTGGTGATGGAGCAGTTGGGATCGCGCAAGGCAGAAGTTACTAACATGCACAACCACGGCTACGGGCGGGTGCGCATTGAGTTCCGCGTACCCAGCCGCGGGCTGATCGGCCTGCGCAGCCAGTTGCTCACGGACACCCGCGGGACCATCGTGATAAATTCGCTTTTCGACGGATACACCGAGTGGCAAGGGGAAATCCCGCACCGGCTTACCGGAGCATTAATCGCCGACCGGGATGGGCTTTCGACGGCATACGCGCTGTGGGGCCTGCAGGAGCGCGGGGAGCTTTTCGTGGGGCCGGGCGTCGAGCTGTATGAAGGGATGATCATCGGCGAGAACGCGAAAGATGATGATCTGGACGTCAACGCGGTACGGGAAAAGAAGCTCACCAACATGCG
Source organism: uncultured Acidobacteriaceae bacterium (assembly GCA_963850165.1). Classification (GTDB taxonomy): domain Bacteria; phylum Acidobacteriota; class Terriglobia; order Terriglobales; family Acidobacteriaceae; genus Sulfotelmatobacter. Next base: position 46,638 of record CAWKKK010000027.1, on the reverse strand, counting down.
GGCTTCGACCGCCGACGAGGCCATCCGGCTGGTGCCGTTCCGAAATTTGAACCTGGAGCAGGCAATCGAATTCATCGCCGACGACGAGTTCGTGGAGATCACTCCGAAATCGCTGCGTCTGCGCAAGAAGGTTCTGCAATCGAACAAGCGCAAGCGGGGCGCGATGGCGACGGTAGAGGAAGGGTGAAGTCGAGGAGTAAATCGGAAGAACTTAGCGGCGACACGCCGCTGCGAATGTTTCTGGTTCCGTGCAGCTGCGGAACGACGTTCGCGGTCGCGGAAAACTATGACCGCCAGGGAACGGCCTGGAGCCGATATCTGATCTGTCCGAACTGTGGCAAACGGCACGACCCCAAGAACCGGGTGCTGCAAATCGGCTATCGCCGCGAGGGATACTGGCAGGTGGAGGAGTGCTAGCGCGTTTCGGTCCCGCGTTTTCGATTTAACTTGCCCAATTTAACATGCCCGGTTTGACAAACCTGCTATACTTCGTGCCGCATTCGACTGTTCGCCAGCTCCGGTTCCGATTTTCAGGAAGGTGTCCCCGACCTGCCAGTCCGCCGCATCGAGCTTGCACTTCGACAGCTCAATGCAGAGGCAGATGAGTGAAGAATATTTTCGTGGGGAACTTGAGCTTTAACACATCGGAAGACGAGCTACGGCAGATGTTCGAGCCGTTTGGGCAAGTGGATCGGGTCAGCATCATGACCGACCGCGACACAGGGCGCTCGCGCGGGTTCGGCTTTGTGGAAATGGCCGTTAATGAAGATGGAGAAAAGGCCATTACAGCGCTGAACGGTTCTCAGGTGGGCGGCCGCACGCTCAACGTGAACGAGGCGCGCCCGAAAACCGAGCATGCCGGAGGCGGCGGACGCGACCGCGGAGGCCGAGGCGGTGATCGCGGGGGCGACCGCGGAGGACGCGGCGGTGGCGGCGGCGGCCGCGGCCGCTACTAAGAGATCCAAGTTCAAACGTGCTTCTCGCGGCTGCCGGCGGCTTCGCCGCAGGGCGTTCGAATGCCTGCGCAAATCCTCACGTTGATGCACCTCAACCCTCCCATGTAAACTGAACTGGGGCGCCCGTAGCTCAGATGGATAGAGCGATTGCCTCCGGAGCAATAGGTCGGGAGTTCGAATCTCTCCGGGCGCACCATTTTTCTCCTTTCACCTCAATCACTTCTGTCCCCTCAGACCTCGGCGGCATTTTGGGAATTTCGGGGCTGTGCCCAGAATTGTGCCCACCCAGGTTAGCCATGGCATTAAGAACGGCGTCCTCGGAGGGGTGGACGTAACGGCTGGAAATTGCGATTGAGCTGTGGCCTGCGATCCGCGCCAGTGTCCAAGCGTCGCAACCAGACTGCCCCAGGCGCGTGAGAAATGTGTGGCGAAACGAGTACAGCACAAACGGCGTGAGCGTCGGAAGTTTCTTCTTTTTCGCATCCTTGTTCGCCGTCCGAAAAGCCTTCGCGTGTTGCTTTTTGAGGCTCGAATGGTCAATGTGCCCACTGATGGTCGGGGCGGGCCATAGCCAGCCTTCCTGGGGCTTCCCCGCAGCATCCCACCGCGACTCTAAAACGGCCCGCACTCTCGGAGTCAAGGGGAGCACTCGGCGGGCTGCTGCCGTCTTGCCCTGCTTCACTAGCAGGCTGCCATTGCGACCGTTTGCCCACGTTACGTCTTCCCAACGCAACCGATAACATTCATCGGGTCGCATACCTGTATCGGCCAAGACTGTCGCCACGTCCCCGAGCAAAGGCGAAGCGGCGGCAAGATACCGCGTTTCTTCTTCCGGCGTGACGACCCGCTCCCGATGATGCTCGCCCGGCAGCAGTTGCAGTTTTGGAGCAGCTTCGATCACACCCCATTCAACCGCAACGCTCAGTATGCGACGCAGGACGCGGATTGAGCTATTGATGGAGCCGACGGCAAGACCACGCTTCTCCTCCACTTCCCTACCTCGATTTTGCAGGCGCGTCTGCTCGTAGGCTGAGAATCCGGCGAGCTTCTCATTCGTGATATCGTCCAGCTTTGTCCTCGCTAGCTGGTCACGCGCGGTTAGCCGCCGAATTCCGGCGCGAAACCAAAACCAGTTGTTTGGACAGGTATGCTCAAAGGTTGATTTCGCCCACGGCTCGAATCTCCGATCACAAAATTCCTTCAACGTTGGCGCAACTTTCTTCTCACGAATACCGACCTCGCCCTTGGCCAAGCTGGTACGGTGCGCAGCCTCCATCTGGCGCGCCACTTTATCGTTACCTTGCTTCGTGGACTCTCGTACGAGTTCGCCATTCCACATGAACTTGTACCAGTAGATGTCACCGCGTTTGTAGATGCTCATTCTTTACCTCGTTTCGATTTCTTCTTGCCGCTTCCTTTAGGTCTGCCTCCGAGATTGCCCCACTCGCGCATCCGGCGGACGAACTCCTTCTTGCCCCACTTAGCCGCTCGTGCCTTGGCGCTCTTTCGTCCCATCAGACTTGCGGCTTTGCTCACGTCCGTCATGTAACTACTTTAACCTAACGTTAGGTTAATTGCAAGATCAAAATGTCGAATGGGGGCTTGGTGGGCGCGGGAGTAAACTGTTTGTGATGTCGGCTAGGGTCGCTCCCGAAAGGGCGGGCGCATCCCGGCCCGCCTGCCGACGTTACTGCCAAAACCGGGATTTGCCACGCGGGAGGTGGTGTGTGACTTTCAGGAGTCCCGAGGAAGAACTCAAAGAATTTCTGGCCCAGTACCCACCGTGGATGGAGAGAATCCTATGGAAGAGCCCGTCGCCTGATAATCTCCGACCTTACCCAAGAGTCGTCGAACAATACGAGAGCATCCTGGAGCGCATTCCTGAGGAATGGCACAAGTACTGCGATTCGAAGAGGAAGTACCTGAGACGAGAACTGCTCTCCTTCGGTGGACGAGCGGGCAGGCCGAGGAATGACACGCTGGCGGCAGAGGCCCAGCAGCTAAAATCAGAGCGCAAGTCCTACGCCCAAATCGCGCACCTGCTAAACCTTCGGCATGGAAAGGTCATCACCACTAAAGAGGCAGTCCGCAAACTTTTGACCTCCCGCAAGCGCGGCCACCCCCCGGACAAAACCTAGTTGCAATTTCCTCCATGGAATAAATCCCTCTTCGTTTTTCTCCATCTTCACAGGTAGCTTGCGCCGTGGTGTGATCTCTCCCAGAGCCGTAGCTCATAAGGAGCGCCAGACCATGAAAGATGATCTTGATCTTTGCGATCTACTCACCGTCCAAGAGTTCGCATCCGCACTGCGAGTTAAGCCCTCATGCGTTCGACGCTGGGTCGGAGAGCGGAAAATTACGATAGTCCATGTCGGCAGGCTGGTAAGAGTCCCGCGTACCGAGGTCACTCGCATTATCACGGAGGGAACTAAAGCAGCGTCGAAGACGAGGGTTAAGTAAGTGCAGACGGCCAAGATTTTGGCAGCAACGCTGTACCGCAGCCGAAAGCTGCCCAAGCCACGACACCGGGGGGTGTGGTTTTGAGCAGAAATCGGATGCGCTTTAAGTCGGCACGAGAGATCCTGTCGCCCGAGACCAAGGTGGAAGCGAAATGGATCGCAAAACCATGGCTCGCCCAAAGCGCGATTACCGAACTGGTTGGAAAAGCGAAGGTTGCCGGAAAGACTACCTGGGCGCTCGCTCTTTGTGCCGCAATTCTCGATGGGAGCGACTTTGTGGATAAACCCACAACTAAAACAGGGATTGTCTACCTCACCGAAGAATCAGAGATCACGTTCCGAATGGCCCTTGAGCGCGCCCACATCGGACCCCGAGATGACTTTCAGGTCCTGTTCTGGCGCGAAACTCTGGGGAGGAAGTGGGCAGAAGCGATGGAGGAAGCAGTTGAGGTTACCATCGCGAGGAAAGCGGGGTTGCTCGTGGTAGATACCCTGGCACAATTTGCCCAACTGACAGGGGATCGAGAGAACAACGCCGGAGACGCTCTCGCAGCAGTCCTTCCGCTTCAGAAGGCGCGTGATCGCGACCTTGGAGTCCTGATGCTGAGGCATGAACGGAAGCAGGGCGGAGCGCTTGGGGACTCGGGAAGAGGCAGTTCGGCATTCGCGGGTGCTGTGGACATTATCCTCAATTTAGGCCGTCCGAGAGGCAACACTGACGAGAACATCCGTTTAATCGATGGGGTGTCTCGTCTGGACGATGAAGGCCTGAAGCTCACCATTAAGATGACAGCAGAAGGCTATCGTTCCTGCGGGGTAACCACTCGACCCACAGCAGACGCTGCCGAAGAATCGATCATGAAGTACTTACCCGAGAGCGAAGACGAGGCGGTTGATCTGAAGCAGATCATCGCCGCGACAGGAGAGACACGGGCGACCATCCAAAGGGTTCTGGCCGAACTGAGAGAGCATGGCCGGGTGCTTGAGGTGGGAACGGGCGTTAAGGGCGATCCCCAACGGTATTATCAACAATGAGAATTCCGCCCAAAACCCAATCCCAAGGAATCCGAAATGAGCAGAATCCTGTGGCAGGAGGTGGTTTGACACTAGAGACGCAGACTGGTCCGAGTTTCCGCGGTGGGCACAAAACTGGGCGCGAGGGGTCAATCCCGCGCGTTGTGTGCGGAAGATTGCAACGAAAAGAGGGAACCCAGCCCTGCCTGAAAAAAGGAGAAAAACTGTCACGGGATATATCATTCGTTGTTCTTGGTGAGCTGGCAGGAGAGGGCAATCAATTTCGGAGGGTCGTGTAAACCAGAAAAGCGGACATAACCCATCCCTTCCTGATTCCGGAACATTCCCAGAAGATATTCCATGACCATCAACGCTTTGTGCTAGACTGCTCGGCGCATGAGTTGGTCGGAACGTACCGAGCTGTATAAGAAAATCGAAGAACAGCGAAAGCGTCCGCTCATTGTCTACGTTACCAGCAAGAGGCCGGGGGCGTGGACTTACATGTCCACGGATGCCCTTCCCCAAATAATCGAGCAAATAGATGCTCTGCCTGAAGATTCAAAATCGCTAGATTTTCTGATTGCAAGCTATGGCGGCGATCCGATGGTCGCGTGGCGGATCATGACGCTTCTTCGCCAGCGGGTTGACGAAGTCTCTGTGTTGATTCCGCAAAGTGCATATAGCGCAGCTACGCTCGTTGCATTTGGTGCGGACGAAATCATCATGCATCCGAACGGGCACCTAGGTCCGGTGGATATGCAAATCACTGCGGCTGGGGAGGGCGGACAAGCCAAAACATTTTCAACGGAGGACATCAGTGCGTTCCTGGATTTCGTCCGCGATCATCTGAAGATCACTGACCAAGAACACATCCGTAGGCTATTCGAGGTTACATGTAAGGAAGTTGGTACTTTGGGTATCGGGTTCACTGCGCGAAGCTCGAAACTCGCTGTGGACTTGGGGGAGCGATTGTTAGCGTTGCACATGAAGGATGATGAGGTGGGTTCCAAGCGTCGAGCCATCGTTGAAACCATGAGCCGGAAGTTTCAATCTCACGCATATCCGGTCAATCGAACTGAAGCATCAGAAATCGGCCTTCCAGTCAACAAGAAGCGGGATAAAGACTTGGAGAAACTGATGTGGAGCGTGTGGCTAAACATTGAGGAAGAGCTTAAGGAACGATCTCCGTTCGATTTCATAATTGAACTTCTCAAGAGTGCAGAAGCCTCAAAATTGCTATCGCCAGTCCCGCAGTTTAGCGTGCCCGCGAGTATATCGGTCGGGTCGCATTTCAATACCACACTCGCAGACATCATGGCTCATGCCACAACTACAGTAAACCCCGTAGATTTCGAGCATACCAATGCGCTCGTAGAATCGAGTAGAATTGCCTTTAGTAACGTTACCAAGGGCAAAATTGTGGCTTGCCGAACCTCGGATCTAATGATCAAATATAACAGGTATTACGCATCTGCCGAGTGGGAGAAGCGAGCTTCCGAAAGCACACATTGACGGAAGGAGCCAAAATATGAACCACGCATTCCATATGCCGAGGCAATCCTACCCCACGGATGTCACGGCACCCGGCCCGACGCAGCTGCCTAATTCTCAGCCGGATTCGTCTGATACGCGAGTCGTCCATCCGCCAAAACCGCCGCAGCCTACTGAAAATGCCGATGAGCAGGATGAAGAGAACAAGCGTGCAGCGGCATGTTATGGTTAGGATCTGCTTTCACGAGATCGCACGAACTGCGTAAACGCATTCTGCTCAATCAGCTTTCTGTACGGCATGGGCTTGACCCCGGCCATCCGCCTCGCAGCGCCGCAAACGCTCTCCCGTTACGCCTCACGCGATTGAACTACAAGAAGAGACGACTCTGACTCTCGGCGAGTTCCACAGGCGCGCCGAGCATTCCTCATCATCGTTCCCCACATGATTGACGCGACTGCTCACCGGATAGCACCGCATCAGCCGGGCATCGTAGGGCTTCAACATTTCGCATACTTTGCTCGTATCCCTCATCCCGGACTCGACTAATCCCACTCGGCGCGCGGTGCCTGATCAGGATTCTCGCCGGTGTGCATGATGACTAGTGCGAAGTGAGGGAAGGAAGTTCCGACAAATGCTTGAGCACTCTGCTGAACATTCCGCCTCACCTCTTCTAATCCCTCTGGAGTCACGACGAACTGCTCTGGCGGCTTCCACCGCGCAAAGAGTAACCGCCGATAGTCATCCGGGACGAGATCGGCATATAACTGGCCGAGCGCCTTTCTCGTATGATCCAGCAGCTTCAGGACCAGTCCCCGCTGTCCTACAGCAATAATCCCGTTGATGCCGTCAACGCGAAATGGGCCGCCCCCTTGCGCCACGATTAACGAGGGCCCATTACTTACCCTGACAAATATCCTGCGCCCGCCCGGCAAATCTCTCACTTGCTGACTCGGTCGTTTCCATTGCGGCAACTCATCAATGAGTTCTATAAAAAGGGATGTCAAGAAAAAAGTTCTGCCTCGACCGGAGGCGAGATTTCTTTCTCGAGATCCAGCCCACTGAAGTTTCACTTCTCTGGAGAAGCTTGGCCGATTGCCCACGCTCATAAGTTTCCTCCGCGGATGGTGGCGATGCCGTCGAGTTCGAGAGAGCGGCAAGCCTGACTGCGACTCAAGGTCAACCATGGTTCTATCCGAGGCTCGTGGCCTATGGCTATTTCTGGTTATCCGAGGAGGCATAACGTGCTATGAGTGACTCGGTGCCGAAGCACACGCGGCCGACCTCATTGACTGATACTCACCCTCGAACCGAGCTCTCCGAACCGGAGCGACCAATCACCCGAGAAAATCCTGAGATGGGAAGCCCTCTTCACCGGAGAGGCTCAAGCGGCTTGCCGATGCAACTGTTGGGGATCGAAACCCACTCCTTTCTTCCACATCGTCAAAACGATTGCGGCAATCTTTCGCGCCAGAGTGAGACGAGCCATCGTCGGCCGTATCCCTTTGGCAATCCGAGCAGCATAGAAATCGTGCAGCGGGCCAGGACGCGTGCTGGCAGAGATGGCGGCACTTTTGAAAAGGCTCTTCACATCCTTATTGTGGTTGTCATTCAGACCGCGCACCGTGATGCGCTCTCGGTTGCGCTGCAGTTTGCCTCGTACACAGCGGTACTCGCCACTGTCGTGAGTCTCGACCGCGAAACCGCTGTAGGCCCACAGCTGTCGCTTGGTACGGAAACGATGCGGGGTCTGCAGCAAGGCCACCAGCAGGGCGGCGCGAATCGGACCGATCGAAGGAATCTGACGAAGTAACTTCACGGCAGCATGCTTGTGGCTTTCGAGCAGGAGTTCGCGTCGCGCTTGCAGACGCACCGGTTGCAGACTATCGAGTTGCTGATACAAGCGCTCGGCTCGAACCCGAACTCCTGGTTCCACGATCTTGGCCAACCACTCGGCGTGATGCCGTGGAGCGTACACCATCGTACCGTTACAGGGAATGGCCCAGCTGCGATAGAGGGCTTTGATCCGATTCATCACGCGCGTGACATCTTTCGTGATGGTCAGATAGCTGCGCCCCAGTTCCTTCAAGGTGCGTACTCCATGCTCTCCGTGGTAGACCGGCTTCAGTTGGTTGGTGCGTAACAGCTCAGCCAGCTTTCGCGCGTCGATCCGGTCACTCTTGTTGCCATCCTTTAACAGGGCAGCCTTTCGCGGATCGCAGACCACCAATCGACTGACGTGGGGCTTCACAAGGTCATGCAACCAGGCAGCGGATGTTCCTTCCTCGAAGGTCAGCGACAGAGTTCCCTGCAGTCCTTGGATGAACTCAACGATCGTGGCTGCTTTGGTCTCCAGCAGGCATTCCATGATCAGCTTGCCTTGAGCATCCATCACGGCAACCGAAATGGTGGCCTGATGAACGTCCATGCCGATATACTTCTCTTGACTCATAAAGGCGCTCCTTTTCGCTAGGTTGGTGGTGCGGACAATCACAACCTATCGCAAAAGTGGGCGCCTTTTTATATTGCGTGCGATTACGCTCGCTTCCTGTTCTGGGGTCAAATCAGCCAGCGGATCGTCAATGTCCATGAGGTTCGCAGTGAACGCATATCGTTCGGACTCAATTCCCTTGTTGTGGTTCCAGCGACCGAATGCAACTTTGGTCAATGCCCTGGGCTCGCGCAGGCTTTTTGCTTCGGTCACATAGACTTGGTCGCCAGATCGCGATTGAAGATCCGTGTGGATCGCGGCGGCTTCGGAGAGGTAGCGAATCTCGGTATGACCCAGCGACTGCAAGTATTGGGCAGCGAGCATTTCTGCGATGAAGTCGTCCACTACCTCATTGAATCGAATCGAGGGTGGTGAGAGTAACGTCCTGGCCTTCGCCTGAAGCTCTGTATCGTTGGCGAGCGCCAGTCTTGTTCTCCGGACCAGTTCGTTCCAACCGATCAGGTTATCGTGATTCGCCTCAAGATGCTGGAGTAACAGGCAGGTTCGCCAGTTGTCTCGGGTAGACCAGAGCCGCAAGATATCCCCAAAGGCCCAAGCAATCTGATTGTTTACTTCGGCTTCAAGTTGGTGCAGCGCGTCTTCGATAGCCATCAGAATAGTTTAGTCAAGTCGGGAGATGAGCATGAGCACTGAGGCAGGTCTGATGAAAAATTAGGTCATGGCGAACAAATAGCGAACATGCTAAACTCGTTCCCCATGGCACGGCGTCCGGATCGCGAGAAAGCCGATATTTTGAGCGAGGCGGATCTGAAGGAGCTGCGTCACAACCTCGCACATCTGAGCGTCGAAGCTGTCCGGGATCTCTATGACCGAACCTATGGGGATTGTCGGTTGATCTATCACCGGCTGCCGACTCCCAAACAGATGCAAATCCTCATCCAGGCGTGGAAGCAGTTGTGGAAGTGGCGCTGACTTCCTGGGAGACATCCACCATATGAGTTTTGCTGCTGCCCTTCGTCGCGAACTGGTCGAACGCGCGCAGAAGTACGCTCAGGCTGAAGAATTGCCTCATTGTCTCAGCTACGGCGATGCCCCGACAGTGTGCTTTCCACCGTATGAAGACGACTCGCGTCACGGAAACTTTCTGCCAGGAACCTACAAGGCGATACGGGGAAATCCTGCGTGGAGTAAACGCCTTGCGAAGGTTCATACTCAAGGTCGCAGATCCCTGCCTCCCACCGAGCGGGGACGCTGGATGGAGCTTGATACCTGCGCGAGTTCCGACGCTCTGTTGATGAATGTCTTCTGCTACCCCGGCGTTTCGCGAAACGGTAAGTTATCAGCGCTTCTGGGAGCTGATCCGGGCACCTCTCCGCACGTTTAGGGTACAGAGCCCGCGTTCCTCTTCTCAACGGCAGATTTGATCGCACAGAAGTTGATCTGCGATTGGGCAACCTGTTGATCGAGGCAAAACTCACTGAGAGCGATTTTCAGAGTGCCAGGAAAGAGATCCTCTTGGCATATCGCGATTTCTCGGAGGTGTTTGATCGAACGCAACTGCCTCGGACGGAGGACCGATTTCTCTGCTATCAGCTTTTGCGAAATGTGCTTGCCGCCCATGCTCTGGACTGTTCATTCTGTCTTCTGGTCGACGCGCGAAGGCCGGATCTGATTGATGCGTGGTACGCCGTGATGAAGTGTGTGACGCCGGTTCAACTCAGGACCAGATTAAGAATCTCAACCTGGCAGGAAGTAACTCGGGCCGCGCCCCCAAGGCTACGAGCTTTCTTGGCGACAAAGTACGGAATCGTGGGTTAATGATTGATACGGCGAAGTTAAGTGAATGATGAATGGACCCTGGACTGTCGCAACTTTGCAATTTCAGAAACGTGAAGCAGGCTATTCCCGGTGCGGCTCAGCCGACTCTCGTGGAACGCCGCCACTTTGCGTGCAGCCACGTAAGAATTCCCAGCGCACACACTTCGAGCGGACCAGGAGGCAAGATGTGGAAGCGCCACAGGCTGGTGTAGTCCACTGTCGCAGCGTATGCCACCCATATCGCTCCCGTCGCCGCGATCAGGCTTCCGAGGCGCTCTTCCGTGCGAACGCTTAATCGATGTCGTTGATCAACAGGCTTGCTGGCAGTTTTGGGGACTGACACATGTGTCGCAGTCCGTGGGGAATCAACATAGCCTTCGCGTCCGCCGTCGAAGTCGATGTATTCGCTCTGATAAGGTTTGGTCACTGCTCCCACAGTGCCACGAAAATTGCGGTTTGTGCGCGTTACGCTGGTAACTTTCCCCAGACCGCGCATCTCCCCTTTTCACCCGCCATCCCCGCACGGCCTTCATTGACCTGTCTCTATTTAGCCCCGTAAGATTGTGCGCTAGTGATCGGTCAAACCATCTCGCACTATCGCATCATCGAAAAACTCGGCGGCGGCGGGATGGGTGTGGTCTACAAGGCCGAAGACACGCGGCTGCATCGTTTCGTCGCATTGAAGTTCCTTCCCGATGAAGTAGCCAGGGACTCGCAAGCATTAGCCCGCTTCCAGCGTGAGGCCCAGGCTGCTTCTGCGCTGAACCATCCCAATATCTGCACCATCTACCAGATCGACGATCAGCATGGCCAGACCTTCATCGCCATGGAGTTTCTGGACGGCATGACGCTGAAGCATCGCATCGGCGGTAAAGCCTTGGAGATCGAGGACGTGTTGTCGCTGGGAATTGAAATCGCTGATGCGCTCGACGCGGCGCATGCAAAAGGAATTATCCATCGCGACATCAAGCCTCCGAATATTTTCGTCATCGAGCGCGGACACGCCAAGATTCTCGATTTCGGGCTGGCCAAGGTTGCGATTCAGAATGCCTCATCGAGTGGGAACACGGAAACGGAGGTCACGTCCGATCAGTTGACCAGTCCCGGCGCGATGCTGGGCACGGTGGCGTATATGTCACCGGAACAGGTGAAGGCAAAGCCACTCGACGCCCGCACCGACCTGTTCTCTTTCGGGGCGGTGCTGTACGAGATGGCGACGGGCAGGCTGCCGTTCGCGGGCGCAAGTTCGGGCGAAATTTGCGGAGCGATCCTGCACCAGGAGCCGGTTGCGATTTCCTCGTTGAATCCCGACTTCCCGGACGGACTGGAACTGATCGTCCGCAAGGCGCTGGAGAAAGACCGCGAGCTGCGCTACCAGCATGCGTCTGAGATGCGGAGCGATCTGCAGCGGCTGAAGCGGGATGCGGAGAGCGGGCGGGTTGCGTCCGCCAGTTCTGGAAAAGTACCAGCGGCGGACGCAGGCGAGCTGCGCTCGACCAGACAGCGGAGGGCGTCAGCCCATCCACGTGCTTTCTCGCGAGCCGACGGCTATATTGTGGCGGCTCTGCTGGTGGCTGCTTTGATCGCTGCCGGTCTTTACTACCGCTCCCGGCAACACGCTGCGCACGTCCTCACCGAGAAAGACACCATCGTGCTCGCCGATTTTGCCAACAGCACGGGCGATGCGGTCTTCGACGACACGCTCAAGACGGCGCTCAGCGTGGCTCTGAACCAATCGCCGTTTCTGAATGTGCTCTCTGAGAACAAGGTCGCGGCGACCTTGAAATTGATGTCGCGTCCGGCGGACACGAAACTCACGCCCGAAGTCTCCCGCGAGCTTTGCCAGCGGGCGGGCAGCAAGGCCTATCTTGCCGGGTCGATTGCCAGTCTGGGCAGCCAATACGTGCTGGGGTTGAAGGCGGTGAATTGCCAGAGTGGAGACCCGCTGGCCGAGCAGCAGGTGACGGCAGCGGGGAAAGAGAAGGTGCTGGACGCGCTGGGTGAGGCGGCGTCGGAGCTGCGCGGAGAGTTGGGCGAATCGCTGGCGACGGTGCAGAAGTTTGATGTTCCGCTTGCAGAGGCCACCACGTCTTCGCTCGAGGCGCTGCAAGCTTACAGCCTGGGCTACCGGGCGAGGACCGATCCGCCTGCCGCCATACCCCTTTTCCAGCGTGCCGTCAGCCTGGACCCGAACTTTGCCATGGCCTACGCGCGCCTGGGAACCAACTACGGCAATATGGGCGAAAGCGCCCGTTCAGCGGAAAACGCGCGCAAGGCGTACGAACTGCGCGAGCGGGTGAGCGAGAGGGAGAGGTTCTACATCGCCTCCCACTACGAGCATTACGCCACCGGAGACCTGGAGGCAGCCCGGAAGATCTACGAGTTGTGGGCACAGACCTACCCGCGCGACGAGGCTCCGCTCGCCAGCCTCCACTTCATCTACACTGAACTGGGCGCATACGACAAAGCCCTTGCCGCCGTACGGGAGGCCTTGAAACTCAACTCCGGGAATGGACTCGACTACGCGAATCTCGTCTTCGCGTACCTGAACCTCAACCGCCTGGATGAAGCCCGAGCCACGGCCCAGGAGGCGCAGCGCCACAATCTTGACTCTCCCTTCGTGCACACCGGTCTCTATCTGATTGATTTCCTACAGCATGATGCGGCGGGGATGGAACGCGAAGCGGCTCGGCTGATGGGCGAGCCGGGATACGAAGACGTTATGCTCGACTACGAATCGGACTCCGCCGCTTATGAAGGCCAGCTTGTCAAGGCGCGTGAGCTGACGCAGCGTGCAGCCGACTCCGCCCGGCGCGCCGATGAGAAAGAAACGGCGGCGGGCTATCTGGCCGAAGCTGCTGTGCGCGAGGCGCTCGTCGGCAACATCGGTGTGGCAAGGCAGCAGGCGCAGGCTGGGCTCGCGCTCTCAGACGGCAGAGATGTGGAGGCGGTTTCGGCCACGGCGCTGGGGCTGGCCGGGGATTCCGCCCAAGCGATGCGCCTCGCCAACGATCTCTCCAAACGATTCCCAAAGGATACGATGGTGCAATCAGAATACCTGCCGATGATACGCGCAGGGGGCATCCTCGGCGGCGGCAAGGCCTCCAAACAGGTTGACAAGGCCATCGATGCGCTGGCTGCCGCTGCGCCCTATGAGCTCGGAATCAATGCCGACGCCGCCCTCTACCCGGCTTACCTGCGTGCAGAGGCGTACCTGGCGGCGCAGCAAGGTGCGGCGGCAGCTGCTGAATTCCAGAAGGTTCTCGACAACCCTGGCGTAGTGCAGAACGAGCCTATCGGAGCGCTGGCTCACTTAGGACTGGGCCGGGCGTACGCCTTAGAGGCGCGTTTATCCCGCCACGGTGAAAATGACGACGTAAAGCCGCCCCTACAGCCGGATGCCTTCGCCAAGGCCCGCGCCGCCTACAAGGATTTCCTCACCCTCTGGAAAGACGCCGACCCCGACATCCCGATCCTAAAGGAAGCCAAGGCGGAGTATGCAAAGCTGCAGTAGCCCATCGTCATGCAGAATCCCGTCAAAGAACGCATCGTAAAGTTGCGAGAGGAAACTCTTGGACGAAGATTGGGGCGCTGAATCCAAACAAAATGAAGACTTCTTCAAACTCAGAATTACGGCAACGCCACGGGGCAGACCCAGAGACAGCGGCCAATGGTCACGGCCCGCTCTTACCTTGGTGGAACTCAACACCTTTGAATTTCTTCCGGGAGCAAACCTATAGGTCACAACATTTGAAATAAAGAGATTTGCTGATGCTCAAAACGTTGCATCTGTATACGAAACAGCGGCCCACGCAAGATGGGCACATTATGCTTTTCTGGTCGTGGAAGTACCAGCAGCAAATCAAGAGCTTCCAGAGCATTTCATTTTGGAGCTAAGGTGGAAATCTACTTTCCACTGTGGCTACAGACTTGGAAGGCAATGTGATCTGGTATTACGATCTGGAGCCTGATCGTCAACGCTGAGCCCGGCGAGCGGGGAGATCTCAACGCTCATTTCCCCGTTGGCTCACGACTCATCAATTGTAAATAACTTGAACTCGACCTTACGGACGGCTTTAGCGAGGCTCCATGTATCGGACACAGACTGGTATCTGATTGAGGGCAATTAAACGGCGCACTGATAGTGTGCCCCCTAAAAATCGTGTGTGGATTGTCACTCGTTCTTTTATTGCATCCTACTTCGCCGGTTGAGATCCTAAGCGGTGAGGCATTAAGCGCAGCTTCGGATTGGCCATGCCAGGGAAAGCCAGATTAACACTGATTTGTAGTTATCCCTAGGTCCACACGAGTTGCAGCCGTTGCGGCCTCGTCGTTCTCGGAGCACGAGTGGTCACACGGAACCGCCACGAAGCCATGATAGACATTGTTCACGTCAATGTAGAATCCAGTAATCGCTCCGAATAGGCTGATATTTTGCGGGAAGGTGCCATTAAAGTTGCCGGGGGTCAGGTCAGCACCCGGAGCATCAAATGTCGTGAATTTCCCATCCGCGCTAAGCAAAAAACCATGCCAGACACCACTGGCGTCGAGATAAGAGCCCGTAATTACCCCGAAATCGTTGAGACTCGCGGGTTGGGTGCCGTAGAAGGCATCGGTCGTATCCGCACCGGGAGCGTCGAAATCAGTGAAAGCATCGGGGGGGCCCAGGAAGCCGTGGTACACATTGTTGCTGTCCAAGTAAAATCCAGTGATCACGCCCGAGTCGTTGAGGCTTATGGGAATAGTGCCCTGTGCTAAACCTTTGCCCGCACCCGGAGCGTCAAAGTTGGTGAAAGTACCCTCCGGACTCCGCAGGTATCCGTGGTAGACATAGTTGTCGTCAAGGTAGCCTGATGTGACTGCACCCCATGTATTGAGTCCTGGGGAGATTCCTGCCAAGTTAGTGCCTTGGTACAAGTAATCGCCCAGCGGGCTTATGTTGGCGGGGTTGCCAGGGGTGTTGCCCGCGCCGGGAGCTTCGTACGTTATTACCTTGCCGTCAGGTGTCATCAGCAAGGCATGCTCTACAAAGTTCTTGTCAACATACCCTCCTGCGATCACTCCAAAAGCGTTGATCGCCGAGAATCCTGTACCCTCACAACCTTCGGGGTCGCCGGTAGTGCACGCGTTTGGGTCCCGGTACGTCTCGAACGTGCCGTCCAGCCTGCGAACGAAGCCGCCATAGTTAAAGTTCGAGTTGGTGTAGGCACCCACCGTCACTCCTTCCACGTTTAGGCTCTCGGCGAAGGTTCCGTAACCGTCCGTGCTTGCGTTGGGAGCATGGAACGTCGTGATCACGCCCTCAGGACTGCGCAGGAAGCCGTGGTACACATAATTTGTGTCGACATAGAATCCAGTGGTTTCCCCTTGAGGATTGATGCCAACTGCGATGGTGCCCTGATAAGCACTGGTACCCGCCGCTGATAGATTGAATGTCGTGAAACTCAGGTGCTGAGCACTGGCCGAAACACCCAGCCCTAATACCAGGCATATCGCGAGCGATCTTTTCCGTAGGACCGCTGAGCAGAATTGGGGGAAAACATTGTGGTTTAACATTCGCTAACTCCTTATATTAGGTTCTCCTTCTGCTGATCGGTGAGAGCGGTGTAAGTTGACAGATTCGACTTCGCCGCCAGTGAGCTTTCAGAAGACCCCAAATCGTGATGCCTGCGTCACATCCGTCGTTACGTCAGTTCGGACTGCAGAAATTACTTGTGCCTTGTGCTCGGAACGTGGCCGATTGACTACTTCCCTGGATTGGACTGGAACAACTCTACGCTCGAAAGGGCTTGTGTCAAGGCAAATCGCGGGGTGGACACCCTGAATGCGGTGCCAGACGGTACTTTCCCGGCCACGCGCATCACAGCCTGTGCGGTAACGATGCACAATTGGCCACCCTTTTTCTGGTTTTGTTAGGGGCTCTTAGGACTATAATCACGCGCACAAAATGGCCGTCACTTCTGGCACCAAACTCGGGCCGTATGAGATCATCGCTCCGCTGGGCGCTGGCGGGATGGGCGAGGTGTACCGGGCGCGAGATGCCCGCCTGGGACGCGAGGTCGCAATCAAAGTACTTCCTTCGCAGTTGAGTCAGAACCATGACCTGCGAGCGCGTTTCGAACGCGAAGCCAAGGCCATTTCCGGCCTGCAACACCCCAATATCTGTGTTCTCTATGACGTTGGCCGCCAGGATGAAGTGGACTTTCTGGTGATGGAGTACCTGGAGGGCGAGACTCTCGCGGCCCGCATCAAGAAAGGCCCGATTCCGCTCGACGATGCACTCAAGATCGCCATCGCAGTTGCGAGCGCGCTCGGCGCGGCGCACCGCAAGGGGATCGTCCATCGCGACCTCAAGCCTGGCAACATCATGCTCACCGACACCGGGGCGAAGCTGCTCGATTTCGGTCTTGCTAAATACGAGCAGTCCGTAGCAGCCAATGAACAGACCATGACCACGCTCCTCACTGGCGACGCGCAGGTGGTTGGCACTCTGCCTTATATGTCGCCCGAGCAATTGGACGGTAAAGAGACGGACGCCCGCAGCGACATCTTTGCTTTCGGCGCCGTTCTCTATGAGATCCTCACGGGCCGGAGAACGTTCCAGCGTCAATCGAACGTCGACACGATCGCCGCCATAGACCGTGAGGAGCCCAAGCCTCTCCACGAATTCGTCCAAGATCTGCCGGACGACCTGGAGCGTATTATCCGGCGCTGTCTGCGAAAGCACCCCGAAGAACGATATGCATCCATGTCGGAGATCGAGCGGGAACTCGAGGATTGCCGCACGCTGACCTCAGGAGCCGTCAGCGGCATCAACCTGAGGGTGCTCTTCCGGCAAAGCAAGCGGCCCCGTGTCGCTATCCCTGTTCTGCTCATCCTGCTGACGTTGGGGAGCCTCTCCGCCTGGTGGCTCCATCGCAGTTCCAGAGCCAGGTGGGCGAGGGACCAGGCGGTGCCGCAGATCGCGCAGCTCATCGAGAAGGAAAAATTGGGCGAAGCCTATGCTCTCGCGGTTCAGGCTGAGCGGTACATCCCCGATGACCCGATGCTCGGCAAATTCTGGCCTGCAGATCTCCTGGTCAGGGTTCTATTCAACACCACGCCGCCAGGAGTTTCCGTCTTCCGTAGGAACTACAACGCTCCGGATGACGCATGGGAGTTGGTTGGACTCTCGCCCGATCGAGAAGCGGAGATTGCCTCTCGTGGATTCACAGTGGAAGTTCGAACTAAAGGGTTTTGCCACCGTGGAGCGCGCCACGTTCCCAGATCGACGACTCTCATGACGGTAACGATGGATGAGGAAGCCAAGGCTCCTGCCGGAATGGTTCACGTCGAGGTTCGACCCACCTCAGCATCTCTTCAGGGCACGCCAGTTACGCTGTTTGGACTCCCTGGTTTCGATGATCTGCCGGCCGTTCCGCTGGGAGACTACTGGATCGACAGATACGAGGTCACTAACACGACAGTTCAAGGAGTTTCTCGATCAAGGGGGTTACCGGAAACAGGAGTACTGGAAGCACGAGTTCCGCAAGGACGGCCATGCAGCTTTCCTGGGCGGAGGCGATGGCCTTATTCCGGGACACGACGGGCAGGCCGGGCCCCGCCACATGGGTGCAGGGCGAGTACCCGCGCGGCCAGGAAGACTTTCCCGTGACAGGCGTGAGTTGGTACGAGGCAGCCGCTTACGCGGAGTTCGCGGGCAAATCGCTGCCCACTATCTATCACTGGACCACCGCCGCCTCGCCCTCGGCCAGCCCCAGCATCATACCTGCCAGTAATTTTGGCGGGCAGGGACCGGCTCGTGTGGGAAGTTACCGTGGCATGAGCTGGTCTGGCGCATACGATATGGCCGGCAATGTCAAGGAGTGGTGCTGGAACGAGGCGAGTTCCGGTAAACGCTATATCATGGGCGGCGCCTGGAACGAGCCAGCCTATATGTTCAACGATGCCGATGCCCGCTCGCCGTTCGAGCGCTCTGCCAATTTTGGATTCCGCTGCGCCAAGTATGTTTCCACAGGAGGAGCAGCCAAGGCGGCTGATCCTGTCACGCTTCAAGCGCGAGATTTCAGCCGGGAGAGGCCCGTCTCAGATTCAACTGTTCCAGGCGTACAAGAGCCTTTATTCCTACGATAAGACGCCGTTGCAGGCGGCCGTTGAATCCACCGAACAGACCGACGACTGGAAAAAGGAGAAAATCACATTCGCTGCGGCCTATGGAAACGAGCGGATCATCGCGTATCTCTTTCTGCCTAAGAAAGCGTCACCCGCCATTCCAAATCGTCGTGTTCTTTCCCGGGGCTAACGCAATTCGCATGCGATCCAGTGCGAACGACCGGTACTTGCCAAACTTTGACTTTATTATCAAGAGCGGACGGGCCGTAATGTTTCCCGTGTACAAGTCAACCTTTGAGCGCGGGGACGGTTTCACGAGTGCGTACCCTAACACCACCAGTTTCTACCGCGATCACGTCATCGCTTGGTCCAAAGACCTGGGCCGTTCGATCGACTACCTCGAAACCCGTCCCGACATCGATAGCAGCAAGCTGGCGTACGAAGGCTACAGTTGGGGAGCAGCCTTGGGATCTCTGCTTCCAGCAGTGGAGAATCGCATCAAAGCTTTACTGCTGATTGCGCCAGGATTTCATGTACAGAAGTGTTTGCCAGAAGTCGACGAACTCAACTTCGCGCCGCGGGTGAAGGTTCCTGTCTTGATGTTAAATGGCCGTTTCGATTTTATCTTCCCAACAGGATCGTCACAGGAGCCGATGTTTCGCCTGCTGGGGACAGCTAAGGAAGACAAACGCCGCGTCCTCTATGATACCGGTCACGACATTCCCCGGAATGAGATGATCAAGGAAACACTCGACTGGTTGGACCGCTATTTGGGGCCGGTGAAATAGAGAAACGACGGCGTTCGCAACAAAGCCCACATCTGTCGGGTCGCTGACGCCCGACCGACCGGCGTCCCGCTATTAATGTAAGCGGCTGCCGGGCCAGCTTCTGGCTAGGTTGAACGCGTTGACGCTGCCGATGCCGGTTGGATAATCGTACCCCGGAGCGGCGACGTATGTTGGTTCGTAAGACGAGTTCGATTTTGACAAAACCCCGTTTGTGCCACCATCAAAGTAACAATTGAACGTCCCAACTCCAGTTAGTGGCAGACAATTCACGTCGTTGTCCCCCAATGTGATGTCGTAGAAAACGCATCTTGGGCTGGTCTGATTGCCTAACGTCGAGTTGCAGCTGACATTCTGTCCGAAGTTGTACTCGAAGCCAGCAAGCAAATAGTAGATGAAGTTCGGATTCCCCTGTCGCTCGCCAACCGCCTGATTCACTAAGGACTGAATGCCAGCCATGATCGGCGATGAGAGCGAAGTTCCACCGTCGGGGGTCCAGTTCACCGGAGGACCGACGCAAGGGCTGCCGCCGTTCGCTGTGTCGGAGAAACAGTCGATGTAGAAGTGGCCCCAAGTTCCCCCGCCTGCAAATAGCGACACATCTGGAACGTCGCGCACACCATCCCTCGGGTTACCTGCGACCAGATATTGATACAAAGGCTTTTTGCGGCCCGAACAAGTTCCACTATCTACGTCGGGAATACTGGGGGTCCCGTACGCGCAGCTGCTCGGTCCGCCGACTCCAGCAGCGACGAATAGGTAATTCTCTTCACCGATAGTGCTGTTGCAAAACCCGCTCGGCCCGTATGGCACTGAGAATCCGAAGAATTGGGAAATCAACCTGCTGGCACAAGATTCGTTCCACGGAATTTCTGGGATGTAGGATAGAGCCGACTCGAAGTAAGGGCCGTTCTTCAAGCTCCAGTAAGTAGCATTTTGATTTAGGAATGTATCGGCGAAGTCCGTTCCTCCCACGGCAACATTGTGGGGTGTTGAGGCAAAGCCGTTTACATGGCCAATGCCGTGAGTGGCCGCCGAGGTGAATTCGTCGAGACCGCCCGCCGCTCCGGCATCACCAGCCGAAACAAACACGGATACACCCTGCAACACCGCGAGCTCGTACAACGAACTAATATATGCGTTAAAGCTTTCGCCCTGCGACTCCTCATCGTCACCATAACTGATGCTCATGATCGATGGGGGAGGAGAGAGCCAAGTGAGCAGGTTTTGCATGGCAATGAATCCGCCAAAATTCGTGTTTGTGTCCGCGCACGACGCCACCACGATTTCGGCGCTAGGCGCTGCAGCAGTGGCCCATTCTGCGTCAGCGATGGCCTCGCTATCATCTGGGTTGACACCAGGGTCGGCACAAGAGCCTCCGGTATCAGGAAAGGAGCTGGGCTGGGGGTGAATCTGCGTAAATGACCCTTTGGGGAATTTGGCGTCAAGGCCAAATGTCTTGCGGAATGTGTGCCAGTCTGCGGCCGTAAAGACATCGCTGTCTTCCAACACCACAATCGTCTGATCCTGCCCAGAAATGCCTGCGGCATAGAGAAGATTCATGTTGTAGATCGTCTCCAGATCACCAGGCACAACCAACTGATAGAGGGAGTTATCGATGGTGACGGTGTAATTCGGCCGTGGTCGCCGGCTAGACATCGGATGTGGGCGGAAGTCGTTGAGCGAGACGAGACCGTGGATTGCCGGGGCAAGCGCAGTCGGAATCTGGGGATCGCTGATGTTCGCCATGTGGGGCGTTCTGTTAACGTCGAGATTATGGATTTGTGTGTGAAATGTTGCGGCTATCTTCCCTGCTGGACCGGAGAAATCAATCACTCCATTGGGGCGGTACATCATGTTGACAGTTAAGCCATGTGATTCGAGCCAATCTGTGACCGTCTGGATGTCTTCTTCCGCGGGAGCGAAGCGCTTCGCTATCTGGCTCTCGGTGAGCCATTGGTGGTAGTGGGGCGAATTCTGGTCGTGAAGTTGATTAATCAAGGCGTCAATCGCCTGCTGCTGTTCGGACGGACGATTCATCAGGAGGTAGATATGTTCGAGCTGAAGATCATCAGATACGGGCCCGAGATCCTTCGCCGTATGAACCTCCGAACGCGTGCTACCGTGAAGCGTGACGAGATGTTTTTCGTCGAGGCTTTGGGTAATCAGAGAACGTGTTTGGACGACGCTTTGCGCATACCCCAAATTACTCAGGACTAGAAAAAGCACCAGCACACTGAATGACGCGAAGAAAGGAACGGTCTTCTTTGGCATAGACGCCTCACTCTTTTGCATTGACTGCCGCACAATTCGAGTCTCGACGACGCTTGTGGCCCTCATTGCGAGAAACGATCTGTGGAAGAATCACGGCACGGTCGAAAGTTAGGGCGATTGAGCCGTCGCGAGGGCGTGACCATACAGTGCCTTCTGGTTTTTGAGTGGGCGAGTGACAGCTTTGGCGTAGAACTTCGGGTAGCCATCAGCGAAATGGCTGGCGCTCACCCTGAGCAGACGCCATTGTGCTCTTAGGGTGGTAGCGTGTCAAAGCAAAAGTTGCATTTTGGCTGGAAAGACGCCGACCCCGACATCCCCATCCTGAAAGAAGCCAAGGCCGAGTACGCGAAGCTGCAATAGGTCGAACGCGTGGCGCATCGTTCCTTGTTGTCTGATATTCGACGAAACCAAGGGATTTCACTCATTGAGAATTGGGGACGATGGCCGGAAAGCGGCCCGTGGAAACGGGAAAACGAGAGCCCGGAGTGAGGAGTAGGCGTCCCTGTGATTTCAGCCACGGTCGGGGACAAACCCGCGTTATACTTCCCCGTTAAAACTGGCCCACCGGCCAGGTATATGCTCACACAAAATTCGCCTTGCCAGGAGAACAAGCATGAACCCTAACTTCTTGTCGAATCGCAGACGTTTTCTCGCCGGGGCTGCACTCACCGCAGGAATGTACGGACTTAACCTTGCGGCCCAAGCCACTGAGACAAAGGCAGAGAAGGACTCGGGCCTATATGTCATCGGTCCCAAACCGGGCTATACCCCTCAAGTGGGCACTCTTGTTTCCATGCTCACCTACATTCAAACCGCCGTTACCAGCTCAGTCAAAGGCCTTACCATGGCGAACCTAGACTATCTCTTCGACGCAAACGCCAACACCATCGGAGCGCTCTTGCTCCATCTCGCAGCGACCGAGACTTATTATGGGATGAATACTTTTGAAAATAAGAAGTGGGACAGCTGGTCTGACGATCTGAAGAAGAAGTGGGACCCGGCGATGAACCTTGGCGATGCCGGTCGCAAAGCCATCAAGGGCCACGACCTCGACTACTACCTCAACATCCTCCACGAGACCCGTGAACACTCCCTCGCCGAATTCCGCAAACGAGATGACCAGTGGCTTCTATCCACCGATACAGAGCAATTCGGTAGCAGCGACAAGATAAATATCTATTGGAAATGGTTCCACGTTTGTGAGCACGAATCTCACCATACTGGCCAGATCGCTTTTCTGACCAAACGACTGCCCGGTGCCAAGGCCGCCGCTGCAGGCTCGTAGGCGCGTGCAAACCGGAGATAGCCTACAACGAGAAGCCAATTTGGGAATTGACCCTAGTGGCGTGTGGGCGGAGTGAGCGGAGTAGAGATGTAAACATCTTAATTGACAACATGTTCGCACTCCGCCCACCTTCCGGAGTAGGCCGGAGTCCACCGGAGTGTCTCGACTCCGCCACGCTCCGTTGCCCGGACGGAGTTCCAATATATTGATTTCATTGATAGTAGATGGATCACTCCGCTCACTCCGCGATTTCTCCTCAGCGAGAAGTTGACAAACCCGGGGGGACAGGACATTCCCGATCCATCGAGATGCTCATATCCGCGAGAGCAACTGGGGCACGCTGATCTCGAACCCCTGCGCGATCACCTCAAGTGTCCTCAGGCAGGGCTCCCTTCGCCCGCGCTCCAGGTCTGAGAGAAAGCTCCGATCCATGCCTAGATGTACGGCAACATCGGTCTGCGTCCAGCCGCGCTCTAAGCGGAGCTTGCGAAGCTTCCGACCGAATCTGACGCAGATGTCGCCGTGAGGACTGGACACGCCCCTATCATCGCTGTAGGCTTTCTCCTACGTGTCGGGCTTGCCCTACATCCCCTGAAGCGCGCTCAGGAGTCTCGGCCTGGCCGATTTACTGCATCGACGGCCTTGCTATGCCGATAGGCCCGTCCGTTTAGGAAGGAGTGGACTCATTGAAAAGCCTTTTTCTAAGGGCTTTGGTTTACACTCTCGCCATTGGTAGCGGAGTGATGGTGCTTGCGCTGCTCTGCATATCATCGGTGGTCTGGTACTCCAAGCGACCTGAGCCGTGGAAAAAGATTAACGGAGAGCTTGAAGTAGTGGGGAAGGCAATCGACTGGGGCCAATACACGAACGATCTTGCTCTCCCTCCTGACGCTATATTCGAGCCTATCGATCCGCAGACGCGGGGGAATTCACAATTTCAGCATCAACTCCTGACGGCCCCGCAGTTCGCTGCTGAGATCAAGCATCGCAATCCTGAATTGTCGTCCATGGATGATGATGTGCTCGTGCGCGAAGTCCTCAAGCGCCGACCCGAGTTCCTCAAGATCGAAGGACTTCCTCCCGGTGCCAGGCCAATTTTCGATAAGGGGGGATTTGACTTCTCCTTTACGGTTACCAACATTACTGCGAACGACTACGAACTTCGAGACGGGCAAGTGCGGCTCTACTCCGTGAGCACCAAATCACAGGCCCTCTCTGATGAACCCGACGCGGCAATCAGGTTTGCATCCGATTCCACCGGAAAGCAGCCAATTCTATTTCCGCGCGGAAGGAGGGTGCGTTTGGTGATCCATCTCAATCGAGAAACCACAGGAGCTGACGCTGCCGCACTTTATAGAAAAGAGGGGGAGTCTACGGACGGCGCGATGCCGCGAGTGGTCACGTTCCTTCATCGGGACACGCCGCAATTTGGCGGGTTTGTGATTCTTGACAGCTCAAGACGGTATGAGATTGATCTCCCCTTCGCAGGAAATTAGCCTGCCGGATTGCTGAGGCAATTGCAAAATGCACGTGATCGGAATCACGGACGCGGGCACACTTGCCGATTCGAAGCTAACGCCTGCGACCCTTGGTGCCGTGCGTCACACCACCCAGATGGACGTGAATAGTGGAGAGTAAGGTCACGAGAAAGCAAAGTGAACAGCGTAGAAAGGTGAGAGCGCATGTCACGCCAACAACTTGCCACCATTATGTTTCTTCTGATGGCGTGCTGCCTGCTTTGCGGCTGTGTAGCAAGTCAGAACGTGCTGAAGGATTCGCCCGCATCTGATGGCTCCGTCGCCGGTTTCTGGCTCGGGCTTTGGCACGGCGCGATTCTGCCTGTCACGTTCATCGGTTCACTTTTTCTGGACAATGTGAACGTGTATGAAGTGCATAATAATGGCGGCTGGTACAACTTTGGTTTCCTCTGGGGTGCATTTATAGTGTTGGGCGGGGGAGGTAGCGCAGCGAGTCAATCGACCAACAGTAGGGAATAAATAACAAGGGATGGCACCTGCATTCACAATGTCAGCGCGAAACCTGCGCCGAACCTCGCACTTCTCCTCATAGCCGCACAGGTCCTTCAGCTCTTCCTTTCTCCTCAATCTCCCCAAGTAAAGTCCTCGCCTGTAGCTCTCTTGCATAAACCGAGGATCTGACGCTCGCTCTTCGCCAGGTCCCCGATGATTTCTTTCTGTCTGCGGAGGCATTCCGTGGCTGTCCGGGCGTCTCTGAACGCGTTTATCAGCGCGACGCTGCGGATTGTCCTCGCTGGCTCAGGCAGAGTTCTAATCCTCGCGATCTCCTTCTCCAGTCGCACACTGTAGGGCGGAGGTTCCTTCCAGCGGACGCCTTCGATCTGGCTCATGAAATACCTCAGCAATCCCGCCCGGTCGAGCCGCTTGGGCTTGTGATATCTATGTCGAGCACGGGCGAGGCTCTTTAGCGCGCTGAACGTGATCAGGTTTCCGAAAACGCGGATCGGACTGAACCGGGATCTTTCCGATCTTGCAATACTTGAGGACCTCAGTCTCCGTGACGCCCCATAGCTTCCCGGCTTCCTTCAGTGGGACGAATGGGCGCATGTTGAGCGGCTGAAACATATTCCTCAGCCATTCAGTTGCCCGCTGGCCAGGACGCGCGACGATGCTCCACTCGAATATGGGGCTGGCTTTCACGACCTTGAGGTAGCCTTGCTCAATCAAGGGGCGGAGGCGTTCGACCGAAGTCTCGATGAGTTCGGCGAGATCATGGACAGAGATAGGGCCGTCGGTGTTCGTGGTTAAGGCTTCCTGGACGGTTTCCATGAGCACATCGTAGCTCGACATGCGCGATTGATCGAGCGAGGTGGGAGAATTATTTCACGTTGGAGAATTACCTAAATCATATTGGACGCCAGGGGGGAGATTGGATGGTGCGATAGATGGTGTAAGTGGTTGATGATGGTGAGAGTTTGGGGAGGTTCCCAAGGGCGGGAATCGGCCGAAACCGCCCCGCTTTGGGGGATGGGGCAAGCAGCCCGGTCTCAAAGCTCAATTAGGCGAATGCCAAGCGATTACAAACCCAATGCCTTGCAAATCCTGACTTGACTCTTGTTAGGTGTCCTCTTTTAGGAGGCCTTCAGAGCAGGTTCAGCAATTACATCCAGGCTACCGACGGCTCGTTCGGAGTTCGCACTCGCGACGGCAATTTTGGGCATGGTGGGCAGTCCTCAGCGAAGCACGGCTAGACTCAGCAGCAACACGAAAAAATACAAGCCCGCTAAAGACCTTGTGAAGAATGCCCAACATCTGAGCCTCATTTATTCGCAGGGTAATGCGCTCGCATTGCATCTTAGGAAGCACGCCCGCGACGATTCCCCCACCGTGCAGCAGCATCCTTGATTCTTGCCCGTCGACGGCGCTTGTTGCGTGTAGCGGAACGCCTGCCATCCGGAATCTGCATAGACTTTCCAATCCTCCTTTGTCCGAATCACGGCGTGGTACTCCAGATAGGACGTGCCTGCTGGCAGGGAGAGAGCGCGGTAGGGCAAAAATAGCTCCAGCTCCGTGGGACCTTGACTTACCGAAGAAATGATATCCCGAAAGACTACGGCATCTGCGCTGCCCGACGCCTTAAACTTTTCAAGCGCGGCCTTGACCCGTTTGTCCGTACCCTGAAAGCGAAAAAACACGGCAACATTGAGTTGGTCAGACTGCAGATTGGACGTTGACAAATTGATGTGAATCATCATGCCTTTGTCACCTCCCTGCCAGACGTTGTGGGTAGCCCAGACATTCTGGAATTCCGCGGTCTTTGAAAGAAACCGACTCGGCTCAGCCGGTTCTGGCATCATTGCAAATTTCTGCTTGTCCATTGCGCCTTCTAAATTCTGCTGGGCAACGGACAGACTTGGGTCGTTTGTCACAGCGTCGCGAAATTCTTTTATTGCCTTATCCCATTCGCCCTTTTGTTCGAGTTGCTCTCCCAGTTCATTGTGGGCGACCGCAACCTCACTCTTGATTTCAAAATCCAACCTCAAACCCTTCGCCGATGTGAACTCCGCTATGGCCTGAGCTGGATTGTTCTGCACAAGCAGAGCTTCTCCTAGAGCATAATGTGCACAAGCAGGATTACTGTTTGATATTGTGTGGCGGGATTCTGCAACAGACCAATCTACTTTGTGAAGATGCAAGAGTGCGATTGCGAGTATACAGTGCACCTCCCCTAAATTGTTGGGATCCCGGGAAAGAATCGCGCGAGATTCTGTTTCGGCGTTTTTTGGATCGCCATGGTTCAAGTAAGTCCAGGCGAGTCTCTTTTGAATTTCAACAGATTCCGGGTCTTTCCTCTGAGCGGCTGTATATTCTCTGATGGCAGCTTCCCATTCCCCGTTTTTGTCCTGATCCAGTCCTCTCATGTAGTGATACTTTGATTCGAATTGCGCATCATGATTATGCCCCCACCAAAGAGTGGCCCAACTCGCAAGCAACATTGTCACCGCAACTGCGACGGTGATGACGCCTGCTCTGTCGACGCTTCCGCCTGTTCCCATCACCTGGCCGGTCGCAAGGATCAATGCGCCGAGGACGACTAGAACATCCGCCATCCAATTGTTGTAAGTCGCCCAGATAACCCAGAGGATTCCCGCCAGAAAAAATAAAGCCCCTATGTTTATTACTACCCAGCTGCTCAACGATCTGGTTATCTTCTCTGCAGTGCTGCCAATGCTTTCTGGTATTACCCCTGGAGCGAGCTGGCCGTTGGGTGGTAAAGTCACGGACTTACGGAACTCTAGGCAGGGTAACAATGCCACACACCAGCCAATGCCCATCAATACTGGTCGCAAAAGCAGGTTTTTCCATGCTCCGACCTCTGTATTCCAGTGCAAGGTAGCCAACACCGCAATCAGCTGAAGTATTATTACTGCGGCCACGCCTATGGAAAACTGCCACGCTCGCGGTAGACTTTGGGTCCGATCAATTAGCATTCCTCCTAGATAGGCATACAATGTGGTTAAATACACAAATCCGACGTAGTAAAAACCAAAGAAACTAAAAACATTCTTGATATCCAGGCCGCCGCTCTCAAAAGTAGCGTACAGGGTAAGAATCGGGGTCAAGAACGTCGATATCCAAAGGGTTGCCACATAGGTGGTGCTCGCTCCTTGCCTGGCGGCTGTTGTAGGACGGGAGCGTATTCCATTCAGCCAGCCCAGCGTCAGCGCCCCTGAGGCCACGAACAGCGCCAGCCAGTCTAGAGCAAGCTTCCAATCCTCGGCTATACTGCTGAGGTAAATGTGCAGTAGCACCGTAAAGAAAACGTAAGGCGCGCCTTCACGTAACACGATTCGTCCAACCCGTTTCACTTCGCCGTGTCCTGAGCTGTGTTCCTTCTCCGACCGGTGTTCCTTCTCCGACCCGTGAAATAGTGGCTCGATAAGATAGTCGTACAAAATGTAACCGATTGTCGCAAGTACAATGGCAGTCGGCCACGCTTTGCTTGCTTGTTTCTCTCCCGAGAATAATAGCGACCAAATCACCCCCCGAATCCTGCGCCCAGCGCTGCCAGTGCGGCGATACGGTATCTGGTTAAGGCATGTCTTAGGAGGATTTCTTCGCCGAAGGGGGAAAATTTGAAATAACCTGAGGTTCGCCCACCCGCCGAGACCTCGACGGTATGGGAAGTTGATGTTGTAGGGTTCTTCGTGGGACTGGCAGCGTCTACGAGTTTGTTCAGCGCGCCTCTAGATTCCTCTTTTGGAGATTTATCGATGGAGGCCAGGGAGCCAGCCTCTGGGATGGTGTATACGGGTGATCCACAGTTAATACAGAATCCAGCGGAGTCGAGGAGTTGTGTCCCACACGTTACACAGAACATAGTGGTCCGTTATCAGCATCTGGCTCTATGCCGCCGTTGGTTTGGATGGCGGCGAGCGCGTTAGCCGGTGATATGCAAAAGTCCCGCGAATACCGTTGAGGAGCGCCATTCCAAAGATAAAACTCCAAATCAGCAGAGAGGAAACATTGCCCTGGTCATTCTGGTCGCCTGGTTGCAGCGCGGTCAAATTGAAAAGCGCTATACACCTGATCACGACGTAGAGCAGTAACGATACAGTTGACCAGATTCGCGACATTTGTGTCACCGCCCAGCCAGCAATCGCAAATATTGCAGCGCCGATCCAGTCCCACCGCGTCACGCCAAAGACGGGATGCCCTATTCCCATCGCTATCACGGATATCAGTGCGGTACCCCCCGCTATGAAAAAACAGATGCCCGCTGCGTCCTTTGCGGCAGACCGCGCGGCGTCAACTGTATCGACCTTTGGCCACCAAAGGCTTTGTTTCTTCGGTTTCGACTCTGGGGCAGCAGCATGGCCGGTCTGGGGAGATGTCGGCTTGAGCGATGGTGTTGCCGTCGCTGATGGCGGCTCTTCTACCGATTTAGCAGGAATTCGGGTCTCACTGGGAACTGTCACCGGGGCAGAAACAGCGACCTGTTTCTCGACGGCGGAAAATTGAGTCGCGTGGTTTGGGGGCCCTTCGGCTGTGCCGATGGAGGGGGCATGGGGGGAATCGACACACGCGTGCCGCACTTATAACAAAACTTGGCTCGATGAGGGTTGTCGGCTCCGCAGTGCGTGCACAACATAACTAACCTCCCGTTGAAAGATCTAGCGGTCGTGAGGCTGAGTCCCAAGAGTAA
Organism: uncultured Acidobacteriaceae bacterium; assembly: GCA_963850165.1. GTDB lineage: Bacteria > Acidobacteriota > Terriglobia > Terriglobales > Acidobacteriaceae > Sulfotelmatobacter. The sequence continues at coordinate 17,310 of CAWKKK010000027.1, read as the reverse complement.
TCCGGAATTTTACTTCAAAAACGCGAGTGATTGTAAATCGATCAATCGGACACAATCAACGAAATAGAAATGTCTGACCGGTGTGTAGGGACTGTCGCCTGAAGGTATACCGAATGTTTGAATCCACCCCGCTCAGCCATTTCAGCGATTTCCTACATCCAACCTGAAGTTGAGCGCCTATCGGCCCTCGCGGCGAGGACCTGGCATGACTCGTTTGAGGTCTTGACGGAATGCCGCCAGCAGAGCCAATGGGTTCTGCGCCAGAGCGTCCCGACGTTTGTCGTGGGTCTGCGATTTCCAGTAGGTCAAGTTGTAGCAATCCCTGCACCCGAAGACTGACGCTCCCGGCGGGAGATACCGGCGTCCCACGCGCCTGCCGCACGTCTTGCCCTCGCGCACCATGGGGCATTGAAACCGGTGGCGCTTTCCGCCGAGGTGCGGGCGCGTGGTGGTGACCGCGATCAGGGACTCTTCCAGAAGCCTTAGCTCGCCGCAGATCCGGGCGTCCTGGCGGTGGATGCGGATCGCCACCGCGTCCCCATCCCTATGAATCGTGTAGTCGACTTTTCCCACCAAGCCTTGGGAACTCGTCCAAGTCGTCGTGCCCGTGGTGCCCGAGGCACACTTCCACGTTCCCGAGCGGCGGAACGACTCCACTGCGAGCGGAAGGCAATCCTCCACCGTCAATCGCGTTGTCCAACTGGGCCTGCCCATTTCCCGACCTCCCGAGATCGAATCGTTTCCTAAATCATTTGGCTAGCAGGCCGTGGGAGTGGGAGGCCGTTGAAAATAAAGCAAGTGGGGCGAAAATTGCGCGCTGAATTTGAGTAATTTTCGTGCCCCTTTTGACACAGAATAGAGGAGTTTGGAAGGCGATTTCAACAAGTTTGATGGGAGCAGGATGCTCTGCCCCTGACTCCAACCCCGCGCGGCACTGGCTCCACGACGGCAAACCGGGGTAGGTTTTTCCTCGCCCATGCAGGTGCTTCTTGCAATCGGTAGGGAATCGGGGCTAAGCTTGCGGCCTGCGGGCGGTGCAATGCTCAGTTCAAGTCGAGTCTCCTAAATCAGGGCTGCGAAACAGGAGATTCGGCAGCAGTTAAACACCCACAACTGCAAGCCAATGGACAGCAGCCGGAAAGCACTGCGGATCGTCAAGGAAGCGACAGAAGGCGAATAGACACGCTCCCTTCCCAATTCACGGCACGTGGATGAGGGCGCTTCTCAGTTCTTGTAAATTGCCGTTTTCTACATTAGCGGCAAACACGGTGGGACACATGGACCCTTCTTCCCAACAACTGAAGATTTTGGCGGTTGATGATTCTCCCATCTATCGCAAGCTGGTGGAGCAGCGCCCTATCGCGAGAACAGTACACCTTATTGTTTGCGAAAAATGGTCGCGAAGCGCTGGATCTGTTTGCCGAACACCAGCCTGCTGTGGTCATTACGGATTGGACCATGCCGGACATTGAAGGTCTGGAATTGTGCAAGCGTATACGCCGCGACTTCCAAGGGGTCTACGCTCATCTCATCCTGCTGACAAGCAATGCCTATAAGGAACAGGTACTGGAAGGGCTCGCTGCCGGAGCAGATGACTATCTCACCAAACCCTTCCATCCCGGTGAGCTTCTGGCACGTGTCGCAGTAGGCCGCAGGATTGTTGAACTTCATCGCGAAATTCAAGCGAAGAATCGCTCGCTGGAAGAGTTGGCTTTAACGGATGCCTTAACGGGTCTGCCCAACCGCCGTGCGATTGATGTCTGGGCCGCCCGCGAATTGAGCGCGGCTGCGCGCCACGGTTTCGCCATCTGGGTAGCGATGGCTGATCTGGATCACTTCAAGAGCATCAATGACACCCACGGACACGACGCGGGTGACACCGTCCTCAAGAGCTTCGCCGAAATTCTCAAGTCCAATACTCGTGAGTCCGATATGTGCGCGCGTCTGGGGGGCGAAGAGTTTCTTGTGGTCCTCACCCATGTAGAAGAAAAAGAACACGTCACTATTGCCATCGAGCGCATCCGCCAACAACTGCGGGTTCGGAAGTTCACTGTTGGAGGTCGCACCTTCGGGGCCACGGCTAGCTTCGGAATCGCAGGGTTTCGAGGCTCCAAGCCTTCTGACTTAAATACCCTGGTAGCCTGTGCCGACACCGCTCTGTACGCAGCTAAGCACAAAGGACGTGACCGAATAGAATTTGCGGACTAAGACCTCGGGAATCTGACGACATACCCCATCCAGTACTGACGTGCTTATGATGGATACTGGAGCGCAATTAAACCGCAAAATGATTGGCGAAGTCATGCGTGAACACTCATTGAGCAGGGCAGTGGGTATTAGGTGCGAGTGTCAGCGAGCACCGTTAGGCCCACGGGAGTCGGTACAACGACGCGCGCAGGAAGCGGAGAAGGCTCCGGCGACGCTGAGCGTTTTCAGGGTCATCCCGCGACAAGTGTAAGAACCCTCCATCCCGGCAAGCTGGGAGGAAAAATTCTCAATGAGTGTTAACGCCTGTGGGTGTTGAAAAAGTCACTAAGATTAGCAGGTGAGATTCAGCAGAAGCATGTTAGAAGAAAGTGATCCTGCCCATGCTCTGTTTGATTCTGATCCTCGGAGGACTGCTGATCATGATGGGGCAACACGACCGCTCCGAAGCGCTGTTCTACTACTTCCGGCTGGAAGAACAGGTTCCAGAGACTCACCTGTTGCGACTTATCGAAAAGCACATCAGCTTTGCCTTCGTGCGGGAAAAGCTAAGAGAGAGTTACAGCGATACGGGCCGGCCGTCGATTGACCCCGAGCTTCTGCTGCGCATCCTGTTGATCGGCTATCTGTACGGCATCACCAGCGAACGCAAACTGGTGGAGGAACTGCGCATGCACTTGGCTTGGCGCTGGTTCACGGGTTTGGGATTCGATCAGGAGATCCCACATCACTCCACGTTTTCCAAGAATCGGCACGGACGGTTCCAGGAGTCGAAGCTGTTCGAGGAGTTGTTTGAACAGATCGTGGCGCGCTGTCTGGAAGCGGGACTAGTGCGGGGAGATGACTTGTCGGTGGACGGCAGTTTCGTGGAAGCCAATGCCAGCAAGGAGAGCCGCATTCCACGCGAGCAGCTAGCGGAAGTGGCGCAGGTGAACCACACTGTGCGTCAGTACCTGGTGGAACTAGAGCAGCAAAATCCGACCGACGAGCCAGTGCATGAGCAGAAACTGGTGTCCACCACCGATCCCGACGCGACCTACGCGACCAAGGGTGGAACTCCGGCCCGGCTCGGTTACTACGACAACTATCTGGTGGACAACCACAGTTGCGTGATCGTGGGAGTGCAAGCCACCGCAGCCCGGATGAGTCAGGAAACGGTAGCCGCACAAGACATGATCGCTCGTTTCGCTGAATGGCAAGGACGCGATCCCGAGTCGGTGGTTGCTGATGCCACGTACGGCAACGGTGAGTTCCTGCAGTGGTTAATGGAGCGGGGGATCACACCGTATATGCGCACGCGGGACAGTGCTCTCCGCAAGAACAACCCGCTCTACGGTCCCGAGCGGTTCACCTATCAACCCGAAAGTAACAGCTATCTCTGTCCGGCTGGGGAACAGCTCAACTATGTCGGCCTGAATGTTCGCAACCGCGCTCACGCCTATATCGGCAGCGGCAAGCGTTGTGGGGCATGTTCGCAAAAGGCGCAATGCACCAGCGGGCGATATAAGTATCTCGCTATTCACATGCATGAACCTGCGCGACAACGCGCCAGGGATCTGTCGAACACACCAGCATTCGCTAGTGCACAACGGGCGCGGAAAAAAGTAGAGGCGCTGTTCGCGGAACTGAAGAATCAGATCGGATTGCGTCGCCTGCGCCTGCGCAGACTGAAGTTCGTGCGGGAGCAGTTCTTCCTCGCAGCGGCTGCCCAGAATCTTAAGCGACTGGTACGGTTCCTCAGCCGACCGACAGCTCCCACTGTAGAAGCTGCCACTTAGCTGAGGTGAGAAGAAAAAACTCGGAGCCGCGATAATCGCAACCAAGAGTACATTCCGATCACAGACTTTTTCAACATCCACTCGCGATTACACTCATTGACCTTCCGCCGACATCCCAGCCAGTAGCGCCAGCACCTCCCAGTGCCGCGGATGAGGTCTGCGTCGGCCCGCGCGGATGGCAACCGCATACGTGACAGAAACGCCGAGCGCCGGATAACGTCTACCTCTTATCGAACCCGGTCCATGGGAACTTAAGTCCTCGATGGCGGAGCTTCCCGCTTCGATTGGGCAAGTTGGCGCAGGGCAGAGCGCAGTGCCGCAAATACTTGGTGACCGCGAGGAAAGAAGTTTCTAAATGACTGTTGAGCGGCGGTCAGATGCTTCCTAGCCGACGCAGGGTCCGTGCTCATTAGCAGCTTGCCCGCATAGAAATCACAGTTTGCCTGGACAAGCTGATCGTCACGGTAATCCTTTCTCAGGGTCTCAAGCAGGTCAAGCAAATCGGACCACTTGACCACACTACCTCTCGCGTAGATGATGCAGTCGTCGAAGACCGTGGGGTTGTCCGGGTCGAGGCGCAAGAGACGGCTCATTAGTTCGAGCGTGGCGTTCTTGTCACCAATCTTTGTCAAAGTTGCAAGCAGTTGCTTCACCGTCTCGTAGTGGCCGGGGACAAGAGCTAGACTCTCCTCAAGAGACTGTCTGGCGTCCTGCAACCGACACATGTCCCTTTGCCAGTATCCAATCCTGGACAAAAGCGAAGCTTTTTCTGCATCTGGAGGCAATTTCTTAAGCATCTCCTCAGCGGCCTTGATTAGTGCCGTATTGTCCCTGGTGATCGTCATGGGAAAGGCTTCCCGCAGGACGAAGCGCAGCTTCCTCAAGTTCTTGCGTTCCAACTGGTCCGGCGTGAACAGGACGCACATGAAAACGAAGCTCTCGAAGTCGATGAACCCCGTGTATTCCGGACCAGCCCACGACTTTTTCCTGAAACGACGGATAAGCGTTTTGGCGCCGACCTTCTGGTTCGGTACTCCTTCCAGCAGCCGAATTTCAGCGTCTGGCGAGTCCGCCAGAAGGTAGGATTCTTGGTATTTCAGGAGGGCGTCGAGGCTGTTCACTGCGTCGTCCTTCTTATTCCAAAAATTCACATACATCCACTCATCGTTGCGTTGGGCCTCTTCGAAACTGAGTCCTCGCTGATATAGCGAGCACAACATGTGCGGTCGCTTTGTTGCATCAACAACCCATCCAAAAGGAGCGACAATCCATGCTCCATACTCACCGGCATAGGGAATCGCAGTAGGTCCCTGGAATGCCTTCAATTCGTCGAGGTTGAGAACATCGAGAATAACATCGAGATCGTCGTAATGCGCCCTGTTGACGGCGGCTGGGGTGTAGCCCTCTAAGGCAACCATCATCCCTGTGTGCGCTTCGACGTCACGCGTCAGCCCCAGGAAGGCTTCCACGTCGCCAACGTCAATTTTCCTTCCACGGTGTTTTGCATCGACCACAATCCTGAAGGCGAAGTCGGAAGCTTGCTCCTCTATGAGGAGGTCAATCTGGCGTTCTACTTTTGAGAACTTACCGACTAACTTAGCGTTAGATGTGATTTGCGCCGAAGGATAGGCTTCGCGAAATTGCTCTTCAATCTCGCGTTCATACTCCTGCCAGTCTGCCACAATGAGAAACTCCGATGGAGTGTTCGAGTCCATGATACTGAGAAGCCCAGAGTCGAACCAAACTTAACGCCTCCCCAGTCCCGACAGGATCATCGGCGATGCAAATCTGCATTCCCGCCGCCAGCCCAAAAAACGAAAAAAATTTGCGGGCCTTTTGCTGTTGCGAAAGCGCCAGTAGGAAAACACCCTACCCCCTGAAACGGGGCCCCTGGCGAGGGCGGGATTGCTGACGACCGATTCCCCGCGAGCGGAGGGAGTTACCTCCTGGAATGTGTGCCCAATTTTGTGCCCACCACCAAACTCGACCACTGGCGATGAATTGTCGGTATATCGCTGAAAAGCCTTGCTGGACAAGTCATTCGCAGCAATTCATAGCAAATGGTCGTAATCACTCTAAGTTATTGATTCTTCGTGCAGCAAGTCCTCCGGAGCAATAGGTCGGGAGTTCGAATCTCTCCGGGCGCACCAGATTTCTTCCGCGATCAAGGTGTTATCTCTCTGCGATCCGCGACGCTTCACAGCGCTGCCAGGCGGCGTTGTACGAATAAGAAGTAGAGAGCTAGAAGAATAAGCACGAACCCATTCACGCCGAGCACCACCGGCGCCGTGAACAGTGGAACGAGCCATCCCGATAACAGATTTCCCAGGGGCATGCCGCCGCGGAAGGCGAAGTTGTAGACGCTCATCACGCGGCCGCGCATTTCATTCGTGGTAATCAATTGCACCAGCGAATTTACCGTGGCGAATACCGCCATCATGGAAGCTCCGACCAACACCAGCATGGTACCGCTGAGCGGGACGGACTTGGAAAGAGCGAAACCTGAAATTCCGGCGCCTAGGAGCATGAGCGCCACGAGGGCGACGATCCCTTTTCTTCGCATGTTGCCGGCACCTGCGATCGCGAGCGAACCCAGGATTGAACCCAGCCCCATGAGCGAGAGCAGGTTGCCGTAGGTTTCCGGACCGCGATGGAAGATGTCTTTCACGAATACGGGGATGTAGGTGCGCATGGGCATGGCCAACGCCGTCATGCAGAAGGCGAGGACAATCAACGCTTCCATGGAACTCTGCTTGCGGGCGAACCGGATGCCCTGCTTCAGGCTGGTGAACATTGACTCCGTGGTCTTCAGGGGCAGGAACCGCGTGCTGATGATGGAGAGCGAGATGATCGGCGCCAGGAAAGAAAGTGCGTTCAGGCCGAAGCACCATTTCTCTCCCAGCTTTGCCAAGGCCTGTCCGGCGAGCGCAGGCCCGACCATGACCGCCACGTTGAACTGAATCGAATTCAGGGCGATGGCGTTGGGCATGTCTTCTTTCTCGACGAGGGTAGGAATCAGCGCCTGATAAGCGGGGCCGCCGAAGGCCTGGGCAAAGCCGGAAATGAAAGAAAGACAGAGGATGTGCCACACGTGCACCAGACCGGTCGCGACAAGAATGGTGAGAATTCCGGCCGTGGCCATCTGTACGTACTGGGAGCCGAGGAGAATCTTGCGGCGCTCCACGCGATCGGCGACCACGCCGCCGATCAGGGAGAAGAGAAAGATGGGAATGCCGCCGAGAAATTGATCGAGCGCCAGCAGGAATGCAGAGTGGCTGAGCCGGTAGATGAGCCAGCCCTGGGCAACGATCTGCATCCAGGTGCCGATGCTGGACGTGCAGGCGCCGAACCACATCAGGCGAAAATCTCGATATCGGAAGGCTTTAAAGACCCGGCCAATCACTCAGCGTCCCCCATATGCTTCCGCAAAAGCCTAACATGCGGCTTCGCCAGTCGGCTGCTGGCCAGTCTCAAGCTCGCTGGCCACTCAGGGCACGGGTCCGGATCTGGAAAGTTCGCACTACTGATGATGGGCGTAGACTGGCTCCCTCTCTTGGACGTCAAGAAGGAGATTCGGTTAGAGCGACTTGGCTGGCGGCCATAGCAATGCGCCAATGAACTGGAATTCTGGCTGAGATTGAGTTCCAGGGCACCTACGCACCCTGGTAGTAACAGAAGCTGTAGTCCTATTTTGGTCGGCTTCACGGCTCGACCATTTTATTATGGAGCCAGGAGCAAGAAGGGGAGACATGGTTCAATCGGCCCGGAGAATAGTCGTCGCCAAACGCCCGGCGGTATGGGCCGTTTTAGTCGTGTTGGCGAGTTGCGTGTTGCTGATCGCTCAGAATGTGGTTTTAACGGGAGCGCTCAGTGGACGGGTCACGGACCGCACTGGAGTGGTGGTGCCGGGAGCGTCGGTTATCGTGAGGAACCTTGGAACGGGTGTAAGCCAATCCGCCGAGGCAAACCGTGCGGGACTTTACCGCTTTCCAGCTCTCATGCCGGGCTCCTACTCCATCACTGCAAGTCTCAAGGGTTTTCGCGATGTGCAGGGGTTGGTGCGAGTGCTGGTAGGAAATACCACGTCGCAGGAAATCAGGCTGCAGGTGGGAGCGAGCGCAGACACGGTTACTGTAACCGGGACGACGCCGCTGCTGCGGCCGGAGGAATCCTCGGCCAGCACGGTGATCGATCGATCTCTGATTGAAGAATTGCCGCTCAACGGACGAAAATACACCGATTTTATGGTGCTCACGCCAAATACCAGCTACGACGGCGACACCGGCCTGGTGAGCATTGCCGGCCAACAGGGCGGCGAGGATTCTGGATACGCCAATGGAAATGGCTCCAATGCCTTCACGGTAGATGGATCCAATGCAACCAGCAACTACTTCGCCGACATTGTGGGCCGGAATCGCATCCCGTATTTGTATGGCGAGAATGTGATTCAGGAGTTTCAGGTCGCAGTCAGCCCGTACACGGCGGTATACGGCGGAGGAGCGGGTTTCGTGAATGCGGTGACCCGGTCGGGTGGCAACGCGTTTCATGGCAGCGCGTTCTACTACAACCGGAACTCGGCGTTCGAGGCCAACGACGCCCTCGATAAGGCCGCCGGCAATCCGAAGCCGGAGGATGATTTGCAGCAGTTCGGCGCCGGCTTGGGCGGACCGATCGTGCGAAACCGCTTATGGTTCTTCGTGGATTATGAGCAACAACTGCGGAACAATCCGATTCCTGTCATCAACTCGGCGTTGGCGACGAACCCGGCGAACCTGGCTTCGTTCTTGAGTAGCAATTTTGATATCGCGGCGGGGACGGCGTTGCCCGCGCCGAACGGAGCGCTGCCGGTACCGAACCTCGACACTGATGAGGACGTCACGGCTGGCCCGAGCGATCCGTTGTACCCGCTGTATCTTCAGCAAGTGTCGAACACGATCAATGCGCTGAATTCCAATCTCGGCACCAAAGCGAGAAAGCGCAACGATTGGGTGATTACGCCCCGGCTGGACTATCAGCCCAGTTCCCGCGATGGAATGTTCCTCAGCTTCAATCTGAACCGGTTCAGTTCGCCCGGAGGCGTGATCATTGACCCCACAGTGGGTAACTATGGGACGCAAACGCTGGCTAACGCCTACGTGCACACTTTCCAGGCGAGCCTGGGATGGACGCACACGTTCTCCTCGAACCTGCTGAACGAATTTCATGCGGGCACTTCGCAAGACAATCAGATCTCGACCCCAACCGGCGCGGCTCCGAACACGCCCACGATCATACTGGATAGCCCGGCGGCTTTCGTTTTGGGCAACGCTCCTTTCTCGATTGGGAAGGTGTTTGAAAGACAGTATTCTGTGTCGGACCGGGTTGACTACGTGATGGGCAAGCACACTTTGCAGTTGGGCTTCGATTTCAACCGCGCCTACGATTCGGACAACAACGATGGAGGTGCGGACCCGAACGAGGCGGTTGACTTCGGGTCGTTCCTGGGCAGCTACGAATTTTCGAATCTGGAGTTTCTTGCGCTTGGCGAATACAACGTCTTCAGCCAGACTGCGGGCAACCCAACATTTTCTTTTTCCGTGCCTTACTACGGATTCTACGTGCAGGATACTTTCCGCGCTTTGCCGAAGTTGACCCTCGAAATGGGGTTACGCGAGGACTTTCAGGTTTACCCACAGCCCCTTGAGAATCCGGCCTTCCCTCTCACCGGGCAATATCCAAACCAGTTTCGGCGGGTTGCGCCGCGCTTGGGGTTCGCCTGGGAGCCGGCATCGAAAACAGTAGTGCGCGGAGGATTCGGGCTGTTTTATACCAACATGAACGGACTGAACTATCGCAACGCAGTGGCCTCCAACGGCCTCGCGTCACAGCAGACCTCTGCAAGCACCATGTATTCCTCAGGCGCGCCGAACCAACAGGTGCCGGCATTTCCGAATATCCTGCGGTCGGACTCTCCATTGTTCTCGGCGGCTGAGGACATTTCGCTTTCTCCGCAGTTCAGGGCGCCCTATATATTGCAAGGGAGTTTGCAGATTGAGCGCGAAATTTCCGAGAACACGACTGTGAGCATCGGAACCATGTGGAACCACGGCGTGCACATTGTTTCGGGCAGCGCCTATGACGCGAACCTGAAGCCGTTGACGGGCACCACGACCTACACGGTGTGTCCTCCCAGCGCGACCACGGCGCCCTGCAGTGGTCCGACTTACACGCTGCCGAATATGGACAACGGTCTGCTCACAGAGGGCCTGGTCAATCCCAACCTCGGCCAGATCAACGAACTGATCAGCCCCGCGCAAAACTATTACAACTCCTTCTTCGTGCAGCTGCAGCGCCGCATGTCGAAAGGTTTTTCTTTGCAATTTTCTTACACGTTCGCCAAGAGCATCATGCTGGATGGGATGGACTTCAATAACCAGTTCGACTTCAGCAATACCCACGCTCCCTCGCTGTTAGACCAGCGGCATCGAATTAGTCTGGCCGCCGTTTACCGGCCAGGGCTGGAGAGACTGGCCGGTTCAGGCGCCGGGCGAGCGGTTCTCTCGGGTTGGACCCTGAGCAGCGTCATGGAGTTCTCTTCGGGCCGTCCGTACGCCGCGTTGTTGAGTCCCGCTTGCACCAGCGCCTTGCCCCTGTCGTTCAGCACCTGCAACGGCGCCGATGACAACCTAAACGACACCGCCTTTAACCAGGACACGGCAAACACCGCGGGGGGCATCAATGGCGCGGGGCCCACACCGGGCATCGGCCTGAATTCTTTTTACGGCCCGTGGCTGGAGAGGATCGACGTTGGGTTGGCCCGCAGTTTTGTCATCAGGGAGGGCAGGGAGTTGCAACTTCAAGCGCAGGCGTTTAATTTGTTCAACCACGCCAACTACTACGTGCAGAACGGCGACGGCATCAATCAACTGCAATACAACCCAATCGGAACCAACTGTGGTGACGGCGCAACCCTGAACCAGACCTGCTATCTGATGCCCAATTCGGGTCCGGGTAATTTTGGAACCTTACAGGAAATCAGCCCAAATGGCCTTCCCCGCGTGCTGCAGTTTTCGGCGCGATTCACGTTCTAGGTTCCCGCGCGAAGGGCTTGCCGCAGTAAACTCTACAATCAGGTCTCAGCAACTAACCTTCTTCACATGAACTACGACGCTATCCTTGTGGTTTCATTTGGCGGGCCGGAATCGAAGGAAGAGGTGATTCCCTTCCTCGAAAACGTGCTGCGTGGACGGAACGTTCCGCGCGAGCGCATGCTGACCGTGGCCGAGCACTACTACCACTTCGAGGGCAAGAGCCCGATCAACCAGCAAACCCGCGAGCTGATCGCCGCGCTGGAAGCGGAGTTGGAGCGAGGCGGACCCAAGCTGCCAATCTATTGGGGAAACCGCAACTGGCATCCGCTGTTGCCCGACACACTGCGAAAGATGCAGCAGGATGGGGTTCGTCGGGCTTTGGCATTCGTGACTTCGGCTTACAGCTCGTACTCAGGCTGCCGGCAGTATCGCGAGGACATTGCGCGGGCGCAGGGCGAAGTTGGGCTTTCTCAGTCTGAACCAGGCGCGCCGGAGGTGGACAAGCTGCGGGCTTTCTTTAACCATCCTGCGTACGTCGAGGCCACGGTGGAGCGGGTGCGTGACGCGCTGCAGGCCGTCCCGGCCGCCGCGAAGGGAAATGTGCAGATCGTTTACACCGCGCACAGCATTCCTGTTTCCATGGCTAACTCTTCTGATTATGTGAAACAGCTGGAGGAGGTGCGGCGGCTGGTTTCGGGAATGATCGGGCAGAAGAACGATACGCTGGTCTACCAGAGCCGCAGTGGCGCTCCGGGACAGCCGTGGTTGGAGCCGGACATTCTCGAGTACCTGCGACGAGTGAAGGCGGGGAATCTGGCGTCGGCTGTGGTGCTGGCACCGATCAGCTTTGTCTCCGACCACATGGAAGTGTTGTACGACCTGGATGTGGAAGCGCGGCAGGTGTGCGATTCGCTGGCGTTGCCGATGACTCGGGCGAAAACCGTGGGCGTGCATCCGAAGTTCGTTGGCATGATTCGGGAGTTGATTCTGGAGCGGACGAATCCGGGGTCGGAGCGGCGGGCGGTGGGGTTGCTGGGGGCGCGGGCGGATGTTTGTGCCGAGGATTGCTGTCCGGGGCCGGGGCGGAAGGCAGTGGGCAGTGGTCAGTGATCAGTGGTCAGTGATCAGCGTATCGCGGCCGGTGGTTAGACGGAGCTAGGGACTTTGGGGTGTTCGTAGTTTGTCGCTTTGGGCGTGCCTTCGAGTAGATGCATGGTGTTGAGAATTGTCTGGATTACCGCTTCATTCCCTACGGCCGTATTGATCATCACGTGGTAGAGGGAGCGGGTGGGCCAGTCGGCGTCGAAGTAATGCTTGACGAAGGCTATCCGCTCACGGTCGACGGTGTCGACGAGATCCTCGGCTTCCGATCTGGTGCATTCGTCCTGGAGCAGGCGGCTCAGCTTTTCAGCGCGCGGGGCGTAGAGAAAGACGTGAAAGGCATCGGGCTGCTCGCGCAGGAAATAAGGCGCGCCGCGGCCGACTACTACAGCATTGCCTTCCTTGGCAATTCTTGGAGCGATCTGTTCCATCAGCGAAACCATGCGGTCGGCGTCGAAGGCCTGATTGCCGAGAGGAGAATGACGTTCGTAACTGCCACGCCAGAAAGTTTTCGCGAGGCGGTAGAAGCTGCTGTCCATGCGCTCTTCGCAGCGGGAGACCGCGGACAGTTCGACATTGGCCAGGCGGGCGATTTCCTCGGTGAGATGGCGGTCCCAGAGCTTCCAGCCGAGGCGGCGGGCTAGTTCGGCGGCGATGGCGCCGCCGCCGCAGCCGTACTCTCGCTCAATGGTGATGAGACGAAACATGGGTTCTCCCGTAGTTTACCGCGAATTAGTGTACCGCGATTCCGCCGCCGGGCCTGCCTTTTTTCATCAGAAACACCAGGGGAACCATCACCAGGATGCATATACCGAGCAGCCGGAAATCATCGAGATAGGCCAGCATGGTGGCTTGGCGCAGGACTGTATTTTCGATCAAGGCGTAGGCCTGCTGAGTGGCAAAGGCCGCACTCGCGCCGTGCGCCCGCATAGCCTGCGTAGCGCCCTGAAGCATCTGCTGGAAGGCGGGATTGGAGGCGCTTAGATTGTGGGATAGATCGTTGAAGTGAACCTGGGTGCGGCGATCGAGCATGGTCGTGACGAGGGAAATCCCGACGCTGCCGCCGATGTTGCGGGCGAGGTTCATCAAGCCCGAGGCGGCGTTGTTTTTGTCCCGGGGCAGAAAGGCGTAGGCGGCGGTGTTGATGGGAACGAACAGGAACGCCATGCCCGCGGCTTGAAAGACGCGAGCCGTGGCTGCGGTGCGGAAATCCATGTCCAGGTCAAAACCGGCCATGTGGAACAGGGACGCGGAAAGCACGACCAAACCGAAAAGCAGCAGCCAGCGCGGGCTGTAGCGGGAGAGCAGGAATCCCACGAGAGGCAGCAAGAGCATGATGGTGAATCCGCCGGGCATCAAGGCCAGCCCCGATCGCTCCGCCGTGTAACCGAGTAACGTCTGCATGAACAAAGGCAGCAGGAGCGTGCTGCCGAGCAGAGCAAATCCCAGCATGAACATCAAGGAATTGGAGACGGCGAAGGTGCGATCTCTGAACAGATGCAGATCGATGATGGGATCCTTGTGCCGCCATTCCCAGATGATCACGAAGATCAATGAGGCGGCGGCTATCAGCCGAGAGGATCACGATGAAGTGCGATTCGAACCAATCATCGCGCTGCCCCTTGTCGAGAACAATCTGTAAAGTTCCCAGGCCGAGGGCAACGAAACCGAGGCCGACGTAATCGATTTTGGTTTCGCTGAGCTTGCGGCGCTTGAGATAGGGAGGGTCTTGAATGAGCCGCGAGGTCAGCAGAAGAGAAATGATGCCGACCGGAATATTGATGAAGAAAATCCAGCGCCAGGTGAAGTTGTCGGTGATCCAGCCGCCGAGGGTGGGGCCGATGGCGGGCGCGCTGACCACGGCGATGCCGTAAACCGCGAAAGCCATGCCGCGTTTGGCGGGTTCAAAGGTATCGGCGAGGATGGCTTGCTCGCTGGGCTGCAGACCGCCTCCGCCAGCGCCTTGCAGCACGCGGCAAATGATGAGAACAGCCAGATTCGGCGCCAGTCCGCACAGAAAAGAGCTGATGGTGAACAGGGCCACGCAGCTCATGTAAAAATTCTTGCGGCCGATGATGGACGAGAGCCAGCCGCTCAGGGGCAGCACGATGGCGTTGGAAACCAGATAGGAAGTGAGCACCCAGGTGCTCTCGTCCTGCCCGGCAGAGAGGCTGCCCGCAATGTGCGGCAGAGCAACGTTGGCGATGGAAGTGTCGAGCACCTCCATGAAAGTGGCCAGCGTAACGGTGACGGCGATGATCCACGGATTTACGGCCGGACGCCAGGCATCGGCGGCGTTATCCAGCGTGGCGGCACCGGCGCTCATTGCCGGATCCAGACCTTGGGATCGACCGACATGCCGGGACGCAGGTAGTGATCGTTGTTTTCTCCGGGATCGAGCACGATCTTCACGGGAATACGCTGCACGACCTTCACATAGTTGCCGGTTGCATTCTCGGGAGGCAGCAGGCTGAAACGGGCGCCGCTGGCGCCGGCGATGCTATCGACCTTGCCTTTGTAGCTTCTTCCGTTGGCGTCGACTTCGATGGTGACGGGCTGGCCTACTTTCATGTCGCGCAGTTGGGTCTCTTTGAAATTGGCGGTGATCCAGACATCGTTGAGAGGAATAATCTTCATCAGTTCCTGGCCGGGCGCGACGTTCTGCCCGACTTCGACAGTGCGGTCGCTGACTACGCCGTGCGACCGGAGCGATGACTTTGGTGTATTGCAGATTCAGTTGCGCCTGATCGAGGTCGGCTTTCTTTTGCTGGGCTTGGGCCTAGGCGGATGCGGCTCTGGAGCGCATGACCTGCATTTGTTTGGGCGCGGTCTGGGCGTTGCGCCAGTTGGCTTCCGCCGTCAGCAGCTTATCCTGGGCTTGAGTCACCTGCGACTGGAGCGGCATCGGCGTTAGCGTGGGCGGCCTGCGACGGCGGCAGCATCGGCTTTGGCGGCAGCCACAGCTTGATCGTATTGTTGCAGCGAGATCTCCTGCTTATCCACGAGTTGCTTGTAGCGGACGAGATCATTCTGCGCCTTGACGTTGTTCGCTTCGGCCTGATCGCGCTGGGCTTTGGCCGCGTCGAACTGTTGTTTGGCGGCGGCGATTCCGGCACGGGCGCTGGCTACATCGGCATCGGACGACGACACCTGGCTGGTGGTGCTGACCGAGGTGATTGGAACATTTACGCCCGCTGCGGCAGCGGCTGCGCCTGAGCGTCTTCGAAATCGGCTTTGGCGCGCGCCTAGGCAACCTGGTAATCGGCCGGGATCGATCTCCACCAGGACCGTACCGGCTTTCACATACTGGTTATCCAGAACATTCAGTTTTGACAACATGGCCGGAAACGCGAGCGCTGATGGAATTGATGTGGCCATCCACCTGGGCATCATCGGTGGATTCGTAACTGGTGACGTAACGGTAGACGAAGAATCCCACCACCAGCAGCACTACCACGGCAATGACGACGGCGATGCGGAAGCCGGGACTGGCGGTTCGCGAGGACGAGTATGGAAGTCCCGTTCGGTGGAGGGCAATGGCTTGGTGCGGCTTTCGGGCTGATCGTTCTCTGGTTGAGCAGTCCTCAGGTTGAGCGTTCCCCGGATGAGCGTTCGCGGGCGGAGCGGGTGGGGTTTGTGTCGTCGGTTCCATAAATTTGAGTTAGTTGTTCGCCTTTCAAATATCGTTTGACTCCCTGTTCGGCATCGCCGATGGCGCGCGCCAGTTCGATCTTGGCCAGGTTGTGCGCGTAGAGACTCTGAATATAACTCTCATGAGCGCTGGCGACGGACTCCTGCGCCTGAACCACTTCGAGGTTGTCAGTCACGCCGGCGGTAAAGCGATCTTCCGATTGGGTAAGGGCCTGTTCCGCCAATTCGACCGAACTGCGGGCAACTTCGACTTGCTCGGCGGCAGAATTCAAATCCAGCAATGAGGCGCGAACTTCATAGTCGATGCGGCCGCGCAGATCGGCCAATTGAGAACGGGCCTGCTTCAACTGCGACTCAGCTTCGAGAACGTCGCTGTGGGTTTTTCCGCCGGCAAAGATGGGGATGTTGAGGCCGCCATTCACTTGCCAGGTTCCGTTGGATTGGGCCGGGGTTACTCCGATGTCGCCGTAGTTTGCATTGAGGTCCAGGGAGGGATAGTGGCCAGCGGTCGCCGCCCGGCGCGAGAGTTCCGCCGCCCGGACTTGCGCCTGAGCCGCCTGGTAGTCGGAACGCGAGGCGTAAGCGCGCTGCAGGTAAATCTCGATAGGCAAAGGAGTCAGCGCCTGGTAAGGAGCTTTCTCGGTGAGTACAAACTCCTGCCCTGGCGGCAGACCGATTACGCGAGCCAAGGACAATTTCTGCTTGGCGAAATCGTTTCGCGCGGCAATCAGTTGCTGCTGGCGGGTCTGCAATTCGACTTGAGAGCGCAGAGTATCGATGGCCGGACTCAGCCCGGCCTTTTGCTGGTCGATCGCCTTGTCGTATAGGGCCTGGGCGTTTTTGACCTGGGCATCGGCGGTTTCGATGCGAGCAGCGGTGGCGATGGCCATCAGGTAGGCGTTGCCTACGGCGAGCACGACCAGTTCACGAGCATCTTTGTAGCTGTATTGCGCGGACTTCAGTCTCTCGGAGGCGGCGCGTTCTTTCTCGAGGTTTTGAAGTTGAACAGAGACTGACTGAGCGAAGCGCGCGCATCGAAGTAGTTGAAGGGACCGATCACGCGGGGAACCGGGAAACGGAAACAATTGCTCTTGAAGCCAAGCGCAGTGAGGCTCTGGGTTTGGACGTCTTCCTGCACTCGGGCCGAGAGGTTGGGCAGGAGGTCGCTGAGTTCTTTCCATCTTTCGCCCCGCGCCATGATGGTCTGATCGCCGGAGAGCAGCAGGCCGAGATTATTGCGCAGACCGCGGTCGATGGCTTCCTGTAAACCCAACTGCAAGACTTCGGGAGTGGCTTTGCCCTCAGGTTCGCTGCCGGTGAAGGGACTCTGCGACCCGGGTAGGGAGATGGATGGCGTCGGCGCGGATTTCTGAGCCACGACGCCTGCGACAGAAAACAGAAGTGTCAGCGCGGAGGCAAGAAGACGGCGGCTTGGGTGAAGCAAGGAACGGGGCATTTCCGATTGTGAAAAAGTCCCATTATAAAGAAAGTCTTTATAAAGAAAG
>CAWKKK010000026.1:0-92263 GCA_963850165.1 uncultured Acidobacteriaceae bacterium | reverse complement strand
AGCCCGCTCTCGATCATCTATAATCGCATCAAGGTATCCTCCAAATCACAATGCAACTAATTCCCTGCTTTGCACTTTTTATCGGCGGCGAAGTTCTCGATCTTCTTACCAGTACCGGGGCCGTCGCCAAGTTCGTTCTTCTCGTTTTGCTTGCCTTCAGCCTGATCTCCTGGGCAATCATCCTTACAAAGTGGAGCTTGCTGCGGCGCGCCCGGGTTCAGAGCGGACGCTTTCTGCGCGCCTTTCGCAAAGCCCAACGCCTGCAGGACATCGCCACCGTCGCCGATCAGTTCCGTCCCAGCCCGCTGGTCGGAGTCTTCGAAGGCGGATTCCAGGAATACAAGCGCCAACTTGCCGGACCCGCCGCCTCGCTTCGCAGCCTCACCGCGGTGCAGCGCGGCATGCAGATCGGGGCCTCGGAAGGAATCACGCGCCTCGAGCGCAACGTCCCCTGGCTCGCCATCACTGCCGCCGTCACCCCGTTCATCGGCCTGTTTGGAACCGTCTGGGGAATTATTGACGCCTTCCACGGCCTCGGGACTGCGGGCGGCGCAACCCTGCGCGCCGTCGCCCCCGGCATTTCCGAAGCTCTCATCACCACTGCGGCCGGACTCGCCGCCGCCATTCCTGCCGTCATCGCCTACAACCTCATCGGCAACTCCATTCGCGAGTTCGCCGCTCGCGGCGATGATTTCACCCTCGAAGTCCTCAACGCCGTCGAGAGCATGCAGGCGCAACCTGCGGTCGAAGTGAGGCGCTGATGGCCTTTACTTCGCCCAATGGCCGCACCCAAACCGCTCTTGCCGATATCAACATCACTCCGCTCGTCGACGTCGTCCTTGTCCTGCTCATCATCTTCATGGTCACCGCGCCCGTCCTACAGTCGGGAATCGAGGTGAGCGTGCCGAAGACCCGTACGGTCAAGGAAATCACCGAAGAACGTGTCGTGATCACGATTAACAAGGATCAGCGCGTCTTTCTCGGCAACGACGCCATCAACATCAATCAGATTGCCGCTAAACTGCGGCAGAAGATTCGCGATCCCCGCAACCAGTTCATTTTTGTCCGCGCCGATGAAAATGTGCCCTTCGGCGCCTTTGCCACCGTCATGGACGCGGTAAAACAATCGGGCATCACCAACGTGAGCATCGTCACTCAGCCTTTGGAACAAAATGGCGCAAAACGCTGAGATATTTTTCGAGCACGATAACTGGGGACGCGCCCTCGCCTGGTCCGCGGGCTTCCACATCACGATCACTGCGCTCATCCTGCTCTACTCGGTGGTTTTCACCGGGAGCCGCGGGGAAGGCTGGGGCTCGGGCGGCGGCGGTTCCGCGATCGGCGTCACGTTAGTCAGTTCGGTTCCCTTGCCCGCCACGCCCGCGCCGACGCAAAACGTTCTGGCCAATGAATCCAAGGGTCTCACCAAATCTGAACCCAAGATTGAAGAGAAAGAACCCGACGCCATCGAGATTCAGGGTAAGAATTCCAAAATCAAGCCAAAGAAGCCGCCCGCCCCGACGAAAGCAAAGTCTGAGCCTGCACCCGTGGAAGAGACCAACCAGGTTGCCTTTGGCGAAGGCGGGCCGGTCAGCGGCCCATACGGCACCTTCGATGCCGGCGGGGCGAAAGGCGGTTTCGGAATCACCGGCGGGGGCGGCGATTTTGGCACGAGGTACGGCTGGTACGTCCAGATCATCCAGAGGAAAGTTTCAGAAAACTGGCTGAAGTACGAGGTCGACCCGAAGATTACCACCGCGCAACGCGTCTACATCACTTTCGACGTCGCCCGCGATGGCCATCCCTTCAACGTGCGGGTCGAGCAGACCAGCGGCGTGCCCTCGCTCGATATATCCGCCACTCGCGCCCTGCAGCGTATCGACACGTTCGGCCCGCTGCCGCCGGACTACAGCGGCAGCAAGATCTCAGTGGAGTATTGGTTCGATTACAGCAGGAAATAAACTTGTGTACTTATGGCCCCGTCGCAGCATCCATAAAGTAATCCCGGGAGATTCCGATGTATACAAGGATAGAAAAGCGCTGCGCATCCACCTGATTATTCCTGGGCGTACCCGTGCGTGACTATGATGGATGGTAATGATTGCTGATAGCTTGCCAATGAAAACATATCGGAGTACGATATTGTCGTATATAGTATCCTTTTGCAGGGGTTCGCGTAACGTTTTCAGACGGATGGACGACACCCACAGACGAGTTCTGCGCGCTAAATTCGGCGTACTGCTTTCCAGCGCCTTGAGCCTGCTGATTGTCCTCTGTTCACTTTTGCCTTCCACGTCCTACGCCCAGGATTGGGTTCGCACTGGTTCCGGCCTTGGCGTCGAAAAAGTCCGCCTTGCCGTTCCCGACTTCAAACCCTCCAACAGTGACCCCCAGAACGACGCACTAATGAAGACGTTCAACGATACTTTCTGGGGCGACCTGGACAATTCCGGCGTCGTCGAACTCATCTCCAAAAGCTTTTATCCCCTGCAGGTGCCTGGGCAGCCGCCTGAGGTGACATTCGGAGTGTGGAACTCGCCTCCTCCCAACGCCGCCATGCTGGCCTTCGGCAATCTGGGCGTAGTCTCCGGAAAACTCACCGTGCAGGGCTGGCTCTATGACGTAAAGAACACGGCCTCGCCGGAGGTTCTCGGCAAACAGTACACCGACGTCCCGACGAGCGACGCTGCCCGCGTCATCGCTCACAAGTTCGCCGACGAGATCATCTTCCGCCTGGGTGGAGGCATTCCCGGCATCGCCGAGAGCAAAATCTATTTTGTCAGCGATCGCTCCGGCCACAAAGAAATCTGGGTGATGGATTACGACGGCAATAATCAGCGTCAACTCACCCGCCTCGGCTCCGACTCTCTTTCGCCGCGTGTTTCGCCGGATGGTTCTCGTCTGGCCTTCAGTTCTCTAACCAAGAATGGCTGGGACATTTTCATGTTCTCCGTCGATCTCAACCGTGTGGTGAGCTTTCCCCATTTCGGCGGCACCACGATCTCGCCCGCTTGGTCGCCCGACGGCGCCCACCTCGCGCTCTCGTCTTCTCGCGGCGGTAATTCTCAAATTTATGTCTGCGATGCTTCCGGCGGCAACCTTCACCGCATAACGGCCAACAAAGGCCCCGACCTCGGTCCCGTCTGGAATCGCAAGACCGGCGCTCAGATCGCTTTCGTCAGCGGCAGCACCGGATTGCCCCAGGTCTATACCATTGAGGCCGACGGCACCAACCAGCAGCGCATGACCGACCAGGGCTATGCCGTCTCGCCCAACTGGTCGCCCAATGGCCAGTTTCTCACTCTGGCGTGGACCCGCAAGTATGGCCCCGGCGAACCTGGATCTTCCGACATCTACCTGATGGATATCGCCAGCAAACAGTGGGTGCAGCTTACGCACGATGGTGGGCGCAACGATTATCCCTCGTGGTCACCCGACGGCCGCCACATCGTTTTTGAGTCGCGACGCTCGGGCAAGGAAGAAATCTGGATGATGCTCGCTGACGGCACCAAGCTTCATCAGTTGACTTTTACTGGACGTAACACGCAACCAAACTGGAGTTGGAAATAAAACACTTCGCCTGACCTCGAAGACCATTTCGGGGTTTGCAGGAGGATCAAACGTGAAGAGGAAGAATATGAAACATCGAAGTTTGAAGGTTCTCGCAACGGTCAGCGCTCTGGCCGCTGTTCTCATGCTCGGCGCATGCCATAAGAAAACAGCTCCACCGCCGCCGCCACCCCCACCGTCCGCGGCAGCACCCACCGCTGCCATTTCCGTCAGTCCAGATACCATTGCGCAGGGGCAATCCGCCACGCTGACGTGGCAGACCTCCAATGCTACGGATGTCTCCATCGACGGCATCGGCGCGGTTCAGCCCAGCGGATCGCAACAGGTCACGCCCACCGATTCCGTAACTTATCATCTAGTTGCCAAAGGCTCTGGCGGAACCCAGGAGGCCACCACGCGCCTCACGGTCACACCGCCGCCCGCGGCTGAAGCTCCTCCGACGTCTTCGCCTACGGAAGAAGACCTCTTCGGCCACAGCGTCAAGGACATTTTCTTCGAGTACGACAAGTCTGAC
The DNA here is from genome assembly GCA_963850165.1 of uncultured Acidobacteriaceae bacterium. GTDB lineage: Bacteria > Acidobacteriota > Terriglobia > Terriglobales > Acidobacteriaceae > Sulfotelmatobacter. The sequence continues at coordinate 88,179 of CAWKKK010000026.1, read as the reverse complement.
ATTCGCGCCGATCAGCAGGCTTCCATCCAGGCCGATATGCTCTTCCTCAACCAGCATCCCAACATCGGCTTTACCATCGAGGGTCACTGCGACGACCGCGGCTCAACCGAATACAACCTGGCCCTGGGCGACCAGCGGGCCCAGTCGGTGAAAAATGCCTTAACCACGGCCGGAATCAACGCCAGCCGCATCAAGACCATCAGCTACGGCAAGGAGAAACCGTTCTGCCTGGAAGAGAACGAGGGCTGTTGGCAGCAGAACCGCCGCGGCCACTTCGTCTATCAGAAGTAGTGCAACACCTAAGGGGTGGAGGAAGTCTCCGCCCCTGATTTTCTTTGTTCTCGGCTACACATCTTCCCAACCCACGGCGCCAACAATCCGTCTAGAATGGTTTCAGGAAACTTACGCCTATGACATCACGACGCTTGCTCTCCACTGTTCTCGCCCTAGTCTCGACGCTTTGGCTGGCCGCCGCCCCGGCTTGGGGCGCCAGCAAAGAAATGATCCAACTGCAAACTCAGGTCCAGCAACTTCAGGAGCAGATGACCGCCATGCAGCGCAGCTTCGACGAGCGCATGGGCGTCATGAAAAACCTGGTCGAACGGGATACGGACGCAATCAACAAAGCTACCGCCGCCCTTACCGGACTGCAGGCCACGTTGCAAAAACAGCAGGGAGACTCCTCTGCCCACGTTGACCAGCTCACCGGCCAGATCCAATCCCTCAACGACACGCTCGACGAACTCAAGGCTCGCCTCGCCAAAGTCAGCAAGCAACTTGAGGATATGCAGTCCTCCCAGCAAAGCCTGGCCGCGTCGCAGGCCCAGCAGCAGGCGCAACAGCAGGCCCAGGCGCAGGCTCCGCCGCCCGATGTGCTCTACAACAACGCTTTGCGAGATTACAACGGGAACAAGAACGATCTCGCCATTCAGGAATTTTCCGACTACACCAAGTTCTATCCCAATACCGATCTCGCCGGAAACTGCTATTTCTATCTCGGCGAAATTCAATTCCGCCAGGGAAACTACCAGCAGGCCGCCCAGAGCTACGACCAGGTCCTGCAGAACTTTCCCACCGGAAGCAAAGCCGCTTCCGCTCAGTTGAAAAAAGGGTTTGCGTTAATCGAACTGGGCAAGCAAGAAGATGGAGTGGTGGAACTCCGCCGCGTGATCCAGCGCTATCCCAAATCAAACGAAGCCTTGCAGGCCCGCGAACGCCTCAAGAAACTCGGGGTCGTAACCCGCCCGGGGGAATAAAATCAGTGGCTAGTGATTCTTGTCATGTCAGAGTGTTCAGTTGTAGCGGAGGTTGCCGTGACCAAGATTTCCGAAAATGATCCCGACGGCGCCAAGGGTGCCACCGAAGGCACAAAGCGCGACCACGACGCCAATGCCGGCCTCGCGGGACAACTAGGCCACCGCGATCAGGACCCGCGCATCAAGGGCGCTGACACAGACTTCCCCGAACCCGGCGGAAGCCCTGAACACTCTGGGGAAGAGAGCAAAAAGAAGTGATCAGTGGCCAGTGGTCTCGCTGGTTAATGATCAGAAAAACCTGCAGGACGCTGACGTCACTGCCGCCGACCACTGAGCGCTGACCAGCTGCTCTCTAAATCGCCATCGCGCCGACTTCTTTTTCCACCTCGGCCGTATCCACCATGACGATGGCGTCCCAAGGGCAGCCGTCGAGAAAGCAGCCGTCAGGGCCTTTGCTGAGGCATTTCTTGCAGCCGATGCAGAGGATGGGATCGACCGCAATGCGCCCGAAGGGCGTGCTGTCCTCGTCCGCCACCCAGAACATGCAGTCTTCCACCGGACAGTATTCCACGCATGCCGGCGAGCCGGCGCATCCCGTACAGCACTCGGTGATGACCGCCAGTTCCTTCGGCTTCTTCTTACGCGGCGTGGTCAGGCCCTTGGATCTCGGTTCGGACTTGCATCTCGTCGGGAACCATGCCGACGGCTTTGGTGGCGCCGGGTGCAGGAGGCATGGAAGGATTATAACCCGAATCGTTGGACCTGCAGCTGTTACCCTGGCGCAGCAAGCCTGCCCAAAACGATACTCCGGTCTGGGATTTTGTGACGGTCCGCACAATTTCCACGTGTCCAACTCTGCTATAGTGAACCCCTGCAAAGGAGCATCCCATGGCAGGAAAGAGCGTCAACAAAGTCATCCTCATCGGCAACCTTGGCAAAGATCCCGAAGTGAAATACACGCCGCAAGGCACGCCCGTCGCCAAGTTCAGCCTGGCCACCAACGAGCGCTTCAAAGACAAGGACGGCGAACTGGCAGGACCGCACCGAATGGCACAACATCACTGCCTGGGCGCGCACCGCCGAGATTGTCGGCGAGTATCTGAAGAAAGGCAGCAAAGTCTATATCGAGGGCAGTTTGCGCACCCACTCCTGGGACGACAAAACCAGCGGCCAAAAGAAATATATGACCGAGATACACGTCAACGATCTCGTCCTGCTCGGCGGCCGCGGCGAAGGCAGCGGCGGAGATTTCAAGGAAAACGCACGCGGCGCAGCGTCAGCCGGCGGCGGCAACAACTTCGACCAACGCACGCCAGAACCCGAGCACGCAACAGCAGGGTCCGGGCCGATCACGGATGAGGATATTCCATTCTAGGATCGGCGGAGTTCTCTATGACCGAACTGGCCGACAAGAAGTGCGTCCCCTGCCGCGGCGGCGTACCTCCGCTTAAAGGCAAGGAACTCGACGCGCTGCACAAGATCGTCCCCCAGTGGAGCGTGGTCAATCAGCATCACATCACTCGCGCCTTCAGCTTTCCTGACTTCAAACAGGCGCTCGACTTCGTGAACCGCGTGGGTGCGTTGGCTGAGGAGCAAGGCCATCATCCCGACATTCTGCTGGCCTGGGGCAAAGCCGGTATCACGCTCTGGACGCACAAGATCGACGGCCTCACCGAGAGCGATTTCATCATGGCCGCGAAGATCGACCGGCTACTAGCGTAATTGTCATCCTGAACAAGCGTTCTTTGCGCAGTGAAGGATCTGGGCGAGCCGCGCGATGTGTCGCGCTTTTTGCGACACAATAATCGCGCGTTCGGCTCCGTCCTTCCTCTTTCCCAATTCGGTTCTTGACCTCGCCACACCAAGCCGCTATCGTCGAAGTAGTAGGTAGCAAAAGCTCTCTGACAACCGGCTAAGTGCTTATTCCGGAATATTTTGCCCCTAAGTTATTCATTCCAAGAGATAACCTCGCGTTTTCTCGATAATCCGTTGATTCCAATAGATCGGGGGAGGGGGTAGCCCCTCTAAGCCTCGCTCGTCCCAAAACGGAAAGCTCAAAATACTCGTCGACTAACTTAATTGCCTCATTGAACCGAAGCCTCTGCAGTCCGCTCCCTGCCAACTCGCATCGCCAGCGCCCATAACACCGCAGGAACCAGCATCACCAATCCCGTCTAAGTTGCGACCGTGCGAGCGGCGATGCCTGCATCGAGCAATCGTCCGCACAGGTAAGCGCCGGCGGCGATCGTCAGCATCGAGAAGCCCAGGTCAGCGGAGAAGACGCGGCCGCGGAAGCGGTCGTCGGTGTGAAGCTGCAGCAGCGTGGTCGAAAACACCCACACCGTCGATCCTCCCATGTGGGCGAGCATGGCGCAAGCAGCGGCCGTCCACACCGTGCGGCTGCTCCCCAGAGTTCCATATCCAACCGCGATCGTGAGATAACCGAAGAGGATGCCAAGTTGCAGACGCCGGTCGCTGCGGCCCGCCCAGCGCGCCGAGACCAGCGGACCGACCAGCGCTCCCAGGCCTCGTCCGCCGAGCAGGATGCTCATGCCCAGCATGGCTCCGCGCGCGGCATCCACATTGCGCCAGTGCACTGCGAACTCGTGCGCGCCCATCACGGTAAAGATGACCCAGCTCGGACCGATCATCAGTTCGCCGGCCTTCGCGAATACCGTTGGCAGCAGCGTGGGATGACCGCGCACGTAGCGAATGCCTTCCAGCACCGGAGAGAAGTCGACCAGATCGCGCAGACGCAACGGCGCCGCTGATTCCGCGTGCGGCTCGGCAAAGTGCATCCCGCCGATGAGAACGGCAGAGGCCAGGAACGACAGCGCATTGAGAATGAAGACGGCGTCCCGGCCGAAGAAGGCTGCGACCACTCCACCGACGGAAGCGCCAATCAGCAGATTCACTGACCATGTGGCGGACGAGAGCGTGTTGGCTATGAGCACTTCTCCCTTAGCGGCGATGTTAGGAATGACCGCGCTGCGGGCCGGTTCGAAGAACGCGGCCATGATGGTTTCCGCCAGCAGCAGTGGATAAACGAGCCATACCATGGAGCGCGAACGCACCAGCAGCATGGCCAGCACCACACCGAAGCGGACCAGGTCGGCGGCAATCATGACGTGCTTGCGGCGGATGCGGTCATTCACCACACCTGCGGTCGGGCCTACGAATGTCTGCGGCAGAACCTGCAGAACCAAAGCCAGCGCGACCGAACTGGCGTGGCCGGTCAACTGCAGCAGCAGCGTATAAATGGAGAGCGTGTAGAACCAGTCGCCAATTTCGCTGACAATCTGCGCCAGCCAGAGCCGGCGGAAATTGCGATTGCCGCGCACCAGCCGCAGGTATGACGCCAGAGAGATTGACGGAGCAGTTTGCTCTGGTTGGGGTTCCATAGCGAATGGTTAGGGCAACGCTGGCGGCAAGTCCTTGGGAATTGAGACTATGGCTCAACCCGCAGTTAAATCGGGTCGCAACTTTCTCTTCAAATCGTCGGCGATCTGCTTGCCGTGGAAGCGGCCGTTCTCGATGAAGATTTCGTTGGTCCGCGATCCGGCGACAATCACGCCTGCCACGTAGATCCCTGGCACATTGCTCTCCAACGAGACCGGGTCGCACACGGGACGGCATTGCTCTTCCGAAAGTTCGATGCCCATGCTGCGCAGGAAGTCGTAGTCGGGGTGGTAGCCGATCAATGCCAGCACGAAGTCATTCTTCAACCGGATCGGCCCGCGCGGCGTGACGATGACGGCGTAGTCGATTCCAATTTCCTGCACGTGGCTGTCGAAATAAGCTTCAATCTCGCCGGCCTTGATGCGATTCTCGAGATCGGGCTTGATCCAGTACTTCACGTGGTGGTGCAGGCGCGATCCCCGATAGACCAGTGTGACGCGCGCGCCGTGCCGCCACAAGTCGAGAGCGGCGATGGCGGCGGAATTCTTGCCGCCGATCACCAGCACATCCGTGTCGTAGTAAGGATGGGCCTCCTCGTAATAGTGTGAAACCTTGGGCAGATCCTCGCCAGGCAGGCCGAGTTGATTGGCCAGATCGTAGTATCCGGTGGAGACGATCACTTTGCGCGTGTGGTAGTCGTGCGGTCGGCCGGCGCGGTCCGTGGCGGTGATGCTGAAGTTTCCGTCTTCGCCCATGACTGTCTTAACCCACTCGTACTGGCGAATGTCGACATGGTAGTGCTCGGCAACTTTGCGGTAGTACTCCAGAGCCTCTTCGCGAGTGGGCTTCTGGTTGGCTGTGGTGAATGGGATCTCGCCGATTTCGAGCAGTTCAGGCGTTGTAAAAAACACCATGCCTGCAGGATAGTGAAAAAGCGAATTCACCAGGCAGCCCTTGTCGAGGACGACGACGCGAAGCCCGATCTTTTGCGCTTCGATGGCGCAGGCCAGGCCGGTGGGCCCAGCGCCGATGACCAAGACGTCGGTGTGCACCTCGGGATGCGAAACAGTCTTGGCCTTGGGCAGAGTTTCGACGTCTTCGGCGGTGAGAAAGTCGGGCATTGGGATTCCGTGACCGCTGCGCACACGCGGCGGCACGAGCACAGGTCAGAAACCGATGATTCTAGCACGCGGCTGGCGGAGATAACGCGCACAGCACAAGCTATTGTGCTCCGGCACACGGTGGAACGTTTAGTCCGCGCTATAATCTCCCTTTGCCTTATCCATCGCACTTAATTGGGAAGCCTATGCCAACCTCCGGCGACAAGCCAACGCCGATACGCATTGAATCCGACAGCATGGGAAAGATCGAAGTCCCGGCCAATGTTTATTGGGGAGCGCAGACGCAGCGCTCGCTGCTGCACTTCAACATTGGACGCGACACGATGCCGCCGGAGCTGATTCGCGCCTTTGGCATCCTCAAGAAGGCTTGCGCGCTGGTGAACCAGGATCTGGGCAAGCTGTCCGGCGGACAAGGCGAAGCTGATCGTGCAAGCTGCCGACGAAGTGATTGCGGGCAAGTTGGACGACCAGTTTCCGCTGCGCGTCTGGCAGACGGGCAGCGGCACGCAGACCAACATGAACGTGAATGAGGTCATCTCGAACCGTGCCATTGAGATTGCCGGCGGCGTGATGGGATCGAAGAAGCCGGTCCATCCTAATGACGACGTGAATATGTCGCAGTCGTCGAACGATACGTTTCCGGCGGCGATGCATATTGCGGCTGCGGATCGGGTCAAGAACGCGCTGATTCCGGCGATCAAGAATGTTCATGATGCGATCGCGGCCAAGGCGAAAGAATTTCATGATGTGGTGAAGATCGGGCGCACGCACTTGCAGGATGCTGTGCCGCTGACCTTTGGGCAGGAATTCGGCGGCTGGGCCAGCTTGTTGGAACGCGATATTAAGCGTCTGGAACAGGCGCTGGATGGTCTCTACGATCTTGCCATCGGCGGAACTGCCGTGGGCACGGGGCTGAACACGCATCCTGAGTTCGCGGAGCGCGCGGCGAAGAAGATTGCCGAACTTACCGGACTTCCCTTCCGCTCGCATGGCAATAAGTTCGCCGCGCTCTCGGCGCATGACGAGATCGTCTTCGCGCAAGGCGCGATGGAGACGCTGGCCGCGTCGCTGATGAAAATTTCGAACGATATCCGCTGGCTGGCTTCCGGGCCGCGCTGCGGGTTGGGCGAGATTACCATCCCGGAGAATGAGCCTGGGTCGTCCATCATGCCGGGCAAGGTGAATCCGACGCAGTGTGAGGCGATGACCATGGTCTGCGTGCAGGTTCATGGCGCGACTGCTGCGGTGGGATTCGCCGGGTCACAGGGCAACTTCGAACTCAACGTGTATAAGCCGGTGATCATTTACAACTTTCTGCACTCGGTCACGCTGATCGCCGACGCTTGCCACGGATATGTTGAATACATGATCAAGGGCATCGAGGTCGATCGCGCCAAGGTGGACTGGTACGTGAAGAACTCGCTGATGCTGGTAACGGCGCTGGCACCGAAAGTGGGATACGACAAGGCCGCGCAGATCGCCCACACGGCGCATGTGGAGCACAGCAGCCTGCGCGAGGCGGCGCTGAAGCTGGGGTATCTGACGGGCGAGGAATTCGATCAACTGGTAAGGCCGGAGAGGATGACGCGGCCGTAGTGGATTTCGGCCGAAAATAAAGTTTGGGCGTCGTTGCGGCGGGCGTTGGGTGGACTCGTTCCCAGGCTGAGAATCGGGGTATCCCCCCTCCCCCATACCCTCTGAAAGCCTTGCTGGGCGCGGTGTCTGCAAAAAGTGTTTGCAAAATCTTGATGTCAAAGAGCTTAGAGGTCAAAATCTTGAGAACAAAGGACTTCGGGCGCAACGAATTGGCCTGGGCCAACCGTCACGGCCTCGACCATGATTGCGCAAGTGATGGGCTGTGCACAAGGTCAGACGTCACAATGGGCCTGTGGAAATTCTGAAGAGCAGCAGTCCCACCCTCTCGCACAAAGCGCCAAACAACGGGCTGCCCGAAAAAGGCGGCCCTCCACGCGCCTACGCCCCATTTGCTTGCTTAGCGACCAGCCTAGAATATGCTTCGACATCTTCATCGCTCATACTCAGGAATGCAATTATTGAGTATGGGTATTCGGAAAACCCAAGCTGACGACCAATGAGAAGTCCTGCTTTCAAACCACGCGTCGTAATGGCGTTGGCCAGTCCCCTCATAAGCACCTCATTCCGGGACTCGCGTGGCAAATTGCCATAGACTGAACCGGCCAAAACAAAAGGCTCAAAGCTGCTGGTGACCGCTACGGACCCGACCCGAATCTGCTCATCGACATTATCCGCTTTCAAGCGCATGTCACTCATCAAATCCTCGAAGGTTTCCTGCGCCTCAGGCGGTGTGTCGATTATTGCGAATCCGAGATCGAGAGCGTCCTTCGGTCTGCGCTGCAAAAGGTATTGAAGAACTCGGTCGAAGTATTTTGTGTTACGAACGGTGCTGCTAGAAGGAAAAACGACGTGGCCATCGCTAATATAGTTATCCAAATAAAACGACGCGTTTAGAAGAGTAACGAGTTGCGTTCCGTCTAAAGGTAATACTCCGAACCCTTGCATGACATACGTAGCAAAGATGTCGAGTTCGTCTCCGACAACGTGGACAGCAGAATAAAGCCGATGCCGACGCTCAAGGTAGTGAACACGATAGATTTCGTCCGGCAAAACCTCCAGAATTCGCGCGAGCTCCGATGCCATGATTGGGGGAACCGGGAACGTGGCGGGGTCGATAATCCCGATCTCTTCAAAGAGGCGGCGTGCGTTGGCAAAAGTCCCCATCTGGTCGAGGGTAACCGAATAAGCAAGGAATCTTCGTACTCTTTCCGAACTCAGTGTCAGCAATTTGCGCCCACTGCTGTCGAAAAAATCTACGCCGCCCGGCCTTTTGCGGATCTCTTCTTCGAGCCGACTTGCCTGGATGCCTGCCAGTCCGTAAGTGTCCTTCAGGAAGGATTTGGCCTTGGCGAAGTTCCCGAGTCTCACGCGATCAGGCAGGATACTTCCTTTAGCCTCGAAAACGAGCAGTCGATTTTCTATAAGGGCGAGAACATCTGTTTCAAATCTCTTACCCGTAGCATCGGACCAGAATAAGTTCCGGAACACCTGTGCCCCTGGGAGATATTTCTTCAGCAGGGATTCACACTCGGTTTCAAGATATTTCGCACTGACTCTCTCAAGCCGCCCTTTCTGAATCACTGGATCGCCTTCGACCACGGACATAAATATATTGAATGGGAAGCTCAGGACGGTGAAAAACGAAAACAGGAAATATTTCTCGTCGACGCGGACAAACGGTCTGCCCCAAACAGGGTTTGCGGTAACAATTTTTTCAAAACCCACGCTGGCGAGGTCGCCAAAGCGGAGTGAACATCGGTCAACATCCGGGACGGGGTCGTAGGAGGCTTCCGGGGAAAGCCGGCGAAGCTGATCGGGTGTGAATATGAACAGGTCTGAGGCGGCGGCGTCCACCATGTGATGGAACAGCACGCGCAGATCGCTGGCATCGAGTGGGCGCTCCGCAGCATATAAGATTGCTGCATTTGCGTTGGCAAATGCGAGTCGGTCAACCAGCTGCCGTACCTCCTCTTCGCTTCCTTCCCGCGACCGAATGAGGTTCGCCCTCAGCTCGGAAAGCCGACCATCGATCGCTTCCAAGAGCCTGGGTAGGAATTCAAAGAAGAGGGACAGCCTTCGGTCCTGCTGGTACTGGCGCCTCTGAAATTCGTCAGCGATATAGGACATCATCCTCTGAAAAAACGCCCGCCCGTAGGGATTTCGATAGTAGGCGCAGTGGAGACGTATCGTCCCCGCTAGAAGGGCTTTCTGTGGCTCCAAAAAATCAGGTGGGGAAGAGGTTACTGACGCAAAATACTGATTTCTGACGCGCTCCCAGATATCGCCTAGGTCGCCAGATGCGCTAGGTAGGCCATCGATATGCTGATTCGTGAGCAGCAGGCCTTGAAGCGCCTCCAAGTCCGCCGGTTCGAGCTCGTAGCGCTCCTTTCTTTCCGCCGAAGCCCCTGCAGCCCATATAAGTATGTAAAGGCTAGTGGCCCCTAATAGGTGAATAGGCTCGTAACCAAGGACCTCACTGCTGAATGTGGCGAACTGTGAGCGGATTTCTGGCATTTTCCCCTGTCGCAGCAGCTGGAGGAGGTCGGCGTTCGGATGCAGCTTCTCGGACTCCTCGTCAAAGGGAATGAGGGCCAGCGGAGGGCCAGCGGAGGGTCGGCGGGAGCCCGACGTTGATTGCGCTTTGCCATGGCGAACGCGGAAAAGGCCACGCAGCTTTCGCAGCGTGGTTTTATTCTACGCCGGCAAGGACAAACGCTCCCCCCACACGGCGCGTGCAGTGCCGTCGGCCCTGCGGGCTTAACGCCCGCGTGGTTAACGGACGGTAGGCTTCTGCGTGGCTGTGGCGCTTCCTGGCGAAGCAGGTTCCTCCTGCCTCGCTTCGCTCGGGCGTCGGAATGACAAGATGTAAGGGTAATCCGTGACATCGAGTTTTACGGCATATTCGATTACGCGGCGTGGCCCCAGATGCTACGGCTCGGCCAGTTCGGTTTCCTGGATCAGCTCCCGCGGACTTCATCTGCTTTGGCGTGGTGGTAATCACTACGACACTTATCAGAACTAGAAAAGTCCCTACGATCGTGCGTGCGCCGAGCGCTTCCCCGCCTAGAAAATATCCAAGCACCACAGCGATCACCGGATTCACGTACGCGTAGGTGCCGACTTTGGTTGGGGACTCGTGGTGGATGAGCCAGACATAGGCGGTGAACGCGATGATGGAGCCGGCTACTGTCAGGTAGGCCAGTGCTAGCCATGCTCCTGAAGAAACGGCTTGCCAGTGGAAATCGTTGAACTCTCCGAAAATAGCCGCGGCCAGAGGAGCAGGATTCCGCCGACTAGCATTTGCGCTCCTGAACTCATGACCTTTGATTCGGGCAACCTTAGCTTTCTGGTGAGAATCGTCGCCAGCGACCAACTGATTGCGCCTACTACCAGGGCGATCGCTCCTGACCTTTCGATGGGAGCGTCACCGAAACCTGCGGAACGGCTGACCAGCACGGCCACTCCGACAAGGCCGACCACAAGCGCACATCCTAAGCGGAGGGTAAGTTTCTGGGTGCGCAGAATCAGTATCTCCAGCAGCGCGGTGAAGACGGGAATGGTAGCCATCATGACCGCCGTAATGCCGGAAGGTACGCGCTGCTCGGCCCAGAAGACCAATCCGTAATCCACCAGAAAGATAATTGCCGCCAGCAACGTTAGTGACGCCCATTCGCGGCGGCTGGGTGACGGCTGTGCCCGTGGCGCGCATCCAGGCGTAGAGAACAATGCCGGCGGCGAAGAAGCGCATTCCGGCAAGCAGGAGCGGCGGGACTTCGCGCACCCCGATGCGGATTGCCAGGAAGGTCGATCCCCAGACGAGATAGAGTATGGCGAAGGCCAGCAGGGTCTTCCACTGTCGAGGTCTAGGTTGTCGCGTCCATTCGGGAGCATTCTGGCGAGCTGTTGTAAGAACGAGGAAAGCTCGCTCATAGCTTTAGATCGAGCGGTGGAAGCTTCCGGAAGCCAAATGTCGGCCTATTAAAACTTCTTATGCTGGGCTGAACAGCCGAGGCGGGACCCTTCGACTTCGCTCAGGGCAGGCCGCCGGCGCTACTGTCACTGTTTAAAATGCCCAGCGCAGCAGTGCGACGCCCACTGTGAAGCCAGCGCCTACTGACGCCATCAGCACCAGACTTCCCTTCTTCAGCTTGCCCTCTTCGATGGCCGTGTTCATGGCTAAAGGGATTGTGCCCGCAGTGGTGTTGCCGTAGCGCTCGATGTTGACGATCACGCTTTCTGGACGCAGGCCGAGGCGGTCGGCGGTGGCGTTGATGATGCGCAGGTTGGCTTGATGCGGGATGAAGGCGTCAATATCGGAGCCTTTCAGGCCGTTGCGTTCCAGCAACTTCAGGCAGGCTTCGGTTTGCTTGCGCACGGCGAACTTGAAGACCTGCTGGCCGTCCTGGTGAACGTAGTGCATTTTCTGGTCGACGGTTTCGCGAGACGCCGGATTCAGGCTGCCGCCGCCCGGCATGTAGAGAAAGCATCCGCCGGCGCCGTCGACCTCGTGGATGAAGTCGATCAGGCCAACGGAATCGTCTTCCGCGGGTTCGAGAATGACCGCGCCCGCGCCGTCGCCGAAGATGACGCAGGTGGCGCGGTCGGCGTAGTCGATGATCGAGGACATCACGTCGGCGCCAATCACCAGGACTCGCTTATGAGCGCCGGTGGCTATGAATTGCGCTCCGGTCTGCACGGCGTAAATGAAAGCGGAGCAAGCGGCGGAGAGATCGAATCCCCAAACGCCCTTCGCGCCCAGCTTGTGCTGAACCAGGCATGCGGTGGAGGGGAAAAGCATGTCAGGAGTGACCGTGCCGACGATGATGGCGTCGATATCACTGGGAGCCAGACCGCGCTGGGCGAGCGCCTTCTTGGCGGCCTCGACCGCGAGGTCGCTGGTGGCCACACCCTTATCGACGATGTGGCGTTCGCGAATGCCGACACGGCTGAGAATCCAGTCGTTGGTGGTGTCGACCATTTTTTCCAGGTCGGCGTTGGTGAGAAGACGCGGCGGCACGTAGGTGCCGAGGGCGCTGATCTTCACCCTTTTTGGGCGCGGAGCTTTCGAATCGTTCAATCAGGACTCCCGATGAAATGAATCAGTATTTTGAACGATTGAAGCAGGAATGTCTAACGCGGGCCGATGGCATGCGTGGTTCTACTTCCACCTGGTCTTGAGGGCGCATGCAAGGGCCGGCGGGTCAAGCCGCGCGGTGCTCTTTTTCGTGCTGCATCCGCTCACGGATAAAATTCGGGCAGGAAACGATACCAAAATCGCGACCCTCCCCTCCTGTGAGGTACGCCAGCGCGACGCGGTCTAATTCCGTCAGGCGAGCCAGGTCGAGCAGAGGCCACAAGGCGCAGTCGATCGCCGAGGCAACGAGTTGATCCAAGTACCTAAGATGACCTTGAGACAAACTGCCTGAGACGTGAATGGTAACGGATGGGGAAACTGGCTTGGATAAAAGATTGCGCATATTTTTTTCTCAACGACTCACGGTATTCCTACCAGCAATGATTCCCGGAGACGAGGCGGCGTTACATTTCTTGCGCAAAGACTTGTAAAGATTGTGTAAAGGTCGGCCTTGCGGCAGGTTGTCTTAGGCCGGAGTGGATGTCTTGCAGAAAAATGCAGAATAAGCCAGGCACCGGGAACCCACTGCACACGCAAGAGCCCGTTACCGTTGCTTCCTTCCGGACCTGGCGGGGTTGGCGAGAGTACGTCGCGTGAGACCGATGCCTGACCTGAATCATTCTAACAAAGGCACGCACGTATTCCGGTTCGGCGAGGACTATCGCCCGCGGCTCAGGGCAAAGGGCTGGTGACTTTCGGTGCAAGAAATGTGAAGGAAAGCCTTCCCTTCTCGATGGAACTTAGCGAACAATAGATAGAACTCGGGATAGAACTCGAACGATAAAGCTTGCAGACGGGTGGTTCCTGGCATCCTCCAGTAGTACTCTATGCCGCAAACCAATCAACAATCCGGCTTGACTCCACTTTCCCAGGCAGTCAACAAATACTTCGAGCTTTCGCTCTATTTGCTTGTGTTGATGGGGTTTGGGGCATTGGCAAGTACGGGCGGGCTAGGATTGCCGACCATGCTGCTGGTGGGAGCGGCGCTGGCTTTCCGCGGCTATTTGCTGGCGGAACACAGGCGGGTTGCGATCTCGGAAGGCTGGACTACGCCTCTCACGATTGGATATTTCGCTTTCTATGCTTTCGATTACTTCCTGCTTTCGCGCAGTTTCCTCACGGCGACGGTGCACCTGGTGTTGTTTGCGGTAGTAGTGCGCTCATTCTCGCTGCGCCGCGATCGTGACTACACGATGCTGGCGATTCTGGCGTTCCTGATGGTCTTGGCTTCGGCCGTGTTAACCGTGGACAGCGTTTTTCTGTTCTTCTTTGCCGGATTCATGCTGATGGCGGTGTCTACATTCATCCTGATGGAGATGCGGCGGTCGGGGCGAACCGCGCGCTTTCAGGCGCGACATTCCGACGACGTGCAGGAAGACCGGCATCTGGCCTTCTCGCTGGCGCGGGTGACGCCGGCTTTGGTGTTGATGATCCTGGTGGGCGCGGCTGCGGTATTTTTTCTCTTGCCTCGTATGTCGGTGGGCTACCTGGGCGGTTATTCATTCGGCACGGATTTTTCCACCGGCTTCAACGATCGGGTGCAGTTGGGACGGATCGGGCAGATTCAGCAGTCGAACGCAGTGGTCATGCACATTCAGATCGATGATGATCCACACGGCCGGTACGCGCTGCATTGGCGTGGCGTCGCGCTGACCAATTTCGATGGCAGGAACTGGTCGAACTCCCATGAGCAGTATGTGCTGCCGCGGGAGGCGGACGGAAGCTTCGTCGTGCCGCTGTTCAGCCAGGGTGTGGCGCAGGCTGCGCTGACGCGGACTCAGGCTGCGCCGGGAAGGTGGAAACGCCTCATTCACTACCGGGTGCTGATGGAACCGATCGGCACTAACGTTTTTTTTCTTGCCCCCTGGGCACGCCGCATGACCGGAGCGTATGGCTCGGTGCGGACCGACAGCGGCGGGGCCCTCTACGATCTCGATGGCGAGCGCGCCGTGAGCCTGTACGAGGCGGACTCCGACATCTCCACGCCTTCGCCCGAGCAGCTTCGGTCGGCAGAAGACGATCTTCCGCCATTTGCTTTAGCCTACCTGCAACTGCCGGGGCTCGATGCGCGTATTCCACGGCTGGCGGCGCAGGTTACGGGATCGGCCTCCAATAGCTACGACAAAGCGGTCGCGCTGGAACAATACTTGAAGACGCATTACGGGTACACGCTGCAGTTGCCGTCTTCCCCGGTCGCCGATCCTCTGGCAAACTTTCTTTTCGAGCGCAAGCAGGCACACTGCGAGTACTTCGCTTCTTCGATGGCCGTCATGCTGCGGACGCTGCGCATTCCATCGCGCGTGGTGAACGGTTTCGTCAGCGATGAATTCAACGATCTCACGGGCAACTACGTGGTCCGGGCCAGGAATGCGCACTCCTGGGTGGAAGCTTACTTCCCCGGCTATGGGTGGATCACGTTCGATCCCACGCCGGATAGCGCGACCGGGTCACCTCGAGGCTGGAACCGGGTAATGCTCTACCTGGACGCAGCGTCATCGTTCTGGCGCGAATGGGTAGTCAGTTATGACTCTTCGCACCAGAGCGTTTTAGGGCAAACAGTGCTGAGCGGGACGCGCAGTTCTCTGGAGCGGGCGCGAATGTGGGCTCGGCTGAAATATGCGCGGATGCTGAATTGGGCTCGAAGAAGCCAGCGGAGCGTGGAGCATGCGCCAGGAAGATGGTTTATAGGCGGTGTACCGGTGACGCTGCTGTTGCTGGGGTTGGCCAACGCCGGGCGAATTGCCAGGATGATCCGCATGAGACGGCTGCAAGCGCATCCCGAGCGCTCGCCGGATCAGGCCGCCGCGATGTGGTATGAACGCATGGCTCGGTATCTGGCGCGGCGGGGAGTGCGGAAGTCCGCAACACAGACAGCGCAGGAATTTGTACGCTTCATCCCGGATGAGCGGTTGCGGGCGCAGGTCGGGCGGTTTACGGACGCCTACGAATCGGCGCGGTTTGGAAATTCTGCTGACGACGCGATGCGGCTGCCGGAGTTGTATGAAGAAGTGGAACTGGCGACGAGGAATAGACGTCAGCAAGATTAAGAAAAAGCGCCAGAGACTTCCGCGAGCCAAGCACAGACCTAACCGCTGCCTGGTTTCACTCTTTCGGGAAGAGTTCGTTGAAGAGCCGCCTAAGGAGTTGCTGATAAGCGTCTTCGCCGTGCTCCTGCTGATAACGATTGGCGGCTAGGCGAAGCGGGTTCTGGTTTGCAACCACCCGTAGTTCAGCTCTGGCGACGGGCTTCGGCTGGGAATCTGAATTTTGCTCTCGCTGCCGTTGCGCCGCCAAGTCCGAGATCAGGACTCCCTTTTTAACGCGTTCCCGGGCGCTGAGCAGGTTCTGGTAAAACTCGTGCAGCTGGTAAATGATCTTGAGGGCTTCGACCGCGCGGCAGCCGTTGGCGACTTTGCCGTCCTCATCCACAGCGTTAACGTCTGGCATCGTCCAAAGCGACTGGTGCTGTTTCTTCCACAAGATTTGATCTGAGTAGTACATCCCATCTCGCAGGTTGTGGAGTTCCGCAACGGTGACGAGGGACTCTTCGGGCGCGTCGATCTCGCGAACGTACTCGTTCCAAACATCGGCGATGCGCTGCTCAGGGATGCGGCGTGACGGGTCAGAGACAGCCGCGTATTCCGCGCGAGCTACGCGATGTCGAATGCTTAGCGCCGTCCAAAATAGATAGCGATACCCAGTCAGTTGCTCAGCGACCGCATCGACGAAGGCCCGTGCATCAGCCTCAGAATGGATGCTTCCCGCAAGTTCGTCGATCTGAATCGAGGCTTGCCGATAGGCTTCATATCGCTTCCTGCCCTGTTCCAAGGTCTGCTGTGAGGCGAGGTCGGGAGCTTTATCAGGGAGTTGTGGAGCGGCGGCCAGCAACAACAGGGCGAGTGGGATCACGCTCATTGAGTCCTCCCCGTACAGACGGTCGGATCCAGATGGGTGCGCAAGAGTTGCGCCGCCGAGGAAATGATACTCCACGGGACGAGCGCCCGCAGCGACTAGAAATGGTAGACCACGCCGCCGCCCACGAAGTAGTTGTGCTGGCGGGTCTTGCCTGTGTCGGCCAGGGGCAGACTAGGAGTGCCCGAATAGAAGTCGCGGACCTGCCCACGAATGCTGAAACGATGCCAGACCTTGACGTCCAGTCCCGCTCCGATCTGCAGCACACCCGAGGTGGTTGAGCCGCCGGGGTTGGTGCCGGTAGTAGAGCAGGTTGTTGCTCTCGCTGAAGTGGCCGAAACCGCCGCCAATACTCACCCAGGGGAAACCGCAGTCTCGGGAAAGAAATTCACGCGAGCCGAGGGAGTAACGAATATCTGCTTGTATCTGGAGGGAACAACATGGCCGCCGGAGTTGAGTTTCTCATCCAGATTGAATACCGCAGGCACTTCTCCCGAGACGGCATAGATAGGAGTGGCTAAAAGGTAGCGCGCATAATTCACTTCGAACGTGAGCCCATGGCCGGAGCGAACAAAAGGGTTGACCGTTGGAGCGTTCGGACCCTGAATGCCCTGGTCGCTGATGAAGATGCGGCCAATCATGCCGGTCACTTCGTTTTTCTCGTCCTGGGCCGACGCGAACGCGCCCAGAAAGAACAAGGTCACTGCCAGGACTGCGATGACGGCCTGTTTCCCAGACATTTCCCCTCCAGGATGCGGGACTCACATTTTCTTCGGTAAGGCCTAGGGTAGCATGAAGGATAAAGTTTTCTTCCACAGGTACTATCTTTTGTGGTGCCGAGGTCAACCGCCGATTGCCAACCAACGGTGCAGATGCGCTGGGCCAGCGCGGATGCCTGTGCGGGAATGCCGCCGGAGAATGTTAGAATAATCAGATCGGATGCCCTCGAAAAGCCTTACTATCTCACGTTCCAGCGAAGAAACCCCTGATGCCATGTCGAATAGTCATGAGCCGGCTGGGCGTCCACAGGCTGGGCGTCCACAGAAAGTAGGGTTCGTCAGCCTGGGATGCCCCAAGAACCTGGTCGACAGCGAGGTGATGATGGGCCTTCTGGCGCGGGCCGGGGCCGAACTCTCACCCCGCGCCGAGGATGCCGACGTGATCGTGGTGAATACCTGTTCGTTCATCGAGAGCGCGCAACAGGAGTCGGTGAATACGATTCTCGAGATGGCGGAGCACAAGACTTCGGGGCGGGCGAAGAAGCTGATCGTGGCAGGATGCCTGGTGGAGCGCTTTCGCGACGAAATCCGCAAGCGCATTCCTGAGGTGGATGCCGTGGTGGGGACCGGGGAGTTGCAGAACATCCTGGCGGCGACGGGCATTGGGGCGGCGCCGTCAAGCTCACTCGGCGAACCCGATTCCCCGTTCGTGGTGTTGCCTTCGCGGGCCGAGGGCGATGCGCGGTTGGCGCAGGGACGATTTTCTCGCGGGCAATGGGACGGCGCGATTGCGGATCTGCCCAACTATTTGTATGACGATGAGACCCCGCGCATTCTGGCTACGCCGAAATCCACGGCGTACATCAAGATCGCGGAAGGCTGCGATCATCCCTGCACATTTTGCATCATCCCGCAGTTGCGCGGGCAGTTTCGTTCGCGGCGGTTCGAGTCGGTGGTAGCGGAAGCCGAGCGGTTGGCGCACAGCGGCGTGCGGGAAATCACCCTGATCGGGCAGGACACGACTTGCTACGGAGAAGATTTTGGGCTGAAGGATGGTCTGGCGCTGCTGCTCGAGAAGCTGGCGAAGATCGAGGACCTGCGCTGGATCCGGTTCCTCTATGCCTATCCGAACAAGATCACAGGGAAACTGCTGGAGACGATCGCATCCTCCGAAAAGATTTGTTCGTACATGGATGTGCCGCTGCAGCATGCATCGGCGCCGGTGCTGAAGCGTATGAAGCGTGGAGGCGGGGCGGACGTATTTCTGCGGTCGATTGCCAGGATGCGGCGCGCGATTCCTGGTCTGACTTTGCGTACGTCGTTCATCGTGGGCTTTCCGGGCGAAACTGAAAAAGAATTTGAAGAGCTGTGCGAATTCGTGCGCGAGGCCCAGTTTGACTGGATGGGAACTTTCGGCTACTCCGACCAGGAGGGAGCGGACGCGTATGGATTGGACGAGAAGCTTTCCATTCGCGAAATAGAGCGGCGGCGCAAGCACCTGATGGGAATCCAACGCCAAATCAGCAAGAAGAAAAAGAAACAGCTCGTGGGGCAGGAGTTCGACCTGTTGCTGGAAGGAAGATCGGAAGAGACCGATCTGCTCATGGAAGGCCGTACTTCGATGCATGCACCGGAGATCGACGGCAAAGTCTTCGTGAACGATTTTCCGGAAGACGCGGAGCCCCAGCCGGGCGAGTTTTATCGTTGCCAGATCACGGAAGCGCACGATTACGATCTGGTGGCAAGGATTCTGTAGCGGGCGGTTTGCACTGGAATCTGTCGATTGACTCAGCAAGAACCTGGACACTCCCTGGCCATGCCTCGCAAACGCACTCTGAAACTCCGCTGCCCGATCTGCAAGAAAGCCGTGAAGAGCGGCGATCCGGACTTCCCCTTCTGCAGCGACCGCTGCCGCACGATTGATTTGGGTAAGTGGGCGAGCGGAGCGTATGTGATTCCCTCGCCGGTTACGGATGCAGACGAGCAGATTCGGGAGAGCACGCCTGAGGATCCGGACGAGGAATCGTGAAAGACGCTGCCGAGGTCGTGGGGGCGTCCCGCCGAACTCCGCTGTGGGCGACACTCATCGCCACATTTTTCGGGATCGGACGCCTGCGTCCTGGACCCGGCACCTGGGCATCGGCGGCAACGGTAATCTTGTGGGCGGCGCTGGCCCACGCGCTTGCGCCTTCGCTGCGGACGCCGGTTGCAATCGCCCTAGCCATGGTGGTCACGCTGATCGGCATTCCCGCGGCTACACAAGTCGCGCGAGGGTCGGGAATAAGAGATCCGCAGTTTGTGGTGATCGATGAAGTGGCGGGTCAACTGCTTGCTCTGGTCGCCGTGCCGCTCGCATGGAAATCTTTTCTGGCGGGCTTTATACTTTTTCGTGCCTTCGATATCGTTAAACCGCCGCCGGTGCGACAATTGGAGGCGCTTCCGGAAGGCACAGGGATTGTGCTGGACGATATTGCCGCGGGTCTCTACGCGTTGGGCACGATGCATCTCTTGTTGCACTTTGGTCTTCTAAGATAGTGTCTTCTAACGTAGTGCGAGTGTTTTCCTCATGGGATTCTCCGACCGCATCCTGGGTAAGAAAAGCGTGAATGGTGGTCCGCACATCGAGTCCGTATCGCCGGTGCTGGCGCTGGCGGGGGGCGAAGTCCGCATTGCCGGTTCGGGATTGCGGCCGCAGCAGTACCAGCGCCCGCGCGTGCAGTTCGGCGACGTGGAAGGCGGGGTGGTGATCAGTTCAGATGCGTTTCTGGTCGCCCGGGTTCCCGAGGGAGCGACTTCGGGCCCCGTGGTGGTTGCGACCGACGGGCACGTCAGTAACGCGCACATCGTTAAGGTGGCCGTCCCCATCGCCGAGAATCTGCACCCGGTGACCAATCCGGGGCTCGATGCGCAAGGCAACATTTACGCGACTTTCTCGGGTTCACGCGGCCAGAAGGTTCCGGTCGCGATCTTCAAGATCGATACCAACTACGCCGTGAAGCCGTTCGTGGCCGAGATGATGAACGCAACCGCCATTGCCTTCGATCGGCAGGGGCAGATGTATGTTTCTTCGCGCCATGACGGCGCGGTCTATCGCGTGGCGCCGAACGGAAACATGACCACGTATGCCGAGGGCATGGGAGTGGCCACGGGCATTGCTTTTGATCGCAACCAGAATCTCTATGTAGGCGACCGTAGCGGCACGATTTTCAAGATTGGCCGCGATCAGCAGGTATTCGTGTTCGCCACTCTGGAGCCGAGCGTTTCGGCGTATCACCTTGCCTTCGGTCCGGAGGGGGATTTGTTTGTGACTGGCCCCACCACGTCGAGTTTTGACTGCGTGCACAGAATTGATCCGCAGGGGACGGTACACACCTTTTTCCGCGGCCTGGGGCGCCCACAGGGCCTGGCGTTTGACTCGGCGGGCAATTTGTATGTGGCGGCATCGCTCTCCGGCCGGCGCGGCATTGTGAAGATCACGCCGGAGGGCAAAGCCAGCCTGGAAGTTGCAGGACACGGTCTGGTGGGACTGGCGTTTGCTCCGGGAAGAAGTGTGATCTTAGCGACCACCGACGCGGTCCATCATCTTTCGTGGAATATTGCGGGGCTGCCGCTGCTCCCGGAGTAATTCCCTCCGCGTCTACCTCCAGTTTTCATTTACACTTCTCCCGTGAACGCCGAGATCATTGCGGTTGGCTCTGAGCTACTGACGCCCTTCCGCATGGATACGGACTCTCTCTATCTCACCGAGCAGATCAATCAGTTGGGCGTTGAAGTAATTTTCAAAAGCGTGGTCGGCGATGATCGCAAGCGCCTGGTTGAGGCCGCGCAACATGCGCTGTTTCGCTCGGAGATCGTGATTTTCAGCGGCGGTCTCGGGCCCACCGAAGATGATCTAACCCGCGAAGCCGTGGCCGAAGCTTTGGGCATTTCGCTGCGTCGTGATGAAGATGTTCTTGCCGGCATTGAGCGTCGTTTCGCCGCGCGGGGATGGAAAATGTCCCCCAACAATGCCAAGCAGGCGGACGTGCTCGAGGGAGCGGTGGTGCTTCCCAATGCGAATGGGACTGCGCCCGGACAGTGGATGAGCGGCAAAGTTCGACGGACGCGAGCGGATTGTCATCCTGCTGCCCGGACCTCCGCACGAGTTGAAGGCTTTGTTTGAGGCGGAGTGCCGTGAGCGGCTGCGGGCCAAACTGCCTGTGGCGTTCCTGGCAACTCGCGTATTGAAAGTGGCCATGCTCGGCGAATCTCATGTGGATGCGCGCGTGGCGCCGATCTACAAGCGATTCACCGACGTGCAGACCACCATTCTGGCGGGAGCAGGAGAGATCCAATTGCATTTCACGTCGCGCGCCGAGACTGTGGAAGCGGCGCAGGCGCGCGTGGATGAAGCCGCCGACGCGGTCGAAGAAGAACTTGATGATGCGGTGTTCTCGCGGGACGGCGAGTCGCTCGAGCAGATCGTGGGCTACTGGCTGCAGATGCGCAACGCCACGCTGGCCGTGGCGGAATCCTGCACGGGCGGTTTGCTCGGTGAACGGATAACGTCGGTGGGCGGCAGTTCGCGCTACTTTGCAGGTGGCGCGATCGTCTACTCGAATGCGGTAAAGACCGAACTCGCGGGAGTGCCTGCCGACATGATTGCGCGTCATGGAGCGGTGAGCCGCGAAGTGGCGGCGGCGCTGGCCGAGGGCATTCGATACAAGTGCGAGGCGACGCTCGGGATCGGCATCACAGGTGTGGCCGGGCCCACCGGTGGAACGCCGGAGAAGCCGGTCGGATTGGTGTTCCACGCGTTAGCCAGCGCTAGCGGGACGGAAGTGATCGAGCGGAATTTTCCTGGCGACCGCAAACGCATTCGGTGGTTTGCCACCACGATGGCGCTGGATATGGTGCGCAGGAAGTTGATGTGAACGAGCAGCTTCTTAGCATGAGCACTAGCTGGTTCATCCTTCCCGGAAGCCAGAAGTAGCCAATACTAATTCTTATGCGCCTTTTCGTTGCTCTCGACATCGACGACGGCATCCGCGGCCGACTCGCCCGCTTTCTCGACGGCGTGCGTGGATTCTCTCCAGATGCGCGCTGGGCGCGGCCCGAATCGCTGCACGTCACTTTGAAGTTCATCGGCGAAAAGTCCGAAGAAGAGATGGAGAAAATCAAGCGGGCGCTGGAAACGATTGTGGCGGACTCGTTCGAAATGAATTTTCGCGGCTATGGATTCTTTCCGGGCGCGCGGGCGCCGCGAGTGTTCTGGGTCGGAATTGAGGCAGGACCGAAGCTGTGTTCTCTGGCCGCGATGGTGGATGAGAGGCTGGCGATCGCTCGACATCCCGAAAGAGGAGCATGCTTTCACTCCGCATCTCACGCTGGCGCGGGGTGGAAGAGGCTCGGGCTCGCCGCGCAAGCAGGAAGGCGACCGCCCGAACCGGAGCTTTCAGCAGTTGCAGGAGAAACTGGCGGCCCTGCCTGCACCAGAGTTTGGTACCATGACGATCCGCGAGTTTTTTCTTTACCGGAGTCAGCTTTCACCCGGCGGCTCAAAGTACACGAAGCTGGCCGGATTTAGTTTGCGTTAGCCCATCGACCAGGAATCTTCTTCTTGTCAACGCTCCTTATCATCGCCGCACTAAGCTACCTGCTGGGTTCGATTCCCTTCGGGTATCTTCTGGTGCGCATCTTCCGAGGTGAAGATGTGCGCCAGAGCGGAAGCGGAAATATCGGGGCGACGAATGTCTCCCGCAAATCGCCAGTGCTCGGTGTGCTGACGCTGCTGTTGGATGCGCTGAAAGGAACTGCGGCGGTGGCATTGTCGTATGTAGTGGCTGACCGCATGGTTCGCGATTCCCTACCCTCGAGCAAGTTGGCGCTGGGGGCGCTGTTTGCGGTTCTTGGCCACATGTTTCCGGTGTGGCTGAAGTTTCGCGGCGGCAAGGGAGTTGCCACGAGTCTTGGCGCATTCGTAGTGATAGCTCCGAAAGCAGTGCTGATCGCGGTCGGCATTTTTATAGCGGTTACCGCGATCTCCCGCTACGTTTCCTTAGGGTCAATCGTTGCGGTCGCCATTTTTCCGTTTATGGCGTGGCTTACCGGCCGGTCTTACCTTTCTCCAACGGTGCTGGCTCTAATCTCGATCTCCTCCCTTCTCATTCTTGTTAAACATCGTGACAACATTCGGCGGCTCTTAGCCGGGACGGAAAGCCGCGTGGGAGCCAAGCGCACATGAGCGAGATCGCGATCATCGGCGCGGGAGCCTGGGGCACGGCGCTGTCGATTGTTCTGGGCCGCAGAGAGAAAGACGCTCATCAGATTCGGCTGTGGGCGCACGAAAAAGACGTTTACGAGTCCATCGCGCAGCAACGCGTGAATGAGAAGTTTCTTCCTGGCCAATCCATCCCATCTTGCGTGACCCCCTGCAACAATCTTGCGGAAGCACTTGAGGGCGCGGCCATCGTGGTGAGCGTGATGCCCTCGCAACATTGCCGCCGCCTGTTTGAGCGGATGCGGCCGCACCTGCGCGCGCAAACCATGATCGTCAGCGCAACCAAAGGACTGGAAGAAGATTCCCTGCTGCGCATGACCGAGGTGATCGCACAGGTTTGTAACGCCGATGACATGCCGGCGCCGAGGATCGGCGCGCTCAGCGGCCCCTCGTTTGCGCTGGAAGCGGCGCGAGGAGATCCAACCGCAATCGCCGTCGCATCACAGGATAAAGAACTTGCGCGCGCGGTCCAGCAAGAGTTCAGCCATGCCAGCTTTCGCGTTTACACCAATGAAGATCCGGTCGGCGTGGAACTGGGCGGCGCGCTCAAAAACACTGTCGCGATCGCCGCCGGGGTGAGCGCGGGCCTGGGCTTGGGGCACAATTCCGTGGCGGCCCTGATCACGCGGGGTCTGGCGGAGATGACGCGGCTGGTAGTGGCTTGTGGAGGCAAAGCGGAAACCATGGCGGGCCTCGCGGGCCTCGGCGACCTGGTGCTGACTTGCACAGGCGGCCTGTCCCGCAATCGCAGCGTGGGCGTCGAACTTGGCCGCGGACGAAAGCTGCCCGAGATTCTCGCCGGAATGCATGGCATGGTCGCGGAAGGAATCTTTACCACAGCGGCGGCGGTAGGACTGGCGCGGGCACGCGGCGTCGAGATGCCCATCACCGAGCAAATGCACGCCATTCTGCACGAGGGCAAGGCTCCGCGCGAAGCAATTTATGAACTGATGACCCGGAGCAGCAAAAGCGAAACACTCAGGATGTAAGGCGGCAAGAGCAGGCGGCCGGAAGTCCGTGCGTTCCATTGCCAAACCCGCGCCAGACGCCCGTTTCGACTGGTACTTTGGTAATGATAATACTCGCGGTTTTCCTCTAACTGGCACTCCATCCACATTAAACTTCTATAGATACCTGTGAAATCCGCCGCCACTTCGATCGACGGCGCCCTCGAAATAAGCCAGGGGAGCGACTTGTCTTCCACAGCACCCAACCCGGCGCGCGTGCCCATTTTGTATGTAATTCTCGGTGTGCTCCTGATCATCAGCATCGTCCCCATGTACTTCTACTCGGCGCAAGTGGAGGCGATTAACCGCGACCGCCTGAAGACCAACGAGATGCTGCTGCAGAATACGGTGACGCGGTCGCTGGCCGACGATCTTTCGCAGCACGAGCGCTCCCTGCGGATGATGCTGGCCAACCTTTCGTCTGCGATTCAGGTGGCGAGCGGCGGTGACATTGGCGGCAAGAACATCCAGGCGCCGGAGCTGCGCGCGCTGCTGGAAAACTTTGTTTCTTCCTCCGATGAACTCGCCTACGCGACCTTGCTCAACTCCGAGGCCAAGGGCGTCTCTGCCGGGCGCATCGCACCGGACGCTTTCTTGCAGCGCGAGTTGCAACATGGCTATGACGCAGCCCGCGATGGCCGTGCCTACAACGGGCAGGCGCTGCAGGTGGGCGACGGCAAGTCGGCGCGGACCGTGCTGCTGGTGAGCAGTCCCGTCAGCTACGGCGGGCGTTTTCTGGGCATGGTGGGCGCGGTGGTGGACCTTCAATTCCTGATTGGCCGCCTGCAGGAAGTCAGCGGCGGCGGTTTGATTCCCTATGTTGTCGACGCCCAGGGCCGGCTGGTGGCTGCCGGCACACCGCAATATGTCACCGGCCAGGACATGAAGAACCTGGAGATCGTCCGCAACTTTGTGGACGAGGGCAGTAAGGCGCAGTTGGCCGCCACCAAGGAATTCGCCGTACACGAGGGCAAGAAGAGCGTCGAGATGCTCGGCACCTACAGCCCGGTCACGCCGCTCGATTGGGCAGTCGTGGTGCAGAAGCCGCAGCTCGAGGCCTACCGCGGAGTCATCGAGATGCAGCGCACGGCGCGGCTGCTGGCGCTGCTCGCGGTTCTGTTGAGCATTGGCGTAAGCATTTTTGCGGCCCGCAGGATTACCTATCCTCTGCAGATCCTTACGCAGTCCAGCCGCGCTTTGGCGCGCGGCGATTTTTCACAGCGGGTTCACCTGGCCAGCCGCACCGAAATCGGCGAACTGGCCGAAACCTTTAATACTATGTCGAAAGATCTGGAACAGTTCGTCGAAGATCTGAAGCGCGCCGCGGAAGAGAATCGCGCGCTGTTTCTGGGATCGATTCAGATGCTGGCGGGCGCGGTCGACGAAAAGGATCCCTATACTCGCGGCCACTCCGACCGGGTCACGCGCTATTCGTTAATGATCGGCAAAGAACTGAACTTGCCCTCTACCTTCATGGAAACGCTGCAGATTTCCGCCCAGCTCCACGACGTGGGCAAGATTGGTATCGAAGACCGCATCCTCAAGAAGCCGGGCGCGCTGGATGCGGAAGAATTCGAGGTCATGAAGACCCATACCACCAAGGGCGCCAATATGCTAAGGCCGGTAATCCAGCTTGCGGAAATGCTCCCCGGCATTGAGCTTCATCACGAAGCTCTCGACGGCCGGGGCTACCCCTACGGCCTCAAGGGAGATCAGATTCCGCTGCTGGCACGGGTGATCGCGGTGGCCGACACCTTCGATGCGTTGACCACCAATCGTCCTTATCAGCACGCCTTCCCTCCGGAAGAAGCCTTGAAAATCATCAACAATCTTGCCGGCAAACGGCTCGATCCCGTCACCGTAGCGGCGCTGGTGGCGGTTTACGGGCGCGGCGAGATTCGCATCCAGCGCAGCATCGCAATCAAGCGTGCGGCGGCCGCCGCGGATGCGGCCACAAACGCCCCGACCGCTGCCCCGGCGCTTCCCGCCCCTGAAACCGGCAACCTCGAACGAACGCGCGTCTAAGCTCGGCGTAGCGCCGCCGTCCTCGGCGGCTGTCCCCTCGGCAAGCTCAGGGCAGGCTGCGGGAGCGTCCTCGCTCCCGCTCTTGACCGCTATAATCAAACCTTGGGATTTCTTCATGATTCAAACTCTGTTCGGCAGCACCGAAGAAAGCAAAACTGGACTCTTCGAGCGCATGAAGCAGGCCGTCACGCGCACGCGCGAGAATCTCGCTGAGCGCATCGAAGAGGTGGTTGGTTTTGGCAAGGAGATCGACCGCACCACGCTCGACGATCTGGAAGCAACGCTGATCGGCGCAGACCTCGGCACCACCACCACCCAGGAAGTGCTGGGCAAGCTCCGTGACAAAGCTGACCGCAAACAGATCAAGGATGTGCAGGAGCTGAAGCGTCTGCTGAAGGAAGAACTGCTGGCCATTCTGAGCGCTTCGAATTCCCGTCCCGTCCAGCGCGTGGACGGGACGCCTGAAGTCATTCTGGTGGTTGGAGTAAATGGAACTGGCAAAACAACGACGATCGGCAAGCTGTCGCAGGTATTTCGGTCCGACGGCAAGAGTGTGCTGCTCTGCGCCGCGGATACGTTCCGCGCGGCGGCCATCGATCAACTTGAAATCTGGGGCCAGCGCACGGGCACGGAAGTGATCAAAACCAAGCCCGGCGGCGATCCGGCGGCCGTGTTGTTCGACGCGCTGCAAGCCGCAACGGCGCGGAAGACAGATTACGTGATTGTCGATACTGCGGGACGCCTGCACACCAAGACCAGCCTCATGTCGGAGCTGGATAAAATGCGCCGCACCGCCCAGCGCATTATTCCCGGAGCGCCGCACGAGACGCTGCTCGTAATGGACGCAACCACCGGCCAGAACGGATTGCAGCAGGCGCGCCAGTTCACGCAGTCGGCGGGCGTCACGGGCATCGTGCTCACCAAGCTCGATGGCACGGCCAAGGGCGGCGTGGTGGTCGCCATCTCGCGCGAGTTGGGACTGCCGGTGCGATTTGTCGGCGTGGGTGAGAAGGTGGGCGACTTGCTGCCCTTCGACCCGAAGGAGTTTGTGGACTCGCTGTTCGAATAGGAGATCCTATGCTGGGTGCTGGTGAAGGACGCTCGCGATTCCGGATGATCCTCGATTCTCTGCGCCGACTGTTAGGTAAGAAGCCGCCGCAAGCTCCCGGCGACCCCTATGCTTACAGGATGGCGCCGTTGCGGCGCGGCCCGAAAGGCCGAAGTGGCGCAGCCGTCGCTGAGCCAGAGGATGACTCCTATCGCGCCTTTCCACCTCGGCGTCAATAGAGGCGCTCGCAAGTTCAAGAATGCTCGTCCTCGATCGAATGCGACTTCGCCCCGCCCCTTGATCATGCCCGATCACTCTACTGACGACCAGTTCCTGCACCGCGCGCTCGAACTCGCGCGCCAAGGGATCGGATTAGCCTCACCTAATCCTTATGTTGGTGCTGTGATCGTCGACACGCAGGGCAGCGTCGTGGGCACGGGGGTTTACACCTACGATGGCGTGAAGCACGCCGAAGTGATGGCCCTCGAACAGGCTGGGGGCAAGGCTCGCGGAGGCACGCTCTACCTCAATCTCGAACCACACTCGCACCACGGCCGCACGCCCGCGTGCACCGACGCTTTGATCGCCGCCGGGGTTCGTCGCGTGGTTGCTTCCATGCCCGATCCCAATCCGAAGGTGAGTGGGCGCGGCTTTGAGAAGCTGCGCGCCGCAGGCGTCCAGTTGGAAGTTGGGCGACTCGAGGCGGAAGCCCGACGACTGAACGAAGCCTTCTCCCGTTACATTCGCCACGGCGTTCCTCTGGTGACCCTGAAATCGGCGATGACGCTCGATGGCAAGATCGCTCTCTCTCCTAGGGCGGAGGCGAAACGCGCGGCGGGAACCCCCGCCGGCGGATGGATTACCGGCGAGGCGGCGCGTGCGCACGTCCAGCAACAGCGTCATCAGAGCGACGCGATTCTGGTCGGCGTGGGAACGATCCTGGCCGACGATCCGCTGCTCACCGATCGCAGCGGCAATCCGCGGCGGCGTCCGCTGCTGCGCGTGATCCTGGATTCGCATCTGCGACTGCCTCTGGAGTCACGTCTAGTGCAGAGCATCGCGAGTAAGGGCAACTCAAAGAACGATGTGCTGGTTTTTTGCTCCTCGTTCGAGAACAAGAAAAAGCTTGAACTGGAGGCGCGCGGCATTCGGATCGAGCGACTCGCCCCGGCAGCATCGGATGACCGTCCTGACATTCATGCGATTTTGCGCCACCTAGGCAAGCTCGAAATTACCAGCGTGATGATCGAAGGTGGAGCGACAGTGAACCGGACAGCGCTCGCCTCTGGATCAGTCGACAAAGTGTTCCTGTACTACGCGCCGAGGATCATGGCGTCCACGGCGTCGGTCCCGTTCGCCGCAGGCGAAGGCGTCCACGAAGTAGACGAGCCGCTGAGGATAAAGCGTGTCCATGTGCATCGTTTCGAAGAAGACATCGCCGTGGAAGGCTGCCTGCGCGATCCCTACGAGGAGTGAATCTTCCGCCGCCGAAACATCAGCAGTCAGCAGTTGGCGATTAGCGAGCGGCCAATGGCTAATTGCCAATTGCGGTTCTCCTCCATCGTAGGTTTATGATGTTTCGTTACTGCGAGGTCCTCATGTTTACTGGCATCGTGGAAGAGGTCGGGCGCGTTACCGGCATCGAACTGCGCGGGGAGAATCGCCGGATCACTGTTACAGCGGAGAACGTACCCAAGGAACTCAACAACGGCGACAGCGTCGCGGTGAGCGGAGTTTGTCTCACTGCTCTCGACATAAAGCCTGGTTCGTTCTGCGCCGACTTGGCTCCGGAGACCTGGGCGCGAACGTCGTTTTCGCGCATGCGCGAGGGCACACTGGTCAACCTGGAACTACCCATGAAGGCCAATGGCCGCTTCGGCGGGCACATTGTGCAAGGCCATGTAGATGGCGTGGGCAAACTCCTCTCGCTCGATCGCATCGCCGACTCGGAAAACTGGTGGCTGCGCGTCGAGTTGCCCTGTGACGTGGAGAAATACACCGTCTACAAAGGCTCTGTTTGCATCGAAGGCATCAGCCTTACTGTGGCGAAGCTAGAGGGCGGGGTCTGCACCGTCGCCATCATTCCGCACACGGTCGAGATGACGAACCTCCACTCGCTAAAGCCCGGCGATCCCGTGAATCTCGAAGCTGACCTGATCGCGAAGTATGTCGAGAAGATGATGACCGGCGAAGCAGCAGAAAGTACGCTTACCGTGGAAGAGTTGGTGCGGCAAGGGTTCTAGGAGCAGTGGCTAGTATCCAGTGGTCAGTGGTCAGTGGTCAGTGGCCAGTCATTCAAGGTTGAAGCCCGGCGCCAATTCGCTATGAGAGACGGACAGTCCGAACCTCTGCCGATCTCCGCAAACAATCTTGGTCTATGTGCCCATTGCGCCCACGCCCGGCTAATCACATCTGACCGCGCATCGACATTTCTGCAATGCCAACTTTCGTTCACCGATCACCGCTTTGACAAATATCCGCGACTCCCTGTTTTGGCTTGCACTGGTTACGCCAGTCTGTCCTCCAAGAAATAGGTAATGTTGGTTTCAGCGGCATCAGACGGCCCTTACGGCCAAAAGTGCAGGATTGTGTCCATCACGGTGAACTGAGCGAAAATCAGGACGGGCAACACGTAGAGGTAGACGGGATGGACGCGGCGGCTGACGACGAGATCGCGCAAGACACCAAGAAGAACCAGGAGGTCAACGCCCACTTAGAACCATGGCCACGCGTGAAGCATAGCGGGGAAACGAACGAAGGCGGCGGCAGTGAGCGCGCAGGAGGCGAT
This sequence comes from uncultured Acidobacteriaceae bacterium, assembly GCA_963850165.1. Classification (GTDB taxonomy): domain Bacteria; phylum Acidobacteriota; class Terriglobia; order Terriglobales; family Acidobacteriaceae; genus Sulfotelmatobacter. The sequence continues at coordinate 57,915 of CAWKKK010000026.1, read as the reverse complement.
GAGCATGAGGCGGCGGTGGACTTCGGGCTTGGTGCGCCAGTAGATGGCCAGGGCAAACGGAATGGTGAAGGATGTTACGTCCAGGAGGGCGGTCCGGAGCAGGGGTGCCCTGAGGGCGAGATCGGGATCAAGCAAGTCGAAGCGCCGCATGGTGACGGCGGTGATGATGCCGATTATGGGGATGGCGACGCCGAGCGCCACGCCGAACCACCCAAGCACGCGATGGATGCGGACGTTGCCGGTACGGACCAGGGCAGACTGAACGACATACAAGAGCACCCATGCCGAAAAGATGACGACATGGATCGATAGAAAGAATGGCTTGGGATGGCTTGGATGGAAGAACCGTTGATCGACCGTTGGCCTGAACCCGCAGACCACGACCGCTGCAATCAAAAGAGACACGAAAAAGTAGAAGTATTGGGCCGGCGCGCGAGTGGGCTTAGTCGGCAATGCGACTTTCTCGATTCACGGGTCTAGGCTTCGATTTTCAGCTCGTCCAACTGGAGGAACTCCTGCACAATAGGCTCCGTGCATTTTTCCATCTCAGCATAGGGGCCAAAGAAAATCGCCTTGCCCTCGTACAAGAAAACGACCCGGTCGGCGAGTTTCTCGGCGAGCCGCATGTCGTGGGTGACCACGATGCTGGTCAGGTTCAGTTGACGCTTGAGCCGCTCGATGAGATCGCCGAGCAGTTGCGCCATCAGCGGATCGACCATGGTCGTAGGCTCGTCGTAGAGAATGCATTCCGGCCGCGCCGCGAGCGCCCGCGCAATGGCGACTGAGCGCTTCATGCCGGTCGAGAGATCGGAGGGCAGCAGGTCGCGCATCTCCTGCACTCCCACCATCTTCAATAATCCCTCGACGATCTCGTAAATCTGATCTTCCGACAGGTCTCGGGTTTCGCGCAGGGGAAAGGCCACATTCTCGCCAACCGTAAGGGAATCGAACAGCGCTCCGTTCTGAAAGACCATCGTGACTTTCTTGCGGATCGCCTCCATCTGCTCCTCAGAAAAGTTAGTAATGTCTTCGCCGGCGGCGATCACTCGCCCGGAATCCGCCTTTAGAAAACCCATGAGCAGGGCCAGCGAAACGGATTTACCCACGCCACTGCGGCCTAAAATACAGACGGTCTCCCCGGGCATGACATCGAAGCTGACGTGATCAAGCACTACCTTGTCGCCAAACGCCTTGGAAACCTCGCGGAACTCGATGTAGGGGCGGACGGGATCGGGCATCGGTTGTCTCTCGAGAATTCAATATAAAGTTTAGTGTAACAATGCTCAGGCCCTTCGCTTCTCGGTTTCCAATTCCTCTGGCGTGTTCAGATTGCGGAAGATAGCGAGCGAGAAGCCGGCGCCTTCTATCTCTTCCCGCTCAATCACGCGGGTTCGTACCGCATCGAACAGCAAGTCGATCCGGTTTTGTCCGGCTAGCAAAGCGCTTTCCGCCGCATCGGCGAATTCCCGGCGATAAATGGCGCACAGCGGCTGCCAGCCAGCGCCGTCACGTGCAACCACCGCGGCCGCCTCAGGCGCGCCTCGCGCCTGGCTGATCAGATACTGCAAAAACGCCCATGAGATAAACGGAGTGTCCACGGCCAGCATCAGGTTGAGTTCGCGCGACGAAGCTTGCAACGCGGCATGAATTCCACCCAGCGGCCCGCAGTCGCGAAATATATCTTCTACTAGCGGGGCGAACGGCGCAAACTTCTCGCGACTGCCCACGATTCGTACGTCGGGAGTTATCGAGCGAGCCAGGTCGAGCGCCCGGGCCAGCAGGGTGCGGCCATCGTACTCCACAAACGCCTTGTCGGTGCCCATGCGCGTGCTCTTGCCCCCGGCCAGGATGAAGGCGGTCACGTCGCCCGCAGCGCCATTTCCCATGTCCGCGATCATACACTTTGCCCACGTGCGCTCTTGCTCCAAGCACTTTACCCCCGTGGGACGGCCCTTGCGCTCCCTACCCCCCATGATTTTCCACAGCATAAATGCCTCTATCGAAACGGCTTGTCTTTGGGTTCACCCTGGTTACCAACACAAAAGTAACCTACCCAAGAAACCTGGTCCGGGAGATGATGTGGCTTCGGGCGCTGGGTCCGGAAGTAACCATCATGCCGCAGAAAATCATGGATGTTCTTATGCTCGGGCGCTGCTCTCACGAGTTCTCATGGCCCCGTCGCGGCGCTGACGGAGACTACTACCAGGTCTGCATGTTGTGCGCAGCCGAGTACAAGTATGACTGGAGCACCATGCGCCGCACCAGGCGCGTGGAGCATGCCAAGCCCGACAGCGTCGTCCGTCGCAGCCACACGCGGCAGAAGCGGCCGTCCTGGACCCCGCGCGCCCGCCGCCTGAAGCTGGATACGGCGCTCCGTTACCGGGTCAATAGCACGAGTACGTGGTACGAGGGCACCATGGAAAACCTCAGCCAGACCGGCGTGCTGTTTCAGGGGCCGCAGCAACTGCCGGTGAACGCTTTGATCGAGATGGTTTTTGAGATGCCGGAGGAGATTTCCGGCCAGAAGAACCGCAACGTACTCTGTCAGGGTCGCGTGATCCGGTCCGGAGACCAGGAAGCTACGGAAACCCAGGATAAAGATCAAGATGCGGAAAACGGCGCCAATCTTTTAGCAGCTTCGATCGTCGACTACAAGTTCATCCGTTAGATCTGATTTCGGCTTTCCGAACACGCGAGCTGATTCCTTGTCTCGTGCGCAATTTCAGAAGCTTTCAGCGAATCATCCCGTAAACATAAGAAATACATAACCATCCCAACGTCCTCATCGTGCGGTTTGTTCTAACTCCGTAACAGCCTGCGTTTTTCTCACCGTGTTCATAGCAGTTCTGTGCTAACGTGCGCGAACTGATTTCGGACATCCCCTGCGCCCACTGTCCGGACTCGCGCGTGTATTTCCGCGCCATTGCGGTCCCTGGCCGTAACTCACGCTCGAACAAGGAGGAGCCTTGCTCCGCTCAAAGGAATTCCTCGCGCTGGCGGGGAAACGTGACATCAATTCCCTCCGCTCATTCCCCCGGGATATCGGTCCCCGGCCGTCTCAATCAGGGTCTCGAAGTGGCGACCCATCCCATGCAGCACCAAGCACCCTACAAGGAGGAATCGTGATCAAGACAGGTAAGCTCGCGGCAGTATTGACTATGGCAGTGCTGTTCCTCGCCGGAATTGCATTGGCTCAAACCGACCCTGGAGTTCAAAGTGGCAACCCGCGGCACTGGCGCGGCGCTTTCTTCTGTGTTGTCGAACAGCCCGTCTGGGATCTTGTCCTTTTTCACTGACGGTCAAGCTCGCTTCCAGGCAGTGGAGACGGTTTCTAACTCCGCCAACGTCGGTCTGGGACCGCGCTTCAATTCAAATCAATGCAGTTCATGTCACGCGCAGCCCGCGATCGGCGGAACAGGCGCCGCCACCAATCCTCAATTCCAGTTCACCAGCAACGGGGTCGCGCCCGGCAACACCATGCCGTCGTTCATTACAGCGAATGGCCCTACCCTTGAAGCGCGGTTCCCGTTCTTCTTCAACAGCAACGGCTCGGTCAACACCAACTCTCCAAACGGAGGAGTGGAAACCTTGTTCACCGTCACGGGCCGCTCCGATGCCGGCACCTGCAACAGCGCCACCGCGCTGCCGCAGCCCAGCTTCGCCACCGCCGTGGCGGAGAACAACATCATCTTTCGGATTCCCACCCCAACCTTTGGCTCGGGCCTGATCGAGAATCTGGACGACTCGACCCTGTTGAGCAACCAGGTGAAGAATCTCAACAATAACTTCGGCATTTCCGGCACTTTCAATCACAACGGCAACGACGGCACCATCAGCCGCTTCGGCTGGAAGGCGCAGAACAAGTCGCTCCACATCTTTGCCGGCGAGGCTTACAACGTGGAGATGGGGATCAGCAATGAGCTGTTTCCTCAAGACCGTCCACTGCCTGGAGAAGATGGCGCTGGCGGTACCGGCGATACGGGGCTGGTATCGACCTGCTTGAACCTTGGCGGGGCGGGTTATCCGGAAGACACATCCAATCCAGGATCGACGGGCGCCGCGATTCTCGATGACGTCTCGGCGTTCGCGAACTTTATGAGGTTCCTGGCGCCGCCGCCGACGGGCAGCGTGGTGCTGAACGGATCCACCGTCAGCGCGTCAACCATCTCCACTGGCACTTCGTTGTTCGTATCCACCGGCTGCGCGGTCTGTCACAATCCGACTCCAGGCACGACGCAGGCGTCGAACTTTACCTCGTCGCTGAGTAAGGTTCCCGTGAATGCGTACTCTGATATTGAGATTCATAACATGGGAACTTTGTTGGCGGATAACGTCTCGCAGGGCGGCGCAGGCGGCAACCAGTTCCGCACCGCTCCGCTGTGGGGCCTGGGACAGCGGATCTTCCTGCTGCACGATGGCCGCACCACAAACCTGGTCACCGCGATCCAGGACCACGCAAGCCATAACAGCGAAGCCACCACCGTGGAGGAGCAGTTCTTTGAACTCTCAACCACGCAGCAGCAAGACATATTAGATTTCCTGCGCTCTCTGTAATTACTCGGCGGCAACATTCGGGCGAGACGCGAAAGCGTCTCGCCAGTTCCGTTCCACTCAGAAGTGATCGCAACGGTTCGCCGGCGCGGCCATCCTGAAAGTTTGCCTGGATTCGAAGGACGCTTATGCAATCTCGAGTTTTGCCTTCCCTTCTTTTTCTCGCTTTCGCCGCACCGTTGCTGGCTTGGGGCCAAAATGCCAATCCGCAAAACCCTCCCAGAAACGGCGGCGACTTCTCCGACAACGTGCAGTCCGCCACGAAGGTGCCGACGGGAGTCATCCTGGTAAAGGGCGCATGGTCGAGCGCAAGTGATTCCGTGACTCCCGTCCCAGAAGGCGGAAGCGTGACCAACAATGTTTTTACCGACCAGTATTTTGGAATGAGCTACGCACTACCTCTCGACTGGGAAGAGAAATACAAAGGCCCGCCTCCGTCGGATAGCGGCCGCTACGTGATCGCGCAACTCAGGCCGGTGGAGACATTCAGAGGCGCCCGCGCCACTATCCTGGTCACCGCTCAGGACATGTTCTTCAACCCACTCCCCGGGTCGAACGCGCGGGATCTCATCAATTACTCGAAGGACCATCTTCAGGCAGACTACAAAGTGGAAATGCCGCCAACGCCCACCAAGATCGCCGACCGGCCTTTTACCTTCTTTGCGTATTGGTCTCCCATCGCGGAACTCCATTGGTATGTTCTGGCTACGGAGATTCGCTGTCATACCGTGGAAATAGTGCTAAGCAGCCGTGACACCAAACTGTTGGAAAATCTCGTCCTCGACGTGAACAAGATGAAGCTGACCGCGGAAGCCGGTCCCACAGGTGGGGGCTCTGCCCCGGTGTGCGTCGAGGATTACGTCAGGGACGAAAACCTGATCACACGGGTTGACCCAGTCTTCACCGAGCGCAGGTTTAACGCAGTCCCGGTAAGAATCATCATCGACAAAGAAGGCAAGATAAAACACATTCACTTTCTCAGCGCGTTCCCCGATCAGGCAAAAGCCATCACCGACGCTTTGGGGCAATGGAAGTTTAAGCCGTACCGGCGACGCGGCCAGCCGGTTGAGGTGGAAACCGGCCTGATGTTCGGGCGCGCTGCATTTCCGAAGAGAACTCCGGCGGCGGAACGAACGACCGAGTGATAAGGAAAGCTACTTCACAAGATCAGTTAGGCATGGGATTAGCTTTGCCGTCCGGCGAGACAGCCTTGGGCTCGCTGCGTTTCTCCACAGTGTCGGTGGAGAACAGCATGTAGTGATCGAAGCTATGCCGGCGATAGTAGCGATGGCGGCGGAAATCAAAGTAAATCTCGGCGCTCTTGGGCAGCCACAGTGACGTATTCTTCTTGTCGAACTGGATCGGTCCGTACTCCACAACCTGATGTTCGCTGAGAAGTTTTATTTCCGGCATCGGCCGAACCAGTTCGGACTCGATGCGCACGATCTGGAACTTGTCGGCGGTAATCCACGCGCGTCCCCTCAGATCTACGGTATACACGAAATTGCCCACCTTATAACTGTGCATGCGGCTGGGCTTGTCGCGTCGCTGGCTGAAGCGCACCAGCCAGATCGCCTGACCGTGCCAGGCTCCCAAGCCCTCACAACTCATGTCGAAGTTGTCGCGCATGTCGGGGTGAAAAACCAGCGCCAGCGCCGCGAACCCAGTGCTGGCGATCTGATCGGGATAGCCCTTCAGGTCTAGTTTATCGGCGCGGTACTCGTCGACCGCGAGAGAACCAGGTTCAGGTTCAGAAATCGATGCCACATAGTTGTATTTCCGCGTTTCGGTTCGAATGGGATTGCCGAATTCGTCGAGGCTCTGGTGGAAAATATCCTCGACTGCGGAAAAGCGGGTCACGTCGTCGATCAGTTCCTGGACGTGTTTTCCGGTTTCTTCCATGACTTTCTCCGACGGGCACGCGACCCCGGGTACCAGAACCACCTTGGTTTCGTCGATGCTGGGCGGCTGCCAGGATTTCACCGATAGTCCGGGCGCCGTTAGCGCCAGCAGCGGGTCCATGCCTGCGAGTGCGGCATCGCTCTTCACTGCAGTGCCTGTCGACGAGCTGGCCGACTCACGCTCCCGGATTTCGGCGATTAGGCCGCGCACCTGGCCCACCATGGGGTGACGTGGCGACTCCTTCAGAAAAGTATCCAGCGCCTGAATGCCTTGCTGGTCGAGTCCCAAGCCGACCAACGCCTGCCCCAGGACAAGTTGTGCCGGACTCGCCTCCGTCTTGCCTTTGGCGATCGCAACCTGCGCTTCGTCTCGCGCCTTGTCGTAATTCTTTTGCCGCAAATAACTATCGGCAAGCAGGTTGTGCGGAAGCCAGTTCTCGGCATCGGCTGCCACTGCTTGTTCCAGCGCGGACCTTGCCGCAACATAATCCTGCCGCTCCAGGCCTGCCCGTCCCAGCAGCGTCAGGGCCTGTGCATCGCGCGGATTCACGGATGTGGCCGTGCCCAGGTAATTCGATGCTTTCTCGAAGTCTTTCTTCTGGAAATACAAGTATCCCAGCAGGAAATTGAGGTTGGCGCTGGACGGAGCCGATTTGTAAGCCTCGTCGAGCTGCTTCTGCGCATTATTGAAATTGCCCGACTTCAGCGCTGAGACCGCACGTTTCGTTTCTTTTCGCGCCTTAGCCGACAGGATGCCATCGGCGACGTCGAGATTAATCGCGGAAGGGTCGCGCTGCAGCACAATGTCAATCTCAGCCGGCCGCGCGGAACTCATCACCTGCAGTTCTTTTTGCGTACTCAGGTAACCGACGGCGCTCACTTCGACTGCGTAGCTTCCGAACGGTATGTTGGTGAATACCCCTTGCGACGTTTCTTCAGTGGTCTGCCAGTTTGTTGCCTGATTTGCGTGATTCACCAGCCGCAGCAGCGCCTGCCGGTCGAGATGCGTTTGGGTGTTTACGGCGAACACCGTGAAGACCAGCACGCCGGTCCCGACATCGGAGTGATAGTCGGCCACAACGTCGTGCCGGTTGGCCGCGTTGTCCGTGACGCTCCGTTGCGCCCAGGCCGCTGTCGTGAACAGCCCGCACAGCACGGACGACACGCAGAACAGGCGCCAGGCATCGATCACGGTGGCACTACGGCGGGTCATAAATATGACGCGAAGCAGTTTGGCATAGTTCCTTTTAGCGGTCAAACTCGCCGCTTTGTTGTTGCACTTTGCTTCACCATCAGACGAAGCGTTCAGGTTGCCCGCCACAAACGTTCGTGATTGTGATCACAGTCAAATCGCAATCCACATCCTAAACTGCTTTGTTGTGTAATACGCCCGTCAGCATGCAGGAGGAATTATGCGCACCATGAAGTTTTGTTGTGTGACCGCGATTCTGGTGGCGGTTGTGTCTTTCGGCCGCGCCCAGGATCAGAATGCACCAGCCTCAGATCAGAAACCACCAGTTGTGAAACATGTTTCCATCACTCCAACGTCGGCTACTTCCGGCAAGGAGATGTTCGTCAACTATTGCGCCGTTTGTCATGGGAAAGACGGTAAAGGCAACGGCCCGGCGGCGTCCGCTCTCAAGACGCCCCCAGCCGATCTGACCACCCTGGCTCAAAAGAATGGCGGAAAGTATCCCTCCACTCACGTCGCAGCCGTCATCCGTGGACAGGCCCAAACCCCAGCTCACGGCAGCCAGGACATGCCCGTTTGGGGTCCGTTGTTCTCTAGCATCAGCCGGGGAAACGGCGGCGAGGTGCAGCAACGCATCGCCAACCTGGTCCAGTATACAGAGACCTTGCAGGCCAAGTAAGGCGGAATAGCCTGCGGTTCGCAACGGATGCCACGGTTCCGGGCGCAATCTCCATGCGCCCGAAGCAGCATTACACGGCATAAATGCGGGACAAAGCCGGAGGCCGAACCCGGAAGCCGGCCGCAGGCAAGGTTGCCGCAATCTTGCATCGCCGGTCAGCATGCTGCCCATTGTCCCTTCGGACAGTGACTTCAGTACCTTAGTCCTCCCTGCCCTCGTCGCCTTATAATCCACTCAAGAACCGGGAATATTTGCGTTCTCAGGAAGATGCGCGTCGAACCGCGATTCGCGCTTCCACAAGAACGCCCAAAAACTCAGTGGATCCGTCTTACGCATTCGCGATTTTTCTCCTCGGGCTGGCCTTCGGCAGCTTTCTGAACGTGTGTATCTACCGCCTGCCCTTGGATTTGTCGGTGGTGACGCCGCGCTCGGCTTGCCCCCGCTGTAACCGCCTCATCACCTTCTATGACAACTTGCCGGTCATCAGTTGGCTGCTTCTGCGCGGCCGCTGCCGCCACTGCCAAGCCAGGATTTCGCCGCGCTACCTACTCGTGGAGCTGCTCACCGCCGCCCTGTTTCTTGGCTGTTACGCATATTGCGGCCTCACTCTCGCTGGTTTGAAATACTGCGCCTTCGGATTTCTCCTTCTGGGTCTCATCTTTACCGACGCCGAAACCAAGCTTCTGCCCGATAAGCTGACGCTACCCGGACTCGCTCTCGGTCTGCTGTTCAGTCTGCTGATTCCGGTGCGTGACGTGGCCTCGCAGTTTCTGCCGGGAATGATCAATCTTCCCTTCAGCGCGGACCTTGCCACTCGCCTGTTTTCCCTGCTCGATTCCCTGCTGGGCGCGGCTTTGGGTGCTTCGTTCATTTATGGCGCTGGAGCAGCCTACTTGCGCTGGCGTGGAGCCGAAGGCATGGGCTTTGGAGACGTGAAACTGATGGCGATGGTGGGCGCATTTCTTGGCATGAAGCTCACCATTTTCACCATCTTTGCCGCATCGCTTGCCGGATCGTTGTTTGGCCTGACTACCGTCCTCGTGGTGTGGATCAAGCGGACTCACCGCTTCCGTCGCCAACTGGAAAACCTGCAGGCCGCGCGCAGCGTCGCTCTGCGGAAATCGCCTCAGAGCAGGGGATGGCAATCCGCGCAAATGGTTTACCGGCATTATCAGATGCCTTTCGGTGTTTTCCTGGGCAGCATGGCTTTGCTTGCGCTCTTCCTGGGCAACCAGTTCTTGCGCTGGTATGGGAGGTTCTGGTGGTAAGGCTGCTTGCCAACCCGCTCATCTTGCGTGCCCTGCTGCTTTTCTTCGCGACTGCAAGCGCCTTTGTATTTGCCATCTGGCTGATGCGCGCTTTGCGCCGGAACATCGCCGCCGAAACCGACCTCGGCTCCTCCCCCCCGCCCACCCTGGAAAAATTGCCGCTGCATCTCTACAACACCGTCATTCAGCAACTTAAGCAGCAGAAGCACGAGTTGCAGCTGCAGACTCTGGCCGAACAACGCCGCGCCCGCACCACCGAGAATTTCAGTCAGGCGGTGCTCTCCAATCTTTCTTCCGGCGTGCTGGTCTTCGGCATCAACGGCCTGGTGCGACAGGCCAATCCCGCCGCCAAGGATATCCTGGGCTTCAATTCTCCTGCGGGCATGAGCGCAGAGGATGTTTTTCGCGGCGCTTTAGTTTGTTCCCCCGACTCTTCCGTCTATGCCGATGGGCTGGGAGACACACCCGGTCGACTCACCGACGAAGTCAACGCGGTGCTGCGTGAAGGCAGCCAGTGCCGCCAACTTGAGGCCGACTACACCGCTCCGACTGGCCAGAAGCTTCGCATCGCGGTCACGGTCTCGCCCGTTCCCGCCGTGGATGGCAGCTTGCTCGGGGCCGCTTGCCTGATCAGCGATCGCAGCGAGTTTGAACGCATTCGCCACCAGCAACAGTTGCATGGCGAGATTTCCGCCGAGATGGCACTGGAGCTGCGCACCTCTCTGGCCACGATCTCGGGATACGCCCAGCAGCTGGCGCGGAACCGCGATCCTGAGCTGGCTCCGGAACTAGCCGCCGACATCGCCACCGAGGCAGCTCGTCTTGACCGTCACATCGGAGGATTTCTGATCGCGAAAGACGAAGCGAAGCGCACCGCCGCCGGCACGGCAACTCGTGCCCGGGCGGCGGGCAACGATATTTGAGGATCTTCGTTAAAGGTTCAGGTTAAAGATTCTGGTTAAGAATTCAGGTCGAGATCGTGCCGCAAGGCAAATGCAACTAAAGGATGAAACTATGAAGCGCATCGAATACATCGGAGTGGGATTCGTACTCGCGTTGTCCACCATCTGGCTCGGTTCTCCGGCCGGAGCACAGACCACGTCATCGGCGCCGGGCCAATCGTCGCCCGATCAATCTTCTCTCGGCGACTATGCACGCAAAGTCCGCAAGGACCCGGGCGTCAAAGCCAAGCCCAAAGTCTTTGATAACGACAACCTTCCCATGGACGATAAGCTCTCCGTCGTGGGCCCGCAGCCGCCGGCAACCACCACCGCCGATGCCAGCGATAAATCCGCCGACAGCAAAGATGCCGCGGCCAAACCCGCTGCTTCCTCCGATGACGAAAAGGCCAAGAAACAAGCCGCCTGGAAAGCCTGGCAGGACAAGCTGACCGGGCAGAAGGATGCGATCGATCTCGCCGGCCGCGAACTCGACGTGACGCAACGCGAATACCAGCTTCGCGCTGCCGCTATGTACGCCGACGTCGGCAACCGCATGCGCAACTCGACCCAGTGGGACAAGGAAGAAGCAGACTACAAGCAAAAAATCGCCGACAAGCAGAAGGCTCTCGACGACGCCAAGCAGAAACTCGACGACATGAAGGAAGAAGCCCGCAAGGCTGGGGTTCCATCCGCCATGATTGACTAACGTTAAGATTGACTAGCACTAAGATTGACTAGCATCAAGATCGACCAGCCCTAAGCACGGACTTAAATCGGGCTTCAGCCCCCAGGTCCACTCTCCCGCAGCCGGAGAAGCTGCTTGTGGTGATGCATGCCATGCACCAGATGAAACTTTCTCCACTGGGTTGCGGTTAACGGACCCAGAATCGGATGGTCGAGCAGGCGGACTCCGCGCCCGAAGCGGGCTTCACACTGCGCGATGATCGCATCCATCGCGGCAATCTTTTCCCCCACCTCGTTTCGCACTTTCTCCGCCGGCAAGCCTTTCGGCCGCGACGCCGCCGGTGCCTCCCGTCCGGCTGGCATGTGCCCCAGTCCCACCACCACCAGGGTTCGCACGCGATGCGTCATGGAGGCCGGCGTCGTCAGCGGTTTGCCGCCTGTCATCACTTTCTCGAATCCCTTGATAGTTCCGGTGTAGGTCAAGTACAGGTGTTCCAGCACCTCGGCCGCGCACCACTTGTCCGGGGGATGCCAGCTCAACTGTTCGCTGGACATGCCCTCCACCGCCGACTCCAGAGCTTGCTTCAATTTTCCCAGGCCAGAATCCATGACACTACTCTCGCATTACCACGCGCTTCAGGTAGAATGTTGCGCGTCCATTAAATCATTCCAGTTATAGCAGGAAGGTCGCCATGAAAATGCGGGACTTTGTACAACGGACACCCATCACCGCTCTCTTTGTAATTGTGATTGTGATTCTCGCGTCGCTGGTGGGCTGCAACTCCAGCCCCAGCCCCGCCACCGCGCCCCAGGCCAAGCCGGAACCCAAGCCTCCAGAGTTGCTCACGGGACGCGCCGCCTTCCAGAAGACATTTATAGCTGCTCGCAACTACGCCGCCGACGTAAAGCCCTTCCGCATCGAGTCTACCCCTTCACCCGAAGGCAACGGCCTGGATGGCAAGTCGGCGATTTGGCGGGCCAGCTTCGCCTCCGCCATACAACACGGCGTCAAGCCTTTCTTCTGGTCCGGCAGCAATGCCCCCGACGCTCCCCCACGCGGCGTCTCTCCCGGCAATGAAGACGTCTACAACCCCAGCAACGCGTCGACTCAGGTTTTTGATCCCGCCTTTCTCAAGGCGGATTCCGAGCAGGCCTTTGCCGAGGCCCAGAAACACGGCGGCGACAAGATCCTCGAAAAAGATCCCACCACCAATGTCATTTACGTCTGCGACTGGAACCACAACACCAACGAACTGACCTGGCACGTCATCTACGGCGCTTCTCGCGAAACCGCCAAGCTGACGGTCGCGGTCAACGCCTCCACCGGCATGTTTATCCGCGTGGAGAAATAAGCTTGAACTCGCTCGTTGTCGGGATTACTTCAAAGAAAAGCGAGATTGGGTTGGAACTTTACTCTCGCGGCTCAGCCTGCTTCATTTGGTCCTCGATGGCGGCAAAGAAGCGGCAGAGGGCGCCAGCCGAGGCGATGGCGCGTTTCAGCGTTTGGGGTTCGCCGAACAAAACAATGTCTGCGACAGAATACTGGAGACGGAGGCGGTCCGCGGCACACTGCGCGCTCAGCAGCTCTACCTTCGCGGCCCGAAGGTCGGAAATCAGGCGGCCGACTCCTGCCTGCTTGCTCGCTTCATCGTTTACCATCTACAACTCCTCGACTCGAATGGAATATCGGCGTGCGTCTGCCGGAACCGCATTATTTGGGGAAGGCTGTGAACCAATAACCTTGGCGGCTCCGGCACGACGCAGCCTGCGGATTAACTCTACTGCGAGTGTGGATAAATTATACGATGTTAGTTGAACGTAGTCAAAGTAATTTGGACACGGCGGTAAGAAAACTTAACCACGAAGTCACACGAAGGAAACCCAGGCCTTAGTGATACTTCGTGTCCTTTGTGGTTATCTGTTTTGTTCTGTGATTGACGCGATACGGAGGCGGGCCGTTGCCCAGGCAAGCTGATCCTCAACTCGAACAACGCATCCTTGACGCCGCCTGCAGGCTTTGGTCCCGGGGCGGCGAAGGAGCCCTCACCATGCGGGGCGTAGCCCGGGCGGCCGGTACCACCACGCCCACCCTCTACGAGCGATACCGCGACCGCGACGACATTCTCCGCGCGGTCCGCATCCAGACCCGCGCCGATCTGTTTGCCGTCCTCAGCGGTACCCGATCCATCACTCAAGCCTGCGAACGCTATCTCGAGTTTGCCCTCGAGCATCCCCACGCCTACGAGGTTCTTTTCGACGGATTCGCCCAACCTCCCTCCCTGCACGAACCGTGGCCCTCATTCAATCTCATGCGCCTGCGCCTGACACAGCGCCTGGGCGGAGCTCCCCGCCAACACACTCGCCTTATGCTCGCAGTGTGGTCCCTGATGCATGGCACCGCGATGCTGATGATCCGGGGAGGGGCCTCCGGTCCACTGCGCACCCAAATGGTGCACTCCTGCCGCGACGCTGTCGAAGCCATCATTGCAGAGGCCGCCCGCTCGAAGGGCAAGACATATTCTGGCCCCAAGTGGCCCGCGAACCTGATCCTCGGAGAAGCCGCCCGCAGCAAGGTAAGCAACGGTGCGCCTGACAATGGCGAGAAGTCTGGGATACAGCGGAAAAATCGTTCCAAATAGAAGCCAGCTGATACGTTCTATTGCGCTTGTTTCGATCCCGTCTCCGTTTTCAGCCGGTTGATCGCTTTCTCCGCCTCGGAAGCCTGCGGCCCGTGCGGAAGAATCCTCAAATAACTTTCATACTCCGCCCGCGCATCGTCCAGGATTCCCAGTTTTTCCAGGCACACGGCCAGCCGGATCGTCGCGATCGCATCGTTATCTTTGTAGCGCAGCGCCTCCCGGTAGCGATCCTCGGCGGCGCGATAATTCTTGCGCCTGAAATAGAAGTCGCCAACTTCCACGTCTTTCGCGGCCTTGTGCGGATCCCAGCTGTGCAATTCGGTGATCCCGCCGCCCAAGCCAGCCTCCGCTTCAGCTACGGCTGCCGAACTTTTCGGATGCACCTTGGCATCGTCCGCCGGAGGGTTTAAATCCAACTGCGTATCTTTGCTGGAGCTTTCTCCAACCGCAGGACCCAGGTCGTCGACCCCCACGCGATCCGAGCGCGGCGGCTCCATGCTCGGCGCACGCTTCTTCGTAGCATCGCTGTTCGCCGGTGCGGAATTCGCCGGACGATCCCCCGGAAAAGTGGTATCCCGGCTCAACCCCGAAGCTGAGTCTGGATTCTCAGCGGAGGAAGACGGCGGCGGCGTCTTAGCCGGCTCCTGCTGAGCCCAAACCACACTCGTTGATCCCAGCAGCACAATGACCCACAGCCAACGTCGCATACCCTATTTTAGCGCGGGGAGCAGACTCTTTGGAACCGGGTCTTGGGCGATACGTCTTAGGCATCACGTTTTGCCTAAGACCTAATGACCCATGACCCACGACCAAAAAATACAGGCCGCTCAGGGGGAGGCTTTGAGCGGCCTGTTTGGCGAAGTCCTCGGGGGAGGACAAAAAAAACTATTCCGGGACTACATCGACGACGGATTGTTCTGCCCGGTTGTCGCCGGTGTTGCCGCGGGCTGCGGCGTGTCGCCCACCGTGTTGGTCATCAGGCGAACATCTACGCGGCGGTTGTCTGCGCGGCCTTCTTTGGTTTTGTTCGAGTCCACCGGCTTGTCCTTGCCCAGACCGATCACGTAAATCTTGTGCGCCGGGACATTGTACTTCGCAGCCAGATATTGGATCACCGAGTCCGCACGGCGCTGGCTCAAGTCATAGTTGTACTCAGCCGAACCCACCGAATCCGTGCTGCCCTCGAGGGAAATAATGTACCCCTTGGTGCTCGAGATACTTCCGGCCAGCTGGTCAAGCGCTTCCATCGCCTTGGGCGTCAGATTGTCTCGGTTGAAGCCAAACTTCACCGACGTCTCCGCCACCGGGCGATAATTGTCCAGGTTGGCGACGGTGTTGGTTAGCACGCCTACGCGATTGTTGGCCGTGTCCGCCATTTGCTGCGCCGTTGCCGCGGACTGTCCGGCGGCCTGCGCTTTCTGTTCCACATCGGCCGTCTTGGCATTCACAGCCGCGATGCCGGCCTGTGCCCGGGCATCGACGTCCTTGATGTCCTTGCTGTTCTTGGCCGTCATGTCATCCAGTTCGTTGGTCTTGTTAATCAGCGGCGTGGTCTGTTGCTTTACGTAGTTCTTGCTGGTGCAGCCCACGGTGGCCGCCATGCTCACTGCCAGGAAAATCGTTAACGAAGTGCGGGTCATATGGGAGAAGCTCCTTATCTTGTCTCAGCGCGATCGGGATGCCCCGCGCGCGTAATTCTTCATGTTTCAGGCCCTGGGAAATTGATGCTCTACCATCCGCCTGTTGCTTCTGCACGGGACATGCCAGTTTCGCCCCCGCGAAGCACCAGCCATAAGTATATACGTTTTCAACCAGATGCAAACCAGGACTATGCAACCACCCTTAACTTATCAGAGTCCGGGTAACGCAAACCCCACATGGGGAATGGAAATTTTATACAGTGAGGCCACCGCTGGCGGCAAGCCCCTCAGTGCGCCCGGGGCGGGCAGATAAGCGGGATGGTCTCTCGCTTATTCTTGCGATAAATGCGGAAGTTCGCCTCATCGATAGTGACAACGGAATGATGGGGATACAGTTCACTCATCCGCACTAAGCATAGATCGGCCAAGTCCGGTTTGCGATCAGCATAGCGGCGCGCTAACTCGCGCAACTGTGGAATGTTTTCCGAGAAATCGAACGCGACCTGCAAGAGTTCGTCCTCCACTAACGACAGCACGTAGGAACTCGATTCCAAGTGAAATGCCGCTTCGCTGAGAACCGACTCGCAGGTAAGCAGCGGTTCAGTCACACCTTTCGCCAGATTCACGGCCCACGCGTGATGCCTGTCGTTGCGGCGCCCGGCCGCAACGATGAAGCCGGTATCCGCGATGCCCTTCATTCCCCGGAATATCCCTTGCGCGATGAGACATCGGGTGGACCGCCTTTGATCGCTCCCAAATGACGCATGAAGCGCTGCTTCCCTCCGTTGGACCTGGCGCTCTCGAGCTGTTCGCGCACGAGCCGGCCCATCGGGATCCCAGTCCGCCGCGACGTTTCCTTCAGCCAGGAAAGAAGTTCGTCCGTAAGACGAATTGTTAGTGTGTGACTCATATGACCAAATTGTAACACGCGTCATTCACAAATCCGTGGGAACCGCAATTGCCTTCGAATATCGGTGTTGATGGACCAGGCCCTCCTGTATTCCGTACCGTGAGCTATGCCGCCGACGGGGCTGGCGCGCATCAAATAGAATTAAGCTTGTCTCGGAAAATATGGACCTGCTCGCCAAAATCCGCACCATCCCCACCGAGCCCGGCGTGTATCTCTACAAAAACGCCGAGGGCGAAGTCATCTACGTGGGCAAGGCCAAGAACCTGCGCAGCCGCGTCGCCAGCTATTTCCACGAAGGCCGCTGGGAAGACTCCAAAACCGGCACGCTGGTGCGCGAAGCCGTCGACGTCGACTACATCGTCGTCGCCAACAACAAAGAAGCGCTGGCGCTCGAAAACAATCTGATCAAGCAGCGCAAGCCGCGCTTCAACATCCTGCTGCGCGACGACAAGACTTATCCCTACGTGAAGCTCACCCTCGGCGAGCGCTGGCCGCGCGTCTACGTCACCCGCCGCCTGCGCAAAGACGGCAGCGTCTACTACGGCCCGTACTTCCCCGCCAACCTCGCCTATCGCATCGTCGATCTCATCCACCGCAATTTCCTGATTCCGTCGTGCAAGGTCGACCTCACGCGCTTTCATCCCCGCCCCTGCCTGCAGTACTACATCAAGCGCTGCCTGGGCCCGTGCGTGAAAGATCTGACCACGCCGGATACTTACCAGGAAGCCGTCCGCGACGTGAAACTTTTTCTCGAAGGCCGTCCGACGGATCTGAGCAAATCGCTGCACGCCCGCATGGAGCAGGCGGCCGCGGCGGAGGAATATGAACGCGCCGCCCGATATCGTGACTTGATTTCCACCGTCGAGCAACTTGCAGGAACGCCAGCGCATCGCCGCCGCCGAAGGCGACGACGCCGACGTCTTCGGCTATCACTACGAAAACGGCATGCTGGCCGTAAATCTATTCCACATGCGCGGCGGCCACGTGGTCGACCGCCGCGAATTCTTCTGGGAAGACCTGCCCGAGTTCGCCTTCATCCGAGACCGAGGAGGAGCATCGTGAGAGACGTAGCTTGCTACGTCTCGGGCAGCGGCAACACCGATGCCGGGACGCCACAAGCCAGGGCGCCGCCGGCAGAGACGCTGCGAGCAACGCTCTCTACGGATAGGTCGTTCAACCCCGGCGAATTCTTCTCCGCTCTGCTCAAGCAGCTCTACATCGGCCAGCCCTACGTGCCGCGCAATCTCTACGTCCCCGTCGATTTTGAAGATCGCGAAGAGCTCGAAGATCTGCTCTCCGAACAGATCGCGGGTGAGAACGCCCGCGCTGCACGAGTTCACATCCTCGTCCCCCAGCGCGGCGACAAGCGCTCCCTCATCGATCTTGCCGGCACCAACGCCAAACAGTCCTACGATCAGCGCTTTCGCGTGCTCAAGCCCAACGCCAAGGCCATTCAGGAAGAATTGCAGGAAGTCGCTCAGCCTGCCCGAACTGCCCAAGCGCATCGAGTGCTTCGACATCTCGCACATTCAGGGCGCGGAAACCGTCGCCTCGATGGTGGTGTGGGAAGACGGCAAGATGAAAAAATCCGATTACCGCAAGTTCATCATCCGCACCGTCGAGGGTGTCGACGATTTCGCTTCCATGCGCGAAGTGGTCACGCGCCGCTACAAACGCCTTCAGGAAGAAGAAGAAGCCGATGCCCAGTCTCGTGCTGATCGACGGCGGACTCGGCCAACTGCACGCCGCAGCCGAAGCGCTGGAGTCGCTCGAGATCATCAACCAGCCGCTCGCCGCCATCGCCAAGCGCGAAGAGATTCTCTACGTCTACGGGCAGGAGAAAGATCCCATCGCGCTCGATCATCACTCGCCGGTGCTGCATCTGATTCAACTCATTCGCGACGAAGCCCACCGCTTCGCCGTAACCTTCCATCGCAAGCGCCGCCAGATGCGCGACCGCTCCACCGAACTATTGGAGATCCCAGGCGTAGGCGAGAGTACAACCCGCCGTCTGCTCGAACACTTCGGCAGCCTGCAGGCGGTAAAGCAAGCCGACACTGCCGCGCTGTCGGCCGTCGTGACCCGGAGTCAGGCGGAAACGATCAGCAATCACTTTCGGAAATAGTTGAATTCTACTGCTATTGAATCGACTTCGACGCCACTGCGTTCGGGATAACGACCAGGAAGTCGTAGCCGAAGATAAGGCGCTCCATTTCCCTGTCGACCGTCCCCAGCGAGCTGAAGTGCTTGCGAAATGCGCGCAGATCGAACATGGTCAATCCATCGTTCCCGGCTTTGTCGAACAGGGGCTTGAGGTACAGAAAATCCGAGTCTTTGTCTTCTGCCAGGTTGAACTCCGCGGCCTGCATGGGTTGCCCGACTCCGGCGAAGTGCAGTTGCTTGCCTTTCATCCCCAGGATGAGAATGTGCACCGACTTCGAGCGGTTGTAGTCCGCCAGTTCGGTGACGAAATTCCCCAGATCATTGTTGTGCAGCGGATTGATGCCTTTGAACAAGTGCCAGGCGCTGAACTTGAGCATCACTTTGGGCGGCTTGCCTTCGGTTTCGCTCGCCTTCCCATACTCACGAATGAAATTGCTCTTCATCAGCAAGGAGCGCTGCCGGTTCGAATCGAAGGCATTGCCGCTCATGTTGTTCTGGTAGATCTGGCGGCTCTCAATCAAGGCGGCCAGCAGGCCCTGAGAAGTTGCGTTGCCTTCACGTGCCAGCAACTCTTTAAAGCGGGCGAGTTCCTCGTCCGAGGCGCTAAGCATGAACAGTTCCCCGGGGTTGCCGGTCTTCGCCGCCTTGGTGCGGGCATCGTCGTTCTTCTGCAGCAGTCGCTGCGCTTCCTTCGTGGCCTCAGGTCCGGGATGCTGCTCCAGAATTCGGGTCAGTAAGATGCGCGAAGCGCCCATCAGCTCCTGGTCGAGCCCCCAAATGTGGAACTTGCCTCCAGTAGCGGCGCTGGAACACTGCGCGAGCATTTCATATTCCTCCGACCAATCGTAGAAGGCGATGGTTTCCGGATATTCCTTCTCGAAAGCGGCGAGCTGGCTGGGGCCGTCACCCGCCGCAACCCATTTATCCAACTCACCGGCGGCGGTGGGTCCAACTTCGATTGCCAGATTGTGAAATCCGGCGGGGCCGATCAAAGCGCAGATCGCCGCATCGAACGGCGGTATCTGCGCCATGCCGTGATCTTCTCCGACCAGCACAAATTGCGCATCCGCGAGCGCCGATTCCAGAACCGTGACGCCAGCGCCGGACAAGCGGCCATCTTTCACATCAATCTGGTAGCGGCTGGTCGCAAGGCGGTCGGCGAAAGTCTCAGCCTGCTGCGCGGTTGCGGGCATAACGGGAACGAACATGATTACTAAAGCCAGAATGACAGCTGCCATCACCGCGCGGGGCGCGAAAGTGTTTCTCGAAATTAGGTTCAAGGTGTCCTCGCAAACATTTCCTCTATACGATGGTTAGTAACGAAGAGAGAAAGACAAAAGTTCCCCGTTTTGGATGAGAAGTTGTTTTCCTGCTGCTACACTACCTGCTCTATGACCCGATATTTTCAGTCGCTGTTTGTTGGCGCCGGAGCGCTGGCGATGCTGGCCATGGCCGCCGCGCAGGCAGTCAACCCGCCCGACCTGGCCACGCCGCTAGAGAAGCATCTGCGCAACGTTCGCCAACTCACCTTCGGCGGACAGAATGCCGAAGCGTATTTCTCCGCCGACGGCACGAGGTTGATCTTCCAGTCATCCCATGGCGACGTGAAGTGCGATCAGATCTTCATCATGAACATCGACGGCAGCGACCAGCACATGGTTTCAACCGGCAAGGGACGCACCACGTGCAGCTACTTCTATCCCGATGGCAAGAAGATTCTGTTCTCGTCCACGCACCTGGCCAGCCCCGAGTGTCCGCCGCGGCCCGATTTTTCCAAAGGTTATGTCTGGGCGGTGTATCCGGGATACGACATCTTCACCGCAAACCCTGACGGCTCCGACCTCAAGCAACTCACGAACACGCCGGGCTACGACGCCGAGGCAACGATTTCGATTGACGGAAAAAAGATCGTCTTCACTTCCCTGCGCCATGGCGACCTCGACATCTATTCCATGGACGCCGATGGCAAGCACGTCAAGCAGCTAACGCATGAACTCGGCTACGATGGCGGCCCGTTTTACTCACCCGACCGCAAGTGGATCGTCTATCGCGCGTACCATCCTCAGACCGAAAAAGAAATCAGCGACTACAAAGAACTGCTGCTGCAAAACCTGATCCGGCCGACATCGCTCGAACTGTGGATCATGAAGGCCGACGGCAGCGGCAAGCGGCAGATCACGAATCTGGGTGCGGCCAGTTTCGGGCCGTCGTTCCTTAACGATGGTAAGCGCATTATTTTTTCTTCGAATTACGACCCGGTGACGCATACGACCGGCGGCATGGGCAACTTCGAGCTGTGGCTGATTAACTCCGATGGCAGCGGTCTCGAGCGCATCACCTACAGTGACGGCTTCGACGGCTTCCCCATGTTCAGCCCCGACGGGAAGAAGCTGGTGTGGGCCTCGAACCGCAACGCCAAAGCGCCGCACGAGACCAATATCTTCATTGCGGATTGGGTGCCGTAGGATTTGCTGATTGCTTTTTTCTCAGTCGAGGAAGGGTGGTCAGTGCGATCACGCACTGACCACCCGCTCCCGCGGATTTACTTCATCTCCGATTTCGCCATGGCCGACTTGCCTTTTAGTTCGACCAGGATTATGTCCATCCCCTTGTCGCCGGTGTTTT
The DNA here is from genome assembly GCA_963850165.1 of uncultured Acidobacteriaceae bacterium. Taxonomy (GTDB): domain Bacteria; phylum Acidobacteriota; class Terriglobia; order Terriglobales; family Acidobacteriaceae; genus Sulfotelmatobacter. The sequence goes on along the minus strand of CAWKKK010000026.1, from coordinate 36,722 downwards.
CCGGCAAGTGCGTGCCAGCCGGGGTAAATACCGCCTGGCCTGCTTTGAACGTAGAGTCGCTTGTCTTCCCATCGGGAAGGGTGAAGTGCACGCTGGAGTCGTTGAGGGCCACGGCAACCGAATCGGGATGGCTGTGCATAATCGACTTCTCATGCGGGCCATAATGGATCTTGAGGATTCGCACCTCGGCGTTCTCGCTTATTACCGTGTAATGCTTGGGATCGGTTTTGACCGCATCTTGCGCAGACAGGACAGGAACCAAAACTAAAGACAACACAACCGCATGTAGCGCCAGGGGGACTCGCATTTTTCTTCTCCTCAGGGTGATTAGGATGCTTGCAAACGCGCACCACCCTACGCCGTCGGGGTGCCGATGTCAATTAAAGCCGCTGGCAGGTCTCTGTCCCCTAACTCTGCGAAGAAATCAACGATTGGATTCCCTGGAGAGGAACTGTTGGAACTTGGTCGCCTCTTCGTCTGACGCTTGCAGCGGACTTAATCCTTTGCGAGCGGTTTTTTGGCGTGCAAACCAAATTACTACGCCGATCATCCCGCACCAGCCCAAAACCCGAACCACGGCGGCTATCGTAGTGTCGTAGTCGAGAACGCCGAGACCCGAGAAGATAGCGTTGAAGTCGTGCCTGGCAAACTCAGGATCGCCAGTAGTGACCAGGGGCAGCGCCATGGCGCGCGCGTCGGCCATGTAGGTTGCGGTGTAGAGCCAGTTTTCGAAAAAGAAAAACACGCAAAAGACGAAGCCGGCGCTCTCGCGTTGCGTGAAGAAGTACACGGCCAGAAGAAACGGGACCAGCCACTGCAGCATCGTGCCTCCCCAGAGTCCGATCGTGGAGCCGAACCATCCGAACAGATTATGGCCGCCTTCGTGGACGATGAGGTTGGCAAGGTCGATGAAAAGAAATCCTCCGTGCGCGGAGAAAGCGTAGGCGAGGAAAGCAACATAAAAGACGATCCAGGCGCCCAGCGCCGGCCGCGAAACCGGCTTCCACGGCTCGTCGAACCCAAGTTCATCCAGAAGTGACTGCAGAATTTCGCGCATGGCTTGATTGAGACTTCGTGATAGAGATCTTAGGATAAGAAGATGGTTGCGGCAGGTTACGAAGGTCAACCGCTGGCTCAGGTTGAATTTTGATGGCGTCATCCTGAGCGGAGCCGCTTTTCAGGCGGAGCGAAGGATCTCCCGAACGCGCATGTCTGCGCCAACGGGAGATCCCTCACCCGGCTGGACTGCGCCGGGTTTCGGGATGACGCCCTCAAGAAGGAGACTGATTCAAACTGAGCCTTTTTGCTACATTGTCTCAGGAAGGGTCTCGTCGAATGAGAGTGCAGGCGAGCAACGGCACACTGGTCGTCACGGGCGGAAGTCGCGGGATCGGCGCGGCGATAGCCAAACTTGCGGGTGAACGCGGATATTCCGTGGCGGTGAATTTTTCAACCGGCACAGCCGAAGCTGCCGCGGTCGTTAAACAAATCGTTTCCGCCGGCGGGCAGGCCCATGCCATTCAAGCTGATATTGCCCGCGAAGAAGATGTCGTCCGCCTCTTTGAGACCGCCCAGCGCGAACTGGGGCCGGTCAAGGCTTTGGTGAATAATGCCGCCATTACTGGCGGACTCTCGCGGGTGGAGTCGGTGAGCGCAAGCACGCTCGCGCAAGTCATGGCGGTGAATGTCTCCGGGGCATTTCTATGCGCGCGCGAAGCGGTGCGCCGCATGTCAACCCGCCACGGCGGAACCGGCGGCGCGATCGTGAATATTTCCTCCCGCGCGGCACGGATTGGCTCCGCCGGAGAGTGGGTGCATTACGCTGCGTCCAAAGGCGCGATTGATAGCTTGACGATTGGGCTGGCGCGCGAGGTCGCGACCGAAGGAATCCGCGTGAACGCGGTTGCTCCCGGGCTGATCGAGACTGGGCTGCATGCCGCTAACGGCGTACCCGACCGGCTGGATCGACTGGCGCCGACCATTCCGATGCAAAGGCCGGGCACGGCACTTGAAGTGGCCGAAGCAGTGCTCTGGCTGCTCTCTCCCGCCGCTTCTTACACTACCGGCGCTATTTTGGAGATTGGCGGTGGGCGCTGATTCTGGTTGACGCGTCCAAAGTGGACGGCCGAGCGATTCTTATATCACCCTTGTTTTGCCGGCGCGCGCCATTTGCAGCGCGCCCGCGACCGGCTCGACGACCTGCGGATTCACTTCGAGGCGCGGATCGAATTTGCGAAGTTCATCACGGAAAACTTCGCGCACCGTTGGGGAATGCCTGAAAACGCCGCCGGCCATGGCCAGCAACTCCGTGGGCAGGTTCCCGTTGTGTCCTGCAAAAAGCCGGCGAACCACGATCGCGGCAAGTTGGGCCAGTTCCCTTCCCGCCTGCGCGAGTACGCGCTGGGCTAGGGCGTCGCCGGCATCCGCAGAGTTGAGAATCGCGGGAAACAGCTTTGCGAAGCGGGAACCGGCGTTGGCGGCGCTCGCCAAATCGTTAAGCGAGAGCAAACCCCAGGCCGCTTTCATTTCACTGAAGAGCAGCGAGGCTTCCGCCGTCGCTTGAGCATCCTCACCCTGATCGATCGTGCGCAGCAGAGCGCTGACCGCGGCGGCCCCTATCCAGTGGGCTGAGCCTTCGTCAGAAATAGTAAAGCCCCAGCCGCCGGCGCGGGCAGTCCTGCCCCGTCCATCGCGGCCGTAGGCGATTGATCCGGTCCCAGCGATAACAATCACACCCGGTTCCTCGCCAAAGGCGGCGGCCCGGGCGATCTGCATATCGCCCACGACCTCGATTGCACCGGAAATCATCTCTGAAACAATATTGTGTACGGCGCTGGCATTTTCTTCACGTCCGGCGCCCGCAACGCCAACGCAGGTATATTGGATTTCCTGCGGCACGATATGCGCCGCAGCACAGGCCTCGCGAATAGCCCTGTGGAGGGCCTCGCGAGCGCGCGTTTCGCCTACGCGATTGATGTTGCTGGGTCCGACGGTAACTTTGACGAGGAGCGAGACTTCGTCGCCCACCGCGCACGTCGTCTTGCTGCCCCCGCCGTCAATACCTAAGTAATAGGGCACGCGTTTAGTTCTATCACACGGCAGTTCTCAGTTCTCAGTACGCAGCTAACGGATTGTTCGCAAACTCGACACCCGTCCATAAAGACTCACTCGTATAGGAGTTCGATTACCGCCATAATTACAAAACGAATCATGTCGTTGGCTTTTCTTGGCGATCTTCGCGGAAGCTCTTCGCGTTCTTTGCGGTTAAAGGCTTTTCTCTGGACGCATCAAAGCCTTTGACCGCAAAGGGCAGCCAAGAAATCGCAAAGAACGCGAAGCGCATCACGCAGAATCCTGGTTATGGGCCTCGACCGAGTTGATCTCGCGATCATCACGCTGTATCTGGTGGGGATCACCCTGTTCGGGCTGCGCTTTCGCAAGCGGCAACGCTCGCTGCGCGACTATTTTCTGGCTGGGCGGGATATTCCCTGGTGGGCAATCGCGCTTTCCATCGTTGCCGCCGAGACCAGCACGCTTACCATCATCAGCATTCCTGGACTCGCTTATGACACCAACCTCACCTTTCTACAGGTGGTGATGGGATATGTGGTGGGGCGCGTGATCATCAGTTTTGTGCTGTTGCCGCACTATTTTCGCGGCGATCTTTACACCGCCTACGAATTGATTGAACGCCGCTTTGGGCGCGGCTTGCGCTCGTTGACTGCGGGCCTGTTCCTGTTGACGCGGATGGCCGCGGAGGGTGTGCGCGTCTATGCCGTGTCGATCGTGGTGGCAATCGCGCTGGGAACCGGTGAAGTAACCTCGATCGCTATCATTACTGCATTGACGCTCATCTATACGTTTGAAGGCGGTCTGGCGGCGGTGATCTGGACCGACGTAGTGCAGACCGTGATTTACGTCGGGGGAACTTTGGTTGGTTTGTGGACGATACTGCATCTTGTGCCCGGAGGATGGCCTGCGATTCATGCCGCAGCCGCGAGCGCGGGCAAACTGCAGGTGTTCGACTTCACTTCCAGCTTTTGGATTCCTTATACCTTCTGGGCGGGCGTGATTGGCGGCGCGTTTCTTACCACGGCCAGCCACGGCACCGACCAACTCATTGTGCAGCGGTTGCTGGCGGCGAGAAGCCAGAAGCAGTCGGTGACCGCGCTGCTCTCAAGCGGCGTGGCGATCTTGTTTCAGTTTGCGCTGTTCCTGATGGTGGGAGTCATGCTGTGGGCCTATTATCGCGTGCCCTCGGCGAGTTTTGGAAAGCCGGACCGGATCTATCCCACGTTCATCGTCAGCCGGATGCCGCATGGAATCTCCGGGCTGCTGATTGCCGCGATTCTGGCCGCGGCAATGTCGAACTTGAGCGCGGCGCTGAATGCGCTGTCGTCGAGTTCCATCATGGATTTTTATGTGCGCTTCCGTCCCCAGGCCGACGAGCGCACAAAAATGCGCCTTTCGCGATTCTCAACATTTGTGTGGGCACTGCTGCTGTTTGCACTGGCGGTGCTCTCGCTGCACAAGGTTGGGCGCGTGATTGAGGTGGGATTGCAAATAGCATCGGTAGCCTATGGCGCGCTGCTCGGGGTGTTCCTGCTCGGAGTGCTGACCAAGCGGGCCAATCAGCGCGGCGCGATGGTCGGAATGCTGTTTGGGTTCAGCGCGGAATTGTATTTGTGGGGAACGCGCGTCCCGTGGACCTGGTGGGTGATGATTGGGACCGTGGTGACCTTCGCGGTGGGATACGCAGCAAGCTTCCTTGTTAGAAAACAGCCCTGACGTATACTGACACACCCCAACCATGCCTGAGTTAACCACCGCTCGTCCCGAGCTTGCCCGTGATCTGGGTGTGAGCCACGCTTCTGCTGTCGTCGTGGGAACCATCATCGGCAGTGGAATTTTTCTGGTTCCGGCCGAGATGATGCAGGCTGTGGGGTCGGCCAAGCTGGTGTATCTGGCGTGGCTGGTAGGTGGGTTGCTGTCTTTTTTTGGCGCGCTCACCTACGCAGAGCTTGGCGCTATGAAGCCGCAGGCCGGTGGCGAATATGTTTATGTTCGCGACGCCTACGGTCCGCTGGGTGGCTTTCTCTATGCCTGGACTTGGTTCGTCATCGCCAAACCCGCTTCGGTGGCAACGATCGCTACGGGACTGGTTCGCATTCTGGGCACGTTCCCAATCCTTTCTTTCTTCCCTGCTCATGCCATCTCCTTTCCTTTCGCCGTCACGTGGGGCCAGCTTGTTGCGATTGGCGCTGCCATTCTCATTTCTGTCTTGAACTATCTTGGCGTAAAGAAAGCCGGCGAGTTTCAGCTTGTGTTCACGGTGCTGAAGGTGGCCATCATTCTCGGCATCGTAGTGGTCTGCTTCAGCGGCGCGGGGAATGCGCCCGGACGTGGCTGGAGCAACTTCGCGACTACTTTCGCCGGAGCCAAGGGCGGAATCGCTGGCTTCATGGCGGCGCTGGTGGCCGCGCTGTGGGCATATGACGGGTGGAATGACCTGAACATGGTTGCTGGCGAAGTGAAGCGGCCGGAGCGGAATATTCCGATTGCGCTGATTGCGGGCGTGGCGACAGTTGGCGTGTTGTATGTGCTGGTGAATGCCGGAGTGCAATATGTGCTGCCGGCGAGTGCGATTGCGGCCTCGCCGCGACCTGCTTCGGATGCGGTCGCGCTGGTTATGGGACGATTTGGGGCGAGCATTGTTTCCGCGGGCATGGCGATCTCGATGCTGGTCACGTTGAATGGCACGATCATGAGTGGGGCTCGCGTGCCTTTTGCTGTGGCTCGCGATGGATATTTTTTCTCGGCTCTCGCCGAAGTGCATCCGCGGTTTCACACGCCGTCGGGGGCTATCGTGCTGCAGGCGGTGCTTTCGATCATTCTCCTGCTGCTGGGAGGAAACTTCCGGCAGCTTTTTTCGCTGGCCATCTTTGCGGAGTGGCTCTTCTACATGATTGCCGGCAGCACCGTCTTCGTCTTTCGATGGCGCAATCCCGATGCCGTGCGGCCTTATCGCATGATTGGTTATCCGTTTGTGCCTGCGCTGTTCATTGCAGCGGCCGCGGTTCTTCTTTACTACACCTTCCGCGAAGACTGGCCGAATTCTTTTTATGGGTTGCTGGTTATTCTGGCTGGCGTGCCGGTGTTTGCCTGGTTTCGATCAAAAAAATCACGGATCGAATCCGCTTAAATCCCTAGAATCAATGACTTGCGGTAAATCTACATGCGGCTGATCTGGATAAAATCCTGATTCTAAACAACTTGCCCGTAAAATCTTGCGGACAAAGGAGTTAGCTGCATCGGTGTCGCGTAAGTCCTCTAGAATCAGCGCAGCGATTTCTGTCGAGACTGAAAACCGCCCGATCTGCGAGCCAAAATCCTGTGCGGAAAGGACTTACTGCACGATATTTAGTTTTCAATGAACTGTTCCGCGCCGGGGATTCCCCGTGCTGGGACAATTCTGAAACGAAGTGAGGGCTGTGCGCAAGGTCAGATGTCACAAGGGGGCTGTGGAAAATTGCCCGAGTCTTTTCAGAAATTGGGGGGGCGTCCCCGTCTGTCCCCGGTTTATTCCCAGGGTTTATTCGAAGACTTGTTTCAATACGTCCTATTGTCCGATAGAGCCATTCCGGTGTTCGCGGCCACCTTGAAAGAAGCGGTGACGCACCATGCTTTGGCCAAGCAGAAAGAGAATGACCACCAAGACAGCTACAAACAGGAACTGTCCAATTCCGAAAGAGGGCGGCTCTCGTCCGTTGGGGGTCGACGTATTCATTTACTTTCCTCCTTGAGACCCTTCTGAAGCAGCGCCAATGGTGCCGTATATGAGACGGTGACTCGAACGAGTGCACCGGACAGACGGGACTGACCGCAATTCTAATCCGCTCCCGATTGCGATTACGGCCGCCCGAAAATAGGGCCAGTCCCGTCCGTCCCCGGTTTTATCCCTCTCAGCTCGATTCAGCCCTCGAAACTACCGGCACTCCGGATCCGCCATCATCGCGTCTTCGGAGGTGCACGATCGCCGATGGTAGGGCTGTTCGTGGCTCAGCACCGTGAGGCCTTGGCTGTTGGCGATAAAGACCAACTTCCGCGTGTCGTCCGGCAAAATGCTCGTAACTCCGCTGAAGGTTTCAAGGGTCTGCGGATGCTTGGGATCGCTCAGGTCCATCACGTTCACCACTTGCGTGGCGACCGTGCTGGGCTGCTGGCTGGTGGATCCCTTCTCCGGAGCTACGGTAAGCGCGAGACCGGATTGAATCCATTCCAGGCTGCCCTGCGAGGCAACCCGCTCGACGATGGTGGGGTTCTTCGGATGGGTAACATCCACCAATGTGAAATGGGCTCCCTGTTGAAGATAGAGGTATCGTTTGTCATCGTGCTGCCGCAAGAACATCTGGCGAACCGCTGTTCCCGGTAGCGTTATGTGTGCAATCACTTTGGCTGGTTCTTCCGCTGTAGCGGCGCTCGCTAGGCAAATCACAGCGAATACCGTGAGAAGGATCCCGGAAAGGGACCTTGCCGTTGTTTTTCCTGAAGCTATCGTGGATTTCATGTTGATTTAACTCCTTTCGTAAGGTAGACCGTGTGCTGAATCTGCGAAGCCGCCCCGAGGGCGCACCTGCTGTTTCCTTCGCGAACTTGTGCTCTGCCAAGGCAAGTGCAACCTACGCCTCCAGATCTTGAAAGGCCCACTCCGGTCTGTCGGCATTGCGGAGATAGGAGTCGAAGAAGCGGAGCAGAAATGGCGTCTGACTCCCGACCCCTGCAAACAGGAGAACCGGAACGTCAGGCTTGATCCGTTTCATCTCGGCCCGTACGGCAGTGCCTGTGGCATCTGGCAAGTCGTATTCCAAAAGAACGCCCTGGATTGGGTTTTTCATGAGCATCGAGAGACCCTGGCTTCCCGTAGTTGCCGACACAACTTCGAAGCCCGCCGTCTCCAGCATGTACTTCAAGGCATCCAGATACTCGACATGGTTCTCGACGCAAAGAACTTTAACGGTACTCATTTGTATGCTCCTGGCCTACGGCAGTTGACATGCTTTGTGAGTGGAGATAACGCAACCGGTCCTGCTCTTTTTCTGGCAGTGGTTTCGGTCGCAGCAAAATTTCCCGCAATGCCCATTCAATGCGGTCAACGCTCTCTGAGATCACACGAACGCACTGTTGGTTCTGGATGGAGTCGGCGCTTAAGGTGACCGCAGCCAAAGCATTGCGGATGTGATGATTCATTTCTGAAATGACCTGCATCCGCAGCAGCGCAGCTTCCCGGCGCTGGTCTGCAGCGTGCATGAGTCTCGCCGTGAGGAGTGCAACCACGACCGCTGACACTGCTTCCGCAAACAAACGTTCCCAGTGGCGCCCAATATCCGGAACGAGCAGGTAATGCATGAGATCAGTGGCGAGAAAGGCGGCGAACCCAACCCCGAGAAAAGGGGTTCTGCACCAAGACTTCGCCGACTGCTCCGCACTTTCGGAGGCGCTCTCGCGTCAGGACGCCGCGGTCTATTGCCTGGGCACGTATACCGGAGCTGTATCGGATGCGCAGCTCCGCACCATAACGGTGGACTACACGATCGAGTTCGCGCGAGTTCTCCGCAGTAGCAGTCCCGACGCGGCGTTCTCATTCCTGAGCGGCAACGGCGCAGACCCGACGGGACGAAGTCGGATTCCCTTCGCGCGCGACAAGGGCGAGGCCGAGAAGGCGCTGCTCGCAGCGGGTTTTCCCCGCGTTTACCTCTTCCGGCCCGCGTACATCTACCCCGTGGAGCCACGGAAGGAACCGAATCTCAGCTACCGACTGCTGCGCATGGTGTATCCGGCGTTTCGGGTGCTGTTCCCGAACCAGTGATTCGCGCCGACGACTTGGCCGCGGCCATGGTCGATGTCGTTGTCCGAGGAGCAGGAGAGCGCCGAAACCTGGTTCTCGAGAACCGTGACATCCGGGCGATGGTTGAGTCGTTGCAACCTCGGCGGCGCTGATTCAGCGAGACGTCGCGGGTTCGAGCGTTAGGCCCGTGCCCTTTCCGCGATTTGAGCGCACGTTACAAAGCTTGGGCGCCAATCTGACAGAGAAAACTCCTGAAATCTCGTTGGGAGTCGCCGGCTTTGCGTGCGACTCCGCTTCCTCAGGATGACAGCGAGGGTCAAAGTCAATGGCGAGTCACGGGAGTCCCTGTCCTTCACGGGCGTCGCTGCGCTCCGCTGAACAGCCGAGACGGCTGTTCCCACATGGTTCGCGCCTGTTTTGGCCTTGGTCCCGTAACCGCCCTTTTCGGTTACCTTAGGTCAAGAGCCGTGGACACGTTTACCCCCTGTCCGTTCTCCCGTAAGGTGAAAACTCCAGTCCCGGTCCGCTCCCTCGGCCAGGATCCCCTTGGAGTTTATACATGGCTACGTATCAACATAATTTTCAGCTCGGCATTCTCCCGGAGCGCAAGATTGACCGGCGCGCGCTGGCCGCCAGCTACGCCTTCGTGGTGCTGCTCGCTTTTCTGCTGGTGAACATGGGAATTCTGTTTCCGGACAGGATGAGTTCAAGCACGTATCGCGTCACTTCGATGATTCCGCTTCCGGCATTGAAGCCGGAGCCGGCGCCGGTCAAGGTGGCGAAGCCGGTGGTGAAGCCGAAGCTGCTGCCTCCGGCCCCGGTTTTCGAAAAAGCCGAAATTGATTGTGCCGCGCGAAGTGCATCGCGCACCAGCTCCTGAGCCGGTGGAAGCGCCGAAAGTTGTGATGAACAAGTTCGCCGCCCCGCAGTTGAAGATCACCGCGGGCGGAGCGCGTCCGCAACTGTTGCATGTCGGAGATTTTTCGGGCAGCTCGGTCGCTCCCACGGTGAATGCGCCGGTGGAGAAGGTGCAGACCGGAGGCTTCGGCGATCCCAATGGTTTGAAAGGGACGGGCAAGCAAGGCGCCAAGCTGTACGCGGCGCAGGCTGGTTCGTTTGACATGCCGGCAGGTCCGGGGCAAGGCAACGGATCGGGCGGGGCGAAAGGCATCAAGGGAACGGTAGCCAGCGCCGACTTCGGCAATGGCATCGCGACCGGAGGCAAAGGCGACGGCCGCAGCAGCGGGGCCGGCGTTGCAACCGGCGGATTCGCGTCGGAGCAGGTGGTTCACGGACCCAAGATCGCGCAGGCAGGAGCGGGACCGGCAACCACTCCGGTGGAGATCACGTTCAAACCGCAGCCGGTCTATACCGACGAAGCTCGGGGTCTGAAGCTGGAAGGCGAAGTTCTGCTGGAAGTGATGTTCGGCGCCAACGGGACTCTGCATGTGAATCGGGTGGTCCGGGGCCTCGGTCACGGTCTGGATGAAGCCGCCACCGCGGCCGCCAACAAGATGCGCTTCAAGCCGGCACAGCGCATGGGGCAGCCGGTGGATTCGACAGCGATCGTGCACGTGACGTTTCAGATGGCGTACTAAAGTTCGCGTGCCAGGAACACTTTAGGTCACGAGATTCGTTTCGTGGTGACGAAGGTGCGAGGCGAATTGAGGCAATCAGGTTCACGGAAACAAAAAGTTCTTAAAGAGACATTGCTTCAACCTTGGAGATAAAGAGTCATGCGTACTTGGAAATGGATGTTTACAGCCGCACTGCTGGTCTCGGTGAGCGCTGCTGCACAGCAACCAGCGGAGTCACAGCCGTCGACGCAGCCTGACGCTGCCGCAGCCACGCAGAGCGCAGGCGTCAACCGCTCCGGCGCCAACTCCGTCGGCACTGCCCCAGCCCACCACGATGGATCAGGTGGTCGATCGCTTCATCGAGCGCGAACACGGGCTCATGAAGGCGCTTGCCACGCGCACTCCGGTGGTCGAGACCTATCTGCAGAACCTGACCGCGGATCCGCAGCTTGGTCCCGTGCCCAGCGCCGACCACTACTTTCTTGGCCGCATGGATATGGGCGAATCGGTCGACCGCAAGGATTACTTGAAGGAGCAGGACAAAGGAATGGAGACCCGCCTGATGGGCGGCTTCAACAAGCTCTTCAAGGTGCAGTACCAGCCTCTGGGCTTTTCCTGGATGGTTTATGCCGACCGCACTGACTTTGACCGCTCGCACTATGATTTCCATTACATCCGCCGGGAATTTCTTGGCGACGTGCGCTGCCTGGTATTCGACGTCCAGCCCAAGAAGGGCTCCGGTAAAGGACGATTCCAGGGCCGCGTCTGGGTGGAAGATCAGGATTACAACATTGTCCGCCTCAACGGCACCTACGCTCCAGCGCCGAAGAATTCATTTTTCTTCCACATGGATAGCTGGCGCCTGAACCTGATTCCGGGCTACTGGGTGCCGGCTTACATCTACAGCGAAGAAGGCGACTTCAGCGCTGGCGTGAAGAACAAGATGGCGTTCAAGGCCCAGACGCGCATCTGGGGCTACGACCTGAAGAAGGGCGACAAGGACGACGAACTCACGCAGATTCGCGTGGACAGCGTGAAGGATGAGAGCACCGCGGCACAAGATGCGTCTCCGCTGCAGGCCGAGCGGCAATGGCAGCAACAGGCGGAAGACAACGTGATCGAGCGCCTCACCCGCGCTGGCTTGCTTGCGCCCGAAGGCGACGTGGACCACATTCTGCAGACCGTAGTCAACAACCTGGAGGTCACTAACAACATCGACTTGCCGCGTCCGGTACGCACTCGGGTGCTGCTCACGGCACCGCTCGAAACCTTCAGCGTGGGCAACACCATCGTGATCAGCCGGGGATTAATCGACGTGCTTCCCGACGAGGCCAGCCTGGCGGCGGTGCTTTCTCATGAACTCGCGCACATCGTGCTCGGCCACAATCTCGGCAGCAAGTATGCCTTCAACGACCGCATGCTGTTCTCCGACGATTCCACTTACAACAACCTGGGATTCAAGCACATTCCGGAAGAGGAAACCGCAGCCGATAAGAAGGCTGTTGATTTGCTGAATAACTCGCCTTACGCGCAGAAGCTCGACAACGTCGGCTTGTTCCTGAAGGCGCTGCAAGCCCGCGCTCCTCAGCTCAACGCTCTTTTGACTACGCACCTGGGTAATTCGCTCGCATCCAACGGAAGCATCGACCGGCTTGCCGCTCTGGCCAGCAAGGGCCCGGCGCTGGACAACAACAAACTGGATCAGGTTGCGGCTCTCCCGCTCGGTGGGCGCGTCAAGATCAATCCCTGGGACGACAAGGCAGAAATGGTGAAGACGGCTCCGGTCGCCATCACCTCGGCGCGCGACAAGATGCCGTTTGAAGTCACGCCCTTCTATCCGCGGTTGGCACGCTACGGCGCCTCGGCAACACCGAGCACCACGCCGGCCACCGCCGCAGCCAACACAACTCCAGGCGCGAACTAAGGCTCTAGTTCAAGTTGCAATAAGACGAGGGCCGGGATCCGGAATCAGCTTCCGGGATACCCGGCTTTCGTTTCTTGTGAGTACCGAGTACCTAGTCCCGAGTACAGAGAAATGCGGGTTCGAGTAGGTACTAGGTACTCGGTACTCGCAACTTACTTACTTCGCTCCCAGCCCATCCTTCTCGTGATAATTCGGGTACGCCGGCCGGTTGTACTGCGGCAGCGGATGCTCTTTCAATTGCTGCATCACAACCTCGATTGCCTTATCGAGTTGGGCGTCGTGTCCGTTGCGATAGGCGGCGGGGTCGAGTTCGACCTCATAATCTGGAGCGACTCCATGATTCTCCACTTCCCACTCGCCCTTGAGGCCGTAGATCGCGGCGCGCGGCGCCGTGACGTAGCCGCCGTCGAGCAGTTCGGGATATCCGCCAATTCCCACCAGCCCACCCCAGGTTCGCTTGCCGACCAGCGGACCCAGTCCGGCTTTGCGGAAATACCACGGCAGCGCGTCGCCGCCCGATCCTGACATTTCGTTGATGATCATCACCTTCGGCCCGTAGATCGCCTCTGAAGGACTCGACCAGTCGTGGCCTTCGCGGGTCACCACCTTGCTCACGATGGGCCGACGCAAGTAGTCGATGATGTAGTCGGCGAGCTGGCCGCCTTCGTTAAAGCGTTCGTCGATGATCACGGCTTCTTTTCCCACCTGAGAGAAGAAGTAGCGATTAAAGCTCGTGTAGCCGCCGCCTGCGGTATTGGGAACGTAGACGTAGGCAACGCGGCCTCCGGTGGCCTGATCCACAGTGCGGCGATTGCCTTCAATCCACGCTCGATGACGCAGGTTCTCCTCGCTATCAACCGGCACCACGGTGACTTCGCGCGCGTCTTTTTCCTTGTCTTTGTCCTTGCCGTCGGCGTTTGCGCTGATCTTCAGCACCACCTGTTTTCCGGCGGTCTCCTCGAAGAAGCTGTAGATGTTGTCCTGCGAATGCAGATCGCGTCCATTGACCGCGAGAATGTAGTCGCCGGCTTTGGCGTTGACGCCCGGTTGGGTCAGCGGAGCCTGCAAGGCCCGGATTCCAGTTTTCTCCGTCATACACTTTCGCAATGCGATAGCGGCCGTTCTCCAGAGTGTAATCAGCGCCCAGCAATCCGCCTTTCACTTTTTTCGTCTCCGGCGTCTCTCCGCCGCCGACGAACATGTGGCCAACTGTCATTTCGCCGAGGCACTCCTCGAAGAGGTAGGTGAGTTCGCCCGCGGGATGCGATGCCCTCCAGATACGGCTCATACTTCTTCTTCGCTTTGTCGAGATCGAGACCGTGGTAGTGCGGATCGTAGAAAAAGTCCCGTTCGATGCGCCAAGTCTCGTTATAAATCTGCTTCCACATCGCCCGAGGCTCCACATAAACTTCCCAGCCGTCGAGCTTGAGCGGGCCCACGCCGGGCTTGGGCGGACCTCCGGGAGCGGGCGCGTCATCGGCCGACGCCGTCGCCCACGCTTCACCTTTGCGGTAGAGGATCTTTGTGCCGTCGAAAGAAACCGTGTAGTCATTCACGTCTTCGACCCACTTGTCCACCTTGCGCTTGCTCAAATCAAATTTCTGGATCGTTCCCGTCAGGTTTCGATAATCCTCTTCGCTCAAGGCGCCGGCGACCTCCTGGAGGAACAGGATGCCCGACTTCCCCGAAATCATGTTGATGTAATTCTTCGCGGGAATCGGCAAAGCCAGAATGCGCTGGCTGATCCCCTCGATGTCAACCTTGACGACGACGGGCTCTTCTTTCTTGTCTTTGTTCTTGTCTTTGTCTTTATCGTCTTTGTGCGCGTCTTTGTCTTTGTCTTTGTCGGCGGCAGCTTTGTCGCTTGCCTTGCCTTTGTCCTTATCTTTGTCCTTATCTTTCTCGGAAGATTTGTCCTTGTCTTTGTCTGTGCCGATTTTTTCTTCGTCGCTTTCCGGCGCCAGCGGTGACGGCAAATCCTTGCTGAGCACTGCCACGTACGCGCTGCGCGACACCCGATGCTCTTCGCTCGACATGTCGAGTCCCGCGGTGGAGAGCCCCACATCGGTCGATGCCGTGAAGTAGAGATACTTTCCGTTCTTGTCGAAGGCGGGATACAGCGCGTCGCTCATGCCATCGGTGATCTGGAATGCCTTGCCCTGATCGAGCGAGTAGACAAATACCGCATGCAGGCCGCTGGGCAATTGCCTGGTATAGGCGATCCACTTATTGTCCGGAGCCCAGGTCTGGTTGAGTTGTGTCGCTCCGAAGCCTCCGAAGTAATCAGTGTCGACCAGCTTTGGCTGAGGTTTATCGAGATCGACATACCACAGATTCAACCGCTTGTCGGAGTAGGCAATCTTTTTGCTGTCGGGCGACCACGTGGGAGTGTAGAAAAAAGACGGCGGATTTCCCAGATTGATATGCCGAACCTCGCCCAGGCCGTTCTGCGCGCGTATGCACAATTCATATTCGCCCGAGTCGTCGGAAAAGTATGCAATCGACTTTCCGTCAGGAGACCAGGACGGATCGCGATCCGCCACCGCCGGGCTGCGCGTCAGATTGCGAATATCCCCTTTGTCGGTGGGTACGGTGAAAATCTCTCCCCAGGCCTCAAACACTGCTCGCGCACCCGTGGGCGAAATGCCGAAATTCTGAATGCGCTTCGATTCCACCTTCGCGAAGTGCGCCCGCACCGCTTCCACATCCCCACTGACGTGGATGGAAACATTCTTCGCCTGGTGCGTATTCAGGTCATAGAGTTTGATGGCGCCGAATTGCTCGATGACGATGGCATCCGGCCCCGCCGAAATAGTCTTGAAATCCAACCCGTCGCTGTGCAGGGCCTCCGACACCGCCTTGCTTCTTGGTGTCATAGGCAAACAAACTCACCGGTCCGTTGCGGTCCGAAAGAAAATAAATCGTGTCGCCCACCCACATGGGGAGGTGGTCATTCGAGTTATCGCGGGGAATCTTCACCACGCTGGAATCTTTCAGATCGGCAATCCAGATGGGCGTGGTCTGGCCGCCGTGGTAGCGCTTCCACGCTGCCTCCCATTGCAGATGGGGAACGTATACCAGATGCGTGCCGTCGGGCGAGAACTGGGCTTCCTCGCCAATCGGGATCGGCAATTTCGTGGGGAATCCGCCTTCGACCGGCACGGTATAGAGCTGGTCCTCGAAGTGCCGGAAGCTGCTGCCCCAGGACGCGAACAATATCTTCTTGCCGTCGGGCGTCCAACCCAGAACGTATTCATCGGCGGGATGGAAAGTCAACCGCCGCGGCACACCGCCAGTCGCCGCAACCACGTATACGTCTCGGTTCCCGTCGTATTCGCCGGTGAAGGCGATCATGGTTCCATCGGGAGAAAAGCTGGGCATGATTTCGGCTCCGGCTCCGGAGGTAAGCCGCCGCGCATCGCCGCCTTCGCGGCTAACGATCCAGAGGTCACCGCCGTAGTTGAAGACGATCTGCGTCCTGCTGACCGTGGGAAAACGCAACAGCAGCGGAGGATCACTTTGTGCAGAGGCTGTGGGTAAAAGCGAGACAAGCGACAAGAAAAAGACGGCGAGAGCGAACATCTCCCGAAGACGTGGGCGCATTTTGAACTCCTGACGATGGCTGATCACTGAGGAGTGACGGGAAATCTTAGTGTGCCAGCGGTAGTGCGGTCAACTTCCGCGGCAACTTCTCGGACTACTCGGGTTTCGGCTTGCCCTTGCCCGGCAGCCCCGCCGGGTTTTCATGGGTGCGTTCGCGGAAGGTCCCACGCAGCCCGGCGGCCAGCTTGACGCTCGATTCGCCGAACCTGTCGCGCAGGCGATCGGCGGCGGCGAGCGCGTCTTTCCAACGCTGCTGCCGGCCGCCTTCGAGCAAATTGATCTGCTCCACCTGCGCCTCGAACGAAGACGCCTGCACTCCCAGCAGCCGCACCTGACTGTTCGGCCTCCAGTTCTTGCGAAACAGCGTGCGCACCTGCTCAAAGATTTCGCCGTCAAGCTGAGTGGGCGCCGGCAAAGTATGAGCGCGCGTGATCGTAGTGAAGTCTTTGTAACGCAGCTTGAGTTGAATGGTGCGCGCGTGGAGCTTCGCTTCCCGCAAGCGCCGTGCCACCATCTCAGAGAGCCGCATCAGTGTGGCCTCAAGCTGATTCGCATCGGCCGTATCTTCGTTATAGGTATGCTCGTGGCTGATCGATTTGGCTTCAGTGTCGGCGCCGACTTCCGTGTCGAACCATCCGCCTGCATCTTCTCCGCGCGCTTTGCCCGCGAGCGCCAGTCCCCATTTGCCGAACCGTTCTTCGAGTTCAGATTCTTCCAGCCGCGCCAGGTCTCCTACTTTCTTGATCCCTAGTTCGTGAAGATGGCTCTCCATCACCTTGCCGACGCCGGGAATCGCGCGCACCTCTAGCGGTGCTAGAAACTTCGATTCTTCTCCCGGCACAATCCACAACACGCCGTTGGGCTTGGCTTGCGCGGACGAAACCTTCGCAATCAGGCGCGATGATCCAATGCCGATTGAGCAATTCAGTTGCGTTTCATCTTTCATCCGCTGGTGCAGTTTGTGCGCGGCTTTCAGCGGCGGACCGTGCAGCCGCGCCGTTCCCGTCATGTCAAGGTAGGCTTCGTCGATTGAAGCCATCTCCACCTGCGGCGAAAATGCCGTCAGCACCTTGAAGACTTTTTCCGAACACTCGCGATAACGCTCCGGATGCCCATCGACAAAGATGGCGTGAGGACAATGCTTTGCGGCGGTGCGCAGCGGCATAGCCGAATGCACTCCGAACTTGCGCGCTTCGTAGGATGCCGCCGAAACTACGCCGCGCTCGTGGCGCTGGCCTCCGACGACTACTGCTTTGCCTTTCAGCGAAGGATCGTACAACTCCTCCACGGAGACGAAGAAGGCGTCCATGTCGACGTGGAAGATGGTGCGGGCGAAAGCCGGGATGGGTGACGTCGCGGCCATGATAGCCGAATTCTAACAGCCGCGCCGTCAACACAACATGGCTCACGCTCGACTACTGTTGCTTACTCTTTGGTTCCCGCGCTCGAAGATATTGCTCAACTTTCAACTTGCCTTCGTGCCTTGCCCACCCGGCGGGTGTGCCGTGCCACAGGATATCCTCCATGTCCAATCTTGCGCCGCGCTCGACTAGAAGCCTGACCATATCCTCGTTGCCGGCGGCGGCAGCCTGGTGCAACGGGGTCGAATGCGAATGGCCGCCGACCGGGTTGTAGCGGTTGGGATCTTCTCCCGCGTCCAGCAACAAGCGAACGATCTCGACATGGCCAAATTGCGACGCGAGGGCGAGCGCCAGATGGCGGCCGTCTTTGCCAGCGTCGGGAGGGAGCCGGCGGAAGTCCTCGGCGCGTCCTAGAGCGGCCGCGACGGGAAGATCGATCCGTGCGCCGCGTCCGATTAGGGCGTGCGCCGATTCCATCTCGTTGTGCAACGCCGCCGCGTGGAGGGCGCTGTCGGGGTCGGCTCCGTAATCGCAGAGGAGATCGATTAATGGAGCTTGCATGCGGCATTCCCGCGGCACGCTGCCCGTGGCCACGAGCACGAGCGTCTCGTTGAGTTCAGACTGCGCGGGGCCGGCGTCGAGAATCACCCTGGCTATATCGACAATGTTCGCCGGCAGCTTGCCGTGGCGAACTGGATTTTCGGCGATGAACTGCAGCAGTGTGGGATTGTGAAAGTAGTTCCAACCTTCGAACGGCACGTGCTGATGCACCAGCTTCGGATGCTGCTTCAAATAACCACGCAATCCTGGCACGTCCCCTACGTCAATAAGATCTACGGCGCGGCGAAAAGCAGGGTCTTCGATTCGTTCGTGGTGCGGCAGATTCAAGTGATCCGTGAGCGTCGGTTTTTCAATATGCCTTTTCAGCCTCGCCCAGCTTGGAAATCCAGACTCGCGGGCGATGGTGAGTTGCGCGTCACTGAGCTTCAGGTGAGCCGCGAAAATCTCAGCGTCGGTGGCGCGACGGTAGCGCGGATGAAATTCCCTGACGCGCTGGGCCGCTCCCGCGTCACGCTCGGCATGTTCCTTCAGCAAGTCTTTGGCTTGATACTTGAGATGATCGAGGTTGGGATGCGATGGGAGGCGGCGTACCGGCATAGCGAACTTCCTTTCATGGGCCCGAGGTCCGCATTTACGGGCAGAAAGTAAGTTCGTGAAGCTGGGTTGTTGTTACGAGCAGGTGGACTTCTGTCCTTTCCGCGGACCGGATGCGCCCTTTTGCGCTGCGGAAATATTACCACGGCAAACGAGGAGATTGAGGGCGTTTACCGCTTTGTCATCCGCCCGAAGCGAGGGATCTTGGTTCCTGCCCGCGTCCTCACAGTATGCTGGCGTAAGCAGAAACCGAGATCCCTCGCTTCGCTCGGGATGACAGGAATTGGGGATTAGTTAAACCAGCACTTTTTCCTGCAGCGGCGCCGCGCTCCGCATCTGCTTCACGCGCTCGTAGATCTTGCCGTACTCCCGCGCCGAGGCGTTCCAAGAAAAATCTTTGTTCATGCCGTTGCGCATGAGAACCTGCCAGGAAGTCTGATCGCGAAACGCTTGCAGCGCTTGCTTAACGGTCAGCAGCAGCGACTCGCCGTTGTATTCCGTGAACTTGAAGCCCGTGCCTTTGCCGGAGCGCGCGTCCCAGGGCTCGATCGTATCGTCGAGGCCGCCGGTGGCGCGAACGACAGGGACGGTGCCGTACTTCAAGCTATAGATCTGATTTAGCCCGCAAGGTTCATATTTTGAAGGCATTAAGAACATGTCAGAGCCGGCTTCAATCTTGTGCGCGATAGCGTTGTCGTAAGCCACCTTCAACGCGATCTTGTTGGGGAATTGTTTATTGAGGCGGGCAAACATTTCTTCATACTGCTTATCGCCGGAGCCGAGAACGACCATGATCATCTCTTCGCGCGCCAGCCGGTCCATGATCTGCGCGATCAGGTCGAAGCCCTTCTGCGCGGCGAAGCGGGAGACGATGCCGATCACGGGAATCTTCGGATCGGCATTCTTCACGCCAAACGCCGCAAGCAGATCCTGCTTGCACACAGCTTTGCCGGAAAGATCCTGCGGAGAATATTTCGCTGCGGTGAACTTATCCGCTTGCGGGCTCCACTCGTCGTAGTCCACGCCATTCAAGATTCCAGAAACGGTGGCGGCACGGTCGCGCAGCACGCCTTCCAGTCCGAAGCCATATTCGGCGGTTTGAATCTCCTGGCTGTATTTCCGGCTCACCGTGGTGATGAAGTCGGAATAGGTGAGCGCGCCTTTCAAGAAGTTCACCTGCCCAAAGAATTCCATCTTTGACATGGTGAACAGGTCCCAGGGCAGCATGAGCAGCGGCAGAGTCTCAGGCGGGAACAGTCCCTGATAGCCCATGTTGTGGATGGTAAACACCGTGCCCACGTCATGGAACGCGGGGTCTTCGGCATACACGGTGCGCAGCAACACGGGCACCAGCGCCGACTGCCAGTCGTGACAATGGAAAACGTTCGGAACGCCCAGAATCTTTGTCGCCTCGAGCACCGCGCGCGAGAAGAGCGCAAAACGCTCCGCGTTATCGGGATAATCTCCCGCGGCTGTACCGTAAAGTGCATCGCGATCAAAGTACTCAGGACACTCGATAAAATAAAATCGCACTCCGGAATGGCTTCCACCCGTCACCACCGAGGCAAATCTGTACTTGTCGTCAAAAGGAATGGTAATGCTGCGCACCACGGTCGCCGGTTCAGTGAGCTTGGTCTGCTGATAACGCGGCAAGTACACGCTGACCTGATGCCCCAGCGAAGCCAGTGCGCGGGGCAATGCGCCCACCACGTCGGCCAATCCGCCGGTCTTTGAAAAAGGTACAGCTTCCGATGCTACGAATGCGATATGCATGAAGCCCTCCCGGGCAAGACCCGCTTTTCGCGGGCGCACGTTATGATGGAATATGTTGCGGGACATAGCCAGTCTATATGCCCGAGGAAATGAGGGTCAACGTGCCGAAGGTCGTGTCCGCTCGCCGTCCTCAACATAAGCCCAAGTTGGGACAGCATTTCCTTACCAGCGACAGCTTCGCCCTGCAGATCGTCGAAGCTCTCGGCGAGGTTTCGCAAAACACCGTGCTTGAAATCGGTCCCGGACGCGGCATTCTTACTTCCCTTCTGGCCAAGCGCGTCCGCCGCCTGATCGCTGTGGAAATCGACCGCGTACTGGCCGCACAGCTTCGCCTCCGCTTCGGAATGTTCTCCAATGTCGAGATCATCGAGGCCGATATTCTCTCCATCGATTTCGATTCCTTGTTCGGCCCCAAGCCCGGCCTGCGCCGTCCCGGCATCGAATTCCAGCCCGAGCCGGTGAAGGTAATCGGCAATCTTCCTTACTACATCACTTCCGACATTCTTCTTCGGCTGTTCGAGTACTCGAAATATTTTGAGAGTATCGTCATCCTGGTGCAACGTGAGGTGGCAGATCGCATCGCCGCCGAGCCCGGCACCCGCGATTATGGCCTGCTATCCGCCACCGCGCAGCTTTACGCCCGCGTGGAGAAACTCTTCACGCTCCCGCCGGGAGCGTTTGCGCCGCCGCCCAAAGTGCATTCCACTGCGCTAAGGCTCACCATGGCGCCGCGACAGAAAGAACTGGGTCTCGACGGCGATGGCGGCACGGATGGCTTCGTCAACTTCCTTAAGCTTTCCTTTGGCCAGAAGCGCAAAACCTTGTGGAACAATCTCAAGTCCGACTATCCGGAACCTCGCCTGCGCGCTGCATTGGCCCAGGCGAAAGTTAAACCCGCCGCCCGCGCTGAAACTTTGACTCTGGAAGAAAGCGCTGCGCTGTTTCGCGCCTTGCGAAACTCGCACGATGGCTCGTAGCATAACCTCAGCTAGCGCTCTTGGAGTACTGACTTCCGTTGCGGCGAGGAATGTCAATATCTATGTCCGCGACCTCAATTCGCCATCCCGCGGTCGCTGGACGATTCTACCCGCGCGAGCCGAAGGTTCTCCGCGAGGAAGTCCACAGCTACCTGTCGCAGACTCCCAGGCCGGAAGCTGTTCGCGCTCTGGGCTGCCTCGTTCCCCACGCCGGCTACATGTATTCGGGGCACGTGGCGGGCGCAGTGTTCGCTGCATTGGAGATTCCTCAACTCTGCCTCGTGATGTGTCCCAACCACACCGGCATGGGCCGCGCGCTGGCGATCGTCAGCGAAGGCGCTTGGGAGACGCCGCTGGGTAACGTTGCCATCGACGGCGAATTCGCTAGCGCCCTGAAGCAGCGTTGCCCACTGCTGCACGAAGATTTTTCCGCCCACCGCAGCGAGCATGCCATTGAAGTCGAGTTGCCTTTTCTGCAAACGCTCCAACCCCAGCTTAAGTTTGTTCCCATTGCCGTGGGCACGGGGAATTTTGAGATTCTTGAGCAACTCGGGAGCGCGATTGGGGACATGATTGCAGCGCACCACGGCGCGGTCCTGATCGTCGCTTCCAGCGACATGAATCATTACGAATCCGACGCGATCACCCGGGTGAAGGACCACAGCGCGATTGAGCCCATCCTCGCCCTCGACGCCCGCGCCCTCTACGATGTGGTCACTCAGCAGCACATCAGCATGTGTGGCTTCGGTCCGGCAGTCGCTATGCTGACCGCGGTGAAAAAACTCGGCGCAACCTCTGCCGAGCTGGTCAGATACGCCACCTCCGGTGAGATCTCCGGCGACCGTGATCTGGTCGTAGGCTACGCTGGCATAGTGGTTCGTTAGCGGCGCGCAACAGAAAATCGTCCTGGCGGATGTTGGGCGCTATGAATGCGCTAAGGGCGGGCCCGGCCTATTTATGCCCGGCGCCAACGCCGCTCCCCATCTCGATCAGCTCCTTCGCCCGCGCCCGCACCCCATTGATCACCGAAGTATCATCAACAATCTCCTGCAGAACGGGCGCGACTCCTTGTATCTCACTCAGTTCGGCGCTCTTCGCCTGCGCTTCCATGCGCTTTAACTCCTCGTCCAGCGCCAGTTTCTGATAGCGGTGGTAGTATGCCAGCCGCCGCCCATATTCCAGTGTCGCGGCCATATTCTGGAAAAGTGCCGTCAACTGCTGCACTGCCGCCGAATTCGAATAGTTGTATCTGGCCGTAGAGGAGCGCTGGCCGTCCTGATAGCTCAGTATTTTTGTGCCAGTAAAAGCCACCTTGTGATTGCCGGAGTCAATCTCGCCCGCGAAATATTGCGCCTGTTTCGCCCACTCGAAGATGCGCTTGCGATTCCCCGCCGACACCTCGAATTCCGCCCGGTAGGCTTCCGCCTCAGCATCCTCGACTACCTTTCCGGTGCACTCATAGCGCGCGTGTCCGGTTGCGTCCACGGCAATCGAGTAATGCTCAGGATTGGACTGGGGAAAATCGAGGGTAAACGTAACCAATGCGGCCGGGACCGCCCCGCCGCTTGTTGCTTGTTGTGAAATCGTTGCTTGTTGCGAAATCAAGGGCGCGGACATCGCGGCCACGGCCAGCATTCCCGTGGCAAACACCCGCCAGGGCCGCATGTCTGGAACTGGAAAAGCTCGAATCAAAGAAGGTCGAATCGAAAATGCTCCGACAAGACTTGCCCAAATCATCACCGCGCCGCGGCTCTCTGCCGTTCCATCGTGCCTGCAGTATGCAAGTGGCAGATCGCGATGGCCAGTGCGTCTGAGGCGTCCATCGGCTCTGGAGCTTCGGCCAGTCCCAGCAAGCGCGTCACCATGTGCTGCACCTGTTGCTTTTCCGCCCGCCCATATCCCACCACCGACGACTTAATCGTCAGCGGAGAATACTCCGCGACCTCCAAGCCGGCTGCGGCCGCCGCCAGCATGGCCACTCCCCGCACCTGCCCCAGCTTCAACGCCGACTTCACATTTAGCGCGTGGAAGATTCCTTCGATCGCCACTTCATCGGGATGATGTTCCAAGATGAGCACGCCAAGTTCGTCATAGATGCGCGCCAAACGCCGCGCCAGCGGATCCCGCGGCGAAAGCTTGATCGCCCCGCACGTCAGGCACACCAGCCGGCCACCGGAATACATCTCCACCACGCCATAGCCGGTGTACTCCCCGCCGCAATCGATACCGAGAACTCGCATGTGACTGCAGTGTAGCGCGGAAATCGCGCAGTTCCTAGGGAGGAGATTCACCAAGTTAACAAGGAGCAAGCTAACAACACTTCGGCCGCCGCACTTTCGCCTCTTCGAATTCCCGTCGGAATGCCGCATAGGCCGCGCTCGACGAAGCCATCCCCGCCCGGCTTAGAAACCGCGCATACGCGGCCTCATCAAAAATCTCCCGCAGGGCAGCCACGAGAATATGCCAAGTGGAAACGATCAGCGTCATCCCTGTTCCTCCGCCAGTCGCGTCCTCACGAACGGCGACTCCTTCACTCGCGCTTCTCTCGCCCCGCTCAGAATTCCCAGCCACTGGCGCAGCGATTCCACCAGCACCAACGTCACCATCACCACGAGTACTCCCGTGACCGCCGCATCCAGCCGGTTGTTAAAGATCAGCCGCGCCGTCGCGTCCGAAAGTGGAACTGGGCCTGCTGCCAGCACATGCGCCTGCGCCAGAAATCCCACTCGTGGATTGGGATCGAACATCTTCTGCCACGATGCCGTAAACGTTACCGCCACCAGCCACACCAAAGGCACCAGCGTCACCGCCGCATACTTCGCCCGATGCATCTTGATATTGATCGTTGTAGATACGCACAGGGCCACCGTCGCCAGCAATTGATTCGAAATACCGAACAGCGGCCATAGGGAATTAATTCCACCCAGCGGATCCTTCACGCCCTGCCACAAGAAATATCCCCACGCCCCGACGATCAGCGCGCTGGTCGCCAGAATCGACGGATACCAACTCGTGCGACCTAGTGGCTTGTACACGTGCCCGAGCGCATCCTGCACCATGAAGCGCGCGACTCGCGTCCCGGCATCGAGCACAGTCAATATAAAAAGAGCTTCGAACATGAGGGCGAAGTGATACCACAGCGCCATCAACGTCTCGCCGCCCAAGCTGTGAGAAAAAATGCTCGCCATGCCCACGGCAAACGCGGGTGCTCCGCCGGTCCGGTTGTAAAGCGTAAGTTCGCCGACCGCGTGTGCCAGCGCTTGCATATCCGCCGCGGTTACGGGAAAGCCCCAACCAGAAATGGTCGCCGCCGCGGTTGCGGGCGCCTGCCCGACGATGCCCGCCGGACTGTTGATCGCAAAATACACTCCGGGCTGCATCACGCACGCTGCGATGATAGCCATCACCGCCACCGCCGACTCGCACATCATCGCGCCATATCCCACCATGCGCGTTTCGGTCTCACGCGCAATCAGTTTCGGAGTCGTTCCGCTTGAGATGAGAGCGTGAAATCCGCTGATCGCTCCACAGGCAATCGTAATGAAGGCAAAAGGAAATATCTTCCCGGCAAATACCGGACCTGTGCCATCGACAAACCGCGTCAGCGCCGGCATGTGCAGCGTGGGATGCAGCGCCACGATCCCCGCACCTAAGAGCGCGATCGTTCCCAGCTTCACGAACGTACTCAAATAGTCACGCGGCGCCAGCAGCAGCCACACCGGCAACGCCGACGCGGCAAACCCGTAAACCATAATCAGAATCGCCAGCGTGGGCGCGCTAAGTGTAAACACCAGCGCCAGCGCCGCATTCTGCGAAACATACTGCCCGCCCCAAATCGCCGCCAGCACCAGAACAAATCCCAGCGCCGACACCTCCAGCACTCTCCCCGGACGAATCCGCCTCAGGTAAACGCCCATCAGCAGGGCGATCGGCATGGTCATTGCGATCGTGAACGTGCCCCAGGGACTCGACTTCAACGCGTTCACGACGATCAGCGCCGCCACTCCCAGCAGGATGATCAGAATCGCGATCACCGCCACGTACGCAACGAATCCCCCGGCGGGCCCGATTTCGTCCTTGGCCATCGCGGTCAGCGACTTGCCGTCCCGCCGCACGGAGAAAAGAAGAATCACGAAGTCCTGCACGCAGCCCGCGAACACTGCGCCGGCCAGCACCCACATCGTCCCCGGAAGATAACCGAATTGCGCCGCCAGCACTGGCCCCACCAGCGGTCCGGGCCCCGCGATCGCCGCGAAGTGGTGTCCAAAGACCACCCATTTATTGGTCACGAGAAAATCGCGGCCGTTCTTTAGTCGCTCCGCCGGAGTCGCCCGCAGGCCATCCAGCGCGAGAATCTTCACCGCGATGAACTTGCTATAGAAACGATAGCCGAGCGCATAGCAGCATGTCGCGGCCGCCACCAGCCAAAGTGCGTTGATGGGTTCGCCGCGACGTACAGCGACCGTGCCCACCGCTACAGCGCCTAGCAATGCAACCGTTCCCCATCCCAAAATCGCCAGAGTCTTATTCATTCAGTGCAGCATTGTGCCGAAACTTGGCCCGCAGCGCAATGTGGGCCATGTTCCTTTGTGAGTTCTACCGTTATCGATTTTGTTTTTTTTGCCGATGCATACCGCATAATAAGAAAATGGCTTATGTTTTCCTTGACGAACGTTGGCTCCCGAAGTCTGTCCTCTGTCTGCGGGACTACAACGCCAACAAATTTCTCCACGACCTGATCGCCGGCGTCACTGTAGGCCTCGTCGCCCTGCCGCTGGCCATGGCTTTTTCCATCGCCTCCGGACTAACCCCGCAGGCTGGCATCTACTGCGCCATCGTCACCGGGTTCCTGATTTCTCTGCTGGGCGGCTCCAAAACGCAAATTGGCGGGCCTACTGGGGCTTTCGTCGTGGTCATCTCCGGCATTGTTGCGCTTCACGGAGTCGATGGCCTCTTCATGTGCACAGTGATGGCCGGCGTCCTGCTAATGATCATGGGCATCGCCGGGATGGGGACGGCGGTCAAGTTTATTCCGCGCCCCGTCGTCATCGGCTTCACCAATGGCATCGCCATCCTGATCGCCAGCACTCAGATCAAGGATTTCTTCGGCCTCCAGCTCACCAAAGTCCCCGGCGTCTTCTGGCAACGGATCGAGGCTTTAGCAGGCAATTTCCACACAGTTTCCTACACCGCGACCGTACTGGCCGCAGGCACAGTGCTGGTAATGATCCTCTGCCGCGCCCTTTCCAATCGTATCCCCGGAGCGATCGTCGCTTTTCTCCTCGGCACCGCCGCTGTCATCCTGTTCAAACTGCCGGTCGAGACGATCGGCTCGCGTTTCGGAGGAATCCCCGCCGGCCTGCCGCACTTCGTGATCCCACGTTTCCGCGCCGACCTCATCCACGGCTTACTCGGCCCTGCGCTCACCGTGGCTATGTTGGGCGCGATCGAATCTCTCATGTCAGCTGTGGTCTCTGACCGCATGAGCAACGATGGCCGAAACAACGACCGCCACAATCCCAACGTGGAACTCATCGGCCAGGGCGTGGCCAATGTTGTTTCCCCCATGTTTGGCGGACTCCCGGCCACAGGCGCCATTGCCCGCACGGCCACCAACATTCGTGCCGGCGCTCAGTCTCCAGTGGCAGGGATGGTTCACGCGCTCACTTTGCTCTGCATCCTGCTGTTCGCCGCTCCGCTGGTTCGCCACGTGCCGCTTGCCGTGCTCGCCGGAATTCTTATGGTGGTCGCCTACAACATGGGCGAGTGGCGCGAAATTCCTCAGCTGTTGAAACTGACGAAGACCGACATCAGCGTGTGGCTCGTCACTTTCGCGCTAACCGTTTTCGCCGACCTCACGGTCGCCGTCGAAGCCGGCATGATCCTCGCCGCTCTACTCTTCATCAGCCGCGTTGCCGCCACCACCACCGTCTCCCAAGTCACCGACGAGTATGTCGAAGACGGCCGCATGCACATCCTGCAAGACAAAGACATTCCTTACTACGCCACCATCTTCCGCATTCACGGACCGTTCCTGTTCGGCGCCACGGACAAAATCAACGCCGTCACCGAAGACCTGCACACGCTGCCGCCCGTCGTGATTCTTCGCCTGCGCAATATGACCGCGCTCGATGCCACCGGACTATTCGCTATCGAGGAAGTCGCCCGCCAACTGCACGCCAGCAATCGAACCTTGATTCTCTGCGGCGCGCGCGAGCAACCCGCCAGCCTGATTCATCAGGCTGAGTTTGAAGAGGTGGTTGGAGCCGAGAATATCTGCGACAACGTGCAATCCGCTCTCCGCCGCGCCGAAGAGGTCCACGACCAGATGGAAACCGCTGCCATCGGGTTCAAGAGTTAAAGCTATGATCAGTTCGCCGCTGCAAGAGCACGCGGCCTGATGAGTCCTATCCCGCTTCGCTGGTCATGATGAAAAGCGGCTTCATTTCGAAGCTTTTATAGTGGGGCCGGAGGCGGTCAGTATCGTACTGCTCCTTTACATTGACAACTTTTTTCGAGGCAGTAACCGTGTCGATGGGCATGTTGTCGTAACGGCCGTTCCTGAGGACCACGAGCCGTCCGTGGATCCTGCCCAGGAGCAGGTCCAACGCGAGGTTGCCATAGGCCATCGGAACGATGGAGTCAATTGCGTCGGGGTCGCCGCAGCGGACCAGGTAGCCGAGCTTCTGAGTAAGCGTATTGATAGTCTTACCGTTGTTGTACTTGGGAGAAAGCTCCTTCAGTTTCTCCGACACCAGGTCCCCGATCCCGCCGAGTTTCTTGTGGCCGAAGGCATCCGTGGTCTCCTTCTCGAAGACCATTTCTCCCCCCTTAAACATCGCTCCCTCCGAAACCAGGACGACGGAATAGTGGCTGGGGTTCTTCTTGCGGTCAGAAACCAATAACTCGGTAAGCCGCTCGATGTCGAATTGGTGCTCCGGAATCACGCAGCGGTGCGCTGCTCCAGCCATGGTAGGCAGCATGGCGGTGAACCCGGCATAACGGCCGAAGACTTCAAGCACCATGAAGCGCTCGTGCGAGCCGGCGCTGGTGCGCAAGCTGTTCGTCATGGAAATGGTGCGTGTCACGCAAGTGCTGAAGCCGATACAGTAGTCGGTGCCGGGTACGTCATTGTCCATGGTCTTCGGAATTGCGACCACCTTCACGCCCTCCTGATAAAGCCGTACGCCATAGCTCAGCGTGTCATCCCCGCCAATCGGGATGAGGTAGTCAATGCCCAGCCAATCCAGGTTCTTCAGGACTTCCGCGGTCAGGTCGTTCTTCTCGGCGTTGTAAGTGGATTGCAGATGTGGAGGGACGCGCGCTTTCTCCACCCTCGTGGGGTTGGTGCGAGAGGTGTGCAGAAACGTTCCGCCCGTGCGGCCGGTGCGGTTGACCAGATCCTCGGACAGGGTTTGGAAGTTCTCGGTATTGTCGTAGTCCTTTTCGCGGACGATGTCGACCAGCCCGGCCCACCCCCGCCGAATTCCAATCACCTGGCAACCCTCGCGCATCGCGCGGATGGTTACGGCGCGGATGGCGGGGTTCAGGCCGGGAACATCGCCGCCACCGGTGAGAATTCCGATCACACCTCTTTTTGCTTTCACGTTTGCCACCCTCTAGTTCGCAGATTTCGTCGCTGCTGATCTAATTGTGACAGATTTCTTGACCCCTAAACGACGATTCCCGAAGAAGAATTGCCCGTACTCGATGATCAATCCAGATTGTAAACGGATTGCCGCAGAAAGCACCCGATCTCGAAGCCGGAGAGATAGAATGCTCCCGGTATGCGCTTCGGGAGACCAAATCTGTATTGGCACAGGGCCCGCAACTGGATCGCGATTCCGCTGTTCTCCATCGCGTTATTGATCCCCTGCTTCTGGCAATCGCGGATCCAGTCGGCAGATCTGTCGAGCCATATTTACAACGCATGGCTGGCTAGTCAGATCCATCAAGGCAAAGCGCCGGGCCTCTGGATTTCTTCGCAATCGAACAACGTTCTGTTCGATCTGATGTTGGAGTGGCTGTTAGTGCGTGTGGGCCCCGATCCCGCGCAACGTTTTGCCGTGTCAATCTCAGTCCTGGTGTTTGGATGGGGAGCCATCCGTTATATCTTCCGCGTGGCGAGCGTGAATTGGTCGTTTGCCGCACCCTGTGTCGCGATGCTCGCCCACGGATTCATCTTTCACGTGGGATTCTTCAACTTCTATCTATCGATGGGTTTGTCCCTCTGGTATCTCGCGATCTCTTGGGGAAAAGGATGGGGAGTTCACGCTATAACTGCCCCGCTCCTGATCGTGGCCTGGATCGCCCATCCCTTCCCAGTCGTGTGGGCCGTGGGCACAGCCGCATACGAGGCGGTTGCGCCTCGGCTGCAGCCAAGGAGCCGGCCCCTACTGCTCGTGCTCGGATTAGCAGCTCTTGTCACTGCTCGTTACATTCTCACTCATCGATACGTCTGTTCCTGGTCTGCTAATCAGGCGACCATGATTACCGGGGCAAACCAAATCGCGCTTTTTGGCCTGAAGTATGTGCTCCCACTCGCCGCCCTTCTGTCAATCTGGTTGCTGTTGCTCCGCAAGCTGGTTAAAGACATGGGCCTCTCACATCTGTTCCTGACGATCCCGTTTCAACTTTGGCTGCTGAACGCGGCCGCCGTAGTGCTGATCCCCGACCGCGTGATGTTTCCCCAGTTCGGACATCCCCTCGGCTTCATCGCCGAACGCCTGTCGTTAGCGGCTGGTCTCTCGATGTGCGCGCTTCTCGCGGCCGCTCCCACCACCCGCCTGACGAGAGCTGCTTTGGCTGTGGTCCCCGTATTGTTTTTCACGCTTCTGTACGCCGATGAGCGAAAGCTCAACCAGATGGGAGACGAACTGGATGCAGCGGTAAGCGCATTACCTCAGGGACGGCGTGTTGTCAGCATCCTTCCCGACCCGTCGTTGTATTCGCTCTGCTTCCACCATGACCTGGATCGCGCGTGCATTGGCCATTGCTTGAGCTACGCAAACTATGAGCCGTCTTCGCGGCAGTTTCGCATCCGCGCCACGCCGGGCAACGGAATTGTCTTAGACGACTTCGCCGACGTAGCTGCCGTGGCCAGCGGCACTTACGTTGTACAGTCCCGCGACCTCCCGATATACCTCGTCTATACCTGCGGCTTGGGCCTTACTGAAGTCTGCTCGCGTCCTCTGCAGCTGGACGAGACGGTTGCGGAAAGCAGAGAAACCGTTCCAGAACAAACGAGATAGCTGTCGATGCAATCACGCATGCCCAGGGAATGATCGGCGTCAATAGGAAGATCTCCGAGCCGTAGCGAAGCGCCAGAAGCCAGATCAGCGTCAAGCTCGTTCCGCCGGCCAGCGCAGCGTAGCGCGTAATTCGCTGCGAAGGCGTCCAAAGCGCCTGCACCGCGAGAGCGAACGGCAGTGCCACCACCAGATCCGCCAGGTAGTGCTCCCCCGTTCCCAGCGTGGCCACAACGGTCAGGAGAACATAGGCCAGGGCGGGTCCTCGCGAAAGGCGCGTGAATGGCCGGCAACTGAACCACAAGAGCAACGCCCATGCCATATGCAAGGATGGCATCGCATTGCGCGGCGCCGGGATCGGCAGCGTGATCGGATGTGGGTGCATCTGCCCCAGCGTGGCAAACGAGTGTGGGAGATTTGGGAAGGTCCCCCCAGCCACATAAAGAGGTCCGGTCGCAGGGAAAACCCAGTACAGAACGTAGCCGAGCACACCCGCGGACGTAAGGATTGCAAGCGGCCGCCAAGGCGACCCGGACCTTAAATAGCCAGCGCTGGCCAAAGCGATGACAAGCGGAAGGGCAAAATAGCTGCCTCGCGCCACGGAGGCGAGCGGCCTGCAGCGCGCAAAGATTTGTCCAAGCACAAAACTGGGCTGAAAACCCAAACTGCCGTCGAATACATACAGATAAGAATCAAGCACCCGCGCGCGCCCACTCACCGTGAGGTTCAGTGCAACCAGAGAAGCGAGAACAAACGCGACGATGGCGGCCGCGACCAGAGTGCATCTCAGGAAACGCCCGCTTTCTTTAGGTGTCGCCCATACCGTCTTCCAACCCAGAGCCATCAGGCAACCGCGTCCAAGCATGCCTGCATAGAGACTCAGCGACAAACCAGCAACATTCCCACCCTGGGGAAAAAATCTATGACATAAACTGAAGCCCAGGGCCGCGATTACTGCCATGGCCCAGGCGCGCATTCCCGCACGTGCGACCACCAGAAAAACAACCGCACCCGCGAAGGCGTAGCTAATGAATGGCTGATCGAAATTCGGGGCAATCGCCGTGTACGCGACGACCAGCACCAGGAAGACTGATGATGGAATCTGCGCGGGATAAGGAAGAATCGGGCCGGTGCCGGATCTGTTAATGGTCAATTTGATTTCAAGCACGGACGTGCTCGGGCATCGAGTATATCGTGAAAGCTGCAGCGCTCCGGACAGCTCGACGGCTGCATGGCCCATGGTTTAAGAGGTGAGCAGCTCCGATGGTGAAGAGGTACAACCTTGGCCGACCCATTCCCTGGCTTCACTTTCTGTTTTTCTGTTCCGGATTTCCTGCGCTCATCTATCAGATAGTCTGGCAAAGGGCGCTGTTTGCCATCTATGGCCTTAATATTCAGTCGGTCACAATCGTGGTTAGCGGTTTTATGCTGGGACTGGGACTTGGAAGCTTGGCCGGAGGCGCACTTTCAAGTAGCAGACGGCTCGCGCCAGTCATGCTATTTGCCATCGCTGAACTGCTAACAGGGATCTTCGGAGCTGTCTCGCTGAGGCTCTTCCATCGCATTGGCGAATTCACAGCCGGCGAGTCGCTTCTGCTGACGGCCTCGGTCAGTTTCTCGGTGATTGTCCTATCAACGCTACTCATGGGAGCGACATTGCCGCTCCTCGTCGAACACTTCGTGCGGTTATCGCAGAATGTAGGTCTGCTCAAATCGTTGTGGATATTCCCTGTACTTGGTTCCGTTTCGTATTGCTTGGGCCCACTTGCGGATCGCGGTGAACCCTTCGAACTCGGAGGAGGACAGTGCGGGCGGGTCCGAATAGCGTTGGTGTGACCAGATGTGGACGTCCTGCTTGAACTGCCGGATGACGTCCTCGCCGAACTCTCGCGCCTTTGTTTCGTGCCGGGGGCATCTTTACCGGGCACCCGGCCGATGTACACGGTGAACCGAACGTCAGAGGTGTAGTCGTCGACCGGGGTGGTGGCCGAGATGGTCCGGTTGTCGATCATGCCGGAGCTTTTGGTCACCGCAATGCCGAGGCCTCCGTTGATGGCCTGGATGTTGCTGTCGATGTCGTCGATCGATTGGTTTTCGTCACCTTCGAAGGTAATGGTGAAGTCGACGTAGGACGTCGGCTGATCGAAATCGTGCCGGGTGAACACCGGCACGATCGGCGTCTTGTGCACGAACTTGAAGTGGGCGACGTCGACGCCGTTTTCCATCACGTACTGCGGATGCAATTCGCGATTCGGCTCGTGCAGGGTCTGGCGGGGGTAGTAGTCGGCCAGACTGCTGCCGTCCTCGAAGCTCGCGAAGATGTCGGGCACATCGAAGAACGGCTCACGACCCTCGACGTCATGCCAGATGTAGGCCGACTCGTTGCGTTCTACCACGGGGTAGGTACGCATCTTGCGTCCGCGGTTGGGTCGCTTCTCGTAGGGGATGCAGACGTTGCGTCCCTCGTGGTTCCATTGCCAGCCGTGAAAGCGCACTCGATGACCTCGCCCTCGACGTGGCCGCCGAAACCCAGGTGGGCGCCGAGATGTTCGCAGTAGGCGTCCATCACCGTCAGCCGTCCCGACTGCGCCCGCCAGGCCACCATTTCTCGGCCGAAGTAGTGCATCTTGTGCACGTCGCCGGCGGAGATCTCGTCTGACCACGCGATTTGGAACCAACCGGTCGGCTTCATCGACAGCGGCGGTTTCGCCATCTGAGCTCCTTTGACTGGCGTGTGGGCTGTACCGAAGTGTCGTCCAAGCAGAAAGAATAGTGCCCTCAATGAAAAAATCATAGAATGTTCTCTGTATCTGACTGCAGCGAGTGGTCGGGCCGTAGCATCTGCACAATGACTGACGCGGGCATTCAGCCTCAGCGCACCAACCGGCGGGGTGATGCCACCCGCCAGAACATGCTGGAGGCCGCCCTGAAGGCACTGGCTACTGGGGATCCCGGCGCGGTGTCAGCGAATCGGATCGCAAAGCAGATCGGAGCCACCTGGGGTGTGGTGCAGTACCAGTTCGGCGGCGCCGACGGTCTATGGGCCGCAGTGCTACACCGCACCGCCGAGCACCGGGCAGACGTGTTCGCGCCTACCGACGCCACGGCGCCGTTGCGACAACGAGTCGCGACCATTATCGACACTCTCTATGACGGCCTGACGGCCACGACTCGCGGGCGATCGAGAACCTGCGCGCCGCGTTGCCGCGCGACCCCGCCGAGCTCGAACGCCTTTACCCCCGCACTTCGGCAGAACTCCAGTCGTGGGGGCGGGGTTGGCTCGCCACCTGCCAGAATGCGTTCGCCGACTTGAACATTGACCCAGAACGAGTGCGCGCAGTCGCCACCTTCATTCCGGGAGCGATGCGCGGCATTACCTCGGAGCGTCAGCTCGGCAGTTATTACGACCTCGACCTAGCGCGGCAAGGGCTAACGGACGCGATTGTGGCGTACCTGGAGCGGTCGAATTCAAGCAAGGAATGAAAGTTGGTGACATGCCCAATGATGTTCTGCGCGTCGCGCAATGGACGACGGGCAATGTCGCCGCCGAAGCCGTGAAGGCGGTGTTGACGCGTCCCGATCTCGCGCTCGTTGGCGCCTACGCGTATTCGCCTCACAAGGTCGGCGTCGATGTTGGACAGCTGTGCGACCTCGGCAGGGACTCTAGGTATCTACGCGACCAACGACGTCGACGCACTCTTGGAGCTCCAACCGGACTGCATCATCTACACGCCGCTGCATTTCGACGTTGTCGAGGTGCAACGCATCCTGCGGGCGGGCGTCAACATCGTTACCAGCGCGGAGTTCCTGACGGGCATAAACCTGTCCGGCAGCGATCGCGCCGCTATCGAAGCCGCGGCCCGCGATGGCGATGCGACGATATTCGGCAGCGGCATGAACCCGGGATTCGCCCAGATGGTCGCCGCCATCTCCAGCGGCATCTCTACCAACGTCCGCAAGCGTCGATGACGGAGTCCGTGGACGTGTCGCAGTTCATCGGTGACGCCAACTTCCAGTCCGTCGGCTGGGGCCGGCCACAGGGCGACCCAGGCCACGCCGACGACGTCCGTCGCGGCACCGTCGTGTTCGCGGAAGCCGTCGACGTCTTCGCCCGGATGATGCGGATTGACCTCGATGAGATCCTGTGCGACGTCGAATTCGCCTACGCCACCGACGACGTCGTGGCCGACGGGGTATCGATACCGGTCGGGCACGTCGGCGGCATGAACGTGAAGTGGTACGGCAACGTCGACGGCGCCGAGGTCCTTGCCGTGAATCAACGTTGGATCGCCACCCAATCGCTGGACCCGGCATGGACCGTCGAACACGGATACCGCATTGAGATCCTCGGAGACCCGAGTGTGTACGTGAAGGTCGACATGCTGCCAACTGCGGAAGATCTCGCTGACCTGACTCCCGAGCGGATGCGCGGCATCGGACTGCGCATCACCGCCGCGCCCCTCGTAAACGCGATACCCGCAGTCTGCGCGGCGACATCAGGAATCGCCACCTACGCCGAGCTGCCCGCCATCTCCGCTCGCCTACTCGCTTAGGACCGTGCCGGATGCCGGGTCAGCATCGAACGACTTCTAGATCGCACCAACGACATTCGATCTGCGAGGACGCAGACGGCCCGCGGGGCAATGCGCGCTGAAGCGTGTCGCGGGGATTCTCTTGCCCCACAACGCGAATCCGCGTCTACGTCTGGTGACGTGCTCCTGACACTGGACCAAGGATAGAGAAGCCGACGTCGTCGCTTACATATGGATCGGTAAGATGGCTTGGGCAGTAGACTTCCGCTGACACGGCGATGAATCTGACCGCAGTTCTATGAACCCGAGCGGACTCTTGGCGGTAAGCCGGATTTTCCTCGAACATACCGTTCATCTCTTCGTCTACCACGGTATAGACCGAGGCGCCGCCATTGAGTTCGCCACAAATTTGATGGGCTCGGGCGACGAGAGCAGACAAGTTATCCATGAGGGGAATCTGATCCTGTTCGAGCAGCGCCACAAACTGATCCTGCTGGCTTGGGTCGGCGCTTGCCGCGCCAGCGCAAATAATTGCGGCGGTCAGCACCACCGAGGCGCTAACCAGAGTGCCTGCAAGGCTGGTGATGCCGGTGCGCACGGCAGGATTTCCATTTCTTCGGTGTCATCTGCTCGGTATCTAATTCAACCCGAGCAACGACATGACGTCCATAGCACGGAAGCCCGGCGGCGCCCGGTTGAGGGAAGTGGCCCGCGGTCATCGATACCAGGCGGGGGAGCAAGCGTTGTAACGGCGGGATGATGTCCCGACAGCGACCGAGGAGCTTGCTTCTGGAGTGGGTATAGGACTCCCGGAGTAGCGTCGCGAGGTCATGGCCACCACAGAGCTGGGCGAGGATCCGACGGTACCGAGCGTGTTGGGTCGCCTGGGGCCCAACTGGTTTGCCTCCGTCATGGGAACCGGGATCGTTGCGAATGCGGCCGCGACTCTGCCGGTGCATATCCACGGGCTTCGCGCATTTGCGGAAGCGGTTTGGGTGCTCGCCGCGGTGTTGCTGATCGTGCTGATCATCGTCGTGGGGGGTCACTGGCTACGGCACCCGACGGTGGCCCGCAGGCATGCCCGCAACCCGCAGATGGCGCATTTCTACGGTGCGGCTCCGATGGCACTGCTCACGGTCGGTACGGGATCGGTGCTGATCGGTCGGGACTTGGTGGGAGAGGTGCTTGCAGTCGATCTCGACTGGGCGCTGTGGACGGCGGGCACAATTGAGCGGTCTTTTCACCGCCATCTCCATTCCCTATCTGATGTTCATTCAGCACGACGTCGAACCCGACGCCGCATTCGGCGGCTGGCTGATGCCGGTCGTACCGCCGATGGTGTCGGCGGCCGCAGGAGCGCTGCTGATTGGACACATCGCACCGGGTAGCGGCCGACAGACCCTGCTCTACGGGTGCTATGCGATGTTCGGGTTGTCGCTCATCGCGTCGTTGATCATCATCACGATGATCTGGAGTCGGCTCGCTTACTACGGCACGTCAGGGAGTGCGAGGGTGCCGACACTGTGGATCGTACTTGGCCCGCTCGGCCAATCCATCACGGCTGCAGGACTTCTCGGGACAAATGCCGCGCTGGCCGTCGCCCCGCCGATAGCGGGGGGCATGAACGTCTTCGCCGTTCTGTATGGGGTGCCGGTATGGGGGTTCGCGATGCTATGGATCTGTTTGGCGACGTTGTTGACGGTGCTCTGCTCGACGAATTAGCTGCG
>CAWKKK010000025.1:0-84509 GCA_963850165.1 uncultured Acidobacteriaceae bacterium | reverse complement strand
GGCAAGGAGCAAGCCGTTACCAGTTTCTCCTTTCAGGAGAGCACGGGATCCCCCGCCACCTCGCAGCCGCGCTACATGGTCCTGTTCTTTGATAACTCCACCATGGACTTTGGTGATCAGGCCATAGCCAGGGATGCGGCCGCCAAATTCATCGATGCCAATGCCGGCCCCGGCCGTTTGATCGCCATTGCAGATTTCGGCGGCACCGTGCATATCTCGCAAAACTTCACCGCCGATGCCAGCCGGCTGAAGCAGGTAGTGATGGGCCTAAAAGGATCTGCGGTCTCGCCGAACGCAGAATCACCCGTCATGGTTGCGTCCCTGGTGCCTTCAGCTCCAGGGCCGTCTCTGGGTAATGCCGAAGCCGACTTCGGCGTACACAGCGTGCTGCTCGCTCTGCGAAGCCTGGCGAAAAATCTCTCCACCGTCCCCGGCCGCAAGACCCTCGTGATGCTAACCTCCGGTTTCCAGCTGAACCCGGAATACCAATCCGAACTGACTGCGGTCATCGACACGTGCAACAAGTCGAACGTCGCTATCTATCCCATCGACGTTCGTGGTTTGGTGGCTCCGGTTTTAACCGGACCCCAAGGAGAACTTTTCCAGCCTTCGATTCATTCCCCATTGGGAAGGCTCGTTCCAGCCACATTTCAATATTCGGCTAACCGCTCTGATCGTCCAATCCTCCGGCTGGCTGTCTTTGCCGAACCAGCTGCTGCATTTCCCGCGCAACATAGCGGCGGCGGTGGCAGCGGCGGCGGAGGTGGAGGTGGAGGTGGTGGTCATGGCGGAGGTGGAACAGGCGGGGGCGGAACAGGCGGCGGCGGAACCGGTGGTGGCGGAACCGGTGGCGGCGGCAAGGGTGGTGGAGGCGGAACTACTGGCGGCGGCGGCGGCGGAGGCGGAGGTGGCAAGACCGGCGGAGGAACTACGACAACTGGGACCAACACTGGCCTGTACTCTCCTTACTCTCAGCCCAGGGCTATTGTTCCGCCATTTCCTCCCAGTGCTTCTGATAATCAGCAAGTTCTTTATCAACTCGCCGATGGCACCGGTGGCTTTGTCATCCTCAACACCAACGATTTACTGGGCGGGTTGGAAAGGATCTCCAAGGATCAAAACCAGTATTACCTTCTGGGTTATAAGCCCGAAGTTTCGGCCGAAGGGAGTTGTCACACCCTGAAGGTCAAATCGGAGCGCGGAGGAACCACGGTTCGTGCTCGTAGCGGCTACTGCAATGTCAGGCCAACTGATCTTCTGGCTGGCAATCCGGTCGAGAAAGACCTGGAGAGTCGCGCCGCAGGAGAGATGAAGGGCAACGTCACGGCGCTGATGCAAGCGCCTTTCTTCTACACTTCGCCCAACACGGCCCAGGTCCATCTTGCCCTGGAGATTCCCTCCGCGTCCCTCAAGTTTCAAAAGGTCAAAGGAAAGCAACATGCCGCTGTCAACATACTAGGTATCGCCTACAAGCCCGACGAGTCGATTGCCGCACGTTTCAGCGATACCTTGAACCTCGACTTTGACGGCAAGAAAGAAGTGGAGGAATTCCAGAAACAGCCGTATCGCTACGAAAACCAGTTCGCCGTCGCCTGCGGCGAATACAAATTAAAGGTCGTGTTCAGTTCCGGTAACGAGACCTTTGGCAAACTCGAAACGCCACTCTCGATCGATCCCTACCGGGGTCAGGAATTCAGCATTAGCGGCGTGGCGTTGAGCAACGACCTTCGCCGTGCCTCCGACATCTCAACAGGTCTGGACAGCCAACTGCTGGAAGACCGGACACCTTTGGTGGTACAGGGAGTGCAGGTCTCGCCGTCCGCGTCCAATCATTTCAGGAAGACGGACATGGCCGGCATCTATGCGGAGGTCTACGAACCGTTGCTCAAAAACCCCAATCCTCCCGACGTTGCCTACGAGCTAATCGTTGTGGAGCGCAAGAGCGGACAGGAGAAACTCCGCGTTGGCGGGCGGATACCCAAGGGAAAGGCTGGCGACCCGGTGATTGCGCTGGGACTCCAGTTGCCCGTTGCTTCGCTGAACCCCGGTTCCTACAGTATGAAGCTACGGGCCGTCGATTCGGCTGGCAACTCGAGCAAAACTCGCACTGCTGATTTTGAGGTGGAATAATAATAATAATAAAGAGTGGCGTGACGCGCTCCTGCACTCGACCTGCAGGAGCCGCTTCGCATATCATTTAAGGATGATCCCTGCGAATGCGTATTGCCCCGGATGCGGTTCCGCTCGATGATCATCACCCGGAGTCCGCTGAGAATTTGTCTCGGCGGTGGCGGCACCGACCTCCCTTCCTATTACCGGCAGCATACCGGCCTTGTCATCTCCGCGGCGATTAACCGCTACGTCTACATCACCATCAACGAAGCCTTTCGTCCCCGGATTATCGTCAAGTACTCCAGGTTCGAAGATGTGGAGCGCGTTGATGAGATCCAGCATCCCATTATCCGCGAAGCGCTGAAGTTAACCGGAGTGACCGGGCCTTACCTTGAAATTGTCAGCCTTTCCGACATTCCAGCCGGTACAGGAATGGGGTCTTCCGGCAGCTTCACCACCGCCTTATTGTGCGCTTTGCATACGTTGAAAAGAGACTTCGTGCTTCCCCAGGACCTCGCCGAGCAGGCGTGCCACATCGAACTGAAGTTGCTCAACGAACCCATCGGCAAGCAGGACCAGTACATCGCCGCTTTTGGCGGCATCACCTGTTTCCAGTTTCTGCCGGATGATCGCGTGCTCGTCGAACCGTTGAAAATCCCGACCGAAACTCTGGCGAACCTCGAAGACAACCTCCTTTTGTTCTTTACCGGAAGCTCCCGCAACGCTTCCGATATTCTCCGGGACCAGGACTTAAGAACCAAACAGAACAACTCTGAGATGATCGAGAATCTTCACTTCACCAAGCGGCTGGGCATGGAAAGCCGTGACGCGCTGCTGGCCGCTGACTTGCACAAGTTTGCCGATCTGATGAACGTGCATTGGCAGCACAAGAAAAAACGATCTCCCGGCATGAGCAGCAGTGAAATCGATCAGCTGTACGAACTTGCGAGAGCCAATGGAGCGCTGGGCGGCAAACTCGTTGGCGCCGGCGGAGGCGGATTTCTGATGTTTTACACGGAAGAGAAAACTCGCCTCAGGGCGGTCATGCGTCATGCGGGCCTGCGCGAGGTTCGTATGCAGTTCGACTTTGCCGGAACCACGGTGGTGGCACATTCGTAGGAGAATTCGTTGAATCCAGGTTTGTTAGATTCAGGCTCGTTGAATTCAGCTTCGTTGAATCCAAGCTCGTCGCATCCAGGGCTGACAGTTGCGATTCTCGCCGGTGGCCTTGCTACCCGTTTGCGTCCCGTGACCGACCGAGTGCCGAAGGCACTGCTGGAGGTGAACGGCGAACCCTTCGCCGTGCATCAACTGCGCTTGCTCCAGTCGAAGGGTATCCGGCGAGTAGTGCTTTGCGTGGGACACTTGGGGGAACTCGTCCAGCGTGCCATCGGCGACGGCTCAGCCCTCGGCCTTCAGGTAGACTACTCCTTCGACGGACCTGTCTTGTTAGGCACTGCCGGGGCGATCAGAAATGCCCTGCCAAAGTTAGGGGAGGTGTTTTTTGTGATGTACGGTGATTCTTATCTTCCCTGCGACTACGCCGCCGTTGCCCGCGCCTTCGAGTCCACAGGCGTGTTGGGAATGATGACGGTCTTTCGCAACGAGGGGAAGTGGGACACCAGCAACGTCGAGTTTGAGGGCGGCGGATTAGAAACAGGAAGGATTCTTGCGTACAGCAAGGAAAATCGGACTCCGCGCATGCGCTATATCGATTACGGGCTCGGAATCTTTCGCGCCGAAGCGTTCCAAAACCTGCCGGCCGGCAAAGTTTGCGATCTTACCGAGCTCTACACGGATCTGCTGCAACGCAAACAGCTCGCGGCCTTCGAAGTGCATGAGCGGTTTTATGAGATCGGGTCGCCAGCGGGACTGCGGGAGACGTCCGAGTTCCTGGCTGCCCGGGAAGTAAATCAAGAATCGTAAGCATGACGAAAAAGAATACATTCGCGCAACAGTTCCTCGCTGAAGCCAAAGAGGTAATCGACGGCTTGGACGCTGCGAACATTGAAGATGCCGCCTCGTTGCTGGCTCTGACCCGCGCTTCCGGAGGACGGTTATTCATCCTCGGCGTGGGAGGCAGTGCAGCCAACGCTTCTCACGCGGTGAACGATTTTCGCAAGATCGCAGGCATCGAGGCCTACGCGCCCACTGACAACGTGGCGGAACTGACCGCGCGGGTGAACGATGAAGGTTGGGCAACGGTGTTCGAGGCTTGGCTGCGGGTTAGCCGCTTGCGCGCCAACGATCTTGTCCTCGTCCTCTCGGTCGGTGGCGGCGATCGCGAAAAGAATGTCAGCCCCAATCTGGTGGCCGCTCTGCAACACGCAAAATCCGCGGGCGCGAAAATCCTGGGCATCGTCGGCCGCGATGGCGGCCACACCGCCAAAGTGGCTGATGTCTGCATCGTTATTCCCACGGTGAATCCGGCCCACATCACGCCGCACACAGAAGCTTTCCAGGCAATCGTCTGGCATCTGCTGGTCTCGCACCCGGTGGTCAAGCAGCAGCAGACCAAATGGGAGTCGACCGCGCCCTCCGGCCCGCAACTCCGCCCGGCGGTGTTCCTCGACCGCGACGGCGTTCTCAACCGCCCGGTGGTACGCGACGGCAAACCGTTTCCGCCATCCGGAGTCAAGGAACTCGAATTGTTGCCCGAGGTCGCGAAGTCATTGCTCGACCTGAAGGCGCACGGATTCGGTCTCTTCGTCATCACCAACCAGCCCGATGTCGCCCGCGGCACCCACACACGCGAGTCCGTCGAAGCTATCCACCAAGCGCTGGCCTCTTCTCTACCGATCGACGATATCTTCGTCTGTTACCATGATGATGCGGACGATTGCACTTGCCGCAAGCCCCGGCCTGGACTTTTGCTCGAGGCCCAGCGCAAGCACAACATCGATCTCTCGCGAAGTTTCTTCGTGGGAGATCGCTGGCGCGACATTGATGCCGGCCACGCCGCGGGTTGCAAAACAGTTTTGATCGATTACGATTACCGGGAGAGAAAGCCGGCGCAACCTCCCGACGCCGTCGTGCGATCGCTCCGCGAAGCCGCCGACTGGATCATCAGCTCCAGTTTGAAGGAGTCTCGCGGTAAGGAGTCTCACAATAAAGATGAAGTCCGTGTCTGAATTACGGGTTCAGGTGTTCGCCGACGGAGCCGACAAGGCCAGCATGATCGAGCTCTATCGGCAACCCTACATTAAGGGTTTCACCACGAATCCAACCCTGATGCGGAAAGCGGGCGTCACCGATTACGAGCGCTTCGCGCGGGAAATTCTTCAGCACATTTCCGACCGTCCTATCTCCTTCGAAGTATTCGCCGATGATGAAATTGAAATGGAGCGCCAGGCCCGCAAAATTTCCCGCTGGGCCTCGAACGTCTACGTAAAAATTCCGGTGACGAATACCCGCCGCGAACCCATGTATGACCTCATCCGCCGCTTAAGTGCGGATGGCATTCAGGTGAACGCGACTGCGGTGCTCGCGCTCGATCAAGTGGGCTATATCGCGCAAGCACTTAAAGGAGGCGCGCCCTCGTACATCTCAGTTTTTGCTGGACGCGTCGCCGACACTGGCCGCGATCCCATTCCTCTCATGAAATCCGCGCTCCAACTGATGGCGTCCGAGCCTAACACCCAACTTGTCTGGGCCAGCCCCCGCGAACTCCTGAACATCTTCCAGGCCGACGAAATTGGCTGCCACATTATTACTGTTACATCCGACGTGCTCAAGAAGATCAGCCTGGTTGGCAAGGATTTGCACGAGTACTCGTTGGAGACCGTGCGCATGTTCCACGACGATGCCGCCCACTCCGGCTACACGCTCGAACTAACGCCGGAAGAGCGTCTCATGTGTGGGGCATTGAGTGGGGATCACTGATGTCTTAGCGGCTCTTACCCCGGATATCGTCCCGTGATATAGCCTTCCAACTGGTCAATGGTTTCGGCCTGGTCAGAGACGATCCACTTCACCAGATCGCCCAACGAAAGCACCCCCAGCACAGTGTCATTCTCGCCCATCACCGGGAGATGGCGGAAATGGTTCTTGGTCATAATAGACATGCATTCGTCAACCGTGTGCCGCGGAGTCACAAAAACTACAGGCGAGGTCATGATGGCGCGGACGGGAGTCTCCTTCGAAGAGTGGCCTTTCAGAATTACCTTGCGCGCATAGTCGCGCTCCGACAGGATGCCAACCAGCTTGCCCTGCGAAATAACCAGCAATGCACCCACCCCCTCCGTCGCCATCTTCTCAATCGCCTCATAGACGGACTGCTCAGGCGTTGTGGAGAGAACCCTGCTGTCGGTCTTGCCACTTAGAACCAATGCAATCGTGTCCGTAAGTTTCATGAAAACCCCTTGAGCACCCTATCATTTACCGGTGCGCAAATTCCACACAGGTGCGCCTTTGTCGTCACGAAACACCAGAGTATCCGTGCCCTTTACCAGTTCGCGCGCAAGGATCACATCCCCTGCTTCCCGTTTCACTTTTGAACCCGTCACGGCAATCTCGTCGCCCTTGCTGAAACTGATCCCGATCTCCTCTTGAAAGGTCTTCGGACAGACATAGATGTGGACCTTGTCACTCCCACTCTTGATGATCAATTCGGTAAGCTCTTTCTTGGTTCCCAAAGGAAGCACGTTTATTTCGTCCACGACTCCCTTGGTCTTCATCTCCGTGTGAGTGTCATACGCTGGAAGGTCGCTGCTGCTGCTGTCCTGGTTTTTTTGCGATATTCCCGGCGTGGCACTTAAGAGCAGAAACAGCGCCGAAAATACTTGGGTCGCGCGACGCGGCGGGATAATGCTCTTCAGTTCGAGTAGCACGGATCCTCCTCACGGCTGGCCGGGAACCAATATCGGCTGCGCCACAGGCTTTCTTGTCGCGCGCTTGAAGACTCGTGCCCGAGCCTGCCTATAAATCCCTGATTACGATAAGGGCGTATACTCTTTCGGCGAACGCCAACAGCATCCTACACCCTAAGCTCTGCCCAGACCAAAGCTCTGCCCAGACCAAAGATCTGCCGAGACCAAAGCTCTGCCCATGCCAAAAGTGAGGAAGTGTGCCGGAATGAATTTGCCGACCCGCA
Organism: uncultured Acidobacteriaceae bacterium; assembly: GCA_963850165.1. GTDB lineage: Bacteria > Acidobacteriota > Terriglobia > Terriglobales > Acidobacteriaceae > Sulfotelmatobacter. The sequence continues at coordinate 77,305 of CAWKKK010000025.1, read as the reverse complement.
AATACATTCTTCCAATCCTCCTCCAGAGCCGAAAAAAAAGGGCCAGCATAAACGCTGGCCCGGCAGACGGCGCGATGATTCACTTCGCCATCTTGAGCGACATGACATGAACCTCGCCCTTATCGGCATAAACATGCGCGCTCAGGGTCACGTGGTGTCCCTCGTGACCTTTTATGGCATCCGGGTTTTGGATGGTCCAACTCTTGCCGTCTTTGTCGACAAACGTCTTTCCGTCGGCGCTAATGTTGCCTGTAACCTTGACCGCTTTCGCGGAGCTGCCTGCCTTCATGTTGTCCTGCTTCATGCTGTCCTGAGCTACTGCAACACTGCACATTAGCAGGCCGAGAGCTAAACAAATAGTCATCAGCTTCTTCATCTGGTGTTCTCCTCGTTGAAACTGCTTCTCAACTACGTTAGAAACGTTCGGATCGCACGACCGGCAAACCAGTAACTCTGTTGAGCAAGTCACAGCGACCGAAAGACTGTTACAAATACCGCCGGGCCGAATTATACGCCGATTGCAAGATGAGAGTGACTCTGGTAACCACCCGTCGGTTACCCCCAGTTTCGTCTCAGCTTTTCCTCAGTAGAATATTCACCTTCGTAATTCGCGGTGTCGGGAGCCCGCAACTAAACTTCGACGCGGGGGTTTAGTTTCGCATGATCAACAAAATCACGAAGTCACTGTTAGTCCTGGCAGTGGGTGGTCTCATGTTTGTCGGCGCCGCCTCTGCTCAAACCCAAGACAGCAACACATCCGGCGCGGGACCGGGGCAAGTCGATCCGGGTCATCCCCGCGTCAACGAAGTCAATGCCCGCGAACAGAATCAGCAGGACCGGATCGCGAACGGCGTCAAGAACGGAAGCATGACGCCGGGGCAGGCTGCGCACGTGGAAAGGCAGGAACAGCATATCGAGAACCAGCAGAAGGCTGATATGGCCGCCCACAATGGTCACCTGACCAAGGGCGAACAGAGACAGCTCAACAAGGAGCAGAACCATACCAGCAAGGAGATCTATAAAGATAAGCATTCTGCGAAATAGTGCTCGCATCTGACTCCCAACGTTCAGGATGAAAGCCGCGAGTCGTTGCGGCTTTTTTTCTTTTCCTGAATTCCGAAACTCGAACCTGCCATTGCCCTTTTGCGCCGTCTCTTGTCTATAATGGCCGGGGCACATCGCGGCTTCGGTTTTCCCGGCAGGAAGTCGGCGTTCCCGCTTGTTATTTTTGATCGTCTCCGCGCGCCGGCCGAGGTTGTTGAAGTGTCTGTCGATTGCATGAACGTAAAACCCGGAATTGAAGTGGCCGGCCTAAGCGATGTAGGCTGCCAGCGCGAAAACAACGAAGACTCCTACCTCTATTGGGAGCCAGCGGCCGATGAGGACTTCCAGCGCAAGGGACGATTGGCAGTCATTGCCGATGGCATGGGCGGCCACGAGGGCGGCCAGGAAGCCAGCCGCCTCGCGGTTGAGACCGTTCGCGAAGTTTATGATCGGGCCTTCCGCGACGATCCCGAGGCGGCGTTGGTCGAGTCGTTTGCAACAGCTCACGCCCGCATTCAAGAGTACGCCGAGCAGCATCCCGAATTCCAGGGCATGGGCACCACCTGCACCGCCTTCGTCCTCCGCGGCCGCCAGCTTTATTTCGCGCACGTAGGAGACAGCCGCCTTTACCTGGTACGGGATGCGCGCATCCTGCGCCTGACTCGCGATCACTCCTACGTGGGCCGGCTGGTGGAAAGCGGCATCGTCCGCGCCGAAGATGCCGAGAAGCACCCGCAGCGCCACATTCTCACCGCCGCGCTCGGAGCGGGCAGGGAACTGGCAGTCGACACCGCCCCACAGAGTGTTGCTTTGCTCGAGGGAGACGATCTCCTGCTTTGTACCGACGGCCTTTGGAGCGTCGTCACCGAGGAGGAACTGGAGACGGCCGTGAGCGCCAACACCCCCGCCGAGTCCTGTGCCGTCCTGGTAAAGCTGGCTCGGCAGCGTGGCGGTCCCGACAACATTACCCTGCAAGTGCTGCGCGTCGGACCAGACTCACCACCGTAGGTTCACCGGGGTCTTCTCGAGTTCCGCACAATCTCGAACTGCAACCAGATGCACATCCATCCTCTTTGCCGCTCTTTGGAAATATCCGCAAGCGATTGAGCTTCCTAGCGTTAGGAAACCATCCCCATCCCCGCGAAAAAGTGGAATCCTGGCTGCCAAGCCTGGTTACGTCAATAAAGTCTACTAATACAATGGACTTTATGGTATAGTCGCCCGCTATGAAAATCTCGCAAAAGGGACTCTACGCGCTGCAGGCCATGATGATGCTCGCTCGCCATCACCACCAGGGCGCAATCAAGATTCGCGAAATCGCCTACGAAGAAGATCTTCCAGAAAAATTTCTGGAACTCATCCTCCTCGAACTGAAGAACGCCCGCATGGTCGAGAGCGTGCGCGGGGCCAAGGGCGGCTACCAGTTGCGCCGCGAGCCCGCCAACATTCCTTTGAGCGAAATCATGCGTTTGATCGATGGCCCGGTGGCCCCGTTTGCCGACGCCGAACAACTGCGCGTGCTCATCGACCGCGATCTGCCCCACCGCAAGCTCTACCAGGTATTTCTCGACGTGCGCGACGCCGCCGCAAAGATTCTGGAAAACACCACTTTGGCGGACCTGATCTCCGGTACCACGCCTCGTTCCACCAAGGGCAAGCGTACGGCCAAAAAGAAGGAAAAGGAAAAGGGAAGCGTCCTGCCCATGGTCGTCGCAGGGCAGAAGCGTGAATAGGATGGGACTCGCGCTGGGAGTGCCAACATCGCCATGAGTTTCGATGACGGCGATGGGCCAACTGGGAGTTGATGCGTCCGGTGTATTGCATCGTTTCAGTATCAGGGTAATTTGAATCGAAGCCGGCGGCGTCGAGATAGGGAACGGTCGCAAGAAAATTTCTTCGCTCAGGAAGTTTCCACCAGTTCGCTCCATCCGAGCGAATAATTATTTGCAGAATCTCTAGTAAGTCGATTGTGATAATGGTAACAGTTAGGTTTAGCCAAACCCAAAAAAGGAGAGGATCCAACTTCCATGAAACCCATTAAGAACGTATTTCTCGCCACTCTGACGCTGGTGGCACTTTCCGCCGGCGTCTGGGCTCAAACCTCGGCATCAACCTCGCCGGCTCAGCCGGTAACCGCTGCGGATGTTCAGGCGTTGAAGGGTGCGCTGGCCGCGCAGCAACAACTTATCGAGCGGCTCACCTTGCGACTGGATCAGCAGGAAGCCCGCCAGGAAGCGCGGCAAGCAGCCACCGAAACCGGTGCGCCTGAAGTTCAGCCGGTCTCGCGGCAACAGCCCGGCGAGCTCAAGAACGCCGTTCTGGTTCAGCAGGACAGCACAAACGCTCCCGGCCTCAACTTGCAAGATACTCCTGCGCAGGCCTCCACCAACCCGCTGGAGAGCCCCGTCATATCCATTCACTTCAAGGGAATCACCATCACACCGGGCGGATTCGCGGAAGCTGCATTCGTGCGGCGGTCGCGAGCCCTCGGCGCAGACCTGACCACCCCATTCAACTCGCTCACCATGCCGGGTGCTTCTCAAAGCCACTTGTCTGAGTTTTTCGGTTCAGCCCGTCAGTCTCGTCCAACAATTTACGTCGACGGGCGTTTGAAGAACGTAGAGTTCTCCAGCTACGTGTCGGGTGATTTCCTCTCCGCCGGCGTCACTTCCACTGCCACGCAGACGAATAGCTACACCTTCCGTCTTCGCCAGGCGTGGGGCCAGGCCAAATTTGATAACGGCTGGAGCTTCCTTGGCGGCCAGATGTGGAGTCTGGTCACCGAGAACAAGGCCGGCATCGCTCCCAGCGATGACCTGGGCAAAACTAATGACGCCCGCCCCACGACTATTGACCCTGGGTACAACGTCGGGTTCACCTTCGCGCGCCAGTATGCGATTCGCCTCACCAAGGACTTCAACCACAAAGTGGCGTTCGCCGTAGCTATGGAAAACGCGCAGGGCACGCTTACCACCCACGGAAATGCGGATAATTTCCTGCTGGGTGAAGCGGGCGCGAGCAATACCTACAACACCACTTCCAACTACACCTTCAACCCCTCCCCCGACATTATCGCCAAGGCCGCGTTCGATCCCGGCTTCGGACATTACGAGGTCTTCGGCCTGTTCGACCGGTTCCGCGACCGTGTATTCCCTTGCGGTGAAGTAACTCCGGCATGCGCAGCCACGAGCGCTGCCGGAGCCTATAACGCCTCGAAGAACGGCGAAGCCCTTGGCGCAAATGCTCGCTGGAACTTCGATCACAAGCACATCGTTTTCGGTTTGCATGGCTTCGGAGGCAGCGGAATAGGCCGTTACGGAGCCTCACAGCTTTCCGACCTTGCGATCAACGGCGATGGAACTGTCCATCTCATCAAAGACCTGCAGGCCTTGACCTCGCTCGAGTGGCACGGCAAGAAGCTCGATGTCTACCTCTACGGCGGGGCGGAATACGCCGCTCGCACGGCGAGCTTCGATCCCAACTTGGCCAAAGGAGCAGGCGCCCAGGTCGGCTAAGGCGCGCCCACCTTCAGCAACGCGGGCTGCTACACCGAACTGGCTCCCACTGTGAACACCGGTTTCACTCCGACCTCCCTGGCCAATTGCATTGCCGACACGCGAGCGGTCATCGAAGGGACGGCCGGCTTTTGGTACCGCTTCTATAACGGGCCCCGGGGCAAGTTCCAGTTCGGCACGCAGTATTCCTACGTGACTCGTCAGACCTGGTCTGGCGTTACACCGGCCAGCGCTCCCTCCGGATCGCCGGAAGGAATCGACGGAATGATTTTCACCTCATTCCGGTATTACTTGCCGTAGGCAAGTTGCGGTCCCGCGCCATTACCCGGCGCGGGACCGCTACCCTGTAGCAGATACCCCAACTCAAACCTTCTGAAGGGCGCTTCCCTTCGGAAACGCCGCCGGCCGGGTTTTGGCTACTCTCCTTTCCCGGGACGACGGCGCTGGCCTTTTACACCCTTACCCAGTACGCCGCATCTTCTCCTAACCCATTCATTCCATGTTTCGAACCCTTGTGCCTCGCAGCGTTAACACGAAATTCATCGTTTTGTAATGCTCCTTTAACGGTAGAAAAGGTAGAAAGAGGAGCATCACCACAGCCAAGTTTTGCTGAACCAGCCAGTCGCAGACTTCAACCCAGGTGGGCTGAAACGGCTGGCAAAACTTCAAAACTCAAGAGGAGAGGATTGAAAATTTCATGAAATCAACCAAGACCCTGTTTCTCACCGTTCTGTCGCTGGCCGTCCTTTCAGCCGGCGCCTGGGCTCAAACCTCGGCATCAACCACACCGCCTCCAAAGAAGAAGCATAAGGCCGAAGCGCCCTCGCCCGCCGTCACCGCTGCCGACGTTCAAGCGTTGAGAGACGCCCTGGCCACCCAGCAGCGGCAAATTCAGGCGTTGCAGGACGAGTTGCATCACAAGGATCAGGCCGCCCAGCAGGCCCAATCCACTGCGACCGAAGCCGCAGCCAAGGCCGATGCAGCCCAGGCTCAGGCCAGCCAGCAACAGCAGGCAGTCGGCCAGCTAAAAGGAGACGTGGCCGACCTGAAGGCCAATGTAACCAACACGGCGTTGAGCGTTCAAGAGACGCAAAAGAAGGTCAATGCCGAGATCGAAAACCCCATAGCCCTACACTACAAAGGCGTCACCATTACTCCGGGCGGATTCCTGGCGGCTGAATCTGTGTGGCGGTCGCGAGCCCTTGGAGGCGACATCAACACGCCTTTCAACTCTCTGACCATGCCCGGCGCTTCGCAAAGCAACATCTCGGAGTTCTTCGGGTCCGGACGTCAGTCGCGTATTACTATGCTGGCTACAGGCCAGTTGGCGAATGTCAAGTTGAGCGGCTACTATGAGGCTGACTTCCTCTCGGCCGGCGTCACCTCCAACAACAACGAGAGCAACAGCTACACGCTGCGCCAGCGCCAGGCGTGGGGCCAGGCCGCCTTCAACGACGGCTTCTCGATCACCGGCGGCCAGATGTGGAGCCTGGTGACCGAAACTAAACACGGCGTCGACAACCGTACGGAAGCCGTCCCCATGACCATCGACCCACAGTATACCGTCGGCTTCAGTTGGGCACGGCAGTACGGTCTGCGCCTCGCCAAGAATTTCGACAACAAGGTGTGGCTCGCGGTTTCCGTGGAAAACGCCCAAGCCACGTTAAGCACGCACAGCAATGCTGACAATTTCCTGGTGGGCTCCGCCGGGGCAAGTGGCGGCCTCTACAACGCTGGTGCTAGCGCCTCTGCCTCGGGTACCGCTGCCAACTTGGCTAACTACTCATTCAATCCATCGCCCGACGTCATCGCCAAAGCCGTCTTTGAACCAGACTTCGGACACTATGAAGTGTTCGGTGTTTACAGCCGTTTCCGTGACCGCGTGTTTCCCTGCGCAGAGAATTTTGCCAGCGTAACTTGCGGAAGTCTCGCTGCCGCGAGCGCGGTGCAGGCTTTCAACAGCTCGAAGAATGGCGGGGGCGTAGGCGCCAACGCGCGCTGGTCCTTCGACAATAAGCACATCGATTTCGGCCTGCATTTCTTCGGCGGTGATGGCGTGGGCCGCTACGGTACGGGCGGTCTTGCCGATGCTTCCATCAAGGCAGACGGCACCTTCAATCTGATCCATAGCTATCAGGGCCTGGCTACGATCGAGTGGCATTCACCAAAGGTGGATGTCTATCTGAATGGCGGCGCAGAGTATGCCAGCCGGGCTTGGGATTACGATCCCATCTCCGGGAAATACGTCGGCTACGGATCGCCCAAGTTCAGCAATGCAGGTTGCTTTACTGAAACCGCTCCTACCGTTGGCAGCGGGTTCTTCCCCGGCAGCCTCGCCAACTGCACCGCCGACACGCGCGTGCTGATCGAGGGCACGTTCGGCATCTGGTTCAAGCCCTATGACGGATCCAGGGAAAAGGTGAATCGCGGTCGCATCCAGTGGGGACCGCAGTTCTCCTACGTGGACCGCAACGTCTGGTCCGGTGTGGGCGGAGATGCACACGGTCTCGACGCCATGATCTTCACCTCGTTCCGCTACTACTTGCCGTAAACCAAAAATGGTCCCGCGTCATCTTTTGACGCGGGACCATCGGGCTTAACCGATAAGGTTCTCAACGGTCTCCCAATTTTCTGGAGGGCGCCTTCCCTTCGGAAACGCCGCCGGTCCGGTTTTGGCCACTCTCCTTTTCCGGGCCGGTGGTGTTAACTTAAAGCAGGCGGAGATTTGTAGCGCCGCCGTCCCGGCGGCTGTCGTGGGGGCGTCTCGCCCCCACCAGCAGCGGCAAGAATGCCGCAGCGCTCCGCGTGCCTGGAACAAGCGGGTGGAGCAGGCCCGCCAGGCCTCCGTTCAAATGCAGCCATGTAGGATTGGGCTTTAGCCCCCGAGGGACAACGATGCACTCGCGACGCAACTTCCTCAAGCAAATCTCGGCCGCCGCGCTCGCCGCCCCATCCCTCCTGACCTGGGCTCTCCCTCAGGATCAATCTGTCAACGTCCCCGGCGAAGACGGCATGATTCTCCGCTCCTTCCGTTTCGTCGATCTCGAAACCCCAGTCGAATATTTCAATACCTGGCTCACCCCCGTGCCCCATTTCTTCGTGCGCAATCACATGTACGAGCCGGTCCAACTCGATCCTCAAGAGTGGCGTCTCTCCGTTGGCGGTGAAGTAGAAAAGCCCATCACCCTAAGCCTGGCCGAGCTCGCCAAACTCGAAACCCACTCCGTCGTCAACACGCTCGAATGCGCCGGCAACGGACGCAGCCTCCATCGCCCTCAAGTCCCCGGCGTTCAGTGGGGCAAAGGCGCGGTGAGCACTGCCCGCTTCTCTGGTCCACGCCTGCGCGACGTTCTGCAGCGCGCCGCCGTGAAGACCACCGGCAAGCACGTAATGTTTCGCGGCCTCGATGAAGTTCCCGGCAAAGTCCCTCCCTTCATTCGCAGCATCCCCATCGAAAAAGCGCTCGACGCCGATACCCTGATCGCCACCCACATGAACGGACAGCCGCTCACCAAACATCACGGCTTCCCCGCCCGCGCACTCGCCCCCGGCTGGGTCGGCGCGGCCTCCTGCAAGTGGCTCACCGAAATCAAATTGCTCGATGCCGAATACGCCGGCAATTTCATGAGCCCCGGCTACCGTTTTCCCAACCAGCCGGTCAAGCCCGGCGACGCCGTGAAGCCCGAAGATACGCATCCCCTAACCGCGCTGAGTGTGAAGTCCGTGATCGCAGGCCCAAGCGACGGGACAACCGTGAATTCAGGAAAAGTAATCGTGCACGGCGCAGCCTGGGCCGGAGAGGCCGACATCACGAAAGTAGAGATCTCCACTGACAACGGCACCACGTGGAACCCCGCCAAGCTGGGCCACGACCAGGCCCACTACGCCTGGCGTCTCTGGAGCTACGACTGGAAAGCCAACAAGACAGGCGACTACACCATCCTCTCACGAGCCACCGACAACCAGGGCCGTACCCAACCCTCCACCCCAGCGTGGAATCCTAGCGGCTATCTCTACAACGCCGCAGACCAGGTGAAGATCCATGTCTCGTAATATGCGTCGTATGACGCTTGGTAAAATCTTTGGACTAAGTTTTGAAAGGGCGCGGCTTCAAGCTGCGCCGCAGAGCCGCACTCTTCAGAACTTTGTCATCCCGACCGGAGCATCCCATTCCCGAAGGGATTGGGATGCGGAGTGGAGGGACCTGCTGTTTCTCACCACAACGTTCGCTGCTACCGCCCTATTCGCGCTCATTTTCCCCTTCTCCGCACAAGCCCAAAAGCCCTCCGGAGCAAGCCTAACCGCCGACCTCCCCGCCGGCCCCATGCAAGCCAAGGCCACCACCGCCTGCCTCGAATGTCACGAAGCCCGCATTGTCCTCCAGCAGCGCCTCACCAAAGCCGCATGGACGAAAGAAGTAGACAAGATGGTGAAATGGGGAGCGTTAGTAGATCCCGCCGACCACGACGCTCTAATCGATTACCTAAGCGTCAACTTCAACCCCGACAAGCCCCCCTACGACCCGCCACGAACCGCAGGTTCAGGGAAGTCGTCGAAGTAGAGATTAGGCAACGTGGTCGCAAGACTCGTATCAGGGCAGCGCTTCAGCAATGCCGCAAGAGCCGACAACTCGCTGTAGGCTTTAGCCGCTGAGGAATGCATGCACAACTGTGGAAGAGCGGCGCTTAAGCGCCGCGTCAAGCGTCAGGAATGATCCGGGCTTCAGCCCCCCGGCCACTATGCATGCAGAAAAAGCAAAGCGCCACCGACCCAATGTCCCGACCGGACACTACGGCAGCGCTGCCACTTCAGAGCCCAATTACAAGCGCAGTATAAAAACATCCCTGCCCCACTTCTAGTGCATTGTAGGGTACCAGGAAGCGGGAGAGCGACGGAGACCCATATATGGGAACAGGATGTGGGGACAGCCGCCCTCGGCTGTCCGTCGAGCGAAGCTCGACGCCTTCGTTGTGAGCGCCGACAAACTCAGCCACCCTCACTGCAACTTCCCATACTCCGCCCGAGCTTCCTTGAACACAGGAATATCCGAATCAGCATCCTTCCAAATCACAAAAAACTCCTTATAAGCCGCCAGCGCCCGACTGCGCGCAAGATCAGCATCCGCCCCGGGCGAAGTCCGAGCCTGCAAAGCATTCCCCCGAGCCACCCCCAGCCGCGCCAACGCCCCAGTCCAGCAGTTCCACACGATGCCGCTGTGGTCGATGATCTTCTGAAACTCGGCGGCGGCTTCTTTGCCCTGCCCGGCTGCCAGGTAGGCCTCTCCGCGTACGTACGTCGGATAGAGGCAGGAAACATTAGTGAGGAATGAAATTGACCCGGACATATAAGCCACCGTTCCCACCATCGTCCCCGGACTGGTCAGGTGCTCCGCGTCCATCGAACCAGTCGCCGTGTTAAGAGCCGCAATATTGCTCGAAGAACTGCTGGCAAGACTGACCTTCGCCAGCCCAAAATCAAGAATCTTCGCGTGCCCGCGCTTAGTTACAAAAAGATTCGCCGGCTTGATATCGCGATGGACGATGCCTTCAGAGTGAACCGCGTCCATCGCGTCCGCAATCTCAATAGCCAGCGACAGAATCAAATCAGTTTCCATCGGACGGCCGCCGATGCGATGCTTCAGCGTCAGCCCATCCAGAAACTCCATGGCGATGGACGCGTCACCATGCTGGTCATCAATTTCGTAAATCGTGCAGATGTTCGGATGATTCAGCGCGGAGGCAGCCTTAGCTTCACGCTGAAAACGGGCCAGCGCCTGCGGATCTTTGGCCACGTCGTCAGGAAGAAACTTAAGGGCAACAAACCGGCCAAGCTTCAAATCCTCAGCCTTATAAACCACACCCATCCCGCCGCCCCCAAGCCTCTCAACAATGCGGTAATGCGAAATGGTTTGGCCGATCATGTTTAGCAGATCAACGGAGAAGGCAAGTTTCGTGCGCGACCATCTTAGGCAGCAACTAGCACCGCGTCAACAACTTGCAGCCAAACTGCCCCTCTTTACCCCGTGCAACCCCGTGTTCCCCGTGGTTAATGTTCCGTCCGGCAGGCGCAGGAATTGTACGTACATAATTGCAAATTTTACCGGAACATTTTCGCCCCTTTCGCCCCCTCGAAAGGGCTGCCCTTCCGCTGTGACCAACTCCTCGGGATTCTTCGGCTTAAGAGGCATCATACATACAATACGATCCGCACAGAATTGCGCCCACAAATGCCAAAACTGGAACATTCAGCACATATGTTCCAACTGGAACACTCAGCACCAATGTTCCCACTGGAACACATCTCCAAAAGTGCGAGGCCTTACCCCGTGTCCCCCGTGCCCTCTGTGGTTGAAGGTTTCTCTGGACGCAGCAACGGAAACAGGATCACGTCGCGGATGGTGTGCGAGTCAGTCAGCAGCATGCACAGCCGGTCCACGCCCACGCCCACGCCGCCCGCCGGCGGCATTCCATAGGACAGCGCGCGAATGTAATCCTCATCCATCTGGTGCGCCTCGAGGTCGCCGCGCGCGCGCTCCTGCAACTGCGCCTCGAACCTCCGCCGCTGATCCTCTGGGTCATTGAGTTCGCTGAAGCCATTCGAGATCTCCATCTGCCCCGCGTAAATTTCCCAGCGCTCCGTCCAATCCGGCTCATCCGGCTTCTGTTTCGACAGCGGCGACACCGCGGTAGGAAACTCATAGATGATCGTCGGCTGCGTCAAATGCTGTTCGGCAACCGCCTCGAAGAGGCCGGCGATGGCCTTACCCAAGTTCCCGCTCGTCTTCAGTTCGTCACGAATCCAATAAAGTACCGCGCGACGAACGCGTAATTGCTTGTGCCCCTCCTCGTCGTGCATGGGAAGCTCATCGTAAGCCGACTTCAAAGATGTCTCGGCTTCCACAAGGCGGTTAGTGAAGGAATCCAGCGACACAAACTCGCTCATTCCAGGCGGCGCACCCGCCGTCTCAGGCCAGTAGTGGATGATGGCCTCGCGCATGGTCAGGCGCTTCCAGTTCGCCCAATCGATTTCCTGATCACCCCACTTCGTTTTCGTTCCCCCAGTCACATCGATCGCAGCCTGCGTAATCAGTTCCTGTGTGAGATCCATCACGCCCTGGTAGTCGGTGTAGGCCTGATAGAACTCGAGCATGGTGAACTCAGGATTCCAGCGCCAGCCCAGGCCTTCGTTGCGGAAGTTGCGGTTGATTTCGTACACGCGATCGAATCCGCCCACCACCAGCCGCTTCAAATAAAGTTCGGGGGCGATGCGCAAATACAAATCCATGTCGAGCGTGTTGTGGTGCGTCACAAACGGACGCGCCACCGCCCCGCCCGCGATGGGCTGCATCATCGGCGTCTCGACTTCGATGAAACCGCGCGCCTCCATGGTGCGCCGCAACGACTGCACCAGCTTGCTGCGCTTCAGAAAAACTTCCCGCACCTCAGGATTGACCACAAGGTCAACGTAGCGCTGCCGGTAACGCAATTCGACGTCGGTAAGCCCGTGAAACTTTTCCGGCAGAGGCAGCAGGTCTTTACTAAGAAAGGTGATCTCCTCCACGTGGATGGTGAGTTCGCCGGTGCGCGTGCGAAACAGGTAGCCGCTGACGCCGATGTGGTCGCCGAGATCGAGGAGCTTGTACAAGTCGAATCCCTTGTCGCCGACCGCATCTTTCTTCACGTAAATCTGCAGCCGCCTTCCATCCTGCTGCAGATGGCAGAAGCCCGCCTTGCCCATGAGGCGAATCGCCATGATGCGTCCGGCCACGCGCACGTTGACCCGCGGATTCTCCAACTGCTCCGCGGTCTTGTCTGAGTAGTCCGCGAGAATCTGCGGGATGGTGTGGGCGAAGTCGTACTTGCTGCGGTACGCGGTCTGGCCAAGCGCTTCGATCTGTTTCAGCTTCTGGCGCCGCAGTTCGTAAACATTTTCGTCGAATGCCAAGAGAGTCCTTTGACAGGGAATTGCGCCTCGTGGCGCGTGAAGAACAATTCAACGTTGAAACGCGATTATAAACAACCTGGGCTCGTTGCCGCAGGGGCGAGTGAAGGCCAGCGGCGAAATGGCTTCGGTACGGCGGGCGGCGGGACGCCGGCGCTGGCAGTTGCGTGTACCTGTATACTGTGGTACATTGGTACACATGGTCGACGATTCAAAATTGCTGGTGGAGCGGGTGCAGACCGGGGTGCGCATGGAGAAGCGCCTGCTTAAAGTGCTCAAGGCCTTTGCCGAGTACCACGACATGACCTTGGGCGATCTGCTGGAGGGCATTGTGCTTCATGCCTTCGATGGAAAGACGCCGTTCAGTCCGGCGTCGCTTGAGCGCATTCAGGAGTTGAAGCGGTTCTACGACTTTGATTTGGATTCGAGCGCCAGTCATCGGTTGAAGGAGATCAAGGCGCGGCCCGGGCGCAGGCGGAATGCGGAGAAATAGCGCCTTCGGGGGCTAAAGCCCAATTCCAAAGCCTGGGTTTAAACGCAGGCCTGGAAGGCCTGCTCCACCCGCTTGGTCAGGGCAAGACTGGAAGATGACGGAGATTACTCTATGACCGAACAGCGAATGAGAATTGCGCTTACTGGATTGCAATGGACTCTGGGTCTTGTGATCTTGATTGAAGCAGTTTTGTTTGTGATGCCGGGCGCCGGCCACGACTTCGCCAAGACGCACATGCCCGATATTGTGCGGCAAGTTCTGGGATGGGGTGAGATCATCGGCGCTGTGCTCTTGCTGGTTCCGCGAACCGCGGTCCGCGGCGGCTGGGTGCTGGTGGGGATCTTTGTGCTGGCTATCGTCGTTCACCTGCTGCATGGGACGTACAACGTCGGCAATCTGCTGATCTACACGGCTGCAGCGTGGGCGATTGCGAGTGGAAAAGCCACCGCCCAGGCAGTCGAATAGTCATCATGGTCCCGTTCAAAGCACTATTAGTCGAAGGTACATCCGGCGTGGGGAAGTCGACGCTGATTGACGCTCTGATCCGCCGTCACGTCGACTCGTCCGAGCCCAGGAAAATCCGGACGCTGGTTCACCTGGCGCAATCTCATACGTATGGCCCTTTGGCCATTCCGGAGGACAAGGGCACCCTGACAGTGGATCAAAATCTGCGTCATCTTGAGCGCATTGTTAGGATGATTGAATGGCTGCATGCCAGCGTGCAGGAGCACACGCGCCCGTGGTGTTTTGTGCTGATTGATGCTTTGCACCTGACCCACTGCGTTCGCCCCGGCGTTGTGAAGTGGAGCGACGTGGAGCCGTTCGACCGGCGGCTTGCTGCTCTTGGATGCAAGCTGCTCTTCCTGCAGGGAGCGCCCGCCACAATTTGGGAGCGCGGAATCGAGCCCAGGATGGACCAGCAGTTCATTCAAGAGTACGCGAGGAAATTCGGTCGAACTCACGAGGAGATCCACGGCCATTTCGTTCGCGAACAGGAGAAGCTTGTCGAGTTATTTTCGCGTTCTGTCATGACAAAGCGGATCCTGCAAGGCGATGGAGCACTCGATGAGGCGCTGGAGGAGGCGCTGCAGTTCTGGACCGGAGATTTCGTGGGAGAGGAGATTCGGCAACTGTGAGCGGCGACGAGTTTATCGAACGATTCGAGCGGGGACTGGAGCCGAGCGAAGAATTCCATCACGCTGATCACGTCCGCCTGGCGTTTGCTTACCTGTGCCAACATCCGGTTCTGGCGGCGCTGGAGAAGTTTGCCAGCGCGCTGAAGCGATTCGCCGCCGCCCGGGGCAAGACCCAGCTTTATAACGAAACCGTCACCTGCGCTTATTTCTTCCTGATTCGCGAACGGATGGCTTGCTGCGCGGGTTCGGGCTGGGAAGAGTTCGCTCGCGACAATCCAGATCTTCTCATTTGGAAGGACGGGATTCTTAGCCGCTACTACCAGGAAGCCACGCTCAAATCCGATCTCGCTCGTAACGTGTTCGTGCTTCCTGATAAATGTTTCGAGCTGCAGACGCGCGATCGCCCAGTCCACCGGCAGTAACGAGGAAGCACGTCGAGCTTCGCTCGACGGGACCCTTCGGCTTCGCTCAGGGCAGGCAGCGGGGGCGGCTGTCCCCACACGAGCATCTCGGCAAAATGAGTCACTTCCTAGACTCATTCTCCCTTGAAGTCCCCTGCCATCGGCGGTAACATTGCGTGCTTGACCGTTCCTCGGTCGAGTTAAGACGCGTAAGGTTCACTATGCCTCAGAACTACGTTCCTATCTTCATCTTCATGGCAGTCATTGGCGTGCTGCTGCCGCTCACGCTGCTGGCGGCCAAGCTGGTGCGTCCGGACAATCCGAGCAAGACCAAGCTGATGCCTTATGAGTGCGGCATCGACCCGATCGACAGCGCCCGCGGACGTTACACCGTGCGCTACTACATCGTCGCGATTCTGTTTGTAGTGTTCGACGTGGAAACTATTTTTCTGTTTCCGTGGGCGGTCAAGTTTAAAGCGCTCGGCATCTTTGGTTTAGTGGAGATGCTGATATTTCTGGTGATCCTGATCGCCGGCTACATCTGGGTTTGGAAAAAGGGCGCACTGGAATGGGTGTAACCTCAAGATTCGGGGAGAAAACCTTGACCACGAAGCACACAAGGTATCACGAAGGGTTTTATTCCGGTTGACTCTGCTCCGGGCGGGTCCTTAAGCCTTGACGAACGTGGTTAAGCCGCGCCGTGTGCGTTCGCGGAGCTGACACTCACGCAAGGTCTCTGCGATAGCTTCCAGGTTCCGAACGCCATAAATCTGAAATCTTTCAAGTTCCGCATCCGAGGTAAACAAGTGCAACCGTGCTTTACCCAATAACCGCATCCCAAGCGGTTTGCGCAACTCGAAATGGTCGATGCGAAACAATTCCAAACTTTCTTGGACCTTTGAGAGGAGGTTCCACTCCACTTTGATCCGTTGCGTGGTGATTTCGTAGTGGGTGCTCAGGCTCTTCATGTAGAACCGCAAAAAGATGATGCCGCACGCGACCAGGCAAGCGAGGACGGTGTACAAGATGATGGCATCCCTGGATTGGGACTGGACAGCGTAGGAGTGAAGAGCATATCCGATCCCGATGGCCAGCGCGATCACCACCAGAAAAGGCAGGAGTTGGCCAATGCTGTAAATCACGGCGGGATGCCCGGAGAACAAGTCTTTTTCGGTTGCAATATCTTTCGTCGCCGCGAATGCGGTGAGGTCGGTATTGCAGAAGCGGCACTTAATGGCTACGGCCTTGATGGTTTCTCCGCAGACGGGGCAAGCTTTTTCGTCGCTGTCCATGAGGGATCCCTTCGAAACAGAATCATAGCGCAAAAGCGGCGCTGATCGCTCGCAGCCATGCAGCCGCGCGGCGGACGAAAGGCTCCCGTTTTCCTCGCCAACCTCGTTGACACCGTATGCTCAAGCTGATAAAAGTTAACGTTCTCTCCGTGTGCCTTCTGGCCGGAGGTTTGTGCGCTCGCCGCTATGCCGGACGACATCAAATCGCCCGCTTCACCGACGCCGGATGGCGAGCCGAAGCCGACGGCGAGTGAGCCCGCCATTCCCGGGGGAGTGAAGGCCACTGCGTCCGGCTCGGTTCAAGCCGACGACAAGCTTCCCGCTGAGAAGCCAGCCGCATCTCCGTCTCCAGTTGCGCCACCCGCTGGGGCAGCGCCTGCGACGCCACCTGCTGCCAAGCCCACCGCGCCTCCGAAAGCTCCCGTGCCAACGCCTACTCCCTGGGATTCGCCGATGATCGCAAAACTCAAGGGCAACTACGGATCGGGCATTGAGCCACTGACTTATGCTGGGCAGAACTACATGGTGGTCGATCGCTCGTTGATTCCTGAGATTCTGCAGGTTCTGCGTAACGAAGAGCAGTTCGATTACTGTGTTGATATCACCGCGCTGCATTACCCGCAGCGTGAGAAACAATTCGACGTGGTGTGGGTGCTTTATTCTTTCGCGCGCAACCAGCGCATTCGCGTAAAGACGCAAATCGCCGACGGCGCGAGCCTGCCGAGTTCCGTTCCTATCTGGGCGGGAGCGAACTGGCTGGAGCGCGAAGTGTTCGACATGTTCGGCATCAAGTTCGATGGACATCCTGACATGAAGCGAATTCTGCTGCCTGATGGGTGGAAGGGACATCCGTTGCGCAAGGATTACGGCATTCTGCAGCAGGATAACGAGTGGGTGCAAATCAACCTGGGCATTGAAAGCGGCCAGTAGAAACGCGCCAGTGACGAGACGGCAGTAACGATACAATGACGGACCCCAACACTACGCTCTCGCATCTCGATCTCGCCGATCTCGCGACTCACGAGAAGCCGTTTCTTGATGCCAACGAGCTGGTCATCAACATGGGTCCGCAGCATCCGGCCACGCACGGCGTGCTGCGCGTGATTCTGCGGCTTGATGGCGAAAAAGTTCTGGGTCTGGAGTGCGTGATCGGATATCTGCATCGCGGCGTCGAAAAGATTGGAGAGCACCGCACTTATACGATGTTTAATCCGTATGTGGACCGCATGGATTACGTGGCTGCGGTCTCGAACGGGCTTGGCTACTGCGAGACGGTGGAGAAACTTCTCAACGTGGAAGCGCCACCGCGGGCGCAGCATGTGCGCGTGATTCTGACTGAACTGAATCGAATCGCCAGTCACCAGCTTTGGCTGGGCACGCACGCCCTCGATATCGGCGCAATCACTCCGCTGTTCTACACGTTCCGCGACCGGGAAGAGATTCTGAAGATCTACGAGAAATATTGCGGCGCGCGCCTCACTACTCACGCCTTCCGCATCGGTGGTTTGCAATACGAAACTTACACCGGATTCGAAAAGGAAGTGAAGAACTTCCTCAACTTCTTTCGCCCCAAGATCGACGAGTACGAGGAATTGCTTACCACGAATCGTATCTGGGTGGAGCGCACGAAGAACGTTGGAGCCATCTCCGCCGAGGATTGCATTGCGCTTGGTGTGACTGGCCCGGTGCTGCGCGCGAGCGGCGTGAAGTGGGACTTGCGCAAGGCGCAGCCTTACGCCAACTACAAGAACTTTGATTTCGAGATTCCGATTGGAGAAAACGGCGACACGTATGATCGATACCTGGTGCGCATGGCGGAGATGCGGCAATCGGTGCGGATTATCGAGCAGGCCGTCGACGCGTTGCCCGAGGGCCCCATCATGGCGAAAGTGCCGAAGGTGATGAAGCCGGCGGCGGGCGAGGTCTACCACTCGATTGAAGCGCCGAAGGGCGAGCTGGGATACTTTATCGTGAGCGACGGTTCGACGCAGCCTTACCGCGTGCGCGTACGGCCGCCGTCGTTCGTGAATCTGCAGGCGCTCGACCTGATGTGCCGCGGCGAACTTGTGGCCGACGTGATCGCCGTCATCGGCACGCTCGACATCGTTTTGGGCGAGGTGGATCGCTAAATGAGGTCCCGCTGATGCACGCGATCATCGAATACATTTCGTCCTACCTCACGAGCGACAAGACGCCCGGCGCTGCGGGAAATATGTTCTGGGTGCTGGTCTACATCATGCTGGTCTTCGCCGGGCTCTCGGTCGCGGTGATCGCGATGAACTGGCTGGAGCGCAAAATTCTGGCTCACATGCAGGTGCGGCTTGGGCCCATGCGCGTTGGTCCGCACGGCTTGCTGCAGCCGATCGCCGACGCCATCAAGCTGTTGCTCAAAGAAGACATTATGCCCGCCGAGGCCGACGGCTTTGTTTTCTGGATGGCGCCGCTGATTGTGGTGCTCGCGGCTTTCACTGTGTTTGTCGTCGTTCCGTTTGGTCCCGCGCACGCCATCACCGACATGAACATCGGCATTCTGTTCATGCTTGGAGTGTCATCGCTGAGCGTGCTGGGCATCGTGATGGCGGGATGGGCGTCGAACTCGCACTATCCGCTGATGGGCGCGCTGCGGTCGAGCGCGCAGATGGTGTCGTATGAAGTTGCGATGGGACTGGCGGTGGTGTCGGTCATTCTGCTCACTAGCCTGCACGGGCACGGCCTGTATGGCGTCGGCGGCGCAGGGACGGGCGATACCGGGACGCTTAGCATGATTGGGATTGTGCAGGCGCAACAGGAGCAGGGGGTTTGGTTCATCTTCAAGTTTTTTCCGCTGGGATTGATCGCGTTTTTCATCTTTGCGGTGGCCATGGTTGCCGAGACTAATCGCGCGCCTTTCGACTTGGCCGAGGCTGAATCCGAGTTGACCGCCGGCTTTCACACGGAATACAGCGGCTTTCGTTGGTCGTTATTTTTTCTGGCGGAATATTCGGCCATGATTGCGGTGTCTTCCATCGCGGTCACGCTCTGGCTTGGAGGATGGTTGCGGCCATTTCCGAATCTGTTGAATGGCGCCACCTGGGATCAGGCGTTCTCTTTCATCCCCGGCATCACGTTCCTTTTTTTCGCCGCGATGTGTTTCTACAACACGGTGCGCATGCCGAAGCATCCTCTTTTCCGCGTGCAAACCATTGGTCTCGCCGGATTTGGCGCCGTTCTCGGCTTGATTGGACTGATACTGTTCGTTCCGGCCGTCAGCATTCGCGTGCAGGACATTTTCTGGTTCTCGGCGAAAGTTGCCGGATTCATGTACGTCTATATATGGTTTCGCGGCACGTTCCCGCGCTATCGCTTTGACCAGCTCATGCAGTTGGGATGGAAAGTCCTGCTGCCCATGGGGTTGGGCGTTCTGATTCTGACGGCCGCTGCCGGATTGTGGCCGTTGATACAGCAAACAATATGGCACCCGTAGCCACTCCATTTTTCTTTTATCTGTTTGCCGCGATCATGCTGGCCGGCGGCATCCTGGTGATCACGCGCAAGAATCCGGTGCACTCGGCGCTGGCGCTGATTGTTACGCTGCTGGCGCAGGCGTCTCTTTATCTGATGCTCTACGCACCGTTCGTCGCCGGCGTGCAGATCATCCTTTACGCCGGCGGCATTATGGTGCTGTTCCTGTTTGTCATCATGCTGGTGAGCATCGAGCGCTCGATGAAAGAGCGGCAGTTTAACAGTCAGTGGGTTGTGGGAACGGTTGCGGCGGTCGCGCTGGGCGGATTATTTATCGCCGTGTATGCGAAAGGGAAGAACATCTTCCCGAGTCGCGCGCTGTCGGTGGTGGAGAACAACAATACGCAAAGGGTTGCAGTGCTGCTGTACGGACAATACATGTTCGCCTTCGAGATTGCCTCTCTGCTGCTTCTCGTGGCGATCATCGGGGCAGTGGTGATGGCGAAGAAGAGAATTTGAACGTAGAGACGTAGCTCGCTACGTCTCGCTTGCACGTTATGGAATCCATACTGCATATCACGACGCTGCATTATCTGGTGCTGGGCGCAGCCTTGTTTTTGCTGGGCGTGATTGGGGTGTTGACCCGGCGCAATGTGGTCATCGTGCTGATGTCGATTGAGCTGATTTTGAACGCGGTGAACCTGAACCTGGTCGCCTTCTCTCGCATGTGGGGAGGAGTGCACGGCCAGGTTTTCGCGATTTTCGTGATCACCGACGCCGCCGCCGAAGCCGCGGTCGGCCTCGGCATCCTGATCGCCTTCTTCCGCAACAAGGAGACGGTGAACATAGACGAAGTGAACTTGCTGAAGTGGTAGAAGCTAGAAGCTGAATTTATGTTTTTTCTTTCCCACATCTGGCTGATTCCGCTGCTGCCGGCCTTCGGCGCTGCCGTCATGTTCTTCTTCGGCCGCAAGCTGCAGAAGGCTACGGTGAGCGCCGTGTGCGTGGGCACCATCGTGCTCGCGTTCCTCATGGCCTGCGGCGCGGTCTGGCAATATTCAGCATGGTCGTCCACGCCGGAACATTTCCACCAGCCTTATCAGACGATTCTGTACACGTGGCTTGGCACCGATACCGGCCACGTAAATTACATAATGCAGGACGGCAAGTCTGCGGCGTTTCAGGCTGACGCCGGCTTCCTGCTCGATCCGCTTTCCGGCATCTGGCTGCTGTTCGTTACCGGCGTCGGCCTGCTGATTCATATCTACTCAACCGGATACATGGCGCATGAAGGCGGCTACTACCGCTTCTTCGGATACCTTAATCTCTTCATGTTCTCCATGCTGACGTTGATTCTCGCCAACAACTATGCGCTCATGTTTGTTGGCTGGGAGGGCGTGGGGCTGTGTTCGTATCTGCTGATCGGTTTCTATTTCCACCGCAAGTCGGCTACCGACGCGGGCAACAAAGCATTCATCGTGAACCGCATCGGCGACGCCGGATTTCTGCTCGGGATGTTCTTCATCGCCTGGTACTTGGGATCGCTGCGCTTCACCGACGTCACCGCAGCGGCCCGCAGCGGACACTTCCTCATCGGCGATCCCATCATCACTGCGGCGACGCTACTGCTCTTCGTTGGCGCCTGCGGCAAATCAGCGCAGCTTCCGCTCTACGTCTGGCTGCCCGACGCCATGGAAGGCCCCACGCCGGTCTCCGCGCTCATCCATGCCGCCACCATGGTCACCGCGGGCGTGTATATGGTCGCGCGCTCGAACGCGCTGTTTGTGCTCGCGCCCACATCGATGAAGACGGTCGCCATCGTCGGCGCTCTGACCGCGATCTTCGCCGCATCGATTGCCCTCGTCCAGACCGACATCAAGCGCGTGCTCGCCTACTCCACCGTCTCGCAGCTTGGCTACATGTTTCTCGCACTTGGTGTCGGAGCATTCTCCGCCAGCGTCTTCCACGTCTTCACACACGCGTTTTTCAAAGCGCTGCTCTTCCTCGGCGCCGGAGCCGTGATCCACTCGATGAGCGGCGAGCAGGATATGCGCAACATGGGCGACCTGGCCCATCGCATTCCGATTACATATCGCACCATGCTGGTGGCCACGCTGGCGATTGCCGGCATTCCCCCGTTTGCAGGGTTTTTCTCGAAGGACGAAATCCTTTGGCAGACATGGGCGTCAGAAGGCGGCGCGTATCGCATCTTGTGGTTTGTGGGCTACGCCACCGCGCTGATGACGGCGTTCTACATGTTCCGCCTCATCTACCTGACTTTCTTTGGCAAGCCGCGCATGAGCCACGAAGCCGAACACCACATCCACGAGTGTCCGCACTCGATGGCCGTGCCGCTGCTGGTTTTGGCGCTGTTCTCGCTTTCTGCGGGATGGCTGAGCTGGCCGCCGAGTCTCGGAGGCTCCGCCCGGTTCGAGAAATTCCTCGATCCTGTTTTTGCGAAAGAGGCCCAGGTTTTCCAGGAAGAAGGCAAAGCTGCGCAACTCGCCGCCGGAGAGAGGGAAGCGGAACATACCACTCCCACAGAATACGTGCTGATGTTTCTCTCCGTCGCGGCTGCGGCAGTCGGCTGGGGCATGGCCAAGCGGGCTTACGGTCATGCTGACAAAGGTTACGCCGAGCCCCTCGCCGTAGCCGCGCCGCCCGTTTACGACGTGCTGCTCAACAAGTATTACGTGGACGAAGGTTACGATTATGTCTTCACCGGCCGCCGCAAGCTGGGGAACGTCCGTCTCGGCGTGCTGGGGCTCGGCGAAGCGTCGGCGTGGTTCGACACAAACGTTGTCGATGGCGCAGTCAATGCTGCCGGATGGATTACGCGCCTCACAGCCACAATTTGCAGCTGGTGGGACAAATGGATCATCGACGGCATCGGAGTCAACGGCCCGGCAATTCTGGCGCGCGCTCTGTCCTTTCCCGCCCGTCTGTTTGAATGGGGTCTGGTGCAGTGGTACGCGCTGGTGATGACCGCGGGATTAGTCGGGTTCGTGTTTTATTACGTGTATCACTAGAGCTGCGAGCTGTGAGCTACGGGCTTCGAGCAAGCGAGTCCGCTCGAAGCTCGAAGCTCGAAGCTCGAAGCTAACATGCAAAACCACATACTCTCGATCATCCTCTTTACGCCGCTGGTGGGCGCGCTTGTGCTCCTGTTCGTTCCCAAGGAAAACAAAGCCGCCATCCGCTGGATCGCGAATTTCTTTGCGCTCGGCGGCTTCCTGGTCTCACTGCCGCTTGTGCCGTGGTTCTGGGATAAGCGCTTCGAGGCCGGCTTCAAGTTCATCGAAGGCTCAGCCAACAACTGGATCCCCTCCATCGGCGCGGGCTACGTGATCGGCATCGACGGCATTTCTTTCCTGCTCATCATGCTCACTACGCTGCTGGGTTGGATCTCGATTCTCTCCTCCTGGACCGCGATCGAAAATCGGCTTAAGGAATATTACGTCTGGTTCTTGATCTTGCAGACCGGCATGCTCGGCGTATTCATGGCGCTCGACTTCTTCCTGTTCTTCGTTTTCTGGGAAGCCATGCTGGTGCCGATGTACTTGCTGATCGGCATCTGGGGTGGCCCTCGCAAGCTTTACGCCGCGATCAAGTTCTTTCTTTACACTCTGGCTGGCTCGGTGCTGATGCTGCTCGGTATTTTGTTTTTGTATTTCCATCACTATCGCTTAACCAACGTTTACACGTTCAGTATTCCTGAACTTTACAAGACTGCGCCACAAATCTACTCCGATCCTGCCTACGGACCGACCATCGCCACGCTTCTGTTTTTCGCTTTCTTCTTCGCCTTCGCCATCAAAGTGCCGATGTTCCCCTTCCACACCTGGCTGCCCGATGCGCACGTGGAAGCTCCGACCGCTGGCTCGGTCATCCTGGCGGGCGTTCTGCTGAAGATGGGAACGTACGGCTTCATCCGCTTCTCGCTGCCATTTTTTCCTGATGTGCTGACGCATGGCAAGGTCCGCGGCTGGATGATCGCTCTCTCGATCATCGGTATTCTCTACGGCGCTCTCGTCTCGCTGATGCAAAAGGACATGAAGAAGCTGGTGGCGTATTCCTCGGTCAGCCATCTTGGCTTTTGCACGCTGGGAATCTTCGCCCTGACGCCGCTTGCCTTGAGCGGATCGGTGCTGCAGCAGATCAACCACGGCATCTCGACCGGCGCGCTGTTCTTAATCGTGGGAATTCTCTACGAACGCCGGCACACGCGCGAGATCGCTGAATACGGCGGCATTTCGAGCGTGATGCCCGTCTACGCCACCATCACCCTGATCATGTTTCTCTCGTCGATGGGACTTCCGCTGCTCAACGGATTTGTCGGAGAGTACTACATCATGCTGGGCACTTTCATGGTGAGTTGGAGATGGGCGGCATGGGCCGTGCCGGGCGTCGTCCTCGCCGCTGCATATCTGTTGTGGCTCTACCAGCGCGTCTTCTTCGGCACGGTGACGAATCCGAAAAACGAAAAGCTGCACGACCTTACGCCGCGCGAAGTGCTGACGTTTGTGCCGCTGCTTATCATGGCTTTCTGGATCGGCCTCTATCCCAAACCGTTTTTCCAGATTCTTGAGCAGCCCGTGAATCAGATCATTCAAAACGTGAAGAGCCCGCAGGCCGGGGGCGCGGTCAATGCCGCGCTTCAGCAGCCAGTCGCGGCGCAATCTGTGAAGGGGAACAACTAGTGGGCGCGGCCGGATTCAGCGCGAATGACTACGTGATGGCTTTGCCCATCACGCTGCTCACTCTGTTTGCCCTCGGCATCCTGCTCATCGATCTCATGATCCCGCTCGAGAGTAAGTGGATCAACGGCGTCACCGCCTTCATCGGAGTGCTATTTGCCGCCGGCGGCGTGTACAAGATTCAAGCCTGGATGGAAGCCAATCGATCCGTGGGTTCGTTCGGCATGATGCGCTCCATGCTGGTGGACCGCTTTGCGCTCTACTTCTTTTATTTGTTCCTCGCGAGCGCCGCCATCTCCATCCTCATGTCCATGCGTTACATGCAGACCGAGCATGAGAACCACGGCGAGTACTACACGCTGATGCTGCTCTCGGTCGTCGGCATGATGTGCATGGCCGCCGGGTTCGACATCGTGCTCATCTTCATCGGCCTGGAACTGATGGCGATCTCCACTTATGTGCTCGTAGGTTTCCTGCGGCGCGACCGCCGCTCCAACGAAGCGGCGCTGAAGTATTTGTTACTCGGCGCATTTTCTTCCGGCATTTTTGCCTACGGTCTGTCGCTGCTCTACGGCCTGACCGGAAGCACGAACCTGGGCGCGATCGGCGCGCAGCTTGCCCAGATTCTTGCCAAAGATCCTCATAATCCCGTGGCCATCGTTGCCTTGCTGACCACGCTCACCGGCTTGCTGTTCAAAATTGCCGCCGTCCCTTTTCACCAGTGGGCGCCCGACGCTTACGAGGGCGCGCCCACCTGCATTACGGGATTCATGTCCGTAGCCGTGAAAGCCGCGGGATGGGCAATGCTGCTGCGCATCCTGCTCTGGGGACTTGGCCCCATGCGCGCGACTTGGGTGCCGGTGCTGGTCTTCGTTTCCATCGCCACTATGACCGGCGCGAACTTCGCCGCGCTAACCCAGACCAATACCAAACGCCTGCTGGCTTACTCTTCCATTGCGCACGTGGGCTACATGCTGCTCGGCCTGATCGCCGGAACTGCCACGGACCTCAGCCCCGACGGCATCAAAGGCATCCTGATTTATCTCTTGGTGTACACGTTCATGAACCTCGGCGCGTTCGGCGTGATCACCTCGCTGCGTCACCGCAATGTAATCGGCGACGAACTCGACGATCTCAACGGACTCTACTCGCGCGCTCCCGTCGAGGCCGTGCTCATGCTGATCTTCCTGCTCTCGCTCGCCGGGATTCCGCCGCTGGCCGGCTTCTATGGCAAATACTTCATCTTCCTCAGCTTGATCGAAACCGGACACTACGCGCTGGCTTCACTCGGCGTGCTCTATTCCGTCTTCGGCCTCTACTACTATTTGAAGATGGCCAACGCCATGTTCATGGGCCAGCCCGAAGAACGAGGAGTGCTGCCCGTAAGTTGGACCATGCGCGCCGCGCTAGCCGTGGCCGCATTCGCGACGCTCTTCATCGGAGTCATGCCCGACCGCTTCATCCAACTGGTGAACTGGTCGCTGGGCATAGCGCAGAATCCGGCGATGGCGAAACTGATCCGCTAGGGACTAATAAGGCAGAGATGCACATGTGGAGACAGCCGCCTCGGCTGTCCGGCCTGGGCGAAGCCCGTCCGGCCCGGCGTTGCCGGCGCGGACTAGCGTAGAATTCACTCTGGCAGCGAACGCGAAATGCCCCCCGATCCCAAGCGCCACGACTCAACCCAGAAAGAGAACTTCTGGGTCCAGGCCGCCCGCTACAGTCAGTTGGCATTCGTCTTCCCCGCGGCCCTCGTCGTGGGATGGCTGGTGGGTGCGGCGCTCGACCGCTGGCTGCACACCACATGGCTCTATCTTGCTGGGATACTCCTTGGCATCGCCGCCGGTTTCATCGAACTGATCCGCACTGCAATGCGCGACACCAAATAGCCTGTTGATGCCCGACCGAACACAAACCGAACCCGACCCGGCACAGGCCGCTTTGGCAGACCACTTCTACTCCGGCGCGCTCCGCCGCATCGGGCGCTTCATGTCCGTGCTCGCTCCGTTGCTGGTCGCAGCCGCATGGTGGAAGTTCGGCCTGCGTCCTGCCGTTGGCTTCGCCTTCGGCTGCGCTATCGCCTACGTTAATTTTCACTGGCTGAAGCGCGTGATCGCCGGCTTCGCCGATCGCGCTACCGGCGCCGCCACGTCGCAATCCGGACAGGGAATCGTCTTTCGTTTTCTTCTGCGTTATGTTTTGATGGCTCTCGGCGCCTATGTTATATTGACTGTTTCACCCGCGAGCCTGAATGGGCTTCTTGCGGGCTTATTTTTGCCCGTCGCCGCCATCGCCTGCGAAGCGGCTTACGAACTGTACGCAGCGCTGGCGCGTGGAGTGTAGCGAGAACCGACGTGGTTGCTACTTGAAGGGCGTCATCCCGAAATCCGGCGTACTTCAGCCGGATGAGGGATCTCCCGAGTCGTTGGTTCGCGCTGGAGATCCTTCGCTCCGCCTGAAAAACGGCTGTGCTCGGGATGACGCACAAGAAGAGCTAGAAGCTTCTTTATGCCTGAACAACTCTGGTTCACCGAAATCCTGAACCGTCTGTTCGCAGGCCCCGTCACGTCGTTGCTGCTGGCACTGCACGTCAAAGTTAAATACCCGACGGCTCCTATTCCGAACTCGTTCGCGATGGAGCTTCTCGTCTTCTCGTTCTTGCTGGTTCTGTTCCTTCTAGTCCGTTCGCGTCTTTCGGTAGACCGACCGGGCTCGCTGCAGCACGTCTTCGAAGGCGTTGAGGGATTCATCCAGGGCCAGAGCGACGAGATCATCGGCCACCACAGCGAAGGCTACACGGCGTTCCTGGCTTCGCTCTGCTTCTTCATTTTGTTCTGCAACCTGATCGGCGTGATTCCCGGTTTCGAGTCGCCCACCGCCGTGCCCATCGTTCCTCTGGGCTGCGCTCTGTGCGCCTTCATTTACTACCAGACTCAAGGATTCAAGCACGCCGGAATCGCGTATTTGAAGCACTTTGCCGGGCCCATGCCCGCCCTGGCGCCGTTGATGATTCCCATCGAACTGATCAGCCATTTGGCACGCGTACTTTCGCTTACGATCCGTTTGTTCGCCAACATGTTTGCCGGCGACATGGTCACATTGGTTTTCTTTTCGCTCGTTCCGATCGGAGTTCCGATCGTGTTCCTGGGATTGCACATCGGAGTGTCGCTGCTGCAGACATACATTTTCGTCCTGCTGACCACCGTTTATCTGCAGGGCGCGGTTTCGGAAGAGCACTAAAAGCAGTGGTCAGTGGCCAGTGGTCAGTAAGAGCTGGCTTTGACGAGTCGCTGACATACCCCGGGAGTCCCAGGTTGTACTGGCCACTGGCCACCGATCACTGGCCACTGATTTTCAGCCGTTCAGCGTGAGGGCGTCTGTACGGAATGACGTCAACCACCCACTGGCGGTATTTCATACGAGGAGAAACACAATGAGTAAACTAAGCAAGTTGTTTATGGTCCTGTCGGTACTCTCGTTCGCCGTCCCGGCCTTTGCGCAGGGCGAAGCCGCAAGCGGGGTCAACTGGGTTGCGATCGCCGCCGGATTCTCCATGGCCTTTGCTTCCGGCATCTGCGCCCTGGCGCAGGGCAAGGCGACCGCCTCCGCGGCTGAGAGTCTGGCCCGCAATCCGGCCGCTCGCCCCGGCATTCAGCTGGCCCTGATTCTGGGCCTGGCCCTGATCGAGTCGCTCGCGCTGTACACCCTGGTCATCATCTTCGCCAAGGTGAAATAAGCTATAGATCGAATGATCTGAAAGCAAGAAAGCCTCTGCTCGCAAGCAGAGGCTTTTTGTTTTCTTCCAGACTCTTGAGAAGTAAGAACTAGAGCTTCCGCTCCCCGCTCCACTGCTGATCTTTATTCTGCGGAGCGTGGTTCAGAGCTTCCACCAGAATCCGTCGCAGGCGATAGCGGCTTTCCAGGTCGGTATTGACGATCTCGAATCCCACTTCATTGATCCGCGCCCGCCGCAGCAGTACATGGGCCTTGATCTTCGCCCGCATGCCCACCGAAATTTCCAGCTCGGCCTCGCTGCCGATGCGCAGATTATCTTCCTTCGTGCCCATGCCTCCGCCCAGGCTCAACTCGCGGATCAGAATCTTTGATTTCCCCCACGAGCTTCCAATCCAGGCGCTAATCGTGCGCGACAGCACCATGCGCTCGTACCGCCGTTGCCTCACCCACGGACATGCAGGCGCCGTATCCAGAGGCGCGATCGACAGTTCCGCCGCCTCAATACCGCTGTCGGAAAGAATCTGAGCACTATAGCGCGGATCGGTCTTCGACAGCGACTGTGCCGCCGCAATCCGCAATTCTCGATGATGGGCCCATCCAAATCGTTTCTTCGTCTCCACAATCTCGCGCAGCAGTGACACCGCCTCCGGATCACGCAGCCTTCCCAAGGACTCGATGGCCTTCAATTGCACAAAAGGCGAACGCGAAGCGGCTTCTCCCGGACGAGCCATGGCCTGCAACGGCGGCGCAGCCGAGAGGTCGCCGCTCATCCCGATTTCGTCGATGGACTCCGGCAGCACCGCCGAATCCAGCACTTCGGCCAATTCCAGCAGCGTTCGGCCACGGTTCGGCGCAGCTCCGTATGCAATCTGGCGAACCACAATGTCGTGGTAGAAGCGGTTCCATTCCGGCAACCGCGTCGGCAACAGCTCGAGCAACGTATCCACATCCAGGCGGCTCAACAGCCCCACCACCGCCGAGGCCTGCCGCGGTTGCCCGGTGCGCAGAATCTCCCGCAGTTGCGTCAATGCCGGACTTCCCATCTCCTTGACCAGTTCCACCATGTGGTCGCATTCGTCTCGGCGCATGCAGCGGAAGAAGCGGTCGGCCAGATGTTCGGCCCCCGACTGACAAGTTCGCCGCAGCACCACCAGCAAATCCGCGGGCACGGGATCGCTGCGCAGAGCTTCCTCAATAAACTCTGGAATCCGGTTCTCCACGCCCACGCGCGGCCGCAAGTCGTTCACCAGCACCGGACGTTGCTGCAGCAGCAATTCCATCCCGCCGCATACTGCGTTTACCGCCTGGTAATTCTTGGCCTCGCTCGCCTCCTGGCTCAAACGCACGAATGCCGCGCTCAGCAGGCTTTGCAGCTCAGGATCTTTCTCCACACATAACTGCTCACTCACCGTGTGGATGGCCTTGCCCATCGATTCGCCGCCCAACCGCGAGTAGAGGTCGGCCAGTTGGCTCAACCCAATCGCCGTCTTGCGGCGCGCTTCCACATCCTTTGTGCCTAGGCATCCCGAGTAATTGTCCAGAATTTCAGCAGATGCCTGCTTGTCATCGCGGTCCAGCAATACTTCCACGAACTGCCGCAGGTTTCTCGGCGGAACGCAGGGAGCTTCATTGGACATCAGCACCGTCTTTTTTCCCGACTCCGGCACTTCCGCCCAGAACATCCGGTCCAGGATGTCGGCGTGCGACTCCACCAGGATGCCGGCCTTGTTCATCTTGTCTTCTTGCAGCTTCAGAATCTGGCGCAGCGAATCCATCTGCCGGCTCATGTGCTCCATCATCTGATGGACGGCATTCACCTTAACTTCGCCTTTCGAATAACGCTCCAGCGCGAACCGGATCGCCATATGCTCGGCGGCCTTCATCAGCAGCGGCGTGTCTTGTTCCTCTGTGGTGGCCTTGGCCGCCAAGCTGCCCAGCAACTGCTGCAGGTTTAACCGCGTATTCGGGTCGGTTTCGGTCAGCTCTTTCTGCAGAACCTCCGGGCCCGCATTCGGATCGCCCTGTACCTGCCCGAACCGAGTCAGCAGTCGGATGGCCTGAATTACCTCGGCCTCTTGCAGCGGTACCACTCCGCCTTCCCAGGCAGGCGCAGTTGCAGTTCCAGCGCCAGTTCCGGGTCCTGGGCCCGCGACCCAATGGCCGGCGCCAGTCGGAACGCTGCCGAACGGAACTGCCGCGCCCCCCTGGCCTGCGCCGCCTGCGTTCGCGCCCTCCGCCGCTGCGATCAGTTGCAGCAGCTTTTGCGGATCGTTCAGCCATTGCTTGAATTCCGGCCCCAGGGTTTGCGCCGCAATCTGCGCCGCCACGCTGATGTCACCGGTCAGCGGGTCCGCCGCTACAAATTTCACTTCATTAATCTTGATTGTGCTGTGCTTGCTTTCGCTGTTGAGCGCTTCTTTAATCTGCTTAGCCACGTCCTGCGCTTTGGATCCAGCCACCGTGAAAGCGCGCACCAGCCGCGCGAAGTCTTCGATAGTCACTTCTTTGGAGAAGTGCAGGCTGGCCAGGCCAGCCGTGCTCAAGAGTTGCCCAAAACTGCGTTCCGTCTGTCCCGCTTCCAGCGGAACTCCATCCAGCAACAGCTTGTTGTCTGAAACCCCCAGCAGGAAACCGCCCTCTCCAGCCGTGGGCAGACCGTTCTGCAATTCGTTCCATGCAGTCTCGAACTGGGCTTCCGTGCGCTTGTGATCCGGACCGTACATGCGCGCGTACTTGATCAGGATGTTCAGGCTGTGTACGAAGGCGCGTGCCGAGGCCGCCCGGTTTGCGTGAAATGTCGTCGCGTCGTTAATAAGGCACTCCTCGACCGCAGCTGTGGCTATAGGCAATAAAAGGTTAAATCCAACCGGTGGGACCTGCATGTTACGGAGGTAACGGTTTACCCTGCTCCGGAGCCTGCCCCGAGCGGAGTCGAAGGGTGTCCCCTGTGGTAAAGATTTTGGCCGGCGCTGGCATTGGCAGCCGTCTCCGGCGAGAATAGACGTTCGCGACTATCATTGTTCTCCGGAACCCCAGTGCCTTCCTCAACCACTCACACCTCGCGCACCCAAAAAACCACCGGCCTGCGGTACTGGATGTTGCGGGCTCTGGAGGAGTGCGAGCACGTTTCCGCCGATTTCGCTGCCGATCCAGTTCATGACCTGCGTGTCTCCCTGCGCCGATGCCGATCCCTGGCCGACGGATTGATGGCGCTCGATCCCGACCCCAGGTGGAAGGCTATGAAGAAGGCCGGCAAGCGCCTGTTTCAGCGTCTCGGCGCCTTGCGCGATGTTCAGGTAATGATGGAATGGGTCGAAAAGCTGGAACCGACCCGTGTGGAGCGGGCGCCCACGCCCGCTATGCAGACATCTGAATGGGTCCCTGAGGCCGCCACAAATGGAACCAACTCTGGTCCGACCGATCCAGCAGCGCAAGCCCTGCTAAGAATCCTGGCAACCCGCGAGCGCGAACAAAAACTCGAAGCCCACGCCGCTCTCGAAGAGTTTGACCGCAAGCAGTGGAGCCAGTGGAGCAAATCTCTTCCGGCGCGTGCCGCCCGCTTTCACCCAGGCAGCCCGCTGTTCAAGCATCTCGCTCTCGAGCGCTGGAGTGCAGCTCGAGAACTCCACAACCGCGCGCTCCGCAACCGATCCCAAGCCGCATTCCACTCTCTGCGCATCGGCCTTAAGCGCTTCCGCTACATCGTCGAAAATTTCCTGCCCGCCGAACACAAGGCTTGGAGTAACGGCCTCAAAGAAGTGCAGGACCTGCTCGGCGATGTTCACGACCTCGACGTGCTCTGGAACACAGCCGCCTCCTGCCACGTTTTCCCGGATGCAAACTCGCGGAAGTGTTGGCACGAGAGAGTCCTCAAAGAGCGCACCAAGCGCATCGATCGCTACCGCAATAAGATGATCGGCCCCGATTCTCTCTGGCAACTCTGGCGCGCCGCACTACCTCAAGGCAAACAGATTCAAGCACTTGCCACCCGCCGCATGAAGCTCTGGGCGAACACCCTCGATCCCGATTTCCTCCACTCCGAGCGCGTAGCCAGCCTGGCTCTCCAACTCTACGACGGCCTTGTCTCATCTGGATGGCAATCTTCCATCGACCAAATCTCCGCCCGCTCCAGCCTGCTAGCGGCTGCCCTCCTCCACGATGTTGGCAAGTCCAAAGGCGACAAGGGACATCACAAAACTTCCTTTGACATGATTCGCAGCCACGGCAACCCGCTAGGCTGGAAATCCGCCGACCTGCAGCGCGCAGCCATCGTCGCCCGCTTTCACCGCGGAGCCC
The DNA here is from genome assembly GCA_963850165.1 of uncultured Acidobacteriaceae bacterium. Lineage (GTDB taxonomy): Bacteria > Acidobacteriota > Terriglobia > Terriglobales > Acidobacteriaceae > Sulfotelmatobacter. Next base: position 45,314 of record CAWKKK010000025.1, on the reverse strand, counting down.
TGCCCACAAGAAAGCACGCGTCTCTGCGCGATCTACTCCCCGACGAGCAGAAAGCAACCATCCTGCTAGCTGCAATACTCCGTCTAGCCAACGCCTTAGACGCCGACCACGACGGCCACATTAGCCGGATTCAAATTGCCCACGGTCAGATCAGACTGAAGGGGAACGAAGCTCTAATTATCGCTGCCGAAGGCTATTCGCCCTTGGGACCATCCGCCCAAATCATCGCCGCCGAACGCCATCTGCTGGAAACGGTGCTGCGCCGCCCCGTAGTGTTGAGGCCGATCAAGAACTAGATTTGCTTCCCGTCAAATCCGCTGAGCACAGCCGCTTCCCGCAACCTCTGATCGTGCGGTGGCCAGAAACACTCTACCTTGCGGGATGTTTTCGCACCATTCCAGCGCGGCAGCGAGTTGTAGCGCGTCCGCCGCTTTCAGTTCGTAACGATCGACAAGTTGGGCAGCTCTGGCTCGCAAAGAATTCGACGGCTGGACGACGCGCCAGGAGTCGGCCAAATCCGCTGCCAGACGCCGGGACGTGGCCCAGTCGCCGGCGGCAAGTTGCTTCATGCGCACCAACCGTCTGAGCGCACTCGCAATCTCAACGGGGGTCGCCCACCACACCACCACTCCATAGCTCCCGTAGAGTGCGACCACACGGGGTGTGATGCCTTGATGCGCACAGAGAGGAACGAGAGCACTTGTATCCCAAAAGGCCAATGGCCGTTCTAGCGGCCTTCCCGCTCTTCCTGCCATAACTTTTCCATCACCTCATCGGAAATGTTGCCCGGCGGGTCGGGCCATGAGACTGGCGAACGCGGTTTCTTCAACGGCGGCACGAGAATGCCGCGGGCGATCAGTCGTCGCTCCCGCTCGGGTTCGTCGTCCGCAGAGCAGGGAATAATGCGGGCCACCGGCTTGTTTCGATCGCAGACCAGCAACTCTTCCCCGTCGCGTACATGCTGGATGTGAGCGCTCAACCGCGCCTTCAGGTCACTGATGTTCACGGTACGCATGAATTGATTGTAACAGACATGACTATGTTAGTCACGTTCGGTTTTCAGAGGGTAGAGCCCCGGCCGGTAGCTTCCCAGCCACTTTCGCCCATGCGCTTTTACGGATACAACTGTGCTTGCTTCCCGCAGCGGCTCGCCGAAGCCCGAAGCCCGAAGCCCGACCCATGACCCACGCCCAACTAGTAGAAAAGGCCGTCCAGTGGCTGCGCCGCTACCGCTGCGGCGTCGTCCTCTCCGAGCAGGCCTGTGTCAGCGGCGAAATGCCCGATGCCATCGGCTGGAAGCGCGCCTGCCATTCCGTATTGGTCGAGTGCAAAGTCACCCGCTCCGACTTCCTCGCCGACCGCGCCAAGCCCTTCCGCCTCAAGCCCGAGCAGGGAGTCGGCTGCGAGCGCTTCTACCTCGTCCCCGCCGGATTAGTGCGCCGCGAAGAACTCCCCCTGGGCTGGGGGCTGCTCGAACTCCATCGCGGCAAAATCGAAACTGCGTATCCTTCCGCGAAGAATCTCCGCACTGCCACGGGCTTTCGCTACGAAATGAATCTGCTGCTGGCGAGCCTGCGCCGCGTCGAGGTTCGCGTCGAACCGCAAAGCATCACCGACTTCCTCAAGTGGAAGAACCGCATGGCCGAATACAACCGCGGCACGCTCCCCGAAGGATTGGCCTCGGCCGAAGAGGAACTAAACGTATTCCTCGAACAGATCTGAGTAGCGCCGCCGTTCCGGTGGCTGTCCCGCGGGCGTCCCGCCCGGGGCGTGGGCGGAAAACAAAAGCCCGAAGCTCGAAGCCGCTTTACAACTCCCGCCGCCCTTCCATAGCCTTCAGCATAGTAATCTCATCGGTGTACTCGATGTCGCTGCCGACCGGAATCCCCATGGCGATGCGCGTCACCTTCACCCCCGCGCGCTTGAGCTGCTGCGCGAGATAAGTAGCCGTCGCTTCGCCTTCGACCGTGGGATTGGTGGCGACGATCACCTCATCCACATTGCCCGCATCGACCCGCGTGATCAGATTCGCGATGCGCAACTGCTCCGGCCCCACGCCATGCAGCGGAGAAATCGATCCATGCAGCACGTGGTAGACACCGTTGAAGTGCTTGGTCTTCTCGATGGCGGCAATGTTCGTAGGCTCCTCGACCACGCAGACCAGCCGCTGGTTGCGCGTCAGGCTGGTGCAATAGACGCAGGGGTCGACGTCGGTGATGTTGTTGCAAACCGAGCACAGCCGCAGATTGGCTTTGACGTCGCGCACCGCGGCGGCCAGCGCCTCGGCGTCTTCGTCGCTCGCGCGCAGAATGTAGAACGCCAGCCGCTGCGCGCTCTTCGAGCCCACGCCCGGCAGCTTCTTCAACTCGTCAATCAGCCGCGACATCGGCTCCGCAAATTTCGACATACGGGATTTAGTAATTTGGTAATCGGGTAATTTTGTAATTTGAAAACCGAGCTTTGGAAACTTGTAGTCGGGGGCGATAAAAATTGCCAAATTACCAAATTACAAAATTACCCAATCCACTACATTCCCAGCCCGCCCAGCATGCCGCCCACCGTCGACTGCATCATTCCATCCACTTTGCGCGCGGCTTCGTTCACCGCGGCCAACACCAGGTCCTGTAGCATCTCCACATCCCCCGCCTTCACCGCCTCAGGATCGATGCGCAGACTGAGCAGTTGCTTGCGGCCATCCATTTTCGCCGTCACCGTGCCCCCGCCCGCGGAGGCCTCGACCACCGTCTCCTGCATTTTCTTCTGCAGGGTTTCGTACTGCGACTTGGCTTTCGACATCAATTCTTGCAGATTGAATCCGCCCATAAAACCTCGGCTTCCGGCATCCGGCGTCTGGTCTTCGGAGCGAACGCCGGAGGCCGGAAGCCGGAAGCCGATTTATCTACCGCTTCTCCTTATAATCAATCACGGTCCGAATTTCCGCGCCGAACTTCTCTTGCAGCCGGCGCACTACAGCGTCCTGCTCGGCACGCCCGCGGCCACCAACAACTGAGTTCGTCCCCCCGGACTTGGCGGATGAGCCGTTGCGTTTCCTCCGCGGCTGCCAGGCTTGCTCCAGCAACAATCTTCAGCTTGACAGCTCGCCCCAGAACGCCGCTGGCCGAAGCAATCGCCAGCCGCCTGGCCTCGCCGCTCACCGACATATCAACCACGGTTTGCGACTCCGACACTTTGATCACAACTTCGTTTGCCTTGCACCGCCCATTCGCCCGCTTCAAGCATCGAGACCAGGATCCGCTGATTGCCATCCGTCAGCGCCTGCAGCACAGCGGTTTTCAACTTATCGATGGGTGCGCTTGACACTGCGACGAGTGGTTGAGTTCGCGAAACATGCGGTGCGTCCTGCACCTGCTCGAGTTGCGGACTCACTTGCGGTTGAGGTTGAGGTTCGGGAGTTGAACTGATCCTCGGTTCGCCAACACTTTCGCTGACATTTGCGGGCGCAGCCGCGCCCATCACAACTCGTGCAGGCGCGCTTCCGCCCGCCGATGCTGCGTGGGCCAGCACCAGCGCCCTGGTCGGAAGCGGACTCCTGCCGCGGACCGCCTTTGCGCTCGGAATCGGCCGCGAACGGCGAAACCTGATTCGTCTCCCCACGTCGAGTCGCGAACCCGCCGCCCGAAGGCGAAGGAACGATCGAAGGCCGCGCCGGAGTTCTGGACTTGCCCGCCCCGCTCGAAGAAGTGTCCGAAGCGCCCGCCACGTCGCTCAACAGTTGCTCGATCGGCAGCAAGCGTTGCGCATACGCCATCTTGAGCAGGCCAAGTTCCAGGTGGAAGCGCTGCTCCTGCTTGTATCCCAATTCGCCGTGGGTTCGGAGCATGATCTGCAGATGCCGCGTGAGATCTTCTTCGCCGAACAGGCCCGCGACACGCTCCACACGCTCGCGCTCTTCACTCGAGATCTGCAGCAGGGAAGAATCTTTACCCGCAATCTTGGCGACGGTCGCATTGCGCAGGAAGCGCACCATCTGGCGCGCGAAATGCGTTGGGCTGTGGCCCTCGCTGATGAGGTGGTCGACGTGCCGCAGCACCTCTTCACTCGCGCCGCGAGCCACCGCCTCCATCACCTGTTCGAGAACGTGCGCCGGCGCGGCCCCCACCAGGTTGCGCACGGAATCAGCCGTGAGTTTTCCGCCGGGTGACGACGACGCAATCGCCTGATCGAGAATCGACAGAGCATCGCGCATCGAGCCGTCGCCCAGCCTCGGCCAACAGCGCGAGAGCATCATCATCGGCTTCAATTTTCTCGCGGCCGACGAGATCGCGCAGTTGACCGACAATGTCGTCGAACTTCACGGCGCGAAAACTGAAGTGCTGGCAGCGCGACCGAATCGTCTGCGGAATGTCCTCGGGCTGCGTGGTCGCCAGCATGAAAACGATGTGGTCCGGAGGCTCTTCCAGCGTCTTGAGCAAAGCGTTGAAGGCGGCGTCGGTAATCTGGTGCGCCTCGTCGAGAATATAAATCTTGAAGCGGTCACGCGCCGGACGGTAGCGCGCGGCCTCGCGCAGTTCGCGGATTTCATCGATGCCGCGATTGGTGGCGGCGTCAATCTCGATCACGTCGACGGCATTGCCGGCACGAATCTCGGTGCACGATTCGCAGATGCCGCAAGGCTCCACGACCGGCTTGTTACCACTAGCAAGAGACGACCGGCAATTCAGAGCCGCAGCCAGAATACGCGCCACCGTCGTTTTTCCAATGCCGCGGTGGCCGCTGAAGATGTAGCCGTGAGCGGTACGTCCTTGTTCGAGAGCGTTCTGCAGGGTCCGGGTGACGTGCTCCTGTCCGATCACCTCGGAGAATTTCTGCGGACGATATTTACGCGCCAGGACGGTGTAGCTCATGAGCAGGAATAGACGATTATACGTGATGGAACGAGGATCGGTCGCCGCGCTGGCCCACCCAGCAAGGCTTGCTAAAAGCTGCCGCACAGGCGATAGGCTGGTGCGTCAACCTGGAGGGCGGGAGCGGCGTGGTCCGGGTGAAACGGGGCTTGGGCCGCCGCAAAGGAGCTTGTTTATGCAACTGAAGCTGGCAACACGAACGAAAGACGGAATTCTTGTGGTGGATTGCAGTGGCCGGATTGTGTTTGGCGAAGAGTCTTCGCTGCTGCGGGATACCGTCAAGAAGGCTGTGTCGGAGAACAATCGCATCGTGCTCAACCTGGGCGAGGTGAATTACATTGATTCCGGCGGGCTGGGCACGCTGGTGGCGCTGCGCACCACCGCGCAAAACGCGGGCGGCACGATCAAATTGACCAACTTGACCAAGCGTGTGGGCGATTTGCTGCAGGTCACGAAATTGCTCACCGTCTTCGACGTATACAACTCAGAGGCGGAAGCCATCGAATCCTTCCGCAAGGCGGCTTAACCCGGGATCGCGAGTGGGGTTCGCGAACCGCGACGTTGATCGGTGCGCGAACCCCTTTCCCCGCCCGGCTTTCCTCGAATGCTGCCTCGCATCATCTTTGTCTTGTGCCTGCTGGTCAGTGCCAGCGGCTTCGTGTCTCCGCCGGTGGCGCTGGCGATGGGGCTGGTGTTCGGACTAACGCTGCCTCATCCCTACGGCAGCGAAGCGAAGAAGTTCTCCAAGTTTCTGCTGCAGGCCTCGGTGGTAGGACTCGGTTTCGGAATGAACTTGCATCAGGTCGTTCAGGCGGGCCGAGCGGCTTCGTCTACACCATGCTCGGCATCAGTTTCGCGTTGCTCGCCGGCATGGGACTGGGCGCGCTGCTCGGGGTGCAGCGCGTGCCGGCGTTTCTGATTTCCACGGGCACGGCGATTTGCGGCGGCAGCGCCATTGCCGCCGTCGGGCCCATCACGCAGGCCACTGACGAAGAAATGGCGATCGCTTTGGGAACGGTCTTCGTGCTGAACTCGGTGGCGCTGTTGATTTTTCCCCCAATCGGCGCCGCTCTCAAGATGACGCAATCGCAGTTCGGACTGTGGGCGGCGTTGGCCATTCATGACACTAGTTCGGTGGTGGGCGCGGCGGCCAAGTATGGCGCCGAAGCGTTGGCGGTTGCGACCACCGTGAAGCTGGCGCGGGCGTTGTGGATTGTTCCACTCTCGATTGGAACGGCGGTGGTGCGCGGAGCAAGAGCGAAGATTCAGTGGCCCTGGTTTATCGGCCTGTTCTGCCTGGCAGCGGTTTGCAACACGTATCTGCCGGCCGGAGAAACACGCCTATGCCATCACGGTGAAGGTTGCAAAGATTGGGTTGACCGCTACTTTGTTCCTGATTGGCAGCGGCATCTCCGTGGCGACGATCAAGAGCGTGGGACCATCGTCCGCTGTTGCAGGGCATCCTATTATGGTTGCTGGTGTCTGGTGGGATCGCTTGTGGCTGATTCGCGTGGGATGGATTCGACTGTGAGATTCGACTGTGGGACGCCTATGAACGAAGAACAAAAGCAAGAACGCACGAAAGCAGCAGGGAAGCGGCGTCCGGGCAAAGCTTCCCCAGATCAATCAACTCCAGATCAATCGTCGAAGATGCGGATGCGCATCGAGGCCGCCATCCGCCGCATTCCATAGGGTAAGGTCTCCACCTACGGGGCGGTTGCGCGAGCGGCGGGATTTCCCGGAGCGGCGCGGCTGGTGGCGCGGGTGCTGCATCGCGGGTTTGGATTGCCCTGGCAGCGGGTGTTAGGCGCAGGCGGAGAAATCAAGCTGCGCGGCGATTCGGCCATCGAGCAGCGTCTGCGCCTGGAAGCTGAGGGCGTGCGCTTCCGTGGACGACGAGTGGATATGAAGCTGCGCGAGTTGAATTTCGGAGGCGGACGCGCAAGCGAAGAAACGGTTGTCCCCACGCGATGCTGCTAACTGCTCATTGCTAACGACTAACTGCTAGCGACCGCTCTTGAACTGCTCGTCGATCTCCACCTGATATCCTGTGACCATTTTGTTCGTTTCGTTGGCCATGCCGACGACCGCCATTAACTCCTTGAACATGGCGTCGGTCATGCCTTTTTTCTGCGCCGAGACGGTATGCGAGGCGATGCAGTAGTCACACTGGTTGGTTACGCTCACCGCGACGTAGATCATCTCTTTCGTCAACGGATCGAGCGCGCCGGGAGCCATGATCTGCTTGATGTCTTCCCAAGTGCGCTTCAGCGTGGCTGGATCGTGCGCAATCGCCTTCCAGAAATTGTTGATCCAGTCAGTCTTGCGCGTAGCCATGATGTCGTCGTAAACCGCGCGCACTTCAGGGCTGGCGTCCTTGTATTCGATGAGTCCAAGCGTTGCCATGAGTTCTCCAGCGATGAGTCGAATCCACCACGGAGACACGGAGTCACGGATAAAACTAGAAACCGTCTTAAGGGGTTGCCGTTCTCCGTGTCTCAGTGTCTCCGTGGTGGGTGTGGCTTGTTACTTCGGCAATTCTCCGCTCAGCAGCTTCTCCAATGCCGCCGCCGGGCACCGCACTCCCACGTAGAACTGGCCGAACAATGCATAGACTGCGCTGACGTGATCGAAGCGCATCTCGTAGATCAACTTCTTGAAGACCAGCGGATCGTCGGCGAACAAATCGACGCCCCACTCCCAATCGTCGAAGCCAATCGAGCCGGTAATGATCTGCTTCACCTCGCCTGCGTAGCGGCGGCCCACCAGTCCGTGCTCGTTCATCTGCCGAGCGCGTTCTTCGATGGGAAGCGTATACCAATTCTTGTCTTCCCCGCGCAGCCGGTTCATCGGATAAAAACAGATATAACGATTGGGTGGGATCTCGGGGAACAGCCGCGGATGCATCGCCTCGCGATGCCGGCCGAGTTTGCATTCGATCTCGGCCTTCCACTGATCCGAATGCGGCTGGATGCCTTGATCCGTAAGCTCTTTGTAAATCTTGAGCGTCGAGTCGTAAAGTCCGAGTTCGATGATCGAAAGATAAGAAGATGTGGGTTCGAGATAATCGCTCAGGCGCAGGCCCGGAAGCTTGAGTTCCGCCTGATTGAGATCGGCGAACGTCTCGCGGAAGTGCACCAGCATCAGATCGCCCTTGTGGCCGATCAGCGAGAAAAGTGCGGATTGCCCCCCGGACCTCTGTTCCATTTCCCCCAGCACCGCCGCCGCTTCCTGAGCGATCGCCGATCGCGTGGCATCCGGCAAGCCTCGCCAGGCTGTCCAACGAAAACGCATCATCTGATGCAGTACGCTGTACCCTTCGGTGGTCAGCGGTACCTCGGGAATCTGCGCCGAGGCAGTTTGCGGGCGGACGGAGTGAGTCGAGGTCGTGGTCATTGGAATCGGATTCTCGGGACGTGTGCTCATCTGGATTCAGCATCCATTGTACGCAAGATGCTGGGTGAGTCCACGATTTACAATCATTCGAGACTTCCGCGAAGTGCTAGGCCATTGACCACGAAGGACACGAAGTTTCATGAAGCCGCTGATGACTAAGCGTTCCCTTCGTGAAATTCGTGCCCTTCGTGGTAATCCATGACACTATCGACGATCCCCACAGCTTCCATGCGAACACGAGACCGAATCGCACGAAAACCGATCCCAATGTTATGCGTGGCTCTCTTGATCACTCCTTCTCTAACTGGGCAGAGCAAGCGCGTATGGGTGCTGCGCGCGCCCGGAGAGGCGGTCGAATACGATTCCGCAACCTTTGCCGAGAAGCAGAAAGTAAAGATTCCGGCGGAGGCCCTCGCATCACCGCAAAACTTCTCCATCAACCATCTCGGGCAGATGCTGTTCGCCGCTCCCGTGTCTTTGCCGCTCCCGGAAGGCGATCTTGCGACCGAGCGCAAAGTCTGGCTCTGGGATGGCCGCGCAGCATCCACGCTCTCGCGTGAGGTCGCGCGCACTACATCTACAGCGGGATCGAATCTGGCCATCACCGAGTCAGCGCCTGTGCCGTATCTTACGGCGGACGGCAAACAGCTGTTCTGGTTTTCGAACCAGTCGCGCCGACTGCAGCGCGATAGCGTTGATCTCTCCACCAAGACGACTTGGCTAAGCTGGCGGACTGATCTCGCCGGCACGGGGCGTGAAGACGTGGTCTCGGTCACGCTTCCCGATTGCTCGTGCCCGACGGGAAGCTGTGAAGAAAGTTGTCCTAACGGCGAGGCTTGGGTCCCCGAGGATGGCGTAGGCGAGTTTCTTCTGTTGACTCAATTCGTCTCGGGCAAGACGCAACCGCTTTACAAGGCGACTTCTGTGTACGAGGAGAACGCCGGCAAGTGGAGAGCGATGCCAATCGATCCACCGTTGCGGCGCATCCTTGACGCCGCGGGTCCCGGCACGATCTTAGAGGCGATTCCCGACACGGCTTGCTGCGGCTGGGAGAACGAGAGCGACGATAAGACTGTGCTGCACGTCAGCGACAAGACATTGACTGTGTTCGATGAACGAGCCGCGTACAACAATCCCGACTACGACGTGAGCTTCTACACCGAGAACGGCAAGCTGTCGCCCGACCTCGCATCGGTGGCATTGACCATCGTCGCGACTTCCCACCCGAACACTCCCATTCAACTCGCCGAGCAGGGACAGGCCAACCCGGAAGAATCACAGCGCATTCGCAAGGCCTTGCTGGATCTGCCTGCGGTCGAGGTGAAAAGCGCGGATGACCCGCCGCGTCGGATCGCATTTCTGCCCCACGCGACGCTGGTGGGCTGGATCAACTCGAAAGAGATCCTCATCGTTGAAGGACACCTGCTGGTTGCCTACAACGTAGCGAGCGGCGTACGACGAAAATCCAACATCAGGGTAGAGGATCCGGCTCAAGTTTTTCTGCGCTGAGGACGAGATCGGGTTGATGCGCTGTCAAGCAGTCTTCAGCTTGAGCCGGGCTTCAATCCTTTCCAGCAACCCCGCCCCGGCTTCACCGGCTTCGAGGGTGGAAAATTCGCTGCCCAGTTCGATCATCGGGAGTTTAGCGCACGCGGACTGAAAGGCTGGCTGCGTTCCCGAAGACGAGGTCATGTCCGGCCCTGCCACCAGCAGATCAAAGCGCGTTACCCGCATCAGCAGCAGAGCATCGCCCCGGTGGGTGCTGGTGTGCACGTCGTATCCGGCGCGGTGCAACAGTTCGCGCAAATAGGCCAGCACATCCGCATTGCCGTCCAGACACAGAACGCTGCGGCCTGTGGAGGCAGGCGCCTCGGCGCGCGCGCCGGGGCGGTAGAAGGCGGCGACTGCTGCCTCCTCCGACTCTTGCGGATCGAATAACTTCGTCAGGTGCGACAACGCCAGAACCTTCCGTATATGCTCCGGCACGTTGCACAGCTTCAGTTCTCCGTGCGCCTGGCGCGTGCTGGTCATGACGCGGACCATGGTGCCGAGTCCGCTGCTGTCAATGAATTCGACCGCTCCCAGGTGCAAGACAATGCTGCGGCGGTCGCGCAACAACCAGGTTACGTGCGTTCGCAGAGCCTCGCATTCGGCGCCGGCAACGACCCGCCCGTCGCAGTGCACGATGGTGACGCGTCCGACCTCACGAGTATCGAGTTTTAGGCGCAATGGTTTCCGATGCTGGAGTCAAGCCCGCGAAGCCGCTACATTATATGGCATGAAGGCAAACACCGCTCAGGTCCCAGGTCTAGGCTGCTAGGTTAGGCAAAACCTGACACCCGGGACCTAATACCCAAGATCTAAACCCCTGAGACCCCGGTCGGCTATCTAGTGGTGGTCGTGGTCCCCATGACCGTGGCGCCAGGTCCAATACTCTTTCTGTTCTCCTGGAGGCAGCTTGCGAAAGTCTCGATGTTCATCCCGGTGGTTCTCACGGGACCACTGCTGGTAGTGAACGACCTCTCGGTCGTTCCACACATGGTAGTCGCTATAGTAGGGATCATAAACCCGGTAGTAATGGTGTGCGCAAGCTGTGCCCAGCACGGAACACGCGAGCGCGGCAGCCAAGAAACAGGAACTGAGAAAACGCGACTTGCTGTCCATCTCGAAATGATCCTCCTCTGTCGTGGATCTCTGTAAAGCCGTTTCTCGATTAAATACATCTCTCCCTAATCGAACCGACCGTCTCAACTCGTTGCCGGGAACCATCCGCGGGTTGCTCGTGGCCGAATCAGCTTGGCGATCTGTGCCTCACTGCCGCAGCGTCAGTCCGCTCAACACCCCTTGCTGCTTGGCGATCAGCGACTGCACACCCTGCCGCGCCAGCCCCAGCATCTTCGCAAACTGCGTGTCATCGAACGCCTGTCGTTCCGCGGTAGCCTGCACTTCCACCATCTTGTGTCCGGCGGTCATCACAAAATTCATGTCCACATCGGCGCGCGAGTCTTCTTCATAACAAAGGTCAAGCAGGATTTCTCCATCCACCATTCCCACACTCACAGCCGCGACAAAATCTTTCAATGGAACCGAAGTCAGAGTTCCGGCCTCCACCAACTTCTCCAGCGCCAACCCCATCGCGACGAACGCGCCCGTAATCGACGCGGTGCGCGTCCCCCCATCGGCCTGAATCACGTCGCAATCGATCCATATCGTGCGCTCGCCCAGCCGCGCCAGATCGGTCACCGCGCGCAGCGACCGCCCAATCAGCCGCTGGATCTCATGCGTCCGCCCACTCGGCCGCCCTTTCGCCACTTCCCGCGGCGTACGCGTCAGCGTCGCCCGCGGAATCATCGCATACTCGCTTGAGATCCATCCCTTGCCCGAGTTCCGCAGAAACGGCGGCACCGTCTCTTCAATCGACGCAGTGCAAATCACCCGCGTGTTCCCCACTTCAACCAGCACGGACCCTTCCGCGGTAGTAATGAAATCGGGAATGAGCGAAACCGGCCGCAGTTGGTCAGGAGCGCGTTTATCCGAACGATAGAACATAAGCCAGAATTGTAAACGATCACTCGTGTGGGGACGGGCACTCCTGCGAGCCTGCCCCGAGCGAATTCGAGGGGTCCGTCGAGCGAAGCTCGACCTGCAGCGCTACAAACCCCGGCCGTGCCCAGCCCGACCTTTACAAACTCTTTGCAATTCTTCACCAATCTCTATCTAACTTTCCTTGACACACCATGTCTAACCCGCCAGAGAGCGGACCAAGACTCTCCAACCGCCACTTGAATGGAAGGCTTCAGCCTTCACAAGGAGGCATCAGATGTCTGCAAACGATCGCAGCCTTCGCATCCTCTCGACCACAGCGTTCCTGTCTCTGGCCAAAACAAAAATCAGGCAAAGTATCGGCCTTACCTCTACGCTGCTTTTGGCCATTTTGAGCCTGGCGCAGGAAGCTCCACCGCCGACTCCGCAACCAGATTCGAAAACCACCTCCCGGGACGCGCTCTCCTCCAAAGCCGCGCGCGAAAGCACCATGGTGACCGTTCCTGCCGGCAGCAGAATTGCTCTCGTCCTCACGCAGCCGATCCAGACCCGTTACATCCATCGCGGCGACGACATCTACGGACAAATCGTTTCTCCCGTCACCGCTGGCAGCGAAGTCGTCATCCCGCCCGGCACGTTTGTCCAGGGAAAAGTCGACAAGATCGAGCGCCAGGGCGGCCGCGGAGAAGTGCGCCTGCAATCCATGTTGATCACCTTTCCTGACGGCTATACAGCTCCCGTCGCCGGTCCTCTGATGCTGGAAAGCCCTGACGGCTATGCGCTGAAAGACCCCGGCAACGGCCGGGCCATCGGAGCATTCGCGCTGCCGGCGGCTGGCGGAGGCGTGGGGGCGCTAATCGGCCACTTCACCGCCAATTCGCAACCCAACACCATCACCAGCAGTCTGCCGCCCGGCTGTACCGGCCCCCCGCCCGGATGCCTTTCATCAAGTCTCACGACCCCCGGCAGCACAGCAAAAGGCACTATCATCGGCGCCGCGGTCGGCGGAGCCGTCGGCGCTGTCGCCTCGATTGCGCTGCTCTTCAATACTCATAACTTTTTTCTCGACGTAGGCTCGCCCGTCGAGATGGTCCTGCAGCAGCCCCTGACGCTCGAACAGGATCAAGTCGCCGAAGCCGTCCGCGACGCCCAGCAGCATCCCATACGCGAGCAGCCCATCGCCCAACGCCCGCAACCCCCGCCTCCGCCACCCGATCCCGGCACCTGCTGGACCCCAGGCACACCCGGCACTCCCGGCACTCCCGGCACGGATATCCCCGGCACGCCAGCCACTCCCAACTCGCCGGGCACGCCGTCCATCCACATTCCCGGCGTTCCGCCCACGCCGCCCACACCTCATCCCTGCCCATTAAGCACCCTTGTCATCCCGAGCAAGCGGTTTTTGCGCAGCGAGGGATCTGAGCGAGCCGCGCGAAGCGTCGCGTTCTTTGCGACGCAATAATCGCGCGTTTGGCTCGCTTCCTTATCGGCGGAGAGTTTTCCTATATCTCTCCGCCGCGTTACACTCATACCGGGAAAAGGATGATCCGCAAGAAGAAAACCGGAAGCCGGAAGCCGAAGGCCGCGAGCCGAAGCCCGAAGCCCGAAAGCCGAAGCCCGATTTTGATCCCCCAACCCACGCGCATCCAATCCGCCGGCAACAAGCCTAAGCTCATCGACGAATACATCGGCCGGGTCAACTCCCACACGTCATCCGCCAGCATAGCCCACATGCGCAGCCCCGCCGGATGGCTCGAACCCGGCCAGACGCCCGCCTTCGACGAATTCACCATCGTCCTCAAAGGCACGTTGCGCGTAGAACACAAGATCGGTTTTCTCGACGTGGCCGCCGGACAAGCCGTAATCGCCCACGCCGGCGAGTGGATCCGCTACTCTACGCCGAACGAAGGCGGCGCCGAATACATTGCCGTCTGCCTCCCTGCGTTTTCCATGGAGACTGTTCACCGCGACCAATCCTAGAGGCGCAACACCGTTGCGTTGTCATTCCGAATGCCCTGTCATTCCGAACCGGGCGCCTAGCCCGGTGAGGAACCTGCTTTTGCCTTCCTCTGTCATGCTGAGCGAAGCGGGATCGTCCAAAGGACGATCCCACGCAGTCGAAGCATCCCTACCTCCGCTAACACTCCGTCCAGGAGGGGCATGTCCGGAAATATCCGCGCGGCACCCTCCCGATTTCCACAGCTATATCTCCCTCAATGTTCACTTAACCTTGACCCCCTTCCAGCAATACCCAATACTGATCCTATAGCTCAACCCATAAATGCAACCCCGCACCCATAACTCGTTAGGAATCAAGATTTTCCCCCTAACTCATTGCAACCCAAAGATTTTTTCACCGTTTCCCGCCAACTCCGTGATTTCAAAAGATCACGGAGGAGGGGGGTAGGAGACTACTATGCCGTTTCTTCCCAATGTCCCGCGTTGCCAGCATCTCAAAGTGAACGGAACCCAGTGCGGCTCGCCCGCACTCAAACGGAACCGCTTCTGTTTCTTCCACAAACGCTTTCAGGAAGAGCAAATCAAGCTCAACTGCGACCGCACCCGCCGCGGCCACGCCACTTTCCTCCTCCCTGTCCTCGAGGACGCTAACTCCATCCAGATCTCCCTCATGCAGATCATGCGCCTGCTCGCCTCCGGCCAAATGGATTCCAAGATCGCCGGCCTCCTCCTCTTCGCCCTGCAAACCGCCAGCTACAATCTCCGCCGCACCACCTTCGAGCCCATGTTCGTGAAGGATGTAGTCATCGACCGCCGCACCATCGACCAAACCTGCATCGGCGGCAACCAGTGGTCCGAAGAAGATTTCCCCGATCCCGAACAGACGGAAGAGGAAAAAGCTGAAGCAGCCGCTGAAGAAGCCGCCAAAGCCGCAGCAGTCGCCCGTGCCGCGGCCAAAGAAAAAGCCCGCCACAATGCCGCGCTGGAAGCCGAAGCCGATCGCCTCATCCGCGAGGGCGCCGCAGAAAGGGCTGCTCTCGCCGCGAAAGCGCCGCCTCCATTCCAACCTGCCATCTCCAGTCCGCATCCCGCGCAACTTAGCAAGGGGCCCGCCGCTCCAGCGCCCCAACCGCCCGCGCCCGCCCCGCGCATCGCCGCAACCAAAACCCCGCATCCCCAAGCCAACCCGAAGCAAGTCGCCCCAACCCAACCCCGCCGTCCCCCCACTCCCGCAAAACTCAACAAGAAGAAAGCGCCTGGGAACGTAGATTTGAACCAAATCAGAGAAAAAATTCGAGGCAAGGTTCACGACTGGGTCATGAGTGCCGCCAGGCAACCCAACCAGCCGGATTCACGGAACGGAAGGCCGCCGGCGAAAGGCGAGAGACTGCGGGCCCACAGTTAGAAAGATGCTGACATTCAGCAGAAGTTGAACGCTGAGAACGAAGAACGGAGAACCGAGAACTGACCACTGACCACTGAACACTGTTCTCCTACTCCCACTCAATCGTCCCCGGAGGCTTTGAAGTAATGTCATACACTACGCGGTTCACGCCCTTCACTTCATTCACAATGCGGGTGGAGATTCTCTTCAGCACTTCGTGCGGCAGCGCAACCCAGTCGGCGGTCATGCCGTCTTCCGAACTCACCGCCCGGACCGCGCATGTGTAAGCGTAAGTGCGCATGTCGCCCATCACGCCCACCGACATCACCGGCAAGAGCACGGCAAACGACTGCCAGAGTTTGGTGTACAGGCCGGCGTTCTTCACCTCTGTGACCACAATGTCGTCGCACTCGCGCAGCAGTGCCAGCCGCTCGGGCGTGACCTCTCCCAGCACCCGCACTGCCAAGCCCGGGCCCGGGAATGGCTGCCGCTGCAGAATTTCTTCCGGCATGCCCAGGTCGCGGCCAATCTTCCGGACTTCATCTTTGAACAAATCTTTCAGCGGCTCGATCAGCTTGAGCTTCATTTTCTCCGGCAGCCCGCCCACGTTGTGATGCGACTTGATCACCTGCGACGGGCCCCGTACCGAGCGCGATTCGATCACATCGGGATAAAGTGTTCCCTGCACCAGCCACTTGACCTTGCCTTCCTTCTTCTCGATGCGTCGCGCTTCCCGCTCGAACACCTTGATGAATTCGTTGCCGATGATTTTGCGCTTCTTCTCGGGGTCGCCGACGCCTTTGAGTTTTCCCAGAAAACGCGCCGTCTCATCCACCGCGTCGACGAGCAGCCCAAGCTTGTCGTGCAGCGTCTTCTGCACTTTCTCGAACTCGTTCTTGCGCAGGACACCGTTGTTCACGAAGATGCAGGTCAGCCGCGACTTGCCGCTCGCGTCGCGCAATGCGCGATCGACGAGCACGGCCGCAACCGACGAATCCACTCCACCCGAAAGCGCGCAGATGGCGCGCCCCTTGCCCACTTGCTGCCTGACCTGTTCCACCGTCGAATCGATAAAGTGCTGTGGCGTCCATGTAGGTTTCGCGCCACATATCTGGAAGATAAAGTTGCGCAGGATCTCGGTGCCGTTTCGGGTGTGGTGAACTTCGGGATGGAACTGCACCGCAAACCATTTGTTCGCGACATTCTGGATTCCAGCTACCGCATGCGAAGTTTTCGCAGTCAGCTCAAATCCAGGAGGCAATTCCAGTGCCTCGTCTCCATGCGACATCCACACCGCCTGGCGCTTCGCCAGCCCCCGGAACAGCACCGACTCGGCGACGATGTCGATCTCGGCGTGCCCATACTCGCGCTTCTCCGCCGGCCGCACCTTGCCGCCCAATGTGTGCACCATGAACTGCAGCCCGTAACAGATGCCAAGCACGGGCAATCCCAGTTCGAAGATGCGCGAATCCGCCGGCGGGGCATCTTTGTCATAAACCGACCACGGCGCCCCCGAGAGCACAATGCCGACGGGCACGCAGCTCTTGATCTCCTCAAGCGAGGCGGTGCAAGGCAGCACCACCGAAAAAACATTCTGTTCGCGAATGCGGCGTGCGATGAGCTGCGTATACTGCGCGCCAAAGTCGAGGATAACGATGGATTGACTAAGCAGGGGCTGTTTGAGCCTGGATTGGGTTTCCACCGATGAGTTTCTCAAATCAGATGGCCCATGTAAAGGACCGTGTTGTAGAGACGTTGCTTGCAACGTCTTGCCGCCTGATTAATCGTGTCCTGTCGACGTCTGTGCCGCCGCACGCAAGACGTAGCAAGTTACGTCTCTACGGCCAGGTTCGGAATGTCGCTAAGGATCGGCTCGTCGCGGTCAATCGTGCTCTGTGGCCGAGGGACGGGCAATGAAGCGGATTCGGCCAGAGCTTCGGGCATTTCGGCGATGCAAACGTATCCGGCAAGGCGCGCGATGTAGAGCCAATCCACGACCGCGAAATACGCGAGCGTCAAAAGAATGACCGCGGCGATTATGAGCCGCGCAGGAGCGACTCGGATGAAAACGAGCGGCAGCGAGACAGCCGTTGTAGCGGCGCTGATGGCAACGATGTGCGCTAGTCCGGTCCATGCGCTCACGGCGGATACCGGTGCCGCGCGTTCGCGGGAAAAGGTGACAGCGGCGGAAAGTGCGCCCACGGCATCGTCACCGTCGCGGACGGCAAAAATGCAGGCCAGCGAGAGTAACCAGTTCAACATCGGCCACACGATGCAGATCAATCCGGCCAGCGGCAAAAACAGAATGAAGGCTAATCGAGGTTGAGGGTGCGTATCGGGAGAGGCAAAGCCGGCGAGAACCGCCGCGCCGACAAAGGCGAGCAGCGCGCCCAGGGCCAGCGCAACGCGCAAGAAGTTGAGCCCGATCAGAGGGCGCAAGGGCCGCGCTTTCATAGCGTCATACGAAGTAGAGACACCGGGAAAAATATCGCCATGGAAGTAGTGAAGCATAGCGCGGACTGTAGGGGCGCGGCCGACGGAAGCGGCGACGATCCAGAGCAACGACAGCGCAACCACCGCGAACAATGCCGCCAGCACGGCTCGATTCAGGCTGCCGTGGAAAATGTGTGCGATCGCTCGTCCGACGAGCATGGGTTGTCTGGTGCGCAGCAGAGCCGTATCGCCGTCGGTAACCGGCAGGGAGCCGAGATATTCGATCGACCAGAAAAGAAACAGAGCCCAGGCAACGGCGCCAACAATCCATCGCCACGCGATTTCGGCCAGCGTCAGCCATGGCCGTCGAAAAGCAGTGCGGAAGCCTTCGAGTGTGGGCGAGACGCGGGACATGTTTGCTACTTGGCGACGATGTTGACCAGCTTTCCGGGAACGAAGATTTTCTTCACGATCTGTTTGCCGGCGATAGCAGATCGCACTTTCTCGTCGGCCAGCGCACGCTCGACGACGAAATCCTCGGCCGCGTCGGCGGGCACGACGATAAGGCCGCGCAGCTTGCCGTTGACCTGCACTGGGATTTCAAGTTCTTCTTCTTTGGCGAGCGCCGCGTCGTACTTGGGCCAGGGGGCCTTGAGCAAGTTTCCTTTTTCGCCCAGCATTTCCCAGAGTTCATGGGCTAGATAGGGCGCGAAGGGGGCGAGCAGGAGGACCAGGTTACGCTGCACTTCAGCCAAAAGCGCGGCCGGAACAGCGTTCTGCGCAATCGCATCTTCCGCACCGTAGAGCTGGTTCACCAGTTCCATGATGGCGGAGATGCAAGTGTTGAAGTGCCAGCGGCCCTGAAAGTCGTCGCTAACGCGCTTGATAGTCTGGTGGAGTTTGCGCTGGATCTGGCGTGCTTGGGGCGTGAGAGACGTTGCTTGCAACGGCTCTCCAGATGCTTTCGAGGTACTTCCGGCATTTCTTATTACGAAGCGATAAACGCGTCCCAAGAATCTTTGGATGCCTTCTATGCCAGAATCCTGCCAGTCGACGTCACGCTCGGGCGGACCGGCGAACAGCACGTAGAGGCGGGCGCTGTCGGCGCCATAGCGGGCGACCATTTCATCCGGCGAAACCACATTTCCGCGGCTCTTCGACATAGCCGCGCCCTGATAGGTGACCATGCCCTGGGTGAAAAGGCGCTCGACCGGTTCGTCGTTGGTGACGAGGCCTATGTCGCGCATGAATTTGGTCCAGAAGCGCGAGTAAATAAGGTGCAAGATGGCGTGCTCGACCCCGCCGATGTATTGATCGATGGGGAACCAATAATGTGCGGTCTTCGAGTCGAACGGAGCGCGGTCGTTGTGCGCGTCAGTGTAGCGATAGAAATACCAGGACGAGTCGACGAATGTGTCCATGGTGTCGGTTTCACGGCGGGCGGCGCCGCCGCACTTCGGGCAGGTCGCGTTGACGAACTCCGGCAAACCGCCAAGAGGCGAACCAACGACGCGCGCAATATCGACGGACTCGGGCAAAATCACGGGCAAATCTTTTTCCGGCACGGGGACGATTCCGTCTTTTTCGCAATAGAGCATGGGGATAGGGGTGCCCCAGTAACGCTGGCGCGAGATCCCCCAGTCTTTCAAGCGATAGGTAACGGTGGCTTTGCCGAAGCCGTTCTGCTCTGCGAATTCCGACATTTTCTTGATGGCATCGGCGCACTCAAGGCCGCTGTAGGGGCCGGAGTTGATCAACATGCCCTCGTGCGCGACAAACGGAAGCGGCGGCTCGGTAACGGTTTCCTCCTGGTCGCCGGAGACAGGAAGAATCACGAGGCGGATCTCGAGCTTGTATTTCTTAGCGAATTCGTGATCGCGCTCATCGTGCGCGGGAACGCTCATGATGGCGCCAGTGCCGTAATCCATGAGGATGTAGTTTGCGACCCAGACGGGAATCTTCTCTCCGTTGAAGGGATTGATGGCGTAGCGGCCCGTGGGAACGCCATGCTTCTCGATTTCGCCGATGTCGCCCGTCTCTTTGGCTATGCGCTGCTCGGTGATGAGTTGATCGACCTTGGCGCGCAAATCAGGATTGTTGGCGGCGAGATCGGCGACGATGGGATGCTGGGGTGCGAGTTGCACCGAGGTCGCGCCGAAGATGGTATCGACACGCGTGGTAAAGACGCTGATGGTCGCGCCCGCGGGTCCAAAGCCGCTATGTGGTTGAGTGTAGTCAAGTTTGAAATCGACCAGGGTGCCTTCGCTGCGGCCGATCCAGTTGCGCTGCATGGTGCGGACTTTCTCGGGCCAGCCGTCGAGCCGGTCGAGATCTCGCAACAATTCGTCGGCGTATTTTGTGATGCGGAGAAACCACTGCTCAAGCTCGCGTTGCTCGACAGGCGTATCTTCGTGACGCCAGCAGCACCCGTTCACGACCTGCTCGTTGGCGAGTACGGTGGCGCACTTCGGACACCAGTTGACTTTGCTTTTCTTGCGATAGGCCAGGCCCTTCTCGTAGAACTTGAGGAAGAACCACTGGTTCCAGCGGTAGTAGTCAGGCAAGCAGGTGGTGACTTCGCGGGACCAGTCGTAGGCGAAGCCGAGGCGATTCATCTGCGCCTTCATTTTGGCGATATTGCCGAGGGTCCACTGGCGCGGGGGAGTATTGTTTTGAATGGCCGCGTTCTCCGCTGGCAAACCAAACGAATCCCAGCCCATGGGATGAAGGACGTTGTAGCCGTTCATCCACATATAGCGGGCGAGGGCGTCGCCGATGGCGTAGTTGCGCACGTGTCCCATGTGCAGCACACCGGAGGGATAGGGCAACATCTCGAGCACGTAATACTTCTTCTTAGTTGAGTCTGCCTCTGCGGCGTAGAGCCGGGAATCGCTCTGCCAGCGCTCGAACCATTTGGTTTCTACGCGTTGGGGATCGTAGCGGTCGTCGTTGCTGCGATCGGGGGTAGAACGATCGGGGCGGTCGGGACCGCCGTGGTTGGTCGCGGTGGCGATTTGCGAGTTTTCTTGCGCAGGCATAGGAACCGCATGAAGTCCGAGTAAGCTTTAGATTTTACAACGAGGCGAAGGAACTGTGTTCAGGTAAGCGAAAGGAACGGGTGATTTCAATCCGCCGGGCTAAGGCGCCGCTCCAGCTCCTCGAGTGTAATCGTCGGTTCGCGGCGCCCCAAGGCGGCGAGGCCCTTCAGGTGATCCTCGCGATCTTCCAGGTATTGTCGAATGGCTTCGCCGGCGTAATGGCTCTTGCTGCGGCCTGTCTCTTTGGCGAGAGACTCCAACTTCTGTTCGAGTTCGGGTTCGAGTCGGCTACCGAGCATGATGCTTATTTTACCAAGGTCTCGGATTCGCTGCCGGCAGTTTCAGCGCTGTCGGCAGTCGCGGGCAAGGGTGCCCGCGCCACACAGGCTGGAGCTGCGCTCCGCGGACAGCCGAGGGCGGCTGTCCCCACATTACTTGTTGGACTGGGTTGCAGTGCGATTTCTTAGCTTGTTGTAATCGCGGGCGTAGACGCGCAGCCCGAACTCCGGAGTGGTTTTAGTGTATCCGGCCACCAACTGTTCTTTATAGCGATCGAGATTAAAGTCGAATGGATCCTGCGGGTCCAGGTCGATCAAAATCAAATCCGCTTGGTTCATGGTGAGCTTGCCGAAGCGCAGATCGCTTTCCCAATATGCCATGTAATTACCATTTACTTTTGCAGTAGGATTTGGGGCCTGCAATGCTCCGAAAACCTGGACAATTTCGTTGCCTTGAATACGAACGGCAGTTACTCTTCCCTGGATGCGAGGCGGGGGAAGTATTTGTTCAGGGTCAAGAATCAGATCGTCTTTCTGGGCGCTGAGGCCGTGCACCTTTTTGGTGTTGATCAGGCGCGCCAGATCGACTCCCAACAAATCCAATAGACCCTTCACCGGCAAGTGCACCGCCTTGACATGGTCAGCGTGGAGGCGGATTCGACCATCCTCGTCGACCGAAATCGTGCCCGTTGTTTCAAACGGCACATCGCCTTTCTGGTGGAGCTTGCCTTTTATGATGAGCTGATTGTTCTTGCTTTCGATGCTCACGTCTTTGATAGGAGAGTCTTTGGCGGAAAAAACGTCTTCATTCAAGACCTGGGCCAATGACTTGCAACTTATGGCAATCTCGGCCGACGACAGGTTAAGCGTGAACGAATTCCTGTCATCAAAGACGACAATCGCTCCAGGTTTTGTGGGAGTGAGATGCCCGCGCAACTGAACAATGTGGACAGCGATCCGGTCGGTGAAGTGATACATGATGTTTTTCATCTCGACTTGAACGACGTGAGAGTCGGATGGCGCGCCGGTTTGAGCTGCGCCGAGGGTTGCCGAATTCACAAAAGCGAGAACAAATATTGACAGGGAGATGGGGCGAAAGGCTGCGAAAGTCATGGCAACTAAGATGCCACTAAATGAAAAACGGTGAAGCTAGATTACTAGCTTCTTCAGGGCTTCTATGTTTCTGCGGTCGTCGCCGGGCTTTTCGATGGGAGTTTCGGCAATGAAGGCGGCATGGGCGAGGCGGAGATCGTTGAGCAGGATTCGAAACGGCTCAAGGCCGATCGTTCCTTTTCCGATTTGCTGATGGCGGTCGAGCTTCGATCCGCGGGCGGCTTTAGCGTCGTTGCAGTGTACGACCTTCACGTTGTTCAAGCCCACGGTGGCATCGAGATGTTGCAGCGTTTCAGAAATGCCTTCCTTGCTGACGATGTCATAGCCGGCGACGTGAGTGTGGCAGGTGTCGATGCAGGCGGCGATGGGGACGATGCCGCGCAGGCGGTCGATGACTTCGGCGATTTGTTCGAAGCTGCCTCCGAGAGAAAACTGGGCGCCCGCGGTGTTTTCGATCAGGATCGTGAGTCCGGCCTTCGTGAGGCCGAGGTCTTGGGTCGCGGCGGCAATGGCGGCGGCGGTTTGCAGCAGTCCGGCTTCGCGATCGGCTCCGCGAAATGAGCCGGGGTGCAACACGAGGTAGTCTGCGCAGACTGCGAGCGCACGTTCGACTTCGCCGCGAAAGGCGTCTATGGATTTCCTGAGGAACAAAGGGTTCGTGCTGGCAAGATTCACCAGATAGTTGGTATGAATTACCAGCGGTTTGAGATCATATTGCGCGCGCAAGCGGAGCATTTCCTCGCACAGCGGACGGCTAAGTTCGTAAGGAGCCCACTGGCGCGGGCTGGAGGAGAAAATCTGAAGCGTGTTGCAGCCCAGGCGGTAGGCACGTTCGGCGGCGTTGTGAATTCCTCCGGCGGTGGAGGTGTGAATGCCGATGCGGCGGGAAGTGAGGCGGGGCGGGCGTTTGGGCGCAGGCCGGGCGAGGAGATCTTGTTCGCGAGCGATGGAGCGGGGCATGGATAAAGTATAGCGATACTGTCGTAGAGACGTAGCTTGCTACGTCTTGCCGGCGGCGGTGCGATTCGGGGGGGTGAGGCATCGGTGGAAAGGATCAGACAGCTTCGTGCGTTTTGCTCGTGGTGAGTAGAGACGTAGGAAGCTACGTCTCTACGAGAGTTTCATTTTGGGATCGGCCTTTTAGTTCATCGTGATTACGGCGCGAAAGCGGACCTTGCCCTCGGCTACGCGGTCGTAGGCTTTGGCGATGTCGTCGAGCTTGTAGATTTCTTCGACTACCTTTACTTTGCCTTTGGCGACGAAGTCGAGTGCTTCGTAGAGACATTCGGGGCCATTCTGGCTTGAGCCGAGAATGCGAACGCGGCTCAGCATCATATTCATGTTGAAGCGCAGGGGTTCGTTGGATGCTCCCATGACCACGACGCGGCCGTCGGGACGCATGCCTTGGGCGGCTTCCTCGGTGGCGGCCCAGGAGTTGGAGGTCGCGAGGAGAACGTCGGCGCCGCCGGCGGCCAATAACTTTTCTCCACTCTCGACAATTTCGTCAGCGCCCAGGTCACGGATCATCTTTTCTTTGTCTTTGCTTTTGGTGACGGCGATGGTTTCAAAGCCCGCAGCTTTGGAATATTGCAACGCGAGATGGCCGAGGCCGCCGATGCCGACGACTGCGATCCTCTCGTGCGGTTTGGGATCGGCGAGGCGAAGGCCGCTCCACACGGTGTATCCGGCGCAGAAAATGGGCGCGGCCTGTTCGTAGCTGAGGGCTGCCGGAATGGGCATCGTGGCGTCGGCGTACGCAAGCATGTATTCGGCGTGACTGCCCGAGAGGGTGATTCCGGTGGAGGCGACGGGGTTCTTGCATAACTCTTTTTTGCCGCGCAGGCACCACTCGCAGGTGCCGTCTCCTTTTTGCACCCAGCCCACGCCGACGCGGTCTCCGACTTTGCGCGAGGTCACGCCGGGGCCGACTTCAACGATCTCGCCTACCGGCTCGTGACCGAAGACGTGAGGAAACTGGACGGGGATCAGGCCGTGCGTCAGATGGACATCGGTGTAGCAGAGGCCGCTGGCGTGAATCTTCATTACCACCTGATTCGGGCCAGCCTTCGGGGTTTCCCACTGCTTTACTTCCCATTTGCCGTTCACGGAGGGTACGACTGCTGCTTTCATGAGGAGGACTCCAGATTGATTTCAAGCGCTGCAGTACTTGGATGCAGGCGAGGGTTTCGAGACTCAGAGGCCGCATCCCAGTAGAATAGATTTCTTTTGCACGGTAAGCCGGAAACATGTGCTGCGTTTGCGGTGCAGCGTTGGCAACGATAGACTTGATGCGTGGCACGGTTACCACACGGGTAAGGGGAATCTATGTTAGTGGTCATGAAGGCGCACGCTACGGATGAGCAGGTGCGGGGCGTCTGCGAAAAAATTGAGAAGCTGGGCTACCGCGCACATGCCATGCCGGGGGCGCAGCGCACCGCTATCGGCATTACCGGAAATAAGGGCGAAGTGGAGCAGGGCACGCTGGAGGAAATGCCGGGCGTGCAGGAAGTGATTAAGGTTTCAAAGCCCTACAAACTGGTGAGCCGCGACGTTAAAGACGACAACACGGTGATTCGATTTGCGGGGACCGCGGCTACGATCGGCGGCATGGGGTTGGCGATTGTTGCGGGGCCGTGCGCCATCGAGAGCCGGGAGCAGGCGTTTGCCGTGGCGGAGCGCGTGCATCGCGCCGGAGCGCAGTTTTTTCGCGGTGGAGCTTACAAGCCGCGGACTTCTCCTTATTCTTTTCAGGGGCTCGGCGAAGAAGGGCTGCGGATCATGGCGGAGATCCGGCAGCAGTATGGGATGAAGATTATTACGGAAGCGATCGATAATGAATCGCTCGATCTGGTGGAAGAGTATGCGGACGTGATCCAGATTGGGGCGCGCAATATGCAGAATTTCTCGTTGCTGAAGCGCGCGGGGCGGGCGAAGAAGCCGGTGCTGCTGAAGCGCGGCATGTCGGCTACGCTGGAAGAATTTCTGATGGCGGCGGAATACATTTTGAGCGAAGGCAATTACAACGTGGCGCTGTGTGAGCGCGGGGTGCGGACGTTTGCCGACCACACTCGCAACACGCTCGACCTGAGCCTGGTGCCGGCGGTGCAGCGGTTAAGCCATCTGCCAATTTTTGTCGATCCCAGCCACGGGACGGGCAAGCGAAATAAAGTCACTCCTCTGTCACGCGCGGCGGTGGCCGTGGGCGCGGATGGATTGATGGTCGAAGTACATCATAAGCCCGATGAGGCTTTGTCGGACGGGCCGCAATCGCTGTTTCCAGATCAGTTCGATGAGTTGATGGTGCAGGTGCGGCAGATCGCCGCGGTAGTGGGAAGGACTGTGCCGGAGATTGGAGTGCGGGAGACGGTGGGGGTTGGCAGGTAAGCGGTTATCGATCAAGCTCGATTTCTGGAGGGTTTTATGACGAACCCCACGAAAGCTTTTGCGACGAACGTCATCCTCATGAGCGTCGTGGCTTTCCTGTTGGGCGGCGGCGTTGGGCGGGCGCAAGATCAGCCAGATACTGTGTACGAACTGGGAAACGGCGTGACGGCGCCCAAAGCTGTCTACGTGCCTACTCCGGAATATGCCGAAAGCGCCCGGAAGAAGAAGATCAAGGGCGACGTCGAGCTTGCGATGATCGTCACAGCCGAAGGCAAGGTGCGCGATCTGAAGGTCACCAAGAGCCTGGACAAGGATCTCGACAAACAGGCGCTGGCCGCGGTCAGCACATGGAGGTTTGAACCGGCGACCAAGGATGGGAAGCCGGTGGCGGTGCACCTACGCACCGACGTCTCATTCAGGTTGTATTAGGACAAGGGACATGCCTCCGCGATGCGGTTGCAAAGAACTGTAAAGTTTGTGGCCTTTTTTTCGGACCTGGGCCAAGCTAGGGTTTTCCGCCGCACGACTGGGCGTTTTGTTGGAGATTTTGGACCTATGTTTCGCCATCCACGTTGTATTTTCAATCTAAGCGCAGTCGTTTTGGGAGCCGCGCTGTTGGTGTCTCCCTGCGGAATGCTGGCCCAGCGCGGGGCCGGACGCGCTGGGGGTGGCGCCGCCGGCGTAGAGGGATTGAGCGGCACCGGCAAAGCGACCGGGGTGGATGTGGTGGACGACTTGAAGGATTTTCATGCAACCCTGGCTGTGCAGGCCACAAGCCAGCAGATCGTTGAGTATGTCGCGATGATGAAGAGCACGGAAGCGGCACGCGCCGAGCTGAAAACTTTTCTCGACGAGTTTGGTAAGAGCAGCGTGTCCGAGCTTGCCAGTCGCAGTGCGACTCTGGAGCAGTCAATCGAAACAGCGCGGGCGGGAAACAAGAAGTTTCTCGACGGATTCTCCGATGCGCAGAAATCCGGGCTAAGAGAAGTCACCAAGAGGCTGACCAAGGTGGACGCCGACCTGGCGCAACAAGCCAGGGCGCTGGAGCTGGAGGCGCGAGGTGCAAGGGCAGTTGGCCAGCCGATCGCGACCTCGGCGCAGAGTCTGGAGCACGCGCTTACGAACTTCCAAACCCAGCAGATTGGCTTGGGAGAGGAAATGAGTATCGGGGCTCCCAAGAACGGCCAGGATTCAGTGTTTGATCTACCGCCGGTGAAGAACCTGGTCAACTTTGCGGATCAGCCGGTCGCGATCACAACGACGGGAGTGATTTCCAAGGTTGCGGCGGAAGGCGGCCAGAACACTTTCAAACTTGAGATGACCGCGGACTTGTCGGATCTGCAGCAGAACATTACGGAGGTTCTGGGTGCGGAACTCAACCAGGCTGAGCGCTGCGGGGAGAGCATTGCGATTCAATCCGCGACTCTCATTCCCCGGGAGCGCGCGAGCCTGGTGATGGTGCAATTGCACTTTGAGCGCTGGACGTGCCTGGGCAGGGAAGCGAGCGAAATGGTGGAAGGCAACGGCGCGATTGAGGTGAAGCTTACAGCATCGGTTGGAGCGGACGGCGCTTTGCGGCTGACGCCGGAAACCGGGCGAGTTGATGCCCAGGGGGTGATCGCCGAGTTGCTGCGTTCGGGTTCTCTAGGGGATATAGTCCGCGACAAAATCACGGAGTCGGTTCTCTCTGCTGTTCGCCAGGGTGGGGACTTCAACGCGACGCTGCCCGCTGCAGCACGGGGCAATGCCAAGCTCCACAGCGCAGAATTTCAGGGTACGGGCTCGGGAAAGCTGCTGGTGGTGCTGGATGGGGAGATCCGAATGTCCAACGAGCAGGTAATATCATTGAGCACCGCATTGAAGGAACGATCATCCACGCCGAAAACCGTTCAGGCTACCGTGCCACGCTAGCTTCCGTGGGAAGAACTTCTCTCTGGTAGTCTTATTTCTTCCAGGGAAGCGACCTTCATCTTGCGAAAACTCCTTCTGACCACCATGGTTCTGATTCCGCTGCTGGGCGGGATGGGATGGTGGTATTTCCGCGAGCAGGCGATGCCGGATTACGGGCCGGCTTATCGCGAGTATGCATACGTTACCAACGGCAAGAGCAATACGGTCAGCGTGATCGATCTGCGGACATTCGAGCCGGCAAAGACGATTGCGGTGGGCATGGAGCCGACCGGAGTTGCGGCCAACAGCAAGAAGAATGAAATCTATGTGGTCAACTCGGGGTCAAGCAACGTCAGCGTAATCGATGCCGAGAAGAACGCTGTCGTGGCCACGATCGGAGTTCACGGCAAGCCGTACTTTATCGATGTTTCGGAGGATGGCAAGCGCGCTTATGTGGCGAACTCGGCATCGGCCAATGTTTCGGTAATCGATCTGGAGAAGCGTGCGGTGCTCGGCAATGTGCGAGTGGGCGCTGCGCCGGGACTGGCAAGGGTTTCGCCGGACGGCGCGACCGTGGTGGTATCGAATCGCGGCGACAACACGGTTTCCCTGATGGATACGAAACTGCTGCGCGTACGGGCATCTTTGCCGGTGTGCAAGCAACCGGAAGACATCGCCATCCTGCCGGATTCGAGCAAGGCTTTTGTGGCGTGTTCGGGCTCGTCGCAGGTGGCGTCCATCGCTTTGGCGAGCAGTCATGGAAGCGGTGGGCTGACGAGCGACCGGGTGCTGGCATTACTGGATGTGGGAAAGACGCCCGTGAGCCTCGCGCTGAAGCCGGACGGCGGCGAGTTGATGGTGTGCGATTTCGATTCCGACAGCATTTCGATCATAGAGACCGGGCACGATGAGGTGGGGAGCAGTGCGCTGATCGGGCAAAATCCGACGCACGCAGTGGTCACGCTAGATAACTCGCGGCTCTATGCCAGCAACTTCGGCTCTAACAGTGTTGCGGTCTATGACATTGATATGGGGCGAAGAATCGCAACTGTGCCCGTGGGCAGCCGTCCGGATGGACTGGCGTTGTCGCAGGACCAGCAGTATCTCCTGGTGCTCGACACGCAGGCGGGCGATGTTACGGTTATCCAGAAGCGCACGCCGCGAAAGTTGGAGCCAACGGAATATTCGCTTCTGACCATGATTCCGGTGGGAGTGCAGCCGAACGGGATCGTGGTGAAGGCATTTATGATTGGCGGGGCGGGGAGAAAATAGCGTTTTACTGCGGCCTCGCTCGGGAGAGAGAGACGTTGCAAGCAACGTCTCTACGACTGCGGTTATGTCGGAATCTTCAGAATCAGATAGGCGCCCACCAGGGCGAAGATCAGGTCCGGCGACCAGGCGGCCAGCGCCGGCGGCAACTGGCTGATATCTCCCATCGCCTCGAACAATCGCGATACCACGGTATAGACCACGGCGATTCCCACCGCGACCGCGACTCCCGTGATGGCTCCCTTCTTGGCCGCTGACAGGGAGAACGGAACCGCCAGCACCGCCATGATCAGCGTGATCAGCGGGTAAGAGAGCTTCTTGTTTAACTGCACGCGGAGCCGCACCACGTCGAAGCCGCTTTGCTGCAGATCGCGGATGTAGCGGCGCAGTTCCTCATAGTTCATCTCGGAATACTGTTTTACTTCCTTCTTGAAGTACGACGGCGCTTCGCTGAGCTGAGGGAAGGTGGAGACGTCGAAGGTGCGGAAGCCGGCGATGGCGGCGCCGCTGCAGAGATGCGCTGCCAGCCTTGTTCGTAGATCCAGCGGCCCATGTTTTCGGCCCAGTGGGCGCGATCGGCGTGGATGCGCTGCGGTAATGGCGAAGCTGGCGGGATCGAGTTGAAAGATGGTGAGGTTGGCGAACTGATCGCGGTCGGCATCGAAAAACTGGTAATAGTAAATATCGTTGTGCTGGCCGAAAATCCAGCGGCGGTCGGGACGCAGATAGGTTTGCGGCGGCTTGCCCTTGATCTGATTGTGCAGCGCTTCCTGGCGCTTGTTGGTGTGGGGCAGGTAGAACTGGTCGGCGAAGAACAGGCCCGCCGCCAGCACAGCGGCCGCGACCATCACAGGCGTGACGATGCGGTAGACGCTGGTTCCGGTGGCCTTGATCGCGGTGATCTCGTTCGACCGGTTCATCAGCCCGAACGTGATCAGCACCGCCAGCAGCATGATCAGCGGCGCAACGCTGTAGAGCAGGTAAGGAGAAACGTTGAGCAGATACTCCGCGACCACAATCGCAGGCGTCTGATTGCGCAGGATGTCGCCCAGCAACTCGAACAGAGTGAACACCAGCAGCAGGACGAGGAATGCGGAGACGATCATCCCCAGGTAGACGAAAGAAATCGCGCAGCACGTAGTCATCGAGCAGCGTAGGAAAGCTGGCGCTGAAGACTCGCCGCCGGGTGGAGGCACGCTCGAAAGCGTTGGCGGGGTCTCTGCACCTGCGCCTGCGGTCGTGTGCCGGACCGGTCGCCAGGAGCTTGTCGCGCTTCCATGCCAGCCGGATCGCCGACAGGGCAAAAGGCCGCCGCTCGGCTTGCCACAGCAGGAACAAAGCTGCGGCAAAGAATACCAAGATTGGCCAGCCAGGCTCCGAATGCGGGGCCGACCCTGCCCTGCTTGGCCAGCGAAACTCCGATCAGAGAAATGAAGTAGTAGACGAAAACCAGCACAATGGTGAGGACGAATCCGCCGGACTTGCCGCTCTTCTTCGACGAAAGTCCCAGAGGGATTCCGACCATGGCCAGCACCAGGCACGCCGTGGGCAACGCGAAACGGTTGTGAAACTCGATGAGGTACCAGCGCGCCGATGACGGGATCGACGCTGGCGCGCGGTCATGCAGCGCCCATGTGCCGATGGCTTTGACCGGGATTTGTTCGTCCGCCTTATTCTCCGACGATGCCAGTTCGATCGGGATATCGGTCTGCTGGAAAGTGGAGATCTGATAATGGTCGGCCTGCGCGGGATCGGTTTCGTGGGTGGAACCGTCAATCAAGTGCAGGTGCAGGCGGTCCTGGCCCTCGGGAACGAGGATGCCTTCGCGAGCCAGCGTGATGCGCGGATTGGCGGGATCTGAGATGTCGGCGAGAAAAACGCCCTTCCAGACCGCGCCGCCTTGGGCGCTGTGCACGTCCTGCACGTAGAGCACGAGCTTGGGAAAACCTTCATAGAACACGCGGGGCTGCACTTCGTAGGAAACTTGCGAGCCTTTGAGTTGATCCTCGAGGCGTCCCAGCGAGGCCAGCGACCAGGGAGCGAGATAGAGTCCGTTGAGCAGAGCGAGCGCCCACGCGGCGGCGACAAAAATTGCCAGCACGCGGCCGAAGCTCCACACGCCCATGCCGCTGGCGCGCATGGCAGTGATTTCGCTGTCGGCGGCGAGGCGGCTCAGACCAATGAGAATCCCCACCAGCACGCTCATCGGGATGGTGTAGGTGAGGGCGAGGGGACGGTGTAGAAGAAGATCTCGGCAACGCTGGGCAGGGGCGCGCTGGCGCGGACCACGAGTTCGAGAATGCGTCCCAGATCGCGTGTGAACAGCACGAAAGTGAAGATCGCCACGCCGATCAGGGCGTGCGAGGTGACTTCACGAAGGATGTAGCGGGTGAGAATCCGCATGGTGGCGCGCTAGAGGGCAGGATAGCACGGCAGTGGTCGGTGGCTAGTGGTCAGTGGCTAGTTCTGTCGCGAGGATCGCGCCGGCGCTAGCGAGATACTATCCCGCCTTCAGGAACAACGCCGCCAAGCGGCGGCAGTGTCAGCTTTAGCGAATAGGGGCGGCCGTGGGCCGGCTCCACTTCGGCATGCACTCCGCCGAGGTTGCCGACGCCGGTGCCGCCGTATTCCAAAGCGTCGCTGTTGAGCAGTTCGCGCCAATAGCCGCCTTGCGGGCACGCCTACGCGATAGCCAACGCGCGGTATCGGCGTGAAGTTGCAAACGATGAGAACTGTGTCCTTGGGAGATTCACTCTTGCGCAGCAATGAAATCGTGCTGGTCAGGTTGTCGTTGCAATCCACCCACTCGAAGCCGGCGGAATTGGTATCGAGCACGTGCAGCGCGGGCTCGCTGCGATAGAGCCGGTTCAACTGTCCCACCCAGTTCTGCAAACCGCTGTGAACGGGATACTGCAAGCACATGCCACTCCAGGCTGGTGTCGTGCGCCCACTCGCGGACCTGCCCGAACTCGTCACCCATGAACATCAACTTCTTGCCGGGCTGCGCGTACATGTATGCGAACAGAAGCCGCAGGTTGGCAAAGCGCTGCCACTCGTCGCCGGGCATCTTGCCGATCAGCGATCCCTTGCCGTGGACGACCTCATCGTGGGAAAGCGGCAGCACGAAATTTTCCTGGAACGAATACAGCATGCGGAAGGTGAGCTTGCTGTGATGATATTTGCGGTGAATGGGATCCTGCTTGAAATACTCGAGCGTGTCGTGCATCCATCCCATGTCCCATTTCATGCCGAAGCCCAGGCCGCCGAGATAGACCGGCCGCGAAACCATGGGCCAGGAAGTGGACTCTTCCGCCGTGGTCTGGATGTCAGGATGTTCTTTGTAGACTTCCTGATTGAAGCGGCGCAGGAAGTCGATGGCTTCGAGGTTCTCACGGCCGCCGAATTTGTTGGGAATCCACTCGCCCTGTTTGCGGGAATAATCGAGATAGAGCATGGAAGCGACCGCATCCACGCGCAGGCCGTCGATGTGATACTTGTCGAGCCAGAACATCGCGCTCGACATCAGAAAGCTGCGGACTTCGGTGCGTCCGTAGTTGAAGATGTGCGTCTTCCAGTCGGGATGAAAACCCTGCCGCGAATCCGCATGTTCGTACAAGATGCGTGCCGTCGAAGTAGGCGAGGCCGTGGGCGTCGGAAGGGAAGTGCGAAGGCACCCAGTCGAGGATTACGGCGATGCCGTGCTGGTGCAGGTAATCCACCAGGTACATGAAATCCTGCGGCGTGCCGTAGCGCGAAGTGGGGGCAAAATAGCCCGTAGTCTGGTATCCCCAGGAGCCGTAGAAGGGATGCTCCATCACCGGCAGGAATTCCACGTGAGTGAAGCCCATGCGTGCGACGTATTCCGCGAGGCGAGGCGCGGTTTCGCGATAAGTTAGCGGACGATTGTGTTCCTCGGGAACGCGCATCCAGGAGCCGAGGTGAACTTCGTAAATGGAGTGCGGCGCTCGCAGCGAGTTGCGGGCCCCACGTTTTTCCATCCAGTCGCGATCGTTCCATTGGTAGTCGAGGTCCCACACCACCGAAGCGGTGCGGGGAGGCTTCTCGTGCAAAATGCCGATCGGATCGGCTTTGTCGACTGGTAGCCGTGACTGTGCGACTCAATGTGGAATTTGTAAAGCGCGCCTTTGGTCACTCCGGGGACGAAGCCTTCCCAGATGCCGGAGTTACCGCGCGGAGCAAGCACATTCGCTGCGCGCACCCCACGCGTTGAAGCTGCCGATCACGGAAACCAGGCGGGCGTTCGGCGCCCAGACGCTGAAGACGGCTCCCGCTTTGCCATCGCGCGAGACCAGATGCGCGCCCATGGTTTCGTGCATGCGATAGTTGCTGCCCTCGTTGAAGAGATAGAGATCCTGATCGGAGAGCAGGGTTATGCGGTCAGAAGCGGCGGGGGTGATAGTGTCTGGCATTTTGCGAGTTCCTAGTGTACCGGAAGATGTGGGTGGTGGCACCGGAAGACCGGCACAACTCCGGGCAAG
The DNA here is from genome assembly GCA_963850165.1 of uncultured Acidobacteriaceae bacterium. Taxonomy (GTDB): domain Bacteria; phylum Acidobacteriota; class Terriglobia; order Terriglobales; family Acidobacteriaceae; genus Sulfotelmatobacter. The sequence goes on along the minus strand of CAWKKK010000025.1, from coordinate 12,263 downwards.
AGTGACCGCGTCCTTCTGTTGCCCCCAGGCAGCCCGGACCCACATGCTAGACTGATTTTCCAGCCATGCCCGCCCTGCGTCTGATTCTTCTCTGGCATCAGCACCAGCCTTTCTACAAAGACCTGGTGACCGGAGAATATCGGCTGCCCTGGGTGCGCCTGCATGGGCTGAAAGATTATTACGGCATGGTAAAGCTGCTGGACGAGTTTCCCAGCGTGCACCAGAACTTCAACCTGGTGCCGTCGCTGATCACGCAGATTCAGGATTACGTTGCGGGGACGGCGCAGGATCCGTTTCTGAAGGTGGCGGCCAAGGCCGGCGAAAGACCTGACACAGAAAGAGCGGCAATTCGCTCTGCAGTATCTTTTTCAGGCGAATCACGCGAACGTGATTGGGCGGTATCCGCGCTACCGGGAATTGCTGGAGCGGTTTCGCGAGCATGGGTATTCGGCCGAGAAGGCGGAAAAATATTTTGAGCCGCGAGATTTCACCGACTTGCAGGTGCTGTCGCAGATCGCATGGTTCGACGAGTTCTTTCTGGAAGACAAAGACGTTGCGGAGCTGATCAAGAAAGAACGCAACTACTCGCTTGAAGATCAGAAATTCGTGATTGCCCGCGAGCGGGAACTGCTGGCCAAGGTTTTACCGGCGTATGCCGACGCGGCGAAAAAAGGCTCGATCGAGATTTCGGCCACGCCTTTCTATCATCCGATTCTTCCGCTGGTCTGCGACACCAATGCGGGAGCAGTTTCGTCGCCGGGCCTGCCCTTGCCGCAGAACCGGTTTCGGCATCCCGAGGACGCGCGTGAACAACTGGTGCGCGCGCTTGATCTTCATCAGCAGGTGTTTGGAGTGCGGCCGCAGGGCGTATGGCCATCGGAGGGCAGCGTCTCGGAGGAGACGCTGGCGATCGCCACAGCTCTCGGCATCAACTGGATGGCGACCGACGAAGGTGTGCTCGGCCGCAGCACCGGTGTGTTCTTTCAGCGCGACGGCAACGGCCGCCTGCCCGCGCATCTGGCGGAGCGGCTCTACAACATTCATCGCTATGAGAACGGCCAGACCGCCATGCACATGGTGTTTCGTGACCACACGATTTCGGACTTGATCGGCTTTGTCTATTCGGGGATGGATCCCGTGGATGCTGCCGGGCATCTGCTGCGCAACATCAAAGATGCGGCTCAGCCGGTGCTGGCGCAGGGGCGCGATGCCGTGGTGTCGGTGATTCTCGACGGGGAGAATGCCTGGGAATATTATCCGAAGTCGGGGCGCGAATTTCTGCGGCGATTTTATGACGCCCTGCAGCGCGAGGGAGGTCTGGAGGCGGTTACAGTCTCGGAGGCGATTGCCCGCCATCGCAATTTTTCGCCTTTAAAGTCTCTAGTGCCGGGCTCGTGGATCAATGCGAACTTCAATGTCTGGATCGGCGCTCCTGAAGATAATCGTGCCTGGGATTATCTTTACCATGCGCGCGAATTCTATGCGCAGCATGCGGCGCACGCCAGCGAGGCGCAACGCAAATTGGCCTTTGAAGAAATCCTGATTGCCGAAGGCAGCGACTGGAACTGGTGGTACGGACCGGAGCACCATTCGGCCAACGACCGTGACTTTGACGAGCTTTACCGCAAGCATCTTTCGAACATTTATCAGGCCCTGGGGGCGAAGCCTCCTGATTATTTGTCGCAGCCGATCACGGCGGGCGAAGTACGGCCGGCGTTCACGCCGCAGACCGCCTACATTCATCCCCGCGTGACAGGCGATAAGATTCGCTACTTCGAGTGGATGGGCGCGGCCGTTTTTACGGCCGACCAGCGTGCCGGCGCGATGCACGGAAAACAGTTTATTCTGGATTCCGTGCATGCCGGGATCGACAGCACGTTCGTCTACGGACGGTTGGACTTTGCCGGTCCGGTTCCGGATATGGAGTTTGATCTGGTGGTGAACCTGGAATCGTGGGCGAGCGGAGAAGAGCGCCCGAGGCGCACGCTGCGGCTCGACGCCAAAGTGGAGAACCGCAAGCTGAAAGGGTGGGAGGTAGAGGGCCGCGAAGAATCGGAGTCTGCCTCTTCGTCCAAGAGTGGGGAAAGCGCTAAGGCGGCGCTGGGGCGCAACTTTGAGTTCCGGTTGCCACTGAGCTGGCTGCTGGCGGTGCCGGGCTCAACTCCAAGTCCTCAGACGGCGGCCGACCAGATGGGCGCCGTGGCTAATGCTGCGACCAGCCGGCTGCGGTTGCGCTTCAGTCTTTGGCAGAATCGTCTGCCCGTGGACGCGATGCCGGTAGAGGGTTGGATCGAACTGCAGCTGCTGAGCGAAGCGGAGCTAGGGGCAGGGATGTAGAGCGCGACGGCATTTTGTTCCGAAAAACAAAATGCCGGAGGCACTTGCCTCCGGCTTCATTCGTGATCAGAGTATTTACTGTCCCGCGCTGGCCACCACGGGAGTCATTGCCAGAGGCCGGTTGAGTTCGAGGGTGAGTTCCGTGCCAGCCATCAGCGTGGCCGAGCGGTGCTTGCTAAGCCAGTGAGCGCCGGTTGAGCCCGCGCCAACGATGCCGCCAATCAAAATTCCCGGAGGACCGCCGATGAGGCCACCGACCAACATTCCACCGGCAGTGCCGCCGCCAGTTTCTATCTGGTCGCGGCGGTCGTGACCTGATCCTTTGAACTCGCCTTCCTGGTTGACATCGGTGTCGCGTCCGGCATTGGTATCGACCAGAGTCGCATCGAGGAAGAATCGCTCGCCAGTGGGCAGGATGAGCGCTTCGGGCAGAATTCCGATGGTCGGCTTGCCCGAAATGCGGCGCGGCTCGCTTACCCTGGTGACTCGGCCTTCGACCATCGTTCCGGCGGGAATCACCGTCTTGCCGTTGAGCACAACATCCTGCGTCAGGCGCGCATGGAAAGGGTCCCCTGGCTTGTTGCTGAAGGTGGCGAGAGTGGTCTCAAGCTTGGCCATCAGGGCGGTGCCGGCCGGGACTGGCGAACTGGTCTGTGCCGCGGCCATCGTGCTCATGCAAGAGCATGCCAGCAGCAAGGTGCAAAATAGAACTGTCCACTTCTTCATGACTCCTCCTCAGGAGTTACAACCCCAAGATCTCCCGCTTGTTGCTTTGACTTTAGACCAGACTGATGGCCGCGACAATACGAGGCTGGGCCAGTGAACCAGCGAAGATAAGGGTCGAGGTTCAGATCGATAGCGACTGTTACAATCGGGTGCCGAGGGGATGTCTCAACGCTCGATTCAGCTTCCCGTTCTTTGCTTGTTCAAGCCGCCTTGTTCAAGGCCGACTTGTTCAACGCCGCCGCCGAGGAGGGGGACCAATATGACTGGGTTGGCGCGCCAGAGAAGAGGCTTGTGATGAAGAACCTAAGACTACAGTTATTAGTGTGCTTTTTTCTGATTGCGAATAGCCTGGGATACGCGCAGCAACATCGGAAAGTCATCATCAATCAGGATTGTTCAGGCCCCGGCGGCAGCAATCTGCAAACTCTGTTGACCTTGATTCAATCTCCCCAAGTGGAAGTGCTGGGCATAACCGTCGTCAGCGGAAATCAATGGCGCGATGAAGAGGTAGCGCATACTTTGCGATTGCTGGAACTGATTGGCCGCACCGATATTCCGGTCGTGCCCGGAGCTGTATTTCCGCTGGTGCATCGTCGTAACGATGCCATTTTGTGGCAGGCCCGGTACGGGAAAGTCGCGTTCGCCGGCGCCTGGGATGATCGCTGGTGGCACGAACCTGACGTAATTCCGAAGCTTCTCGAAGGGCAACCCACTACCAAACCGGCGGATGAAGACGCCGCTCACTTCCTGATACGCATGGTGCACAAATATCCCCATGAAGTTACGATCTATGAGGGTGGCCCCATGACGAACCTGGCGCTGGCCAACGCGATTGATCCGCATTTTGCCGAACTGGCCGAAGGCCTGGTCTTTATGGGCGGAAGCTTGAGCCCGCAGACCGACGATCCGGAGTTCATCAGCAGCCCACGCCACGAATTTAATTTCTGGTTCGATCCAGAGGCCGCGAAGAGCGTGTTAGCTGCGCCGTGGAAGAAGATCGTCTGCACGCCGGTCGACATCTCGGTAAAAACTCGAATCACTGAGGAGATGATTGCCGAAATCAAGAAGAGCAACAGTGCTGCAGCGCAATACGTAGTGAAGTTCTTTTTGAAAGATGAGGGCGGCTCGTATATGTGGGACGAACTGGCGGCCGCCGCCTGGATTGATCCAACGCTGATTACCAGAAAAGTAACGCGCTATATGAGTGTGGACATCGACCACGGTGCGGCCTACGGAAACACGCTGACGTGGACGGACAAAGACAGCCCGAATCTTGGTGCGCAACGCGTGGAAATCCAGATGGATTTGGATCTTGCAAGATTTAACAAGATGTTTGTGGAATTGATGAAGGCACCGACGCCGCAAGCCCATTGAGTCTTACTTCTTTCCAGATTTTATATGGACTGGGCATCGGAGTTGTGTAGATGGGAATAATCCGATGAGGTGTAGAGTTTTAATTCGTCCGGTCCGCGGCGCGCTGTGCGGTTGGATGACGATTTACGAATGATACTTTTAGAGAAAGAAGGGAAGCGTGGTATGACGAATATTGCGGCAATCATCGGGCGCGAGGTGCTGGATTCGCGTGGTAATCCTACGGTGGAGGCGGAAGTGCAACTGGAGAGTGGCACGGTGGGCCGGGCCATTGTGCCGAGCGGGGCATCGACTGGCGAGCATGAAGCCGTCGAGCTGCGCGACGGAGACAATGGGCGTTTTCTGGGCAAGGGAGTTCTCAAGGCGGTAGAGAACGTCAACGGCGAGATCGCGGACGCGCTGGCGAACTGGGACGCTTACGACCAGCGCGGGCTTGACCGGAAGATGATCGAACTGGATGGCACGGAGAATAAAGGCCGGCTGGGAGCGAACGCGATTCTCGCGGTCTCGATGGCAGCGGCGAGGGCGGCTGCGGCGGAATACGGTCTGCCGCTCTATCGTTATCTAGGCGGCGCGGGCGCCGACACGTTGCCCACGCCCATGATGAACATCCTCAACGGCGGAGCCCACGCCGACAACAACGTCGACTTCCAGGAATTCATGGTGATGCCGGTGGGCGCTCCTTCGTTTTCTGAGGCGTTGCGCTGGGGCGTGGAAGTTTTCCATACGCTCAAGGGAGTGCTGAAGAAGCGCGGCTACAACACAGCGGTCGGCGATGAAGGCGGATTTGCCCCGTCGGTGAAGTCGAATGTAGAGGCCATCGAGGTGGTGCTGGAAGCTATTCAGCAGGCTGGCTACAAGCCCGGAGAAGAGATTGCGATCGCGCTCGATCCCGCGGCCAGCGAGTTTTATCAGGATGGCAAGTACGTTTTCAAGAAGTCGGACAAATCCGCCAAGAGTTCAGACGATATGGTGAAATTCTGGGCGAAGTGGGTGAAGGACTATCCCATCGTATCGCTCGAAGACGGGCTCTCCGAAGAAGACTGGGATGGCTGGCAGAATCTGACCAGGGAACTCGGCGGCAAGATTCAACTTGTGGGCGACGATATCTTTGTCACCAACATTCAATTCTTGCAGGAAGGAATCGACAAAGGCGTGGCCAACTCGATTCTGATCAAGGTAAATCAAATCGGCACGGTCAGCGAGACACTCGATGCGATCGACCTGGCGCGGCGTAACGCTTACACGTCGGTGATCTCGCATCGCTCGGGCGAGACCGAAGACACGTTCATCGCAGACCTGGCTGTTGCCACAGGCGCCGGGCAGATCAAAACGGGGTCAGCGTCGCGTACAGACCGCATCGCGAAGTACAACCAACTGCTGCGGATCGAGGAGGAGTTGGGGGATGGGGCGAGGTTTTTGGGATTGAAGGCGCTGAATTACAAAGGCTGACGGACGCTGATGCCTTTAGCTATGACAAGCGGAAAGGCTTATTGGAAGCTTGGAGGCGATGATGAGACAGAGCGCATGGTTTGGATTGGCTCTTATGATCGTCTACCTAGGCTATGGTTATTTTAAGGTCAGGGCGGAGCGTCGATCCGGAAAGACCCAGAGTTTCGGGCATCCGGTGCTTGACGCGTTCTTGCTTTTCTTTGCAGCACTCTTGCTGACGACGGTGATGGTGCTGCTACTCTTCTATTTTGGCTCTCACTTTCAAGGAGCGCGTTGGCTTTTGTACATACTTCTGCTCTTGTTGGGAGGCGGTTTGACTTGGCTTTCCAATCGAGTTCTCCGCCGTCGTTAGCCGGCGAAATTGGTCTCGCGCAACGCTTGACTTAGTCCATGACTTAGTCCACAATAGGTTCATGGAAGTCAACATCCACGAAGCCAAGACTCACCTTTCCCGTCTGCTCGAGCGGGTAGCCTTGGGGGAAGAGATCATCATCGCCAAGGCGGGGACTCCGGTCGCTAAGCTAGTGCCCCTGAAAAAGACGCCCAAGAAGAGGGTCTTCGGCAGCGCGAAAGGCGAGTTCACGGTTCCGGACGATTTCAATGATCCCGATCCTGAAATTGAGGATCTGTTTTATAACGGACCCCTTCAACCGAAATGAAGGCCCTCCTCGACACGCACGCATTCTTGTGGGCGCTTTCTGGGGATGAAAGGATGTCGCGTCTGGCCCGCGACACTTTTGCCGGACCCGCCGGTCTTTCGCTAAGCATCGCAAGCGTCTGGGAGATTCTCATCAAGGTACAGTCGGGCAAGCTGAATCTTCCTCGGCCTGCCGGTCCGTACGTGCTCAGAAAATTGGCGGAGAACGGGATCGAGATGCTCATCATCAGCATCGACCATTTGCTCGCTCTGGAGCGTCTCCCCATGCATCACCGCGATCCGTTCGATCGCATGTTGATTGCGCAGAGCCTGGAGGAGAGCCTTCCCATCGTTACCTCGGATCCATTGTTTGCCCGGTACGATGTTCGTCTGATCTGGTAGGCCGTATTTGCGGAGCTGTGGCGCGGCCAGCACACCGGCTCTTCGCAAGGGGAGAACGAACCGTACAATCGCGCGCCGGACTGGTAGACCTCAGCTGCTTTCTCGGTGGTGGAAGTCGTCGCCGGCGCTTCTGACGGGATTGCAACCGCACGCGTCCTCCTCAATTTCACAGCGGGATTCTCCTTGGCCCTGGCGAGAGCCGCCTTCACGACCTCCGGTGCTTGGCGCGGACTAAAAATCTTTGTCCATCGGGAGCTTGTCCGCCGATAGAGGGGAACTATATACATAACTCCCTAACCTGCTGTCGTGGCCACCATTTCTCGGCGAATCAGACCGCAATCAAATTGACGCGCAAAGAACTCAGCCTTGTCGCGCCATTTGCTCGGTATCTGATCCAGGTTTACGACTCCGAACGCTGCTGCCATAGGGCAGTTCTGCCATTCGTGGCACTCCCAGTGTTCGGGCTTTAAGGCTTCTTCGATGCGACCGCCAGCGGAAAGCAACGGTATGAGATCGGCATTCACGAAGGCTCGTATCTTGGCAATAAGCGGCCCTTTGATCTTCTCCGCCGTTAGCGCCGTGCAGCCACTCAGGTCCGCATACTCCGCGTTCGGCAACTCCACTTCCGTTAGCCCCGTACAGTCCCTCAGGTCCGCAGTCTTCGCGTTCGGCAACTCCACTTCCGTGAGCCCCGTGCAGCCACTCAGATCCGCAGTCTTCGCGTTCGGCAACACCATTGCCGTTAGCCCCGTACAGCCCCTCAGGTCCGCAGTCTTCGCATTCGGCAACTCCACTTCCGTCAGCCCGGTGCAGCCCCTCAGGTACGCATACTCCGCTTTCGGCAACTCCACTTCTGTCAGCCCGGTGCAGGCACTCAGGTCCGCAGTCTTCGCTTTCAGCAACTCCACTTCCGTCAGCCCGGTGCAGCCACTCAGGTCCGCAGTCTTCGCATTCGGCAGCTCCACTTCCGTCAGCTTCGCGCAGCCACTCAGGTCCGCAATCTTCGCATTCGGTAACTCCACTTCCGTGAGGCCCGTGCACCCACTCAGGTACGCATACTCCGCCTTCGGCAACTCCACTTGCGTCAGCGCGGTGCAGCCCCTCAGGTCCGCAGTCTTCGCGTTCGGCAACTCCACTTGCGTAAGCCCCGTGCAGCCCCTCAGATCCGCATACTCCGCGTTCGGCAACTCCACTTGCGTCAGGCTCGTGCAGGCCCTCAGGTACGCATACTCCACGTTCGGCAACTCGACTTCCGTCAGCCCCGTGCAGCCACTCAGGTCCGCAATCTTCGCGCTGTCCTTGCATTTCCCTTCGTATTTCATCATCTCCTCGTTTTCTCTCCCGCAAGGGAGTTGACTGTACAGTTCGCTTTCAAAACGTGGAGTCGTTCAAAACCGCATAGGAACTCAGCTCTAACTTAGTGGCAAGGCACGCCCCCATTGGTAGCTGTGCAAAGGGCGTTGATGTGTTTGCCGCTTAAAGCCCTCCGGTAAAACGCGACATTGTCGATCACGCCGTTGAAGTACGCATATCCGCCGCCCTCGGCGCTCGATCCGATGCGCATGTCTGCCGAGTGAGTGTCGGTGAAGACGGGCAAAGGCTTGCACGCCTCTTTCACGCCGTTCACATAGATGGCGATTTCCGAATCGCTCAGAACGCCGACCACGTTGTACCAGACGTGGGCCACCGGAGCGGTCGTGCTCATCACTGTGGTCGCGGCGTCGTCGATGCAGCCGTTAATCCCCGGTCCGCCCCCGAGGCAGAACCAGAAGAAGCCGTCATCCTGCTTCAACAGACGCCATCCATCCGAATTGTCAACGCCAGCGTCGGAAATTTTGTCCACAATCGACATGTCTCCCGCCGGACGATCTCCATTACTCCCCGGAGGATGGGAAAGAGCGTTGAACTTTACATAGGCGCTGACGGTGAAGGTGGGCGGGTTCAGGCCGGGGTGATGGCCGACATCAATGGTCGGTCCGCTCCCATTAAAATGAAAGGCCAAAGGCCAGCCGACTTTCTCGCCGCGGATTACGGGGTTTCGACCGCTGATGGATTGTCCGAATGCGCCCGACGCGAAGGCGAAGATTGAAGCAACGACAACAAGCACACGTGTGGCTTTCATCGAATACCTCCACATTTTCACTGGGCGTGATTCAGCGAACCCCCGGGAACGGAGATCTCCCAAGAGTTCTGCCCAGAGATTCTGCTATTTCATTCTTGTTTTGGGCCGTGCCCTGGAGTCTCGAACGCGCCGCGGTGAGGAGCAGAGGCGCGGCCAGTCGCCTTTGCTGAACGGGGGGATCTATTTTCCTTGGAAAGCGGCGCAACTCGGACGCTAGGACTAAAGTGCCGTTTCGTCAATGGCACTTTAGTGGTGTATGACGTCGTGAACGCGAAGCTGCGGTAGCAGATGCAAGTCCCGCGTGCGCCCCGCTGCATAGCGATGGCCGCTCTTAGATTTTTCGCGATTTTCACGCTACCATGATGATTCCAATAAGAGCTGCACTTATGCCTCGTCCCAAACCACTCATTCTGATCATCCTCGACGGCTGGGGATACCGCGCCGAGACCAAGGCCAACGCCATCGCGCTGGCACGCAAGCCCACTTACGATCGCCTGCTGCATGAGTATCCGAACACGCTGATCCATACCAGCGGACCGTTCGTCGGCCTGCCCGAAGGGCAGATGGGCAACAGCGAGGTCGGACATCTCAACATTGGCGCGGGGCGCATTGTGCACATGGACATCACCCGCATCGACCTGATGATCCAGAACGGCGAGTTTTTCTCGCATCCCGTGCTCGTCGCGGCCATGAAGCACGCGTGCGTCGGAGGACGGAGACTGCATCTGTTTGGACTGGTTTCCGATGGCGGTGTGCACTCGCAGCAGGCCCATCTTTACGCGCTGCTGAAAATGGCGAAGCGGAGGGGAGTGGACCGCGTCTTCGTCCATGCATTTATGGATGGGCGCGATACGCTGCCCACTAACGGCGCCGGCTATCTCGAACAACTGCAGCAGAAGATGCGCGAATATAACTCTGGCAAAATTGCCACGGTGAACGGACGTTACTACGCGATGGACCGCGACCGGCGCTGGGAGCGCATTCTCAAGGCCTATAACGCGATAGTTCTTGCCGACGCGGAGGGCGGCAAGTGCGCCGACCCGGTTAAGGGGATGAAGGACTCCTACAACAAGGGCGTCACCGATGAGTTTGTGGTGCCGTTTGTGTGCACGGATAAAGACAAAAGCGGGCAGCCGCTGGCGACCATTCGCGAAGACGACGCCTGCATCTGCTTTAATTTCCGCGCCGATCGCGTGCGCCAGATTACGCGCGCTTTGGCGCGTAACAGCGGGCTAAACGCAAAGGGCGGCAGCGATCTTCCGGGCGCGGCCGATCTCGACGCGACGATTCCGCGCGACCGGGTGCCGAAGAATCTGCACTATGTCTGCATGACACAGTACGACAAGAATTTCAGCCTGCCGGTAGTGATTCCTCCGGAATCGATGGCGAACATTCTGGCCAACGTGATGGGTGGTCTCAACATGCGCAACCTGCGCGTGGCCGAGACCGAGAAATATGCGCATGTAACTTATTTCTTCAACGGTGGCGTGGAGCAGCCGTTTCCCGGCGAAGAGCGTGTCATGGTGCAGTCCCCGAAGGTCGCAACCTACGATCTGAAGCCGGAGATGAGCGCTGCGGGTATTGCCGATGCCGTCGTGAAGGCCACGGAAGAGGGAACATTCGACGTAATCATCGTCAACTTCGCCAACGCGGATATGGTCGGCCATTCGGGCAAGATTGAGCCTACCGTGAAGGCGGTCGAAACCGTTGACGCCTGCCTGGGCCGCATCGAAGCCGCTGTTCGTGCCAAAGGCGGCGCCATGCTCATCACCGCCGATCACGGCAACGCCGAAATGATGATCGATCCCGCGACCGGTGGTCCGCACACGGCTCATACCACGAATCCGGTGCCGTTCATCGTGGTTGCGGAAGATGCGAAGCAGTACACGCTGAAGCCCAACGGCTCGCTGCGAGACATTTCGCCGACCATGCTGGGTATGCTTGGCGTCGACGAGCCGAAGGAAATGACGGGGCACGATCTGCGTGCTTTCCTGAGGAACGATCAGAAAACCTAATTCGATGAAACTTCTGATAGTCGTTCATCACCACTTTGATTTGTGGAACGTGCCTGCATGGTTTCCGGAAAAACTGCAGTCAGAGTTCCCGCAAATCGACGTAACCCGCAGGACGAACTATGACGGCGTAGAAGAATATCTTCGCGATTCCGAAATCCTATTTGCGTTCTCACTCCGTCCTGAGCAATTCAACGTTGCGCATGAATTGCGCTGGATTCACGCGCCCACTGCAGCCGTCCACCAGTTGCTCTTCCCGGAGCTGGTGAGCAGCGATGTGCTCTTGACCAACGCCCACGAAGTACACGGCCCCGTGGTCGCCGAACACGTCATCGCGCTGATCTTTGCGCTGGCTAAGAAGATTCCGCAAGCGGCACTCCTGCAACAGAAGCGTACCTGGGGACAAGATGAAATGTGGAACGATGGTCCGCAGCCACGCGAGGTCGCGGGCGCGACGCTGGGCCTGATCGGCCTCGGCAGTATTGGACGCAGAGTGGCGCGCATGGCCTCGGCTTTGGGAATGCGCGTAATCGCGGTGCGGGAGCATCCGGAGAAAGAAAATCCCGAAGGAATCGCCGCAGTCTATGCTCCGCCACAGCTCAACGATCTGCTCTCCCAATCGGATTACGTCGTGGTAGCCGCACCCCTTACCGAAGCGACGCGCGGACTGATCAATGGGGAGCGCCTGAGAGCGATGCGGCGAGATGCTTACCTGATCAATGTGGGCCGCGGCGCTCAGGTGGACGAGGCCGCGCTAGCCGATGCGCTGAGAAACCATCGCATCGCGGGCGCAGCGCTCGATGTCTTCGAGCAGGAACCGTTGCCGGCGGAGTCGCCGCTTTGGGAACTCGACAACCTGCTCATCACGCCGCACACCGCAGGCCTCACCGAAAAACTCTGGCAGCGCCACTACGCTTTGTTCTCGGAGAACCTTCGGCGCTATCTGGCAGGCGAGCCGCTGCTCTTCATCGTCGACAAACACAAGGGATACTGAACGGGCTCGAACCGTTGTCCACTCAACCCGAGTTCAAGACGCTTTAGTATTGCGCCATGACGGAACCGACGCGATCGGGTCTAGGCGGAACTTCTTCACCGCGAAAATGCCAAGCAGCACGAAAATCGCCATGACGATGAGTTGCGTAACCAGGAACGGCGGCTCCTTTTGCGTGGGAGCCAGCGCGTGCACCGGCGGCACCTTCATGAA
>CAWKKK010000024.1:0-102581 GCA_963850165.1 uncultured Acidobacteriaceae bacterium | reverse complement strand
CCGCGCGCACTCTGCCGGCGCTTCCGCAACCGCCTGCCGCTCCTGCTTTTCCGTAACCACCAGAACTTCTTCCAGCCGGCTCAGATCCGCCGCCGGCTTCACCTGGATATTCAGAAACATTTCTCTGCCGGGGCTGACCTTGCTTACCGTGCCCACCGGAAGTCCCTTGGGAAATATCTGATCGCCGCCGCTGCTCAGCACAGTTTCACCCGGAACAACCTGCTCGTCGCTCATCACCCGCTCGAGAATCAACTCCCCGTTTGCCGTTCCGTGCAGCACACCTTGCAAACGCGACTTCTCCAGCATCGCTCCCACGCCGCTGCTCTGATCGTTGATCATCAGCACCAGCGAAGTTGAAGGATACACGCGCAGCACTTTCCCTACGATGCCGCCGGAAGTAATCACCGCCATGTCCGGCGCAATGCCGTCATTCGAACCTTTGTCGATGTAGATGGACCGGGAAAGATCGCTTCCACTCGATCCAATCACCTGCGCAGCCACGGTCTTGGCGATGTACTGCTCCTTGAATGCCAGCAACGGCTGCAGCCGATGGGCCTGGGCGGCGTCTTCGCTCAGCCGCACCTGCTCCAGACGCATCTGCTCGATCTGCTCTTTGAGCTGGCGGTTCTCCGCCCTCACTCCGCGCAGAAAAAAATAGTTGTGCCAGAGATTGCGGCTGCCATTGTGCGCCCAGACCAGCCCGCGCTCGAAAGGAGTGATTAAATCCACCGCCCAGATGCGGATCAGGCGCGTGTTCTCCGCGTCCCCGCTCCGCTTCACCTGCACCGCCAGCCCCAGCATCTGGAGAAACAACACTCCCACCAGAATGGTCAGGTTGCGGTAACGGCCAAGTACGGATTCCATAAAAACAGTTGCCAGTACCGAGTACCCAGTAGCCAGTAAAGTCGTGCGGTCTTGCTTCTCTAGGTACTGGGTACTGGGTACTGTTCTGCTACTCAATCGAGATTTTTCTCAGCAGCTTGAAGTCGCTGAGCATCTTGCCCGTGCCCAGCACCACGCTGCACAGCGGATCGTCGGCGATCGAAACCGGCAGCCCGGTTTCTTCGCGGATGCGCTTGTCCAGATTCTTCAGCAGCGCCCCGCCGCCGGTCAGCACGATGCCGCGGTCGCTGATGTCCGCCGAAAGCTCCGGCGGTGTGCGCTCCAGGGCCACGCGAATCGCATTCATGATCGTCGAAACGCACTCGCTCAACGACTCGCGAATTTCGCCATCATCCACCGTGATCGTCTTCGGAACGCCTTCAATCAGGTTACGCCCTTTGATTTCCATCGTCATCGGCTTGTCGAGCTGATGCGCGGAGCCAATCTCCATCTTAATCTGCTCGGCCGTGCGCTCGCCGATCAGCAGGTTATATTTCCGCTTCAGATAATTCATGATGGCTTCGTCCATCTGATTTCCGGCCATCCGCACCGAACGCGAGTAGACGATGCCGCTCAGCGAAATCACCGCAATGTCCGTCGTGCCGCCGCCGATATCGACCACCATGTTGCCGCTCGGCTCCGTAATCGGCAGCCCCGCTCCAATCGCCGCCACCATGGCCTGCTCCACCAGATGCACTTCGCTCGCCTTGGCGCGATAGGCCGAGTCCATGACCGCGCGCTTTTCCACCTGCGTGATCTCCGACGGCACGCCGATCACGATCCGCGGATGCACCAGCATCTTCCGGTTGTGCGCCTTCTGGATGAAATAGTTCAGCATCTTCTCGGTGACCTTGAAGTCGGCGATCACGCCGTCCTTCATGGGCTTGATGGCGACGATGTTGCCCGGCGTCCGGCCCAGCATCTCTTTCGCTTCTTTGCCCACGGCCTCCACTTCGCCGGTGTTCTTGTTGATGGCGACAATCGAGGGCTCGTTGACCACGATGCCCTTGCCGCGCGCGTACACCAGCGTGTTGGCCGTGCCCAGATCGATGGCCAGGTCGCTCGAGAACAGGCTGAACAGTGACCTGAGGTTGTGAGAACGTGATGAATGAAATCCGTTGCTTGACATGGACGAACTTCTCGCGATCTACCTTGATCGCATTGTTTTCGGGCGAACCCGATTTGCCCATCCGGCGCGGCTGCTTCCTCCCTCTAGTCTATGAGAGGCTCGCAGCCCTGCCGGGACCGAAGGTTCCTTGTACTTTTGACCGGAACCCCACTTCTTGTCATCCTGAGGCGGGCGCTTTTGCCCGCCGAAGGATCTGGCGAGCCGCGCGATGACGCGCTTTCTCCGACACATAACGCACGTCTGGCTCGCTTCCTTAAAACCTACTGTCACTCGCCCAACTACTGAATCATGATCTTCTTCTGCTGCGTGTTCACTCCGCCCTGCGCCGTCTGCGCCGTCACCGTAATCACCGCTTCCCCGGTCGTCAGCGGCGGCGTGAAGTAATGGAACGTGCCGTCGGTCGAGATCATCGGAACCTCCCGCCCATTCACCATCACCCGCGCCCCTACCTGCGTCTTCCCCGTCACTTCAATCACGTGTCCATGCTGAATGAAAGGATCCAGTTCCAGATCGATCGCTTCCGTCTGCTTTCCCTTGGGAATGATGGTGAAGCGGTTCTTCTCGCTCTCCACCGATTCCTTCCCCGACGCTTCATACGACTGTACCACCCAGTAGTACGCTCCTTCGCCCAGACTGGTAACCGTAACATCCGCAGTGTTCACTCTTCTTGTCCACCAGGGTGGAAGAAAAGTAAGGGTTCCTCGAAATCCGCAGCCGGTAACCACCGCGTTCGCCATCGGCGTCCAGGAAAACTCCACATCCTTGGTCGTCTCTCCGGAAGTAAAGATCGGCGCCATATTCGCCGGAGAAATCGGCGTCGGCGGACCCGTCCCTTTGTCCTTCTCCATGTGCGGCTCCTGCGCCTGGAAGCTCACTCTTCTCCCAGTTCGCCAACTGCACGGTTTCTCCGTTTCGCGTAACTTCGCCGGCGCCCTTCTTCATCAAAATCTCGTGCTGATCCGTCTTGGGATCGTTATGAACCTGCGCCGCCGATTCCGGAGACAGCGATGCCGTCGCCCCCGCCACGATCACCTGCGATTTCGATCCCTGGGAATAAGTCGCGGTCGAAAGATCCACCGTTCCAGTGCTCACCGCCACGGCCACGTTCGTCTGCTGCTGATCGTTGGCCGAGTTCTCTTCAATCACAATCAGCGAATCCTGTTTCACGGTATAGCTGGTGCCGTCGTTGAACACCACCTTCGCCATGCCTTCCGAACCGGTCTGCACCACATCGCCCTTTTCCAAAGGAACGTTGTAGTCCGCGGCCACCCAGCTATTGCCGTTGCCCTTCTTTACCCGCACCGTGCCGTCGAGCGCCGTAAAGTGCGCCTGCTGCGCCGTCGACACGCCATGCCCGCCGCCGGCGCCATCCCCGCCACGCGCTCCAAAGCTTTGTTGGCCACGCTTCCGGCCGCCTTGATGCTGCTCTCCGTGAATTGCGGAAAGGTCAGTCGCATCGCGACCAACACCACCGCGAAGCCCCCAATGATCATCAGCGCCACACTGCGGTATGTGACCGTGGTCCACGCAATGTGGATGCCCGGTTTGCGAGTCTGCGAAGACACGTTGGACTAAAAACCTTATTCAAACCTTTTGAATATGCGGTAATTTCAACGTTACCACAAGCCTATCGGCAGCAAAAATAGGTAATCAATAGGGAACGTTACCTTCGTTTGAGTTTGAGGACTAAACTCTTCGCCGACTCACCGCCGGAAGAGGTAACTGACCTTCACAAAGAACACGCGGCCATCGTTTCAACCTGTTGCCGCGGATCAGGCCCACGCCGTTGGGAGGATTGGGATCGCATCCTACGGTTTGTCCCGCTGCCGGTAGACACAGACTGGGAATCACGTTCTCCAGGTTGCTGTTGTAGCCGACGTAGACCGCGGTGCCGGGGTGAACGAGATAGGTGAACAGGAAGTCGGAACTCAGGTTCTTTGTGGTTTGCAGCGAACTGTAGGTGGGATTCGCCAGCAGGCCGTTGTACTGGATGATGGCGCGTAGCGAAAGTTCCTTGGTGAATTGGTAATTCCACTGGCTGCGGGCGATGTGGTTGTTAAACGACGCGTGATGTGCCGTGCCGTTGAGCACGCGATCAAGAATGTAGGTGTTGTCGATCTCCAGGTGCCCGGTGGGCTTGAGACTCATCGTGTGAGTAATGGCCGTTTCGTCGCCGGTAATCGGCAATTGCCCGGTGGGCACGACGATCAGCACCGTCCCGTCGCGAATAAACGCTGTGCGCCAGGTGATCAAACGCGAGGGGCTTCCCTGTACTACCAGGCCACCGATATCCTGCACATACTTGTGATCGTTCGGCAGGCCGGAGAAATCCACGGGGCGCAGTACATCCTCTTCATAGCCACCAATCGGAGCAAACAACAAATTGTGCCGGAAGTAAAAGACCCAGTCGCCGCTATAAGCGTGCTGCAGGCCAACTCCGCTATGATCCCAGATATCGTGCGTATTGAATTCAGGACCGTGAAATACAAGATGCTTCCCTTCTGGCCGCCAGAAAAAATGGTAGTACTCGGCGACGTTGCGGATATCGGTTCGCGGCACGAAACCGGAATCGGTGTGAAAATTAGGAGTAATGTCCTGGTATTGCAACTCATACTGGAAGCGCCTTCCACTTCCGTTGAGCACGCCTTCGTGGTCCTGACCGAAGGTGTAACCGATGGCTGGCGGAGCGATCGTATTACCGGAATTGCCGGCCGCCGTATTCACCGCGGCAACCACGTCGCTGGTGGCGTAGGTCGAAGAGACCAGGCTGCGAGACCACGAAGTCCAATTCTTGCTCAGGCGGAAGCCGGCGTCAATTCCGCCAACCCGGTTGAAGTTCCCGTCGTATTCGCGATCGACATAAACGGCGCCCACGCTGCTCTGCTTGCCAATGTCGTGACTGACCCGCCCCACGGCAAAATAGGCGCGAGTACCGCTCAGCGGACTGTTGTCAGGGACCTCAAGCCCCGGCGAGCGGTCGTCAGCAACAAAGAACCCAAGATTCCACGGACCCTCTTTACCGGTCAGCCGGCCTCCAAAGCTAGGCTGGATAATGCGGCGCGTAAACAGCACCTTCGAAGTCTGATATACGCCAATATTCGTATCGCTGAAGAAGTTTGAGTTTTCCAGAAAGAAAGGCCGCTTCTCCGGGAAGAAAACCTCAAACCGCTGGTTCACTGTGTTCTGCGGCTGATCGGTTTCGATTTGTGAGAAATCAGGATTAATGGTGGTATCGAGCACCAGACTGTCATGGAAAACGAATTTGGAATCGAGCCCGAACTTGCCCTGAAGATCGCGGTTATCAAAAAAAGGCCGAATGGGATCGCGATCGTCCACCGTATGCGAGCTGCTGAGGTACCCGTATGGATTGAACTGCATGTTCCGGCTGGGCGAAACGTCGGCCATGCCGGTGATGAGTCCTTCCTGATTAAGCCGGCCCGAAATACGGCTGGAGACGCGCGGCCAGTAGTCGTTTTCATCATTGCGCGCAATGTAGCGCATCAACGTTACGCCCCACACCTGCTCACTCGCTGGATGGAAACGAATGCTGCGAAAAGGGATCGACATCCAGATCACGTACCCCTTCGCGGTCAGCTTACTGTTCGTGTCCCAAACCGTATCGTAGGAATAATCGGCGCCGCTGTCTTCCGACCAGAGCGCATCCGCCTGAACCCCGCGAGGATTCACATCGAAGAGAAAACCGTGACGCTGATCGTGGAACGTATCGAGGGTAAGCTCAACGTAGTCGTCATCCGGAGGAGTAACTGCTTCGCGCCGCGTCATGTGTCCGCGAATCGCATGGGGATCGCTATCCCAGCAAACCCAGACGAGGTATAAGTTCGCCTTGTCATAGCCCATGTAGACATCGGTGTGTTGAGTGGCCGGCTTGCCGTCAGATGGCTGTAGCTGGATGAAATCTGTGACCTTCGCCAGTTGCGCCGCATCGCCTCGGGGCGTCATATCGGCAAAATCCTCGAGCCTCGGCGGGCTGGACACACGCGGAATCCGAACGCCATCCGCCGCCGTGGCGGCGTGAATTCCAAAAGATATAGGAAGATGCCGACCCGGAAAACATCGAGCCACCGTGTCAGTCGTCGGACATGCATCGGGTCGGTTAGAACGTAAAGAGGTCTGCCAAGGTCAGGGATTAGACCCACTAGCGGGCAAAACGTTAGTCAGAACGCTGAGAGCACAAGACACGTCGGCTCAGAGTTACAGCGCGAATTTTCCCAGCCGATCGCCTGACATTCCCCGCCCTCTTCCGTTATTCTTCTTCGCGATGGCCAGCACATCCACTACGCTCTCCGCTCCCAGCCATGAGCACGCGTCGCCCCTTGCCGGCGGCATGGCAATCATCTGGGCCATCGCTCTCGCCAAACTCCTCTTCCACATCTACTTCAACAACCGCTATGGCTACTTTCGCGATGAGTTCGATTACATCTCCTGCGGCGATCACCTCGGCTGGGGATACGTCGACCAGCCGCCGCTCATTCCGTTTCTCATCCACATCTGCCGCGCCGTCCTCGGAGACTCTCTCCGCAGCATTCGCTTCATTCCCGCGCTGGCTTCTTCTCTTCTCGTCGTGCAAACCGCCGTCCTCGCCCGCGAATTCGGCGGACGCCGTTTCGCCCTGCTCCTGAGCGCAATCACCGTCGTCATCGCGCCGCAATATCTTTCCAACGGCAGCCTGCTCGGCACCAACTGCCTCGAACCCAACCTCTGGATGGGCTGCGCCTACTTCGCCATCCTCGCCATCAAACGTGACAACCCCCGCTACTGGCTCTGGTTCGGCGTCGTCGCCGGCCTTGGGATGGAAGAAAAGTACTCCATCGCCCTCTTCGGCTTCGGCATCGTCGTCGGCCTTCTGCTGACCGCGCAGCGCCGCGTCTTTCTCAATCCCTGGATCTGGCTCGGCGGCCTCGCCGCCTTCCTGATTTTTCTTCCCAACCTGCTCTGGAACATTCACTATCACTGGCCTTTCCTCGAACTGATGCACAACATCCGCGCCGAAGGCCGCGACGTCATCCTCCCGCTCCCTCAATTTTTCTTCCAGCAGACGTTGCTGGTCGACCCCATCACCGCGCCCATCTGGCTCACGGGATTGTTCGCGCTCCTGTTCTCAGCGCGCCTTAAGCCCTATCGCGCCCTCGGCTGGTGCTATCTGGTTTGCTTCACCGTCTTCTTCGTTCTTCACGGAAAGAATTACTACCTCGCTCCCGTGTATCCCATGCTGCTGGCCGCCGGCGCGGTCGTGATCGAATCCGCCATCGAGGGAAAAACGATCAGGCGACGAGGAAACCCCGCCCACGCCGTACCTGGCTGAAGGCCGTGATCGTGATTGTTCTGCTCGCCAGCGGCGCCCACCTTGCTCCCATCACCGTTCCGGTCTTTCTCCCGACAACTTCTCGCCTACACGAAAACTCTGCCCTTCAAGCTGCCCGTCATGGAACACGACCACGCCCGCGCCGCACTGCCGCAGTGGTACGCCGATCAATTCGGATGGCAGGAAATCGTCGACGAAACCGCTGTCGCCTGGAACCGCATCCCCGCAGAAGATCGAAAAGATTGCGGCATCTTCGCCCAGGACTACGGCCAGGCCGGCGCCATCGACTTCCTCGGCCGCGCCTACGGCCTGCCCCGGCCCTCAGCGGCCACCAGACCTGTTTCCTCTGGGGACCGCGCGGCTATTCCGGCAACTGCCTGATCGTCCTCGACGACCGCAGAGAGCGCCTCGAACAACTCTTGGATCACGTCGAATTCGTCGGCACATCCGCCGACAATCCCTACGCGCTCGAAAACGAATCGGCGGTCTACATCTGCCGCGGCGCAAAATTCGGCACCCTCGCCCAACTTTGGCCGCAACTAAAACGCTGGCGCTAGAGTCTGTGACGTTGTTGAAAGGTCTCAGCAATTGACCCCGTGTTCCTCCGTGTCCTCCGTGTTAAAGGTTTTGACTTCCCTCGCCGCAAGCTTGACATCGCAAGACGCCTCATCAACAATTCATCAGCGTCTAACCGATCGCTCCAAATCGTTCCACTCTAAGGCTCTCCACGAGGTTCTTTCATGTTGTTCGCCGCGCGCCTGGCAATCTTTTTCTGTCTTCCTTTCCTTCTAGCTGCCGTTCTTTCCGCTCAGAGCGTCACCGTCTCACAACCCACCATCTGGGCCTCCAAGCCCGACGTCGCCGCCTTCGAAAAAATCGAGACCGACCGCCTCGCCGCCGGCCAGCGCTCCATCGACACGCTGCTCGCCGTCAAAGGCCCGCGCACCATTGAAAACACTCTCGTCCCCTTCGACGAAGCCGTCCGCCAAAACAATTCCGCCGGATATTTCGCCGGACTCATGGAGCAGGTCCATCCCGACGCCGCTTTCCGCGATCACGCCACGGCCATGCTCACCAAAGCCAGCGCCGCCCAGACCGCCATCGCCCTCAATCACGACGTCTACAACGCTCTCGCCGCGCTCGATCTTTCCAAAGCCGACGCCGCCACCCGTTATTACGTCCAGCGCCAGCTTCTCGAATTCCGTCTCGCCGGCGTCGACAAAGACGACGCCACCCGCGCCCGCCTCAAGAAATTAAACGACCAGGCCACCGAACAGCAGTCCATGTTCGATCGCAATATTTCCGACGGCCAGAAAGTGGTCGAGGCCGATCCCTCCGAACTCGACGGCCTGCCTCAGGATTACATCGACCGCCACAAGCCCGGCGCCGACGGCAAGGTTCACATCACCACCGATTATCCCGACGCCCTGCCCGTCTTCACCTTCGCCAAAAGCGATTCCCTGCGCCGCCGCGTCACCCTCGCCTTCAACACCCGCGCCTATCCCAAGAACCAGGAAGTTCTTACCAGCCTGATGAAGACGCGCTACGAAATCGCCACGCTTCTCGGCTATTCCTCCTGGGCCGACTACAACGCCGCCGACAAGATGATCGCCAAAGGCCACAACATCGCCGACTTCATCCAGCAAGTCAACGACGCCTCCCGCCCTCTGGCCGAGCGCGAATTCGAAATGCTGCTCGCCGAAAAACAGAAGACCGACCCCGGCGCAAAAGAAATCTGGAACTATGAAGCGAGCTTATCTCTCCGAATTAGTTCGCCGCACCAAATACGATTTCGATTCTCAATCCGTGCGCCCCTATTTCCCCTTCATGCAGGTGAAGCAGGGCATCCTCGACGCCGCCGCCGATCTTTTCCACGTCAGCTTCCAGCAGGAACAGAACGTCCCCTCGTGGGATCCCGCCGTCGAAACCTGGATCGTCATCGACCGCGGCAAGCCCATCGGCCGCTTCTATCTCGACATGCATCCGCGCCCCGGCAAGTACAGCCACGCCGAAATGGCTCCGGTGCTCGACGGCATCCGCGGCAAGCAACTGCCCGAAGCCATCCTCGTCTGCAACTTCCCCGCGCCCACCGCCACCGATCCCGGCCTCATGGATTACGGCGACGTGCAAACTTTCTTCCACGAATTCGGCCACCTCATGCACCACATCCTCGGCGGCCAGCAGCAATGGGCCGGCATCAGCGGCATCAGCATGGAATCCGATTTCGTCGAAGCTCCCTCGCAGATGCTCGAAGAATGGATTCGCAGCCCGCAGGTCCTCGCCAAGTTCGCCCGCCACTACAAAACCGGCGAGCCCATCCCCGCCGAACTGGTCGCCCGCATGAACCGCGCCTCCGCCTTCGGACGCGGCGGCTGGGCCGACCGCCAGAACTCCTTCACCGCCATCTCCTACGACATCTACAAAACCAAGCCCGAGGACGTGGACCTCGACACAGTCACCCTCGACGACACCCGCCGCTACACCCTCTTCACTCCGCTGCCCGACACTCACATGTGGGCCTCGTTCGGACACCTCGGCGGCTACTCCTCCGCCTATTACACCTATCTTTGGGATAAAGTGATCGCCGAAGATTTCTTCCTGCAATTCGACCATCAAAACCTGCTGGCCGGCGACGCACCCATGAGCTATCGCCGCGTAGTCCTCGAACCCGGCGGCTCGATGTCGGCAAATGACCTGGTAAAGAACTTCCTCGGCCGCCCGCAAAACATGACCGCGCTGCAACACTGGATGGCCGAAGAATTCGACACAAAGCCTGGCAGTGCGCAGCCAGCGGGACAATAAGCTGCTTGGAGACGTGCCCCGGAAAACGACACCCGCAGATTTCAGGCGGGCCCACTTTGATCCAGCGTATTTCGTGCCTCGTGGTACCATTTTCCCGTGCCTATCGCCGACACAAGCCCCGCGGCACAAGCCGTTCAACTCGATATTCATCGCTCGATGACTGGAGAACAGCGGCTTCTTCTGGCCTATGAGATGAGTATGTTCGCCCGTGAGTTGAACCGCGCGCGGTTGCTTCGCGAGCATCCGGAGTGGTCCGAGGCAAGCATCGCCCACGAACTCCTCAGGCTCGCCTTCCTCCCCGCACCATTACCCGCCGGCTTTCGATGAGCTTCCTTGAAGTTTTACAAAGGATTACTGCGGCGCTCGACCGTGTTGGCATCGCTTACATGCTGACTGGGTCGTTCGCCAGCGTCTACTACGGTTCCCCGCGCTCGACGCAGGATATCGATCTTGTCATCGCCGCCAATCCGGCGCAGTTGCAAGCATTCATCGATGGCTTGCCCAGTGCCGAATACTATGCCGACCTGGATGCCGCCCGCAAAGCACACAGGCGGGAATCCATGTTCAACATCATTGACGTGAAAACCGGCTGGAAGATTGACATGATCATGCGCAAGGCTCGTCGCCTTCAGCCAGGTGGAATTTGGCCGCCGGCAAATGTTAAGCATTCAGGGAATTTCTCTTTTCGTGGCCAGCGCTGAGGACGTACTCCTCGCCAAGCTCGAATGGTCAAAGCTCGCTCAATCGCAACGGCAGATCGAGGACGCAGCGGGAATTCTGAAGATACGCACAGACTCGCTAGATCGCTCGTATCTGGACAAATGGGTTCGCGAGTTGGGCCTGACAAAGGAATGGAACGATGCACAACGCATGGCCAAGATTTCCGGCCCCAACAATCTAGACGGTAGCGAGTAAAAGAGGGCTGGCAGTCGTTTTGCTGGGCAAAATACGGGAGGATATTCAGCACCGGGACGACGGGAAGTAGATCAACGCGGACACGGTCAGTGCCCCGCCTTGCCGCACCTTCCCCACCCCCTGTAGCATCAATATCCAGGCATTCATAAGGAGCAATCATGGCCACCGACACCCTCGCCTCCCCCGCGACTCTGAGCCACAACCCAACCAAAGTCCTCAAGAACTTCATCGACGGCGAGTGGGTCGAATCCTCCACCGGAGAAACTTTCGAAGACCGCAATCCCGCCGACACGCGCGACGTGGTCGGCATCTTCCAGAAATCCGCCAAAGCCGATGTTGACGCCGCCGTAGACGCCGCCAAGCGCGCCTTCGCCAAATGGCGCCTCGTGCCCGCCCCGCGCCGCGCCGAGATTGTCTTCCGCGCCGCCGAAATCCTGATCGAGCGCAAAGAAGACTACGCCCGCGAGATGACCCGCGAAATGGGCAAGGTGCTCGCCGAAACTCGCGGCGACGTGCAGGAAGCCATCGACGCCGCCTACTACAACGCCGGCGAAGGCCGCCGCCTCTTCGGCCCCACCGTTCCCTCCGAGATGCCCAACAAATTCGCCATGGCCGTCCGCCAGCCCATCGGCGTCTGCGGCATGATCACGCCCTGGAATTTTCCCATGGCGATTTCTTCCTGGAAGCTGCTTGCCCGCCATCGTCTGCGGCAACACCTGCGTCATCAAGCCCGCGCAGGATACTCCGCTCTCCACCTTCAATCTGGTCCGCGCCCTAACCGACGCCGGCCTGCCCAAAGGCGTCATCAACATCGTCGCCGGATTCGGCCCCGAAGTCGGCACGCCGCTAGCCGAGCACGCCGACGTGCGCGCCATCTCGCTCACCGGATCTTCCGCCGTCGGCCGCATCATCGGCGGCATCGCCGCCAAGAGTTTCAAACACTGTTCGCTCGAACTCGGCGGCAAGAATCCCATGATCGTCCTCGACGACGCCAACCTCGACCTCGCCATCGAAGGCGGCCTCTGGGGAGGATTCGGCACCACCGGCCAGCGCTGCACCGCGACCAGCCGCATCATCGTGCAGAAAGGCGTCTACCGCGAGTTCGTCGAACGCTATGTAGCCCGCGCCAAGAAACTGAAAGTCGGCAACGGCCTCGACGAAACCACCGAGATGGGTCCGGCCGATCAACGAGAAGCAACTCCAGACCGACCTCAGCTACGTCGAGATCGGCAAGAACGAAGGCGCGAAGCTGATCTGCGGCGGCAATCGCCTCGACAAAGGCGACTACCAATACGGCTGGTTCATGGAGCCCACCGTCTTCACCGACGTCGACCCCAAAATGCGCATCGCGCAGGAAGAAATCTTCGGCCCCGTCGTTTCGATCATTCCCTGCGACGATCTCGAAGACGCCATCGAGATCGCCAACGGCATCGAGTACGGACTCTCCTCCGCGCTCTACACCAAAGATGTGAACAAGGCCTTCGCCGCCATTCGCGACCTCTACGCCGGCATCACCTACATCAACGCGCCCACCATCGGCGCCGAAGTGCACCTGCCCTTCGGCGGCACCAAAGCCACCGGCAACGGCCACCGCGAAGGCGGCATCGGCGCAATCGATTTCTACACCGAGTGGAAGTCCGTCTACGTCGATTACTCCGACAAGCTGCAGAAAGCCCAGATCGATCGAGCGGACTAAGACTGTAACCAGCGGGGAACACAAGGAGCGGAATTACCCCTGTGCTCCCTGGTGTCCCCTGTGTTTAAGATCCTGAGCTTTGGCCGGTGACGTTCCGGCTAGAGCCTATCCTCCGCTTGTTCACCGTGCCCGATGCCGTTGTAAAGTACGGAGCGCAATTGGGAGATGATCAAATGAACAAGCTGTCGGCAATGCCTACCTCGCAGTGCCTGGCTGCTGACCTTGTGCGCGCTCCATCCTTTTCTTCGCCGCAGCCACGGCCCAGGCCGAACAGCGCCCCACCCTGACCACCCATGTCCCTGAGGCAGTCTCCAGCGGAGTCGCGCCCCTGGTCGGCCACCTTCCCAGCGCACAGCGTCTGAGCCTGGCCATCTCTTTGCCGCCGCGGAATGAAGCCGAACTCGACGATCTGTTGCAGCAGATCTACGATCCGCAAAGTCCCAGCTTCCACCAATATCTCAGCGTCCAGGAGTTCACCAGCAGATTTGGTCCCGCTGAATCCGACTACGCCGCCGTGCTTCGTTTCGCGCAGGCCAATGGCTTGTCCGTGATCGACACCGCCGCCAATCGCATGGTCGTCGATGTCGAAGGCCCGGCGGCAAACATTGAGAACGCCTTCCACGTCACTCTCGGCATCTATCAGCATCCCACCGAGAACCGCACCTTCTACGCTCCCGACCGCGAGCCTTCGCTTGATCTCGATGTGCCGCTGTTGCACATCTCCGGCCTGGATAACTTCACGCTGCCGCATGCCAAGAACATCAGGCCTCCTCAGAAGCCACAGATCAGGCCAACGCCGGCAAAACCACGGGCTCCGGCCCCGGCGGCCACTTTATCGGCAGCGACATGCGGGCGGCCTACTACGGCTCCGGTTCGCTCAACGGCGCGGGACAATCCGTTGGACTGTTTGAATATTGCCGGATACGAAATCAGCGACGTCAAGACGTACTTCAAGAAAGTGAGAGCAGCCACTACCATGTCCCGATCAAGGGCGTCTCTCTGAATGGAGCAAGCCTGAATTGTCCTCCGGCAACATGCGACGACAGCGAACAGGTGCTGGACATCGAGATGGCAATCTCCATGGCCCCGGGCCTCGAACAGGTCGTGGTTTACGTGGGGAACAGCGATGTCTCCATCTTCAACCAGATGGCCGTCGACAATACCTCCAAGCAACTCAGCTGCTCCTGGGGATGGAGCGACGACGAGAGCAGCCTAGACCCGATCTTCAAAGAGATGGCGGCACAAGGCCAGACCGTATTCGTCGCCACCGGCGACAACGGTTCCAGTACTCCCGGCGATGTTGTCTGGCCGGCGGACGATCCCTACATCACCGCGGTCGGCGGCACGGACCTGACCACGAATGGCCCGGGCGGGGCCTGGAAATCGGAGACCGGTTGGAACGGCAGCGCCGGCATGCCATCCAAGAACAGAATTCCCATTCCCTTCTATCAGAAGCTCAAAGGTGTTATCAACGCGTCCAACGGCGGGTCGAGGACCTTGCGCAATATCCCGGACGTTGCGGCCGAAGCGAATACCAACCAATTCAGTTGCTACGACGGCGGATGCTCCGAAGGCAATGGCGGCACCAGCTATGCCGCGCCGCAATGGGCCGGCTTGACCGCAATGGCGAATCAACAGGCGGTCGAAAGTGGGACGTCAACTCTCGGGTTCCTCAACCCAGCCCTCTATCGCATCGGCGTCGGATCGAGCTATGACAGTGACTTCCACGACATCACCAGCGGCAGCAACGGCATGTTTACGGCCGTGGCCGGCTTCGACCTGGTAACCGGCTGGGGCAGTCCCATTGGCCAGGACTTGATTAACGCACTCACGGGGTCGGAGTAAAGGTAGACGGCTATTCTTCTACGACAAGTTCCGCCTTCATTCCGCGGTGGCCAAACCCGCAAACATGCGAACAGGAAAAGCGGAATGTGCCCGCTTTGTCGGCTGTGAACTCAATCGTGGTAGTCTCGCCTTCCTTAAGGTCTTCCTGGATGTCGAACGCAGGCAGCTTGAATCCGTGGTCATGATCGACGGTGGTGATCAGCAGCTTCACATGCTCGCCCTTCTTCACATGGATCGAGCTGGGAGAGAATTCGTACTTCTTCGCCTTCACGGGAATTTCGTGAACCCCCGCCGCAGCGCCGTTTGAATCCCGCGGCGCCGCAAGCAGCAGAAACAATGCCATAAGGCTGAAAGTCATAACCACAATCTTGGATGTCTTCATTTATGAAACCCCTATTCTGAATCGTTACAATTACTGTAACTTTTGTCGCGGACTCCGCTTGTCAACGTCTTGTCAACGTTTTGTCATGTCTTGATCTCGCTCTGCCTCGCGTCTCAGGGAAAACGAAGGCCGTTGGCGATACCATGGCTTCTGAGTAGAATCAAGGCAGCCAAATATCATGCCCATCACCCAAACTCGTGAGATCGCCGCCGCGCGTCGCCTCGACAACGTCCGCTATGCCATCCGCGACCTGGCCTGCGTCGCCGACGAAGTGGCAAAGCAGGGACACAAAGTCCTTCCGCTGAACGTTGGCGACCCGCTTAACTTCGATTTCCAAACCCCGCCGCACATCATCGAAGCCGCCTACAAAGCCATGCGCGACGGCAAGAACGGCTACGCGCCATCTCCGGGCATCCCTGAAGCGCTCGACGCGATTCGCGGCGAAGCCGCGCGCAAAGGCATCACCACCGTGCGCGACGTCTTCGTCACCTCCGGTGTGAGCGAAACCGTCGATCTCTGCATCAGCGCTCTGGTGAATCCCGGCGAAGACATTCTCACGCCGAAGCCGGACTACCCGCTCTACTCGGCAGTCCTGTGCAAGCTGGGCATCGCGCTCAACGCCTACGACCTGAATGAAGACGACGCCTGGCAGCCCGAACTCGCCGACATCGAACGGAAGTTAACGCCACGCACCCGCGGCATCGTGCTGATCAATCCGAACAATCCCACGGGCTCGTTGTGCTCGCAGCAGATGCTCGAGCAAGTCGCCGAACTAGCGCGTCGCAACAACCTGGTCGTCTTCTCCGACGAAATCTACGACAAGCTGATTCTGGAAGACACCCCGCACCTAGCCTTCGCCGCGGTCGCACCCGACGTGCCCTGCATTACCTTCGGCGGAATGTCGAAGAACTACCTGGTCCCCGGATGGCGCATCGGCTGGGGCATCGTCTCCGGCGACGCCGCGGCCATCAAGCCCTACACTGAAGGCATTCACCGCCTGCTGCGCGCGCGGCTCTGCGCCAATCATCCCGAGCAATACGCCATCAAGCCCGCGCTCGAAGGGCCGCAGAATCATCTAGTCGAAGTGCAGCGCAAACTCCGCTCCCGCCGCGATCTCACCCAGAAGTGGTGCGAGTCCACGCCGCGCGTAAGCTGCGTCGCCCCGCGCGGCGCCTTCTACGCCTTTCCGCGCATCGATATTCCCGAGAGTGACGAAGTCTTTGTCAAAGAACTCATCCGCCAGAAGCACGTCATGGTGGTCCACGGCTCCGGCTTCGGCCAGAAGCCCGGCACGCAGCACTTCCGCATCGTGTTCTTGCCCGATGAAAAGACGCTAACCAGCGCCTACACTGGAATCGCGGAGTTCATTCACGAGCGCTACGGAAAATCCTGATTAACCGCCGGAACCCTGCCGCGTTGCGGAGACTCTAAGACCTGCCGAAATCACCCTTATCGGCACGCCAGCGCGAAATCGTGTAGGATGCTCGCGTTCCTTCCATCTACACTCGGGCGCTCACTGAACTGAAACTTGACTCGCAAGCCAAGCGACCTTTAGGGGTGCTTGTGCGGTTTGAAGTGTAGAAACCAAAACCACCTAACAGAAAAGAGGAAACAATGAAACGCAATCAGCTGCTGTCAGCTGTTGGGATCATGTTGTTCATAGCCTGTTCGCTGAGTGCTCAGGATAAACCTGGCACCCTGGCCAGCATCGAGTTCCAGAAAGTAAAGAACAACTCCGTTCCGCAATACGAGGCGGGACGCAAACAGAAAGCCGCATGGCACAAGCAGCAAAACGATCCGTTGCCATTATTGGTTTGGGAAACGCTTAGCGGCGACAGTACGGGAACGTTCCTTGTCGGCCGCTTCTCTCAACACTGGGCCGATTACGACAAGCCAGCCGTCACGGACGAGGCCGACCTCGCCGAGTTCCAGAAAGTAGTCGGCGCCTACGTAGACTCGGTCGTCACTCGCTACTACGAATTTCTGCCCAAGATCAGCAACGTCCCCATGGGTGACAACTTGCCTCCCAAGTTCTCGGAGATCCTCATCTTCCATGTACGTTACGGGAAGGAATCGGATTTCCGCTCCGCCATCACCCGGGTCTACGACGCCTCGCAGAAGACAAAGTGGCCCGTCAACTTCGCATGGTATGCGTTGGTGAACGGCGGGCAGACTGGAGAATTCGTTCTATCCCTGCCACGTAAAAGTTGGGCCGACTTCGAGGATAAGCCGGATGTGAAGCCCTTCCGCGACATGCTCAAAGAAGCCTTTGGCCAGGCCGAGGCAGACTCCATCATCGATCGAATTGACCATTCGGTGGAGCAGGAGACCAGCGACATCATTCAGTTCCGTCCCGATCTAAGTTACTTGCCGGGCAAGTAATTCTGAAGCCCATCGCGCCGGTGCCCCGTTTTTCCGCCTCTCCCATGACGGGGCATCCGGCTTCACCATTTTGGCAGTAAACCCTCTTGCTCCGCGCTTTCTCGCTCTTATGACTATGGTACAATGACCATGATCGAAAGGCACTGTAATGAAAACAATCGCGGCAGGCGCGTTCAAAGTCCATTGCCTTGCAATCATGGATGAAGTTCAATCGAAGCGCCAAGCCGTGCTGATCACCAAGCGCGGCAAGCCGGTGGCCAAGCTTGTCCCGGTCGAACAAGAAAAGGACGATATCTTCGGCTTCCTCAAGGGCAAAGGCAAAATCGAAATCAAGGGTGACATTGTCTCCCCAGCTTTCACCCCCGAGGAATGGGGCGATCTCTATTGATTCTGCTCGACACGCACGTGGTGATCTGGCTTGCCCAAGATTACCAGCAAATATCAACAGCGGCTCATGCTGCAATCGAGGATGCACGCAACGAAGATCGCGGATTGGCAGTGTCCGACATCACGCTCGTTGAAATCGCTCAGCTCGCGAGTCATGGACGAATCAATTTGATTCCGAATGCAGAAACGGTTCTATCCGAAGTCGAAAACCGCTTCATCATCCTACCCATCACTTCGAAGATTGCAATGCTGGCATTCGCGCTGCCAGCAAATTATCCGAAAGATCCCGCGGACCGCGTCATTGGAGCAACCGCGCTCATCGAAGGTCTCCCGCTGATCACCGCTGACCCTGAGATCCGCAAGTCAAAGGCCGTGCCAACTATCTGGTAAGCGCCCCTGGAGAGAACTCTCCGCATCCTCCACGACAAAACACTTGACCTTTCTCTTTCCCCGCGAATCTGCTTAAATCAAATCAAGGGCGCAACCGCCGGCGCGCGCTTGGGTTTCTACAATCGTGGTCGACATTCACTCACACATTCTTCCGGAAGTTGACGACGGCTCCAAGTCCTGGGAAACTTCCGTCGCCATGTGCCGCATGGCTGCCGCCGACGGCATCACTCACCAGGTCGCCACTCCTCACGCTAATGACCGCTACCACTACGACCGCGCGCATCTTCAGGGACTCCTGGCTCACCTGCAGCAACTCGTCGGCGATGCGCTCACCCTGAGCCTGGGCTGCGACTTCCATCTCTCCTACGACAATCTGCAGGATGTGCTGGCCAATCCCGCGCGCTACTCCATCGAAGGCTCGCACTACATGCTGGTCGAGCTCAGCAATTACGGCGTTCCGCAGCAAACCACGGACTGTTTCATGAAGCTCGGCGACCGCGGCATCACCGCCATCATCACCCATCCCGAGCGTAACCCGATTCTGCGCGAGAACCTGCAGCGCGTGGTGGAGTGGGCCGAGCAGGGTTGCGTGATCCAGATAACCGCTTCCGCTCTCACCGGATTCTGGGGAGATCGCACGCGCCGCGCCGCGCACTGGCTGCTGGAGCACGACGCCGTCCATGTGCTGGCCACCGATGCTCACGACACCGAGAAGCGCGTCCCCGTGCTCTCCGCGGCTCGCGACGCCGCCGCGGAAATCTACGGCGCAGAAGTAGCCGAAGCCCTGGTCGAGGCCAACCCCCAAGCCATCATCCATTCCCAGCCGCTTCCCTACTTTCCCAAGCCGGTGCTGGGAAGCTACCGCAAGACCCCCGGTGCGTAGGAAGCATTCCATACGAATAGATCCCTGTACATATTGTCATCCCGAGCGAAGCGAGGGATCCTGGTGTTTGCTTGCAGCGCCAGCACTGCTCTAGCAGGCAAGAACCATAATCCCTCGCCATGCTCGGGATGACAATCCTGTTTTATTTGCAATGAGTATGAAGACTGTCGAAAGCTGGATTACTACTGCGGCCCCGGCGAATCATGCCCGGGAGCTGCAGCCGGCGTTGGCGAAACCGGAGTCGTATTCATGCGCGCTCCCGGATCGGCGCTGTGCGAGGCAGGAGTCAAGGATGCCGCATGCGGCGCGGCCGGCTCCGTGGTCATCGCGCTCTCTGGATTCAGCAGATGGTCGTGGCTCGGCCCCAGTCCCAGGCTGATCAGGGCGCGCGAGTCAGGTACAGTCTTCGATTGCCAGCCGTGGTCGGCCTGATAGCGTCGCATGGCATCTTCGCTGGCTTGATTCCACGTTCCGGCCGCTTCGCCGGACATATAATGCTCGCGGATCAGCGCTTCCTGGATGGCCTGCGCCCGCTCGGGATCGATTTTCTGCTGGCCTCGCGCCGTCTTGCGTTTGCCGCCCTTGCGCGAACTCGCGTACTTCGATTTGCCGCTGTGGCCCGCTGCGGCCGTACTCGCCTTTTGATGCTTGTTTGCCGCAGGATGCGATGCGGGATGAGCCTTGGCCGGCGATTTGGACGGAGAGGACGCACTTGCTCGACTTCCGTTCGTTGCAGGCGTAGCGTGTGTTTTTGGGGTTGCCGTCGAGTCCGTGGAAGAGGCCTGCCCCATCGCCACTCCAGGCGAAGCGCAGGCACACATCAGCGCCAAAACGCAACTTGTGCCCATCCATCTTCGCATTTTCGCGCGATGCTTCGGTTCCAAAGGCAACCCTCAGAGAAGATCAATGGCCAGTGTTCAGTGACCAGGCCAAAACCCTTCACATGATTCTGCCGCATTCACTGACCACCGACCACTAATCACTGACCACTCTCTGTTACGGAAGTGTCCCGGCCATGAAGATCGTTCCATCCGAGGCCGTCGACCCTCGCGGACGCACCAGGAATACCGCGTCCTGTCCGCTCTTCAAGCTCGACTCCACCTTGGCGAAATCTTCTTCGCTGTTGACCGGCTGCTTGTTGACTTCCAGAATCACGTCGCCGCGGCCCAGATTGATGTCTTCCGCAAACGACCCCGGCTTCACGTCCTGAACGATCACGCCTTTGCCTGCCGGCATGTCCAGCCGCTCCGCCATCTCCGGCGTCAGCTTACGAACCGTGACCCCGAGCTTGCTTTGCTTGGGTGTACTCTCGTCGCCATTTTCCCGGTCCTCGCCCAGGCGCGCAGCGAACAACTTGGCGCGGTCGGCAATGGTTACACTCGTCTCCTGCGCCTTGCCATTGCGCAGGAAGCCGATCGCCACTTTCGCTCCCGGCTTGCGCGAGGCAATGTCCGCCACCAACTCTGCACCCTTCGTCACTTTATGGCCGTCGACGGTAGTGATGGTGTCGCCCACCTTCAACCCCGCCTGGTCCGCCGGACTGCCCGCCACCACGCTCGACACGGTCACTCCCGTGCCAGCGCCATACACTCGCGCGATCGCCGGATTCTCCACCGAGTCAAACATGATGCCGATGGAGCCCCGCGCCACGCGGTGCTCGGGCCCAATCAACTGGTTGTAAACCTGCACCACGGTATTCGAAGGAAGCGAAAAGCCCACGCCTGCGTAAGCATTGGTCTCGCTCAAAATCGCCGTGTTGATGCCGATCACTTCGCCGTTCATATTGACCAGCGGTCCGCCCGAATTCCCCGGGTTGATCGCGGCGTCGGTTTGAATGAACGTCTGAAACTGCCGGCCGGGAACGATATCTCGGCCCTTGGCGGAAACAATGCCGGCGGTCACAGTACCCACCTGCCCAAACGGACTGCCGATCGCCAGCACCCAATCGCCCACTTCCATGCTGTCGGAGTTTCCCAGCTTCGCCGCGGGCACGGCCCGGTCCAGATCAATCTTGATCACCGCCAGATCGGTCTCCTGATCTTCTCCAACCACCTTGGCGTCATGCTGCACGCCCGGCGGATCGTCCTGCAGCCGCACGCGGATACGGTCCGCCTTCTCCACCACGTGCCGGTTGGTGACGATATAACCCTTCGCGTCGACGATCACGCCCGAACCCAGCGAACGTTCGCGAATCGCGCCGTCGCCACCCTGGCCACCCTGCCCGCCAAAGAAGCGGTTGAAGAAGTCATCCATCCCATTGCCGCCACCGTTGTCCTCGTCATCCGGAACCTGCGCGCCGCGGCGCCGGTGCGGAGTCTTGATGGTCGATTCCGTGTTGATGTTGACCACGCTCGGCCCCAACTGCTTGGCGATCTGCGAAAACGCATTGGAAAGCTGCTGCGGAGACGGTACCGACAGCGGAGTCGCATCGGAACCCTTCTGCCCTTCCTTGCCCTTCACTCCGTATGAAACTATGGTGCCGATCAAAATGCCCAGCGCCAGCGTAGCCACAATACTGAACGAATAAAGCCACCGATGGGTCTTCAAACGCACCCAAATTGCCCGCGAATCCATATGCCTACTTCCCTCCGAAATCTGTGCGAACCCTCAATTATACCCGTTTGCCCAAGCCAACAGCCTCGCACCGAGGCTCCCTCTCAATGCGAAATTTCACTTCGTGATCACAATATGTTAGACGCTCGAACCTGGCTTTCCGTTTTAGGGGAAGTCGAAGTAACCATAAGCAAAGCATCAGCATACAAACCGATTAGCCGCTGGAACCCTTCAAGCTAGCCCGCAATCTACTGCCGCATCACTTCGCCTCGTAAACCGTTTTGCCGCCCACCACCGTGCGCAGCACCTTGGTCGCCAGCACTTTTTCCGGAGACGCCGCCGTCACGTCGCGGTCCAGCACCACAAAATCCGCGAGCATCCCGGCCACCAGCTTGCCTTTTTCTTTCTCCTCGAATTCGGCAAAGGCCGAGCCCGTGGTGTAAGCCGCAATCGCCTGATCCATGGTCAGCTTCTGCTCGGGAAAATATTCCTGCTTGCCGTTCTCGCTCTTGCGCGTCACCGCAGCATACAGCCCGCGAAACGGCGACACCGGCTCAACCGGATAATCCGTGCCAAAAGCCAGCGTCACGCCTTTGTTCAGGAAGGCCGCCCAGGCGTAGGAGGTCGCGGCCCGCTTCGGTCCCAGCCGGTCCTGCGCCCAGCGCATGTCGGTAAGCACATGGCTGGGCTGCATGGACGCAATCACCTTCAACTCCTTAAAGCGCGCGATCTGCGCCGGCGTGGTGACCTGCGCATGCTCAACCCGCAGACGGAAATCGTCGCCGCCGTTCGCCGCCTTCACTTTCTGCTCGCGCGCGGCCTTCTCCGCTTCGGCAAAAGCATCCAGCGCCATCTGCACGCCCTTGTCGCCAATCGCGTGAAACCCAAGCTGGAAGCCCGCCAGCACGCGCTCCTTGGCCATTTCGTTCAGCTTCGCCGCATCGTAGCGCGGCAAGCCGGAATTCTTCGGATCATCCGCATACGGCTCCAGCAACGCCGCCGTATGCCCGCCCAGCGAACCATCCATGAATCCCTTCAGCATCCCTGTGTGCAGCATCAAATCCGACTGCGGATGCGAATCGCGCTTCTTCTTCAACTCCTCCACCGAATCGTTAAACGGCAGCCATTCGGAAATGCGCGCCGTCAGCTTGCCTTCTTTTTCAAGCTCCTCGTAGATCTGGAAATTCTCCCACTCCGGCGAATAATCCTGCGCCGAAGTCACACCGTGCGCCGCCAGGTCCGCCAGCGCCACCTCAATCCCCTGCCGCCGCATGTCGTGCGTCGGCGGCGGAATCACCGCCCGCACCGCCTGCCGCGCCGTATCGCGCAAAATCCCGGTAGGCTGCCCGTTCTCGTCGCGATCAATCTTGCCGCCTTGCGGATCGTGGCTGGCCAGCGTGACGCTCGCCAACTGCAGCGCCCGCGTATTCGCCACGGCCAAATGCCCATCCACGCGATCCAGAAACACCGGATGCCCGCCCGAAACCTCATCCAGATCCCAACGGCTGGGCAGAGCCTTCACCGGCCACATGGTCTCGTCCCATCCTCCGCCCAGAATCCATTCGCCGGGCTGAGCCTTTTCCACCTTAGCCAGCACGCGCTTCCGGAATTCATCCAGCGTCTTCACTCCGATCAGATCGACACTCAACTTCTGCAATCCGGCATCGGCCAGATGCAGATGCGCGTCATTAAATCCCGGCATGACGAAGTGCCCGGCCAAATCAACGACCTGCGTCTGCGGCCCTTTAAGTTTCTCGATCTCAAGATTCTTACCCACCGCCTGAATGCGGTCGCCGCGCACCGCAATAGCCTCCTCGCGCAAGATCGAACTGAACTGCGAGTTAGCCGGCACGCCGGTATAAACATTGGCGTGGATGTAAATCACATCAGCCTTCGGCTTGACCGATGCTGCCTCAGAAGCGGCACCCTGAGCCGGCGCCGGCACGCTAGAAAGAGTCGCGATAAAGATCAAGACCAGGAGTCTTTGGATGGCGCGGCGCTTCAGCGCTGCGAAAAAACACTTCCCTTGGCAACAGGCTTTAGCCCCCGAGGTTGCAAATCCCATCATTCCCCCATCCCGCTCCCGCCAGCGCCAGCATCGTCAACAAAATCCTCTTCAACCCCAACTCGCGCCCGTTGGAATCGAACCATTCCTGCAAAGTGTGCGCCCCGCCGCCCGACCCGCCGCCGCCGATGGCAATCGCCTCCAGCCCCAGCGACAGCGGAATGTTCGCGTCCGTCGACGCCCGCTGCACCTGCGCCGCATTATTCAACTGCGCATCCACCGCCCGCATCACCTGCAAAATCCGCGCGCCCATCGCCAACTCTCCCGCCGGACGGTTCCCGATCGCCACCACTTCGCAATTCACTCCCGAGGGCCGCTTCTGCACCGTGCGACCGCATCTCCGCCGCCATCGTTTCGTCTTCCACCGCGCGATTCAGCGCCAGCCGCATCGCCTGCTCCAGCCGTTCCATCTCCGCCATCGAAGTCGACCGGATATCCACCTTCATGCTCGCCGACTCCGGAATCGAATTCACCGAAGTCCCGCCGCGAATCACTCCAATATTGAAAGTTGTCTTCGGCGTGGTCGGCACCGGCGTCGCCGTAAATGTTTCGATCGCCTTCGCCAGAATCACAATCGGATTCGGCGCGCCAAAATCGCTCCACGAATGCCCGCCCGGACCGCGCACGATCACCTCAAACCGCCGGCTGCCCAGCGCCTCAGCCACAATCGTGTCCGCGCCCGCGCCGTCGAGCACCACGCTGTAAGCAATCGAATCCTTCCAGCGCGGCGTGGAAAAAATGTGCCGCATCCCGCGCAGATCGCCCTCACCCTCTTCGCCCACGTTGCCGATAAACACAAACGGCAGCGAGTGCCGCAGGCGCACCGCGCGCAGCAGCGCCGCAATCCCCAGCATCGCTACCACGCCCGCGCCGTTGTCGGAAACTCCCGGCCCATACAGCCGGCTGCCCTGCTGCCGGATATTCAACGGCGTGCTCGCCGGAAACACAGTATCGATGTGCGCGCTCAACGCGACATAGCGCGCACCAAAGCCAGGATGCACGCCGAACACATTCCCCACATCGTCGATGCGAACATCGTCCAGCCCGACTTCGCGAAAACGCTCCGCCAGCCAGGCCCCGCGCGCCGACTCCCCAAACGGAGGCGCCGGAATCCGCGCCATCTCCATCTGCCACTGCGCCAGTTGCGGCTCCTGCGTCCGCAACCAGTTAAACGCCGACCGCACCTCGGGCGATGCCGCCAGCCGCGCCACATCCTCCTGCACCGCAGGAGCAACGTCCGGCAAATCCGCACGTGGAGGAGTAGGGCTCATGGAAGGTATTGCGTCATATTACAACGCGTGAGAAGGAATAGGGATTGGCAAAAAGTAGGCGCTAGCCAAAGCGCGCGTGAGCCGACGTCCCAACAACTTGTCATTCCGAGCGTAGCCGGAGCGACACCGACCTCCCACAACTTTGTCATTCCGAGCGCAGCCGGAGCGACAGCGACGGCGGAGTCGAGGAACCTGCTTTTTGCCTACGCCACACTGCTCCCGGCTCGAGCACGAACGGGAAGGATACGACTTCAGTCGTGCCGACAGGATCTCGTAAAAAGCCCGGCTTCAGCCCGCTGAGGTTCGCTTTCCGCTGCACGTGGCGAGCCTGCTGTTCCATCTTCACCCCCGTCGTGCTTCAGCCTCCGCCAACCACCCCCATCGCAGCTTTTCAACCGCAATCCAAGACAGCAAAGGCTTGATATCAAGAAGGGGAGTCCCATCCAGCATATCGACTCCCCGAACATGCAACTCGACACCGTCACGCCGAAGCAGTTCAACGATAGTCAGCCCAATCGGATTCGAACGCCGCGGCGATCGCGTAGCAAACACTCCATGCGCCCGATTGTCGGAAGGCGGTGTACCCAGCAATTCGAACCCGCGAGATCGATCGAATTCCCAAAGCACGACAAGATGCGAGAAGCCCTCGATGTCAGTAAGCCCCACCTCAAACTCGGGCAGGATCGCCAGCACCCCATCCGCCTCGTGTTTCGCTCCAAGCCCCTTGGGAACCTGACCCGCGTCCTTGTAGGGACTACGCACAAATCCAATCGCCCGCGATGTAAACATGGGAATGCCCCTTTTCGAATTAAACATCTCGCGCCATCCCGCACCCCGAGTTTTTCCACAGCCCGGTGTGATATCCAGCCTTGCCCCGTAGAATGAATCGCGAGATCATGGTAAAGGCGGACGCAGTGCCGCTCCACTGGCAGATCAGTTCTTTGACAATCGAAGCTGGTAACTCCTTACCCCACAATATTTTACAAGTAAATTATTTCCCATCAATAGCTTAGGAGATCTGCCAGGCGGACATTGGCTGATTCCGACCGCTAAGTCATTGATTGCAAGGATTTTACCAGTAAGTGATTTAGAATCAATATCTTAGCGGATGTCGATTTAGCTATGTGATTGATTCCAGGTATTTTAGCCAGACTTGATCCGTATTTTTATTTTGATCTGGATCTAGGTCAGCGTCTCTCCACGCCAGCCCTCTGCTCCACGGCAGCCACTAGCTTCTTAGTCGCGGGAACATCAATCCCATGTCGGCGGGCGCCGCGCAGAATCGGTCCAGCAATAGCATCCAGTTCCGGAGTCTTGTGCTGCTCAACGTCCTTCTGCATCGAGCTGCGCATGTTCGTGGGCATCGCCATCATCCCCGCAAGAATCGCCTCAGGATCAACCTTCGCACCCTCGGCCACGGCCACAGCGCACGCTTCCCGAACGCAAGCTTCGAGTTGGCTCTTCCAAACCGGGTCGGCAATGACATCGCCGGTCGTCTTGTTCGCAGCGGTTGTGCTCAGCGCAAATGGCGCAAGAAAGACCAGCTTGCCCCACATCAGCGTCGGCTCATCGTCGATGAACCGGCACGCAAAGCCGATCTTCTGAAGCTGGTCGACAGTGCTCCCAAGCAACGCCCGCCCGGAAGACAACAAATTCAGACGCGCAAAAGGAGATCGATGGACGATGTGTCCTGGGCTTGCACGCTCAGTCTCAACTGCAATCGTAGCCGGAATCACGCGCTCAGAGCCGTAGCGAGCACGCAGCACGGCAATATGATCAATGCCATTGAGCAGCGGAACGATGGCTCGCACCGCATCAGGACTCTTGAGAGCGGTCAACGCCGGCTCGAACTGCGTGGCCTTCACCGTAATCCAGAGCACGTCAACTGCAGGCACTTCAGTCGCGACCGCAACATCAACTGTGAAATTGCCGAAAGGACTCTCCAGGTGAAGTTGCTTGGGATAACTGGCGAACGATTCGCGCCTGACTACGAGCGTAACGGAAGCTCCAGCGTGCGCCAGACAAGCGCCAATCAGGCCGCCAACGCCACCGGCCCCAAGAATCGCATGCCGCATTGGTTTGGAAATGTTATCGGGCATGAAACCTTAGATTCGCGGGAGGTTAATTTTGCTTCAGGGCAGCAGGCAGGCACTCGACCACCTCAGCATCGCTCAGCGTATGGTCACTCGCCTTCGCTCGTTGAAAGATGCGGTCCACCAGATCGTCGGTCGCCGGAATGCCGCGCCGCTCCAGCCAGAACAGCACATTCGACTTCCCGCTCATCGGACCGATGTCGATAATCTGTTCCAGCCCGAACATATGAGACGGCACACCCGAGTAAACCGTATTGGCCAACTCGACGTCATTTTTCTTGAACGCCTTGATCACAGCCGCCGCATGCACGCCGGTCGCTGTGCGAAAAGCGTCGTCACCCACCACCGGATAGTTCGCCGGAATCGGCACGCCAGTAGCTCGCGACACCGCCTGGCAATACTGCTTCAGCTTGGTAAGGTCCTGCTCCGCCCAGGGCGCAATGCCCATCAGCTTAAGATTCACCAGCATCTGGTCCATCTGGGTATTGCCCACGCGCTCGCCAATCCCGATGGCACAAGCATGCACGCACTGCGCACCCGCCATAAGCGCCGCCATCGAATTGGCGATGGCCAGCCCGCGATCGCTGTGCCCGTGCCAGTCCACGCGAATCTTCTCGCCGGAGGGTCTCACCACTTCCTCGATCACAAACTTGACCAGCGCGAACGCGCCCATGGGCGTGGCATGCCCGGCGGTGTCGCAGATCACGACAGCACGCGCGCCGCAATTAATCGCCGTCGAATAAAGCCTCTTCACCGTCTCCGGATCGCACCGCGACGTGTCCTCAGTCACGTACATCGAGTCAAGGCCCAGCGAAACCGCATACTTGACGGCCTTTTCGGTTGTCTGCAAAAGAAAATCATCGGACCATCCTTCCGTAAATCTGCGGATGGGACTCGATCCAATGAACGTGGCGGCCTCGATCGGCAGGCCCGTCTTCTGCACGATCTCTGCAATCGGGCGAATATCGTTTTCATGCGTCCGCGCCGCGCAGTTGGCGCCAATCTTCATCTTGTGCGCGACGATCTCCCGCGCCAGTGCCGTAACATGCTCGACCGCGCGCGCTCCCGCACCCGGCAATCCCAGATCAAGCGAGTCGATCCCAAGCGCCTCCATCAGATGAAGAATCTCGATCTTTTCGGGAATCGAGGGATCGCGCACCGAAGGCGACTGCAGCCCATCGCGCAGGCTCTCGTCATTGAGCAGCACCGGCCCCGCCGGCTTCAGTCCCGGCGGATGCTTCTTGTTCCAGTCGTAGATGAGTTCGGAAGTGTTCATGGGCAATAGTTCCACATCAATAAACCACGAAGGA
Organism: uncultured Acidobacteriaceae bacterium; assembly: GCA_963850165.1. Lineage (GTDB taxonomy): Bacteria > Acidobacteriota > Terriglobia > Terriglobales > Acidobacteriaceae > Sulfotelmatobacter. The sequence goes on along the minus strand of CAWKKK010000024.1, from coordinate 74,273 downwards.
CACGAAGTTTCACGAAGGACTTCCTTTGTGTACCTTAGTGCCCTTCGTGGTTAGAGATCTTCGCTTACTTCGCCTTCGGCGGCAACGTCAGCCCGAACACCGAAATCATCCCCTGCCCGGCGACGTTCACCTTGGCTTCCTCGGGATTCGGCAAATAGAGCGTCTGGCAATGCTCGCAGCGGTAGACTTCGGCATCCGGTCCCCAGGCCTTTTCGGCATCGCCGCACGCTTGCTCGATTACATCTTCGGAGTAGAACCAGCGCTTCAAATGCCCACCGCAGAACTTGCCTTTCTCATTCTTCTCGTTGCAGGCGCGCTGCCCAGCCTTTTTGGTCTTGACCGTGTGATGGGGAAGTTGGGGAGGAGTTTGCGTGCCCGAAGCTGCAATTTCGCCAGTCGCCAAAGGACTTACCCTCGTACGCGCGGCGCTCGCGCCGCCGGATTCGGCCTTACGAACGTCATTGTACTCGAAGCCGAAACGCGAGGCCAAAGCCCGCGATATCGTATCCTAGGCCTGCGGTCGCACCCGGTGCGGCCATGCCGAATGAGCATGCTATGAATCATGAACCTTTTCCCGCGAAAAAGACTTTTCTGACGGGCGCGGCAATTCTTTTTCCGCTCGCGCTTCTGCTCGGCCCAACCAGCGCCCAGACGCGCAAGAATGATGCCGGCAACGATGTCCGTAACGTGCAACTGGAGCTGGTGCGCACGGAGACCGGCTTCTTCGAAGCCTGGAAGACCAACGATCAGGCCTACTTCCGCGAGCACATGCCGGAGAACGGGATCTTCTGGAACAATAGCGGAACGTTCTCCCGCGACCAGCAACTGGCCGAGCAGCAAGCTTCCGCGAAAACTTGCACTGTGGAAGGTTACGGTCTCTCCGATTTCGGGGCGCTCCCGCTGGCCACCGGTGCGTACCTGCTTACGTACAAAGCCGAGCAATACGCCACCTGCAATGGAGAAAAGATTCCTGTCCACATCAACGGCAGTTCGATCTACATACTCAAAGCCGGCCACTGGCAGGCCATTTACCGCGCAGAAGTGCCGCTCAAGAATCAGGGCTCGGGAATCAAGTAAGGAAACGCATGATCACAATTGTTTCGGACCTGCCTCGTTCGGGAACCTCGCTGATGATGCAAATGCTGGCCGCCGGCGGAATGCCCATCCTCTCCGATGGCGAACGCCAGGCCGACGTGGATAATCCGAGGGGCTATCTCGAATGGGAGCGCATCAAGCAACTCCCCAAAGATCCCGCCTGCATTGCCGAAGCGGAGGGCAAAGCCGTGAAGGTGATCTCGCTCCTGCTGCTTTCGCTCCCCGAGGGTCACGAATACCGCGTCGTATTCATGCAGAGGCCGCTCGCGGAAGTGTTGGCATCGCAGGAGGTGATGCTCAATCACCGCGGAACCACTAAGCCCGGAGCCGACACCTCCGTCATCGCGGCGGCATTCGAGAAGAATTTGCGCGCAGTCAACGCCTGGCTCGACAGCAAGGCCTTTGTGAAAACCTTGCGCGTCTCCTATCACGACGTGCTGCACGATGCAGAAGACATTGGGAAGAAACTTGCGTCCTTCTTGGGAATCAGCTTGAACGTGGAAGCTATGACCCGCCAGGTGGACGCGAGCCTGTACCGGAATCGCTCGAAGTAGTGCAAGGAAGATACGAGTTCAGAACTCTAACTTTGGCTTGGCCTGCTCGGCGCCCACGCGTCCCACTACGATCTCGGCCTTGTAGTAGTTCTCGCCCTTCACTGGATCTCCTGCAAGGCGGCGCAGAATGGCGATCTGGCCGACGTGAGTAAGCGCGTCGGCAATCGGTCCCTGAAAGAGCTTCTCCGGCGGAGCTTGCATCGGCTCGCTCGATGCCAGGAAATCGTCGAACTTTTTCAGCGCCGCAAAGAAGCGCTCGACCTCCTTTTCCCACGGTAGCGGCTTGGAGTCATGCCATTCGCGTTTTCCATTGGCCATCGAAAGTGCCCAATCCATCAGGTCGCCAAGGTGCGTGAGAATCTGTCCCGGCGTGCGCACGCTCTCGTTGGCTTGAAACACGGCGAACCCCTCGGATGCGTTGCGAACGGCCTTCGCTCCGCGATAAGCCAGCGTGGCCAGGGAGTGACGCAGCAGTTCGCGTTTCGGATCTGAATTGGAAGTACTCATGGATCGCCTTTCAGTTTCTAGTTTCTAGTTTCTTGTTTCTAGTTTCTAGTTTCCAGTTCTCGGTACTCCTACTCAGCTCTCGCGACTCACAACTTCTTGCGCGTCACCACGCCTGCGGCTCGCAGTGCCCCGCGCAAGCGTTTCGCTAACCCTCGGGCAAACTCGAAATCGAGAAAACCCTCCATCTGCCGTGCGAAGGTCCCGCCGTAGCCGTACCACCAGACTTTCTTCATTCCCGGCGCGAGGTCCACATCCAGATACTTCAACCGGACCATCTCTTCGAGGCCGAAGCGCCCGTGTGTGCGGCCGATGCCGCTCGACTTTACACCGCCATGCGGAGCCTCGCTGATGCCGAAGCACGAAATCGCATCGTTGACCATCACCGTACCAGCATGAACATGCCGGGCGACACGTTCTCCGCGTCCCCGGTTGCGGGTCCATACACTCGCTGCCAGACCAAATTCCGAGTTATTGGCCAGCCGGACCGCTTCCTCGTCATCTTCAAACGCCATCACTGGGAGCACCGGGCCGAACGTCTCCTCGCGCATGATGCGCATTTCGTGCGTCACATCGGCCAGCACCGTCGGCTTATAAAAATTCTTCCCCAGCTCCGGGACGCGCGATCCTCCGGCCAAAACCCGTGCCCCGCGCGCCACGGCGTCTTCCACGTGCGCCTCCACAATCTGCAACTGGCGCTCGTGGATCATCGGTCCCACATCGGTCTCGCGGTCCAGTCCGCACCCCACGCGCAGCGTGTTTGTCTTCTCCACGCAGGCCCGGAGAAATTCTTCATACCGGCTGCGATGTACGTAACAGCGCTCCACCGACAGGCAGGTCTGACCCGCATTCACGAACGCTCCCCACACTGCCGCGCTCGAAGCCACGTCGACATCGGCGTCGTCGAGCACCAGCATGGGATCTTTGCCGCCCAGTTCCAGCACCATAGGCAGCAGGCGTTCCGCCGCAGCCGCCGCGATGCGCTTGCCCGTAGCCACGCTCCCCGTGAACACCAGCTTGTTAATTTTTGAATGAATCAGAGCCGCGCCGGTTGAGCCATCGCCCACTACCACCTGGAAGATATCCCGCGGCACGCCCGCCGCGCGCAGCAGCGACGCCAATTCCTGCGCCACCAGAGAGGTGAATTCTGAGGGCTTCAGCACCACCGCATTCCCCGCCACCAGCGCCGCGAGCGTCTCGGTCGCGGGAATGGAAAACGGATAGTTCCATGGCGAAATTATGCCGACCACGCCATAAGGCTCGCGCAGCAGCCAGCCGCTCTTGAGCTTGGTAGCGAGACTTCCATGCGGAAGCGGCTCGTCGCGCAGCAGGCGCCAGGCGTTCTCGATCAGGAAGCGCGCCGCATCGAGCACCACCAGCACTTCGGTGGTGAGGGCTTCGGCCACAGGCTTGCCTGCCTCTCGAGTGATGGCCTCGGCGATTTGTGATTTCTTCTCGAGCAACCTGCGCTGAAACTCGCGCAGCACAGCGATCCGCCTGCGCACGCCGCTCCCGGCCCACGCTGCTTGCGTCGCGCGCGCCCGCGCCACCGCCGCATGAACCTCACTTTCGTTGGCGCATTCGAACTCGCACAGAAGCTCGCCCGTCGCCGGGTTGATCGACGAGATCTTCGTCTTGGTAATGGCTATGTCGATTGCCATGGGGCAGTCTCTGGGCGAAGGAACCGTTCTCCATCCTCGAATATCTTAATGATGGCATCCTGCCTTAGATCCAGATGGACCATGCCGCATACATCAGTGCTGAAATTGATATTGCTATCACAGTAGGTCTGTGATTACTTGTGCCTAAGAGTGCAGGCAGCACGTTTAGCGGGACTAAGAATGATGTGACCTCCGCCAAGATCCGCGCCCATTCCCGCAGATTCCACAAGCCAAAGGAGAAGGCTGCGCACAGCGAAAAATTGAAGATATGACTCGCGATCTGCCATCCGGCCGCTTGATGCGTGAAGTCGCTGCGGATCAGGGTTGGGGCTAGCAACATGCTCATCGCACCGAGTCCAGCCAGGAACTTCACTCCCAGTGGTCGCGCCCCCGGGGCATCTGCCGAATCCGCCCTTGGGGCAATTTTCCACAATAGCTCCCAGGCCAGCGAGGTGCTCCCGAGGACTAAAATCCAGGTGAGAGCCGAACGCTCGGCGTGCCTCAACAGCAACCTCGCGATCGCATAGTTGGCGCAAAAACCTGCCGCTATTCCTGCACAGATCACAGCCCAGCGTCGAAAACGGAATAGCCCTACGATAACGCAGGCAGAAAGGACAGTGGCAACTGCCAGAACGACACGACCGGTTGCTGCAGTCTCCGCGCCTGCTGTCGACCGAGCGTGTCGGAGGTTTGGCACGTAGGAGAGGGCCGTCGCGAGGAAAAGGACGAAGGCGACGAGGCAAAAAACCACCGCGAGCACAGTAATGACCAAGGGACGTCTCATCCGTAATGTCTCTCTCACTGATCAATCGTCACAGGTTTGCCTTAGCGTAGATTCAGTACTCCACGTTCACCAAATACAATCCGCTGGCCGGCGCCGTCGCTCCGGCGGCCGAGCGGTCGCGCGCCTCGAGAATCCGCGCGACATCCTCGGCCCGCAGCGTTCCTTTGCCCACCAGAATAAACGTTCCCACCAGGTTGCGAACCATGTGGTGCAGAAAGCCTGATCCTTTCACCGTGTAGATAAACTCGTCTCCCTGGCGTTCCCAGCTTGAAGAAAAGATCCGCCGGACGTTCGAAACTTGAGCATCTTCGCGTCCGCGCTCCGGATCGACTGCGGCGAAGGAAGTGAAATCGTGCTCGCCCTCCACCCGTCCTGCTGCCTCCACAATCGCCGCCTCATCCAAGGGATACGGATAATGCCACACATACCTGGCCAGAAACGGCGGACAGATCGCGGCGCGATAAATCCGGTAGCGATAAGTCTTCCCTCGCGCCGACTTGCGCGCGTGAAAATCCGGCGCAACCTCTTCCACTTCCAGAACCCGCACCGATGCCGGCAAGATATCGTTCAATGCCTTCACGAAATTCGCCGCAGGGATCGACGCCTCCGTGACAAATGTCACCACTTGCGCGAGCGCGTGCACTCCTGCATCGGTTCTGCCTGAACCCTGGGGCAATACTTTTTCGCCTGTGATTCGTCCAATGGCTGAGGCGAGTGTGCCCTGTATCGTGACTTCATCGGGCTGCACCTGCCAGCCTGCGAATTCCGATCCGTCATAGGAGAGAATCAGTTTGAGATTGCGCATGCGATCTTTCGAGTCCCGCACCCGAGCCGGTTCATCCAAGACATTTCATGCTTCAGGTTCTTGCGCCCAACGGCGTGATTTCGCTCCTAGGGGACACTCGGCCATCGCCAGCACTCTATCAGTTTCAACACCTGGGGCGCGGGGCCGGGAGCGCTCGAAAGAGAATGTGCGGCGTCGGATATACTGTTGACTTTCACCAAACTTTCGTCTGGTTCTCGTTTTTCATGTGCTTTTCAGGAACTCCGATGCCTCCGGTTGCGTACCAAGATTTGAGCAGGACTTCCATTTTTGGGTCAATCGGGCTGGCCCACGCTGCGGTTTTCATGTCGCAGAGCCGTAACGAACTTAACGCGAAGTGGTTTTAACCAATTGGTTTTAATCAATGGAGATGAGTAGATGCCTTTCGCACGCTTAAACTCGACCATCCGGCTGACCACTGCCGTTGTCATATTCGGAATGCTGACCATCGCTGGTTGGGGCCAGGATGCCCCCGCCGCGCCTGTCCCGCAAAACACACCGGAGACACGGCCGCTTCCGGTGCTGAATTATTCCAAGCCGGTATCGCATTTTCCCAACCCCATCGGGCCTTACACGGCGCGGCACTTGTCAGCGCCGAACCTGGCCAACACCGCGCGCATCGACCAACTGATGCACGACGGCAAGCTCTACCTGTCGCTGAACGATGCCATTGCCCTCGCGCTTGAGAACAACCTGGATATCGCCATCGCGCGCTACAACCTGAACATCGCCGACACCGATGTGCTGCGCGCTAAAGCCGGCGCTGCGACCCTCGGCATTAATACCGGCATCGTGCAAAACACTCCCGGCGGCGGCGTGGGAGGTCTCGGCGGCCAGGTCGGCTCGGGCACTGGCGGAACCACGCTGGGCGCGGGCGGCGCAGGCGCAGGCGCGGGCGGGTTGGTCGGCTCTACGCTGGGCCTTGGACCGCTGATCACGAGCTTCGATCCGGTCCTTACCGGCACGCTCCAGGAGGACCGTTTTCATATCCTCCCCGCCAGCACCTTCACTCCCGAGTCGGCTCAGAACACCACCACCGGGAGTTTCGCCTATACCCAGGGCTTCTCCTGGGGAACGAATCTCTTGGTGGGCTTTAACAACACCCGCATCGCGACCGGGGACGCACCTTTCACGACTCTGAGTCCACAGCTCAACTCCAGCTTCAAGTTCCAACTCACGCAACATCTGCTGCAGGGATTCGGCCTGGCTGCCAACAATCGTTTCATCAGTATTGCCAAGAACAATCGTGAACTTTCCGACGTGGCGTTCCGGCTGCAAGTCATCACCACAGTCAACCAGATTCAGTCAATGTACTGGGATCTGGTTTACGCATATGAAAATGCCCGGGTGCAGAAAGAATCGCTGGCTTTCGCCGAGAAGACGCTCTCCGATACGAAGAAGCAAGTGGAGATTGGCAGCCTGGCTCCCATAGAGGTCGTCCGCGCGCAGAGCACCGTCGCTCAGGACCAACAAGCCTTGACGATTGCGCTGACCAACCTGCAGTTGGAGCAATTACTCATGAAGAACGCGCTCAGCCGCACCCTGCGCGATCAGACCCTCGCAGCGGCTGACGTGATTCCCACGTCGACTATGGAATTGCCGCAGAACGAACCCATCCAGCCCACGCAGGATCTGATCGCCGATGCGCTTCGCCATCGCGCCGATCTGGTGGAATCCCGTATCCAACTCAACACCAGCGAGATCAGCAACAAAGCCGTGCGCAGTGCCCTGCTGCCTACGCTGGACCTTTTCGCCTACTACGGCGGCACGGGATTGGGCGGCTTGCAAAACCCAACCAATCTGTGTGTGAATCAGCCAGTGGCCGAGCAGGCCGAAGGATTTTGCGCTGGGCCAAATCAAGCCGCCGGAGGCCAGACCTTTATCCCCATCGCGCCATCCACGGGATACAATGGCACGCTCAATGAACTTATCAACTCCACCGGTTCTGACAAAGGCGTCGGCTTGCAGCTAAATATTCCGTTGCGTAACCGCGCGGCCCAGGCAACACAGATTCGCTCAGAGCTGGAATACCAGCAGGCCCAGATGCGGCTGCAGCAGATCGAGAACCAGATCAGCATCGAAGTCCGCAACGCCCAGTTCGGAGTCGAACAGAACCGCGCCAGCGTAGCCTCAGCCCAAGCCGCAGTCGATTACGCCAGACAGTCTCTGGACGCCGAACAGAAGAAATATCAGTTCGGTACCTCGACCACAACGTTGGTCCTGCAGACCCAGAGCGCGCTGGCCACGTCGGAGTCCACTTTGATGTCGGCCATGGCGGCCTACGAGAAGTCGCGCATCGAACTCGACCGAGCGACCGGCATTACTCTCGATCATGCTGGCATCAGCATCAACGACGCTGCCAAGGGCCAGGTCACGCGGATGCCCAGCGTGCCCGACATCACGCCGCGCAAAGAATTGCCCACCGTGGCTCCGGCTGCGCCGCAACAGCAGTAACACCGTCGCGCGTATGCAGCGCCGCCGTCTGTGCGGATGCCGGCGCTGCAACGCACTCCATCCTACACGCTGATTCTCACAATTCTTTACAATATTCTTTCCCATCAGCGCCCGATTCTCTCGCTCCACCCCGCTAAGATGGAGTGAAGCTTCTATGTTTTCCGCATCCAACTTTCAAAATCGATCTACTACTTTCAAGACGATGCACCACCGTACTAGTCAAGGAGACGAACCATGTCTTTGTCTTTGCCTTCGCCCCGAAAGACCGCGGCCCATCGGCGCCTCACGCAGATGTTAATGGTGACGGCCTTTGCCGTCCTCGGCTGCACGCAGTTGTCGCCGCTATTGCGCGCGCAGGACGTCCCAGCCGCCCCAACGCCGCAGGCCGCGCCCGTTCTCGCCCAGCCGCAGGCGGTTCATTTGCAGGATTATTCCAAACCGCGCCCGGCCTTCCCTCATTTTCTGCAGCCCTACCGGGGGCAGCAAGTAGCGCAGCCGAACCTGAGCAATTCGCCGCGCATCGACTCGCTGTTGCACAACGGCAAGATCTATCTTTCGATTGACGACGCCGTTGCACTCGCGTTAGAGAACAACCTGGATATCGACATTGCACGCTACAACCTGAACATTGCCGACACCGACTACCTGCGCGCCAAGTCGGGCGCCAACATCCTGGGCGTCAATGCAGGCATAGTGCAGAACACTCCGGGCGGCGGCGTGGGCGGCCTTGGCGGAACGGTTGGGTCCGGCACCGGAGGAACCACCGTCGCCCCCAGCGGCGTGGGCACGGGCACCAACGGCCTGGTCAGCTCCACGCTCGGCATTGGCTCGACCATCACCAGCTTCGACCCGGTCATCACCAGCACGCTGCAGCTCGATAAGAACGATACCGAGTCCGTCAGCGTCTTCAGCCCGGTTCCCGTCGTTGCCCAAAACACCTACACGGCGAACTTCGCCTACACTCAGGGTTTCCAGTGGGGCACAAGCGTTACCGCCGGTTTTAACAATACCCACGCCACTTCCAACAACCCCACCACCCTGCTGACTCCGGACCTGAGTTCGAACTTCCAATTCAGGATCACGCAGAACCTGCTGCAAGGTTTCGGATCGCTTCCCAACCTGCGTTTCATCCGCATCGCCAAGAACAATCGTGAAATCTCCGACGTCGCTTTTCGCCTGCAAATCATCACCACCGTCGATCAGATCGAAAATATCTATTGGGACCTGGTGTATGCCTACGAAAACGTGCGGGTGCAGCAGGAAGCTCTCACCTACGCACATAAGGCGCTGACTGATACCAAACAGCAGGCAAGAGTCGGCACAGTGCCGCCGATTCAGGTGGTGAGCGCGCAGAGCACAGTCTCAACGGACGAGCAGAACTTGATCCTTGCGCAGAACAACCTGCAGCTTGAACAGTTGCTGATGAAGAACGCGATCAGCCGCAGCATCGAAGATCCGGTGCTGGCCGAAGCCGACGTGATTCCCACCTCCACCATGCAGATTCCGCAGGAGGAAGCCGTCGTTCCCACGCAAGACATGATCAATCAAGCACTCAACCATCGTGCTGAACTCGTCGAGTCGCGCATCGATCTCAATTCCCGCGACCTCAGCAGCAAAGCCGTCCGCAACGCCATGCTGCCCACGCTCGATGCCTTCGCATATTATGGCGGCTCCGGAGTGGGAGGCAACATCAATCCGCTCGTTCCCTCATGTTCAGCGAGTCCCGGCGCTAAGTATTGCTACACACCAGGCGAAAATCCGCCGCCGTTTCAAACCGCAACCACGGTCGGCTACGGCGGAACGCTGAACCAGCTCGTCAACTCCACTGCTCCCGACAAAGGCATTGGCTTGACGCTGAATATTCCTCTGCGCAATCGCGAAGCGCAGGCTAACCAGGTGCGCGCCGAACTGGAATATCGCCAGGCCCAGGTGCGGCTGCATCAACTTGAAAATCAGGTGCGAATCGAAGTGCGCAACGCGCAATTTGACGTGAAGCAGAACCGTGCCTCCGTGCAGGCTGCCCAGTATGCTGTCGATTTTGCCCGCCAGACGCTCGATGCGGATCAGCAGAAACTGAAGGTCGGACTCACCACCACCACCGCGATCTTGCAGGATGCGTCCGTCTTAACCACTTCCGAATCGAATTTGGTCTCAGCCAAAGCTGCCTACGAGAAGTCGCGAATCGAGCTCGACCGTGCGACCGGACTGTTGCTCGATCACTCCGGCATTGATGTCGCCGACGCCACCCGAGGCCAAGTCACGCGCCTGCCCAAAGTTCCCTACGTGGTTCCGCGGCAGGAACCTCCTGCTGAAGGCGAACCCGCGCCTCCGGCGCAGCCCCCGGCTGGCCAACCCTAGAACTCACGACTGGGTCACACGGGGCGGTCGCCCGCCGGCTGTCCTCATGCATCTGGAATTACCGATCTAGCACTCTCGGGCCACTCGTCCCCTGATTGTGCCATTGCCATTAGGCGCTCACGGCTTCAAGATACAGGTGCTTGGTGATCGGCTACCTTATTTGAAGGCTGGTTCGCAAGGCAAGAGAGACGAAATGGGAACGAATCCAAGGACGGAGTTGGTCGGACCGCAAGCCTGGTTGGCCAATGGGCAAACCGTCCGGCTGCTGATCGCGCTCAGTCTCCTGCTGATTGCCCTCACCGTGGTCATCGTGAAGGACCGCGACTTCTGGTTCGGCTCGGACGAAGCTTCTGAATCGAACGCGGGCTCGGAAAGCACCCCGAAATCAGACTCGGCTGTGGCGCCCGCCCAGGCCCCCGTAGCACGCGCCGCGACCGCAAAGAGCTACGTGGTTCCGAAGACTTCCACGTCTGCAGCCGATTCACCCCACAAAGCCGATGCTAGCTCAGTCTCCGCTAACCCAGTCTCCGCCAACCCAGCCTCCGCTAACCCAGCGTCGCCGGTGGTAGCGACCAACCGGGTTGTCCTTCCTCCGCTGGATGTCGAGGTGGTTGCAGGCGACACGCACCGCATGGTTCATCCCGGAAGCAACGTCACCAAAGTGGAGATCCCCAGCGATTCGAGCCGCCGCTCGTCAGTCACCGTGGCTGCCAACGCGGCCGAGAACGAACGTCTTTCCTCGGGGACCGTTCCTGAACTGCGGCAAACGGTCGAAACGACCTATCCATTGCTGGGACAGCACATGCGGGTGCAGGGTTCGGTAGTGTTGCAGGCGCTGGTCGGCACCGACGGCACCATCGAAAACCTGCGCGTTCTCAGCGGCCCCGCCATCCTGTCTGCAGCGGCGCAGCAAGCTGTGCGCGAATGGCACTTCAAACCCTATCTTCAAAACGGACAGCCGGTCGAAACCAAGGCCCGAATCACCGTCAACTTCTCGATCCGAGTGTCCGACAACACCAACGCGAGCTAGTTCCCGCAGCAATCACAGAAACGTCCCGATGGAATGAAGGCGAAAGGCGCACGGTCACTGCGCGTGAGTCAGTTCCGCAGCAATCATCTGCCAGCCCTGCTGTCTTTTCTGTACAACCAAGGTCACGTGGATCTGCCTCGGTGGCGCGACGCCAGTGTTGATCACGCCCATCAAGACGGCGGTATCACCAAACACTCGGACATTCGTATCGCTCACCGTCGCTCCCGCGAAGCCGCCCGGACTGGTTTGTTCTGGAACGATGTCATGTTTACTAAGAACCTGGCCTTCGAAGTTGCTACCGATGAAATCGTCAGAGATTATCCGGCCTAACCAAGCAACGTCGCCTTTCGCGTCCGCAGCCAGCCAATCGCGCTCCAGTTGCTTCACTTGGTCTTCGGGCTTGCTGTTCGATGCGGCGGTTTGCGCTTGCGCGAAACTCAAAGTCGCGGCGAGGTAAATGATCAGAACGGCATAGGAGATGGTTCGTGTGGAAGACATAAGCTCCCTCCGGGACATAGGTTCCTGTGGATTGTGTTACTCCGCTAGGGACACCGGGCCTGCACAAATAGTTCCCGTTCAGTCACCTCGTCGAGTTCCCTCGGTCTCGGCAAAGACCTGATAAACTCGCCCGTGATGCAACAGCCGAGCCACCCTGCCATCCCGCGGTCTGTGTTGTGGATGGTGTTGCTCTCGTTTGTTCTGCAGGTGGCGGCAATCGGAGTTTTCCGCCAGTACCACACTCGCCCCGGAGAAGATAACTTCGGCTTCGGCTTTGAGATGGGCCGCGTGGGCCGGGCGATTGCCCTGGGGCAAGGTTTCAGCAATCCCTACGGAGGAAACACCGGCCCCAGCGCCTGGGAGCCTCCGCTTTATCCCTTCCTGATCGGCGGAGTCTTCAAGATTTTCGGCGTCTACACCTGCGCTTCGGCGTGGGTTCTGCTGTCGATCAACAGCCTGCTCGCCGCGCTCACCACGATTCCGGTCTGTCTGATCGCGCACAGAACTTTCGGCCCGCGTGTCGCCATCTGGTCGGCGCGTGCCTGGGCGCTGAATCCTTATGTCTGGTACTGGTCGATTCATTGGATATGGGATACGACCTTTACTCCGCTCATGCTGGCGTTGATCTTTCTGGTCGCGCTTGAAATGGAACATTGGCCGGGCTGGCGGGGATGGACGCTGTTCGGAGCACTGTGGGGCGTGGGAGCACTGGCCAATCCTACGATGCTGTCTTTTCTTCCATTCTGCGGTTTGTGGGTGTGGCGGCAAAGATACCGGCAAGGTCTGCCCTCGCTGGCTGGCGTTGTGCTTTCCTCATTCGTATTCTTTCTTGTTCTTTCCCCGTGGCTGGTGCGCAACTATGAGGCGTTCGGCCGCGTTGTTTTTATTCGCGACGATTTCGGACTGCAGTTCCGTCTTGGCAATAACAAGCTGGCAGACGGCATGCTGATCGCAACCCTGCAGCCTAACCTCAACAAGCCCGAGCTTGAGAAGTTTGAGCGCCTCGGCGAAATTGCTTATGAGGCCGACTGCAGGCGGCTGGCGCTCGACTGGATCCGCGCGAATCCGCGCCGATTCGCGATTATCAGCATGAAGCGGTTTTTTTATTACTGGAACGGCGTGCCCAGACCCACGGACAGCACTGCTTCGTGGGACTTTCGCAGCTCGCTTTTCCTGGCATCGTCGGTGCTCGCGATCTGGGGCCTGGTCCGCGCGCTGCGGCAGAAGCGGCCAGGCGCGTGGCTTTTCGCCGGACTCGTTGTGACTTATCCGACGGTCTATTACTTCGTCTACCCACACGCCCGCTACCGCCATCCCATCGAACCCGAGTTGGTTATCCTGTTGGTGTTCTTGTTGTGCGAAGCTGGCAGTCGCACGACACGAGGCGTTGCTGAATGACAATCTCCGTGGCCATCGTGGCGATGGACGAAGAAGCGAACATAGGCCGCACTCTGGCCAGCGTTCCCTGGGCGGATGAAATTGTGCTCGTCGACTCCGGCTCGAAAGATCGTACGTGCGAGATCGCGCGTGCGCAGGGCGCGCGGGTTGTCATCGAACCGTGGCGCGGTTACGTTGCCCAAAAGCAATACGCGATCGATCTCTGCACAAAAGATTGGGTTCTGCTGCTCGACGCCGACGAAGAGGTCAGTCCGGGACTGGCCGAAGAAATTCGCGCCGCGATCGCCGACCCAGACGCCGTGAGCGGCTATTGGCTGCCGCGCAAGAATCTGTTCCTGGGCCGCTGGATACGCCACGGCGGTTTTTACCCAGATCCCAAGCTGCGCCTGTTCCGCCGCGGGCATGGATTCGTAACCGGCCACGATCCCCATGACCGCTGCGAACTGAAGCCGGAGACACCACAAGCGACGCGCCAGTTCAAGAACGCGCTCGTGCACTACACCTATCCCAACCTGACCCTTTACCTCGGTCACATGAATCGCTATTCGTCACTGGGCGCACAACTGGCCGTCGCCAAGGGGCACCGTAGCTTCAGCGTCATTAACATCGTCCTGCGCCCGATGGTCACGTTTGTCTACAACTACTTCTTCCGCCTCGGATTTCTTGACGGCCGCGAAGGCCTGCTGCTGCACCTTTACCACGCCGGCTACGTATCCTGGAAATACTCCAAAGCTTGGGAACTCTCGCGCCAGCAGCCGCGATAACAGCGACACAACATACCGGCTGCGGATCCTGCGGCTCACGTTTCCGTCCCGAAGAGCGTCCAATGTTTGGAGGCTTCATGCCTACGTCTCGATCGCTTGCCGTCGTCGTGTTCTTGGTCTCAAGCATTCTGCCCGCTCTCCTCGGGCAAAACACTCAACCAGTACCCGACGCCGGGCGCGTCCAACTCAAGCTCAACACCGACGAAGCTGATGCAGTGCTCGCCATCCTGGAAAAGCGCATCGCCGGAGCGGCCGTCGCTGATGCCGACTGGGAGCACCTCTTCGCCACTGAACCTTACATCCGGTTGAAAAAGCGCGAAGCTGGTATGCACCGCGACTTCACCGATGACGATCTCAAGAAGTTCGTACTTTCGGCTGACTTGGCTACCAAAGCGTCCGCGCTGCGGCACACGCTCGATGCCTGGCGGCGGGCTGATCTGGTCGCGTCGGCAGAGCGAGTGCTCGCCTACCTTCCCGACCAGGCCCATATCCGCGCAAAGGTATTTCCGGTGATCAAGCCCAAGACGAACAGCTTTGTATTTGAAGCAACCACCGATCCAGCGATTTTTCTTTATCTCGATCCGGAAGAATCGGCAGCAAAGTTCGAGAACACCGTCGCGCACGAACTGCATCACATCGGTTATTCCAGCATCGAGTCGCTTGCCGACGAAAAGCAGAAAGACCTTCCGCCGAACGTGAAACCGGCGGTCGAGTGGATGGGCGCATTCGGTGAGGGCTTTGCCATGCTGGCAGCTGCAGGTGGGCCGGATGCTCGATCCCCACGCCGCGAGTTCTCCGGAGGAGCATGCTCGCTGGGAGCACGACATGGCCAACTTCAACCAGGATCTGACTACCCTTCAAGAATTCTTTCTCGACGTCATTGACCAGAGGCTGGCAGGAAAAGACAAGATCGACGAGAAAGCCTACTCGTTCTTCGGCGTGCAGGGCCCCTGGTACACGGTGGGATACAAAATGTCGATCGTGATCGAGAAGCGTTACGGCCGGAAGCGGCTGATCGAATGCATGCTTGATCCGCGGGACTTGCTGGCGAGCTACAACCGGGCGGCCACAGAGATGAACGCTAGCGCCAAAGAGAAGTTGGCGCTGTGGTCACCTGAACTAATGCAGAAGATTGGCCTGCGGCTGGCGGAAAAACCATAGACCCGGAAGTGAAGAAATTGCGGCAAGTAGATGAGAGTCAGGCACCGGATACTTGCCCGCTGGCGCGCTCTTCCCTATCATCACAAAAGCATACTGGGGTCCTCATGCCGGAGAAGAAGTCGTCCAAGCCGCAAGTTGCCGAAAGTCCCGTCGCCGACGTTTTTGAGAACCGCCATCCCTCCGCTGACGAGAAGAAGTGGGCGGAGCAGACGCTTGCGCCCACGCTCGAAAAATCTCCCGAGCGGCCGATCGGCGCGCCCACCGGCGTGAATCTCGACGAGCACGGACACGCAAGCTTCACCACGATTTCCGGCGTTCCCATTCGCCGCCTCTACACGCAGGCCGATCTCCCGCAGGACTGGAGCGAAGAAAAATATCTCGGATATCCCGGCGTGCCTCCGTTCACCCGCGGCATTCACGCGACCGGATATCGCGGCAAACTCTACACCATGCGGCAGTTTTCCGGCTTTGCGTCGCCCGAAGAAACCAACCAGCGCTACAAATACTTGCTCGAGCACGGCGGCGGCGGACTTTCTGTTGCATTCGACTTGCCTACGCTGATGGGCTACGACTCCGATCACCCGGCCAGCGAAGGCGAAGTGGGCAAGTGCGGCGTGGCCATCGATTCGCTCGAAGACATGGAAATTCTCTTCGGAGGCATCGATCTCGAAAAGACCACAGTCTCGATGACCATCAACTCGCCCGCGTCGGTGCTGTGGGCCATATATCTGGTGGTGGCGGAGAAACAGGGCGCGGACTGGAAAAAGATTTCCGGCACGATCCAGAACGACATTCTCAAGGAATACATCGCGCAGAAGGAATACATCTATCCACCGGCGCCGTCGATGCGCCTGGTAATCGACACGTTTGAGTTCGGATCTAAGTTCACCCCGCGCTTCAACACCATTTCAATCAGCGGCTACCACATTCGCGAAGCCGGTTCGACGGCCCTTCAAGAACTCGCCTTCACTCTGTACGACGGCGTTGAGTACGTGGAATGGGCGCGTCGGCGTGGCCTCGAGGTGGACGATTTCGGTCCGCGGCTCAGTTTCTTCTTCAACGCGCACAACGATTTTTTCGAGGAGATCGCCAAATACCGCGCTGCCCGCAAGATTTGGGGCCAGGTGATGCAAGAGCGCTTCGGAGCGAAGAACCAGCGCACCTGGCTGATGCGTTTTCATACCCAGACGGCGGGAGTGTCTCTCCCCGCGCAACAGCCGATGAACAACATTGCGCGCGTTGCCCTGCAGGCTTTGGCTGCGGTGCTTGGCGGCACCCAGTCGTTACACTGTGATTCTTACGACGAGGCGCTGGCTCTGCCCACGGAAGAGGCTGCCCGCATTGCGCTGCGCACGCAGCAGATTATCGCTTATGAATCCGGAGTAACGCAGACAGTCGATCCCTTGGGCGGATCATATTTCCTGGAAGCCCTAACCCTCCAAATGGAAAAAGGCGCGTTCGACTACTTTAGCAAATTGGACGCGATGGGAGGCATGGTGAAGGCCATCGAGCGCGGCTATCCCCAGAAAGAGATCGCTGAGGCCTCCTACCAGTTCCAACGCGCCGCCGAAGCGAAGGAGAAAATCATCGTGGGGGTGAACGAGTTCGTGATCGAGGAAGACTCGCCCCACATTCTTTACATTGATGAAAGCGTCGCACGGCAGCAATCAGTCAAGCTGAAGGCGTTGCGCGCGCGCCGATCGAATGACGAAGTGCGGCGCGCACTCGATGCGCTAAAGAACGCCGCGGGACAAGAGCCAAAGGTTGGTACGAATGGAAATATCTCTCCGGCAAACACTATGCCCTACATCGTGGATGCGGTGCGGGCCTATGCAACAGTGGGCGAGATTTGCGAGGCGCTGCGCGAGGTATATGGCACCTATACGGAAGTGAGCATCACGTAAGTCTTGAGATCACAATTTGTGATCTCGAGAGACACGCATGGCGGCCGTCGCTATACGCCATTTGCGTTCACCGAGCACAGAGCGGTCATGGCCTCCCGAAGCTCCCGCGCCAAAGCTAAGACGCGCTGAGAAAGCGCGCGCTACAATCCTTGCTTGACCCAACCGAGCAAGGCTATTGCTTCCAACGGTATCCAAAGCCCGCTCAGCAAGCGCCTGCGCGCCTTGGCCATGTTGTTCCTCAGGTTAGGAGCAATCAGCTTTGGTGGCCCGGCCGCTCATGTCGCGCTGATGCAGGATGAGGTCGTGCGCAAGCGGCAATGGCTGACCCAGCAGGAGTTCCTCGACATGCTGGGCTTGACCAACCTCATCCCAGGACCGAACTCCACTGAGATGGCGATTAACGTCGGTTACGCGCACGCGGGTTGGACTGGTCTGGTAGTCGCTGGAGCGAGCTTCATTGTCCCGGCAGCGCTGATCACAGCGTCAGTGGCTTGGGCCTATGTTCGTTTCGGCGCGTTGCCAGTTGCCGAGTCGCTGCTGGCCGGAGTGAAGCCCGCAGTGATCGCCGTGATTGTGATTGCCGTATGGCGACTGGGAAAGATCGCGGTTCGCGATGCATGGCTAGCCGCATTAGGAGCAATGGCACTGGCTGCGTTTCTAGCGAAGCTGAGTCCGCTGCTGATTCTGGCAGCCGGGGGCTTGATTGGGATGGCCACAAAGCAGTTGCACACGCTACGCCGCGGGATGTCTTCCGGCACAACCAAGCTCTCTGCTGGACTGATTCTCTTTAGCAAATCATTTCTACAGCCGCGTCTCCTGCCCGGTCTCCTAACCGGCGTGATGGCAGCGGTCGCTGGCATGTCTGGGACAAAGCGAGTGCCGCTGGCGTGTCTCGGCTGGTTCTTCCTTAAGGTGGGTGCAGTGCTTTATGGAGGAGGATATGTGCTGTTCGCGTTCGTCGAGCAGGGAGTGGTCCGCGATCATCACTGGCTGACTCAGCAACAAGTGTTGGATGCGATCGCGATTGGCCAGTTCACACCCGGGCCGGTGCTTTCGACCGCGACCTTCATCGGATATCTGCTCGGTGGCGCGTGGGGCGCAGTGGTTGCGACTGTCGCGATTTTTCTGCCGTCATTTATCTACGTGGCGGCGCTCGGTCCGGTCTTGCCCAGGCTTCGCCGATCCGCGTGGATTGCCGCATTCCTCGACTCCGTGAACGTGTGCGCCGTGGCGCTGATGGCGGGCGTGACGGTAAGGCTGGCGGGCGATGCCTTGCGCGGATGGCAGATGTGGGCTATCGCTCTAGCGGCGCTGGCCGTGCTGTGGAAGTGGAAGATCAATCCAGCGTGGGTAGTGCTGGGCGGAGGGTTGGCTGGACTCGTGGTGGCTGTGGCAAAGTAGCTTCGTTTTTTATTCGCCTTCCAGGCAGTTCTGTGTTAAAGATAATCGATGCGAAAAGCTGTCACCCATCTCAAGAAGTCCGACCCGGTCTTGCGGGCGATCATCGAGCGCAGTGGTCCGTGCCGCATGCAGTTTTCGCCGCCCCAGTTTCACAGCCTGGCGGAGGCGATCGTCTATCAACAACTGAACGGCAAGGCCGCGGAAACAATCTTCAAGCGCTTTACCGCGCTGGCGGGCGAGCCGCTCACGCCGGAGGGCATCCTCAAGCTGAGCAATGAACAGATGCGCGGCGCGGGATTGTCGAAGCAGAAGTCAGCGTACCTGAAGGACCTGGCGGCAAAAACCTCGAGCGGGTTGCTGGATTTCGCGCGCCTGCCCGAGTTGCCGGACGCAGAAGTGGTCGAGCATCTTACCCAGGTGAAGGGCATCGGCGTATGGACCGCGCAGATGTTTCTGATGTTCACGCTGAAGCGCGAAAACGTACTGCCGACCGGCGATTTTGGCATACGCATGGCAATGTACAAGCACTATCTCGATGTTCAACGCAGCACCCAGCGCGCGAAGGCGGCCAGGAAATCTTCGGCTGCGAAAAAAGTCCGCAAGCGGAAGATCAAGCTGCCGACTCCAGAGCAGATGGAGAAAATCGCAAAGCGCTGGGAACCTTATCGCAGCGTGGCGTGCTGGTATTTGTGGAAGAGTCTGGATACTAAGACTCTTTAGCCACACGCCAAACCCAAGCCTTCCGTGCGCCCGCACGGGCTCTGTGGTTAAATGAATGCAATGCCCGATCTCAAGATTCGCGTGTTGGTGGCAAAGCCGGGGCTCGATGGGCATGATCGCGGCGCCAAGGTGATTGCGCGCGCGTTGCGCGATGCCGGCATGGAAGTGATTTACACAGGGTTGAGGCAGACTCCGGAGATGATTGTCAGCGCGGCTCTTCAAGAAGATGTGCAGGTAATCGGGCTGTCGATTCTTTCCGGCGCCCACAACGCCATCGTGCCGCGAGTGATGGACCTGCTCAGGCAGAACAAGATGGATGACGTTCTCGTGCTGGTGGGCGGGATCATTCCCGATCAGGATATCGACGCGCTCAAGAAGCTCGGCGTGGCCGCGATCTTCCAGCCGGGCACCGCAATGGATGACATCGTGAAGTTTATCCGCGCTAATGTTAAGGGCGCGGGCGTGGCGAGCTGATTGAGCCATTGAGCGATCGGGTCATTGCGCGATTGAACGGCCCGAGGTTTCATTGCCCAACGACCGATTACACGATTACTTAATTTCCTGAATGCCTCCTCCGAATCTAGCCAGCATCCGCCAGCAACTTGAGCGCACCGTTGGGCCTGCACCCTGGTATTGGAAGACGTTTCCGGCATTCCGGTCGCTCTCCGGGCAGCGTTTTGTCTGGACTCATCACGGCGACCAGGGACCGGTTGCCTATGTGGTCTCGCTCGCGCCAGACCAGGAAACGGAGCCGGAACCGGACAAGCCGCGGCTGGCATTGAACACATACTGCCGGCCATTTGTTGTACCGCCACATTATCTTGGCGTCTGGTGTCCGGAGGTGCGGAGCATTCGTCTTGCGTGTTTCGATCCCGATCAGCTTGAGGCGTTCGACCTGGCTGAGATTGCGGGATGGTTCAAGCAATCTTCCGACCGCATCTATGCCAAGACCCCGCCGGTCGCGGAGTTTGAAGTGCCGCTCACACTGAGCCCGGGCATGCACAAGATCGATGTGCCCCGGGAACTGGCGGCGGTGGACGAGGTGATTGTGCCCACCAGCTACAAGGCGATGGCGAATGACGATCCAGCATTCGCGCTCTTTGTTCTCTATCTGCAGGCGGGGCTGGTGGAGGTGCTGCCGCAGAAGTGGTTCACGGCATCGCAGTATCAGGTGGGCAAGCAATGGATCTCACGCGCCGCGCGCGATGAGGAATCACATCGCATCTTCGGGGAATGTTTTGGCGTAGGAAGCTTTCTGCTGGAGGAAGATGGCTGCCGGCTGGCGGAGTGGATGGAGAGACGGGCTTAGGTCTTTCCGCTCCCGAGGATGTGCCTTGCGTTGCGCGCCGCTGCGGGAGTGGTATACCGTAATCAGTCCGTCCTCTTCATTTATACCCATGGCTGATCGCAACGAAGCTCCCGCAGATCCATCCTCTCAGCCGTCAAACGTCCTGACGACGAAGGTCGATGCCACCTCGGCACGATTCGAAGCCAACATGCGTTTTCTCGCCGATCTCATGTCTCAGGTGCGCAATGAAAGCGAAAAGATCTCCGAAGGCGGCGGCGCCAAGGCTATCGAAAACCAGCATGGCAAGGGGAGACTCACCGCGCGGGAACGGATTGAGTTGCTGGTCGACCCGGGAACTTTCTTCGAGCTGGGAATTTATGCCGCTCATGGGATGTACGAAGAGTGGGGCGGCGCACCGGGTGCGGGCGTGATTACCGGTACGGCGCGAGTGCAAACCCGATTGGTGATGATCATTGCGAACGACGCCACGGTGAAGGCGGGAGCATTTTTTCCCATGACGTCGAAGAAGGTGATTCGCGCCCAGAACATCGCGATCGAGAACCGAATTCCGACCGTCTATCTGGTGGATTCGGCGGGCGTGTTTCTGCCGCTGCAGGAAGATGTCTTTCCCGACACGGACGACTTTGGCCGCGTCTTCCGCAACAACGCAGTCATGTCAGCCCTGGGCATTCCGCAGATCGCGGCCATCATGGGCATGTGCGTGGCCGGCGGCGGATATTTGCCGGTGATGTGCGACCACGTTCTGATGACCGACGGCAGCGGATTGTTTCTGGCCGGACCGGCGCTGGTGCAGGCGGCGATAGGACAGAAAGTTTCGGCGGAGGATTTGGGCGGCGCGGCCATGCATGCGGGCATCAGCGGCACGGTTGACTTCCGGGAAACGGATGATCCGGCCTGCCTGGCGCGGATTCGATCGATCGTGGAGAAATGGGGATACCGGCGCCAGTCTCCCTGGGACCGCAAGAAGCCGGCCGAACCGGCGCTGGCTGCCGAGGAAATTTACGGCATTTACGATTCTTCGCCTGCGCGCCCCTACGACATGAAAGAGATTCTGGCGCGCGTGCTTGATGGCAGCCGCTTCGACGAGTACAAGGCGGAATACGGCAAGACGCTGGTCTGCGGCTACGGACGCATCGGCGGGTTCGCCGTGGGAATTGTCGCCAACCAGAAGCTGCACGTTCAGCAGACTGACCACGAAGGCCACAAGCGAATCGAGTTTGGCGGCGTGATCTACACGGAATCGGCGGAGAAGGCTGCTCGCTTCATCATGGACTGCAATCAGAATCTGATCCCGCTGATTTTCTTCCACGACGTGAACGGCTTCATGGTGGGACGCGACGCGGAGTGGAGCGGCATTATCAAGGCAGGTGCAAAGATGGTGAATGCGGTCTCGAATTCGGTGGTGCCGAAGATCACTGTGATTGTGGGAGGATCGTTCGGCGCGGGACATTATGCGATGTGCGGCAAGGCGTTCGATCCACGATTTGTCTTTGCCTGGCCGACGGCGCGCTATGCGGTGATGGGGGGCGATGCGGCGGCGGGAACTTTGGTTGAGGTCAAAGTGAAGCAACTGGAACGCGGCGGGACGAAGCTCAGCGACGAAGACAAGAAAGAGCTGTACGAATCGACGAAGCGCACCTATGACGAGCAGACCGATCCGCGCTACGGCGCAGCCCGATTGTGGATCGACAAGATCATCGATCCCGTTGAGACGCGCGACGCGATCACGCAAGCTCTGGAGGCCGCGGCTTTGAATCCAGATGTCCCGGAGTTCAAGGTGGGAGTGCTGCAAACGTAAGAAATTGAGTCATTGAGCGATTGGGTGATTGAGCGATTGATCGTTGTCTCAGTCCGCTTCTTCAGCAATTGCTCAATGACTCAATCGCCCAATCGCTCAATATGTCTGATTCCGTGAAGCTTATCGAATGTCCGCGCGATGCCTGGCAGGGGCTGAAGGGTCAGATCCCGCCTGACATCAAGCGGGCGTACTTGCAGGCGTTGATCAGCGCGGGATTCAAACACATCGACACGGTCTCGTTCGTGTCGCACAAGGCTGTGCCTCAGATGGCGGATTCGGAAGAAGTTTTGAAGGAACTCGATCCGCCCGACGACGTGGAGATCATTGGCATCGTAGTCAATGAAAAAGGCGCTGAGCGAGCCATCGAGACGCACGCGGTGCACACGCTGGGATTTCCCTATTCCATCTCGGAGACCTTCTTGCGCAAGAACCAGAATCAGTCCGCGGAAGACGCGCTTGAGGAACTGGAGAAGATCCAGAAAAGAGCCGACAACGAGGGGCTCGACGTTGTGGTTTATATCTCGATGGCATTTGGAAATCCTTACGGCGACCTGTGGAACGTGGAGGAAGTGATTGAAGCCATCTCGCTGATGGAAGTTGACAGTTTGCGCATGATCTCGCTGGCCGATACAGTTGGCATGGCCACGCCGCGGCAGATCAGCGATCTGCTCGGCGCGGTCATTGAAAAATACGGCTACCTGGAAATCGGTGCGCATTTGCACAGCCGGCCGGAACACGCGGCGGAGAAGATTCTGGCTGCTTACGATGCGGGCTGCCGCCGGTTTGATTCGGCATTGGGCGGCCTCGGCGGTTGCCCTTTCGCGCAAGACGCGCTGATCGGCAACATTGCGACGGAAAAAGTGATTGAGACGTTGAAGCAGCGCGGCGCGGAGTTGCCGTCTCTGAAGCCGCTGGACACCTTGCTGCAGGCGACCACCGAAATTGGGGCGAGGTATGCGAATTCCCTGGGCGACGATTAGCACTGCTGCAACTTTGTGCTGCGGCAAGCTGGACGGCGTCTCATCCGACATCATTTTCCTCGGAGGGCTTTAACATGCTCGTGCAGGACGCTCAACGCGAAGTGCGCACTGTCTTCGTCGGCGGCTTTTGGGGTCAACTTGTGTCGTCCGCAATCTGGTTGGCATCGGCCGCTCTTGGAATTTGGCTTACTCCACGTGCGGCTATCTTGGCATTGGTAGCCGGTGGTTTTTTCATCTTCCCCGTCACACAATTGCTGCTGCGTTTAACAGGCGGCCCTGCATCTGTTTCGAGAGACAACCCAATGGGCAACCTCGCGATGCAGATCGCGTTTACGCTGCCGATGACCATGCTTCTACTCGTTCCTGTAACCGAGTTTCGTTTGAACTTGTTTTATCCCGCGCTAATGATCCTGCTGGGAGCGCACTATCTTCCTTTTACATTTCTGTATGGCATGCGTATGTTCATTCCTTTGTGCGCGATCCTCGTCAGCAGCGGTGTTGCAATTGCACATTATTTTCCTGGATCATTCAGTCTCGGCGGGTGGATCTGTGGCCTGACGCTGTTCGCTTTTGCCTGGACCCTGCGGGCTGCGGTCCATGCTGAAGCCCGTGGCAAAGCAAAGATGATCGAAGGGAGCATCAACGGAACCTGTTGAAGCGAAATCCTCTGCAGATATGAACTATAAAACGATCGAACTCGCGTACGACTCCGCCGTCGCCACGATCACGCTGAACCGTCCGGATAAGCGCAACGCTATCAGCTTCGAACTAATTGACGATCTGCTGCGCGCGCTGAAAGAAGTGGAGGCCTCCGACGCGATTGTGCTCATCGTGACCGGAGCGGGCAAGGCTTTCTCCTCGGGCATGGACCTGGACAATTTGAAAGCGCTGATTGGGCGATCGGCCGAGCAGAACATGCAAGATTCCGAGACGATGGTGCGCCTTTTCCGTTCGCTCTATGAATTTCCCAAGGTTACGATCGCGGCGGTGAATGGTCCGGCCATCGCCGGCGGCACCGGACTGGCCTTGCTGTGCGACTTCACGCTAGCCGTACCCGAAGCCAAGTTCGGCTATACCGAAGTGCGCATCGGCTTCGTGCCCGCCATCGTGTCGACATTCCTGCTGCGCCAAGTCGGAGAGAAACACGCGCGCGATCTCCTGCTCACCGGCAGAATTATCGGCTCAGAGGAAGCAGCACGGATGGGATTGGTCAACGAAATTGTGACGCCAGAAAATCTGATGGCGCGGGCCCGCGAATTAGCGGCGCTGGTGATGGAAAACAGTCCGGCTTCGTTGCGGGCGACCAAGAAACTGCTGAACGACCATGCTCGCGCGGAACTGGATACACAGATTGAAGCTGCGGTCCGGGAGAACGCGGCAGTGCGGACCACCGCCGACTTCCGCGAAGGCATTAATTCATTTCTCGAAAAGCGCAAGCCGGTGTGGACGGGCAAATGAATTCGAATCATCCAAATGCGCTCAATGAAACGCGCCTGCGCGTGCGTTACGCAGAGACCGATCAGATGGGTGTGGTTTACCATTCCAACCATTTCGTCTGGTTCGAAGTGGGTCGCGTCGAATTGCTAAGGCAGTTGGGTTTTTCTTATCGCGACATGGAGAGCCGCGACAACCGCTTTATCGCCGTGGCCGAAGCCAAATGCCGCTATCGCGCTCCGGTACGTTATGACGAAGAGGTGCTGGTGCGCACACAACTGTTGAACGTGCGCGAATCGGTGATCCACTTTGGTTACGAATTGCGGCGCGCGGAAGACGGGGCGCTCCTGGCGGAAGGCGAGACCACGCACATTGTCACCGATGCGGAAATGAAGATTGCCGCGCTGCCGGAAAAGTATATGAAGGCATTTCGAGCAGCGGTAGGAAAAACTCTAACCCGGTCACGAGAAACGAAACCAGAAACAGGAAGACTTATTTGAACGCACTCCACATCAACGGTAACGATCTCACTCTGGAAGCGGTGCGCGAAGTGGCAGCCGAACGTCGTCCCGTGCTTTTGTCAGCCGACGCGCGCGAGGCCGTGGATCGGGCGCGAACCGTGGTCGACGAGATTGTCGCGAGCGACAAAGTGGCCTATGCCATCACCACCGGCGTGGGCCAGCTCAGCGAGGTGCGGATCGCCGGCGACCAAATTCGTGAACTGCAAGTCAATCTGGTGCGCTCGCACGCCGCGGGCGTCGGCGAGCCGCTCTCCGCGGCAGAAACGCGTGCCATGATGCTTTTGCGGGCCAATTCGCTTGCCAAGGGCTTTTCGGGCGTGCGTGCCGCCGTGATCGACACACTGTGCGAAATGCTGAACCGCGGCGTCACGCCCTTCGTACCGTCGCAGGGTAGTGTGGGCGCGAGCGGCGATCTGGCTCCGCTAGCGCATCTAGCGCTGGCTTTGATCGGCGAAGGCGAATGCGTCGACGCATCGGGCGCCCGCATTCCGAGCGGCGACGCGCTCAAGCGGGCGCAAGTCAAGCCGCTGGTGCTGGAAGCGAAAGAATCCATTTCGCTTATCAACGGGACGCAAGGCATGTTGGCCGTGGGCACGCTCGCGCTGCTGGCGGCCGAGACGCTCGTCGATTCCGCCGATGTCCTGGGCGGGCTTTGCTGCGACGCGCTGAAGGGCACCGACACTGCCTTCGATGAACGCATCCACAAAGCGCGTCCGCACAGCGGGCAGATGAAGACGGCGGCGAATTTGCGCAAGATGCTCGAAGGCAGCCAGATTCGCGAATCGCATCGCGAGTGCGGCCGTGTGCAGGACGCTTATTCGCTGCGCTGCATCCCGCAGGTGCACGGCGCAGTGCGCGACACGCTGGCGCATTGCCGCGAGGTGTTTGAGACCGAGGCGAACTCCGCGGTGGATAATCCTCTGGTCTTCATCACCGACGCCAGGAATTTCAAAGGCGATGTGATTTCCGGAGGAAACTTTCACGGCCAGCCGCTCGCGTTTGCTTTGGATTTTCTGGGCATCGCCCTGAGCGCGCTCGCCGGCATCAGCGAACGCCGGATTGAGCGGCTGGTGAACCCCGCGCTCAGCGAGGGTTTACCGCCATTCCTGGCGCAGGGTGCGGGTTTGAATTCAGGGTTCATGCTGCCGCAGGTCACGGCTGCGGCGCTGGTCAGCGAGAACAAAGGGCTGGCGCATCCCGCGTCAGTGGATTCGATTACCACCTCCGGCAACAAAGAAGATTACGTCTCCATGGGCATGACGGCGGCGATCAAGCTGAAGCGCATTGTCGAAAACACGCGCAACGTGTTGGGGATCGAAGCCATGGCAGTAGCGCAGGCGATCGACTTCCTGGCTCCGCTGAAGACCTCGAAGCGCGGACAGGCTGCTCATGCGGCGATCCGGTCAGTGTGTCCCGCGATGGAGAAAGACCGCGTCATGTACAAAGACATCGCGCGGCTCGCGGAGTTGATTGCCCGTGGGAAGGTTGCCGAAGTCATCCGCTGAGGAATTCTCTGTATATCACCGCTCATCCCCATACGGCTCCAGCCCCGCCTTACCATCCGCCTGCACTATCAAGAATTTCCGCCCGCGATAATAATCCAGAAGTTCCTGATTTTTCTCCGGCCCCATATCGCGTGCCCACACAATCTTCGACCCGTCAATGTTCGCCCCGTTGAACACCCACTCGCGGTCAAGATCAAAATCTGGGGCATACTTCACCAGCACCACATCCTTGCCGGGCAATGCGTCCAGTTCCTGCACAATGGCCGCGCGTCCCATGTCTCCGTGCTGCCACTCCTTTTCCGGATGCACATGCGCCACCGCCATCCCCATGCGCAAAAACACCGTTGCCACGTACACCACGCACACCGCCCGCACAAAAGCCAGTCCCACCGGGTGCTCGCGCCACCGAAACCACCGCAGATGCCGCATGCACTGCATCAAAAACAAATAGAGCAACGCCGTCGCGGGAGCGAAGTAATGCGGCAGGAACCAAACCTCAACCGCCAGCCCGATCACGAAGATTCCGCCAATCATCCACGGCACCCGCAAGCGGCGGTCCCGCGCCGCGCACGGCAGTGCGATCAGTACGAACGGCAAAGGCGGAACCAGATACACCTGCCAAAAATAATAAAGTTTGCCACGCCCCCGCCGGATAAATCCGCGCAGCGTTTTGTACTCGGTCGCTTCTCGCAATTCTCGTTCATACTGGGCCTGCATCTTCGCGTGGTGGTACGTCTTCGGCGGCCACGCTTTTTGCCAGATGAAATAACGCCCCATCGCATACATTTCCCGGTTCACGTCATACGTCATGCGAAAAGGACTTCCCGTAACCCGGTAGTAGTAATAACCAGTCCACGCCGCAACTGGAGCCAGCGTCAGTACCAGCGGCAGCACGATCCGCGCCAGCGAAACCCGTACCGGCGGCCCGCTTTTCCCCAGCATCCACGCCAACAAAGCAATCGCCACCCCCAAGCCCACCAGAAACCCTTCGTACGGACGAGTGTTGGCGAGAATAGATAATCCAATCGCCATAATCGCCGCGTTGAGCCTTGGCGCTCCGTGCTGGATTCTCGGCAACGCTCCCAGAATCAGCGCTCCTCCCACCGCTGGCAGGCATGCGCTCCAGTATCCGTTCGTGAAGTAACTCAGCAACCCAAGCCGCGCCACCACCAGCACGCCTCCCAACAGTGCCCACCGCGACGGTATCCAGCCTTGCAGCATCCAGCAAACCGCCGCGCACATCAGCGCCGATGCGAGCAATTGCCCGATCCACGGATTTCCCAACACCTCGCCCAGCGCCAGTATCAGCCCCTGTCCCGGCGGATACATCGACATGTACGTCGGACGCCAGATCACATGGAAGGTCTCGAAATGCACCCACATCGGGTGCGGAGGATTTGTCAGCCGTCCGTGCGCGAACGTATCGGCCGCTAGCAGATAACTGAATTCATCGTGATAGTGCGGCAACGGCACGCCAAGAATAAGCGCGCCCGCTCCTCGAATCACAAACAGCGAGAGTCCCACAAGGAAAACAGAAAGCGATCTACGGCCAGCAATCTTTTTCCCAAGCTCCTCCAGCCGCGCCAGTCCCAGCCATGTCCATGTCTGCGGAAACCTGATCTGCAGATACACCACAAGCGCGACGATCGCCACCGGCTTCAGAAGTTTCAGCAGCCACGCAAGAGCGTGCGTCACCACTCCCGCCGCCAGCGGCAGGTTCCCCATGTCGCTCACAATCAATCGTGCCACCTCGCATCGTCATTATGCCGGAACTTCTTTTTTCTTAGCCTCAAAAACCGCGCGATGGTACGCCCCTCCGCACCGAGCGGCGGCTGTGGTATCTCTCTGGCTCACGTGGGCCGACAATCGCCGCGCCACGCTAAAGCGATCCGATCGCCTTCGCTGCGCTGCCATCCAGTCCTAGCTTGTCGGCGATCCCTTGCAGCGCTTCGATGCAAAAGGCAATGTGCTCGTCGAGGTCTACACCCAGATCGGCAGAGCCGTTGACGATGTCGTCTCGATTCACCTTGCGGGCGAAGGCTTTGTCTTTCATTCGCTTTCGCACTGACTTTGCATCTACCTCGGCTAGGGATCTGCCCGGCTTGATCAGAGCTACGGCGGTGATGAAGCCGGCGAGTTCGTCGCCTGCGAAGAGAGCTTTTTCCATCGGCGTATCGCGGGTGACGCCGGTATACTCGGCGTGCGACATCACGGCCCGCGTGATCACGTCAGGCCATCCGCGCTGCTTCAGAATCTCGTTGCCTCTGTAGGGATGATCGTCGAGGCTGGGATACTTCTCGTAGTCGAAGTCGTGAATGAGTCCGACGATGCCCCATAAGTCTTCGTCGGATAAGCCGAGTTCTGAAAGCCCTGGACTCGCAGGACTACCAAACTTACGCGAACAAGCGCGCATGCAGGCCTCGACTGCCAGCGCATGCTTGCGCAAACTTTCCGATTGGGTGAACTCAGTTAGTAAACACCATGCGGTCTCGCGATCAATCATGCTTTTGCCCTGTCAACTGCAGTCTTTGGCAGTTTGATTTTAATTTTCACCGTCAGAATTCACGGCTCTATGCATTTTAACCTTGACATCCACAGGCCATATGCCTCAGATTTGGTGCGGTCGGAATCTCTCACTAATCATTCAGGTTTCCGTCGCATTGCAGTAAGGAGTAGCCGGCTCTGGCACTCCCACAACTCGATGGCTACGACTCTTGCCCCAGTAGATTCTAGGGAAGTCGTCCGTTGCGATCATTGCTTGCTGGTTCAATTCCGTACGGTCAATAACAATTGCCGGCGCTGCCACTCGTCCCTGGACGAGGAACCGGAGCCCGAGCAGGTGGTGATGGCGCCGCCTGTAATGATGCCCATGCCTGGGACCGGACGCGGGCACCTGAACCTGGCAACGTCGATCCGCTCGCTGCGTTTGCGCAGCGGGTTGAGCCAGCGGCAACTGGCGGGACGCATGTCAGTGCCGCGGACTTACGTTTCCAAGATCGAAAACGAGAAAGCTACGCCGACGCTGTCGTCCCTGGAACGGCTGGCGCGAGCCCTGGAGGTGACCGTGCCGGAACTGCTCAGTGGCGGAGAGAAGAACCGTCAGGACGAAATCAGCGAACTGATGAAAGATCAGTTCATCGCGGAGATCCTGCCCTTTGTGTCGCAACTGAACGGGATGCAGATGTCGAGCATCTTGACGCAGGTGCGGGATTTAACCGTGCGGCCGCGAAGAACCGCGTAAGCGAAGGGATATATGTGGGGACAGCCGCCCTCGGCTGTCCGCCGGGCAAAGCCCGGCTGTTTGCTGCACAAAGGTTTATCCGGGCGACCAGCCAACTCAATGCCGGGACCATTCTTGGTCCCGGCTTTTTTCTTGGTCCTGGGCTGCATGAATCCGAAATAGATCGACTCACATCTATCCAGCATGAACCTGGAAGAAGTCAGGAGTGTTTTTTCTGCTTTATCTTCCCACTCCGCATCTGTGAATCGATCTGAAGCTAATTGGGGCGAGGAGTCTTCGCGCGTGGCGACGCCGGCCGCGAGTTCCGCCGGCACCGACGACTCCCTGCTGGATGCCTACTCGCGCGCGGTCACCGGAGCGGTGGGGCGCGTCAGCCCCTCGGTGGTTAACATCGAAGTGCATCAGGAAGTGCATCAGGCTGCCGGTCGCAGTCGCTCGGGTGAGCCGCGCGAACGGCGCGGCGGAGGCTCGGGGTTTGTCTTCACTCCGGACGGCCTGATTCTGACCAACAGCCACGTCGTGCACGATGCGCGCCGCATCGAGGTGACGCTGGCCGACGGACGCCGCATGCCGGCAAGCGCGATCGGGGACGATCCGGCGAGCGATCTTGCCGTGATCCGCATAAACGAAGCGCGGGTGGACGAACCCGGCCTCACTGCCGCCGCGCTCGGCGACTCGCAGACGCTTCGTGTCGGACAACTTGCGATTGCGATCGGCAACCCCTATGGGTTCCAGTCCACGGTGACGGCGGGGGTCGTGAGCGCGCTCGGGCGTTCGCTGCGGTCTTATTCCGGGCGGTTGATCGATGACGTCATCCAGACGGACGCTGCCCTCAACCCGGGCAACTCCGGCGGTCCGCTGGTCGATTTCGCGGGGCGCGTGGTTGGCGTAAATACGGCGACCATCCTGCCGGCGCAGGGGATATGTTTTGCCATCGGGATTAATACGGCGAAGTTCGTGGCCAGCCGCCTGCTGCGCGACGGCCGCATTCGCCGGAGCTACATCGGCGTCTCAGCGCAGACCGTGCCGGTGCATCGCCGCGTCGTGCGCTTCTATGATCTGGCGAAAGAGTCGGGAGCGCTGGTTCTGTCGGTCGAAGAGAATAGTCCGGCGAAGCGGGCGGGGCTGCGGGATGGCGACGTTATCGTTGCGCTGGAAGGGCATCCTGTGGCGGGCGTCGACGATCTGCACCGCGTGCTGGCTGACATTCGTGCAGGCGCAAGCTGCTCGCTCACCGTACTGCGTCACACGGAGAAGCTGGAGCTGAAGATCGTGCCCGAAGAGGCTTTACAGCCCTGACCTGTTTTTGCTGTTGCGCCCTTTGCGTGAAGTTCCGAATTAGGACACACCCAATCATTGCAACCCGCTTCCCGGCTGTGTTAGCTTCTTACCGAAGGGGATCACTTTGCAGCACAAAGTTCCCGCCGGGCTGGATCGCAAGGAAGCCGAAATTTACCGGCAATTCGATCCGGAGCGGCTCCCGAAACACATCGCCATCATCATGGACGGCAACGGGCGCTGGGCTAAGCGGCGCCACATGCCGCGCGTGGCCGGCCACCGCGCCGGAGTGGCGGCGGTGCGCTCGACGGTGGAGACGGCGGCGCGCGTAGGCATTCACGCGCTCACGCTTTACGCTTTCTCGGAAGAGAACTGGAAGAAGCGTCCCAAAAGCGAAGTCGACTTCCTGATGGGCCTGCTCAGCCGATATCTCAAAGCGGAAGTGCCCACGCTGAACGAGAACAATATCCGTCTGGAATACATTGGGCGGCAGCAGCAACTGCCGCAAGATGTGCAGGAGCGCATGGAGTGGGCGCGCGCGAGTACCTCGCACAACACCGGTACGGTGCTCACGCTGGCGCTGAACTACAGCGCGCGCAGCGAACTGGTGGATGCGTTCCGGTCCATGGTGAGTGCGGCCGCGCAGAACGGCGGTCTCGAGCATCTTCACATTGATGAAGACACGGTCGGCGAACATCTTTACACGCGCCATCTCCCCGATCCGGATCTGGTGGTGCGCACCTCGGGCGAGATGCGGCTGAGCAACTTTTTGCTTTGGCAGTTGGCTTATGCCGAGATCTGTGTGACGCCAACGTTGTGGCCCGATTTCCGCGGCGTGCATCTGCTGGAAGCCATTGCCGAGTACCAGAAGCGGGAGCGGCGCTACGGCGGACTGAACCACGGAGACGCGCATTCTCACTCCGACACCGTGAAGGTTACCAAATAGCCTGCCAGCATGCTGAAGCGCATCGCGACCGCGGTCGTTCTGATTCCGATTGTGATGTTGCTGGTGCTGCGCGCGCCGGTGCCGGTGCTGGCCGTCTTCGCGGCAGCCGTGGCGCTGGTCACGGTGCAGGAATTTCTCAAGCTGACCGAATCCTACGGCGTGCAGCCGCTGCGCCTGCCCACCTACATTTTCGTAGGATTGATCTTTCTGCTGCTGGCGCTGAGCGCGGCCGGTGAAACCCCGCAACTCTCCGCGCTCAAGTTCGTGCTCGGGTTGGGATTTGCGTGTGCTCTCGCTCCTTTTCTCTTTCTCACGAACAGCATGCGGCGGGCGCAGATGAGCGGCGCGTATCCGGCGGCGGCGGCTTCAACGTTCGCCTTTGGGTACATCGCGTTGCCCATGGCCATGCTGGTCCAGTTGCGCCAACAGTGGGCCGGAGCGTTCTGGCTGCTTTACCTTCTTCTGGTGGTGTGGGCGGGCGATATCTTCGCTTATTTTGTAGGCCGCTCTCTGGGACGGCACCTGATGGCGCCGCGCATAAGTCCGAAGAAAACCTGGGAAGGCGCAGCGGCTTCACTGGCCGCGAGCCTGGTGGTCGGAAGCCTGCTCTTCACCTTCGCCCTGCAGATCAGTTCGTTCTTGCTGCGCGTAGGACTGATCGGGCGGCGCGACGGGCTATTCGGACTCGAGAAGCCGGAACTGTGGCCAATCATCCTGCTGACGGTTGCGCTGAACATCGCGGCGCAATTGGGCGATCTGGTGGAATCTTTGATCAAGCGAGGAGCCGGAGTGAAGGACTCGGGTACGATTCTTCCCGGCCACGGCGGCATGCTGGACCGCATTGATGCTCTGCTCTTTGCCGCGCCGGTGCTGTGGTTCTATGCGGCAGCAGTCTTCCCACCCTCACGGCCCTGGTAACGCGTAAAATGGAAGTTCGGCTTGACGAGTTTATTTAGGATGAAGCGCATTGCCATCCTCGGATCGACTGGCTCGATTGGCCGCAGCACGTTGAGCGTGGCTGAGTCTTATCCTGAGCGCTTTCAGATCGTCGCGCTGGCCGCGGGCGCCAATCTGGAGACGGCATTCGAGCAGGCACGGCGTTGGCGTCCCCGCGTGCTTTCGATTGCGGCAGAGCCCGACGCCGATATTCTCCGCAAGCGTCTGCAGCAAGCAGGGCTGCACGATATCGAAGTCGTTTACGGAGCGGCTGGCATAGTGAAGGTCGCAACCCATTCCGAGGCCGACTTCGTGGTGAGCGCCATCGTGGGCGTGGCCGGGCTTGAGGCTACGTACGAGGCGGTGAAGGCGGGAAAGACTGTCGGCGTGGCCAATAAGGAATGCCTGGTCGCGGCCGGCGAATTGATCACGGCCGAGGCGCGCCGGCAGGGTAAACCGCTTCTTCCCATCGACAGCGAGCACAACGCCGTGCACCAGTGTCTGCGCGGCGGGCGCATGGAGGAAGTGGAGCGCATTTGGCTGACCGCCTCCGGTGGGCCGTTTCTGAATACGCCACGGTCGGAGTTCCGCTCCATCACGGTGAAACAGGCGCTCAATCATCCTACCTGGAAGATGGGCAAGCGCATCACCATTGACTCGGCGACGCTGATGAACAAGGGCTTCGAAGTCATCGAAGCATGCAGATTGTTTCACCTGCCGCCGGCGAAAGTGGAAGTTCTGGTGCATCCGCAATCGACGATTCACTCCATGGTGGAGTTTGTGGATGGCAGCATACTTGCTCAGTTCTCGGTGACGGATATGCGGTTGCCGATTCTCTACGCTTTGACATATCCGGAGAGGATTCAATCGGAGATGCGCTTCCCGGTGGGGGACTTGCGTCATCTGGACTTTGCCCCCCCCGATATGAATAAATTTCCTTGTCTTCGCATAGCGTACGAAGCGGCGGAGGCGGGGGGAGCGAAGACAGTCGCGCTGAACGCAGCCGACGAAGTCGCAGTAGCCGCGTTTCTCGAAGGTAGCATTACTTTCGATGAGATTCCCGGGATCATCGAAGACGCGGTTTCAGCATCTAATTCGGGGAAACTGGAGTCTATAGCAAAGGTGCTTGAAGCCGACACCGAGGCCCGCCGATATACTCAAGAGCGGGTTTCGGGAATCAATAAGAAATCCGCGCCGCCGCGGGCAACATCTGTGGTGTAGTAGCTGAATCTAACGCTGAATCTAATGAGGGAGCCGTTCAGGTATTTCTATTATGTCTGATTTCTTTATCGCCATCGCCGCCGTCGCCGTCGTCCTGGGCTTCATGATCCTGATCCATGAGTTCGGCCACTATGCCGTGGCCAAACTGCTGGGGGTCCGGGTGGAGGTTTTCTCCATTGGGTTCGGCAAGCGCCTGATTGGTTTCCGCAAGGGCGACACCGATTACCGCATCGCCGCGATTCCCCTGGGTGGCTACGTGAAAATGAGCGGCGAGAATCCCATGGACGAGCGCACCGGCGATCCGGCCGAGTTTATGTCGCACTCCCGCTGGCATCGCTTCCTGATCGCGATCGCCGGCCCCTCGATGAATATTCTCCTGGCCATTTTCCTGCTCACCGCGGTTTACATGGTGCATTACGAATACGCGGTTTTCCTCGACCAGCCGGCGGTAATCGAGGGAGTAAAGCACGACTCTCCCGCGGACAAGGCTGGCTTGCAGCCGGGCGATCGAATCGTAAAGGTCGACGGTATTGAAAACCCAACCTGGGAACAACTGCAGCCGCGGGTTTGGCTCAGTCCCAACCAGCCGCTGACAATCACCATCAAGCGCGGAGATCAGACCTTCCAGAAAACCATCGTGCCCCAGGCAGTGACTACGTCTGAGGTGGGTTCGGCGGGATGGTTTCCGGAGGACCCCGTTATCGTCGGACAGATTGAGGCCAACACGCCCGCCGCCAAGGCCGGACTGAAGGAAGACGACAGAATTGTTGCCCTCGATGGCAAGCCGCTGGTTTCTATCGAAGCCATGATCGAGCGCCTGCAACAAACCAAGGACAAGCCCGTCGATCTCACGGTGATTCGCGGCGGTCAGACCATCCCGTTTAACCTGACTCCCGTACTGGCGAAGACCGAAGACCCGAAGGAGCAGAGATACCGGCTGGGATTCCTCAACAAGAGCGAGACCAAGGTTACCAAGCTACCTTTCGCGCAAGCCTTCAGTCTTTCGCTGGAACAAAACAAGAAATATTCTCTGCTCATTCTGGAGTTGGCCAAGAAGATCGTGCAGCGGAAGGTATCGCTCAAGGCCGTCTCCGGGCCGATCGGTATCGCTCAGGATGCCGGCTATGCGGCGCAGCAAAAGGGCTGGACGCCGCTACTGGAGTTGACGGCGGGCATCAGCCTGAACCTCGGCATCATCAACCTGCTGCCCATCCCCATTCTCGACGGCGGCGTCATCCTGTTCCTTTTCATCGAAGGGATCATGCGGCGCGACGTCAGCCTGCGCATCAAAGAACGCGTCTACCAGGCCGCATTCGTTTTCCTGGTACTGTTCGCCGTCATGGTTATCTACAACGATCTGATGAAGACTCTGCCGGGGCTCATGGACCGGCTGCCGTAGGCGACTACAACTCATGTGGGGGACAGCCACCCTCGGCTGCCTGCCCTGAGCGAAGCCGAAGGGTCCGGCGGCCCAGGTTTATCGGGCCGCAGCCTTGGCCTCCTTTCCAAATGTCCCCGCTTTTTCCACACCTCATTGTGACATCTGACCTTGTGCCACAATTCAGAGGTGCGCGATCATGGTCGAGGCGGTGACGGTCGGGAGAGGCCAAAAGTCGCGTCCCTAAGTCGTCTGCTATCAAGATTTTGATATCTAAGTTCTTTGAAAACAGGATTTTGCAAAGTCCACTTTGGCGAAACCATCTCTGGGCAAGGCTTTCCAGCGGATCGCGCGAAAAAAATTCACCTGGAATCTGGCATAATCTGCACAGCCGTCCCGTTCCACCATCGCAGCGAAGATTTATTTTTCGTGAGAAATCCACAGACCAAGCCGACCGATACTTTCTGCAAAGTCACCTTTCTCGGTAACTCGCT
The DNA here is from genome assembly GCA_963850165.1 of uncultured Acidobacteriaceae bacterium. Lineage (GTDB taxonomy): Bacteria > Acidobacteriota > Terriglobia > Terriglobales > Acidobacteriaceae > Sulfotelmatobacter. The sequence goes on along the minus strand of CAWKKK010000024.1, from coordinate 38,123 downwards.
GTCACTTTGATTTTTGCTCTGCGATCCACTTGTCGGTGCGGGACTCGAGGAGATCGAGAGGGAGGGTCCCGCCGTCGAGCATCTCGTCGTGGAACTTGCGGATGTCGAATCTCGACCCCAGTTCTTTCCGGGCGCGCTCGCGGAGTTCGCGGAACTTGAGCTGGCCGAGCTTGTAACTGAGGGCTTGGGCGGGCCATGCGATGTAGCGATCAGTCTCAGACTGGATAGAAGGTTCGTCGACCGCGCCGGACTTGCGCATGAAGTCCACAACTTGATCGCGCGTCCATCCTTTTGAGTGGATTCCGGTGTCGACAACCAGACGCACGGCACGGAACAGCTCGGAGGAAAGCCGGCCGTAGTCCGAGATGGGATCCTGGTAGAAGCCGACCTCTTTGCCGAGTTGCTCGGCGTACAGGGCCCAGCCTTCGATGTACGCGTTGAATCCAAGACCATGCAGGCGGAACTTGGGCAGTCCGGTGAGTTGTTGCTGCACAGACAGCTGCATGTGATGCCCGGGGATGCCTTCGTGATAAGCGATCGCTTCGTCGTTGATGAGCGAGCGCTCGGCAAACTTCGAAGTGGCAACCACGACGCGGCCGGGACGCTTGCCGTCGGGAGTGCCGGTGACGTAGTGGGTTGCAGCCGCGGCCTGGAAGGCGGGGATCGCTTCGACGGTGACCGGCGACTTGGGAAGCAGCGTGAAGAGTTCCGGGAGTTTAGGCTCCATCTGGGCGATGTAGCGGCGGAAATCGTCAAGGATCTGATCCGCGGACGTGGGAATGTATTTGGGATTGGTTCTGAGAGAGGCCCGGAAAGAGGCCAGGTCAGCGAAGCCCTCTTTCTTGGCGATAGCAGTCATCTCGGCCTGAATACGGTCGATCTCGCGCAGGCCGATCTGATGAATCTCCTCAGGCGTCATGTGGGTGGTGGTCCGGCCGTAGATATCGTTTTCGTAGCGTTTTTGGCCGTCTGGCAGTGACTCGATAGAAAGAGTCGTACGGCCTGCGGGTGCGTATTCCGTGCGCAGAAAGGCAGCGAAGGTCTTGTAAGCCGGAATGACGCCGGTGTTGATGGCGTCGGTGATCTGCCCGGTCAAGTGCTTCTGCTCTTCGGGAGAAATGTCCGCGGGATATTTCTTTGTTGGGATTAGAAACGGATCGGAGTCGATGATGCCCTCGCACTGGACGGGAAGCTTCTCGATGAGGAAGCGGACGGGCATGAGCTTGTCCTTCATGCCGGCGCGAAGGACTTCGGTGGTCTGGCTGAGGACGCGCGGGATCTGATGCAGGCGGGCGATGTAGTCCTCGTAGTGCTTGACCGAATCGAAGGGGACAGAAAGTGGCAGGTCCGCGAGGCCGGTGTGGATGCCATTCTGCTGATTGATGGGCATCTCGTACTCTTTGAGGTCGTAGTCGGCAACGCGCTGCTGCAGCACGCGAACGAGAAGGTCGTGGGAGAGCTGGTCCCCGTCGGAGAAGCCGGCACTCGGAATCGCTTCGAGCCGGGCAAGGAAAGCCTCGTCGGTCTTGTGGCGCCGGAGGATGGCGTCGACTGAGTACTCGGCAAGCTTGTCGTTGTAACGGTAGTCGCCGTAAGCGGTCGCACGCTCGGGAAAGTTGCGAAGATCGGTCTCGTAATACTCTTCGAAAAGAGCGTTCTGAGCGGCGACCCGCTCGGCAACTGGTTTAAGGCCTTGGGTGAACACGGAACCGGCTAAGGCGACTACGAAAAACAAGCTCTGGGGAAGGCGCATAGTGCATGCAGGGTACCAGAAGTGGTTGTACGAAGAAATAGACCTCGGGCGTGTCTTTATCCGACCAGATGCAGCACTTCTGGCGCGAGGACAAGCTCTGATGACGCCATCCTATTTCCAGCGTGGTAAAATGGTAGTTCCGATGGCTATCATTCCACGCAGGAAAACCGTAACCGCCGTTGTTGGCGGCGTCCGCGTTGGCTCGGATGCACCGATTGTGGTGCAGTCCATGACTAACACCGATACTGCCGACATCCCTTCGACTGTCCAACAATGTGCTGCCCTGGCGCGTGCCGGGTCGGAACTGGTGCGGGTTACCGTCAACAACGAAGAGGCCGCCGCCGCCGTTCCTCGCATCGTCGAGGAACTCGACAAGCAGGGTTTGCGTGTTCCCATCATCGGCGACTTCCACTACAACGGGCACGTGCTGCTGACGAAGTATCCCGAGTGCGCCCGCGATCTGGCCAAGTACAGAATCAACCCGGGAAACGCCAGCATTGGACGCACCGGCGACTCGAATTTCCGCACCATGATCGAAGTGGCGGTGAAGTACCAGAAGCCGGTTCGCATTGGCGTGAACTGGGGATCGCTCGACCAAGCCCTGCTCACTCGCATGATGGACGAGAATTCTGCTCTTGCAGATCCGAAAGACGCACGCGAGGTCACCATGGAAGCGATGGTGGTGAGCGCGCTGACTTCCGCCGATCTGGCGCAGAAGTTCGGTTTGCGCCCCGATCAGATTATCCTGAGCGCAAAAGTCAGCGGCGTACAGGATCTGATCGACGTCTACCGCGCACTCGCCGCACGTTGCAATTACCCGCTGCACCTCGGCCTGACCGAAGCGGGCATGGGCGCGAAGGGCGTAGTCGCGTCGAGCGCAGCCATGGGCGTGGTGCTCCAAGAGGGCATTGGCGACACCATCCGCGTCTCGCTGACACCGGCGCCGGGGGGCGATCGCACTGAAGAAGTCCGCGTGGCGCAGCAGATTCTGCAATCCATGGGGATTCGCAGCTTCACGCCGCAGGTCACGGCCTGCCCTGGCTGCGGACGGACCACGAGCACCTTCTTCCAGGAAATGGCGGAGCAGATTCAGACTTACCTGCGCGAGCAGATGCCAGCCTGGAAGGGCCGGTATGTGGGCGTGGAGGAAATGAAGCTTGCCGTCATGGGCTGCGTGGTCAATGGCCCCGGCGAATCGAAGCACGCCAACATCGGCATTTCCCTGCCGGGAACCTTCGAGGAACCGAAGGCCCCGGTCTACGTGGATGGACGCCTGTTCACCACGCTGAGGGGCGACCGCATTGTGGCGGAATTTATCGACATCCTCGACGAGTATGTCGACTCGCATTACGCGGCCCGAGAGACTCAAAAGGAAGAAGTCGCCGCCCGGAATTAGGGCGGATTCACAGTCGCGTTATCCCCATACGAGTTGTTATCCCGGAGGTTCACTACTGTCCTGTCAGCAGGAAAATAGGCGTTTGCAACGGCGGCACGGGGACCGCGGTCCCGGAATCGCTGGTCAGGGCTACATTGGCGTTAGCGAAATCGCACTCGAATTGCGAGGCGGAAAGCCCGGTCGCAAGTACCGTCACCGTGAATCCGTTCAGGTAAGTTCCCATCGTCAAGCCCGAGATTGAAACTTGCTGTCCCGCAGCAAAAGAGTTCGCGGCCTGGAACGTAACAACGTTCGAAGTAATCGAGAATGACGTGATGGGCGCAACGCTATTGCAGCTGCTTTGGGTGCAGACTCCGTAGGCTGTGGGCAGGTCCGTGACCAGCGAATCGGCTGGAATGCCGTTACCGCCAGTGCTGTTCGTATTGCTGTCGGTGGTATTGATGTCGGCAATGGCGCCCGCGTCACACATGCTGACATAGACGTGGCTGCCGTCTTCGGCGGCCGTGGTGAAGATGCGGAAGCGCGTCGCGCCGGGCGCGTAGACCGCAGGCAGCACAGGCGAGGCGCAAGCAGCGACTGGCGGCACCGCATATTGATATTGGTTAGTCGACACATCCGCCGCAAAGGGTGGGTAAGTCAGCAGAGTCAGTGCTGGCGTAGTTGGATATCTAAGAGTGAAAGCAGTAGCGTCAAACACGGTAAGCAGCGGAATCACGCACGCAGAAGCCGAACCGACGAATGGGTCGGGACAGGACGCTGCTGTTTGATAACTGGCCACGTAAAACCGACTGCCATCGGGCAGAGCGGTCACCGAAGTGGGCGAGCATCCCGTGGGACAAGGGGCTGAACCTGAGGCAAACGAGATGGCCGCCAGTTGGATGGGAGTGTCGTTGGCTCCGCCGGTATCGGAAAAAACATAGACCGTGCTGGTAACAGGATTTGTCACATAAAGCCGGTTCAGGTAAGGATCAAAGAAAATGAAGTTGGCCCCGGCTCCCACGGGAAGACTGCTCGTAACCGTGTCGGTGGCCGTGTCAACGGTCACCAACTGCCCCTCGAGTGTGCTGCCCTGGGTCAGCACGTAGACCTTCTGGCTGTCGCCACGAGCCACCACCCAGACAGGAGTGGTTAGAGTTATCCCGGCGGGAATCGTTACGATATTCGGCGTCAAAGTCTGGACGTTCAAACTGCTGATCGTGTTGTCCCCTTGGTTCGCTACGTAAAGCTTGAGACCGTTGGGAGTCTCGGCGAGGCTGACCGGGTGTACTCCTACGGGCGCGCTGTTGCTGACGACGCTCGCTGCCGTGTTGATCGCAGAAATTGAATTGGTGTTGTAGTTCGCCACGAACATGGCGCTATTCTGCGTGCTGTTGAGGAAGACCGGCTGCGGGGGAAACGTTGCGGTTCCCCCGGAGGCCGCCGCAAGACCGGGGTTCGGGTTCGAGTAGGTAATGGTGGTCCCGCTGTTCGTCAAGAGCGTAAAAGCGCCGTCGTATGCGTTAGGGTTGCATGGCGGTTGTGAGCTTAAGCTGCAATTGGGAATGACCACATTTGCGATGACGACCGTGTAACCGACTGGGACATTACCCAAGGGCGCACTCAGTGTAGCCGTAACTAAATTGCCGGACTCGCTGATCGCGGTGATGCTGGAGGCTTGGCTGGGCAAACTGATTGAGTTGACGGGACCAAATGCGGGCGAACTGGTGGACTGGAAAGCCGGAGTAACGGACGAAACAACATCGACGCCGCCCTCTACACTGCCTGCACTCGCGATAAACAATTTCGTATTGTTGGGAAGAAGGGCTGCGTGGGTGGGGTTAACGCCGAGGTTGGGAGCGCCCTGATCCGATGTTGGCGTTTCGGCGAGGACCGAGTCTCCCGAAACATCAATCTGCATGGCTCCGCCCGGAAAGTTGGGAAGATTGGCACTGATTCCAAAGACAGCATGGAAACTAGCCGGAGTCGGAGCTGGTTCCGGCGGGCATCCAGGAACTCCGCCCTGCGAGCAAGGAATAACCACGGGGCGGTAAACCTGCCCGCAAGCCATCCACAGCAGACTTGGAAGCACCATAGCCGCCAATCGGCCCACACGTCGAAGACTCATCCACACTCCAAAGGAAGAATTCTGGTCCTGCGCTGCGAGGAATTAAACATTCTAACGGCTGGCCACAATCTGCGCTAGTGAGCCGGGCTTTCGGCTCTCAGCTTCCGGCATCGGGCTTCGGCTGATTGTCTCTGTTGGGATGCCTTCACGAACGGACGAGTTGGATGGCGGCCAGAACATCGGTCGCCATCGCGGTGCGGGCACCGTGGCGGGAATTTGCACCGCTGCAGGATCAGATGCAAGGCAAAGACAAAACGGGAAAGCTAGCCGAAGACCGGAAGCCGAAGACCGGAAGTCCGACTCTACCTGCCGCGTCGCGACTTGCCGCCCACGGCGGCAGTTGGCTCATCTGACTTGGCCGTGGCTGAGGGCTTTTTCTTGCCTTCCATCTGCGCCAGGCTCTGCTTCAGAGCGGCCATCAAGTCTATGACCTGCGCCAGCTTCTTGGGCTTCTCGACCGCTGCGACTTCGCCGCCTTCGAGTTTGGTCTCGATGAGTTGCTTCAGGTTTTCCTGGAAGCTGTCTTTGTATTTCTCTGGATCCCATTCATCCGCCAGCGCCTCGATCAGCTGGTGCGCCACTTTTACTTCGGCTTCTTTCAGCTCCACATCGGGTGCGCCAAAGCCTTCCACCTTCTTCACTTCCTCGGCGTAGTACATGGTGTGCAGCATGAGCCCGCCTTCGTGGGGCCGCAAAAACACCGTGTACTCGCGGTTGTGCATGGTGATCTTGGCGATGGCGACGTACTCGCTCTCTTCGAGCGCCTTGGTCAGCAGCGCGTAAGGACGCCGCCCGGCTTCCTCCGGCAGCATGTAATACGACGACTCGAAATACACCGGATCCACGTCGCCCGCCTTGACGAATTCCAGAATCTCCATGGTCTTCGCCGTTTGCGGCTCAATCTTCTTGATCTCCTCGGGCTCGATGATGATGTATTCGTCCTTGCGAAACTCGTAGCCTTTGACCATGTCAGCGCGATCGACGACGACGCCCTCCGCCTGACAGATGTACTGCTGCTTCAGCCGAGACTTGTCCGTGCGATGCAGCATGTTGAAGGAGATGCCGCTGCTGCGCGCGCCCGAAAACAAGCGCACCGGCATGGAGATGAGGCCGAAGGTTAAGTGTCCAGACCAGACCGAAGCTGCCATAATCCCTCTCGTTCACCGGGATGCTACCACGCCCCCGGCAATTTAGACGGCAAACCTCTCTAAACTGCCCAGAATTGGGAGTTTAGCCTACAAACGAGGCTTAGATGCACAAATCTTAGGGCACGAGGAACCGAAATGCGAAGCCGGAGGGAATGGGGGTGACTGAGATTGAGCGCTAGGGGTTGTAGTTAACTGAGGGGGTTCGGGACTTCCACGCAGAGGAGTCGTGGCGCGACCCTCAATTATTCGCTGTCGCGAGCCTTCAGGATCTCGATCATCGCGGGGGGAGTGATGATCCGGGTAGATTTGTAATGTTTGAGGAAAAGGAGGGCCGTTGTCAATAACGAGGGCCGGTCTACGAGGGGTTCAACCTTTCTTGCACCTTCCCAACGCTGCCGATCATCTCTGAGGCAACGCCCTCGACGCGGAGGACTCCATGACCGACCTACGCTATCCCATCGGCAAGTTCAAGTACGAAGGCCCGCCCACACCGGATCAAAGACAGGAACTTCTCCGCCACATCGAACAAGCGCCGAGCCGTCTGCGCGCAGCTGTAAAGGGGCTCTCTGCCGAGCAACTGGACACGCCCTACCGGCCCGAGGGCTGGACCGTGCGCCAGGTGGCGCACCACGTTCCCGACAGCCATCTCAACGCCTATATCCGCACCAAGCTGGCTCTCACCGAAGAGGAACCGACGATCAAGCCCTATGACGAAGACCGCTGGGCGCGACTGGCAGACACACAAGCCACTCCGGTGGAAGTCTCGCTGGCGATGCTCGATTCGCTGCATGATCGCTGGGTGCGTCTGCTGCGTTCGCTCCAACCGGAAGACTGGAAGCGCACGTTTCGCCATCCCGAACTTGGCCCTATGAGTCTGGAGAAGAATCTCGTGCTGTACGCGTGGCACGGACGCCATCACGTCGCTCACATCACGAGCCTGCTGGAGAGGAACGGCTGGTAGGAAACAGTTTCTGGTTTCCAGTTTCTAGTTCCGGTTTCCATCGTTGCTGCATGTGCCTCAGAACTGGAAACTAGAGACTGGAAACTGGAAACTGGAAACTACCGGGCGTACATCGGTTCAGGTCACTTTGGTCATCTTTTTCCCCTTTAAGTTGGCGGATACGATTGGGCGTGACCATCTCTCCGTCAGCATATGCTGGTTTGCGGGGCTGCCTGTTGCGGGCGTCCGTTTTCGCCCTTCTGGTCTCGGCCTCCGTTGCCCAGCAACCGACGCCGGTGGCGCCTGCGGCGCCGGAACCGACATCCACGGGGACCGAGCAGCCTCTCGGGAACGTAGTCAAGAACTCCAAGAAGCAAACCTCCGTCAAGGCCAAGAAAGTGATCACGGAAGACGATATGGATGCGATCGCGAACCTGCTTCCCCGGCTGCGGATGGAGGGCGCGGAAAACAGCGATGAAATTATCGCGGCGATCGGCGAGTACAAGGCGAGCCACACCCCGGAGGAGACGGAAGCGGCAGTGCAGGCCTGGTATGAAAGATACGACCAGGATTTAGCCGCCGCCATTCAGCAAAATCAGACCGTAAACACCCTGCGGGAAGAAAACTTCAGCAACGGAAATGAACTTTGCCGCGAAGCCGGCGACTACCAGAGCTGTGAGAAGCGCCGCCGGGCCGAATACATCGGCCAGCGCCACGATCAGTACACCATCGGCAAGAATATGGCTCTCGAAGTACGAATCCAGCATGTCTTCATGAAGGTCCGCGGCGGCATCGGGCGCTCCAACCTTCACTACGACTGGTTCAAGATTCGCACCACCAACGGCATCGATACCTTTTGAAGGCAGTTTCTAGTTTCCGGTTTCTAGTTTCCGGTTCTTCGGGATACGGCAATCGCAGGAAGCAGGAACTAGAAACTGGAAACTGGAAACTGCTGCCCTAAGTCATTCCCAGCTTCCATAGCAAGTAGCTGCACGCTTCCCGCAACACGGCATAGGCTCGCTGTACAAAACTGTGCGGACGCGAGTCGGGCCGGGGCGCGACATACACGGGACCGATGCCCTCGTGCTCCAGCAATTTCTTGATGCGGAACACATGGTATGCGTCGCTGACCGCGACGCAACTGTGCAGCCCATTGGCCCGCATGATCACAGCTACACGCACCGCGGATTGAGCTGTGTCAGAACCCTGGGTCTCTGCGATCAGGCTGCGCTCGGGAATCCCGCGGTGTTCCAGATAATTGCTGCCCACGCCCCCTTCGCTGAAGCTGGGGTCGGACGCGGCGCCTCCGGTGGTAATGACCACGGGCGCGATACCCTGGCGAAAGAGATCGAATGCGTGATCGAGCCGCGCGCGCAACACGGGCGAAGGGTGACCGGCATACTCCGCGGCGCCGAACACGACGATGGCGTCCGCCGGGTGCAGTTCCTGCATCGACCCCTCACGCACGATGCGAACGCCGGTCAGGGTCAGGAACCCAGCCAACGCTGCCAGCCCGAGCGCTTCGAGCCGCAGCAGCCAGCGGCGTTGCGGATGACGGTCAACAGAATCGTCGCTCATCCTTTGGCAAAAAAAGTAGAAATTTCTTCCGCTGGAATCGCGCCTTCGCGGATGACGCGCCAGCGCGCCCCTTCGTCGGTCAGGTCAATTATGGTGGAAGCGACATCGCGCGGGGACGTTCCGCCGTCCACGATAATGCTGATGCGGCCCTGAAGTTGGTCGCGCACCTGCTCGGCGCTGGTACACTCCGTTGCGCCGCTCAGATTGGCCGACGTGGCCGTGATCGGGATGGCCGCGGCCGCCACCACCGCCAGCGGTATTTTTGCGTTCGGCACCCGCAGGGCAACATTGCCGGTATTGGCGGTCACCTTCAGGGGCAGACGTGATCCGGCTTTCACGATGATGGTCAGCGGCCCCGGCCAGTACTGCCGCGCCAGCGCGTAAAACTCTTCGGGCAGCGCTTTCGCGAGTTCTTCCGCTTGATCCACGTTTTCGATGAGCAGCGACAGGGGCTTGTGACGCGAGCGGGTTTTGATGTCATACACGCGGTCGACGGCGCGCAGGTTGAAGGGATCGGCCGCCAGGCCGTAAAACGTATCCGTCGGCATGCCCAGCACTTCGCCGGCGCGAATCTGGTCGGCGGCATACTTTATCAGTGAAAGCTCAGGGGTCTCACTACTGATTTTTACGATTTCGGCGAGCACGGCGCTCCCTTCCTGCATGTATCAGCTTGGAATATTTTGTCCGTGGAACGTACCATAATACGGCAAAGGCTTCAAGGGACGAACATCATGCGCGGAGACTCGAGGGGACGGGCTGCCCCAGAGGGAACGGCGAAAGCCTAGGCCGGCCTTCATGTCATGCGGAAGCAGCGGTTGGCCGGACCGAGTCCCCTGGTGACAATAGGCCATTCGCTGGCCGGGAGTACAACTGAGATCCTACGAGGATGAACCAGATGGCTTGGCCGAGCCAGATAACTGCCATGCCATGTACATCGGGCCGCAAGTGACCAATGCCGATGCCCAGAATGGTAAGTGGGGCAACCACGCAGCCGTAGATGGCGACACCACGGCCGAGTCCTCGGTTCCGCAGCGCGGAGACGGACCAGAGAATAATTGCCATGGAGGCGGCCACGGAATAAATGCGCGCGAAGGCTTGATTGATCTGAAAAATGCCGGCCATCACGATTTGCCATTGACGCGCAGCGGCAGGAACATCGCCAACCATGCGCTTCATAATAGCGGGAATGATGAATCCACTGACCGCCGTGGCAATAAGCACGGCGACGCACGCGAATCCGAAGGTGACGATGGCAGCGAAGGAGAACCGGTCTGCGGCGGCGATCCGCATGGTAAGGCCACACGCGCCTAAGAACAGCAACAGCACGCTCACCATGGCAATAGAGTGCGCGATCCCGGAAAGTTCCATCAGCCGCGACACTTGCTCGGCTGACAGCGAAGCTGATCGCGAAGGGTGGAGAGCCATCGTGAGTATGCCGCCCAGCGAACCCGCGATGAGAGCAATTCCAGCTTTACGATCGTCCGTCATGATCGACACTCTAGACAGAGTTCATCGGCCTGTGGAAGTGTTATTTTCAGGAGTGCCGCGATACGGAACAAAGAAGGCGGATATGTCCAGAAATGAGGGATTGTGACGGCCGGCCGACCCAGGAAAAAGCCCCGAGAGTCTCATCCGAAAACAGACCGCCGCGTTTTGCGAACGCGAGACACGCTGGGCGATGCGCTCATCGCGCTCATGCAAGAGAAACCCTTCGAGGAAATTACCGTGCAGCAATTGCTGGACCGCGCGGGAGTGGGCCGCGCCACGTTCTACGTACATTACCGCGACAAAGATGATTTGTTCCTGAGCGATATGGAAGATTTTCTTGGACAGTGCTCGGTCGCCTTGACGCGACAGGGTGCGAGCGCGAATCGACTGCTGCCGGTTCAGGGTTTTTCACGCACGTCCGCGAGGCACGTGAATTCTATGCGGCGTTGGTGAGATCGGGGAAAATGAACGATGTGCAGGAGCTGGGCCGAGGATTTTTTGCGCGTTCCATTGAAGAGAGATTGAAGATGGCTGGCGTGGAGATGGAGCCGTCGCGATCTGCATGGGCCTACGCCCTGGCGGGAAGTTTTTTCTCGTTGCTGGACTGGTGGGTCGACAAAGGGATGAAAACCGATCCCAAGGAAATGGATGTCCTGTTTCATCGCATGGCGTGGAGCGGATTGAACGTGCGGTGAGGCGAGTCGAAGGGATAGGGGCTAGCCCAGGCAAAATCCCGTCTACGATCTCTGGCCTCGAGGGCGCGCCGTCCAAAGCCTGCCCTGTTTTGCCGGAGCCCCGAGCGAGGCCGAGGGGGAAACCGAATGGGCTCCGCTTAGGTTGGGTTTTCTGTATCATGAATCGTCCCTTAATCCATGAGAAAAACAGCGGTAAACGAGCTGTCTACCCAAGCCCGCCTGCGCCGCATCGAGGGCCGCCACAATCCGTTACTTAAGCAACTGCGCCAAGCCTTCTCACGGGCGGAACTCACCGAAAGCGGAGACTGTGCCATCGAGGGCTTGCGCATCCTGGAAGAAGCCATCCGCAGCGGCCTGCGCTTCAGCGCAGTATTTTTTCGCGAGTCGGCGCAAGACCGGGCCGAGCGCTTGCTCCCTCAGATTGGAGCCCAAGTCGAAACTTTGCTGCTGCCCGACAAGTTATTCGACAGCCTTGTGCCCAGCGAATCGCCTCAGGGTGTGGCTGCGCTCGTGCGCTTTAAGGAATTCTCGCTCAGCGAGGTCATGGAGAGCGAACGGCTGCAAGTAGGCCCGATCGTTGTGTTGGCTGGACTGCAGGATCCCGGCAATCTGGGTACGATTCTGCGTTCGTCCGAGGCCTTTGGCAGCGCAGGCGTTGTGCTCGGTGAAGGCACGGTGAGCCCCTTTAACTCGAAAGTTGTGCGCGCCTCGGCTGGATCGGTGTTTCGTCTGCCTGTAGTTCATTCTCACGGAAAATCAGCGGCAGGAAAGCTGGAGGAAGTTTCGGAAAAGCTGCGCGCAAAAGGTGTGCGCTTGATCGCGACCTCCTCGCACAAAGGAACTCCGTTGGATCAATCAGACTTAAAGGGAGCAACAGCGATCTTCTTCGGGAACGAAGGCTCCGGCTTGCCACGGGATGTGATGGCCAAAATGGATGAGGTCGTCGCTATCCCGCATACTCAGCAGGTGGAATCGCTCAACGCCGGCGTGGCCGCGAGCATCGTATTGTACGAAGCCGCAAGGCAACGAAAATGAAGAACCTACCACGGACGCACGGAGCCACGGAGAAAAACAGGGAAACTCTAGAGAACTCTGATGCAGGGTATTCACTCACTTGTGGCTTTCTCCGTGTCTCCGTGACTCCGTCGTGAAATGAATTTGCATGGGACTTTTTCAGCCCATCCCGAACACAGACGCCGCCACCGACCGAACGCGGCCACTGGCGGACCGCATGCGTCCGCGCACGCTGGAAGAGTTCGCCGGCCAGGAGCACCTGATCGGTCCCGGCAAGCCCCTACGCACGCAGATTGACCGCGACGATACCGGTTCGCTCATCTTCTGGGGACCGCCGGGCACGGGCAAGACGACGCTGGCGAAGATCATCGCGCGCATGACAAAAGCGGAGTTCATCGAATTCTCCGCCGTGCTCGCCGGCATCAAAGAGATCAAGCAGGTCATGGCTGACGCCGAGCGTGCCCGCCAATACGGCACGCGCACCATCGTTTTTATCGATGAGATTCACCGTTTCAATAAAGCCCAGCAGGATGCCTTTCTTCCCCACGTGGAAAAGGGGAACATCCGCCTGATTGGCGCTACTACGGAGAATCCGTCATTCGAGATCAATTCCGCGCTGCTCTCGCGCACTCGAGTCTATGTGTTGCAGCCACTCACCGAAAACCAGATCGTGCAGCTGCTAAAGCGGGCGCTGACGGACGAAGAGCGCGGCCTGGGCACTATGAACGTAGCCGCGTCCGACGATGTCCTCAAGAAAATCGCCAGCTACACCAGCGGGGATGCGCGCAGCGCCTATAACGTGCTGGAAGTCGCTGCGGGACTGGCGCAGCAATCCGGAAAGCAACCGGCGGAAATTACCGATGACATCGTTCGCGATGCCCTGCAGAAACGCACCCTGCTCTACGACAAGGCCGGCGAAGAACATTACAATCTGATTTCTGCTCTGCACAAGTCCGTGCGCAACAGCGACCCTGATGCCGCGCTCTACTGGCTGGGCCGCATGATCGAGGCTGGCGAAGACCCGCTCTACATTGCCCGCAGAGTCGTGCGCATGGCGGTGGAAGACATTGGCCTGGCCGATCCTAATGCGCTTTCTCTCTGCATGGCCGCACGCGATGCCGTGGATTTCATCGGCATGCCGGAGGGCAACCTCGCCCTTGCGCAAGCGGTCGTCTATCTTTCCGTCGCGCCCAAGTCGAACGCGCTCTATACCGCCTACGGCGACGTGCAGCACGATATCGAACAAACTGCCGCCGAACCCGTTCCGCTGCATTTGCGCAATGCGCCCACGGGACTCATGAAGGGTTTGGGCTACGGCAAAGATTATCTATACGCGCACGATGTGGAAGGGAAAGTCGCCAACATGCAGTGCCTGCCGGACAATTTGCGCGGCCAGGTTTACTACCGCCCGACTAACGAGGGCGTCGAAAAGCGTATCCGCGAACGAATGGAAGAGATCAAGAAACTGCGCTCGCCTGCAGCCGGAAACAAAGCGCCCTCACGCTCCAAGAAAGAATCCTAGAGCCACTGCATCTCATCTTATGGGTAATCACAAGTTTGTGATTTGCGCTACGAGCTGATCTCATGGCCACGTTTCCGAGAGCCGCCGCTGCTGATGCCGCTCCCATTCATCCGGTGCTCTCCGATCAGGTAGCGGAACTGCAAAAGCTGCAGAAAGCGGCGCAGAAGATCACCTCCATCCTCGACCTCGATCAACTCATCGATAACATAGTGAATGACGTGGCGCGCTCCTTCGGTTGCGTGGAGGCCGGTGTGTACCTGCACGACGAGGAACACGGCGAGATGGTGCTCGCCGGCGTGCACGGATGCAGCGTCAACCACAAAGGTCATCGGTTGAAGATTGGCAAGGAAGGCATGGTCGGCTACGCCGCTTCGACCGGCCAGATGCGCTATGCGCCCGACGTCCGCAAGGACGAATACTACATTGGCTGCGAGCACGCCACGCTCTCCGAGGTGGTAATTCCACTTCACGTCGGCAAACGCCTCGTGGGTGTCTTCACCGCATCCCATCCTGAGTTGGACGCGTTTCCCCGGCAGCAACTGAGAATCCTTCAGGCGCTGTGCGATCACGTGGCCGTAGCCGTGCACAACGCCCGCCGCTTCCAATCGGAGCGTGCAGAGCGGGAAACGATGAACCGCGAAGCTCAAGAAGCCCGAATCATGCAGCAGGCTCTATTGCCCAAGAGTTCGCCGTACGTTCCGGGCTTTGTGATTTCTGGTCTCAGCGTCCCCGTCAACGCCGTCGGCGGCGATTGGTACGACTTCATCCCATTTCCCGATGGCCGCTGGGGGTTGGTGCTGGCGGATGTCTCCGGAAAAGGCACAGCCGCCGCGCTGCTGATGTCGGCTACACGGGGAATGCTGAGGTCTTTGGCGGAGGCCTGCTGCACGCCGGGCGAGGTTTTAACCAAGCTCAACGGCTTGTTGGTGGAAGACTTTCCCGCGGGCAAGTTTGTCACCCTGATTTACGCCGTGCTCGACCCAACAACCCGCACCGTGATCTTTGCCAACGCGGGACACTTGCATCCACTCTTTATCGATGATGCTGGTGTGCAGTTCCTCGATACCGAACGGGGAATGCCTCTGGGCATAAGCTGCGGGGATTATTCGGAAACCCGCGTAATTCTATCCAAGGGTTCGCGGCTGGTTTTCTACAGCGATGGCATCACCGAGGCCGTTGACGCGGATGAACAGGAGTATGGCCTTGAACGGCTGGCAGAACACGCGGCTAGCCCAGCGGCGTCTGCCGTCAGCATCGTTGATGATGTGCGCGCCTTCGCGAATGGCTCTGGCGTGCGCGACGATGCTACCGTAGTCTTCGTCGGGGTCGGTCGCTAGACAGGGACTCGGCTCATTTGAATCGCGCACGATGCTCTTTCAGGATGCAGCGGTCCATCACGACGAAGATTCCAGCCTGGCGCGCCTTCTCCGCGGCCCTCTCGTGGATGACTTCCTCCTGCATCCAGATCGCAGGGGCCTTCAATTGGATGGCCTGATCCACAACTTCCTCGACGAACTCCGGCCGCCGGAAAATGTTCACGATGTCGATCTTCTCCGGCACCTCAAGCAACGAAGCATACGCCTTCTCGCCTAGACAGGACTTAATCCGCGGATTCACAGGAATGATGCGGTAGCCCTGGTTCTGCATGTAGGCTGAGACGCCATGACTCGCACGCAGATGATTGGTTGAAAGTCCCACCACGGCGATGGTTTTCGCGTGTTTGAGGAGTTCGGTGATGGGGTCTGCTTGGGGGAAAGAGGCCATTTTGGTTGTCATCCTGAGCGAGGCGGTTTTTGTCTCGCGAAGGATCTGGGCGCGCCGCGCGAACATTCTCGCGTTCTTTGCGAGAATGCAAAATCGCGCGTTAGGCGCGCTTCCCTACTTCTTGTTTGCCATATCCAGCCTCTGCTTGTACATCTTCATAGCCATCTTGCGGACAGTCTCGGAAATTTCCTTGTTGTTGGAGATGTTCTTCAAATCCTGTATTTGCAGATGCTTCATCAACCCCAAACCTAGATCGAGCGGCGTACGCGGGTTCGACACCAGATTGCGCACCACGATGTAATTCTTCATGAAGCGGCGCTTCAGTGGAATCTGCCGCAGCACCGCTTCCAGCACATTCTTCTGGAGGGCGAATTTTTCGACTTCTCCGTCCGCAAGCTTCGGCGCCTCGAGCACCGCCAGCGCCACAACTTTAGTGCCGTCGCGAATTAGAATCGACCGCTCTTCCTTGTTGCCTTTCAACGCCAGCTGGATGCGCCCCTTCACGTCAAGCCGATTGATCTTCTGCATCGTATTGTCACGCCGGGCAGGTTCAGCATGCACAGCGGCAACAGGTTTTGAAAGCGCGGCCGCGGCGGAAGCGGAGGTGGAAGACTCAGCCGCAACTTTCTGGGCGCTGCCGCCAATCTCCGACATCTCTTTGTTTTCCGACACCGGGAAATAGTCAGTTCCGAGCAAATCCACGATCCCGCCGACCGGCTGGAACGGCTTGTCCTGCTCGGCGGCAATCTCTGTCGCGTGCTCGGCAAGGTAAACAGAAATAGTTTCGTCGGGAACTTCTCCAGCTTCGTCGCCGGCGAGGGGGGCCGCATCGTGGGCGGGTTCTCCAGGCTTCGTCACGACCGCTTCATCCGCAGCTGCTTCATCCGTGGCCGCTTCATCAATGAGCTGCGCGCTGCTCGAATCCAAAGCGGGCGGCTTCGGCTGGCTCACGTTCAGCAGACTGGCAAGGGCGGACGACTGCTCCGCCTTCAAATATGGGTTCGCTCGGAGAGCCTCCAGTGTCGCCGACGAAGCCCGTACGCGCGGGCTATGCAGCATGGCCTCGATTCCTTCTCGGGATGCAGAGACGGCAAACCTGGCTATCTGACTATCCGGGACGGACAGATTCTCCAGCAACGCAGGCAGCAGATTGGGGCGGAGATTCTCGGACGCGATCAAATAGTCGAGCACTTCGCGCGAGGTCTTCGGATCGCCAGCCGCAGCCAGAGAAGCCTTCTCATCCCAGCCTGCCAAAGTCATGCGGGCGGTGTCGCCGAAAATCTTATTATGTTTGGCGAGGTAAACCAGAATCTCAATATTTTCGTCGGGCGGAACTTGCAGCGCACCCTTGGCCGCAAACTGCATCATGTTCGACGGCAGCTTGGAGGCGCGAATTAGATCGATCGTCCGCGGCATGAGTTCACCTCCGAACTTGCGAAGAAATAACCTGAAGGCCTACCGGACCAGCCGCGGCTTCAATTTCCCGGACCGCAAGTTCTAATTCTCGAATCAACCGGTTCGGCTTAGCCCGCAGAAACTCCTCCAACAGCGCTCGATAGTACCAAAGAGTTCCATCGCGCCCGCCATTGAAGCGCGCCCAGATCGACTCTCCAACCTCGCGATAGTCGGAAAGAATAGAGCGCACATTGTTCAGTTTGTCCGCGGCAGAGACCAGCCTGGTTTCCGCATCGGCGGTCTTCAAATGCCGGATATACGCCTCTTTGCGTTCACGCCACGGCGGCTTGGGATACGTAACGGAATCCGTGCAGCCATCCACAATCTTCGCTACACGGCTCCCGAACCGCCGCCGGACTTCTTTCAGCATAGGCACGCCGCCGCAGTCTTCCACCACGTCATGCAGCAGCGCCGCGATGGCCATATCTTCGTCGCCCCCGAACTCGAGCACCAGCGAGGCAACTCCCATTAGGTGCGCGATGTAGGGAGTCGTCGAGGCTTTGCGCGTCTGCCCAGCGTGCTTCTCAGCGGCAAAATTAAATGCGTGCAGGAAACGCGGACCAAGCTTCACCGATTTCCCTTTCACGGCCGATGCTTTTGCCGGTTGCGCGCCCATTATTGTTTCTCCCCGCGCCGCGCCAGCAAATACGCCCGGATGAATGGCTGCAAATCTCCGTCAATCACGCGGTCTACGTCACCCACCTCGGTCTTGGTCCGATGATCCTTGATCATGCGGTAAGGCTGCAGCACGTAGGAACGAATCTGCGAACCGAAATCGTTGTCGAGTTTCGAATCTTCAATTTTCTTCGTGGCGGCGCGCTTCTTCTCCATCTCGAATTCGTAGAGCTTGGAGCGCAGCATGCTCATGGCGCGTTCGCGATTCTTGTGCTGCGAGCGCTCATTCTGGCAGCTTGCCACCAGACCGGTGGCGATGTGCGTGATCCGCACTGCCGAATCCGTCGTGTTGACGTGCTGCCCGCCCTTGCCGCTCGACCGGTAGGTGTCAGTGCGAATATCTTCGGGCTTGATGACCACATCAATGCTGTCGTCGATTTCGGGGGAAACAAAAACGCTGGCAAACGAGGTATGCCGCCGCTTGGCCTGATCGAAAGGAGAAATCCGCACCAGCCGGTGCACGCCGATCTCGCTGCTGAGCAGTCCAAAAGCATACTCGCCATTCACCGCAAAGGTCGCCGACTTAAGCCCCGCTTCTTCGCCGGGCTGGTAATCGTAAAGCACTGTCTCAAATCCTTGCCGCTCCGCCCACCGCAAATACATTCGCAGCAGCATGTCGGCCCAGTCCTGGGATTCTGTCCCGCCCGCGCCGGGATGAATGGTCACAATCGCATTAAGCGCATCGTTTGGCCCGGAGAGCAGCGTCTCGGTCTCAAGCTTGTCGACCAATTCGCGCAGCGAGTCGACGTCGCGGCGCAATTCACCGTCGACGTTTTCGCCTTCCTTTGCCAGCTCAAAGTAAGCGGCGATGTCGTCGCCGCGGCGGGCCAGGTCGGCGTCGGTCGCGAGCAGGTGCTCCAGACGCTTCTTTTCGCGCATCACCTGCTGCGAACGCTGCGGATTCGACCAGAGATTCGGCTCGGCGGACTGCTTCTCGATTTCGGCTAGTTGCGGACGGAGCTTGTCCGCGTCAAAGATACTCCCGGAGTTCGCGTACCTTCTTGCTCAACGTCCCGTATTCCTGTTCCAACTCTTGATTCATGAGGATGTTTCAACCTTCTTGATACGAAGCCCGAAGCGCGTGACCAGCGCTACTACTGAAATTATCGCACACAGCCACGCGAACCAGTCACCGTGGCGCGTGTAAAACGTGGTTACGGAGGTGAGGGCATAAGGGGCAACCAGCGCGCCCCGTTCTTTGCGTGGAAGCCGCGCCACGGTTCGGCCGTAGGGATCGATCGAGGCCGTCACCCCCGTGTTCGTCGCGCTCAACAGCCACCGGTCATTCTCAATCGCTCGCATGCGCGTTTGATTCAGGTGCTGCGCGTAGGCGCCGCTGTCACCATACCAGCCGTCGTTCGATAGATTCACCAATACCTGCGCGCCCTGCTGAGCAAACTCGCGGACTTCGCCGGGAAACACAGACTCGTAGCATATGAAAACTCCGAGCCGTATGCCACCCGCGTCCAGCGGCGCTCGCGACGCTCCTGATTGAAACTCTCCCACCTCTTTGGTCAAGCCGCCGGCGAACGCAAACAGCCGGGGGAACGGCAAATATTCTCCGAACGGCACCAGATGTACTTTGTCATAACGCGCTGTCCAATCTCCAGAGGGACTAATGAGCGCGGCCGAGTTGAACACTTGCGACGCGGACTTGCCGCCTTGCATTACAGATGTGCTACCGATGCCTCCCGTCACTACCCAAGTGTGGGATTCCCGAGCCATCTCGCTCACCGGATCGCGAAAGAGCGGATCGTTCGTGAAGAAAGGCGCGGGAGACTCAGGCCAGACGATCAGATCAACCTTGCTCGGAGACGACGCGGGCGCGGCCGAAGAATTAGAAGCTGCTTTCACGCTGAGATCAGCCAGTTCGCGCAGCGTGCGCTCGAACCTGTCGCGCGTCCAGGTAGCATCCACCGGAATGTTCTCCTGCACGAGCAGCGCAGTGTGATCCGTCGGGAACGCGGGAGCCTCCACCAGCCTGCCGGCCTGAAGCACCGCAGCCGCCGCGAGTGAGGCCATCAGTAGCGTGCTGCGCTTTTTTCTAGGCACCAGAAATGCCGCCGCCACAGCCACATTCACCAGCATGATCTCGAATGAGACTCCGTAGACGCCCGTCCAGGTGGTAATTCGGCTGAGCGAGATGTTATCCACCTGCGCCGTGCCCAGCAGGTTCCACGGGAAGCCGGTGACGAGCGTCCGCGCCAACTCCACCGCAACCCACAGAAATGGTGTAGCCACGAGGGCACGGCGCTTGTCGCGGCCCGGTCCAACCGTCAAGCTCAGCAGCAAACCGAACAGGCCGTGATACAGCCCCAGATAAAGGCAGAAGAGAAAAAGAGCCAGCAGAGCCAGCGGCGTGCTCAGGCCGCCGAATTCGTGCATGGTGTTATAAATCCAGTAACACGTGCCCGCATACCAGACGATTCCTGAAGTGTAGGCCAGCAGAAATGCCTGCCCCGGTTTCGCCGCTTGAAGATCGACGGAGCCGTCGATCTCCAGCACGCCCACCGGCCGAGCGCGCAACAACGCCACGATCAGCGGAGCAAATGCCACCCACGATAAAACGTAAAGCTCGGGAAGAGGGAAAATCAGAACCTGCAGCAGCGAAGAGAGACCTATCAACAACCAGGCGCTGGAATGAATTTGTCGCACCCCCAAGAATAGCAAAAGAGGTTTGTCATTCCGAGCGGGCTTCCCGCGAGGAATCTGCTTTCCCCGCCGTCACCAGAAATCTCCGCACAAACTCCACAATCTCCGCCGTCACGTAAGGCGGAGGCGTAATCCGAAACACCGGCCGCTCCGCCACTGGCTTCAAGGAAACGCCTTGCCACACCGATCCCGAGGATGAGCCATCGTGAAGAATCACCGCACCGGCACGGTCAAGAAATTCCCGTGCCGAATTCTTGAAGTCTTCCGTGCCGGGATCGAGCACCGTGAGATACAAGTCAGGCCGCAAGAACTTCAACACGCTGTTCGATTCCAGAATCACATGACGTGACCACTCAAGCCGCTGCCGCAGAGCCGGCATGGCTTCGGCCAGCCTGCCCTGCTCGGTACGCACCCACAACGCACGCACCGCACCCGCCACTAGAAAACGCGATGTGTCCGACGCCGCCCCGCGATCCTTCTCCTCGGTAATCACCCAGGTGTGATCGGCCGTGGCGCAGTCGCAGGGTGCTCCATTGGCGGAACAAACTCCATGTCCATACTGCGTAATCTTCACGGCGGTCCAATCGTATTCGCGCAAGGCGTAAATCAGCTCCGCAACCACGCTGGTCTTTCCTACGCTTCGCGAGTGCCCGCCAATCACCACGATCGCCATATGCCGGCTCCCGGCATCCAGCGTCCGCGTTATCCGGCAGCCGGAAACCGATGTTACTTTTTTCCAGCCAACCGCGCCAGCGCCGCCAACTGTTTCAGATACTGCCGCACGGGCTGCGCCGGAGTTCCCCAAAAAGCCACACCCTTCCCGCGCAAAACTTTATTCGGCAGCACACCGCCCTGCCCGCCCAGCATCACACCTTCTTCAATGCGCGCTCGTTCGCCAATGCCCACTTGCCCTCCGAGCATGACGTCATTCCCAATCACGATGCTGCCGGAAAGCCCGGTCTGCGCGGCGATCACCACATTCTGCCCAATACTGCAGTTGTGGCCAATGTGAACAAGATTATCGATTTTCGTTCCCCGTCCAATGCGTGTTTCGTCGAGCGCCCCACGATCGATGGTCGTGTTGGCGCCAATCTCCACGTCGTCTTCGATCACCAGCCTTCCGGCCTGCGGAAATTTCTCGTGCCGTCCGCTCTTCGGGTCGCGCACATATCCGAAGCCATCGCTCCCCAGCACCGCGCCCGCATGCACAATCACCCGATCGCCTAACGTGGCCCCGGGATAAATCGTGACGTGGGGGTAAACTTCGCACTCCCGCCCAATTTTCACTCCCCGCCCAATGACGCAAGCGGCGCCGATCCGCGTGCCCTCGCCGATTTCCGCGTCATCGGCGATCACGGCGTATTCCTCCACCACCGCATCGGGAGCAAGGCGCGACGAAGGACGCACCACGGCGGTAGCGTGTACACCAACGTTTGATCCCTCGCGATTCGCCCCCCGCAGAAAGCGCGCCGCCCGCGCGAAGGCCAGCCTGGGATGACGACTGATGAGCAGCGGTTTCCCGGACGATCCCGCAGCGGACGTTCCCGCGGCAAACTCTCCCGCAATCACCGCACCCGCGCCAGACTGCAACGCCCGCGGAAGATATTTTTCTTCCTCCACAAACACCAAGTCGTGCTGCGAAGCCGATCCAATGCTGGCCACGCCGCAGACCTCGACACTCCCATCCCCTTGAACACGGCCTTCAACTGCTTCAGCGATCTGTTGCAGTGAGCGCTTCATCGCTCCCACTCTATAGCAGAGCCGGCACGTGACGAAAGTGCTTGGCCGACAGCACTGCTGCCCTCTGCTGCGCCGCCAGCCTACAATTACTCTATGGAAAGGAAAATCTTCTGGATGACTTTCACGGTGCTCGGCCTGCTGGCAGATTTTCTGTTGCCGCTTTGGTGGGGCCTAGCCTCAACCATTCCCATCCTTTACGTCTCATGGTGGGTCGCCTACCGCAGCGATTGGTTCTGAGAATCCGCCAACTTCAGGACTGGGTCATGGTGAAACTGCCGCTCGTGTCGTTACATCCCGCCGGTGTACCGCTGCCGGTAAACGTCCACGTACCGGTGGCCATCGCGCCGGAAAGCGTGGTCCCATTTAATCCATTTTCCGTTCCGGTCACGGTTCCGTTTAGAACAAGCATGTTGCCCCCCGACTGCACCGTGAACACAAGCGTGCCGGTCACTGCGTAAGTATTCGGATTCTCGACCAAGGTCATCGTCCCGGTCACTGTTCCTCCTCCGTTCAAGGGGAATACGGGGAAACAGCTGGTCCTGCTGTTGTAGGTGACGAACTGAAAGCTCGAGATGGTCAGCCCACCCCCACCGCCGCTCACCGAAAACTCCGTGATAAAGCTGAACCCGGAGGCCGAACCCTCTCCACCGAGCATCTGGGCTGACCAGGTCCCGCCCGCCGCCGTCTGGGTCGCTGTCGAGCTTGTCCCACAACCGTTCAGAAGCAACGCGACCAGTAGCAGAATTGCAACTTCCTTCATGAATGTTCCTTCATCTCGGAATGGAATGGCAGAATTCGAACCCAAAATTTCTGTTCCAAGATTACAGAGATGCGGGCTAACCGGTCAATGGATGCAAGCGCAGCACCGATTCCCGTGGCAGGCTTGAAATCACCCGAGACAGACTCTATGTATTTGCACCAGGTCGGAGGGATCCCTGTTCGCTCAACCTCAGCATCGAGGCATCCCCACGATGCACTGAGCCGTCCGCTCAGCGTGCAAGCCGCCTCCACAGCACAGCTAATATAAGAATGACGATTCCAATCACCATCCCCACGACCCGCGCTGTATTAGCTTTTTCCATCACGCTCCCCGCTTGGTCTTCAACTCCGCCAGCAACTGCTCAATGCGATCCTCTTTCTCCAGCGCGGCCAGACGGTCTTCTATATTCTCACCCGCAATCTCCGACTTAGCCTGGCCCACCGCCTCGGAATGCGCTACCTTGCGCTTCATGCGGTCGAAAGCTGCGGCCTTCGAGCCATCGCCCATGGCTAATCGCGCGTCACTGGCCTTGCCCACGGCGCGGGCGCGGCGATGTTGCGCGATCAGCAGATCGGCCTTGGCCTGCGCCTCGGCCAGCTTCTGCTCCAGTTGGCGCAGCGCCGATTTCAAATTCTCCACCTGCGCCTTCTGATCAGCCACCTGCTGTGCGAAGCTCTCGCTCATGTCGCGATAGCTTTCCACACGCAGCAAAGACGCGCGCGCCAGGTCGTCCTGTTTCTTGTCGACCGACAACTCGGCCTTGCGCATCCACTCGGCCACTTTGTCTTCATTCTCTTTCTGTTTCTTCTCCAGCAGATGCTGGTCGGCAATCGCAATCGCCACCTGCGTCTTGACCTGCAGAAGCTGGTTCTGCATGTCGAGAATTACCTGCTTGATCATCTTCTCCGGCTCCTCGGCCTTATCGATCAGGTCGTTGAGGTTGGCCCGGACTAATGTGGAAACACGCTCCAGTAATGCCATGGTGGACTCCTTTTTGAGCTTTAGCTCTGTAGCTGCTTCTGATTTACTTCATGTGCCCGATGCAGAGCGGCACACTCGGGACACTCCTTTTCCTTCCCGTGGAACGACGCGCCCAGCGCCATTCCAATCGCAATTCCAATGCCCAGCCAGACCGCAATGTGACCGGCCAGAACTCCAGCAACCGCGCCCAGCGCCGCCCCCAGCGCAATGCCCAACCCGGTATGCTTCGATTTGTTCGCCATCTCCTGCTCCTGAAAGTTCCTGCCAAAGAACCGAGGAGGGACGAGCCGAAGCTCGCCCCTCCCACAATTACTTCGTCGCATCCACCACCGGCGGCTTCGCCGTCTTGTCCCCGATCTGCCGCACTTTACCCAGCAGTTCCGCCAGCGGCATGCCCGAAAGCGTCTCGAACAAAGCCGGCACCTGTGCCGCCATCTTCGCGATGTCGCCAGTGATTTTGTTCATCCCCGACGCATCACCGTTTCCAGTCGAGACGATGGTGATCTTGTCGACGTTCGCCAGCGGACTGGCCAGCGCCCTCACCACCTCCGGCATCGCGGTAAACAGCCGGTCAATCACCGCCGCCTGGTTGTATTCCTGGTACGCCGCAGCCTTCACATTCATGGCTTTGGCTTCCGCTTCGCCCTTCTTGAAAATGATTTCCGATTCAGCCTCGCCCTGTGCACGAATCGACGAAGCATGCCCTTCTGCTTCGGCGATCAGGCGCTGTTTCTCGGCCGCGGCGAGAGTTTCGATCCGCTGACGATCGACTTCCGCCGGCTTCAACACTGTCGCAATCAGCTCTTTCTCCCGCCGGTTGATTTCCGCTTCCTGCACTTTGACCTGTTGTTCCTTCTCGATCTGCTGCACCTTCACCTGCTCGGCGATAACCTGCTGCTGCATGATGTTGGTCTGGATGTCATAAGCCTTGTCAGCCTGCGCCTGTTGCCGCTTCGTGACTTCCAGGAATTGCGCTTTCTTCACTTCCAAATCGCGCTGCGATTCCGCCTGCTTGGCGAGAGACAGCGTTTCCGCCAGCACGCGCTCCTGATCAGCCTGCGCCTTGGCCACAGCCGATTCCCGTTGCGCCAGCGCGCGCTTGATCGCCGTATCGCGATCGGCCTCTGCCGTGGCAACGTCTGCGTCACGCTTAATGCGCGCCACATCCGGCTTGCCCATGTTGGTGATGTATTCGTTCTTGTCGCGCACTTCCTTGATGGTGAACGAGATCACCTCGAGCCCCATCTTGTTCATGTCTTCGGCGCAGGTTCCGCGCATGCGGTCTGAAACCATTTCCGGCTGCTTCACGATCTCTTCCACCGTTAGCTGCCCGATGATTCCCCGCAGGTGGCCTTCCATCACCAGCCGGATCAGCGCCTCGCGCTCCTGGTCGCTCTTGGTCAGGAATTGCTCAGCCGCCGTCAACACAGATTCCCGGTCAGACTTCACCTTGATCTGCGCCACAGCTTCCACCGTCACCGCGACGCCTTGTTTTGTGTAAAGATCCTGCTGCGGCGCTACATCGAACGACATTAGCTCCAGCGACAGGTCCTTGCACACCTGCACCATCGGAAGCACCAGCGTGCCGTGCCCCTGCACCACACGCGTCCCGCCCAGGCCATACACGATGAGCGCCTCGTGCGGCCCCGCTTTGCGATATAGCCTGGCCATTCCGCTCATCAGGAACAGAAGGACCATCACTCCCAGCCCGGCAAAAATCCAAATCTCTACCATCCGTGACATCTCCGGCATAACCCCTCCTCCTACGAATGCAGTTCTATAAACTCAAGGCAAAGCTGCCTATTCCTCCCCCGACATCTCGCTCCACAACCGCACGTAAGCGATTCCCTTGTCGTAGCGCGTGACCACAACTTCGGTTCCTTTGGCGATGGCGCTGCCATCGTCGCTGCGCGCTCCGCACACCCGGCGTGTTCCCATTTGTGTGTAAACCATCTCGCCCGTTCCGCCTTCGCGGATGGAGCTGCAAACCCGGCCCAGCACTCCCACCATTTCGTAGTCCGCCGGATCCATGTTTTCGTCCTCGGAAATCAGCACCTTGCTCAGGAAAAGGAACACGATGCATGCGGCCACCAGTCCACTCACGACTGAAGCCACCAACCCAAAACCAACCCAAAGGCCCGAATAGCGCGTAAGCAGATATCCTGTCCCGCCAAACCAGGCGAGAAACGCCGTCAGCGTGACAAAGTTGAACGGAGAAACTCCGCCTGACTGGTGCGTTTGCGCGCCAGCCAGCGGCCCGTGCCCAGCCGTAGCCGACCCATGCGTGGCCGGAACACTGGCCGATGGCAGATGTGCCCCGCCGACGTGCCCATGAAAATGCGGCAGATGCAGCCGGCTGGCGCGGGCACCTCCAAATAAAAAAGAAAGGAAACTGAAGCAGAATCCCACCGCGAAACAGACCAGGTAGAAGTCCGCCCAGGTCACGGAATAATTCATCGGATTCTCCTTCCTTCTGCGCTGGCAGCGCGAATTTGTTTTCCCCGCAGCGGATTTCCTTTTGCCATTAACTCCGGCCTCAACGCCTCCAGCAGTCGCTCGGCCAATCCAGGCGTGTCCAGAATCGCGCCCAGCAGCAACAGGCAGCGCCTCGTGTCTTTCTCGCGCGCGGCCTTGATCAGCACGTCGCTCACTTCCGGATCGCCAATAAACTTTTCCGACCCCTGCAGCAGCCAGACATCAAGCTGGCCCTCGGTCGTGCGCAAGTCTGAGGTCAGCTCCGTGTGATAGCCCTCGGGATCATCCACCAGAAAGCCGGGGTGCACCTTGAAAAACTTCGCCAGTAGCGCGCGCGACGATTGCGTCATGTGCGGACGCGCGCCGTTTTCGATCTGTGACAAATACGACTGGCTGATACTTTTGCGCAGTTCCTGCCGAACCGCCTTCACCATTTCCTGTTGAGTCATGGGACGGCCGAGGCCGCGCAACGAGCCTTCCACTTCGCGCAGGTAACGAATTTTCTCTCCCAGTTTCATATGCCAGATCGCAATATTTATATCGCAATATGCGATGTTAGTCAAGAAGTGGATTTGACGTGTTTTGAGCAGCTTGCAGCCCGGGCAAATAAAAACGCCCCCGGGAACGCCGGGGGCGTTGCTACTGCTCTCCTTCGCTCGTCCTCTCGATGATCTGCTTAACT
This sequence comes from uncultured Acidobacteriaceae bacterium, assembly GCA_963850165.1. Taxonomy (GTDB): domain Bacteria; phylum Acidobacteriota; class Terriglobia; order Terriglobales; family Acidobacteriaceae; genus Sulfotelmatobacter. Next base: position 11,301 of record CAWKKK010000024.1, on the reverse strand, counting down.
AGCGTCGGCCGTTGTGCTTGTCCTGGTAGATCTGGCGTGACATGCGGTTCTGCTGGCGGTTGACCTGCGCCTTTTCCTGGGCGGTCAGCTTGCCGCCGTTGGCTTTTCTGTCGGCACGAACTTCTTGATTGATCTTTGCCTCATTGCTTTCCAGGTGAGCCGCTTCGTTGGCGTTCAGTCGTCCGCTCTGGATGCCCTGCGCGATACGGTCCTGCTGGTTTTCAGCCCGCTTGCCGACTTCACTCTTCGGGTCGGTGTTCTGCGCGGTCGCATTGTGCTTATCGTCATAGATCTGATTGGACAGCTTGTTCTGCTGCTGATTCAGCGTAGCTTTGTCCGCGGCAGTCAAATGCCCATTATCCAGGCTGCGCATATCGCGCTCTTCCTGTTCAGGTTCGATTCCTTTTTCTCCAGGTTCGCAGTTTCGCCCGCAGTAAGTTCACCGCTCTTCACGCCTTGAGCAATGCGGTCCTGTTGGTTCTCCTTGCGCTGGTTGATGGTTTGGCCGGTAACTTGGCCGTTGGCTGATGTCGAACCTTGCGCCGCGGGCGTAGGGCCGCTTGCCGACCCTTGAGTGGATGCGTCGGCGCTTTGCGCCAGCCCTGGCAGGGTGAAGGCCGCTAGAGCTATGCTCAATAATGCAAACTTAATTTCGCTCTTCATGTTGTCTCTTCCTATCCTCCTGAAGTCTGGATTGCGACGTTGTGGCCATTCACGAAAAAGGAAACCCAGAGTGTCAAGAAATGTTGCGGGCAATTTGAGCTGCGAAATGGCTCGGAACTCTAAATGTTTGAGGAGTAAATCAATTAGCCGGGATAACAATTTGTAAAGTTCTGGCATTTAGTTACAGGTGGATACGGCCCGAACCAAGCTGGCTTACAGTATTTCCTGTAGCGCTGACCTCGTCCGCTATAACCCTGCCTCTATGCGGGAACGCGGATCAAGATAATCCCGCAGCGCATCGCCGATGAAGTTGAACGACAGCACCGCCAGCATCACAGCCAGCGCGGGAAACAGCACCAGATGCGGCGCGTCGAACAGGTGAGCGCGGCCGTCGTTGAGCATCGTCCCCCAACTGGCCGTCGGTGGCGGCACGCCGAGTCCTAGAAAGCTCATGGTGGCTTCGGCGAGGATGGCTCCTGCCATGCCGATCGCGGCCTGCACGATCACAGGCTGAATAATGTTCGGCAAAATGTGGCGGACAATGATGCGCACGTCGCTCGCCCCAAGCGCGCGCGCGGCTTCGACGAATTCGCGCTCGCGCGCCGCGAGCACTTGTCCGCGGACCAGGCGCGCGTACCCGACCCATCCGCCGAGCGAAAGCGCCAGCACCAGATTGAAGATGCCGGGACCGCGAAAAGCTATGAAGGCAATGGCCAGCAGGATTCCTGGGAACGAGAGGAACGCATTCATCAGGATTACGTTGACGAAGCGGTCGATGCCTCCTCCATAGTAGCCGGCGATGGAACCGATGATGAGGCCGAGCGCAAGCGATGTGGCGACAACGCTACTGCCCACCAGCATCGAGATGCGCGCGCCGTAGACGATGCGCGAGAGAATGTCGCGGCCCAGTTCATCAGTGCCGAACCAGTGCGCGCGCGATGGAGGGTCGAGACGCGCGGGAAGATTGATGGCAGCAGGATCCTGCGGCGCGATCCAGGGAGCGAACAGCGCGAAGGTCACAAAGACGATGACCAGCACAGCCCCTGTGGCCGCCAGCGGATTATGGCGGGCGTTTCCCCCAACCCAACGGCGGAACGAGATGGCACTTGTGGACATAGTCAGCGTACCGGCAATCTTAGATGCTATGGCCTGCGGTGCGCAAAACGCGGAGGATTGTCCTGTGTGCGTTCTTTTCGAGGAGGTAGAATTCCCCCGTGAACCCCTGTGACCTCCGTGTTTAAGCTGCCTTTGGTCTTCGTCCTTCGCCAGAGATCTGAGTGGCGCACTTCAGGGTCCAATTTGTAAGCCATCATCCATTGATTAGAAATTCTTTTTGAGAAACTCCCGCAGGCGGTCGAGGCGAAACGTGGCATCGCCGATCTCGATATTCAGGAGCAACTGCGCCGTAGTTAGCTGGTTACGGAAATCCAGGGCCGTAGACGATGCGCGAGAGAATGTCGCGGCCCAGTTCATCAGTGCCGAACCAGTGCGCGCGCGATGGAGGGTCGAGACGCGCGGGAAGATTGATGGCAGCAGGATCCTGCGGCGCGATCCAGGGAGCGAACAGCGCGAAGGTCACAAAGACGATGACCAGCACAGCCCCTGTGGCCGCCAGCGGATTATGGCGGGCGTTTCCCCCAACCCAACGGCGGAACGAGATGGCACTTGTGGACATAGTCAGCGTACCGGCAATCTTAGATGCTATGGCCTGCGGTGCGCAAAACGCGGAGGATTGTCCTGTGTGCGTTCTTTTCGAGGAGGTAGAATTCCCCCGTGAACCCCTGTGACCTCCGTGTTTAAGCTGCCTTTGGTCTTCGTCCTTCGCCAGAGATCTGAGTGGCGCACTTCAGGGTCCAATTTGTAAGCCATCATCCATTGATTAGAAATTCTTTTTGAGAAACTCCCGCAGGCGGTCGAGGCGAAACGTGGCATCGCCGATCTCGATATTCAGGAGCAACTGCGCCGTAGTTAGCTGGTTACGGAAATCCAGGGCCGCGGTGGTGTCGGCGCTGCTCACAAGTTGAAGGTTGCTTTCAATTTGCTTCTGCTCCTCCTGAAGAGCTTTCAGCCGGCTCTCCTGGACGGAGATTCCGTCCACCACCTGCTGCTTCAGGATGTCGGCATTGCGGATGACATCGCCTTCCTGAACTTTCTTCCAGTCGTCGTAGGCTTCGGCCGCGTGGTCCAAGTGTTTGTTGATGGCGTGGCTGGCAAGATTGTAGCTGATCGAAACCTCGCCGTACGCTCCGCGGCTATCGATCCACGGATCAATCTGCTGGTGTTCCCCTACTGACAGTGCCACATCCCAATTATTCTGGCGATTCAGTTTGTCGAGCGCCTTTTGCTGGTTCACTTCCATGCCTTGCTTCTCGGCGACCAATTCCTTCAGCGGCCTGTCGCTCAGTTGCGGCGTATAAAGCGAGACGGCCTTCGACTGCGTGTCGGCGCGGTCCGCGTCCAGCTTGATTCTGGAGGTTTGCAGAGCGAAAGCCATGGGGCGCGTAATGTTCTGCGCTTCCATCATCTTTCTGGTTGTGGCGGTGAGCGCGGCCAGGCTATCGGAGGCTTCTTGGATCAGCTCCAACCGGTGCTGCAGCGCCTGCTTCTCGAGGCTGGGCAGGGCATATTGGATATCTTGCTGGGTGGAAGTGGCCGCGGCATAGAGGTCGCAGTTTTTGCGCGCCGCATCCATGGTCAAAACGCCCTTCCTCACGCTGGAGAGGTTGCCCGAGACTCCCCACACCGCCTGCATGGGCAAACCGGTGTTGGGCTGAGTTATGCCGGCAACCGCATCCGGCGTCATCAGAAGATCGCGCTGGGCTGCGGCCTGCTCCGTCAGGTATCTGCAATAGGCCTGCTGGTCTTTGTTCCTATTCCTGGCGTCGTTGTTGCCCTTGGCCTCGTCCGCAAAAGCGGAAGGAATCAGCAGCGTCGCAATCGCAAAAGCCGCGCTGATTCTTCCTGGGAACGTTGTGAGACTTATTCCAGACTTTACTTTGCTCATGGGCATCTAGCGTCTCCTCGAAATGAAGATCCGAAACGAAGATCAGAAAGAGGTCAAAAGAAAAGCGGTTTGCGGTTCAGAAATACGGTTTTCGACTTCGCGGATTCGGGATGGTCCAGTTGCATCTGGATGAGGAAGCCGCGGATGTCGGTCCTGAAGATGGGATGAATGGCGTGTTCTTCACCGGCAAAAATCTGCTTCACCGTGCCCACCTTCCGGCACACGATCATGTTCAGGTAGCAGTCGTAGACCGCGGAGCCGGGGGACGCGCTGCTCTGGTTGTCGTAGGGGACGAAAGCAAAGTTCACCGCGTTATTTCCAGAGACGCTGAGGTAATAGGGCGTCTGCTTCGCCGTGGCCAGCGCCTCTTTCAGCCGGGTGATCTGTTTCGTTTCTTCATACATCTGCTTTTGCGCCACGCCAATCGCAATGTCTAACTGCGCAATCTCCGAGATCAATTCGGCCTGCTTGTCGAGCACGTCGAGAGTCTTGGTGTCGGTGGTAGTCTTCTCCAGAATGTTGTCGGTCAGCAGAATCTCGCCGATCTTGCTGTCGGTATACGAGCTTTGAACCTGATTGAGCGCCGCCCGCTGAGTCGCAGCATCGCCTTTCGTAATCAAGCCGGCCGCAAGGTCTTTGTCGATGGCGGCTTCCACTTCCCGCACTTGCGCCAGCACCGCTTGCGTTTTCACATTGTCGGCCTGCTTCTGTTTGTCTAAGTCCAGAAGCTGCGGGCCGGTGGCCCGGTTGTGTTGTTGTTCGCGGGCGATGGCGACCTGAAGCTCGGGCTCGAGGGCTTCGAGGGTGGCGCGGTGCTTGGTCATTTCCGCGACGCCGTCTCCCAGTTTTTTCATGTCTACGTTCAAATCTTCGAGAGTCTGCCGGCTGGTCACCAGCTTCTCGGTGAAATCGAGGCTCTTGTCATCCGCCGGAGAAAGAATTACGGGCGCAGCCCAGGACGTGTTCAAGGCATAGAAGCCCATGACGAAGCCATACGCCACCACCCCCAGGAGCACCACGTAGAGCGTTACTATGGCGAAGATGCGGTAGACCGTGACCACCGACTTGTACAGAATCGGCTGGATCACGGAAGCTTTTGCGTCAGGCACTTTCTTGACGACCTCGGTCGCCATCCGTGGCCTCCTGTCCCCGTTCTTGTTCTATGGTGCGCGTGCCCCAATCCCTGGAATCCAGAGTGCACAACGCCAGCGTCGTAAGAAATAAGCTGCTGACCACCGTCCAGGCTAAGTAAGCACCGAAGGCGAGCGGATTGTTGACCGCTTCTCGCGCGCTGTATTTTCTGATCACAAATCCTAAGATCGCAGCAATGGCAAGGTAGCCAATCAGCGGCCCCGGGCCAGCCAGTTCCATCGGATTGCCGGACATCATGGTGAGAACCACCAGCAATCCAAGCAACGCCCCGAGTGGCGTCAACACCAGCGTTAGCACGGTGTTGGGATGCAGAGTCCAGACGTGCTGGGGCAGCGTCCGCAACGTGTAGAAAAGATCGCGTACGATACTGCGCTTCCAGCGGAGCTGCTGCTTGAATAGTTCAGTCAACGTGGCCGGCACCGTGGTCCAGCACAGGGCATCGTTGTTGATGTAAGTTCCGTAGCCGCGCAATAGCGTCTGATGGGTGAGGAAGCGGTCTTCGCCCTGGTTGACGGGAATGCCGAACCAGTGGCGGCTGCGAATCTTGGGCTCGATCTCGAGCAGCAGTTCGCGCCGGATAGCGAACAGGCATCCGCTGATGCAGCCGATGCTGCGCGTCCAATTCTCCGGGACTTTGTAGATCTGGAACGCGGCGTAGTAAATGAATGTCTGGATGGCGGTGATCGCGTTCTCGTTGGGATTTCTTACTCCGACGCGGCCCCCGACGGAGCCGATCTTCGGCTCCGAGAAGCATGCCGCCAGCTCGCGGATCGCGTCGGGATGAAAAATGCAATCGGAATCGATGGAGATCATCAGATCTGCGGTCGACTGCTGCAAAGCGTTACAAACGGTGCGGGCCTTCCCGCTGTTGACGGTATTGCGTCCGACCCTGACTTTTATGTTGGAAAAGTCGCCCTGCGCCTTGAGCATCCACTCGTAGCTGTCGTCGACCGAGCAGTCGTCCTGCGCAATCACTTCAAACCGGTCGTTGGGATAATTGCTATTGCTGATGCTCTCGATGGTCTCGTAGACCGTCTTGCCCTCGTTGAAGCAAGGCATGAGAACACTCACCGTGGGCTGGTAGGCGTAGTCCTTTTCGACCGTAGCTCTTGGAACTGACCACTTCAGAATTAGCGCAAGCGTGTATTTGAAGACCGAGATCAGTAGGCATAGGAACAGAATCAGCCAGACTAGAACCGGAGCCATGTGCGCCTCGCCGGCGACGGCTTGAAGTCATCGCCAATGACTTTTGGGCCTTGCCGATTGAAGATGATTATGGCCTGAGGAACGAAAAATAGGAATAGGGCGGACGCGACCCGAGGGTTAGATTCAAGGCACAATCACGGCGCTGCGCCTGGGATGGCAGCAAGGATCTTCAACCTGGGCTGCAGCCGCCGGACCTCAATCTAGGATTGACCCACGCCCCGAAACATCGCTGCGACGTTTTCGGGAAGAGTTTCATCGAGCTTGCGGGCGAGCCATTCCTGTAGTTCCGACCTTTGCGGCGCAGGCAAGGATTGGAACTCCAGCCCCACCAGACCGGCGTGGCCACGCCAGACCACCTTGGTTTCGGCGAATAATTGGCTGGTGCGGTCGGGGAGGCTGAAACGCACCAGGGCGGGACACTCCGACTCCAGCGGGGCAGGCGCGTTGATCGCGATGCCGCCCTCGCTGATGTTGACGGTTTGGCACAGGAGATCCTCGGGCTGCCGCGCCCTGACGAAGGCGGGAACCGCAACAGGGCAGCGGAAATAGCGCCGCCGCTCACGCACCACCATGCCGAATGCGGCGCGCAGGGTTTGATTGATCGCGGCGGCCGAAATGGGCCTCGGCAGGACAAAGGTCGAGTCTGGTCTGGCCGAATTTTGGCCCTCACTCGCCGTGGCGATAGCAAAGGTAACGGCGGTGCGGTTGGCGCGCGAAAACCGGAGCTGCCGCAAGACCAGCAGAGCCTCATCCCCCAGCAGCAGATCGACGATTACGGCCTCAAACTTCTGTTTGTCCAAGAGGCTTGCCGCGACAAACCCGTCCTCGCAGACCTCTGGACGTATGGCAAGCGGCTGTAGTGATTCGAGGATTAATCGAAGAGCTGGCGGATCTTTGCACAGTACGAGCGCGGTCCCGGCCGCTGCCGCTGACTCTGGCGGGCTCTTCGTCGTTGTCATTCTCGACTCCCTGGTCCGGGGCGGCAACCGGGTTCGGGATGGGACGGAGTTCGCGATGGCTCGCTTCGTGACAAGTGCAGCAGCGCCACCAGCAGCGCTCCGCTCGCCGAGCTGAATAAGGCAAGTCCCAGAACCAGCAGATAGTTCACAGTAAGTACTCCCCATCCGGGTCACGCGGAGGATACGATTTGCGGCCCCTCTAGAGGTCAGACTGATCGCGCGCGCGTTTGGTGTCAATCGAATTGACGACGAGGAACAGCCTAAGTTACTAAGTAATTTACTGTAGTTATTAAGTTGAAATGTTAGTAAGTTAGTAAGTTGAAATCGTGTCCTGTCGCAGGGATTCGGAGCTTTCGCGGAAGGATCGGCTTCGGGTTAAAAGCGGGAGTTGCTGTTTACTCTTGTGCTATGTGCACTTTAGGCGTTGACCTTAACACCCCAAGATGAGGTATGCTCAGGGGCAAGCGGTTTCCCTAAAGGGAGCGTGCATGGCTGATCTAGATGCGGTTCTAGAGCAGTTGAAAAAAGAACGTGAACGTGCGGTGGGCGAGCTTAGACAACTGGAAAAAGTGATTGCGGGGCTGAGCAAGGTGACGGCAAGAAGTTTACAGGCCTCATATAGTTCCGGCAAACGCATGAAACGCCAGTTGTCAGCGGCAGCCCGAGAGCGCATCGCGGCGGCGCAAAGAGCGCGCTGGGCGAAGGTGCGTGCGCAGTCCAAACAAGCGTCGTAAGCTTCAAATGAGCCGGTGCAGGAAACGGGAAAAGACGATTGCTTTCCCGCCGATTGCACCGGCTGACTTTTTGCGACAGATGGCTTTGGGGAATGAGAAATCAGTCGGCGGCGATGGGGTGGTTTGCGGGCTCCTCGGACTGGGCTTGGCGGGGCGCGCGGTTCGAGGGCAGGCCGGCATCGCGGATTTTGTAGAGCAGGGCGCGGTAGCTGATGTTCAGAGCGCGGGCGGCCTGTTTGCGGTTCCAGTGGTGATGCTGCAGAACTTTGAGGATAATCTTGCGTTCCAGTTCATGGACGGCCTGGCGGGTGATTTTTTTCAGCGAGATCGGTCCATCCACAGAAATGTCGGCACTGAAGAAATCCGGTTCATGCGGGTGCAGATCGCCGGAAATCGATTCTTCGGTGCCCAGAATCACATAGCGCTTCATCAGGTTTTCCAGCTCGCGGACGTTGCCCGGCCAGTGGTATTTCTTCAACGAGTTCATTAACTCGGCCGAGAGCGGGTTGGCGCGCGCGTTGAATTTCCGGTTGTAGTATTCGAGGAAGTAGCCGATCAGTTGCGGAATGTCGGCGGCACGCTCGCGCAGCGGCGGCATGTGCAGATTCACGACGTTGATGCGGTAGAACAGGTCGGCGCGGAAGGTCCCGGCGGCAATTTCCTCTTCTAGTTTTCGATTGGTGGCGCAGACCACGCGGACTTCCACTTTCTTGTCTTCCTGAGCGCCGATGCGGCAGAACTGGCCGTCCTGCAGGAGCTGCAAAAGCTTCGACTGCAGCGCCATGTCGAGTTCAGATATCTCATCGAGGAACAGAGTGCCGCGGTGCGCCATCTCGACGCGTCCCGGTTTCATGCCGTAGGCGCCGGTGAAGGCTCCTTTTTCGTAGCCGAAGAGTTCGCTTTCGAGCAGCGTCCCGGGAATCGCCGGGCAATTCACCTTCACCCATGGGCCCGTCTTCCACGGCGAAGAGGCATGGATCATGCGCGCGATAATGTCTTTGCCCGTGCCACTCTCTCCCTGGATAAGCACCGGGACGTTCGCGCCGGCTATTTTAGCCAACCGCTCGCGGAGCGCTCGCATGGCCTCGGTACCCCCAAATACGATCGCCTCGGGCGGCATCTCGCCGAGCGGCTGGATCAACGCGCTGACTGGATTTGAAGTGCTCATAAGTGCGCCATGGCTTGGATCTTGGCTCGGAACCCCAGCTTCGGCAGCCCAGGCTTATCGTCTGATGTGCATCTGGAGAACCAAACACAGAGGGGAGGAAGACCTATTGTGCCAGCTTAGTCTATGTGATTGATGAATAGCAACTTACTAAAGATTCGGAGGGGTGAGAACTGGTAATCAGCAGGGCCTCAAAACGGCTCAGAACAAAGGAAAAACGAGGGAAAAGATTTTCACAGCGAAGAAGCTAACTTCCGTCGAGCCTTGGCGGAAGAGTGGTTGAGAAGCGGTCGCGAGAACTTCAAACCGACCAGGTTGTAGCCCTCGCCATGCTGCATGCGCAACACCTTGGCCAGCAGGTTCCGGGTAACATTCGGTAGGTTAGCCAACGCGGCTAACGGAGCGCTGGGGATCTCAAGCGAAACCTGACCCGCGGAGGGGATGGACCGCCGAACCGCGACCAACATGCCGCCCGCTGACACGTTGAGCGCGGTGGCAAACTCCAGAGACTCCTTGTCGGACTCAGCCCGGCTTCTGACAAAGACCGGGATGGCCAAAGGCAAGCGCGGCCACCGCCGACGCTCGGCCGCTGGAGTCTTAACTTTCAACGCACACCCCTTCCTTCGTCCTTATAACCGGACCTTTCAAGCATCTTGGGGGCCAAAGCCTGAGATAAGGGGCCAATCGAGAAAGGAACCGGATCGAAAACACAGAGAGATCCGGTCAATTCGGGGTGTCCGGGGGCCTTAAAGCCGGTAAAGCGTGGACTTTCGATCGCTTTGCCCCCGTCGCGTCTCCGCCGCGCGGGTGCGCCGAAGGCAATCCTAACCGTTCGACGAGTGCAAGGTTTTGCCACACTTGGGTAATCAGCGTGCATTTTTCGTTGACAGGGAAAAGCGGCCTAGCATACGATTTTAGTACAGCATTCTTCTTTGAAGCAGTCGAGTGCATCCCCCCTCTGTGTTAGACCGTCGCGCCCCCTATGGCAACCGTGCAAAAGAACATGTGTGTTTCCGAACCTGCTGAAGGAAAGGCTGGCCCGCCAGTGTCTCCCGTTTCGGGAGAAGCCATACCTGATCCGGCTGACTTGCAGCAGGCCTACTCCGAGTTGCAGCAGCGATTCCAGCGCACGACCAACGCTCTGGGCTCGGCGGCGCACGACCTGAAGACGCCACTGGCGATTCTGAACGGCTATGTGGAATTGCTGCAGAGTGGGAAACTGGGACCGTTGAATGCGCGCCAGCGGGAAGTGCTTGGCGACATGCAGTCGAGCGGCAAACGGTTGCAAACTTTCATCCAGGATTTCCTCACCTACAGCGCTCTCGAAACCGGCGGCCTGAAGATGCTGTTCGAGCCGGGCAATATCAACCATTGCCTGTCGGATATGTGCCGCCTGTGGTCGATGCGCTTTCAGGAGAAGGGATTGGCGCTTTACTTCCTGGCGAACGACAAGCTTCCGGTGTTTCCCTTTGATTCTCCCAAGCTGGAGCGGGTAATTTCGAACCTGCTGGAGAACTCCTTCAAATTTATTCCCCAGGGCGGGACAGTCTGGTTGCACGCGGAACCCTATATGTGGGAGCGCCGTGCGGCGGCCGAGCCTGCATCAGCCGGCGAGAGACGCCGCGAGGACACTTCGCAGCCGAATTCCGTGAAGGTCAGCGTGTCCGATACAGGCCCGGGAATTCCACCAGAGTTTCATCAAGAAGTGTTCGATGACTTCTTCCGCCTGCCCGGCACTGAAAACCAGGAAGGCATGGGGCTCGGCCTGGCGATAGTGCGCCGCCTGGTGCAGGGCATGGGCGGAAAGATCTGGGTCGAAAGCGATCCCGGCGCAGGCTGCAAATTCTCTTTTCTCATCCCCTTCAAACCTTCCCCAAACCCTGTCGGCAAAGGAAAGAATCGATGAAGGAAACCGCCAAGATTCTTCTGGTGGATGACGAACCGGCCATGCTCCGCTACATTCGGACTCTGCTGGAAGTCGACGACTACAAAGTGGAAACTGCGTCCACCGGGGAAGAAGCTCTGCAACGCGTGGACAAAGGCATGGAGCCGGACCTGGTGCTGCTCGATGTGCTGATGCCTGGAATCGACGGACTGGAGACGCTGGAGCAACTCCGCCAGAAGCGGCCCGGAGTGAAGGTAGTGATGCTTTCCTGCGTCAACGACACCAAGAAAGTAGTGCAGGCGATGCGCCTGGGTGCGCATGACTACCTGACCAAACCCTTCCAGAAAGCGGAACTGGATGCGGTGATCGACCAGTCCCTGGGGCAGGGCAAAACCGTCGTTGGAGGAGAAGCCGAGGACGTCGGCGACGACGTGTTCTTTATTGCGGCGAGCCCGGCCATGCGGAAGATCCGTTCCCAAGCCGCGCTGGTAGCCAGAGTGGACATTCCAGTATTGCTGCTGGGCGAGAGCGGC